>NZ_LZRD01000003.1 GCF_001687325.1 Streptomyces sp. PTY087I2 | reverse complement strand
CGGGCGCCGCGCAGCCCGGCCCACAGCAGCCCCGCCACCGCGGCGGCCGCCACCGGACGGGGCTGGTCCCCCGCGCGCAGCAGCAGCCAGGCCGGACCGGCCAGACCCAGCAGGTCGGTCAGCGCGGCGAGAACCGGCCCGGGCGCCGGCTTCCGCCGGGCCTGCGCCGGGCCGGCCGGGTCGCGCTGAGCCGTCGGGGCCCGCCAGAGTTGCTCCAGGGCCGCCGTGCGATTCCGGGAGGCGGCGGGGCGAGGGCGCGGTGCGCCCCGGAGCCCCACCGGTCCGGACAGATCGGTATCAGGTATTTCGACATGCCCCATGAGCCCCCCAGCCACAGTTGCACCCCCACAAACGGGACGCATCCGTCGATCCCATGGACTGACGGATGCGCCCTCGCCCGGTGCACGATATCCACACACGTGCCATTTCGCTGGAGTTCTCGTGAAGTTCAGACGGCTCGGTCCAGACACCTCCGATCGACTGGAAACATCCGATGTCGCCTGATGGGCAAGGAAAGTGATGGAGTGACAGCCGGGTAAGCGCTTGTGCGGGACCCCCGAAGGGGGCGGGGGCTGCTACGACGTCAGAGTGCGCCCTCCGTGCGCCGCCTGGTGCGCCGGTGGACCAGCACTCCTGCGCCAACGAGCGCCACCGCTGCGAGAGTTACTGACATCACAGTGGCCCCGGTGGCGGCCAGGCTGCCGCCGCCGGACGTGGCGGCGGTCCCGGTGCCGCCCCCGACCCCTCCGCCGACCGTGGAGCCGGAACCCCCGGCCGTACCCGTGGAGCCCCCCGCCGTCCCGGTGGAGCCGCCGGTGGAGTTGGCGTCACCGGTGGTGGAGCCGGCACCCGACTGCGTACCGCTGTCACCGCCTGTCGAGCCGTCACCTCCCGTACTGCCGGAGCCGTTCGAGGCATCACCGGCGCCACCGGTGTCCCCTCCGGTGTCTCCTCCGGAGTCGCCACCCGTGTTCCCGGCCGTGTCCCCGCCCGTGTCTCCTCCGCTGTCGCCGCCGGTCGCCGGGGTGACGGTGAGCGTCACGGCGGCGGTGCGGGTGGTGCCGACGGCGTTGCGGAACTCGGCGCGGTAGCGGTAGCCGTCCTGTGCCGTGCGCGCGGTGAACGTGAGGGCGGGCTCCGTCGCGCCCTCGACGTCCTGCCAGGTCTGCGAGCCGTCGGTGCTGACCTGCCAGCGGACCGTGGGCTCCGGGGCGCCCTCCGCCTCGGCGGTGAGGGTGACCTCCTCGCCCTCCTTCGCCGTGAGGTCCGCGGGTGCGCGGGTCACCAGGGGCGAGACCTGCCGGACCAGCTTGGTGATCTTCCCCTCGGCGGGGCTGGTCACGAAGACGGTGGCGCCGCCCGGTTCGACGGCGAGCGCGGCCGCACCGGCCTGGGAGTGGTTGCCGGGCAGCGACAGGTCCTTCGCGGCCGGGGCGAAGTCCTCGCTGTCGTACACGGTGAGCGTGCCGTTGTTGTCGTTGGCCGGGTCGGAGAGGTCCCCGCCGTCCTGCCAGACGACGTAGGCCCGGCCCGTCGCCGTGTCGAAGGCCGCGTCGCGGGCCAGGTCCGCGCCGACGAGCGTCCTGACCAGGGTGCCCGCGGCGTCGAAGACCAGCACGGACCGGTCGACCCCGACCCACACCGCGCCGGTGGCCGGGTCCGTCACGGCGAATCCGGCCATGCCCGGCCCGCCGGGCAGGTCGAAGGAGCCGCTGAGGGCGAACGACGTGAGGTCCACGCGGTGCAGTTTCCCGCCCGCGAAGTCGGCGTACCAGAGCGCGCCCCGCTCGACGTCGGCGGCGAACCGGTTACCGCCCGGCAGGGTGAGCGTCCGGGTCGCCGTGCCGGTGGCCCGCTCGATCTCGGAGAGCGTCGCGCCCTGGGCGACCAGGACCGTGTCCGGGGTCGTGCCGGGGGCGATGTCGGTGATCGTGGACCCGGCGAGCCAGACGCCGGAGGCCGCCTCGTCGCCCGACGCGGCGCTTCCGACGCCCCGCAGCGGGTAGTTGTAGACGACGCCGTCGCCCGGCAGCGGTCCGGCGATACGCGCGGCGGCCGAGGCCCGCAACTCACCGGTGGAGCCGGGGGCCTGGCTGATCCAGCTCTCGGACGTCCCGTCCTCGGGGTTCAGCACATGCAGCCCGCGCTCGTCGACGTCGGCCGTGTCGGGGAGGTTGTCCGCGCCGACGTACAGCTTCTTCGAGTCGGGGTGCAGCAGCAGGTCCAGCGGCTTGCCGGCCGAGGTGAACTCGGCGACGGACTTGTACGAGACGGTCCCCGGGGGTACGTCGACCCCCTCGCCGCCGTCGCCTTCCCCGGGCTCCTGTCCGGCGAAGGCCACGGGTATGCGGACGTCCTGCGTACGGTCGCCCGCGGCGCGGTGGTCGGCGCGGGTGACGACGGAACAGGACACCTCGGCGCAGTCGAGGCCGTCGCCCTTCTCCGTGATCTCGATCTCCACGTCGAAGGTGCCGCCGGGCCCGAAGGCGGAGGCGAGGTCGCCCTCGTACGGGTCGCCCGGGGGCACGATCCACTGCGAGGTCTTCGAACCGCCGCTCATGTCCGCGCCACCGAGGCAGGGGGAGGGCACGCGGTTGTCCCCGTTGTCCTTGCACAGGGCGACGTAGATGCCGGTGGTGAGGCCGTACCCCTCGCCCTGGACCCGGAGTTTCTGTCCGGCCGGGTCGAGACCGGTGGTGGCCGAGACGGTGAGCCGCTGCCCCTGGGGGCCGGTGGCGGTCTTCGGGGTGCCGGCGTCGGCGCTGACCGCCGCGCCCGCGGGGACCGCCGCGAGCAGCAGGGCGGCGACGGCGGCGGTGCCGGCGCGGCGTCTCAGCCTGCTCTGGCCGCCGGGCGGGGTGCCGGGAGCGGTGCCCGGAGTGGATGTCATGTCATTCCTCGTCAGGACGCGTGGGAGCCCGGCCCCGGCACGAACGGCCGGGACCGGGCGAAGGGATGGGGAACTCTCGTGGTGTTACACGAAGTTGATCGGAGCGTGGACGTCGTACTTGCGGTCGTTGGTGTCGGTGTGGTCGGCGCGGGTCACGATGGCGCACTCGACGGTGTCGCCGCAGACGTTGCCGCCGCCGAGGTCGGCCTTGACGTGTATCTGGACGCTGAAGGTGCCGCCGGCGCCGAAGGGCGAGGTGTTGGGGAGGCCGCCGCCCAGGCTGGAGACCCAGTGCGAGGCGCCGGTGGTGCCGGACTCGTCCTGGCCGCCGAGGCACGGCGAGGGCTTGTTGGCGCCCTGGGCGCCGTCCACCACGCACAGGCTCACGTACACGCCCTGGGCGGTGTTGTAACCGCTGCCGGTGACAGTGATGTTGGCGCCCGAGGCGGCCGCGCTGTCGGGGGCCGTCAGCGACAGGTTGTAGGTGGTGCCTCCGTCGGTGACCGTACGGGTGCCGGTCGCGGCGGCGGCGGGGGAGGCGAAGGTCACGGCCAGCGCGGCGGCGGCGAAGGCGGCCAGGCTCGTACGGGCGACGGTACGGGTGGAGGGAACAGCACTCACGGGATGAGCACCTTTCTCGGCATCGGAACCAGAACCACGGACACCCAGTCGACTTAGGTAAGGCACACCTAAGTCGAGATCTGTTGGGTTGTCAACAAAGTGGAACGGCCCGTACGGAGAGGGGCTACGGAGAAGGGCTATGGAGAGGGGCTACGGAGAAGGGCCGGGCGGTCAGGCCTCGTCGGCCGGCGGCAGGGCCTGCTCGGTCCAGATGGTCTTCCCGGTCGGGGTGTACCGGGTGCCCCACCGCTGGACGAGCTGCGCCACGATGAACAGGCCGCGCCCGCCCTCGTCGTCCTCCGCGCTGTGCCGCAGGTGGGGGGAGGTGTGGCCGGTGTCCGCGACCTCGCACACCAGGGTGCGGTCCCGGATGAGGCGGAGCCCCAGCGGGCCGCCCGCGTACCGGACGGCGTTGGTGACCAGTTCGCTGACGACGAGCTGGGTGGCGAACACGAGCTCCTCCAGGCCCCAGGCCTCCAGCTGCCCGGTGGCGAGTTCGCGGGCGCGGCCCACCGACACCGGCTCGGCGCTCAGCTCCCAGTCGGCGACCCGCTCCGCGTCGAGCTCGCGGGTGCGGACCAGGAGCAGGGCGGTGTCGTCGGGGCTCGTCCCGTCGGGCACCAGCTCGGTCACCGCCCGGTCGCACAGCTCCTCCAGCGACGCGGAACGGTCGCCGAGCACCCGGCCCAGCATGTCGAGGCCATGGCTGATGTCGTGGTCCCGGGCCTCCACCAGGCCGTCGGTGAACAGGGCCAGCAGGCTGCCCACCGGAAGCTCGAACTCCATCGACTCGAACGGCAGCCCGCCGAGGCCCAGCGGCGGTCCGGCGGGCAGGTCCGGGAACGACACCTGACCCCCGGGGTCGACGATCGCCGGCGGCAGATGCCCGGCCCGGGCCATGACGCAACGCCGGGAGACCGGGTCGTAGACCGCGTACAGGCAGGTCGCCCCGGTGGTCACGTCGTACGTCTCGACCGCCCCGCCGTACGCGTCGGGCGGCTCCTCCGCGGGCTGCCCCACCAGGTCGTCCAGCCGGGTCAGCAGCTCGTCGGGGGCCATGTCGAGCTGGGCGAAGGCCCGTACGGAGGTGCGGAGCCGCCCCATGGTGGCGGCGGCCTGGAGGCCGTGCCCGACCACGTCCCCCACGACGAGGCCGACCCGGGTCCCGGACAGCGGGATCACGTCGAACCAGTCGCCGCCGACGCCGGTCACGTCGTCGGCGGGCAGATAGCGGTAGGCGGTCCTGACCGCGGACTGCGGCGGCAGGTGGTGCGGCAGCAGCTGCCGCTGGAGGGCGAGGGAGGCGGTGCGCTCGCGGGTGTAGCGGCGCGCGTTGTCGATGCAGACCGCGGCCCGGGCCGCGAGCTCGTCGGCGAGGGCGACCTCGCCGTTGTCGAAGGTGGTCGCCCGGTCGGGGGCGGGGGGCCGACCGGAGGCGTCGGGAGCGATGCCCCGGTCGAAGGTGACGAGCCCGAGGACGGCACCCCCGGCCCGGAGGGGCACGACCAGGGTGCCCTCGTCGAGCACGAGCCCACCCGAGGAGAGGCTGCGGTGCTGGGGGGATCCGGGCGGATAGACGACGGGCGGATAGGGATCCCGCTCGTCACCGCCGGAAGCCGCGGTGCCGGGTGCGGTCCCGCCCACGCCGTGCGGTCCGGCCTGCTGGGTTTGGGGGGCCGACGGACCAGGGGCCGGGGCGTCCGGGTCGGGGGCCGGCGGGCCTGTGCCCGGGATTCCGGGGTCCGATCGGCCCGGTTCGGTGGAGCCGGGGTCCGGGCGCGCCGGGTCCGGCGAGGTGAGAGGGCTCGTCTTCGGGGGGCTGGACCCCGGGAGGGCGGATTCCGGGACTCCGGGATCCGGCCGGTCCGGTTCGGTGGAGCCGGGGTCCGGGCGTGCCGACTCGGGCGGGGCGGGGTCGGACGAGGCCGAGTCCGGGGGGCCGGGGGCCGATCGGCCCGGGCGTGCCGACTCCGGCCGACTCGGGTCCGGCCGGGCGGGATCCGGCCGGTCCAAGCCGGTGGAGCCCGGGTCCGGGCGCCCCGGCTCGGGCAGGGCGGGGTCCGGGGCGCCCCGGACCGGGAGGGCCGGATCCGGCTGGTTCGGGTCCGGGAGGGCCGGGTCCGGGGTGGCGGTGCCCGGTTCCGAGCGGTCCGCGACCCGGAGCAGGGACATGTCCGCCGTGCTGCCCACCGCCGCCGTCTCCCCGGTCAGCGCGGCCCGCGTGACATCGACCCGTACGGTCGCGGCGAAGTCCGGCACGGCCACCTCGGCGATCTCCTCGGCGGTGGTGGCCACGTCCAGCACCGTGCCGATCCGGCGGCCGGCCTCGACGAGGAGCGTCAGCCGCTCCTGGACCCGGTAGCGGTCGGTGATGTCGAAGGCGTCCTCGCACACGCCGAACACATGCCCGTGCGCGTCCTCCAGCCGGTAGTAGGCGCAGGACCACAGATGGTCCCGCCCCGGATCGCTCGGCGGCTGCCCCCGGAAGTTCAGGTCGAGGATCGGCTCGCCGGTGTCGATCACCTGGTGCATGACGCCGTCGAGCGTCTGCGGATAGCCCGGGGACACGAAGAAGCCGCTGGAGTACAGCTCATCGGCCCGCATACCCCGGAACGCGGCCAGCGGCTGCCCGATCTCCCGTTCGTAAGCGGTGTTGCACCAGGTCAGCCGCAGATCGGTGTCGTAGATCGCCAGCCCGACGGGCGACTGCGTGGCCAGCCCCTGGAGCAGCGCGATCCGGGACTCCCAGTGCCGCAGTTCGCCCACCTCGGCCGCCACCAGGATCCGGTCCGGCGCGCCGGCGCCACGGCCGGCCGGCCCGCCCGGCAGCGGGCAGGTCGCCGTCGCCACCAGCAGCTCCCGGCCGTCCTGGGCGTGGGCCACATGGATCTCGTTGCCGACGAGGGACGGCGGCCCGATGCCGGCGGCGGCCGTTCCGGGTACGTCGGACGGTCCGGCCGCTTCGGCCGGGGGCGTGCCGCCGACCGGGTGCACCGAGAGGAACGCGCTCAGCGGCCGCCCCAGGGCGTCGGCGGGCCCGTAGCCCAGGAGCTCGGCCGCCGCCGGACTCCAGCCGATGACGGTGCTCTCGGCGTCCAGAACCACCGTGGCCGCCCTGGTGATGTCCAGGGGCCCACGGAAATCGGCGCTCTCCGCCGTGTTCGCCGCGCTCACGGCGCGCCCGGCCCGGTTCATTACTCTCAGAATCGGCCCTGGCCGGGACCCGCACAACCGCGGTGCCCCCGGGCGCGGCCCCGGAGACCCGGGGTCAGCGCACCCCGTCGGGCCGGAACTGCACGCTGACGCGCGGCCCGACGGCCCGCGCGGTCTTGGGGATCGCGTGCTCCCAGGTGCGCTGGCAGCTGCCGCCCATGACGATCAGATCGCCGTGGCCGAGCGGCCGGCGGACCGGGGCGGGGCCCGGGCGGCGCGGCCGCAGCGCCAGGTGCCGGGGCGCGCCCAGTGAGAGGATCGCGACCATCGTGTCCTCGCTGCCTCCCCGCCCGATCGTGTCCCCGTGCCAGGCGACCCCGTCCCGCCCGTCACGGTAGAAGCACAGCCCCGCCGTGGTGAACGGTTCGCCCAGCTCGGCGGCGTAATGCTCGCCGAGCTCGGTGCGGGCGGCTTCCAGGGCCGGATGGGGCAGGGGGTCGTGGCGGCCGTAGAAGGCCAGCAGCCGGGGGACCGCCACGACACGCTCGTACATCACGCGCTGCTCGGCCCGCCAGGCGACGTCGCGCACCAGCGTCTCGAACAGGGTGTCCGCTCCCCGGAGCCACTGCGGCAGGACGTCGATCCAGGCGCCGTGGCCGAGATCGGTACGCCGCAGTCCGCTCAGGGGGCGGGTGCCGACCTCGGCCTCCTGATCGAAAAGTGAGCTTTGCAGGTGTACGGCCATAGGGGGAGCGTAACGTTATTCGAGCGTGTGTGCGAATAACTAGGCGGTGACCGGGGTGGGGCCGTCCTTGATCAGATCGGCGCACTTCTCGCCGATCATCATCGTGGTGATGCACGGATTGACCGTCGGCAGGAACGGCATGACCGACGCGTCGGCCACCCGCAGCCCGGTGACGCCCTTGACCCGCAGCTGGGGGTCGAGCGGCGAGTCGGGGTCCTCCGCCGGGCCCATGCGGACGGTTCCGGCCGGGTGGTAGACGGTGTTGTGCGTCTCGCGGATGTAGTCGAACAGCTCTGCGTCCGTGGTCGCGCCGGGCCCCGGAGCCAGCTCGGCCCCCGCCCACGCGGCCATCTCCGGCTGCGCCACGATCTCCCGCGCCAGCCGCAGCCCGTACGTCATCACCCGTACGTCGTGCTCGTCGGTGAAGTAGCGCGGATCGACCCGCGGCTTGTCCCGGAAGTCCCGGGTCCGCAGCCGCACCGTGCCCCGGGACCGGGCGCGGGTGACGTTCGGGGTCAGGCAGAACGCGTTGTCGGAGGTCGGGTAGCCGCGCCGGTAGGTGTTCATGTCGAACGGCACCGAGCCGTAGTGGAACATCAGGTCCGGCCGGTCGAGCCCCCGCTCGGTGTCCGCGAAGATCCCGATCTCCCACCACTGGGTGGACGTGGTGACCATGGGCTGCTTCGCCTCCCACATGATCACGCCCTCCGGGTGGTCCTGGAGGTGCGAGCCGACGCCGGGGGAGTCCACCCGTACGTCGACCCCGGTGTCCCGCAGATGCCCGGCCGGCCCGATGCCCGACAGCATCAGCAGCTTCGGGGAGTCGATCGCCCCGCAGGAGACGATGACCTCGCGCCGCGCGCGCACCGTCCCGCTGTGCACGGTGTCGGGCTCCAGATACTCCACCCCCGTGCACCGCTCGCCGTCGAACAGCAGCCGTTTCGCCTGGAGCCCGGTCCGTACCTCCAGGTTGGGCCGCTTCCCCAGCACCGGGTGCAGATACGACACCGAGGCCGAGGAACGGGTGCCGTCCTCGCGGGCGTTGATCTGGAACCAGTGCGCGCCCCGGATCACGGTGGACCCCGTGTTGAACGGGACGGTGGGGATGCCCGCCGTCGCGCACGCCTCCAGGAGGGCCGTACCGCAGGGGTCGCGCGGCGGTACGGTCCGGATGGTCACCGGACCGGAGCGGCCGTGGTGGTCGCCGGGTGCGTCGTTCGTCTCCAGGCGCTGGTACAGCGGGAAGCAGTCCGCCGCGCTCCACCCCGTACAGCCGAGCGCCGCCCACTCGTCGAGGTCCTCGGCCGGGGCCCAGAAGGCGATGCAGGAGTTGTGCGAGGAGCAGCCGCCGAGCACCTTGGCGCGGGCGTGCCGCATGAAGCTGTTGCCCCGCTCCTGCGGCTCCACCGGATAGTCCCAGTCGTAACCGGACTCCAGCAGCGCCATCCACCGCTCCAGCCGCAGGATGCTGTCGTCCCCGACGTCCGAGGGGCCCGCCTCCAGGACGCAGACGGTGACGGCGGGGTCCTCGGTGAGCCGGGCGGCGATGACGGCACCGGCCGTACCGCCGCCGACGACGACGTAATCGAACGCGGGTACAGGGCCTGCTTCGGGCATCGGGTCTCCAGAATTCAGCCGGCCGGCGGGGACGGGGGAGGAGCGGTGGGGGTGGTGGGGCCGTCGTCCTGGGCCTCGAACCGGTGCTCGGCGAGCACGCCGGTCCGGTGCCGCTGGACGAACCAGTAGTAGGCGAAGCCGCCGAGCGCGACGACGCCGATGAACAGGAACGCGCCCCAGCGCAGATACCAGTGCTGCGGGCCGGTCGCGTTGTAGACCTCGGCGCGCGGCCAGGCCAGGTTGAGCGACATCGCCGTGCCCCAGAGCACGGCGAGCACATTCACGGGCAGTCCCCAGCGGCCCAGCGAGAACGCGCCCTCGCGCGGCTGCCAGTCGCCGCGCAGCCGGCGCACCAGCATCGGCACGGTGACCAGCAGATACGCCACGTAGATCATGATGATCGCGATGCTGGTGATCACCGAGAAGATCTGCGGCTGGTTGATGTTCACGACCAGGATGACGACGCCCACCACCCCGATCAGCACGGCGGGCACCACGGGCGTCTTGAACCGGGGGCTGACCCGGGCCAGCTTCGATCCGGCGGGCAGGTTGTTGTCCCGCGCCATGGCGAACATCAGCCGGATCCCGGCGGCCTGCACGGCCAGCACACAGACCGTGATCGCGACGACCACCGCCCAGAGGAAGATCTCCCCGACGGTCTCGCCGAGCGTCGCCAGCACCACGTACTGCAACCCGCCCGTCGACAGTTCCTCGGCGTGCAGGTCCGGCACCGAGAGCAGCGCGAAGAGCAGGATGAACGCGCCGATCAGGAAAGACGCGATGAGCGCCCGCAGAATGGCGCGGGGCGCGTTGCGGCCCGGGTTGTGCGACTCCTCGCCGAGCGAGGACGCGGTGTCGAAGCCGTACATCACATAGGCGGAGGCCAGCGACGCGGTGAGGAACGCCCCGAAGTAGCCGAGCGACTGGCCGCTGCCCAGCCCGTACGTCTCCGTCAGCGCGGTGCTGGGGCCCCGGGTGATGTGCGCGCCCAGGACGATGATCAGGGCGACGGCGGCGATCAGCTCGATGAAGACGCCCGCGGAGTTGATCCGGGCCATGAGCCGGACGCCGAACGCGTTGACCAGCGTGGAGAACAGGACCAGCACACTGCCCAGCAGGACGGCGTTGGCCGCCTGGTCGTTCTGGCCGCTCCCGTCGCCCACGAACTGGAACCAGTCGTCGATCTGCGGCAGCGTGATCTGGTAGGCGAGCGCCACGGCCGACAGCGTGACCATGGTGGCGGTCATCATCATCCAGCCGCCGAGCCAGCCGACGTGCGGACCGCCCATCTTCTTGGCCCAGTTGTAGACCGAACCGGCCACCGGATAGCGGGCGGCCAGCTCGCAGAAACACAGGGCCACCATCAGCTGCCCGCAGAAGACCATCGGCCAGGACCACCAGTAGGCGGGGCCGCCGAAGGTGACGCCGAAGTAGAACAGCTGGAAGGTGCCAGTCAGGATGGAGATGTAGCTGATCCCGGCGGCGAAGGTGTGGAAGTTGCCGAGCGTGCGCCGCAGTTCGGGCCGGTAGCCCAGCTCGCCGAGCGCGTCGTCGTCATGGCTGCTGTCCGGCACCGCCCGGTCCTCGGGCCCCTTGGTCCGGCTCACTCGAACCACCGCTGCGGGGTGGCGGCGGCATTGCGCCAGATGTGCTTGGCCTCCTGGTACTCGGCGAGCCCGGCGGGCCCCAGCTCACGGCCGAAACCGGACTGTTTCATCCCGCCCCACTCCGCCTGCGGTACGTAGGGGTGGAAGTCGTTGATCCACACGGTGCCGGCCCGCAGCCGCGAGGCCACCCGGTGGGCGCGCCCGCCGTCCTGCGTCCAGACCGCGCCGGCCAGCCCGTACACGGTGTCGTTGGCCAGCCGGACCGCGTCGTCCTCGTCCCGGAACCGCTCGACGGTGAGCACCGGGCCGAACGACTCGTCCTGCACCACGGACATCGAGGTGGCGCACTCGTCCAGCACGGTGGGCGGGTAGTAGAAGCCGTCCGCCAGCGCCGGATCCTCGGGCCGCGCCCCGCCGCAGCGCAGCACCGCGCCCTCGGCGATGCCCTCCGCGACGTACGCCTCGACCTTGTCGCGGTGCGCGGCGGAGATCAGCGGCCCGCTGCGGGCGTCCTCGTCGAACGGCCCGCCGAGCTTGATCCGGCCCGCCCGCGCCACCAGCTCGTCCACGAACCGGTCGTGCAGCTCGTCCTGCACGAGGAGCCGCGCCCCGGCGGAGCAGACCTGCCCCGAGTGCAGGAACACCGCCATCAGGGCGTAGTCGACGGCGGTCTCGAAGTCGGCGTCGGCGAACACGATGTTGGGATTCTTGCCGCCCAGCTCCAGGGCGACCTTCTTCACGGTGGGCGCGGCGGCGGCCATGATGCGCCGCCCGGTGACGAGCCCCCCGGTGAACGACACCAGATCCACCCGCGGGTCCTCGGTCAACGGCGCCCCCACGTCCGCGCCCGCCCCGAGCACCAGATTGGCGACTCCCTCCGGTAGCTCGGCCTCGACGAGGAGCCCCATGAGCAGCACGGCGGTGTGCGGGGTCAGCTCGCTCGGCTTGAGGACGAACGTGTTGCCGGCCCCGAGCGCCGGGGCGACCTTCCAGGCCGTCTGGAGCAGCGGATAGTTCCACGGCGTGATGAGCGCGCACACCCCGACGGGCTCGTACACGATCCGGCTGTCGATGTCCGCGAGCCCGGTGTCGACGACCCGCCCCGCGTCCCCGGCCGCGACGAGGTTGCCGAAGTACCGGAAGCAGTTGGCGATGTCGTCCATGTCGTAGGCGCTCTCGACGAGCCGCTTGCCCGTGTCCAGCGACTCGGCCCGCGCGAAGGCGTCCTTGTTCCGCTCCAGCAGCTCCGCCACCCGCAGCAGCAGCCGCCCCCGCTCGGCGGCGGGCGTCCCCGGCCAGGGGCCCCGGTCGAAGGCGGCCCGGGCGGCGGCGACGGCGGCCTCGGCGTCCCGGGCCCCGCCCTCGTCGACGGTGGCCACCAGTGTGCCGTCGGCCGGACAGCGGATCTCCCGCTTCCGCCCCTCGGCGGCAGCGGTCCACTGCCCATCGATGAACAGCTCCGGCATGGGCTCCTCCTGTACGGGGCCGGGCCGGGCGCCCCGCCGGGCGCGGGTCACGGCGCCCACCGGCTCCCTGCGCGACGACGTCAGCACAGACGGTAAGGAGGGTGGGGCGGGGGCGCACGGCGGGCGCGGCCGACCGGGGGAAGCGGTGACGGGCACGGCTGGGAGCTGCCCACCCGCTTTCGGCACGCTGCCCAACCGTCACGACCCGGTAGGGTTTCCTGCTGGGCAGCGCCGGTTCGCAGGAACCCTGGGGACGAGTGTCTTTCGATGAAGAGTGGGCCGGCCTGAAGGCGGAGGCGCTCGCGCGCCAGCCCGCCGGTATGCAGCTCAATCAGGCAGGCGGATCGGTGTCGACTTCGCCGTGGCCATGGCCGAGAAGCTGCTCGCCGAGGGCGCTCCCGGCCTGCACTGCATCACGCTCAACCGGTCCTCGCCGACCTCCGAGATCCACCGCGCGCTGCTCGGCTCCGCTCTGACGGCCCACGCCTGAGCCCCCACCGCGGCCGGGCCGCCCCCGGCCGCGGTCACTCCTGCTCGATGCCCAGCAGCGCCAGGAACGCGGTGGCCGCCGGGGTGAGGCTCTCGCGGCCCCAGACCACGTACTCGGCCCGGGACGGCGCGTCCGTGACCTCGATCGTGACCAGACCGGCCAGCCCGGCGACGTACGTGGGCGGGAGCAGCGCCACGCCCAGGCCCGCGCCGACCAGCCGGGCCAGGTAGTCCGCGTTGGTCACCTCGAAGGGCACCTCTCGGGTGAGGCCGGCGGCGGTGAACGCCAGATCGGACTGGGCCCGTCCCGCGGTCTTCGCCGGCAGGTCCACGAACACCTCCGACGACAGCCGGCGCAGGTCGACCGAGGTCTCGCCGGCGAGGGGATGGTCCGGGGAGACCACTGCGACCAGCCGCTCCCGGGCCAGCTCCCGCGCCGTGACGCCCTGGGGGCGGGCCGTGACCGGGATGCCGAGGAAGGCCACCTCGATCTCGCCCGACTTCACCTGTTCGACGAGCTCGTTGCTGGCTCCCACACCGAGGCTGATCCGGGCCTTCGGGTGGAGCTGGTGGAACTTCTTGAGGACGGTGGGGATGTCCACTGCGGCGACGGTGGGGATCAGCCCCACCGCCAGGCGCCCGCGCACCTCCCCGACGGCCGCCGCGACTTCGGCGGCGGCTCGCTCCGCCGCGTCCAGGCACTGGCGGGCGACGG
Organism: Streptomyces sp. PTY087I2; assembly: GCF_001687325.1. Classification (GTDB taxonomy): domain Bacteria; phylum Actinomycetota; class Actinomycetes; order Streptomycetales; family Streptomycetaceae; genus Streptomyces. The sequence continues at coordinate 323,928 of NZ_LZRD01000003.1, read as the reverse complement.
GCAGGAAGGCCGCACCCGCCGGAGTGAGCCGCACCCGGCGGCTGGTGCGTTCGAAGAGCCGCGCACCCAGTTCGTTCTCCAGGCGCGCGATCTGGTGGCTGAGCGCGGACTGGACCACCAGACAGCGCTGGGCGGCCCTCGTGAAGTTGTTCGTCTCGGCCACCGCGATCACGTAACGCATCTGCTGGAGCTCCATCGATCCATCGTGATACGAGATCCATCGGGTGACAAGCATGTGTTGGACTGATTGATAGCTCCGGTCCGACACTGGTCAGGAACGCACACGGCAGGAACGCCCTCGGGCCCGTTCCGTCGGACGATCCCCTGATCAGGGCCCCCTCCGGCGTGCCCGGAAGCCGCTCCCGCCGCAGCTCCCTCATCTACCGCACCTGGGCGTAAGCCGCCGAGGCATGCCTTCGCGCGCCCCCGTGCCGCGACACCGAAAGGACGAGCGACCGCCATGAGCACCACGCCACCGAGTTTCGAGACGACCGTCGCCGACATCTGGGTGGACCCCCGCTGCCCCTGGGCGTGGATCACCTCACGCTGGATGCTGGAGGTGGAGCAGGTCCGGCCGCTGGAGACCCGTTTCCACATCATGAGCCTGTCGGTCCTCAACGAGGGCCGCGAGGTCCCGGAGAAGTACCGCCAGGGGATGATCGACGGCTGGGCCTGCGTGCGCGTGTGCGTGGCGGCACAGCAGCGCCACGGCAACGAGGTGCTGCGCCCCCTCTACAACGCCATGGGCCGGCTGATCCACCACGACAAGGCCGGGCTCGGCCCCGACATGATCAGCGCCGCCCTGGCGGAGGCGGGTCTGCCCGCCGACCTGATCGAGGCCGCGGAGGAGACCTCCTGGGACGAGCCGCTGCGCGCCGAACACCATCAGGGGATGGACCCGGTCGGCTCCGAGGTCGGCACCCCCGTCATCCACGTACCCGGCCCGGACGGGAAGCCGCTGGCGTTCTTCGGCCCCGTGCTCACCCCCGCCCCTCGTGGTGAGGCCGCCGGAACACTCTGGGACGGAGTGCTGGCCGTGGCGAGCACCGACGGCTTCTTCGAGCTGAAGCGCGGCCGTGACCGCGACCCGATCTTCGACTGAGCCGGCTGTACGGACGTCGGGGGCCCTGATGACCCCCGCGGGATTCGAGGCAAGATGAAGAGCAGGCAGAACGTACTCACGGCGGTCGTGACCGGCCTGGCTCCGGCGGTCTGGGGCAGCACGTACCTGGTGACCACCGAGCTGCTGCCACCGGACCGGCCGCTCCTGGCGACCACCATGCGGGCCCTGCCCGGCGGCCTTCTCCTGCTGGCCCTGGGCCGGAAGCTTCCGGCCGGCGTCTGGTGGTGGCGTGCCCTGATCCTGGGCGTGCTGAACATCGGCGCCTTCAACTTCCTGCTCTTCTTCGCGGCCTACCGGCTGCCGGGCGGCATCGCCGCCATGATCATGTCGGCCCAGCCCATGTTCGTCGTGGTCCTGGCCGCCCTCTTCCTCGGGGAGAGGATCAGAGCCGTCCATGCTCTGGCCTGGGCCATGGGCGTGGCGGGGGTGGTGCTCCTGGTCTTCAGGGGCACGGCGTCGCTCGACACCCTCGGAGTGCTCGCCGCGATCGGCGGAGCACTGTGCATGGCCCTGGGCATCACGCTGACCAAACGGTGGGGCCGGCCGGAGGACGTCGGAGTGCTGACGTTCACCGGGTGGCAGCTCACCGCGGGAGGACTGGTCCTGCTGCCGTTCTGGCTGGCGCTGGAAGACCTCCCCGACACGCTGACCGGCTCCAACGCCATCGGATTCGCCTACCTCATCATCTTCGGCGCGGTCCTGAGCTACATGGTCTGGTTCCGGGGCATCGGGCGGCTGCCTGCCGTCGCGGTCTCCTTCCTCGCCCTGGGCAGCCCCGTCGTGGCGACGCTGCTGGGCTATCTCGTCAAGGACGAGACCCTTTCCGTCCTCCAGATCGTCGGCATGGTCGTCATCTTGGCGGCGATCGTGCTCGGCCAGCCGCGCGCACCCAAACCGAAGGCGGCGGGGACCTCCCCCGCCCCACCCGATACCACCGTCTCGCACGTCCCCGACCAACCCGCTCTGGAACAGGAACGCAGCGGATAACGGCGGGCGCACCGTCCCTCGCCATGTCCTCCCCGCCGGATCCCGGCGGCCCGAGGCATGCGCGTACCCACGCCTGACCACATCCGGAGAGATGACATGACCCTTCAAGAAGAGACCAACCCACCCGCCACGTCGCAGAATCAGGTGTCCCCGGCCAGGGGGTGGCCGGGCGTGGCCGCCATCACCGCCAGCCTGTTCGTCTTCCTCACCACCGAACTGATGCCGATCGGCCTTCTCACCCCGCTCAGCGAGAGCCTCGACGTCTCGGTCGGCGCGGCCGGCCTCATGGTCACGGCTCAGGGCATCGCGGCCGGCCTCGGAGTGCCGTTCATCGTGGCGTGGAGCCGGCGCGTCAACCGGCGCAAGCTGCTCGTCACGCTGCTGGCTGTGCTCGCCGTCGGCAACCTGATCACCTCGGTCGCACCGAACTACCCGCTGATCCTGGGCACCCGCCTGATCATGGGCTTCGCCAGCGGTGTCTTCTGGGCCATCGGTGTCACCATGGCCATGCGGATCGTCCCGGAGAAGCACGCCAACCGGGCCGCCGCCGTCGTGATGTCCGGCATCTCGATCGCCACCGTCGTCGGCATTCCGCTCGGCACGCTGCTGGAGAGCGCCGGCGACTGGCGCACCACGTTCCTCATCTGGTCCGCCCTGAGCGCCGTCGTCCTCATCGCCGTCGCCGTCGCCGTCCCGTCGCTGCCCTCGGCCAACGCGGTCTCGGTCCGCGAGGTCTTCACCCTGCCGCTCAAGAATGTGCAGCTGCGGGTGGTCCTGATCATGGTCGTCTTCTTCGTCCTCGGCCACTTCGGCGCCTACACGTTCGTCCGGCCCTTCCTGGAGGAGAGCACCTTCGCCACCGTCGGCTTCATCACCGTCGTCCTCATCGTCTTCGGTGTCGGCGGCGCGGTCGGCAACTTCATCGGCGGACACACCGTCAACAAGAGCCTGCACGGCAGCTTCATCGTGGGCGGCCTGATCATGATCGCCTCCCTCGTCCTGCTGCTGACCATCGGCGCCGACAAGGTCGGCGTGATCGCCGCCATGATCCTCTGGGGCCTCGCCTTCGGTGTCGTCCAGCTCAGCCAGATCAACATGACGCTCGCGTCCGCACCTCAGCAGTTCGAGGCCGCGATGTCGCTCAACACGATGGCCTACAACACCTGCATCGCCCTCGGCGCCCTGATCGGCGGCCTGTTCGCCGACCACGTGGGTGTGTCGAGCGTCGTCTGGTTCGGCATCGTCCTGGTCGCTCTCGCCGTGATCCTCCGCGCCGTCACCGGACGCGGAACCGTGCCGACGAGCTGACCCCTCCCGACCACCGGAGCGCGGTCCGGTCCCGCCCTCGCCCGAGGACGGGACCAGGAGACGGACGTCGCGCAGCTCCGGGCCGTGTCCTCCGGGATCCTCCACCCGCTCGCGGCAGGTCTCTGCTACTCGGCTGCCGGTCCTGTCGAGCACCAGGGCCGGCGGCCGTGCCGCGATAGGATCAAGCCCGGGTCCTGACGGCAGATTCGGGTCAACAGTCGCTGATGCAGGGCGATTTACCGCCGGTCGCGCCGCCGCCACGACAACGGTGTCGCGGCCGGCGCCCGGAACACCGAGTGAGTGGAGTGCCAGTCATGCGTGGAGGCAGTGTCGCCGTGGTCGGCGGCAGCATAGCGGGGTGTGCGGCGGCTCTCGCCGCGTCGCGCGGAGGGGCGGAGCGGGTCACCGTGCTGGAGCGCGCCGATGACCGGCTCCGTGACAGAGGCGTGGGGATCGCCCTCCACAGCGACCGGTACGACGAGCTGCGGGAAGCCGGATACGTCGCCCCGGAGATGCCCTGGGCGCCGCTGACCCGGCGGGTGTGGACCGTGCGCGACGGCGAGGCCGACCACGGCCGGGTCATCGGCCAGCAGCCGTTCCCCTTCCGGGCCTACAGCTGGGGCTCGCTGTGGAGCGAGCTGCGGCGCCGGGTGCCCGAGGAGGTCACCTACCGGTCCGGTGCGGTGGTCACCGGGGTCGAGCCGGACGCCGACGGGGTGACGCTGCGGCTCGCGGACGGGTACGAGGAGCACTTCGACGTGGTGATCGGGGCGGACGGATACCGCTCCGTCGTCCGCGAGGCCATGTTCCCCGGCGCGGACGCCACGTACGCCGGATACATCGGCTGGCGCGGCACGTCGCCGGACGTCGCGGACCTTCCGTCGGACGGCAACGACGCGCACAACATCGTCTTCCCCGGCGGCCATTGCATGATCTACCGCATCCCGGACGGCGTCGGGGGGCACCGGCTCAACTGGGTGCTCTACACCGCGCCCCCGCAGACCGACGGCCTCCACCCGGACCTGCGGACCCCCACCTCCCTGCCGCCCGGCCGCCTCAACTCCGAGCTCACCGCGCATCTGCGCGCCCTCGTCGCCGACAACTTCCCGCCGTACTGGGCGGCCCGGGTCCTCCGCACCCCCGCCGAGACCACCTTCATCCAGCCCATCTACGACCTGGAGGTGCCGCACTACACCTCGGGCCGCCTGGCGCTCGTCGGCGACGCCGCCAGCGTCGCCCGGCCGCACATCGGCGGCGGCAGCGTGAAGGCGCTCCAGGACGCCACGGCGCTGGAGGCCGCCTGGGTGGCCGGGGACAGCTGGAAGGAGGTCCTGGACAGCTACGACGAACGGCGTGGAGCCGTCGGGGCCGCGATGGTCGCCCTCGCCCGCCGGATGGGCGACGCGCAGGTCGAGAACACCCCCGACTGGACCGCCATGGACCAGGCCGCGTTCGACGGGTGGTGGCAGGCACAAAACAGTGGCTCAGACCGGCGCAGCGGCTTCGGCGGGCACAGCATGAAGGCGCGTTAGGGCGGGAGGAGTCGGGGGCGGCGGGTCGGTCGGCGCGGGGGTGCCGCCGCCGCTCTCAGGCTCCCGTCGCCGTCAGCTCCAGCGCCGCGTGCAGCGCCGTCGCGTCGGCGCGGGCCTCCTCCCCGGACAGGCGCAGCGTCATCCGCCCCGAGGTGAGGACCGTGAGCGTACGGGCGCACGCGGCGGCCTGCGCGGGGCTGGGGGAGACCAGCAGGACCGCGATGCCCTCGGCCGCCAGCGTGGTCACCAACGCGTCGATCTGCCGCACCAGTACGGGCGCCAGACCCTCCGTCGGCTCGTCGAGCAGCAGCACCCGCGGCGAGCCGAGCAGCGCCCGGGCCAGCGCCAGCATCTGCTGTTCGCCGCCGGACAGATCCGTACCCCGGTTGCCCCGGCGCTCGCCCAGCCGGGGCAGCAGCTCCAGCACCCGCGCGGGGGTCCACACGCTGGGGCGGCCGGTGTCGCCCCGGCGCGGCGGACGGTAGGACAGCCGCAGATGCTCGTCGACCGTGAGCCCGGCGAACACCCGGCGCCCCTGCGGTACGAGACCGATCCCCGCCCGGGCGATCCGGTGCGCCGGCTGCCCGGTGACCTCGCGGCCGTCCAGGCGTACGGTTCCGGCGCTCGGCCGCATCAGCCCGGCGACGGTGTGGACGAGCGTCGTCTTGCCCGCGCCGTTGTGGCCGACGACGGCATGGACCGTACCGGCGGGCACCGACAGGTCGAGGCCGTGGAGGACGGTGCCGCCGTGGTAGCCCGCGGTCAGGCCGGTGAGTTCGAGCATCGGGCGTCGGTCATCCTCTCGCGTCGGTGGGGGACGGGCAGACGGTCGGGATCGTGGCGGGCCGGGCCCCGTCCGGGCCCGCCGACGGGCCGGTGCCGTGGTACGCCTCCCGGACCTCCGGGTGCGCCAGCACCTCCTGGGTCGCCCCGTCGACCAGCACTTTCCCCGCCGCCAACACGGTGACGGACGTGGCGAGTTCGGCGACCACCTCGACATGGTGCTCGACCAGGACGACCGCGACGTCCGACGGCAGCCCGCCGATGATGCCGAGCAGCCGGCCGATGTCGCCGTCGGTCAGCCCGGCCGCCGGCTCGTCCAGGAGCAGCAGACGGGGGTCGCCCGCCAGCGCGGCGGCGAGGTCCAGCATGCGGCGCTGCCCGTGCGAGAGCGTGGCGGCCGGCCGGTGGGCGAGGTCCGCGAGGCCGACCGTCTCCAGATGGCGGCCCGCCGACTCCTTGTGCAGCCGGTAGCGGGACGGTCTGCGCCATGCGCCGCGACGCCGGGGGTGATGCGGCCAGCCGGCCAGGACGACATTGTCCAGCACCGACAACTCCGCGATCACCGATGGCTGTTGGAAGCTGCGGGCGATACCGAGACGGCTCCGCCCGGCCGTGGCCTTGCGGGTGATGTCGGCGCCGTCGAGAGCGATCGTGCCGTGGTCGGGCCGGTCGGTCCCCGCGATGAGGTTGAGCAGGGTCGTCTTGCCCGCCCCGTTGGGGCCGATGACGGCGTGCCGGGCCCCCACGGGCAGTCGCAGGCTCACGTCGTCGACGGCGGTGAGCGTGCCATACCTGCGCGTGAGCCGGTCGAGGACGAGGACGGGAGGGGGCGTGGTGGTCGGTTCGGGCGTCGGTGTCATGGGGAGACCTTCCCGGCGGGGGACGGGGCGGGCGTCGACGGGGGCTGCTCGCCGCCTCCGGAGCCGCCGCCCCGCAGACCCGCGAGCCCGCGCGGCAGCACGTACACCGTCGCGACGAACAGCACGCCCAGCAGCAGCGGCCCGTGGCCCGGCCAGGAACCGGCGACCCAGTCCCGGGTGGCGACGATGAGCCCGGCGCCCAGCAGCGCGCCGATCACCGACGTCGTACCGCCGATGACCACCGCCAGCAGCGCGAACGCGGCGATCTCGAACCCGACGTCGGCCGGGGAGAGATACTGCTGCACGGTCACCATCAGCGAACCGCCCACACCGGCCAGCGCGCCCGCGCAGACGTGGGCCACCAGCAGGTATCGCCCCACCGGGTGCCCGGAGGCGCGCATCCGGGCCTCGGCGCCCCGGGTGCCGGTCAGCAGCTTCCCCGCCGGGGAGCGCAGGACGAGCAGGGTGAGAGCGACGGCGACGACGGCCACGACGAGCGCGTAGTTGTACAGCTCGCTCTCCTCCATCATTCCCTCCCCGCCCCACAGCGCCTGCGTGGCGGGGAACCCGACGAGGCCGTCCGCGCCGCCGGTGACGGACTTGAGCTGGTTGACGACCGCGCCGGTCAGCTCGCCGATCGCGAGCGTGATCATCAGTACGGTCGTGCCGCGGGCCCGGATGACCGCGGGCCCCACGACCGCCGCGAAGACGGCGGCGGCGAGCGCCGAGAGGACGATCTGGACGGGGCCCACGGTCCACCCGGCGTCCGCGAGGTTCGCGGTGGCGTACGCGCCCACGGCGAACGGCGCGGTCTGCCCGAGGGTGGGCAGTCCGGCGTACCCGGTGAGGACGGTGACGCTGACCGCGAGCAGCCCCAGGGCGAGGGCGGAACCGGCCAGCGAGATGCTGTACGCGTCGAGCAGGGCGGGCAGGGCGATCAGCACCGCAAGCAGGACGAGCAGCGGGGCGGCCTGCCACCACGCGGCCTTGCCGGGCAGCTGGGAAGGCCATGCCGGGGAGGGGTTCCTCCCCACCGTCCCGTCCCGCCCTCGCCGCAGCCGCGCCGCCAGCTGCCCCCGGATCCGGGCGATCGGGTCCGGAGCAGGCGCCTCGGAGCCGTGCCCAGCCCCGGCCCCCGCCGGCTCCGCGAAGCGGGAGCGCAGCACCAGCACCGCCGCCATCGCGGCGAAGAGCAGATACGGCGCCAGCTCCGGCGCCACCGAGACGCCCAGCGTCTGCACCTCGCCCACGGCGACCGCCGCGAAGAAGGTCGCCCACAGCGAGCGCAGACCGCCCAGCACGACCACCACGAGCGAGAGCATCAGCACGGTCTCCGACGTACCGGGGCCGGGGCCGATGATCGGCGCCCCGAGCACGCCCGCCGCGCCGGCCAGCGCACCCGCCGCCGCGAGGACACCGGTGTGCACGGCGCGGGGGCTGTGCCCGGTGGCCGCGAGCATCTGCGGATCGTCGGCGGCGGCCCGTACCGCCGCACCCATCCGGGTCCGGGTCAGCACCCACGTCCCGAACGCCGCCAGCAGCACGGCCATCACGATGAAGCAGAGCCGGTACGCCGGGTAGCGGTGCCCCAGCAGCGTCACCGAGGAGTCGAGCGCCTCCGGTACGCGGACGGGGAGTTCGTCCGCACCGAAGAACTGGATGAGCAGATCACCGCCGATCAGGGCAAGACCGAACGTCAGCAGCGCCTGCGCGAGATGCCCACGCCGGGCGAGCGGCGCCGTCGCCGCGGACAGCCCCGCCCCGGCGACGCACGCCGCCGCCGTTCCGGCCGCCAGACCGAGGGCGAGCCCGCCCCAGGTCCCGTCGCTCAGCTCGGCCCCCGTGTACGCGCCGATCGCGTACAGCGTGCCGTGCGACAGATTCAGCACACCCGCCGTGCCGAAGGCGAGACTCAGACCGGCGGCGACCACGAACAGCAGCAGCCCGAAGGCCACTCCGTCCACCGCCGGTACGAGGTGGGCGTCCAGGAGCTCCATGTCAGCTGCCGAGCGTCGCCAGGTCCTGGACCATGACGTTGGCCAGCTGGGAGCCGTCCGGCCGCACCTGGCGCAGGTACCAGGTCTGCACCGGCGAGTGCGCCTTGTCGCCGAACTCCCAGGCGCCGCGCGGGCTGTCGATCTGACCGAGACCCGCGATGGCCTTGTTGATGGTCTGCGACGTCACGTCGCCGTCCTTCGCCGCGTCGGCGATCGCCTTGTCCAGCACGGCCGCCGCGTCGTAGGACGCCATCGCGTAGGTGGTGGGCTGCGTGTCGTGCTCGGCCGTCCAGTCGGCGGCGAACTTCCGGTTGGCCTCGTTGTCCAGGTCGGCCGCGTAGTTCAGGACGGAGTAGATGTCCTTCGCGGCGGGGCCCTGCGCCTGGAGGACGCTGCCCTCGGTGACGAAGGCCGTGTACAGCGGCAGATCGGCGATGTCCGACTGGGCGTACTGCTTGGCGAAGTCGATCGCGGCCTTGCCCGCGTAGAAGCAGTACACCGCCTTGGCGTCCGTCTTGGCTATCTCCGCGAAGTACGGCATGAAGTTCGTCGTCTTCGGGAACGGCGTCCAGGTGGTCTTGCCGTTCGGATTGGCGAGCTTCCCCTTCACCCGCTTGAACTCATCGGTGAAGCCGCGGAGTTCGTCGTAACCGCCCTGATAGTCGGGGCCGATCGCGTAGACCGGTCCGTCGACCTTCTCCTTGATGTACGGGGCGATGGCCTTGCCCGGCTCGTCGGACAGGAAGCTCGTGGTCCACACGTACTCGATGTCCTTGACCGGCGGCCGGGCGTTCGACCCCAGGAAGGGGATCTTCGCCTGCTGGGTCAGCGGCAGCACCGCGTTGACCGAGCCGCCGCCGACGAGGCCCGTCAACACGTCGACCTTGTCCTTCTTGACCAGCTTGGTGGCCGCGGGCACGGCGGTCGGCGGACCGTCGCCCTCGTCCGCCACGATCAGCTCGACCTTGCGGCCGCCCAACTTGTTGCCGTGGGTGTCCAGATACAGCTTGAAGCCGTCCCGCAGCTCCGTGCCGACCGGTTCGTAGGTGCCCGACAGGGAGGCCACCAGGCCGATCTTCACGGTGTCGTCGTCGGAGCCGCTGCCACCGCCGCTGCAACCGGTGACGGCGGCCAGCCCGAGGGCGAGGGCGGCGGCACCGGCCGGGCGGAACCGGACTCTGCGGCGGCGGGGAGCGGAGGGGGCGAAGGGGAACATGAGAACTCTCATCGGGGAAGGGAGGGGAGGGGGAGGGAGATTTATCAGGGGGGGCGTTCAGCGTGCGGGCGGGAGGCTCGCGTCCCGGACCTCGGGCGACAGCGAATCGCCGACCTGGTTGATCAGTTCGGACATCATGTAGCTGACCTCACCGATGTCCGCGTCCCGGGTCGTGGTGACGAGCAGCGACGCGCCGCTGGAGACCGCCATCGAGAACATGTAGCCGCCCTCCATCGCGGTGAGGCTGTGCTCCACCGGGTCGGTGTTGGTCAACTGTGCTGCCGCGGACAGCAGGTTGACGACGCCGGACGCGATGGCGGCCAGCCGCTCCGCGTCGTCGCGTTCCACGCCGGTGTACGCCAGCGCGAGTCCGTCCACGGACACGGCTATCGCCTGGGTGACTTCCGGGAGGCGCCCGGCGAAATCGCTCAGGATCCAGCTCAGGTCGGAGGAGGTGGTCATTTCTCGGTCCGTTCGGTGTGGTCGTCCGGGGCGGAACGCCCCCGGTGGTTCGTACTTCTGTTGATCCCCTGGGCGTAGGCCGCCAGTACGTCGGAGACCTGCCGGGAGTCCCGGCGGCGCGGCGACGGCCGCGGGGCGCCGGCGCCCGGGCGCTGTTCGGCCCCGTCGCGTCGGCCCGCGGCGGGCCACTGCTGGGGCGCTCGGCGCTGGCGCAGGGGCAGCCCCGAGGAACTGACCCCCGCGACACGTGACACCGGCTCGTCGCGCGACGCGGGCGTCGTGCCGTGCCCCCGGTCCCGCGCGCCGCCGTCCGGCCGCTCGTCCTCGCGGGGCCTCTCGTGGCCGGGCGGGGCCTCCCGGTCGCCGCCGTCCGCGGGCGCGGAGGCCCCGGCGCCGACGCCCGAACCGATGCCGATGCCCGTACCGGCACCCGGGCCCACGCCCGTACCGACACCCGCGCTCACGCCCGTACCGGCTCCGACGCCCGCCCCCACCGGTGTGCCGTGGTGGTCGGGCCGTGCCCCCGGTCGGGCCGGCTGCCGGCGGCCCTGCGGTCCCGGGGGTGTGATCGGCCGGGGCGTCTCGTAGCCGGCGTGGTTGCCGATGCCGCCCTGCGACGGCCCCTGGGTCTCCTTGAAGTCCAGGGCCAGCACCTTCGAGGGCAGCGTGACCTCGGCGATGGTGCCGGGGCCCGAGGAGTCGCGGAGTTCGACAACGATGCCGTGGCGCGCGGCGAGCCGGGCCACCACATGCAGGCCCATGGACCGTACGTCGCCGATGCCCGTCTGCGGTTCGAGCAGCGCGGCGTTGTGGACCGCGCGGCGCTCCGCCGTCATGCCCACGCCCTCGTCGACGATCTGCACGACCGCCCGGTCCCACAGCCGCCAGACGGCGACCCCGACCTGCTTGTCCGGGGGTGAGTACCGGGTCGCGTTGTCGAGCAGCTCCGCCAGGATGTGCGCCACGTCGTGGACGGCGCGCGCGGTGATGCCGATCCCCGACTCGATCACGCCGAGCGAGACGCGGTCGAACCGCTCGATCTGCTGGGCCGCGGCCACGATGACGGTGGAGCACCCCACATCGGCCGAGCGGACCCGGGCGTTGCCGTAACCACCCAGCACCAGAAGGTTGTTGGTGTTGCGCTCCATGCGCACCGCGAGGTGGTCGAGGGCGAAGAGGGCCTTCATCCGTACGGGGTCGGCCTCGTCGCGCTGCACGGTGTCCAGCTCGGACACCATGACCGCGGTCAGCCGGGCGCCCCGGCGTGCGACACCGACCAGCGTCTCGGCCAACTGCTCGTGTGCGTGCGCCTGTTGTGCGGCGAGCCGGACGGCTTCGTGGTGGACGGCGTTGAACGCCTCACCGACCTCGCCGATCTCGTCCTCGCCCGTGGTCTTCACGGGGTCGCCGGTGCGCCGGGCCACTTCCTCGGGCGTGGCGCCGCGCAGCGCGCCGGGCTGGGACAGCTCGCTCATCACGGTGGGCAGCCCGGAGTGGGCGACCTCGTGCGCGGCGTTGCGCAGATCGCGCAGCCGCCGGATCATGACGCGCCCCAGGCGGATCGCGACCACGACGACGCCGACCAGGGTCAGCACCACCAGGGCGACCTCCGCCCCGGCCGTCCAGATGAGGGTGGTGCGGACGTCGGAGACCTGGGCGAGCACGGCCGCGTCGACCCGCTTCTCCACCGAACGCAGCAGCTCCTGGCGGTCGTTGGCCGCCTTCTGCCACGCCTTCGGGGTGACCGTGATGTCCTTGCCGGCGCCGGTGCGCCCGATCTCGTCCTCAAGGCGCCGGGCCTCCAGGGCCTTCGCCCCGGAGAGGGTGCGCTCCAGCCAGGTCCGCCAGGCGCCCGGACCGAGGTCGAACATGACGCCGATCGATTCGGTGTAGCCCATCCGGCCGGCGTCGAAGGTCCGCTGGGACGCGATCGTGAACCCGCCCGCGGCCTGCGCCCGCGCCACCGTGACCTGCTGCTGGGCGGTGTGCTCGGCGGCCTCGGACAGGGCGGCCGCGGCGCGGATCCGGTCCGCGATGTCGGCGTCGACGCCGTCCGCCTGCGCGATGCCGTCGCGGTAGCTCTTGAGGTCGGCGATCACGATGCGGTAGCCGAAGGCGAGGGCGGAGACGGTGCTGCTTCCCGAGCGGACCTGGGCGCGCAGCCCGGGCATCTCTTCCGCGAACCGCTCGATACGGTCCAGGGCGCTCTTGGCGCTGCCGGGTACGGCGGAGAGTTCCTTGGCCCGGCCGCGGAACTCGGTGATGCTCCGGTCGGTCTCCTCCGTCCGTAACCGGAAAGCCTCCGCGCTTCCCTGTTCGGAGACCAGGGCGGTGGCCGCCGCCCGCTCGCGCTGGAGCCGGTAGGTCAACTCACTCGCTTCGTCGGCGACTTCGATCATCGAGGTGAGCCGTCCCGCCTGGAGCGCCTGGTTGGTCGCGGGGGCGAGGGCCAGTACGGAGAAGGCGACGGCCACGGTGAGCGGCGCGGTGACGAGGAGGACGAGGCGACGATTGATTTTCACTGCGCGGCTCCATCGCCGGAACCGGGCTTGAGTATCGGTGACACGCGGATACCTGTTAACGGGTCGTGGGGGGTGTGCCGGTGGGTGGTGTGTGGCGTCGGTGAGGGCATGCCGCCGGGGGAGTGATGCGGGTGGGACGGATGAGGCCCCAGGGGCACGCGCGGCATGATCCTATGCCGTACGACGCGCCTCAGGATGGGTAAATCATCGAAATAAATGCACACCGACCGCACGACGGTGGGTCTGCTTCGTTCACAAGTGAGCAGAAACCAAAGCGTTTTGACTCCTGGGCACGCCGGGTCAAACCTGCCGTCAGCGCGAACATCGCATGTCATCCTACGAGTTGCGGAACGGGAAGCGCCGGGGCGCCGGGCACGTGGGGGGACAGCGTCGATGGAACGGGACGGGTTCATCTCGTACAGCCATGCCCGCGACAGGGAGTTGGCGCAGGCCCTGCAACGGGGGATGCACAAGCTCGCCCGGCCATGGACACGGCGTCAGGTCATCAGCGTCTTCCGGGACACCACGAGTCTCTCCGCCAACCACGACCTGTGGTCGTCCATCCTCGGTGAGCTCCAGCGGTCCCGGTACTTCATCTACCTCGCATCGCCCGAGGCGGCGGCCTCGCGCTGGGTCCAGAAGGAGATCCAGTTCTGGCTGGACAACCGGTCGCCGGACCGCATCCTCATCGCGGTCGGCTCCGGTACGGTCCACTGGGACCCGGTGGCGGGCGACTTCGACTGGTCCCGGACGACGGCACTGCCGCGCATGCTCGAAGGGGTGTTCCGGGCCGAGCCCCTCTGGGTGGATCTGGCCGAGGTCCGCCGGAGCCGGAAGTTCTCGCTGCGCCAGCCGGAGTTCAGAAGCGCGGTCGCCGCCCTGGCCGCTCCCCTGCACGGCCGCGGCAAGGACGAACTGGACAGCGAGGACCTCCAGCAGCGTCGTATCGCCCTCCGTCTCCTCCGGGGCGCCGTCGCCGTCCTCTCGCTGCTCCTCGTCACCTCCCTCGCCGCGGGCGGCTATGCCTGGCAGAAACGCGGCGAGGCCCTGGACCGGGCCCGCGTCTCCGCGTCGCAGGCACTGGCGGCCCACGCCATGGAACTGGCGGACACGGATCCGCGGAAGGCCGCCCAGTTCGCCCTGTACGCGGCGGAGGCCGAGCCGACGAGCGAGTCGGCGCGGGCGCTGGCCCGGGCGCTGGAGGCCAACAGCAACGTCGCCCGCCATCTGCTGGGCGGGCTGGGCGCCGCGGCCGCCTACACCGGCTCGGGGGGTGCCGCCGCCACCCAAGTCGCCATCAGCGGCGACGGCAGCACACTGGCGTACTACTCGGACCTCGGCGGTGGGGTGGAACGGGGGCGGGGTGTGCGCATCTACGACATCCGCGAGGGCAGAGCGATGAAGGCGCTGAAGGCCCAATGGGGGCTGGGCGGAGGAGCACTGGAGCTCAGCGCGGACGGCCGGACGCTGATGCTGGAGACCGCGAACAACAGGATCCAGATCTGGGACGTCCGGAGAGCGAAGTTGCTCCGCACGATCACCGCGAGTGCGGGCGAAGAGCTCGCACAGGCGCACCGGCGCCTGCACGCATACGCGTTCTCCGGCGACGGCCGGTGGGTTGCGGCCACCTACCGGATACCCGGCGAAGACGACACACCGCAGCTCAGCGTCTGGAACGTCCGCACCGGCGAGCGTGTCGGTCACCGACCGGTCCCCGGGGATCACCGGCAGGCGGGGGGAGATCTCCGGCTCTCCTTTGCCGCGGATTCCGGTCTTCTGATGGCGGCAAACGCCTCTCGAGGAACTCTCAGCACGTGGGATCCGAAGACTCGGCAGTGGGAGACGAGAGGCAGGCCGCTGGACATCCCGGTCAAGGACCGCTGGATTGCTTTCGCGGCAGGCGGCGGCGGTACGGCCCTGTTCGGCTCGACGGACAAGGGCGCGGCCGAGCTCTGGGGTTTCTCAAGAGGTGAGCGGCTCGCCTCGGCCACGGGTTCGCTGCAAGAGGCCGTCCTCCCGGCGGACGGCTCCGGTCCGGTCGTGGCCGCCCAGGGAAGGCAGGTCTCCCTGCTCGACTCCAAGCTGCGCCGGCTGCGCACCCTGGGCTCGTTCGGCTGGCCCGTCAGGAGCGTCGCGGCCTCGAACGACGGCCGCTGGGTGGCCGCCGGGTCCGGTGACGGGGCCGTCTCGCTCTTCGCCACGGACGGAGCGGGCTTTCACCGGTCCCTGCCGAACGAGGAGCGTCTGAAGGCGGGTGAATTCGATACCGACGGAGGGGTCGCCCACCGGTCCGGACCGAGGGGTACGGAGCTCTGGGCCGTCTCCGAAGGAGCAGGCGGATTCCGGAAATTGGGCCGGATTCCCCGCCCGGTCCGTGAACAGGACACGGCGATCGCCGCCACGAGCGACGGCAGCCGGGTCACCGTGGTCGACCGGGGCGTGTTCTCCTCCTGGGACCCCCGCACCGGGGCACAGGTGGGAGAGGAGAAGGTGTTCGAAGACTATGAACCCGAGTCGGGCCAAGGGCTGCGTCTGTTCTATCTGCCGGACGACGTCCATGTGGTGACCGCCTGGAGCAGCGATGTTCTCCTGATCGACACCCGGACATGGAGCGTGAGACAAGTCCTCGCCGAGGACGACGTGCTCCAGCCGCTGCTGGCCATGAGCGGCGACCGGAAGACCCTGGCGGCCGTCGATTGGGTCCAGGGCGAAGCGCACGTGTGGCGGTGGACGGGCAAGGGCCGCTTCGAGGAGGTCATGAGGGGCGGAGGGCTTGCCTCAGCCATCGGGATCTCGAGAGCCGCCGTCAGCCATGGAGGCGAGAGGCTGGCCTCGGTGGACGCCGACGGCCGTATCTCGCTCCTCGACATCCGTACGGGCCGGGTCGTCCTCAGCCCCGTGGTCCAGGAGCAGGGACTCCAGGACCTCGTCTTCAGCCGTGACGCCCGCACCCTGGCCCACGCCTTCACCACCGACAGCCGGAGCGGGCTGGAGTTCTGGGACGCGAGAAACGGTGAGCACCTGGGGCAGTGGGCGCTGGAAACCCCCGCACCGCCCGCCGACGTGACGGAACCCTCCCTCCGGATCGCGTCCGGCCCCGGCGGTGATGTCCTCACCCTGGACTCCGGAGGGACCCTTCTCCGCCGCTCCCTCGACATTGCGGACTGGCGCGCGAAGCTGTGCGAGATCGTGGACGACCCGCTGAGCAAGGAGGACTACGACCGGTACCTGAGCGATCTGACCGTCGACGCTCCCTGCCGGTCGTAAGGGCCCTGGGGAGGCGCGCTACCCGGTGACGCGTGGCTCCCCAGGGGTGAGCAGGCCGTCCTCGCCCACCCGCCACACGGTGACGGCCTTGCCCGACGGGCAGCAGGTGCCGTCCATCGGCCGGTGCCAGGACTCCTCGGCGGTCACCCGGCCGGAGGCCAGCGCGATGTCGTCGAAGCCGCTGGCCTGGCCACCCTCGTACTTCTGGGGCGTGACCGTGCCCACGAGCCGCAGCCGCCCCTGCTCGCCGGCGAACACCACATAGGCCCAGGCGAGCCGGCCGCTCGCCGTCTCACCGCCCGTGTCGCAGCCCACGCGCATCGCCGCCTCGACCCGCTCGTCCCCGAGGACATCCCCGTACACGACTTCGTCGGGGTACTGCTCGGCGTGGACGGAGCCGTGGGTGTCCGACCGTACGGTGGCCTCGCCGGAGGTGAACGAGATGAGGCCCGGCACATCGCAGAAGTCGCCCGGCACGGCCGTGTGGGCCCAGTCCATGTCGCGGAGGTCCGCGGTCGCGGCGCCCAGGGAGCCGGTGTCCGACGCGGTGGGCGACGGCTCGGGCGTCTCGGACGTCCCGTCGTAGGAGGACGGGGAAGTCCGGGGCACCTTGGGGTCGGGGGCGGGGGACGAACAGCCCGCGGCGAGGGCGGCGACGAGTGCCGCCGCGCAGGTCAGCACGGAAGGACGGTGCACAGGATCCTCCAGGGGCGTGTCAGGCGCACGGGGGGTCGTAGGGGCGGTCGGGGAGGTACTCCTTCCACTGGGCCTCGGTGATCGGAGCGGACTGGGCGCACAACTGCTGGAGGATGGGGCCGACATCGGTACGCCACAGCTGGGTGCCGTCGTCCGACGACACGGCCAGCAGGCCACCGTCCGGGCTGAACGCCAGCCCCGAGGGGCGCGTGCCGGTCCCGGCGAGCAGCGCGATCTCCCTGGGTACGGAGGGGTCGGCGACGTCCCACAGTCGGACGGAGCCGCTGTTCTCGTCCACTCCCGCGAGCATGTTCCGCACCGGATCCGCCGCGAGATGGGTGAGCGCGCCCGAGTGCCGCTGCGACGCGCCGAGCCGCTTCGGCCGCCGGGCGTCGGTGATGTCCCAGGCCGTCATACCTCCCCGTGCGTCGCCGACGAAGAGCGTGCCGCCGTCCGCCGTCGTGGCGAGGGAACCGGTGCGCGACGGCCCGACCGGGACGGACCCCCTCCGCACCGGCCGGTCCGGGCGGCCGACGTCCCACAACTGGACGGCCTTGCGGTCGCGCACGGAGGCGATCAGGGCCCGGTCCCCGGCGAAGACGAACGAGGAGGAGCCTTTGTAGTCGATCAGGGCATCGGGTTTCGCGGGCGGCAGCTCGGCCTTCGAGCGCGGGCGGTCGGGATCGGTGACGTCCCACAGCCGTACGGCGCCGAGCGGTTCGCGGGCGGCGAGGAGCCGGCCGTCGAGCCCGAACACCACGGTCTGGGGGTCCTCCACCTCGCGGAACCGGGCGTGTTCGCGTCTCCGCCCGGGCGTGCTCACATCCCAGAGCGAGAGCGGATGCCCGGCGGCGAGGGTCCGGCCGTCCGGGCTGAACGAGTAGTCCTGGCCGCCGCTCCGGAAGGAGGGGAGCGTGGCGAGACGCCGGGGTTCGGGGACCCCGTCCACCTTCCAGATGGCCCCGGGCCGACCCGTGACGACGACCCCGCCCGTGGGCGCGAACGGCTGCGGGGACAGCCCGTCCCCGGGCAGGAAGACGTGTGCCGACGAACGCCGCGCACCGTGGACGTTCCACAACCGCACGGTGTTGTCGCTGAGTTCTTCGCTGACCGTGTCCCAGGCGGCGGAGGCGAGGGTCCGCCCGTCCGGGGAGAACGCGAGGGAGTTGACGACGAACGTGTGCCCGTCGAGCGCCTCGCCCTGCCGGGGCCGGAACGGGTCGGAGACGTCCCACAGATGGACGGTCCCCTGGCTGTCCCCGGTCGCCAGCGTCCGGCCGTCGGCGGAGAAGGCCGCCGCGCGGACGCTCTCGCTCGGACTGTGCAGCGCGGTACGCAGTTCCGGCCGTCGCGGACGGGCCATGTCCCACAGACGTACGGTGCGGTCCTCGCCGGCCGTGGCGAGCAGATGGCCCGAAGGGCTGAAGGCCACCGCGGCGGACGGCGCGTCGATGGTGGTGAGGGTAGACAGCTCACCGGACCCGGACACCCGCAGGATGCGCACCTTGTCGTCCGCCGCACCGGTGGCGATCAGGGTGCCGTCCTGGCTGAGCGCGGTATCCGAGCCGAGGGAGACCGTGACACCCGAGGACACCCCGGTCACCCGGGGGCGGGCCGGGTCGCGGACGTCGACCGCGGCCACCCGCGTTCCGGACCCCACGACCAGCACGGACGCCGCCTCGTCGAAAGCGAGGTCCCGGACGGTGCTCAGCGTCCACGCGGAGCTGAGCTGCCTCGGCCTCCGCCGGTCCGACAGGTCCCAGATCCGCACCTCTCCGGTGTTGCCGCCCTCGGCCAGCAGACGGCCGTCCGAGGAGACGGCGACGGCCAGGGGGCGGCTGCCGCCCGGTGGGAGCTGGGACACCTGTGCGCCCGTCCGGGCGTCGAACAGGGCGAGCCCGTCGCCGGAGGAGGCGACGAGCAACGACCGCGAGACGAAGGCGAGGGCGCCGGAGGAGTGCCGCGCAGGGACCACCCGGGGAATGTCCGCGCTGGTCAGCAGAGCCCCGACAGCCTGCTCGGTGTGCGACAGACGGTAGGCCTCGACGAGGAGTTGGCGGGCCAGACCGGGCTGGGCGTGCTGGATGGTGGCGGCCTCGGCCACCAACTGCCGTGATGTCGCCGACAGTTGCCGGGTCGCCGCGATGTCCGCCTGCCGGTCGGCCGCGAGCCCCAGCCAGGTGGCGGTGGTCAGCAGCAGCGCGAGGACCAGGATCGTCGCTCCCGCCGTCCGGTTGCGCCGCTTCCTCAACTGGAGGTGATGGCCGATGAGATCGGACTTCGACCGGCCCTGGACGGGGGCGACGAACTCGGCCACGTCGGCCACCAGCCGGGGGTCGTTGACCGGGACGGAACCCTGTTCGTCGATCTGCGCGCGCAACCATCTCAGGTCCACCCAGCGGGGGCATCCGGGTGCGGCGGCCAGCACCCTGTCCGTCTGCTCCCGGGGCAGGGCGTCGGTCCGGGACCAGTCGAAGTCCCGCGCCGCCGGATCCCACTCCAGGTCGCCGTCGGTCCAGGCGAGGAGGATGCGCCCGCTGTCCTTGTGCGCCACCCACCAGTCGATCTCGGCGCGCACCCACGGGGAGGCGGCGGCCTGGGGGGACGCCATGACGATGAGCCAGGCGGAGCGCGAGAGGGCCTTCTCGATGCCGCCCTGAAGATCGGGGCCGGCGCTGAGATGCGTCGTGTCCCGGAACACCCTCAGCCGCACGGGGCGGTACCAGGGACGTCCGAAGTTCTCCATCCCCCGCTGGAAGACGGCCGCGACATCACGGTCCAGGTTCTGGCTGTACGAGATGAAGACGTCGTAGCCGTCGTCCTGCGCCCCCTGAGCCCCCACCCCGCCGCCCCTTCAGCCCCGGGTGCGGGGGAGGCCGGCGGCGGATGACCTGTCGTCGCTGTCGCCATCGTCGGCCCCGGGCGAACGGGGAGCGGGGACGACGCCGATCAGCGCCTCGGCCTCCCGTACACCGGCGAGCCGGGCGAAACCGATGGCGTACTCGTGGATGTCCCGCTGCACTTCGCGTAACGCGGCCCGGCACGCCGCGTTCTCCGGCCACGCCGATTCCTGCCCGTCGGGGTGCGCCCGCTCGAACTCCTGGAGCCGGGGGTGCCAGTGGGAAAGGAACGGCCTCAGCGCCTGGTTGAGCATCGTGATCGCCAGATACTCCACCGTCTGCCCGCTCGGCACGGTGGCGGAAGGACGGCTGGCCTTGAGCGTCTCGCGCGTCGTCGCGAAGAGCCCGTACATCGAGCTGAGCGCCTCCCGGACCACGCCCTGGTCGCTGGCGAGCGGCTGGGTGGACACCCGCGTCACCGTCTCCACGAACATCTGCCAGGCCACCTGCCGGGCATCGTTGTTCACGGCGAAGGTGAGCTCGCTCAGCTGAGGCACCGTCACCTTCACCTCGGTGAGACGGGCGGTGCGCTGGTACCACTGGACCGCCAGCACCGCCGCCGCGCCCGCCATGCCACCGGTGATCGCGAACAGGCTGCGGTTCGTCACCTGGGTCAGACTGAACACCCCGAGCCCGGTGAGCGCCCCGATGGCCGTGGCGCCCAACAGCCGGAACGCGGTGCCCCGCAGGATCCGCCACCTCGGGCCCGGTCCCGCTCCGGGCTGCGTTGCGCTCATCCGTTCCCACCGGTCCCTCGTGCCAGGCGTCATCGTGCGACGTACTGCCCGGCGACGTGGCCGGGCAGTACGAAGATGCAGTACGAAGATATCGCCAACAGCGGTGCTGCGGGCCCGAACGGATCACCTGCGGGGCCGCTCACCGGGTCCGGGCCGTCAGACTCCGGACAGGGCGTACGTACCCGTACCGTCCTGCCTGCCGCTGGAGTACTGGCGGATGAACTCCCCGTCCGCGTAACGGTCGTGGCCCATCATGGAGCCGGTGTACTTGTTCTGCACACCGATCTTCGAACTGCCGGGCACGTCACGGTAGATGTAGAACCGCTGGAGGTCGTCCTCCGCGCAGGGAGCCGTCATCAGGGCCGCCCGGTCGGTGGCCGCGTTCTGCGGGGTGATGGTCGCGCACCAGCCGCTGCCCCAGTTCCACAGGGACGCCTCGATGACCCCGTTGCTCTCCGTCACGTTGCACAGACGCCAGTGGTCCAGGTGGGCGCTGAAGATCGTCGAGGGGCGCAGGCGGACACCGTCGCTCGCCAGGATCGGAGCGCCCCAGGACAGCGGCTTGCCGGGTACGGCGATCTTGTAGACCTGGGTCTGGCAGTCGAGAGCGGCCCGTGCGCCGAGCCCGGTGGCCCGGGGCTGCTCGGCGGGCGCGCCGCCGGCGAGAGCCGGGGGCTGTGCGAGGCGGTTCTGCTTCTGCCGCGCCGTCGGCGCCACCGCACCCGCCGGGTGCTCGGCCTTCGCGGTGGGCGAGCCGCAGTCGAGGAGGCTCTGCGCCTTGGCCATGATGCTGCCCGCGGGCACCGTGTCCTGGCAGCGCACCGCGCCTTCTTCCAGGGTGGTGTAGGTGGTGAAGCTGCCGGCGCCGGGCCCCTCGGCCCACTTCAGGGCCCAGCTCCCGTCACCCTGCTGGGTGCGGTTGCAGTTCAGGCTTCCGTAGGTGCCGGTGACCTTCTTCGTGCCCTTGTAGACGCCGTAGTAGCCGGGTTGGCTGAAGTTCCAGGTGATCGAGCTCGACTCGCTGCTGGTCGAGGAGTAGTCGACCTTGACGTTCAGGCCGAGGCTCGCTCCGACCTGGCCGAGGGTCTCGGCGGCGAAACTGCCCTCGACGCCGCCGTTGAGGCCGACGGAGACCGAGATGGTCGTCTCGACGTTGGTGACGACGGAATGGGTGCCGGTCGTGCCTTCGGTGACGAACCAGCCCTTGAAGTGGGTGATCGTCGGGGACACTTCGGTGCTCTTGATGTACGGGTGCCGTGTGCCGAGGTCGGCCGCGGTACAGGAGTCTCCGAGCTGGGGCGCCGCCGTGGCCGCGGGCGCCGCGGCGGCCGGTGAGGCGGCGAGACCCATGACGGCGACCGCTACGGCGGCCGTATGCGCGGTCACCGTCATGAGTGATCTTCCGATGCGGCTGATGGACCCTGTGGACCCTGTGGAGCGCATAGTTGTCTGTTCCCCCCGGTCGTGTGTCTGGACAGAGGTGAATGTAGTGGCCACAGGGGGTGACGGAGTGAGTGCGGAACTAGCCATAAAAAATCATGGAAGGTCCTATTCCGCCCCTGATGAGGGTCCTTGTCGGGGCGGAACCGCGATCAAACCTCAGATGTCCCTGAAGATTTCGATCTGGGCGCCCACCGAGTTGAGCCGCTCGGCCAGTTCCTCGTAACCGCGGTTGATCACATACACGTTGCGGAGTACGGAGGTGCCCTCGGCCGCCATCATCGCCAGCAGCACCACCACGGCGGGCCGCAGGGCGGGCGGGCACATCATTTCGGCGGCGCGCCAGCGGGTCGGGCCCTCGACCAGGACCCGGTGGGGGTCGAGGAGTTGGAGGCGGCCACCGAGGCGGTTGAGGTCGGTGAGGTAGATCGCGCGGTTGTCGTAGACCCAGTCGTGGATCAGGGTCTGGCCGTGCGCGGCGGCGGCGATCGCCGCGAAGAACGGGACGTTGTCGATGTTGAGGCCGGGGAACGGCATCGGGTGGATCTTGTCGATCGGGGCCTCCAGCTTGGAGGGCCGCACGGTCAGGTCCACCAGGCGGGTGCGTGCGTTGTCGGCCGCGTACTCCGGGGTGCGGTCGCAGTCGACGCCCATCTCCTCCAGGACGGCGAGCTCGATCTCCAGGAACTCGATCGGCACCCGGCGGATGGTGAGTTCGGACTCGGTCACCACGGCGGCGGCCAGCAGGCTCATCGCCTCGACCGGGTCCTCGGAGGGGGAGTAGTCCACGTCCACGTCGATCTGCGGGACCCCGTGGACGGTGAGCGTCGTCGTACCGACCCCGTCGACCCGTACGCCCAGGGCCTCCAGGAAGAAGCACAGGTCCTGGACCATGTAGTTGGACGAGGCGTTGCGGATGACCGTCGTGCCGTCGTGGCGGGCGGCGGCCAGCAGGGCGTTCTCGGTCACCGTGTCGCCGCGCTCGGTCAGCACGATGGGCCGGTCCGGGGCGACGGTGCGGTCGACCTGCGCGTGGTACAGGCCCTCGGTCGCGGCGATCTCCAGGCCGAAGCGGCGCAGCGCGATCATGTGCGGTTCGATCGTGCGGGTGCCCAGGTCGCAGCCGCCCGCGTACGGCAGGGTGAACTGCTCCGTCCGGTGCAGCAGCGGTCCCAGGAACATGATGATCGACCGGGTCCGGCGCGCGGCGTCGGCGTCGATCGCCGCCAGGTCCAGCTGCGCGGGCGGCACGATCTCCAGGTCCACACCGTCGTTGACCCAGCGGGTGCGCACCCCGATGGAGTTCAGCACCTCCAGGAGCCGGAACACCTCCTCGATCCGGGCCACCCGGCGCAGCACCGTACGCCCCTTGTTGAGGAGCGAGGCGCACAGCAGCGCGACGCAGGCGTTCTTGCTGGTCTTGACGTCGATGGCCCCGGAGAGCCGCCGGCCGCCGACGACCCGCAGATGCATGGGTCCGGCGTAACCGAGCGACACGATCTCGCTGTCGAGAGCCTCGCCGATACGGGCGATCATCTCAAGGCTGATGTTCTGGTTGCCGCGCTCGATGCGGTTGACGGCGCTCTGGCTGGTACCGAGAGCCTCGGCCAACTGCGTCTGTGTCCAGCCCCGATGCTGACGGGCGTCACGGATGAGCTTGCCGATACGTACGAGGTAGTCGTCTGACATGACGGCAGGCTATCTCAGATATGAGATGAGAATGCTGTGGGGGTGTGCCGTTCGAGTGACAGGTGTGTACCGGCGCGCGCGGCCGGTTCTTCCCATCGTCGCCCGCGCGGGAGGAGACGGCGCGGCCGGTACGTCCGTACGGGGACGGGCCCGTCCCTTCGGCGCTCAGCTCGCGCGGCCGTGCCGACGGGCGGTGGCGCGCTTCCGATGGGTGAGCTTGATGGGGACCAGGGCCAGCCAGCACCACATGGCCGCGACGGGGGAGACGAGGTAGGCGACCGGCACGGTCGCGGCGAAGAGAGCGGCGGTCGAGGCCAGATCCGCGGTGACCGCCCGGCCCACATCGCCGTGGGCGGCCTCTGCCGTGTGCTCCGTCGCCCTCCGGCCGGTCAGGAACATCGCCAGCTCCAGCAGGTTCGTGACGGCGACCATGCCCGCGTACACGGCCACGGTCAGCGGGCGCGCGGCGTACTCGGAGAGCAGCGCCGTCGGGAACGGGACGAGGGCGATGGCGCCGAGCCACATCAGCGCGAACCGGAGCGCCACCCCCTCGAAGCGCGGGACAAGACGCACGATCAGCCGGTGGTCGCGCCAGAACCCGGCCAGAATCGTGAAGCTCAGGGCGTACGCGCCGAGGTCCGGCAGCGCCCGGCGCACGGCCTCGGTGAACTCGTCCTTGTCGAGCCCCGGTTCGACCTGGAGGTCCAGGACCAGCAGGGTCATCGCGATGGCGAAGATCCCGTCGGACAGGGTCGTCAGACGGTCCGCGCTCTTCTCGTCGGCCGTCTCGGCGGCGGCTCGGGCATCGCTCACCCGCCTCAGGGTGAGGGGGCGCGGAGGCTCACCCCGTCATTACGCCGACGGCGGGCAAGCCGGTCCTCCGGCCTCCGGCTCGTCGAGGACGGCGGCCACGGCTTCGATCTCCACGAGCTGGTCGGCGTAGCCGAGCACGGTGACGCCCATCAGGGTGCTGGGCACATCGTGATCGCCGAACGCGTCCCGGACCACCTGCCAGGCGGCCACGAGGTCCTCCTGCCGGGCCGATGCCACGAGGACCCGGGTGCTGATGACGTCCTCGACCGAGGCCCCGGCGTCGGCGAGCGCGGTCCGCAGATTCGCCACGGCCTGCGCGGCCTGGCCCGCGTGGTCCCCGACGGCCACGGTGCCGCCGTGCTCGTCGAGCGGACACGCGCCGGCGAGGAAGATCAGCCGTGCCCCGGCGGGCGCCGTGGCCGCGTAGGCGTACTCGGCGACGTCGGAGAGGGTACGGGAACGGATCAGCGAAACGGCGCTGGTGCGGGTCACGGTGGGTGCGTCTCCTGCGTGGTCGGGACATCGTGTGCTGCGTGCGGACGGGGGCGATCCTTTCAGCACCCTCGGGCTTCCGCCCCTCCTTTTGTCAGGCGGCTCGCGTGTGCGGAAATTCGGATGCCCGTCGAACGGCGGCCCCCCTACGGTGGCCCGATGACGTCGATCAAGCAGGTCCAGGTCACCTTCGACTGCGCGTCGCCCACGCGCGTCGCCCACTTCTGGTGCGAGGTGCTGGGGTACGTCGTACCGCCGCCGCCGAAGGGGTTCGCCAGTTGGGACGATTACGCCCTCTCCCTGCCGCCGGAGAAGCGGGACGCGGGCTTCGCCTGCCAGGACCCGACGGGGGCGGGCCCGCGGCTGTACTTCCAGCGCGTCCCCGAGGAGAAGGTCGTCAAGAACCGGGTGCATCTTGATGTGCGGGTCGGCACCGGGCTCGTGGGGGAGGAGCGCCTCGCCGCGCTGGAGGCCGAGTGCGCACGACTGCTGCCGCTCGGCGCGAAGCGGGTACGCCTGCTCCTGGCCGACGAGGAGAACGAGTCCTGCCTCGTGATGCAGGACGTCGAGGGCAACGAGTTCTGCCTGGACTGACCGCGTGACCGGCCGGGCGCTCCCCGGTACCGTGGCTCGGCATGACCGACTCCGCCTCCGACACCGCCGCCGGGATCGAGATCACGGCGGACCTGGTCCGTGCCCTGCTCCGGGAGCAGCATCCCGACCTCGCGGGACTGGCCGTCCGCGAGGTCGCGGGCGGCTGGGACAACCAGCAGTGGCGCCTCGGGGACGAGTTGGCCGTACGTATGCCGCGTACCGAACGCGCCCCGGACCTTCAGCGCAAGGAGCGCCGGTGGCTGCCCCACCTCGCTCCGCTACTGCCGCTCCCCGTCCCGCGCCCGGTGCGGGCCGGGGAACCGTCCGCACGCTTCCCGAAGCACTGGACGGTCATGACGTGGGTGCCCGGCGAGCCGCTCGACCGCACCTCGATCAGCCGCGGCGGCCACGCGGCCGACACCCTGGCGGACTTCCTGCGGGCGCTCCATGTGGCGGCGCCCGCCGAGGCGCCGGGCGTTGTGGACCGGGGCGCTCACCCGGGCACGTACACCGAGGGCTTCGACCACTTCTTCCGGTCCGTCGCCCTCGACGGCAGGGCCGACGAGGTCCGGGCCGTCTGGGACGACGCGGTCGCCGCCCCCGCGTGGGAGGGCCCGCCGGTCTGGGTGCACGGTGACCTCCACCCCGCGAACGTCGTCGTGTCGGACGGGACGCTCTCGGGCGTGATCGACTTCGGGGACCTGTTCGCCGGCGATCCGGCGTGGGACCTCGCGGCCGCCTGGGTCGTCCTTCCCCGGGGCGGCGCCGCACGGTTCTTCGACGCGTACGCGTACGCGGACGGGGCGACGGTCCGGCGCGCCCGTGGACTGGCCGCGCTGAAGAGCCTGTTCCTCATGCTCATGGGCCAGAACGGAGACCGGGGGCTTCCCGGCGGCAAGCCGGCCTGGGGACCCGCGGGCCGGGCGGCGCTCGATCGCGTCCTCGGCACCGACGTGGGGTGACCGCGCGCCGAGTGGGCGGCGTCCGTGACCGGACGCTCAGCCGGCCACAGGAAGCTCCCGGGCGAAGCGGCGGACCGCGTCGGCGAAGGCGTCCGGGGCGTCGAAGTTCGCGAGATGTCTGGCCCGTGGGATCAATTCGATACGGGCATCCGGATGCGCGCGGGCGAAGTCGGCCTCGCCGGACCGGAAGACGGTGTCCTTCTCGCCGTTCAGGATCAGCACCGGCGCCGCCACATGGCGCAGCGCGTCCGTGCCGAAGCGGCCCAGTACCTCGCCCCAGGCGGAGGGCAGGGTGTGGAAGGCGTAGCCGGAGCGGATGGTCGCCTCCACCACGTTCTGTGGGTAGTGCCGCAGCAGCAGCCGGTCGTTCCACCGGGACAGCCGGTCCGCCGAGATGCGGGGGATCAGGCCGGCGACCCACCGGTAGGGCGTGGCCCAGGGGCCGCGGGTGGACGCGCTGGCGCCCGCGAGAACCAGCCCGCGCAAACGCTCCGGGCAGCACCGGGCGAACTCCAGCGACACGTAACCGCCGAGGGAATGCCCGACGACCACGGCCGGTCCGCCGTCGAGTGAGTCCACCGCGGCGGCGACGACCTCCGTCGCGGCGCTCAGACTCCAGGGCTGCGCCGAGCGCGCTCCGTGGCCCGGAAGGTCGACGGCGGTAACCGGGAACTCCTCCTGGAGTGCGGCGAGTTGCGTACTCCATTGCCCCGCGCTGAAACGAGTCCCGTGCACGAAGACGATGGGCGGTGCGTCGGCTGTTGTCATCGGCCCCCCAGGTGGTGCCCCCAGACTAGTGCCCGCGCGGCGCGTACATGATCACGGCCATGCCGGCCAGGCAGACCAGGGCCCCGATGATGTCGAAGCGGTCCGGGCGGTAGCCGTCGGCGATCATGCCCCAGGCGATCGATCCGGCGACGAAGATGCCGCCGTACGCCGCGAGGATGCGGCCGAAGTTGTCGTCGCTCTGGAAGGTGGCGACCACGCCGTACAGACCGAGCGCGATGACGCCGGCCCCGATCCACGCCCAGCCCCTGTGCTCCCGCAGGCCCTGCCAGACCAGCCAGGCGCCCCCGATCTCGAACAGCGCGGCGACGACGAACAGGGCGATGGAACGGGCGACGAGCACGGGGGAGGGCTTCCTGGTGAAGGGCGGGCAGGGCAGAAGGGGACGGGGGAGGGTGTCAGTCGGTGGGGCCGAAGAGGTCCGTGAGCAGCGTGCCGCCGTCGGCGGGCGCGCGGACCTCCAGGTGCAGATACGGGCCGTCCAGGTGGAGGCGGAAGTCGAAGAACGGGCAGCACTCCTGCTCTGCGGCCGCCAGCTCGGCGACGCGCGTGACCCGGTCGACGGGCAGGGTCAGCCGCAGGCCTTCGGGCACGGCTGTCCGGGTCGCCCCGGCGACGGCCTCGCGCCACTGGGCGGTGCGCTCGTGAAGCCCCTCGCCGGTCAGCGAGCACGCCACCGGCGCGGCGCGCCACCGTTCCGCCTCCTGCTCGGCGGCCCGCCGCCCGGGCGACAGGACGACATCGACCGGCTGTCCGCCGACGGCCCCGCCGGAGACGGCTGCCGACCCCGGGGCTGCCGACCCCGCTCCCGGCGCCAGGAAGCCGCACTCCGGGTCGCACCGCCCCGCCCGGTCCGGCAGTGCGTCCAGGTGGGCCAGGGCCCCGCGCAGAGAAGCGGTGAAAGCCGCCAGCTCGGCGGCGCGGGCCTCCGCCTCGGCCAGGCGCGCCGAGATCCGGGGCCGCAGATCCGCCTTCACATCGCGGCACGCGCCGGCCTCCCACACCCCCACCAGCTCCCCGATCTCCTCCAGCGCAAGCCCCAGATGCTTGGCCGCGCCGATGAACGCCAGCCGGTCGACCGCGTCCTCGCCGTACATCCGGTACCCGGCGGGGGTCCGGTCGGCGGACAGCAGGCCCGCGCTCTCGTAGAACCGCAGGGTCGTCGCCGGCACCCCGCTGCGCTCGGCGAGCTGGGAGATCCGCATGGAGGTCATGCCACCGACCGTAAACCTTCCATCCGACTGGAAGGTCAAGGCGTCGTCGCTCCACGCCGTCGGGTCGCGCCGCGTCACGCGGTCCGTGTGTCAGCGCGGTCACAGGGCACCTGGGCATGACCGAGCGGCGGCTATGTACTAGAGTTATCTCGACATCGAGATATCTGCCGAGGCGCACCACAGCCGCCGCCCGGTAAGGGTTACCTAACTAAGCCTTACCTTAGCGGATGGCCGGAGCCGTAGGTGGCAAAACGCGGCGCCGGCTGCCAATGAGGCGCGGCGCGGTAGACGCGCACATTGAAGAAGGAGACTGTCGTGTCGGCGAACAGCTTCGACGCCCGCAGCACGCTGCGCGTGGGCGACGAGTCGTACGAGATCTTCAAGCTGGACAAGGTAGAGGGCTCCGCGCGCCTCCCGTACAGCCTGAAGGTCCTGCTGGAGAACCTGCTCCGTACCGAGGACGGCGCGAACATCACCGCCGACCACATCCGGGCCATCGGCGGCTGGGACTCCCAGGCGCAGCCCAGCCAGGAGATCCAGTTCACGCCGGCCCGCGTGATCATGCAGGACTTCACCGGCGTGCCTTGTGTCGTGGACCTCGCCACCATGCGTGAGGCCGTGAAGGAGCTGGGCGGCGACCCGGCGAAGATCAACCCGCTGGCCCCGGCCGAGCTGGTCATCGACCACTCCGTCATCGCCGACAAGTTCGGCACGAAGGACGCCTTCGGCCAGAACGTCGAGCTGGAGTACGGCCGTAACAAGGAGCGCTACCAGTTCCTGCGCTGGGGCCAGACCGCCTTCGACGAGTTCAAGGTCGTCCCCCCGGGCACCGGCATCGTCCACCAGGTGAACATCGAGCACCTGGCCCGTACCGTCATGGTCCGCAACGGCCAGGCGTACCCCGACACCCTCGTCGGCACCGACTCGCACACCACCATGGTCAACGGCCTCGGCGTGCTCGGCTGGGGCGTCGGCGGCATCGAGGCCGAGGCCGCCATGCTCGGCCAGCCGGTCTCCATGCTCATCCCGCGCGTCGTCGGCTTCAAGCTGACCGGTGAGCTCAAGCCCGGCACCACCGCCACCGACCTCGTGCTGACCATCACCGAGATGCTCCGCAAGCACGGCGTCGTCGGCAAGTTCGTCGAGTTCTACGGTGAGGGCGTCGCCGCCACCTCGCTCGCCAACCGCGCCACCATCGGCAACATGTCGCCGGAGTTCGGCTCCACCGCCGCGATCTTCCCGATCGACGACGAGACCCTGAACTACCTGCGCCTGACCGGCCGCGACGCCCAGCAGGTCGCCCTCGTCGAGGCGTACGCCAAGGAGCAGGGCCTCTGGCTGGACCCGAAGGCCGAGCCGGACTTCTCCGAGAAGCTGGAGCTCGACCTCGCCACGGTCGTCCCCTCCATCGCCGGCCCGAAGCGCCCGCAGGACCGCATCGTCCTCGCCAACGCCGCGCAGCAGTTCGCGCAGGACGTCCGCAACTACGTCTCCGACGACGAGGAGGCGGGCAAGGAGTCCTTCCCTGCCTCCGACGCCCCGGCCGTCTCCAACGGCGTCCCGTCGAAGCCGACCACCGTCACGGCCCCCGACGGCTCGACGTACGAGATCGACCACGGCGCCGTCACCGTCGCCGCGATCACCTCCTGCACCAACACCTCGAACCCGTACGTCATGGTCGCCGCCGCGCTCGTGGCGAAGAAGGCGGTCGAGAAGGGCCTGACCCGCAAGCCGTGGGTCAAGACCACCCTCGCCCCGGGCTCCAAGGTCGTCACCGACTACTTCGACAAGGCGGGGCTCACCCCCTACCTCGACAAGGTCGGCTTCAACCTCGTCGGCTACGGCTGCACCACCTGCATCGGCAACTCCGGCCCGCTGCCGGAGGAGGTCTCCAAGGCCGTCAACGACAACGACCTCGCGGTCACGTCGGTCCTCTCCGGCAACCGTAACTTCGAGGGCCGCATCAACCCCGACGTCAAGATGAACTACCTGGCGTCCCCGCCGCTGGTCGTCGCGTACGCCATCGCCGGTTCGATGAAGGTCGACATCACCAAGGACGCGCTCGGCACCGACCAGGACGGCAAGCCGGTCTTCCTGGCCGACATCTGGCCGACCGAGGCCGAGGTCAACGACGTCGTGGCGAACGCCATCGGCGAGGACATGTTCAACAAGTCCTACCAGGACGTCTTCGCGGGCGACGCCCAGTGGCAGGCGCTCCCCATCCCGACCGGCAACACCTTCGAGTGGGACGCCGAGTCCACCTACGTGCGCAAGCCCCCGTACTTCGAGGGCATGGCGATGGACCCGGCCCCGGTCGAGGACATCACCGGCGCCCGCGTCCTGGCCAAGCTCGGCGACTCGGTCACCACCGACCACATCTCCCCGGCCGGCGCCATCAAGGCCGACACCCCGGCCGGCAAGTACCTCACGGAGCACGGCATCGAGCGCCGTGACTTCAACTCCTACGGCTCGCGCCGTGGTAACCACGAGGTCATGATCCGCGGCACGTTCGCCAACATCCGCCTGCGCAACCAGATCGCGCCGGGCACCGAGGGCGGCTACACCCGCGACTTCACCCAGGACGGCGGTCCGGTGTCGTTCATCTACGACGCCTCGCAGAACTACCAGGCCGCCGGCACCCCGCTCGCGATCCTCGCGGGCAAGGAGTACGGCTCCGGCTCGTCCCGCGACTGGGCCGCCAAGGGCACCGCGCTCCTGGGCGTCAAGGCCGTCATCGCCGAGTCCTACGAGCGCATCCACCGCTCGAACCTCATCGGGATGGGCGTCCTCCCGCTCCAGTTCCCCGAGGGCCAGAACGCCGAGACCCTCGGCCTCACCGGCGAGGAGGCCTTCTCCTTCACCGGCGTCACCGAGCTGAACAACGGCACCACCCCCCGTACGGTCAAGGTCACCACCGACACCGGTGTGGAGTTCGACGCGGTCGTCCGCATCGACACCCCCGGCGAGGCCGACTACTACCGCAACGGCGGCATCCTTCAGTACGTGCTCCGCAGCCTGATTCGCAGCTGATCACCGAGCGGCACAGCGCAAGGGCCGCACTCCGGGTTCTCCCCGGGGTGCGGCCCTTCCGCGTTCCCCGGTCCGGACGTGCGATGGTGGGCCTGCGGCGCCCCCACCCCGCGCCACCCGTACAGAAAGTGAACGGACCACCCATGGGCGAGCTGATCCTCATCCGGCACGGCGAGACCGAGTGGTCCCGTTCCGGGCAGCACACGAGCTGGACCGACCTCCCCCTCACCGACGTCGGGGAGCGCCAGGCCCGCGCGCTCGTCCCGCTGCTGGCCGACCGGCGCATCGGGCTCACCCTCGTCAGCCCGTCGATCCGGGCCCGCCGCACCGCCGAACTGGCCGGGCTCCCCGACCCCCGGGTCACCCCCGAGCTGCGGGAGTGGGACTACGGCGGGTACGAGGGCGTCACCACCCGGGAGATCCGCCGCACCCGCCCCTTCTGGAACCTCTGGACCGACGGCGTCGACCCCGGCTCCGACGAGCACCCCGGCGAGAGCCCCGCCCAGATCGGGGAGCGGGCCGACCAGGTGCTCGCGGGCGTCCGGTCGGCCGCCGAAGAAGTCGCGGACGAGGAGGACATCGCGCTCGTCGCGCACTCGCACTTCCTGCGCGTCCTCACCGCCCGCTACCTCGGCCTGACCCCCGCCGAGGGCCGCCTCTTCCAGCTCGCCACCGGCGCCGTCTCCCGCCTCGGCACCGAACACGGCCGCCCGGTCGTCGCCGCGCTCAACGTCGCCCTGCCGGAGAGCCTCCAGGGGGCCTGAACACGGAGGGCTTAAACAGAAAGGCCGCCGCCATCCCCTTCGCGTACGGGGATGGCGGCGGCCCTCGTGCGCCGCCGGGCGCGGGTTCAGTACTGCTGCTGTGGCGGCTGCTGCTTCTTGCCGATCACATTGGCCACGGCGAAGGCGCCCCCCGCGGCCACGACCAGGCCCACGAGGGCGACGCCGCCGTTGAGGCGATGCCACCAGAACTTGTGCGGGGCCAAGGGCTCGTTCTCCAGCACCAGTTCGAGCAGATCGACACCGCCGGCGTCGAGCAGCGTGAACACATAGCCGTTGGCGACGCCGAAGTACGCGGCCAGCGTGGCCAGGATCGCGGCCCAGACCTGCGGTCCGGCCGCACGGCCTCCGGTGCGGCCCACCACCGCTCCCACACCCACCGCGAGCGCGGCCGCGAGGACCAGGTAGCTGGCCTGGAGGCCCACCCGGGACAGGTCCTTGTGGGTGGCCAGCAGGATCCCCGAGTACACCAGCCCGAGGGCTCCCGAGACGAGCAGCCCGAGGAAGAAGGCCTTGCCCGACCGCGGGCCGCCGGCCGGCCGGAAACCCGGCTGGTAGGGGGAGCCCCAGCCCTGCTGCATCGGCTGCTGGGGAGGGTAAGGGGCGGCCGGGTAGCCGTACCCCGGCTGCTGCTGCGGTCCGGGCTGACCGTACGGGTTGTGCTGCGGTGGCTGTGGCTGCCAGGGCTGGCTCATAGTCGTCCCCCGTTGTGAATGCGTTGCCCACGCATGAGCGTGCGAGCGGCCCAAACTACCAAGACCTCGGCTCCCGCCCCACACGGCGCTCGGGACCTGAACGGCTGCGGTTCCGGTGGCGCGATCCGATAACCTGCCCCGGGCTCTTTTGCCGTTCGGCGAACGGCCCGCACCAACCGAGTCCGCTTCAACTGAGCCAGCTACGCATTCTTTTCGGGGGATCATCACATGCGTGTTCGTCGCGCCGTCGGCGCAGCAACTCTCGCTCTCACCGCCGCCATCACCCTCTCCGGCTGCACCGACAACCCGAGCGACAAGGCCTTCGGCGGCCTCGGCGACGCTCCGGTGCAGCCGAGCATGCCGAATCCGTCGTTCTCGTTGCGGCCGAGCGGAATGCCCGACTTCCCGGGCGCCTCGTCGGGCGGATCGAGCAGCTCCGGAGGGCTCTCCTCCGGCGGCAGCGGCGGCAGCACCTCGGGCGGCACCACCGGTGGCCTCTCCTCCGGCGGTCTCTCCTCCGGTGGCAGCGGCGGCAGCGGTCCGACCTCGCGGCCGCAGTACAACGCGCCCGCCAACAGCGAGGTCATCGGCGAGAATTGCAGTTACCAGCGCTCCACCGGACGGATCACCTACGAGGTCGACATCCAGAACGCGTCCACCGAGTTCGCCTACCAGTACAACTTCACGGTGCAGTTCAAGGTCGGCAAGTACCCCAACTCCACCGTCGCGAGCAAGAGCATCAGCTCCCAGTTCAAGACGGTGACCGTCGCCCCGGGCGGCGACCGGTCCATCTCGCTGCACGCTTCGTACCCCACCAACGAGCGGCTCGTCTACTCGTGCCAGGTGATCTCGGCCCGCAAGTCCCCGGCGTCGTAACGCAACAAAGGGAAGGGGCGGGAGTGGACCAGCCACTCCCGCCCCTGTGTCGCCCCCGGCCTGCCGGGGAGACGGATCAGCTCAGCAGCTCGACCTCCGCCAGCGTCGCCGAGCCGTCCAGGACGAGCCGGTAGTGCCGGTACTCACCGGGCTTCGCCACCGAGAACACCCGGGTCTGCTTGTCCCAGGCGAACGACTGGCCGGCGCGGCGGTCGACGTCCTTCCACTTCTTGCCGTCCGCCGAGCCCTGGAGCGTCCACCCCTTCGGGGCCTTGTCCGCCGCCGCCGAGGTCAGCGTGTACTGGACGCCCTTCGTGGCCGAGGACACCGGCAGCTCCACCGACTCCACCGTCGCCGACGTGGCGGAGGTGTCGTCGAACAGCGCGCCGTCCCCCTTCAGCGCGTCGCCCTTGGGCGTCGGGACCTTGTCGTCCTTCTGCACCGAGACCGGGGCCGCGTCCTTGCCCGTGCCCCAGGCCGACGGCTTCGGGCCCATGGCGAACTCCAGCGTGCCGCCCTTGGCCAGCACGTCGTGGGGGAGCGCCGTGGAGGTCCACTTCTTGCCGTTGACCTTCACGCCCTGCACATAGATGTTCTTGTCGCTGTTCTTCGGGGCCTTCACGACCAGCTTGCGGCCGTTGTCCATGCGGACGGTGACCTTCTTGAAGAGCGGCGAGCCGATCGCGTACTCCCCGCTGCCCATCACCAGCGGGTAGAAGCCGAGCGAGGAGAAGAGGAACCACGCCGACTGCTCGCCGTTGTCCTCGTCGCCGTGGATGCCCTGCCCGATCTCGCTGCCGACGTACAGCCGGCCCAGCACCTCGCGGACCTTCTCCTGCGTCTTGTACGGCTGCGAGGCCGCGTTGTACATGTACGTGGCGTGGTGGGCGACCTGGTTGCTGTGCCCGTACTGGCCCATCCGCACGTCCCGCGCCTCGGTCATCTCGTGGATGACCCCACCGTAGCTGCCGACGAACTCCGGGCCCGCCGTCTCCGGTGTCGAGAAGTACGTGTCCAGCTTCTTGCCCAGACCCGCGCGGCCGCCGTACAGGTTGGCCAGGCCCCGGCTGTCCTGCGGGGCGGTGAAGGCGTAGCCCCAGCCGTTGGTCTCGGTGTAGTCGTAGCCCCAGACCCGCGGGTCGTACTCGTCCGAGGGCAGGCGCCAGTCGCCGTTGGGCTTCTTCCCCTGGAAGAACCCGGCCTTGCCGTCGAAGAGCTTGACGTACTTCTGCGCCCGGTTCATGAAGTACTCGGACTCTTCCTTGTACCGTGCCTTCTTCGTCTTCTTGTACAGCTCCTGGCCCATGCGGGCGATGCCGTAGTCGTTGACGTAACCCTCCAGGGACCAGGACAGGCCCTCGTGGGTGGCGGTGTCGGCGTAACCGGTGAAGACCGAGGTCTCCAGGCCCTTGCGGCCGACGCCCGAGGACGGCGGGGCCACGGTGGCGTTCTTGAGCGCCGCGTCGTAGGCCGCCTCGGCGTCGAACTTCACGCCCTTGACGTACGCGTCGGCGAACGCCACGTCCGAGCTGGTGCCGGTCATCAGGTCCGCGTAGCCGGGGGAGGACCAGCGCGAGGTCCAGCCGCCGTCCTTGTAGTGCTGGACGAAACCGTCCACCAGCTTCCCGGCCTTCTTCGGGGAGAAGAAGGAGTAGGCGGGCCACGTCGTGCGGTAGGTGTCCCAGAAGCCGTTGTTGACGTACACCTCACCGTCGACGATCTTCGCGCCGGTCTGCGTCGGGGTGTTCTCCCCGGTCGCCTTGGAGAAGGGGCTGGCGTACTTGTTCTTGCCCTTCACCTTCTCGTGGCCCGAGTTCGGGTAGAGGTAGAGCCGGTAGAGGCTGGAGTAGAGCGTCGTCAGCTGGTCGGCGTCGGCGCCCTCGACCTCGACCGTGCCCAGGACGTCGTCCCAGGCCGACTGCGCCTTGCGCTGCACCTTCTCGAAGGACGTCGACTCCGGGATCTCCATCGCCAGGTTCTGCTTCGCCTGGTCGACGCTGATCAGCGAGGTCGCCAGCCGCAGGTTGACCGTGCGGTCCTTGCCCGCGTCGAAGCGGAAGAACCCGGTGACGTCGTCGCCCCCGCCGCCCTTCAGCTTGCCGCTGTCGGTGACCGGCGCGTCGAAGACGCCGTACACGAACATCCGGGTCGCGCCGGTGGACAGGCCGCTCTTGACGTCCGTGTATCCGGAGAAGGAGCTGGTCTTCGGGTCCAGCGTGATGCCGCCGTCGTTCGAGACGTTGTCGAAGATCAGGCTGGCGTCCTTGCCCGGATAGGTGAACCGCATCCGGGCCGCGTGGTCGGTCGGCGCCATCTCGGCCTTGAGGCCGTTCTCGAACGTGACGCCGTAGTAGTGCGGCCTCGCCGTCTCGTTCTCGTGCCGGAACGGCAGCGCACGGGCGGTCCGGGACGCGTCCGGGGTGCCGCTCGCGGCCGACGGCATCACCTGGAAGGTCTGCCGGTCGCCCATCCACGGGCTCGGCTCATGGCTCGCGCCGAAC
Source organism: Streptomyces sp. PTY087I2 (assembly GCF_001687325.1). GTDB lineage: Bacteria > Actinomycetota > Actinomycetes > Streptomycetales > Streptomycetaceae > Streptomyces. The sequence continues at coordinate 287,664 of NZ_LZRD01000003.1, read as the reverse complement.
GCCTGGAGCGTGGGGAGGTTGTCCTCGTTGTTGCCCCGGTGGTAGTCGTACAGCCAGCTCAGCGAACCGGCGTTCGTCACCGGCGTCCAGAAGTTGAAGCCGTGCGGGACCGCCGTGGCCGGAATGTTGTTGCCGCGCGAGAAGCCGCCGCTGGAGTTGGTGCCGCGGGTCGTCAGCGCGTAGTCCGACAGATGCGCCTTGCGCTTCTCCGGAGCCTTCGGGGCGATCGCGATGTCGTCGATCCAGCCCTGGAACTTCGCCTTCCCCTTGGGGGAGTCGTACGCCACCAGAATCCGGTCCACCGTCTTGCCCGCGGCGACCGTGCCGATCCGGGCGGCGACCTTGTTCCACTGGTTGACGTAGAGGCGCTTGGCGTCCGCCTGGCCCTGCGGGGTCAGCAGCCCGCCGTGGCTGTCGGTGGCCTTCAGATCGCTCAGGTACGTGCCGTCGGTGAAGGCGAGATCCACCGCGACATGGGTGGCCGGGTAGTTCAGGTCCGTCTCGCCCATCTGCGGATAGACGAGATAGGACAGCTCGGTGTCCTTGGTGACGGCCGTGTTCACGTCGAAGATCTTGTTGTACGAGTACGCGCGCCCGTCGGGCTTGTGCGTACCCGCGTAACGCAGTGCCTTCTTTCCGGTGAATCCCGCGCCGGACTTCGCGGTGGGGGAGCCGGAGGGGCCGCGGTCGGGCTGGCTGCGCATCTCGTCGGGCACCGGGGTGGAGGTGTCACCGTTCGAGAACTGAACGTCGGCGAGCTGGAGCGCGTCCGCGCCGTTGTTCGCGGTGATCTCCAGGCGGAGGTGCGGGTAGGCGGTGTCGCCTTCGAAGTCGTACGTCTTCGTCTCGTGCCGCTTGGCGAAGGACTCGCCGCTGCGGGTGTCGAGGTCGGTCCACTCCTTGCCGTCCGCCGAGCCCTTGAGCGTCCAGTCCTTCGGGTCGCGTTCGGCGTGGTCGTTGGCCGAAGTGAGTGCGTACGTCACGACCTTGACCGGTTCGTCCAGATCGAACTCGACCCAGCCGGTCTTCGCGAACGTCAGCCACTTGGAGGCCGGCTCGACATCGACGAGGTTCTCCTTGACCTCGCCACCCGCGGTGTTCTCGGCGCTCGCCCGCACCTCCGTCACCCGGTCGGTGACATTGCCCGGGATGCCGGAGGAGAAGCCCCCGTCGACACCGGAGGACCGCTTCTTGCCGTCGGGGCCCTCCTCGACGGTGTTGCGCCAGTCCGGCTGCTTCTCGTCCGCCTCGAAGGAGGTGGTGAACGTCCGGTCGCCGGCGGGCTTCCGGTCCGGCGAGGAGGGCTGCGCGGTGGCGACCGCGGGGGCGATCACCACCAGGGCGAGGGAAGCCGCCAGAGCGGCTGCTGTGGGGGTCCGTCTCCGGCGGGGGGCCGGGCCGGGGACCGCGTGAGGGGCTGTGTCGAAGCCGTGGTTGAGGCCGCTTGGTGGCTGCATGCCGAGCCGTTCCTCCCCGGGAAAATGCATGGACAACGTTGTCATAGCGGGATGCAAGGTCCAGTAGGGAGCCAAGTGACAGGACGTGTCAAGGGTGTTGTCGCGCGGCCCGTCGGCGAATCGGCCGGAATGGGGAAATAGCAGCCGTGGGAGGAGGGGGCGGGGCGCCGAGGTATCCGGGAGGTCTCAACTCGGGAAAGACTGCCGTCCAAACCTGCTTTCGATCTTGCTCAGTTGGCGACAAGTGGACTATACCTGTCGGCATCTGCACAGCCGTTTCACACGGATGTGCGCGGGGGAAACAGGAACGTCGCGAGGACGCCGAGGGTGTCCTCGCTGTACGGTCTCCCGGCATCCCCACCGCACCGGCCTGTCCGGTGCGTCTGCATATCCGCATGACCCAAGCGCAACTGACCGCGGTGGCGGGGCCCTTCACCCGAGGCGAATTCTCGACGGGTGACCCGGCACACCGCCTGAGTCCTGGAGAAGGCGAGGACTTGAGCATGGGATCCACCTCCGCCCACAACAATGAGGGCCTTGGCCGTCGCGATCTGATCAAGCGTTCTGCCGCACTCGGCCTGATCGCTGTTCCGACGATGAGCTTCCTGTCCGCCTGCGCGAGCGGCGACAGCAAGAGCGACGACAAGGTCGAAAAGGGCGAAAAGAGCGACAAGAACCCGCTGGCCGTCAACGGCAGCGCACCGCTGGAGATCGTCATCTTCGACGGTGGCTTCGGCACCAAGTACGCCGAGGACGCCAAGGCCGTCTACGAGAAGACCTACCCCGAGGCGAAGGTCAAGTTCTCGGCGACGCAGAAGATCCAGTCGGTTCTTCAGCCGCGGTTCAACGGTGGCACCCCGCCGGACCTGATCGACAACTCCGGCGCGCAGCAGATGGACATGGGCGTCCTGGTCGGCAAGAAGCAGCTCACCGACCTGACCCCGCTCCTCGACGCCCCCTCCATCGACGACCCCGCCAAGAAGGTCCGCGACACCCTGCGGCCCGGCATCGTCGAGATGGGCCAGTTCGACGGCGACCCGGTCTGGATCATGTACTACGCGTACACGGTCTACGGCGTCTGGTACTCGCAGACCGCGCTGGAGAAGCTCGACTCGACGTACCCGGAGAACTGGGACGACATGCTCGCGCTCTGCGCGAAGGCGAAGAAGGAGGGCATCGCCGGCTGGACCTACCCCGGCAAGCACCCGTACTACCTCCCCTTCTCGCTGTACCCCTTCATCGCCAAGATCGGCGGTGTCGAGGTCCTCGACGCGATCGACAACCTGGAGCCGAAGGCCTGGGAGCACCCCGCGGTCAAGGCGGCCTTCGAGGCGTACTACGAGCTCGTCGCCAAGGGCTACATCCTCAAGGGCACCCCCGGCCTCGACCACCGCGGTTCGCAGGGCGCCTGGGCCCGCGGCAAGGCGCTGTTCATCCCGAACGGCTCCTGGGTGGAGAACGAGGAAGCGGCGATCATCCCCAAGGACTTCAAGCTGTCCGTGGGCGCCCCCTCCAGCCTCGACTCCTCCGACAAGATGCCGTTCGGCACCATCTGGGCGTCCGGCGGCGAGCCGTTCATCGTCCCGAGCAAGGCGAAGAACGTCGAGGGCGGTATGGAGCAGCTGCGCATCATGCTCAGCGAGGCCTCCTCCAAGTCCTTCACCAGCAACACCAAGTCGCTGTCCGCCTTCAACGGCGGCACGGACGGCATCGAGCTGTCCGACGGCCTCAAGTCCGGTGTCGCCGCGCTGGAGAAGGCCGGCACCAACGTGGTCAACCCGCGCCTCCAGGACTGGTACGTGAAGCTCCAGAAGGAGCAGATCGGTGTCGCCGCGCTCGGCGAGATGATGGCGGGCCGCGCCAAGCCGGCCGAGACCATCAAGAAGATCCAGGCCTTCGCCGACGCGACCGCCAAGGACCAGTCCATCAAGCACTTCAGGCACCAGTGACCACGCGTCACCAGCGGCGGGCAGCACGGGAAGGTCGGAGTCGGTAACGATGCAACACGGTAAATACCGGTTCATAGTCGGGTTCTTGGTGGTCCCGATGGCGTTGTACGTCATCTTCGTCATCTGGCCCTTCATCCAGTCCATCTACTACTCGTTCACGGACTGGACGGGTCTGAGCCCCGACTTCAAGATGGTCGGGTTCGACAACTACACCAAGATGCTCGACGACGACGTCTTCTGGAAATCGCTCCAGCACAGTGTGCTGCTGGCGGTGCTGCTCCCGCTGGTGACGCTGGGCCTCGCGCTCTTCTTCGCCTTCATGCTCAACGTGGGCGGGCGGCGCCGCAAGGGCGCCGCCGTCACCGGCGTACGGGGCTCGGGGTTCTACAAGATCGCGTACTTCTTCCCGCAGGTGCTCTCGATCGCGATCGTGGCCATCCTGTTCCAGTTCGCCTTCGACCCGGCCCAGGGCATGATCAACGGCACGCTCAAGGCCGTGGGCTTCGACGACGTACCGGACTGGCTGGGCGATCCGAACCTGGCCCTGTGGGTCATCATGGCGGTCCTCGTCTGGTGCACCACTGGCTTCTTCGTGGTGCTGTTCTCCGCGGGCATGGCCTCCATCCCCAAGGACTTCTACGAGGCGGCCCTGCTGGACGGGGCGAGCCGCTTCACGACCTTCTTCCGGATCACGCTGCCCCTGCTGTGGGACACGGTCCAGTCCGGCTGGGTCTACATGGGCATCCTGGCGCTCGGCGCCGAGGGCTTCGCCATCGTCCACATCATGAGCGTCGGCCCCGGCGGGCCCGACTACTCGACCACCGTCCTGCCGCTGTACGTCTACCAGTCGGCGTTCCGTGACGGACAGGCGGGCTACGCGACCACGATCGGTGTCGCCCTGCTCATCGTGACGCTGGCGTTCGCCGCCATCGTCATGCGGGTGGGCCGGCGCGAGCGGCTGGAGTTCTGATGAAGACCACTGACACCCCTCCGTCCGGGCCCGCGGGGTCCCCGTCCGGGGCCGACGCCAAGGTTCCGGCCCAGCGCTCCGGGACGGTCTCCAAGGGCTCATCGGCCCCCGCGAAGAGCAGCGAGGGCACCGTCCTCAACGTCTTCTCGCACGGGATGCTGATCCTGTGGGCGATCATGGTCGTCCTGCCGCTGTTCTGGGCGGTGATGTCCTCGTTCAAGACCGACTCGGACATCTTCAACACCCCGTGGTCGCTGCCCACCTCGCTGAACTTCGACAGCTGGGGCCGGGCCTGGAGCCAGGCCCACATGAGCGAGTACTTCCTGAACACCATCCTGGTGGTGGGCGGGTCGCTGGTGGGCACCCTGGTCCTCGGGTCCATGGCCGCCTATGTGCTGGCCCGCTTCGAGTTCCCCGGGAACCGCTTCATTTACTTCTTGTTCGTCGGCGGCATGAGCTTCCCGATCATGCTGGCGCTGGTCCCGCTGTTCTACGTCATGGACAACATGGGGCTGCTGAACACGATCCACGGCCTGATCGCCGTGTACATCGCGTACTCGCTGCCGTTCACCGTGTTCTTCCTGACCTCGTTCTTCCGTACGCTGCCGACCTCGGTGGCGGAGGCGTCGATCATCGACGGGGCCTCGCACACCCGGACGTTCTTCCAGGTCATGCTGCCGATGGCCAAGCCCGGCCTGATCAGCGTCGGGATCTTCAACTTCCTGGGGCAGTGGAACCAGTACATGCTGCCGACGGTGCTGAACACCGACCCGGAGAAGCGGGTGCTGGCTCAGGGCTTGGTGGAGCTGGCCGCCAGCCAGGGCTACAAGGGCGACTACTCCGGCCTCTTCGCCGGTCTGGTGATCGCGATGCTGCCCGTGCTGGCCGCCTACATCATCTTCCAGCGGCAGGTCGTCTCCGGTCTGACGGCGGGCGCGCTGAAGTAGGTCACGCGAGAAGGTCACATATCGGCAACAACCCGGTGCCCCGGCGGAGTCCCTCCGCCGGGGCACCGGGTTGTTATGGGGTGCGCCGGTGCTCAGGTCTTGACGGGAGGCACCCCCGAACGGTCAGCTTAGAGTTCACATGTTGGAGGAAGCGGGGGTCTCATCGCTGCGGCCCCGGCCGGGGCGGTCCTCAGGGGCCGCCCGCCAAGGGCAGGAGTGGATGAGTCGATGGAGACTCCCGGGTCGCAGACATCGCTGCACAGGGCCAATCTGGAGCGGGTCGTACGCGCCGTACGGATGGCGGGATCGCTCACCCAGGCGGAGATCGCCCGGAGCACGGGCCTCTCCGCGGCCACCGTCTCCAATATCGTCCGGGAGCTGAAGGACGGCGGAACGGTCGAGGTCACCCCCACCTCGGCGGGCGGCCGCCGGGCCCGCAGCGTCTCGCTCAGCGGCGACGCGGGCATCGTCATCGGCGTCGACTTCGGCCATACGCATCTGCGCGTCGCCGTCGGCAACCTCGCCCACCAGGTGCTCGCCGAGGAGTCCGAACCGCTGGACGTCGACGCCTCCTCCGCCGAGGGCTTCGACCGGGCCGAGGTGCTGGTCAAGCGGCTGATCGAGGCCACCGGGATCGGCCCGGACAAGGTGATCGGCGTCGGCCTCGGCGTGCCGGGCCCCATCGACGTCGAGTCCGGCACGCTGGGCTCCACCTCGATCCTGCCGGGCTGGACGGGCATCAACCCCAGCGAGGAGCTCTCCGGCCGCCTCGGCGTGCCCGTGTACGTCGACAACGACGCCAACCTCGGGGCGCTGGGCGAGCTGGTCTGGGGCAGCGGCCGGGGCGTCAAGGACCTGGCGTACATCAAGGTGGCCAGCGGCGTCGGCGCCGGTCTGGTGATCGACGGGACCATCTACCGGGGCCCGGGCGGCACGGCCGGCGAGATCGGGCACATCACGCTCGACGAGTCGGGCCCGGTCTGCCGCTGCGGCAACCGCGGCTGCCTGGAGACCTTCACCGCCGCCCGCTACGTCCTGCCGCTCCTCCAGCCCAGCCACGGCCCCGGGCTCACCATGGAGCGGGTGGTCCAGCTGGCCCGGGAGGGCGATCCGGGGTGCCGCCGGGTGATCGGGGACGTGGGCCGCCACATAGGCAGCGGCGTGGCCAACCTGTGCAATCTGCTCAACCCCAGCCGCGTGGTGCTCGGCGGCTCGCTGGCGGAGGCCGGGGAGCTGGTTCTGGGGCCCATACGGGACTCCGTGTCGCGGTACGCGATCCCCAGCGCCGCCCGGCAGCTCTCGGTCCTCCCCGGGGCGCTCGGCGGCCGTGCCGAGGTGCTGGGCGCACTCGCCCTGGTGCTCAGCGAGATGGGGGATTCAACCCTTTTGGAGAGCACCCTCCCCGTGGCCACTCCTGCCTTCACTTAGATAACGAATGGCACCGTTGTCATCTCGTTAAGGATTTACTCCTTGACGCTGGCGCTGGGGCCGAGTTGACTTCCAGCCACCTCGGCCGCAACGTCGCGGCCTCGTCAGGGAGGTTCGAGAATGAACACGCGTATGCGTCGTGCCGCCGTTGCCGTTGCCGCCACCACGATGGCGATCTCGCTGGCCGCTTGCGGGAGCGCCAAGGAGTCCGGCGACAAGGCCGAACAGAGCTCGGAGAAGAAGGGCGACGACCTGAAGATAGGTCTGCTCCTTCCCGAGAACCAGACGGCCCGTTACGAGAAGTTCGACCGGCCGATCATCGAGAAGAAGATCAGCGAGCTCACCGACGGCAAGGCGAAGGTCACCTACGCCAACGCCAAGCAGGATGCGACCACGCAGGCCCAGCAGGTCGACACCATGATCACCAACAAGGTCGACGCCCTCATCCTGGGCTCGGTCGACTCCAAGGCGATCGCCAACAGCGTCAAGAAGGCCAAGGAGGCCGGCATCCCGGTCGTCGCCTTCGACCGCCTCGCCGAGGGCCCCATCGACGCCTACACCTCCTTCGACAACGAAGAGGTCGGCCGGGCCCAGGGCACCGCCCTGCTGGAGGCCCTGGGCGACAAGGCCGACGGTGCCACGATCGTGATGATGAACGGTGCGATCACCGACCCGAACGCCGCGCTCTTCAAGAAGGGCGCCAAGTCCGTCCTCGACGGCAAGGTGAAGTACGGCAAGGAGTACGACACCAAGGAGTGGAAGCCGGAGAACGCCAACGCCAACATGGAGGCGGCGATCACCGCGCTCGGCAAGGACAAGATCGACGGCGTCTACTCCGCCAACGACGGCATGGCGGGCGGCATCATCACCGCCCTCAAGGGCGCCGGTCTCTCGCCGCTCCCGCCGGTCACCGGCCAGGACGCCGAGCTCGCGGGTGTGCAGCGCATCGTCTCCGGTGAGCAGTTCATGAGCGTCTACAAGTCCTACCCGGCCGAGGGCATCGTCGCCGCGGAGATGGCCGTCGCCCTCGCCAAGGGCGAGAAGCTCGACTCCATCGCCACCTCCAAGGTCGACAGCGCCACCACCAAGGGCATCCCGACGGTCCTCGTCCCGGTCGTCTCGCTGACCAAGGACAACATCAAGGACACCGTCGTCAAGGACGGCATCTGGACGCTGGACGAGATCTGCTCGGCCAAGTACAAGGCCGCCTGCGACAAGATCGGCCTGAAGTAGTCCCCCGGGGCTCCGGCCCCAGGGACCCGGCCCGCCCCCGAGCGGCCGGGTCCCGCCCGCTCCACCGCCACCCGGCCCGCCGCGTCCGCGCGAGGGCCGGGCGGCCCACCGCCCGCGCGGGCGCAGGCCCCCGGCCCGCCCGCGTCACGAAGCCTGTCCGGCGTCCCGCACATCAACCGTCCCGCTACCGGGCGGGGCGCCGGACGGAACGCTTCACCGCTTTTCCCGTATCTCTTCTGCTCGACACCGCCGCGCCTTCCCCCGGGCGCGGCATCCCCGCCGGTCAGGCGGCGAAGGAGATGGTTCATGTGTCCGCTACGCCCGTGTTGGCGTTGCGAGGGGTCTCCAAGCGCTTCGGTGCCGTCCAGGTACTCACCGATGTAGAGCTTGAGGTCCACGCCGGCGAGGTGGTCGCCCTGGTCGGCGACAACGGCGCCGGTAAATCAACGCTGGTCAAGACGATCGCCGGAGTGCACCCCATCGATGACGGCGTCATCGAGTGGGAGGGCCGGGCGGTGCAGATCAACAAGCCGCACGACTCCCAGAACCTCGGCGTCGCGACCGTCTATCAGGACCTCGCGCTGTGCGACAACATCGATGTCGTCGGCAACCTCTACCTGGGCCGGGAGCTGCGCAGGTTCGGCGTCCTGGACGAGGTGGAGATGGAGCGCCGCTCCCGTGAGCTGCTCTCCACGCTCTCCATCCGGATCCCGAGCGTCCGCATCCCGATCGCCTCGCTCTCCGGCGGTCAGCGCCAGACCGTGGCCATCGCCCGGTCGATGCTCGGCGAGCCCAAGCTCGTCATCCTCGACGAGCCGACCGCCGCCCTCGGCGTCGAGCAGACCGCCCAGGTCCTCGACCTCGTCGAGCGGCTGCGCGAGCGCGGTCACGCGGTCATCCTCATCAGCCACAACATGGCCGACGTGAAGGCCGTGGCCGACAAGGTCGCCGTGCTCCGGCTGGGCCGGAACAACGGTGTCTTCGATGTGAAGACCACCTCCCAGGAAGAGATCATCTCCGCCATCACCGGCGCCACGGACAACGCCGTGACCCGACGTGCGGCGCGCAACGCGGAGGTTTCCAAGTGACCACCGACGAGACCACCAACACGGTGGACAAGAGCAGCACCCCGCTCGACAAGGGCGCCACCCAGGCGGACCCGCCGCCGGTCGGCAACCCGGACGCCGCCGAGGGCGCCGCCACGGTCGTCGACCCCCGGCTGCTCATCCGCGAGCAGGGCCTCGCCGGTTACCTCACCGAGTTCAAGCGCAAGATCAGCGGCGGTGACCTGGGCTCGATCCCGGTGGTCATCGGCCTCGCGATCATCGCCATCGTCTTCCAGAGCCTGAACTCCGAGTTCCTCTCCGCGAAGAACATCAGCGACATCGCGGTCACCATGGTCGCCACCGGCATGATGGCCGTGGGCATCATCTTCGTGCTGCTGCTCGGCGAGATCGACCTCTCGGTCGGCTCCGTCTCCGGTGTCTCCGGCGCCCTGGTCGCGGTGCTCAGCGTCACCCAGGGCATGAACGAATGGCTGGCGATCGTCGTCGCCATCGTCAGCGGCGCGGTGATGGGCGCGATCCACGGCTTCTTCTTCGCCCGGATCGGGGCCCCGGCCTTCGCCGTCACCCTGGCCGGCCTGCTGTTCTGGCTCGGCTTCATGCTCCAGCTGCTCGGCGACTCCGGCACGATCAACCTGGACGGCGACGGCGTGGTCGGCCAGCTGACCACGTACTACTTCACCGATGTCGCCGCCGCCTACGGGCTCGCCGCCATCGCGGTCATCGGCTACTTCGCCGCGGCGTTCCTGGACACCCGCCGCCGCGAGGCCGCGGGCATCCCGTCCCGCCCGGTCGCCGACATCGTCGTACGCACCGCCGTCCTCGCGGTGTTCGCCTTCGCCGCCGCGTACATGTTCAACCAGTACCGCGGCCTGCCGCTCGCCCTGGTCCTCTTCCTGATCGTCCTGGTCGGCACGGACTTCCTGCTCCGCCGCACGGCCTACGGGCGGAAGATCTTCGCGCTCGGCGGCAGCGTCGAGGCCTCCCGGCGCGCCGGTATCAACGTCACCGCGATCCGGATCTCCGTCTTCTCCATCGCGGGGACCTTCGCGGCGATCGGCGGCCTGTTCTGGGCCTCCAAGATCGCGGCGGCCAACCAGGGCTCCGGCACCGGCGACCTCCTGATGAACGTCATCGCGGCGGCCGTCATCGGCGGCACCAGCCTCTTCGGCGGCCGCGGCCGCACCTGGAACGCGCTGCTCGGCGTCATGGTCATCGTCTCCATCCAGTACGGACTGTCGCTGGAGGGCATCGCCACGCCGATCCAGTACATGATCACCGGTGGTGTGCTCCTGGCCACCGTCGTCATCGACTCCGTCACCCGTAAGACCCAGAAGACCGCGGGCCGCGCCTGACCGCACAACCGCGCAGGTGCCCGGTGCCCCCAGGGGGTGCCGGGCACCTGCGCGTGTCCGGGTATCGCTACGAACAGGCCCGCCCGCTGCTCACGTCCGGTGGCGGAACACTAGAATCGTCGGATCGGCACGCTCGATCAGCTCAAACGCAAGGAGGCACGGGTGGATCTGCTGACCCGCATCAAGGGACCGCGCGACCTGGACCGGCTCAGCCTCGGTGAGCTGGACCAGCTCGCGGAGGAGATCCGCACCTTCCTGGTGGACGCGGTGTCCAAGACCGGCGGCCACCTCGGACCCAACCTGGGCGTCGTCGAGCTCACCATCGCCCTGCACCGGGTCTTCGACTCCCCCAAGGACAAGGTGCTCTGGGACACCGGCCACCAGGCCTACGTCCACAAGCTCCTCACCGGCCGCCAGGACTTCTCCCGGCTCAAGAGCAAGGGCGGCCTCTCCGGCTACCCCTCCCGCGCCGAGTCCGACCACGACATCATCGAGAACAGCCACGCCTCCGGCGTCCTCGGCTGGGCCGACGGCCTCGCCAAGGCGAACGAGGTCCTGAAGAAGGACGACCACGTCGTCGCGGTCATCGGTGACGGCGCGCTCACCGGCGGAATGGCCTGGGAGGCGCTGAACAACATCGCCGCCGCCAAGGACCGCCCCCTCGTCATCGTCGTCAACGACAACGAGCGCTCCTACGCCCCGACCATCGGCGGCCTGGCCAACCACCTCGCCACGCTCCGTACGACCGACGGTTACGAACGGTTCCTGGCCCGCGGCAAGGACATCCTGGAGCGCACGCCCGTCGTCGGCCGCCCGCTGTACGAGACCCTGCACGGCGCCAAGAAGGGCCTCAAGGACTTCATCGCCCCGCAGGGCATGTTCGAGGACCTCGGCCTCAAGTACGTCGGCCCGATCGACGGCCACGACGTCGAGGCCCTGGAATCCGCGCTCCAGCGCGCCAAACGCTTCGGCGGCCCGGTCATCGTGCACTGCCTCACCGAGAAGGGCCGCGGCTACACCCCGGCCCTGGAGGACGAGGCCGACCGCTTCCACGCCGTCGGCAAGATCCACCCCGACACCGGCCTGCCGATCTCCACCTCCGGCCTCGACTGGACCTCCGTCTTCGGTGAGGAGATGGTCAAGCTCGGCCAGGAGCGCGAGGACATCGTCGCCATCACGGCCGCCATGCTCCAGCCGGTCGGCCTCGGCAGGTTCGAGGAGGCCTTCCCGGACCGGATCTACGACGTCGGCATCGCCGAGCAGCACGGCGCGGTCTCCGCGGCCGGCCTCGCCACCGGCGGCCTCCACCCGGTCTTCGCGGTCTACGCCACCTTCCTCAACCGCGCCTTCGACCAGGTCCTGATGGACGTCGCCCTGCACAAGTGCGGCGTCACCTTCGTCCTGGACCGGGCCGGCATCACCGGCACGGACGGCGCCTCGCACAACGGCATGTGGGACATGTCGATCCTCCAGTGCGTGCCCGGCCTCCGCATCGCCGCCCCGCGCGACGCCGACCAGGTCCGCGCCCAGCTGCGCGAGGCCGTCGCCGTCGACGACGCGCCCACCGTGGTCCGCTTCTCCAAGGGCGCGGTCGGCCCCGCCGTCACGGCGGTCGGCAAGGCCGGCGGCATGGACATCCTGCGCAAGCCGAAGGCGGCCCGCCCCGACGTCCTGATCGTCTCCGTCGGCGCGCTCGCCCCGATGTGCCTGGAGATCGCCGATCTGCTGGACGCGCAGGGCATCTCCAGCACCGTCGTCGACCCCCGCTGGGTCAAGCCCGTCGACGAGGCGCTCGCCCCGCTCGCCGAGCGCCACCGCGTCGTCGTCACCGTCGAGGACAACAGCCGTGCCGGAGGCGTCGGCTCCGCCGTCTCCCAGGCCCTGCGCGACGCCGATGTCGACGTACCGCTGCGCGACTTCGGCATCCCGCCGGTCTTCCTCGACCACGCCTCGCGCGGCGAGGTCATGACCGACATCGGCCTGACCGCGCCGGACATCGCCCGGCAGGTCACGGGCCTGGTGGCCAAGCTCGACGGCCGCTTCGAGAGCCGCGCCGTGGAGCCCGCCCGCGACTGATCCACAGCGCTCCGTACGGCCGACGGGCCGGGAGAACCGCCCCTGTACGGGTGGTTCTCCCGGCCCATTCGCGTGAAACGGGCCGGATGGCGCGTTCGCGCGCCCGACCGGTCCGAATCATGGCGTTCACAACCAATGCGTGGAGGTACGCAGGTGAGCGCGCAGGTCACACCACCCCGCGGAAACGGAATGTTCCGCACCAAGTCCGTCGAACAGTCGATCCGGGACACCGAGGAGCCGGAGCACGGGCTCCGGAAGTCCCTCTCCGCCCTGGACCTGACGGTCTTCGGCGTCGGCGTCATCATCGGCACCGGCATCTTCGTCCTCACCGGCCAGGTCGCCAAGGAGACGGCGGGCCCCGCCACCGCCCTCGCGTTCGTCGCGGCGGGCATCGTGTGCGCCCTGGCCGCGCTCTGCTACGCCGAGTTCGCCTCCACCGTCCCGGTGGCCGGTTCCGCCTACACCTTCGCGTACGCATCGCTGGGCGAACTGGTCGCCTGGATCATCGGCTGGGACCTGGTGCTGGAGTTCGCCCTGGGCACCGCGGTGGTCGCGGTCGGCTGGTCCGGCTACGTCCGCTCGCTGATGGACAACGTCGACTGGACGATGCCCGAGGTGCTCTCGGGGCCGGACGTGGCGGAAGGTTTCGGCTTCGACATCCTCGCCTTCGCCCTGGTGCTCGTGCTGACCGTCATCCTGGTCGTCGGCATGAAGCTCTCCGCCCGCGTCACCTCGGTCGTGGTGGCGATCAAGGTCGGCGTGGTCCTCATGGTGATCATCGCGGGGCTGTTCTTCATCAAGGCCGAGAACTACAAGCCCTTCATCCCGCCGGCCGAGAAGCAGCCCGCGGGCTCGGGCTGGGACGCCCCGCTCGTTCAGCTGATGTTCGGTTACGAACCCACCAACTTCGGCGTGATGGGCATCTTCACCGCCGCCTCCATCGTCTTCTTCGCCTTCATCGGCTTCGATGTGGTCGCCACCGCCGCCGAGGAGACCAAGCTGCCCCAGCGCGACATGCCGCGCGGCATCCTCGGCTCGCTCCTGATCTGCACGGTGCTCTACGTGGCGGTCTCCCTCGTGGTCACCGGGATGCAGCACTACAGCGAACTGTCCGTCAGTGCCCCGCTCGCCGACGCCTTCAAGGCCACCGGGCATCCGTTCTACGCCGGTCTGATCAGCTTCGGCGCGGCGGTCGGCCTCACCACGGTCTGCATGATCCTGCTGCTCGGCCAGACCCGTGTCTTCTTCGCGATGAGCCGGGACGGCCTGCTCCCGCGCTTCTTCTCCAAGACCCACCCGCGCTTCCGCACCCCGTACCGGCCGACGATCCTGCTCGGCGTGGTCATCGCGATCATCGCCGGGTTCACCAGCATCGAGGAGCTGGCCACCCTGGTGAACATCGGCACGCTCTTCGCGTTCGTCGTCGTCGCCCTCGGCGTCCTGGTCCTGCGCCGCACCCAGCCGGACCTGCCCCGCGCGTTCCGCACGCCGTGGGTGCCGGTGCTTCCGGTCCTCTCGGTGGCTGCCTCGGTCTGGCTGATGCTCAACCTGCCGGTGGAGACCTGGGTGCGCTTCGGCGCCTGGATGGTCCTCGGCGTCGTCGTCTACTTCGCGTACGGCCGCTCCCACAGCCGGATGGCGAGGGAGAACCGCTAGCGTTCCCGGCCCTGGGGAGGCCGTACCGTACGGGGTCCCACGCACCGGGCCCCGTACGCCTCGACCCGCTGCCGCAGCCCGCGGTCGGCGGTGACGACGACGCACTCCCGGTCCGGTCCGGCGGCGGCCGCCAGTTCGGCGATGAGATCGTCACCGCTGCCGGGGGCCGATACGACCCGGACCCCGGCCACGGATGCGACGCCCCGGGCGGCCCCCTCGACCACGAGCACGATCTCGGCCGGGCCGGGCAGCCCGGGCAGCCCGTCCGTGGCGTACGGAACCAGGGAGTCGCGCAGCCGGACCGCCGCCCCGCGCCGGTCCCGCCACCAGCCGTCGGGCACGGACCCGACCACATTGGCGCCGTCCACGATCACCAGCACCGCTTCGTCCTCGCTCATCCCGGCAGGGTGTCACGGGCGAGCGGTACGACGGTCCGTCAGCCCCCGGTGGCGGGGGACTTCTTCGCTTCCTCGGGGATCGTGGTGTCCTCGCGGATCGCCTTCCACAGCTGACCGGCCTGCGGCTCGGCGGCGATCACCCGGTTCGGGTCGATCTTGTCGTACGCCACCGGCAGCATGATCGTCTCCATGGAGGCCGGGTCGACGCCGTTCATGGAGCGGGCGAACTCCGCCAGCGAGGAGAGCGAATCGAGCCCGGAGTCGGTGGTGAGCGCCTTGGTGGCCGAGTCGGCGATTCTGTAGGAGCCGGCCGGACTGCCCAGCAGGTCCTGCGACTTGACCTCGCTGAGCAGGGCCATCAGGAACTGCTGCTGGAGACCGATGCGGCCGAGGTCGCTGCCGTCGCCGATGCCGTGCCGGGTCCGGACGTACGCCAGGGACTGGGTGCCGTCCAGCTTGTGCGGACCCGCGGTGAGGTCCAGCCCGGACGCCTGGTCGTGGATGTCCTGCGGTACGTCGACGGTGACCCCGCCGATCGCGTCGACCAGGTCCTTGAACCCGGCGAAGTTGATCTCCAGGTAGTGGTCGACGCGGACGCCGGACATCTTCTCCACCGTCTTCACCACACAGGCCGGACCGACCTGCGCGTAGACGGAGTTGAACATGACGCGCTCCCTGGCCGCCACCGTGGAGCCGTCGTCCTTGACGCACTCGGGCCGGGTCACCAGGGTGTCGCGCGGGATGGAGACGGCGACGGCCTTCGACCGGCCCTCGGGTATGTGCACCACCATCGCGGTGTCGGAGCGCGCGCCGCTGACGGCACCGCCGCCGCCCAGCTCCTGGTTCTCCGCCCCGGCACGCGAGTCCGAGCCGAGGACCAGCAGATTCTGCCCGCTGGTGGGCAGCTTCTCGGGGCGGTCCTCGCCGAGCGCCTTGTTGATGTCGACGCCCTTGATGTTCCCGTCGAGCCGACTGTAGAGCCAGTAGAGGGTGCCGCCGGTCGCGAGCAGCAGGACGAGCAGGACCACCAGCGTGATCTTGAGACCGCGGCGTCTGCGGGGCTTGGCCGAACGTCGGGAGGCGCGGGGGCCCGGGGTCGTCTCGTCGTTGCTCATCGTGCGCGAGTCCTCAAGTCTCATGGCCCGCAGGGGCCGGGGGAGTGCGGGGGACTCGGGTGGGGGGCGCGGCCGGTCCGTGAATGTTCGACTGACCGAGCACTATAGAACAGAAGATCGCAAGAATGTATGTTCCCGCGATCGCGCGGTGGACCGAACCGAACGTCCGCTGTACGCCCGTCGCGACGGCCCCGGAACGCGAACCGGCCCGGCACCCCCCGAAGGGTGTGCCGGGCCGGACCCGTATCGGGGTGCCTAGGCGGGAACGCTCGCCACGCCCTGCGCGAGGAACGGCTTGCCGTTCACCCGCTGGGAGACGCCCTCGCGGTCCAGGTACGGCGTGATGCCGCCCAGGTGGAAGGGCCAGCCCGCACCGGTGATCAGGCACAGGTCGATGTCCTGGGCCTCGGCGACGACGCCCTCCTCCAGCATCAGGCCGATCTCCTGCGCCACCGCGTCGAGCACGCGGTCGCGGGTCTGCTCCTCCGTCAGGACGGTGTCGCCCTGCTTGAGAAGGGCGGCGACCTCGGGGTCGAGGACCGGCGCACCGGAGTCGTAGACGTAGAAGCCGCGCTTGCCGGCCTTCACGACCGCCGCCAGGTTCTCGGAGACGGTGAAGCGCTCCGGGAAGGCGCGGTTCAGGGTCTCGGAGACGTGCAGGCCGATGGCCGGACCGACCAGCTCCAGAAGGACCAGCGGGGACATCGGCAGGCCGAGCGGCTCGACGGCCTTCTCCGCGACCTCGACCGGGGTGCCCTCGTCGATGACGTTCTGGATCTCGCCCATGAAGCGGGTGAGGATGCGGTTGACGACGAACGCCGGGGCGTCCTTCACCAGGACCGCGGTCTTCTTCAGCTTCCGGGCCACACCGAACGCGGTGGCCAGCGAGGCGTCGTCCGTCTGCTCGCCGCGCACGATCTCCAGCAGCGGGAGGATCGCGACCGGGTTGAAGAAGTGGAAGCCGACGACCCGCTCGGGGTTCTTCAGCTTCGACGCCATCTCGGTCACCGACAGCGAGGAGGTGTTGGTGGCGAGGATCGCGTGCGCCGGGGCGACCGCCTCGACCTCCGCGAACACCTGCTGCTTGACGCCGATCTCCTCGAAGACGGCCTCGATGATGAAGTCCGCGTCCGCGAACCCCTCGGCCTTGTCGAGGACACCGGAGACCAGGCCCTTGAGGCGGTTGGCCTTGTCCTGGTTGATGCGGCCCTTGCCGAGCAGCTTCTCGATCTCGGCGTGGACGTAGCCCACACCCTTGTCGACGCGCTCCTGGTCGATGTCCGTGAGGACGACCGGGACCTCCAGGCGGCGCAGGAACAGCAGCGCCAGCTGCGAGGCCATCAGACCCGCGCCGACGACGCCGACCTTGGTGACCGGGCGGGCCAGGTTCTTGTCCGGGGCACCGGCCGGGCGCTTGGCGCGCTTCTGGACCAGGTTGAAGGCGTAGATGCCGCTGCGCAGCTCGCCGCCCATGATCAGGTCCGCGAGCGCCTGGTCCTCGGCGTCGAAGCCGGCGGACAGGTCGCCGTCCTTGGCCGCCGCGATGATGTCCAGCGCGCGGTACGCCGCCGGGGCCGCGCCGTGCACCTTGGAGTCGGCGATGGCCCGGCCGCGGGCGACAGCCGCGTCCCAGGCGTCACCGCGGTCGACCTCGGCGCGCTCGACCGAGACCGAGCCCTTGAGCACGTTCGCGGTCCACACGAGCGACTGCTCCAGGAAGTCCGCGCCCTCGAAGATCGCGTCCGCGATGCCGAGCTCGAAGACCTGCTTGCCCTTGAGCTGACGGTTCTGGTTCAGCGAGTTCTCGATGATCACCGAGACCGCGCGGTCCGCGCCGATCAGGTTCGGGAGCAGCGCGCAGCCGCCCCAGCCGGGGACCAGACCGAGGAAGACCTCGGGCAGCGAGAACGCCGGGATGGCGGTCGAGACGGTGCGGTAGGTGCAGTGCAGACCGACCTCGACACCGCCGCCCATCGCCGCGCCGTTGTAGTACGCGAAGGTGGGCACCGCGAGGCCGGAGAGACGGCGGAAGACGTCGTGGCCGCCCTTGCCGATGGCGAGCGCGTCCTCGTGACGGCCGAGCAGCTCGACGCCCTTGAGGTCGGCGCCGACGGCGAAGATGAACGGCTTGCCGGTGAGGCCGACACCGGTGATGGTGCCCTCGGCGGCCTCCTTCTCGACCTGGTCGATCGCGGCGTTCAGGTTCGCCAGCGACTGCGGTCCGAAGGTGGTCGGCTTGGTGTGGTCCAGGCCGTTGTCCAGCGTGATGAGCGCGAACCGCCCGGCGCCGAACGGCAGGTCCAGGTGGCGTACGTGCGCCTGCGTGACGACCTCGCCGGGGAACAGCTCGGCCGCACCCTTCAGAAGCTCAGTGGTGGAGCTCACTTGTTGCCTCCGTCGAAATTCGGGTTCTCCCAGATGACCGTGGCGCCCATGCCGAAGCCGACGCACATCGTCGTCAGGCCGTAGCGGACCTCGGGCTGCTCCTCGAACTGCCGGGCCAGCTGCGTCATGAGCCGGACACCGGAGGAGGCGAGCGGGTGGCCGTACGCGATCGCGCCGCCGTACTGGTTGACGCGGGCGTCGTCGTCGGCGATGCCGTAGTGCTCCAGGAAGGCGAGCACCTGCACGGCGAACGCCTCGTTGATCTCGAAGAGACCGATGTCGTCGATGGTCAGACCGGCCTGGGCCAGCGCCTTCTCGGTCGCCGGGATCGGGCCGTAACCCATGACCTCCGGCTCGACGCCCGCGAAGGCGTAGGAGACGAGGCGCATCTTGACCGGGAGGCCCAGCTCGCGGGCG
Organism: Streptomyces sp. PTY087I2; assembly: GCF_001687325.1. GTDB lineage: Bacteria > Actinomycetota > Actinomycetes > Streptomycetales > Streptomycetaceae > Streptomyces. Next base: position 269,214 of record NZ_LZRD01000003.1, on the reverse strand, counting down.
ACGTCCTCGGCGGCGAGCAGCGAGGCGGTGGCGCCGTCGTTGAGACCCGCGGCGTTACCGGCCGTCACGCGGCCGTGGGCGCGGAAGGGGGTCTTCAGGTTGGCGAGCGACTCCATGGTGGTGCCCGGGCGCATCGGCTCGTCGGCGGTGACCAGGCCCCAGCCCGTCTCGCCCGCCTCGGCGTTGGTGCGGCGCACCGACACCGGTACCAGGTCCTGCTGGATCTTGCCGTTGGCGTACGCCTTGGCGGCCTTCTCCTGCGAGCGCACCGCGTACTTGTCGGCGCGCTGCTTGGTGATCGTGGGGTAGCGGTCGTGCAGGTTCTCCGCCGTCATGCCCATGAACAGGGCGGACTCGTCGACCAGCTTCTCCGACACGAAGCGCGGGTTCGGGTCGACGCCCTCGCCCATCGGGTGGCGGCCCATGTGCTCGACGCCACCGGCCACGACGACGTCGTACGCGCCGAAGGCGATGGAACCGGCCGTCGAGGTGACGGCGGTCAGCGCGCCCGCGCACATGCGGTCGATCGAGTAGCCGGGGACGGACTGCGGCAGACCGGCCAGGATTCCGGCGGTGCGGCCCAGCGTCAGGCCCTGGTCCCCGATCTGCGTGGTCGCGGCGATGGCGACCTCGTCGATCTTCTTGGGGTCCAGGTCCGGGTTGCGGCGCAGCAGCTCCCGGATGGCCTTCACGACGAGGTCGTCGGCGCGGGTCTCGTGGTAGATGCCCTTCGGGCCCGCTTTGCCGAACGGGGTGCGGACGCCGTCGACGAAGACGACGTCCCGGATGGTACGAGGCACGGTGGCTCTCCTCCAGGGTGCGGGATGGCACTGCTGCGGGGCGCGCCACGGGGACGCACCGCCTGCCCATCATGCTACTTGCGGGTAACCAGACTGCCCACCCCCCACGGCCGGAGCGTCGAAGGTCACACCGCTCAGCGCATCGTCGCCGCGATCGGCCCCGAGGACCGGACCACCTCGCGGGCGAACCGGAACCGGCCCACCCCCAGCCGCCGCAGCGCCGGCCCGTGGTCGACGGCCACCACCAGCGCGGCCGCGGCCAGCGCGGCCCGCCACCCGGAGGTCACCAGCACCCGCACCGGCGGCGGCAGCGGGCGCAGCGAGCGGCGCAGGCGGTGGCAGTGGAAGGGCACGTGCCGCTCCTCGTCGGAGAGGATCCGCCCGGCCACCTCCCGCGTCAGCGCGTCGTCGGCCCCGTCCCGCAGGGCCCGGTAGTACCGCAGCGCGACCACTTCCGCGATCATCAGGACCAGCAGTTCGAGGCGGAGTCCCAGGGCGCGGCGCAGCGTCACGAAGACCCGGTCGCTCCAGTGCGAGGTGATCAGCGGAGCGCCGCCGGAGGTCAGCAGGAGCGCCAGCAACCTGGCGTGATTTCGCTCCTCCGCGACGAACATCCGCACCGCCGACGCATACTCCGCGTTACCGGCCGCCTCCGCTTTGGTGATCAGCTCGGCCCCGTCGCCGTCCTCGCCGACCTGGAAACGCTGCACGCTGCGCCGGATCGCGGGGGGCAGGGGGACCCCGGTACTCCAGTCCGGATCGCCCCGCTCGGCCCGCTCACGGCGCGCCGCCTCGAAGTCGCGTATCCACTCCCCGTACGCCGTGGCCCCCATGCCCGCCCCCCGTATCCGCGCCTCGCGGGGTCAGGCGGTGGCGCCCAGCGCCCGGAACAGGAGCGGGGCGACCTGCTGAATCTGCCAGTTCCGCGCCCCGTATCCGGCGAGGGTGTCCTCGACGGCGCCCGGGGTCGGGTTCTTCGGCGGCTCCCAGCAGAGCCGGCGCACGGTGTCCGGGGTGATCAGGTTCTCCTGGGGCATGCGGAGGCGTTCCGCCAGCTCCGAGACGGCCGTGCGGGCGGCCGAGAGCCGGGCGGCGGCGGCCGGGTCCTTGTCGGCCCAGGAGCGCGGCGGGGGCGGCCCGGCCGGCTGCTGACCGGGCTGCGGCAGCGCCGACTCCGGCAGCGCCTTGGCCCGGTCCACGGCCGCCTGCCACTGCTCCAGCTGACGGCGTCCCATGCGGTGGCCGAATCCCGGCAGCGCGGTCAGGGCCTGCACATCGACCGGCAGCGCGAGCGCGGCCTCGACGATCGCGGCGTCCCCGAGCACCTTGCCCGGCGAGACGTCACGGCGCTGCGCGACCTGGTCACGGGTGGTCCACAGCTCCCGGACGACGGCCATCTGGCGGCGGCGGCGTACCTTGTGCATGCCGGACGTGCGGCGCCAGGGGTCCTTGCGGGGCGGGGCTGGCGGCGCGGCGGCGATGGCGTCGAACTCCTCGCGGGCCCACTCCAGCTTGCCCTGCCGCTCCAGCTCCTCCTCCAGCGCGTCGCGCAGGTCGATCAGGAGCTCCACGTCGAGCGCGGCGTAGCGCAGCCAGGGGTCGGGCAGCGGGCGGGTGGACCAGTCGACCGCGGAGTGGCCCTTCTCCAGGGCGTATCCGAGGACGTTCTCCACCATCGCGCCGAGGCCGACGCGCGGGAAGCCCGCGAGCCGTCCGGCCAGCTCGGTGTCGAACAGCGAGGTGGGGGTCATGCCTATGTCCCGCAGGCACGGCAGGTCCTGGGTCGCGGCGTGCAGGATCCACTCGGTGCCGTCCAGCGCGGTGCCGAGGCCGGAGAGGTCGGGGCAGCCCACCGGGTCGACCAGGGCGCTGCCCGCGCCCTCGCGGCGCAGCTGTACGAGATAGGCGCGCTGGCCGTAGCGGTACCCGGAGGCGCGCTCGGCGTCGACGGCCACCGGCCCGGTGCCCGCGGCGAAGGCGGCGATCACCCGGGCGAGGGCGTCGTCGGACGTCACCACCGGGGGAATGCCCTCGCGCGGCTCCAGCAAGGGGATCGGCGCCGGGGCGACGTCGTCCGGGGGAGCGCCCCCGGTGGTTCGCAGTGAAGTGTCTGCTGCGGTCTCTTGGGCGTCGGTCACGTGTCAAGGGTATCTGTGTATGCACGGAGCCCGTCGACGGAACGTTCCGTCGACGGGCGGCCATGCACGTATTCCAGCCGGAGACGCATCGGTGCACGTCCCGGCGGGGGTGCGGTCAGTGGATGATGCCCGTCCGCAGGGCGACGGCGACCATGCCGGCCCGGTCTCCGGTGCCGAGCTTGCGGGCGATGCGGGCGAGGTGGGACTTGACGGTCAGGGCGGAGAGGCCCATCGAGACGCCGATGGCCTTGTTGGACTGGCCCTCGGCGACCAGGCGGAGCACCTCCACCTCGCGTCCGGAGAGTTCGCGGTAGCCGCCCGGGTGGCTCGGGGACCCGGGGGGACGGCGGTGCATACGGGCGGCATTGGCGCCAATGGGGGCGACGCCGGGGCGGGTGGGGTGGCCGATGTTGGTTCGGGTGCCGGTGACGACGTACCCCTTCACGCCGCCCGCGAGGGCGTTGCGAACGGCGCCGATGTCGTCGGCGGCGGAGAGGGCGAGACCGTTGGGCCAGCCTGCGGCGCGGGTCTCGGACAGCAGGGTCAGCCCGGAACCGTCGGGCAGATGGACGTCGGCAATGCAGATGTCGCGCGGGTTGCCGACGCGGGGACGTGCCTCCGCGATGGACGACGCCTCGATGACGTCACGTACTCCGAGGGCCCACAGATGGCGGGTGACGGTGGAACGGACGCGCGGGTCGGCCACGACGACCATGGCCGTCGGCTTGTTCGGGCGGTAGGCGACCAGGCTTGCGGGCTGCTCAAGGAGAACGGACACCAGGCCTCCTGGGGGGAGTGGCGGGACGGGCCGGCTCGGGGGATGAAGCCGGGGGCGAACCGTGCTTGAAGGGTCATTGACCTCTTCGGCAGCGGACCCGTCCTCCTTTAGGGGAAGATCACGATTTGGTGAGTAACAATTCGGGCAAATAGGACGCGCGATCGATTGTACGAAAAGAGATCCGGCGTATGTGCGATACGGGTGACGGAGTGTTACGAAACCTGCGGCCCGCGCCGCTGCGGCAGCGTCACCACCGCCGCGTCCGACAGATCGGACGGCGGCAGCCCCGCGATCTGGCACAGCAGATCACCCCAGGCCATCAGGTGCGACGCGGTGTCCGGGATGCCCCCGCGCCACTCCCTCGGCGTCCACGAGGCGCGGATCTCGATCTGAGTCGCCGGACGGCGCGCGGAGAGCGCACCGAAGTAGTGCGATCCGGCGCGTGTCACCGTCCCGCCGGCCTCCCCGTACGACAGCCCCCGCGCGTCCAGCGCCCCCGTCAGCCAGGACCAGCACACCTCCGGCAGCAGCGGGTCCGCCGCCATCTCCGGCTCCAGCTCCGCGCGGACCAGGGTCACCAGCCGGAACGTGCCCTGCCAGGCGTCGTGCCCCGCCGGGTCGTGCAGCAGCACCAGCCTGCCGTCCGCGAGATCGTCCTCACCGTCCACCACCGCCGCCTCCAGGGCGTACGCGTGCGGCGCGAGCCGCTGGGGCGGCCTGGTCGCCTCCACCTCCAGCTCCGGGCGCAGCCGCGCGGAACGCAGCGCGTCCACCGCCGCCAGGAACGCCGGAGGCACGGGAGGGCCCTCCTCCGCGCGGTCCTTGCTTTCAACGCCGTCGGAATGATCGGAGAACTGTCCCTGAGCCGGAGCCATGCGGGGAAGAGTAGGCGGAAGGCGGGCCGCGCGCAGGGAGAGACACCCGTGCGGGGCCTGGCTCCTTCGGCACGCGTGCGAAGATTCTGTGCGTGAGTGCCAACGACAGCCCTTCGGGCCAGCAGACGACGACCTCCGCCAGCCTCGACGCGGTCCGCAACGCCACCCACGACTCGGCGTTCCTGAAGGCGTGCCGCCGCGAACCCGTACCGCACACGCCGGTCTGGTTCATGCGCCAGGCGGGGCGCTCGCTGCCCGAGTACCTGAAGGTCCGCGAGGGCATCGCGATGCTCGACTCCTGCATGATGCCGGAGCTGGTCGCCGAGATCACCCTCCAGCCCGTACGCCGCCACAAGGTCGACGCCGCGATCTACTTCAGCGACATCGTCGTGCCCCTGAAGGCCATCGGCATCGACCTCGACATCAAGCCCGGCGTCGGCCCCGTCATCGCCGAGCCGATCCGCACCCGCGCCGACCTCGCCCGGCTGCGCGACCTCACCCCCGAGGACGTCCCGTACGTCACCGAGGCCATCGGGATCCTCACCGCCGAGCTGGGCGCCACCCCGCTCATCGGCTTCGCCGGGGCCCCGTTCACACTGGCCAGCTATCTCGTCGAGGGCGGCCCCTCGCGCAACCACGAGCGCACCAAGGCCATGATGTACGGCGACCCGCAGCTCTGGGCCGACCTCGTGGACCGGCTCGCGGAGATCACCGGCGCCTTCCTCAAGGTCCAGATCGAGGCCGGGGCGTCCGCCGTCCAGCTCTTCGACTCCTGGGTCGGCGCGCTGGCCCCCGCCGACTACCGCCGCGCGGTGCTCCCCGCCTCCGCGAAGGTCTTCGACGCCGTCGCCCCCTACGGCGTCCCCCGCATCCACTTCGGCGTCGGCACCGGCGAACTGCTCGGCCTGATGGGCGAGGCCGGAGCGGACGTCGTCGGCGTCGACTGGCGCGTCCCGCTGGACGAGGCCGCGCGCCGCGTCGGCCCCGGCAAGGCGCTCCAGGGCAACCTCGACCCGGCCGTCCTCTTCGCGCCGACCCCGGCCGTCGAGGCCAAGACCCGCGAGGTGCTGGACGCCGCCGCCGGACTGGAGGGCCACGTCTTCAACCTGGGCCACGGCGTCATGCCGAACATGGACCCGGACGCGCTCACCCGCCTCGTGGGGTACGTCCACGAGCAGACCGCGCGCTGAGGCAGCCGCGCCCCGGGCGCGGGAGGCCTCGTCAGCTTCCCGCGCCCCGCACCGCCGCCACCGTCTTGCGGGCGGCCACCAGCACCGGGTCCCACACCGGTGAGAACGGCGGGGCGTAGCCGAGGTCGAGCGCCGTCATCTGCTCCACCGTCATCCCGGCCGTCAGCGCCACCGCCGCCACGTCCACCCGCTTCGCCGACCCCTCGCGGCCGACGATCTGCACCCCGAGCAGCCGGCCCGTCCGCAGCTCCGCGATCATCTTCACCGTCATCGGCCTCGCCCCCGGGTAGTACCCGGCCCGCTGCGTCGACTCGACAGTCGCCGTGACATAGCGGAGCCCCACCGCGCGGGCGTCCTTCTCCCGCAGCCCGGTCCGGGCGATCTCCAGGTCGCAGACCTTGCTCACCGCCGTACCGACCACACCGGGGAACGTGCCGTAGCCGCCCCCGATGTTGGAACCGATCACCTGGCCGTGCTTGTTGGCGTGGGTGCCCAGCGCGATGTGCCGGGTGCGGCCCGCCACCAGGTCCAGGACCTCCACGCAGTCGCCGCCCGCCCAGATGTTGTCGTGGCCCACGACCCGCATCGCCAGGTCCGTCAGCAGCCCGCCGTGCGGCCCCACCGGCAGCCCCGCCGCACGCGCCAGCGCCGTCTCCGGCTCCACGCCGATACCGAGGACCACCACGTCCGCCGGGTACGTCCCCGCGTCCGTCGCCACGTCGGTGACCCGGCCGTCCGGACCGGTCAGGATCTTCGTCACGGCCGCCCCGTTGACCGTCGTGATGCCAAGACCGTCCATCGCCTCGTGGACGAGGCGCCCCATGTCCGGGTCGAGCGTCGCCATCGGCTGCTCGCCCCGGTTGAGGACGGTCACCTCGAAGCCCCGCTTGAGCAGCGCCTCGGCCATCTCCACGCCGATGTACCCCGCGCCCACCACAACGGCCCGCCGGGGCCCATCGCCGGAGCGCAGCGCGTCCAGCGAGTCGAGGAGCGCCTGCCCGTCGTCCAGGGTCTGCACCCCGTGCACCCCGGCCGCGTCCATCCCCGGCAGCGCCGGGCGCACCGGACGGGCCCCGGTGGCGATCACCAGCTTGTCGAAGCCCGTCCAGTACGTCGTCCCGCTCTCCCGGTCCAGCGCCTTCACCCGCCGCCCGGCCACGTCCAGCTCGGTCACCTCGGTCCGCATCCGCAGATCGATGTCCCGTGCCCGGTGCTCCTCGGGGGTGCGGGCGATCAGGTCGTCGCGCTCCTCCACGTCGCCGCCCACCCAGTACGGGATGCCGCAGGCGGAGTACGAGGTGAAGTGGCCACGCTCGAAGGCGACGATCTCCAGCGCGTTGGGCCCCTTCAGCCTGCGGGCCTGTGACGCTGCGGACATCCCCGCCGCGTCACCGCCGATGACCACCAGTCGCTCCGCTGCCATGCCGGGTCCCTTCCGCCGGTTCGCCGCACCGGCGAATCAGGGCCCCACGCTACGACGCCGAGCGGTTCAGGAGTCCGAGGCGTCGTCCTTCCCCGCTGCGGGCGCCGTAACCGCCGGAGCGGCGGGACGGGCGGCCCTGCGCTTCCGCAGCACCCGCCAGACCAGCGCGGCCAGGGCCCCGGTGAGCAGGAACGGGAACGCGGCCCCGAACGCCACCGCGATCCACCGCAGCATCGTCACGAACGCGTCCCAGCCGCCGCCCAGCGCGTCCAGGAACCCGGGGTCGTCGTCCTTCTTCCGGTCGTCGTCCGGGGCGTCCGGCGGCGTCAGGTCCAGCGTGATCGTCGCCAGCGAGGTGCGGTCCTTCAGGCTCGCCTGCTGGGCCAGCAGCGACTCCAGATCGGACTGACGGCTGCTCAGCTCGCCCTCCAGGGCCACCACATCGCTGATCCGCTCCGCCTTGTCCATCAGCTCCCGCACCCGCGCCACACTCGCGCGCTGGGTGGAGATCCGGCTCTCCACGTCGACCACCTGGTCGGTGACGTCCTTCGCGTTCGAGGTGCGCGACAGCAGCTTCCCGGAACCCGCCAGCTCCCGCAGCACCTCCTGGAACCGCTCCTGCGGCACCCGCAGCACCAGATGCGAGGTCTCGTGGGTGTCGTCGAGCCGCTCGGTGTTCTCCGAGGCGACCAGGCCCCCGGCGCCCTCCGCCGCGGCCCGCGCGGCGGCCACGGCCTTCGGCACGCTCTTCACCTCGACGGACAGCGTGGCCGTACGGATGACGTGCGAGACGCCCGGCTTCGGCGCCGCCTTCTTCCCGCCCGCCTTCTGGTCCGTCTGCTCCCCGGGGGCGGCGGAGGCCGCCGCCCCGCTCTCGTCCGCGTACCCTTCACGCGCCGCGGCTTCTCCGTTCGCCGCCTTCGCGCCGCTGTCCGACGCGTCACCAGACGCCCCGCAGCCGCCGACGGCGAGCAGGACGCCGAGCGCCCCGGCCACGAGCGCCACCCGTGCGCGGACGAACGATCGCCCGCTCTTGCTTGCGTTCCGCATAACTGGTCCCCCCAGGACGTTGGTTGATGTGACCCTTCGACGCGGCGGCTCCGGGACCGGTTGCCGGAGGGGGTTTCGAAGCGGTCACGGTCAGGACTCGGTACGGGTTTGAGAGAGTGGACCCATGCAGCGTTCTCAACAGCGTGCGGAAACGCCCCCGGGGCACGTCGTCGTCATCGGCGGCGGCATCGCCGGCCTGGCGGCCGCCCACCACCTGGTCGCCACCGGCCTGCGGGTCACCCTCCTGGAGGCCACGGACCGGCTCGGCGGCAAGCTCATGACCGGCGAGGTCGCGGGCGTCCAGGTCGACCTGGGGGCCGAGTCGATGCTCGCCCGGCGCCCCGAGGCGGTCGAACTCGCCGAAGCGGTGGGCCTCGCCGACCGCCTCCAGCCGCCCGCCACCGCCACCGCGTCGCTCTGGACGCGCGACGCGCTGCGCCCCATGCCCAAGGGCCACGTCATGGGCGTCCCCGGCGACCCGGCGGTCCTCGGCGAGGTGCTGTCCCCCGAGGGCCTGGCCCGGATCGCCGAGGAGCGCGACCTCACCCCGACCCCCGTCGGCGACGACGTCGCGGTCGGCGCGTACGTCGCCGACCGGCTCGGCCGCGAGGTCGTCGACCGGCTGGTGGAGCCCCTCCTCGGCGGGGTCTACGCGGGCGACGCCTACCGCATCTCGATGCGTGCCGCCGTCCCCCAGCTCTTCGAGGCCGTGAAGGAGGGTGGCCCGCTGCTCGACGGCGTCCGCCGCATCCAGGAGCGGGCCGCCGCCCGGCAGCAGACCGGCCCCGTCTTCCAGGGCATCGCGGGCGGCATCGGCACCCTCCCGCCCGCCGTCGGCGACGCCGTACGGGCCGGGGGCGGCGACATCCTCACCGAGACGCCCGTCCTCGGTCTGACCCGTACGGAATCGGGCTGGGCCGTCCGCACCGACGCCCGGACCATCGCCGCCGACGGCATCGTCCTGGCCACCCCCGCCTGGTCCGCGGGCGCCCTGCTGGCCGCTGAGTCCCCGGCCGCCTCCGCCGAGCTGTCCGGTGTCGAGTACGCCTCGATGGCCCTGGTCACCCTCGCATTCCGGCGTACCGACATCGAGGCGTACGAGGCCCTGCGCGGCCGCTCCGGCTTCCTCGTACCGCCGGTCGACGGGCACACGATCAAGGCGTCCACGTTCTCCAGCAACAAGTGGCAGTGGGTCGCCGACGCCGCCCCCGACCTGTTCGTGCTCCGTACCTCCGTCGGCCGCTACGGCGAGGAGGACCACCTCCACCGCGAGGACGAGGAGCTGGTCGCCGTCTCCCTGCGCGACCTCGCCGCCGCCACCGGCCTCACCGCCCGGCCCGTAGACACCGAGGTCACCCGCTGGATCGGCGGCCTGCCGCAGTACCCGGTCGGCCATCCGACCCGGGTCGCCCGCATCCGCGACGAGGTCGCCAAGCTGCCCGCCCTGCGGGTCTGCGGCGCGGTCTACGACGGGGTGGGCATCCCCGCCTGCATCGCGAGCGCCCGGCGCGCGGCCGACGAGATCGCGAGCGAGATCATCGCCACGCCGACCCTGGTTCGGGGCACGGGGAGCGAGGCGGGACAATAGCCGTATGAGTGCTCCTGAGACTGTGACATCAAGCAAGAGTCCGAACGCCGGCAAGAAGGCCAAGGACCTCAACGAGGTCATCCGCTACACCCTGTGGTCGGTCTTCAAACTGCGCGACGTGCTCCCCCTGGACCGCGCGGGATACGCCGACGAGGTGCAGGAGCTGTTCGACCAGCTCGCGGCCAAGGACGTCACCGTCCGGGGCACCTACGACCTGTCCGGGCTGCGGGCCGACGCGGACATCATGATCTGGTGGCACGCCGAGACCTCGGACCAGCTCCAGGACGCGTACAACCTCTTCCGCCGTACCAAGCTCGGCCGCGCGCTCGACCCGGTCTGGTCGAACATGGCGCTGCACCGGCCCGCCGAGTTCAACAAGTCGCACATCCCGGCGTTCCTCGCCGACGAGACGCCCCGCGACTACATCAGCGTCTACCCCTTCGTCCGGTCCTACGACTGGTACCTGCTGCCCGACGAGGACCGCCGCCGCATGCTCGCGGACCACGGCAAGATGGCCCGGGGCTACCCGGACGTCCGCGCCAACACCGTCGCCTCGTTCTCGCTCGGCGACTACGAGTGGATCCTCGCCTTCGAGGCGGACGAGCTCTACCGCATCGTCGACCTGATGCGTCACCTGCGCGCCTCCGAGGCACGGCTCCACGTGCGCGAGGAGGTCCCGTTCTACACGGGCCGCAGGAAGAGCGTCGCAGACCTGGTGGCCGGGCTCGCATAACCAGCGAGTCCCGCACCACCCCAACCCGGAAGATCAGAGAGTCGGGCACCGGGCACCGATCGTGCCGTCCGCCTCTCCAGCGACACCGGGTTCGGCTTCGGGGGCCGTCACACCGTCAAGGTGCGGCGGCCCCCGCTCCGTACGCCCGCCGACCGCCGGATCAGTCCAGCGACACCGGGTTCGGCTCCGGATGCGCGGCGCAGTCCGCACCCCGCCCCGGCACCTCGCCGGTCAGCAGATACCGGCGCAGATGATCGTCGACGCAGGCGTTCCCCGCCCCGCCGATGCCATGCGTCCCCGCGTCCCGCTCGGTCACCAGCGAAGAACCGGGCAGCCGCTTCCGCAGCTCCAGCGCCCCCTTGTACGGGGTCGCCGCGTCCCGCTCCGCCGCCAGGATCAGCACCGGCGGCAGCTCGCCCCACCCCACGCGGACATCCAGCGGCCGCTGCCGGGGAGCGGTCCAGAAGGCGCACGGCAGATTCGAGAAGGCGTTGTCCCAGGTCTCGAAGGGCGCGACGCGCGCCAGCTCCGTGTGGTCGCGGTCCCACACCGCGAAGTCCTCCGGCCAGGGCGCGTCGTTGCACTCGACGGCCGTGTACACCGCCTGCGCGTTCTCGTTGTCCTTCGCCGCCACCGCGCGCGGGGACGCCTGCGCGACCAGCGGCTCCGGGTTGCCCCGGACGTACTCCGACAGCGCCGTCGCCCGCATCGCCCAGTAGTCGTCGTAGTAACCCGCCCCCAGGAACGCCGAGTGCAGCTGCCCCGGCCCGACCTTGCCGCCCGCCGGCTTCACCGCCAGCTCGGCGCGCACCTCGCCGTAGTGCTCCTGCACCGCCTCCGGCGTGGTCCCCAGGTGATACACGTCGTCGTGCTTGGCGACCCAGCGGCGGAAGTCCTCCCACCGCGCTTCAAAGGCCAGCGACTGCCCCATGTTGGAGCGGTACCAGATCTGCTCCGGGTCCGGATCCACCGCCGAGTCGAACACCATGCGGCGTACGTGGGAGGGGAACAGCGTCGCGTACAGCGCCCCGAAGTACGTCCCGTACGACGCCCCCATAAAGGTCAGCCGGCTCTCACCGAGCGCGGCCCGCAGCACGTCGAGGTCCCGGGCGTTGTTCAGCGAGGTGTAGTGCCGCAGCGTCTCGCCCGCGTGCTCCGCGCAGCCCCGCGCGTACGCCTTCGCCCGGGCGACACGCCGCTCCTTGTCCGCCTCGGTCGGATGCGTCGGAGCGTCGGTCGGGCCCTTCGTGTACGCGGCGGGGTCCTGGCAGCTCAGCGGGGCGGAGGAGCCGTTGACGCCACGCGGGGCGTAGCCGACCAGGTCGTACGCCTCGGCGATCTCCTTCCACTCCGGCAGCTCCCCGGCCAGCGGGAAGGTGATGCTGGACGCGCCGGGGCCGCCCGGGTTGTAGACGAACGCGCCCTGCCGTTCCTTCGCCGGTCCGGTGGCGGGCGTCCGGCTGACGGTCAGTTCGAGCTGCCGCCCGTCCGGCTCGGCGTAGTCGAGGGGAACCTTCACCGTGCCGCACTTCAGGGAGTCCGGGAGCATCTCCTCCTCGGGGCAGGCGGCGAAGTCGATCCCGGCGGCGGTGGCCCGGGCGGCGGCGATCGCGGTGCCCCGGGCCTCGGCGGAACCGGGGCGGTCCCAGGCCCCCGCCGGAGCGGCGGCGAGGGCGGACAGGACGAGGGAGCCGATCGATGTGTAGAGCGCAGCAGTTCTCACGCGCGGGGGCCTCTCTGCGGATGCGGAGAGGGGAGGGTCGGGCGGCCGGGGAGACATGTCCAGCACCGACCCGGAATGTCACCGAAAACCACCCTGATGGACGGTCAAAATCCTTGCGTACGCGCCTGATTCAGGTCACCAAGGGAGACCGTTTCAGGACCCGCCTCCGCAACTGGAGCCACCACCGCAGCTGGAACTGCTGCAACTGGAGCCGCCGCCACAGCTCGACCCGCTGCTGCCTCCGCACCCGGACCCCGAGGAGCACCCGGACCCGCCGCCGCAGCTCGATCCGGAACCGCCTCCGGTCGACCCGCCGCAACTGGAACCGCCGGGACCGGACGCGGCGCACCAGACCGTCGTCGCGCCGACGGCGGCGGCACCGGTCGCCGTGGACCCGGCGAGGCGCCGCCCGGAGGACCGCCGGCGCGGAGCGCTCAGCCGTGCGGCCGCCATCAACTGCTCCTGGAACACGGGGTCCGGCAGGGCGCGCAGGCCCAGCGTGGCGACGAGATGGGCGGGGGTCACCGCATAGCCGTGGGCGGCCCGGAACTCCTGGGCGGCCTGGCGCCCCGACTTCGTGAGGCGGCTCGCGGAGGAGGCGGCGACGATCAGCCCGGTGAACGAGCCGATCACGATCGCGGGCAGCATCTTCACGATGAACGGGACCGCGAAGTCCAGGGAGTCGGCCGAGACGAACTGGACGAACGTCAGGAACAGGCTCAGCGGCAGGGCGACCAGGCACAGGATCCCCTGGGTCAGGCCCCACCGCCGCAGCGGACGGACCCGGTGGGGCGGCACCAGCAGCCCGCGCGCCGCGAGCCCGTCGCCGACCTCCTGGACCGCCGGGTGCCGCATCACGGCTTCCCGCAGGAGGTGCAGGGCGCCGTTCGGAGCGGCGGCCAGCTCCTCGAACACCGCGCGTTCCACCGGGTCGTTCGCCTGTTCCCGCTGTACGGCGACGATGCCGGGCCCGCCGACGGCCAGCCGGCCGTCCGCGTGCAGGGCGGTCAGGGCGGTGTCGACGACCCTGGCCGGACCGCCGTTCAGGAAAGCGACCTCGTACACGTCGTGAAGGGGGACGCCGGATCCCGGAGAGGGACGGCGGGACCGCACGGCGACCGCCTTGACGACGAGCAGCACGGAGGAGAGGACGACCCCGAGGGTCGCCAGCAGGGCGAGCGTGTTCATGGCGGTTACTTTCCTACGAGGACGGCACGGGCCGCCCGGACCAGACGGGTGGTACGGCGCGGGGGCCGGGCGCCCGACCGGTCCTGCCACCAGTACGTCAGCCGGCGCCGCGCCACCGGATCGGCGGGACCGCCCGCGATGAGCAGGTGCTCCGCGAAGTTCAGGGCGTCGCGCCGGTAACCGCCGGACATCGGGCGGCTCCCGGCGTACGCGAGGAACGCGGCGCGGTAGCCGTCGCCGAGGATCTCCGGCAGCTCGGGGGCCACCTTGGCGACGACGTCGGCGCGCTTGGCGGCCAGCGCCCGGCTCTGCACCCGCAGCCGCCGGTGGTCGAAGCCCTCGGGGGCGGGCGTTCCGGCGACCAGTGCGGAGAGGAGAGCGGTCTGCGCGACGGCGGTACGGTCACGGGTGCGGGCGGGGACGGGGGTGACGGTACGGGGCTCGGCTCCTGCGGTGCGGTCGGGCGCGGGGCCCGGGGCCGGGCCCGGAGACGGCTCCAGGCTCGGGCTCGGGTCCGGACGCGGGGCCGCCGTGTCCGCCTTCCGCAGTACAGCCCGGTCCGGCCCCGGGCCCACAGCCGTGTCCGCCGCCTTTCGCAGCGTCGCCCGGATCGCGTCCAGTTCACCCGCCAGCTCCGCGCCCGGCGGGAAGGCGTCGTCCCGCTCCAGCAGCACGCCCGGCGGATCGACCCGGGAGCGCAGTTCGGCCAGCACCTCCAGCACGGGTTCGGACACCGGGTGGGCGTGCGTGTCGTGCCAGACGCCGTTCTTCTCGACCCCGCCCGCCACATGGACGTACGCGATGGCCTCCACCGGCAGTTCGTCGAGCGCCTTCGCCGGGTCCTGGCCGAGGTTGACGTGATTGGTGTGCAGATTGGCCACGTCGATCAGCAGCCGCACCCCGGTCCGCTCGACCAGCTCCGCCAGGAACTGCCCCTCGGTCAGCTCCTCGTCCGGCCAGGTGATCAGCGCGGCGATGTTCTCCAGCGCGAGCGGCACCGGCAGCGAGTCCTGCGCGATCCGCACGTTCTCGCAGAGCACGTCCAGCGCGTCCCAGGTGCGGGGCACCGGCAGCAGGTGCCCGGCCTCCAGCCTCGGCGACGCGGTCAGCGGCCCCCCGGCCCGTACGAACGCGATGTGCTCGGTCACCAGGGGCGCCCCCAGCAGTTCGGCGCGCGCCGCGAGACCGGCGAGCCGGTCGGGGTCGGGGCGGTCCGCGCCGCCGAGGCCGAGTGCAACCCCGTGCGGCACGACGGTCACCCCGCGCTCCCGGAGCCGTACGAGCGAATCCGGGAGATGGTCGGCGCAGAGGTTCTCCGCGACCGCCTCCACCCAGTCGATCCCGCTCAGCGACTCGACCTCGGCCGCGATCTCCGGCCGCCAGCCGATTCCGATGCCCAGTTCCATGGTGCCCCCGTCCCCCTGCTCACCTCGTTCTGTTCAGGGGTCATGGCCCCGTCGCGCGGCGATGAACCCGACCGGTGGGACGTTCAGAGCTTCATTTGAGGTTCCGGACCCGCCGCCGTCGTTATGGCATCGGCATCATCGTGGGCGGCACCGGGCGCGAGGTGAAGGACTGGTCGCCGGTCGGCGTCACCGGCACCGGGGCCAGCGGAGCCTGGCCGTCGCGGGGCATCGACGGGCCGGAAGGACTGGCCGTCGACCCGCTCGCCGCCTCGCGCGCCAGGGCGTCGAAGTCGACGAACCCGGTGGCCTCCAGCATGGTGATGTGGTCCAGCACGGTCTGGTTGGCGTCGCTCGCCAGCTGCCGGATGAGCGTGTTGCGGGTGGTGTGGCGGACCTGGCCGATCAGACCGAAGACCTTGCCGTGGGCGGCGCGCAGGATATTGGCGAACTTCCGCTCGTACTCGTCGCCGCTCGCCGCGGTCAGCTCCCGCAGCCACTCCTGCTGCTGGGCGGTGGGCTGGTTGGGCAGCTCCACGCCGAGCTTGGCCGCCACGTCCCGGGCCCGCCGGTCGAGGTCGGTGTGCCCGACGACGAGGTGGTCCCCGGCGGCCTTCGTGGCCTCGCTGGGCGCCCGTTCGATCGCCTGCTGCCCAGCGGGCAGCTCCCACAGCCCGGCGAGCCGCACCTTGACCAGGAAGTCCCGGTCGGTCGCGGAGAGCGGCCCCCACTGGGTGGCGACACTGGAGGCGTTGAGGTTCGCCTCGCCGGTGCCCGAACGGTCCGCGTAGGACCAGACGGGGAACGCGAGCGCGCCGAGTGTGGCGACCAGTGCCGCGATGATGAGGGCCGTGCCGTTGATGCGTCGCAACAAGGTGTCTCCCGGGCCGAGGCGTGACAGCGTCGATCGAACAGGCGTCAATCAACCGCCAATCGACTGGCTGTGCAGGCTACTTGGCGGTAATGCCGATAGGGCAGTACCGGGAGATACGTAAGAGGAACCAGAAACGTTCAGCGCGCGGGCGATGCGGTCGCGGCTCCGTGACGGGGGATCCGCTGTGGTCACCGTCCCGTTCAGCGCCGCAGTGCCGGGTGGTCGGCGATCACCGTGCAGGAGCCGGGGGCGATCTCGGTGAACCCCGCGTCGCGCACCACCGGCAGCCCGCTCGCCGTCAGCGCCCGCCAGCGCTCCGCCCCGGGGGTGGCCACGGAGAGCGGGAACCCGGCCTCGCGCCAGGACTTGCGCTCGGTGTCGGACAGTTCCCACCAGGCGAGCTGCGCCCCGTGCCCGACCTGGGCCATCGTCTTCCCCGCCGACATGTCGACATCGGGGTTGAGCCACAGCACCGGGCCGGAGAGATCGGGCGCGGCGGGCGGCTCGGGGTCCTCCAGATCGGTGCCCGACACCTGGAGCTTGGCCAGCTCCTTGGGCCAGCCGTCCAGCGGGATCGGCGGGAACACCCGTACCTCCGCGCCGTCCTCGCCGGTCACCGTGATGCCCTCCAGCGCAGCCGCCTTCCGCCACTCCGCACCGCGCGCCCGGCGAACGACCTTGCGGATCCGGGCGTCCTGCCAGTCCCGCATCGCCTCCGCCCACACGCCGTCGCCGAGGGACCGCTCGTCGGAGAGGATCGTCAGCACCGCCCGGGCGGCGGTCCGCAGCGCGTCGGTGCGGGCGGGCGGGTCCGTCTTCTCCAGGTGGAGCACCAGCGGCAGCACGAACTGCGGCGCCTGATCGCGGTCGGTCGGGCTGCTGCGGAACGGGCTCCCGGAAGCGGGGGAGGGGGTGTCATGGCTGGTCACCGTCCCAGTCTGCCAGGCGGACGACGTCACCTGCTTGGCGGAACGGCCGGGTCCGGGTGAGGATGCTCCGCATGAAGAGCGATCTCTTTTCCAGCGACCACATGGCCCAGCAGGCCACCGCCCCCGGTATGACCTTGCAGAACTCCAAGTCGATCAAGTATGCCGTCAACGGGGAGATGCACGCCCGGCAGGGCTCGATGATCGCCTTCCGCGGCAACCTCCAGTTCGAGCGCAAGGGCCAGGGCATCGGCGGCCTGCTCAAGCGCGCGGTCACCGGCGAGGGCCTTGCGCTGATGGCGGTCCGGGGCCAGGGCGAGGCATGGTTCGCGCACGAGGCGGCGAACTGTTTCATCGTGGAGCTGGACCAGGGCGACGCCATCACCATCAACGGCCGCAACGTCCTGTGCTTCGACGCCACGCTCTCCTACGAGATCAAGACCGTGAAGGGCGCCGGAATGGTCGGCGGCGGCCTTTTCAACAGCGTCTTCACGGGGTACGGCAAGCTCGGCCTGATGTGCGAGGGCACCCCGATCGTGATCCCCGTGACGGCCGCCCAGCCGGTGTACGTGGACACGGACGCGGTCGTCGGCTGGAGCCAGCAGCTCACGACCAGCCTGCACCGCTCCCAGAGCGTCGGCTCGATGGTTCGCGGCGGCTCGGGCGAGGCGGTCCAGCTGATGCTCCAGGGCGAGGGCTTCGTCATCGTGCGTCCGAGCGAGGCCCGTCCCGACAGGACCTCCAACTGACCCTGGACCTGCGGGGCGTGGGGCACCGGTACGGCCCCGCCGGCCAATGGGTGCTGCGCGGGGTCGACCTCGCCCTGCCCGCCCGGGCGCTCGTCCGCGTCGAGGGCGGCAACGGCGCGGGCAAGTCGACCCTGTTACGGCTGCTCGCCGGCATCGAGACCCCCGCCGAGGGACGGATCACCGGCCGCCCGGCCCGTACGGCGTACGTCCCCGAGCGCTTCCCGGCGGCACTGCCCCTGACCGCCACCAGCTACCTCGTCCACCTCGGCCGGATCCACGGACTGCGGACCGCCGAGGCGAAGCGGTGCGCGGGGGAGTGGCTGACCCGGTTCGGAGCGGCGGAGCACGCCCGCACCCCGCTCGCCGAACTCTCCAAGGGCACCAGCCAGAAGGTCGCCGTAGCCCAGGCGCTGCTGGCCGCCCCGGACCTGCTGATTCTGGACGAGGCCTGGACCGGGCTCGACAAGGCGGCCCGAGCCGAACTCGACCGTGCCGTGGCCGAACGCGTCGCGGCGGGCGCCACCGTCGTCTTCGTCGACCACGACCCGCGACGCCTGGCCGGGGCGGCGGACCTGACGCTGCGGACCGGAGTCGGCGGAGTACACCGGGCGCCGACCACGACAGCGACCGCCCCCGACGTCCGGATCGAGGCAGAGGGCCCGCCCGGCACGCCGCTGCCCCAGGACCTCCCGGGCGACCCGACCCGGAACCGAGTGACCGGCGAGGCCTCGGACGTCGTACGCCTCACGGTTCCGACGCCGTACTCCGACGCCCTGCTGACGGCGCTGCTGACGGCCCGTCCGCCGTGGCACATCAGGCAGGTGGCGTCCGTCGACTCACCCGAGCGGTGTGGGCCGTCGGGCCCGTCCGCGCAGGTCGAGGTATCCGAGCAGCCCGAGGTGTCCGAAGCCCCATGACCGCCCTGCTCCGCTACCAGGCCGCCCTGCTCGCCCGCTCCCAGCGCTGGCTGGCGCCCCTCCTGCTGTACGCGGCCGTCCTCGCCGTCGGCGTGCAGAGCGGGCAGCCCGTACTGGGTTCGCTCGGTGTCGCGGCCGCCGCCCTGCTGCCCGTCACCGCGTGGGCCGTCCACCTCTGCGTCGGCCAGGAACCACCCGCCGCCCGGGCGGTCGCCTCGGCCGCCGCCGGACCCCGACGGGTCCACCTGGCCGCACTGCTCACCGCCACCAGCGGTGCGGCGGTGCTCGCCGGGGTGACCACCGCGCTCGTCGTGCTCGTCAGCAGCCCGGCCACCGACAACGGCACCCACGCCGTCTCCCGGCCGGCCGCCGCGCTCGCCGGCCTGCTCGCGGCCCTGTGCTGCGTGCTGCTGGGCGCGGCCGTAGGGGCGCTCAGCACCCGCCCGGTGCTGCGCCGCCGGGGCTGGTCGGTCACGGCGGCCGCGCTCGGATCGCTCCTGGCGCTCGTGACCACCGGATCCCCGGCGCGGTACGCGGTCACGGCCCTGGTCACCGGATCAAGGACCGGGACGTTCGACCCGCCCGTCCTGCCGTCGCTCGGGGCAGCGGCCGTCGCGGGGGCAGCAGCGCTCTTCGTCTGCCGGCTCGCCGCCCGACGCGGATGAGTAGGCTCGTGGACGTGGACGAAACGTACTGCGAGACCCCGGAACCGATCGCACCGACCACCGAACCACCCGCACCGGACGGACCCGCCGAGGGCCCTCCGTACGCCGAGTGCGTGCTGTGCCGCGAACCGACGGAGTACCCGGAGTCGACGAAGGGCGCCACGCTCTGCCCGGTCTGCACCTGGCAGGAGGCGGGCCGGACGGCCTGTTCCGGCTAGGCAGTTTCTTACGGACCACTGCACCCGCTCTCAGCGGCAGTCCTGGGCGGGCTCTTCACGTTGTGGCTCATCTCGGCTGCCAGGTGAGAATCCAGCCCGCGGCCACCGCCACCGCGCCGCCTGCCAGGGCGATTGCGCCGCCTGTTCCCATGCCTGTGGCCACCGCGCCCAAGCAGACCGGCCCGACGCCCTGCAACGTCATGCTGCCGGAGCCGAGCAAACCGAAGGCCTGACCCTGGCCATCCTGCGGCAGGGCGTCCAGGAACGGCCGTTGCAGGCCGAGGCCGTAGGCGTAACCGAAGCCGCTGAGCAGCAGCAGACAGGATGAGACGCCCACCCCGGGCTCGGCGGCGAAGCCGATCAGGGGCAGCCCCGCCAGCGCGACCAACGGGACCACCAGCCGCTCTCGGGTGCGTGGCCGCAGCAGTCGACCCACCAGCAGGTCACCGACCAGCATGCCGACCGGAAGACAGCCCATCAGCACCGCGTACCGGCCGGGGGCGAAGCGGCGTTCTCCCGCGTAGGCGACGATGATGCCCTCCGCGCCCGCCACGAGCGCGACGGGCAGCCACTGGGCCAGCATCAGTCGGCGCACCGAGCGTCCGCGCAGCAGCAGACCTGCACCCCGCAAGCTTGCGCGGACGGCCCCGCTGTCGCCCCCGGCGCCGCCGGGCGTGCCGCTGAACTCTCCTGGTTGCAGCCGAGGTAGCCGGATGCGGATGGCAAGCGCGCAGCCGAGGTAGAGGACGGCACTGACCGCGAGCGCCCGGCGCGGGCCGATTGCCGCGACGGCCGCACCTCCCAGCGCCAGACCGAACAACTGCGCGCCCGCTCCGGCGATGTTGTTCAGTGACCGGCCCAGTACATAGGCGTCACCCTCCAGCGACTGAGCGACCAGCCGACTCGACGCGCCGTGAAAAACCGGCGTGGCGAAGGAGACCAGCGCCACGACACCGAGGCTCGCCGCGACCGGCATCCGCACCAGGGTGAGCAGCAGGGCGGCGACGCACGTCACGGCGTAGCCGCCGGCAATGAGCGCGCGGGGCGGCAGCCGGTCGGCCAGAGAGCCCAGCAGCAGCGAACCGAACAGCTGAGGGATGAAGCCGATGCCGAAGGCCACTGCGCTCAGCAGCGCCGAGCCGGTGGCCGAGAAGACCAGTACCGAGAACGTGGTGATCCGCAGTGCGTCCGCAGTGATCGAGACTGCGCGGGTCGAGAAGAGCAGCCGGAATCGCGGCTCCGCCAGCACCTCCCGGTAGGTGGCACGGTGGTTGGCCTGCGCGGACCGGGCGGTTGGGGTCATGACGTCCAGCCTCGCCGGGCGCTCACGTCACTCACCAATGATTCGTCGCTGGACGAATCGGAGTAGATGTCCCGCAGTAACATGGCCGGATGCTGCGCTTCGAAGTCGCCGTCGAGGACCTGCTGCGCAGCCGCTTCGCGCTGTCGCCGGTGATGGACCTGTGCTTCCTGCTGGCCGCGCTCGCAGGCCAGGACCGGCCGTTGCCGCGAGCCTGGGCCACCCGGCTCCTGCCGGCTTTCGAACGGCTTCGTCGCGAGACCGAGCTGAACGCCGCTCTCGCCCTGTACAGCCCGCGAGGCGGACCGAACTTCGTCGCTCCGCCCCCGCGTGGCCTCAACCAGACCTGGGCGGACGACCTGGCCATGATCCGGGCCACCCCGCTGGAAGCGGCCCGCCACGAATGCGCCACCACCGCGACCGGCCCGTCCGCCCGTGATCCCCGCGTACGCGCAGTGCTGGACGCACCGGACGCCGTCTCCCGGATCGCCGAGGCGATGGACCGGGCGTGGCACGAACTGCTCGCCCCGGACTGGCCGCAACTGCGAGCGATCTGTGAGCGGGATGTCGTGCACCGGGTGGGTGTGATCGGCGAACACGGCTGGGCCACGACCATCGAGAGCCTGCACCCGAGCATCGCCTGGCAGGCCGGCGGGATCGACATCGGCCACTTTCCCCCGGTGGGAACAGTCCGCCTCGCCGGTGACGGGCTCCTGTTGATCCCCTCGGTCTTCGTCGGGAACATCGCCGCCCACACGGAAGACCCGTGGCCCCGGACCCTGATCTATCGTGCCCGCGGCACCGCCGCCCTGTGGGGTGAACAGGAGACCGTCCCCCGACCGGACGCGCTGACCGCTCTGGTCGGCCGGTCCCGAGCCCGGCTGCTGTCGGCGCTGGACGCCCCGGCCAGTACCAGCCATCTCGCCCGAAGCCTCGCCATGGCACCCGGCGCGGTCGGAGACCACCTGGCCATCCTGCGCAGCGCGGGGCTGCTCGTCCGCGCCCGGTCCGGACGGTCGGTGCTCTACCGGCGCACCCCGCTCGGCGAGGCACTGGTCGCCGGTTCGGGCTGAGGGACCAGCCCGGGCCCGGACAGCGCCTACGCGCCGTCCCTCATCAGTTCCGACACCTTCACGAAGCGGTACCCGCGCTCGCGCAGCTCCGGCACGATCCGGCGTACCGCCGCCTCGGTGGCCGGGGCCGCGCTGCGGGTGCAGTGCATCACTACCAGCGAGCCCGGCCGGACGCCGTCCAGGACCTGTCGGGCGACCGCGTCCGCGTCCGTGGCGAAGGCGTCGCCGCTGATCACGTCCCACTGGACCGCCGTCACGTTCGCCGGGGCCAGGGCGCGCAGGGCCGTGTCGTCGTAACAGCCGCCGGGGAAGCGGAAGTACGGCACGACGTTCCGCACGCCCGCCTTCCGGAACGCCGTGAAGGCGCGTTCCACGTCGCGGGTCATCGCGTTCTTCTCGACCACCGGCAGCCCGTAGCAGGGGGAGCTGAACGCGTGATGGCTGTACGAGTGGTTGGCGACCTCGAACAGGGGGTCCGCGCCGATGGCCTTCGCCTGGGCCGGGTACTCCTCGGCCCAGCGCCCCGTCATGAAGACCGTGGAGGGCACCTTCAGCCGGCGCAGCAGCGCCACCAGCCCCGGGTTGTCGAACCGCTCGCCCGAGGCGGCCCGGGGGCCCTGATCGGCCGTCATGTCGGCGTCGAACGTGAGCGCCACGACCTTCTCCGCCGAGCCGCCGCCCGTGCCCCCGTCCGTCGTCCTCCGCTCGAAGACCGGCGTGCGGCCCGCCGGGCCGGGCGCCATCGTCGGCGGCTTCTCCGGGGGCGGGGAGGCCGAGGCGGAGGCCGAAGCGGGCGGGGGAGCGGGTGCGGGGGGTTCGCCCCCGCACCCGGTCAGGGCGGCGCCCGTCAGCACCCCCGCGATCGCCAGAACCGCCGCCCTCCGTGTCTTCCGCGTCTTCCGCATCTTCCGTGCAGCAGTGATCATCCACGGAAAATATCCGACAATATGGGTATGTCGGTCTACGGCGCTCCGAAGGTGAGAGCCTGGGGGCGGCTACCTCAGCACCACGGCCCCGTCACCGCGAACGTCGTCCCCGGCGTGTAGCAGTTCACGTACATCGTCGAGCCGTCCGGCGAGAACGTGACCCCTGCGAACTCGCCCCACTCCGGCTCCTCGGGCGTCCCGATGTTCTGGCGTCCGCGCGCCATCGCGTACACCTCGCCGCGCCGGGTCACCCCGAGCACGTGCTGCGCGCCGCCGCCGTCCTCGCAGACCATCAGTCCGCCGTCGGCCGCCAGGCAGATGTTGTCGGGGGACTCACCGGGCAGCTGGATGTCGGTGTCCGGGCCGAAGATCACCACCAGGGTCAGCCGGCGCTTCTTCGGCTCGTAGCGCCATACCTGGCCGTAGTGGTCGGCCGCCGAGCCCTCGTCGCGATGGGCGAAGCTGGAGACGAAGTAGACCGACGAGCCGCCCCAGTAGCAGCCTTCCAGCTTCTGGGCGTGCGTGATGCCCTTCGGCCCGAAGTCCTGGAAGCGGATCGCCGTCTCGGCCGCCAGCGGGTCCGGTACGGGGACCCACTCGATCCGGTCGAAGCTCGTGCCGGTCTCCTGGACGACCGAGAGATCCGGCACGCCCGGCACCCGCATCGCCTCCAGCTCCCCGCCCGCCCGGAGCGAACCGGTGCCGCCGAGCGGCTTCTCGGGGAGGAAGCGGTAGAAGAGCCCGAACGGCTTCTCGAACGCGTCCTCCGTCTCGTACACGATCCCCGACTTCGGGTCGACGGCGATCGCCTCGTGCTGGAAGCGGCCCATCGCGGTCAGCGGGACGGCCCCGGTGCGGCGCGGATCGGCGCCGTCCACCTCGAAGATGAAGCCGTGGTCCTTGGTGTACCCGTTGGTCCCGGCCTTGTCCTCGGTCTCCTCGCAGGTCAGCCAGGTGTGCCAAGGGGTGGGCCCGCCCGCGCAGTTGACCGCCGTACCCGCGATGGCGACCCGCTCGCCGAGCACCTTGTTGCGGCCGTCCAGCTCCAGCGACGTACAGCCGCCCTTGGCCGCCGGGTCGTACGTCAGCCCCGGAATCGTCGGCACGCCGATCTCGGCCGTGTGCCGGTTCTCGTGGTTGCGGACCAGGTGGATCCGCCCGTTGCGGCCCCGCAGGGCCGCCATGCCGTCGTGGTTGCTCGGCACCGGGCCCTCGCCGGAGCGCAGCGGCTCGCCCTCCCGGGACAGCACCCGGTAGCGGAACCCTTTCGGCAGGTCGAGCAGACCGTCCGGATCGGGGACGAGGGGACCGTAACCGTTGTGGCCGCGCGCGGCTGCCGTGCCCGCGAAGAGTTCGGAGAAGGCCCCCGTGAAGGCGATCGCGGCGGCCGCGCCGCTGCCGGCCAGGACCTGACGTCGGGTTGCGGTGGTGCGGGGTGCGGTTGACATGAGGTGACTCCCTGTTGGCGGACAGGTGAAGTGACCCGCACGTGTGTAGCACGCACGGAGGCGCGGGGGAACCATGCGTACCCCCGCGCCCCGTGTTGCTGCTGGGACGGCCCCCGTTGGGAGCAGCCGTCCGCGAAGATCAGGCCAGCGAGGCCGACAGCGTGATCGCCGTGCCCGTCAGCGCCTGGCTGACCGGGCAGTTCGCCTTGGCGTCCTCGGCGGCCTTCACGAAGCCGGCCTCGTCGAGACCGGGTACCTCGCCCACGACGCTGAGGTGGATGCCGGTGATGCCCGTGCCGGGCTGGAAGGTCACCTCGGCCTTGGTCTCCAGCTTGGTGGGCGGGGTACCGGCCCCGGCGAGCCCGTGGGAGAGCGCCATCGAGAAGCAGCTGGAGTGCGCGGCGGCGATGAGCTCTTCGGGGCTCGTCTTACCGTTCGCCTGCTCCGAGCGGGAGGGCCAGGAGACCGGGTAGTCGCCGATGCCGGAGGAGTCGAAGGTGACGACCCCCTTGCCCTCGATCAGGTTGCCTTCCCAGTTCGTGTGCGCCTGACGCGTGGTAGCCATGCTGGATCCCTTCGGACGGTGTGCGCGGTGGTACGGGATAAACAGGAGGCACCTCGCGGCGCGCGGTGCCCCGTTGCGTTACGCCCCCGAACCTACTGCGCCACCAGTCCCTTCGCGTCACGCGCCAGCGCCGTCAGCCGGGAGATCGCCCGGAAGTACTTCTTCCGGTACCCGCCGTTCAGCATCTCGTCGCTGAACAGCTGGTCGAACGGCAGCCCGGAGGCGAGCACCGGAACCTCCCGGTCGTACAGCCGGTCGGCCAGCACCACCAGGCGCAACGCGGTCGACTGGTCGGGCACCGGCGTCACCCCGGTCAGACAGACCGCGCCCAACTCGTCGGTGAGCGCGCCGTACCGGCTCGGGTGCACCTTCGCCAGGTGTTCCAGCAGCCCCGGGAAGTCGTCCAGCGACGCGCCCGGCGTGGCGTACGCGGCCCGGGTCACCTGCTCGTCGCTGTACGGCGGCGGGGCCTCGGGCAGACCGCGGTGCCGGTAGTCCTCGCCGTCGATGCGCAGCGGGCGGAAGTGCGCGGACAGCCCCTGGATCTCGCGCAGGAAGTCGGCGGCGGCGAACCGGCCCTCGCCCAGCTTGCCCGGCAGCGTGTTCGAGGTCGCGGCCAGCGCCACCCCCGACTCCACGAGCCGGCTGAGCAGCGAGGACACCAGCACGGTGTCGCCCGGGTCGTCCAGCTCGAACTCGTCGATGCACAGGAGCCGGTGACCGCTGAGCGTCCGTACGGTCTGCTGGAACCCCAGCGCGCCCACGAGGTTGGTCAGCTCCACGAACGTCCCGAACGCTTTCAGTGACGGCTCGGCGGGCGTGGCGTGCCAGAGGGAGGCCAGCAGGTGGGTCTTGCCGACGCCGTAGCCGCCGTCGAGATACACCCCGCGCGGCCCGGCCGGCGCGGCCGGCTTCTTGTTCCCGAACCACTTGCGGCGGCCGGAGCCCGTCGCGTGCGCCCCGCCGAGCCCGGCGGCGAACCCCGAAAGGACCGTGACCGCCTCACTCTGGCTGGGCTGGTTCGGGTCGGGTACGTACGTGTCGAAGCGCACCGAATCGAAGCGCGGCGGAGGCACCATCTCGGCGACCAGACGGTCGGCGGGGACGTGCGGCTCGCGGGCGCACAGGGACAGCGGGGCCGTTTCGGCAAGGGGGCTCTGCCCCGGAAACGCGGTGGATGACGACACAACTCTCCACCCTAAGGCCCGTGCCAGACTGCAACCCATGCGAAGCCTGTTCCCTGTGACGGACCTGACAACGACGGCCGCCGCCGCCCCCGACCGCGAGTGGAGCCTCGACGAGCTGGCGGAGACGTACGCCTACCCCGCCGGCCTCCCCGACGGGACCCCCTGGCTGCGCGCCAACATGGTCTCCACCCTCGACGGGGCCGCCCAGCACGACGGCCGCTCGCAGCCCATCTCCTGCGCCGCCGACATGCGGATCTTCGGCACCCTGCGGGGCCTGGCCGACGTGGTGATCGCCGGGGCCGAGACCGTACGGCAGGAGGGGTACCGTCCGGCCCGCGCCCGGGAGGCGTTCGCCGCGCGCCGGGCGGCCGCCGGACAGGGCCCCGCGCCCGCCGTCGCGGTGGTGACCGGCTCCCTGGACCTGGACTTCTCGCTGCCGCTGTTCACCGAGCCGCTCGTCCCGACCCTCGTGGTGACCGGGGCCGGCGCCCCCGCCGACCGGATCGAGGCGGCCCGGAAGGCGGGCGCCGAGGTGGTGATCGCGGGCGACGGGACCCGGGTGGACCCGGCCCGGGTGGTCCGCGAGCTGGCCGCCCGGGGGCTGCGCCGCCAGCTCACCGAGGGCGGGCCCCGGCTGCTCGGCCAGTTCGTGGCGGCCGGCGCGCTGGACGAGCTCTGCCTGACGCTCTCCCCGATGCTCACTGCGGGTGACGCTCAGCGCATCGCCGGGGGCCCCGGGGTCGCCGTGCCGGAACGTTTTTTCCTGGCATCGCTGCTGGAAGAGGCCGGTTTCCTCTTCTCTCGGTACCGTCGGACTGACAGTTAGCGGAATTTACCGTTCCGCTTAGCTTCGGCTGGGCACACTTACCCCTGCAACCCCGTGGAAGCACGGGGAAGGATGGTTTCAGCAAACGACCGTCGACGGTCGAGCCGGCGGTCGACGAGACGAAGAAGCGGAAGGGCGCCTGTCGTGTTCACAAGCGTTTTGATGATCGAGAAGCCGCTCACGGCCGAGGACGTGGACTTCGTCACCACGCTCCACGGCGAGGAGCGGATCTCGTTCGTCGTTCTGTTGCAGCCGCGCGGTGACCAGGCCGATGTTCTGCTGCGCGCGATCGACGACGTGGCGATGGGGGAGCTGAAGGAAGCGGTGCGCGAGGGCGAGGAGCCGGAGGGCAGCGAGGCCCGCGAACCTGCCGAGATCGGCCTGGAGTACTCCCTACGGGCCCTGCGCCAGGCGGGCGCCGAAGCCGTCGGACAGGTGGTCGAGGAGCACCCCCTGGACAAGCTGAAGACCGTCGTCGACGACGCGGGCGCCGACGAGGTCATCGTCCTGACGGCCCCGCACTACGTCGAGGAGTTCTTCCACCGCGACTGGGCCTCCCGGGCCCGCCACAAGGTCGGCGTCCCGGTGCTCAAGCTCTTCGCGCACAGCGAATAGGCTAAAGCCGCGCGGTCCGGGTTGGCCCTCGGCCGCCCCACTCGGAACCCGAACCACGACCGCAGGAGTACAGATGGCACCCGGCATTCCCGCCGCCATGGAACGACCGCACTTCATCGGCATCGGCGGCGCCGGAATGTCGGGCATCGCGAAGATCCTCGCCCAGCGGGGCGCGAAGGTGGCGGGCAGCGACGCCAAGGAGTCCGCCACCGCCGAGTCGCTGCGGGCGCTGGGGGCGACCGTGCACATCGGGCACGAGGCCCGGCATCTGGCCGAGGACGCGTCCTGCGTGGTCGTCTCCAGCGCCATCCGCGCCGACAACCCGGAGCTGCTCCGGGCCAACGAGCTGGCCGTCCCGGTCGTCCACCGTTCGGACGCCCTGGCCTCCCTGATGAACGGCCTGCGGGCCATCGCGGTGGCCGGCACCCACGGCAAGACGACGACGACCTCGATGCTGGCCGTCGCCCTCTCCTCGCTGAGCCTGGCCCCCTCGTACGCCATCGGCGGCGACCTGGAGGGCCCGGGCACCAACGCCACGCACGGCGAGGGGGACATCTTCGTCGCGGAGGCGGACGAGAGCGACCGCAGCTTCCAGAAGTACGACCCCGAGGTCGCGATCGTCCTCAACGTCGAGCTGGACCACCACGCGAACTACGCCTCGATGGACGAGATCTACGACTCCTTCGAGACCTTCGTCGGCAAGATCGTCCCCGGCGGCACCCTGGTCATCTCCGCCGACCAGCCCGGCGCGGTCGAGCTGACCCGCCGGGTCCGCGACCTCGCCGACCTCAAGGTCGTCACCTACGGCTCCGCCGAGGACGCCGACGTACGCGTCCACAAGGTCACCCCGCGCGGCCTGACCAGCGAGGTCACCGTCCTCCTCAACGGCAGGTTCCTCACCTTCACGGTCTCGGTCCCCGGCGCCCACTACGCCCACAACGCGGTCGCCGCGCTGGCCGCCGGGGTCGCCCTCGGCATCCCGGCGCACAACCTGGCCTCCGCCCTCGGCAGCTACACCGGGGTCAAGCGCCGCCTCCAGCTCAAGGGCGAGGCGGCGGGCGTGCAGGTCATCGACTCGTACGCGCACCACCCGACCGAGATGACCGCCGACCTGGAGGCCATGCGCGGCGCGGCCGCCGACTCCCGCATCCTGGTCGTCTTCCAGCCGCACCTGTTCTCCCGTACGCAGGAGCTGGGCGCCGAGATGGGCCAGGCCCTCGCCCTGGCCGACGCCTCCGTGGTCCTGGACATCTACCCGGCCCGCGAGGACCCGATCCCCGGCATCACCAGCGCCCTGATCATCGACGCGGCGAAGGCGGCGGGCGCCGAGGTCACCGCCGTCCACGACCAGGCGGACGTACCCGCCGCGATCGCGGGAATGGCGAAGCCCGGCGATCTCGTTCTCACCATGGGAGCGGGCGACGTCACCGACCTCGGCCCGCACATCCTGGACCACCTGTCGAACGCCCGGTAGCCGACCGGCCACCGAGCGAGCCGACGACATCGCCGAGCTGAGGAGCGAGCCGTGCCGTACGACGTCGAGAAGCCGGACGAGCAGTGGCGGGAAGAGCTGACCCCCGCCGAGTACGCGGTGCTGCGCCAGGCCGGCACCGAGCCCGCCTTCCGGGGTGAGTACACCGACACCAAGACAGCGGGCGTCTACTCCTGCCGGGCCTGCGGGGCGGAGCTGTTCCGCTCCGACACCAAGTTCGAGTCGCACTGCGGCTGGCCGTCCTTCTACGACCCGAAGGACACGGACGCGGTCGAGCTGATCGAGGACCGCAGCCACGGCATGGTCCGCACCGAGGTGCGCTGCGCCCGCTGCGGCTCCCACCTGGGCCATGTTTTCAAGGGCGAGGGCTACCCCACCCCGACGGACCAGCGCTACTGCATCAACTCGATCTCGCTGACGCTGGCGCCGGACGAGAGCTGAGCCGTACGCCGACGGAACGCGAAGATGCCCGCACGGGGAGACCTGTGCGGGCATCTCTCGTTCTCCGTCCCGCCGGGCGTCAGGAGGCGGGGAGGAAGGGGGCCAGCGTCGCGGCCACCGCAGCGGACCGCAGATAGGGAGAAGCGCGGTGGAAGTCGAACGGAGCGATGCTGTCCGTCAGATCGAGGTCCACCATCGGGAAGCGTTGCTTGAACGGACGGGGGATCGCGACGATGTCGCCGTGGTCACTCACGTTGACCCACCGGCGCACCCCGGGTGGCCGTTGTCCGGTGCCGTCGACCGGGGCCGGTGCCAGCCGGTCGAAGACACCGTGGGGCAGGGCGAGCGGTGAGCCGAGCGTCAGGAACAGGTCGATCTCGATCTCCGGGTGGGCGTGAAGCGCCTCGTAGGCGACGACGCTGCCGAGGGAATGCGCTATCACCACCCGGGCCCCCGTCGAGGTGATCGTGGTGGCCACCTCCTCCCGGGCGGCGGTGCGGGCGTCGGGGGCATCGAGATAGCGCACCACGTCGCGGAAGAAGGCGGCGACGAACGCGCGAGTCAGGCGGCCGTCGAGGCTGAGGCGCTCAGCGATCACGGAGACGAGCTGCCGGAGCGGGACGGCGAGGCGCCCCTGGGCCGTCACGGGCGGAATCCTCAGCTCCGTGGATGCTTCCAGCGTCCCCACCCAGTGGACGAGGGCCTGGAATGCGCGCGGGTCCTCGTGCTCCAGCAGTTCCAGCTCGTCCGTGCCCTGAGCGACCGGCCTGCCGTGGTGGAGGTGGTGGGCGTAGTAGGCAAGGGTGAGCGGAACCCGGTCGACGTCGACACCGAGTCCGGTGGCGAGGTCCTGGGCCCAGACCGCCGACCGGGCGGAAGCTATGGCTGCCGGTGTGTGGGCGGGGGAGAACTGGCCCACGCCGTGTACGGCCACGATGGGATTCAACGGGGTGTCCTTCGATCGGGGGTGGGACAGGGGCGCAGGTGGAGGTGGTCACCCAGTGTCATGTGGATGATGTCGGGGCCCACCCCGAGGTACAGGGCACCGTCGTGAGCGACCGCGATGGCGAACACGCTGTCCGGGAACCAGAAGGCGTCGATCTGGCTGCCGTTGCGCAGGTCCCACAGCCGTAGGGAGCGATCGAGCCCACCGGTGAAGAGGTGCGGGTGCCCGTCGAGGAGGACCGGTGCGGAGGCGAAGACCGCGCGCGTGTGGCCGGCCAGGGTGAACGCCCTGGTGGAGTCGAGGGCGGTGACGCGTACCTCGCCCTTGTCGTCACCGCTGACGACGTACGGCTGTGCGTCGATGCTCACGGCGGCGACGGTGTGAACGGCGGCGGAGTGCTGGGTGTGGATCTGGGGCCGCGACGGTTCCAGCAGGTGTGCGGACCGGACGTGACCGGAGTGATAGCCGGCGAGAACGCGGTTGGGGGTGGCCGCCAGGGACAGGCACGGCCCACACCCCGACTCGGGAAGCAGAACGCGCTCCGGCACGTCCGGCTCTCCCGGTTCGGCCGAGTCAGTGTCGTCCTGGCGGAACATCCGGTTCACGTGGTCGACCCCGGATACCGCGACCTCGCCGCTTTCGGAGGCGTGGACGGCGAAGGTGGTTCCTCGAGCCGTGACGGTCAGCACCACGGACGCCCGGAAGCCGTCGTCGAAGA
Organism: Streptomyces sp. PTY087I2; assembly: GCF_001687325.1. GTDB lineage: Bacteria > Actinomycetota > Actinomycetes > Streptomycetales > Streptomycetaceae > Streptomyces. The sequence goes on along the minus strand of NZ_LZRD01000003.1, from coordinate 238,439 downwards.
TGCGGCGGTGGAGATGGTTCTCCTGCGCGTTCGTGTCCCACAACGCGATTCCGTCGAGTGCGCAGGAGGCGAGGATCCGCGGATGCTCTCCGGCCTCCAGGACTGCGACGCTGGTGGCCCTGTCCGGTGCCGGGATGTCGTCCCGGTACAGGAGCACCCGGTGTCCGACTCCGCTTTCCGCGTTCCACAGGGCCAGGGTTCCGTCCTCACTGCACGAGACCAGACGGCCGTCCGGCAGCAAGGTGAGTGCGTTGATCGCGTGGGTGTGCCCGGGATGGCGTTGCGGGATCTCGTGCCCCGCCGCATCCGAGACACGGACCGTGCCGCCCTCGCTCGCCGTCAGGATGCGGGTCCCGTGTGCTTCCGGCACGACGGCGACACGGGTGATCGCCGTCGTGTGGCTCGCGACCTGGCGACTGCTGCCGTCGGTGTGCGTCAGCCGTGCGATGCCGTCCGCGCCGCCACTGAGTACGTACACGGAGCCGTCCAGCGCGACGGCGGCCAGATCGTTGACGGCGTCGGCGTGGTCCGCGTTGAGGATGGCCGGACCGGCCAGGATGTTGCCGTCCGAGTCGCCCTGGACCGGTTCGAGGCCTTCTCCCAGGTCGAGGAAGCAGTAGTACGTCGCGTGCGGTTGAGCGTACGGCGGTATCAACGCCTTGTCGCCCTGAACGGACAGCACCTCGACGATGTCGTGCTGGGCGACCACGTAGTCGCCCTTGCCTTCCAGTGCGACACAGGACATCCGTTTCACCGGAGTGATCAGCGCGGACACCTCGACACTGGACAGGTGGGCGCCGGTGGCGATGTCCCAGTAGTGGATCACCCGGTCGCCACCGGCGCTGGCTACTGCGGGTGTCCACCCGTACCGCACGGCCACCAGGGACCGGACCGGCCCCCGGTGGGCACGGACCGTCCACAGGAGGTGTCCCGTGGCCAGGTCCCACCCCCTCAGCTCACCGTTGTCGCAGCCGGTCACGGCGAGCCGGCCGCCATCGGTCCGCCCGGCCACCACCCCGCCCACCGGAGAGCCGTGGTGGTCGAGCTCCAGCGTCGGCGCGGCGGAGGCGAGGTCCCACAGCCGAGCTGTTCCGTCCTGTCCGGCGGTCAGGGCGTGGGGGCGGCCGTGGATCTCCAGGGTCGTCAGGTCCCGGATCATGCCGCGGTGACCCGTGAGCGTCGTCAGGAGGCCGGTGTGCAGGGACCGGCCCGCCGTCCAGAGAATGCGCCGACCGGTGTCCTGGGTGAGTTCGGCAGCCAGCCGGTACTGCTGGTGCCGGGTCGCGTCGACGGCCAGGATGTCGCGCCGCTGGTCGGGCGGACCGCTGTGATGGGCGCCGTACGACGTGAGGTAGACCGCGCCGTGCGGGCCGCCTTCACCGTGATACAGCTCCTCGGCCAGGGGAGCCGGGTCGGCGTGGACCAGGAACTCGCCGTCCTGAAGAAGTTCTCCCAGCCTGCCGGCGAGCGCGCTGTGCCGTGCGGCGTGCCGCAGGAGGTACGGCTCGGTGCTGGCCCAGCGCCGTCGGCCCGAGCCGGTCGTGCCCACCGTCGCGAGCAGGCGTTCCCAGACCGTCGCGGCGTTCAGTTCGGACCGCTCGCGGAGCCGGTCGGCCAGCCCCTGGTGGAAGAGGCGGTAGACCGGGGTGCCTTCACGGTCGACGTTGCGCCGCAGGTAGAAGCGCACGGCGTACAGGAGATGCGCGGTGTCCGGCTGCTCCTCCCCGGCCGAGCCGGGCTTAACGGCCGCGACGTGGCCGAGCAGGCTCTCCGGCATACCCGCGCCCTCGGCCCAGGCCAGCGTGGCAAGCATCTCGTGCAGGCCCGGCCGGGCGGCCAGCTCCAGGTCGAGGTCGAGGACCCCGTCGAGGGATCTGGGCACGGCCCTGCCCAGCGTCTCCGCTTCCTCCTTCGTGGCGGGCGGTGTTCCCCGGTCCCGAAGAAGCCGCAGGTAGAGCCCCGCGACCAGGAACTCACCCCACTCACGTGTCCCACTCAGCAAAGTGTCCGCGAGCGTTTCCCCCAGGCTCTCGGCCGCCGCGAGCGAGCACCAGGGCGAGACGCGCCCGTCCGCCGGGCGCAACGTACGGCGAACGAAGTGCACCAGGTCTTTGCGCAGGCGCTGGACCGGGACCTCGCCCAGGTCGATCAGGCCGCCTTGGGCACGGGCCGTCTCGATCAGAGACCCGAGTCCCGTTTCGGGGCGCGTCGCGACGAGCATCCTGCACAACGGCTGACCGTCCGGTCGCCGGGCCGACGCCAAGGGCGACAGCACGGTGGCGACGAGATCGGCCGGATGCTCGGCCTCGTCCACGGCATCCACGATGAGACTCGGAGGCTCCGGCCTCGCGTGCAGGGCGACCATCAGCCGGTGGGTGGTCCACGGCAGACCTGGGCCGGGGGATTCCACGCCCCACTGTGCGGCCAGCGAGGACAGGATCTCGGGGACCCTGCGCCGTCGCGCATGCACGACGGCCAGGCCCTCGGCCATCCCGGGAAGGTCTCCTCCCGATGTCCGCCACACCTGTTCCGTGGCCTCGCGCAACAAGGGGTGCGCGGCGCAGGCGAGTGCTCCGACCAGTGCTGACTTACCTACGCCCGGCACGCCGGTGACCACCCGGAGCGATGCCCCCTGCCCCTCCAACCACCCGGTCAGAGCGCGGAGTTCGTCACTGCGCCCGGTGAAGGACGGAACGGTGATGTCGACTCGTTCCTCGCCGCCGGCGGCCCTGATGACGAAATGGCGGGTGTCCGCCACGTCGTCGAGGACCGTGAACACGGCAGGGTCCACACCGCTGCGGAAGCGCGAGCCGGCCGGGTCGTGTCGCGGGTTCGGGAAGAACCGCAGGTGCGACAGGTCATCACCGAGAGGGGCGAGGGGGCGTACGACAGTCTGCTGAATGCCACCCGCGCTCTGCCCCTCCACATGACGGGCTACTTCGCGGCAGAACCGGGCGATCGGGATGTACGGCAGGGACTCGTCGAGCGGCAGGGCGCCGGAGGCGAAACCGCGGAGCACCTCGTCGACCGCGATGCTGAGACGACCGTCATAGGCGGGTTCGTCGGTCTGGCAGGCGGCCAGCACCCAGACACGTCGGTGGTTCGGGTGGAGCAGGGACCGCAGCTGGTCTGCCGAGACGGCACCGGCGTGACACAGGTCCAGGACGAGGAGTACGGCCGGAGCGTCCTCTCCGGCCGTGGCCGGGCGCTCCGCCATGTCGACCCAGCGACTCAGCGAGTCGGTGGTGAGCCGGCCGTCGCCGCCCACGGCGTAGACCTTGCGGGTTTCGCGTGCGAGTTTTCCGTGCGCCAGCACATGGATGATCGTGAAGTCGGCCCTGTCCTTGACCGCGTGTGTCAGTGCGTCTTCCAGGGCGGCGGCGGTGGAGGCGGGGTCCGGAACGGGCTCCAGGAGAAGGTACGCGTACTGCTCTGCCAGTACCTCGCGCAACCGTCGCGAGTGCTGTGTCGCGTAGATGAGCGGCTGCCACTGGGGCGGCGATTCGTCTGCGGGGTCCGTGGCCGGTCCCTCCACCCCGACGACCAATGCCTGACGGCGCATTCGCATCCTTCGGTCCCGCCAACACCTTTTGTGGAGCCTCGTCATGGTCACCCTACGGGCGCGGCTCCGACGATCACTCCCCGTCGTCGCCCTTCTCGGCCGCTTCCGACCGCAGCAGCGGGTGAATGACCCCGGGAAAGACGGTCGCCTGCACGACCTCCTCGGCCGACCCGCCCTTGACGACGGTCTCGGCGACGCCCCAGGGCCGCCCGGCCAGGTGGACGGTGAGGGTGTACGAGGAGGAGCAGCCGGTGCACTCGTAGCGGTCGGCCCAGGTCTCGACCTCGGTGGTGGAACCCGGGTAGCGCTTCACATGCCGGTGGCGGGCGTGGCAGCGGTCGCAGGTATCGCCCGGCTCGCAGGTCCCGCCGCAGGGGCAGGGCACGTCGAACGAGTCGGCGGGCGTCCAGCGCTGCACGAGGACGGCGTCGCGGGTGGCGGCGGTGTCCTTCATGGCCTTGAGATTGCGGGCGGCGACGTTGTACGACTCGCCGGTGGCGGCCATCCGGTCGCGGATGACGTCCTTGCGTCCACGGTTGGTCGTCATGTGGTTCCTCCGGGGTTCACGCAGCCCGCCAGGAGGCCCATGAGTGACATCGATGCCTCTTTACGGTACCTGTGCCGGGCCCGGCACACGGACCCGCCGTCAGACCGCCGCCGGGCGACCTCATAGTGTGGCGGTGGAGAACGACGGGGGAGATCCATCGTGGCGAGCAACGCGCAGCAGACCGCCGGACCGGCGGTGCGGTCCCGCAACACACCCGCCCGGGTGGCCGCGTGGGCGGCCGCTCTGGGGGCCGGCCTCATCGTGGCGATCGTGGCGGCACCGATGTTCTGGCTGCTGTACGGCGGCCTCTACACGGCCTTCATGTTCCTGTGCGGCCTCGTCGCCATCCCGGCCGGCCACCTCGGCCGCCGCCGGGGCAAGCGGCTGGGCGGGCAGGACCGGGGCAAGGCCCTGCTGGCGATCGTGACCGGCTGGCTGCTGATCCTCTTCGCGCTGGTGCTGGTGCTCGCGTACGTGGGGCTGGTGGCGGGACTCGGGGTCCTGAGCGACTCCGCGAGCTGACCGTCCGGGCGGTATGACTGGCGCGATCACCGCGACGGAGCCTGCCGGTCAGCCGGTCAGCCGGTCAGCCGGTCAGCCGGTCAGCCGGTCAGTCTGTCCGCCGGTCAGCCGGCCCGTCGGCCTCCCGCAGCCGGGTCAGTTCGGCTGTCGACCGGCGCAGGATCTCGACGGTGCCCGTGAGCCAGCGGGTGACCGCCGCGCGTTCCACGTCGTCCATGCCGTCCACGAGACCGTTCATCGCCTCGGCCATCGGAGCGAACAGCCGGGCCAGGTCCCGGCGGTGCGTCGACGTCACGCTCAGCGCGTACCTGCGCCCGTCCGAACCGTCCTTGCGACGGTCCACGTGCCCGAGCGAGACCAGCCGGTGAACGATCTTGGTGATGGCCGGGTTGGACAGCCCGGTGCGCTCCACGAGCTGCCCGGGGCTGACCCCCGGCTCCGCCGCGATCAGGGAGAGGATCTTGTGCTCGGTGGCGTTGAGCCCGAGATGAGCGGCGACGGCCTCGTGGAAGAGGATCACGCGCAGGCTCAACTCCTGCCCCATCGCCCGGCCGTCGGGGTCGGGGCTCTCGTGCGTCGTCATGGCCGCCACCTTAGGCAAACTCCTTCACTTTGGTGAAATACCCGGCCTATGCTGAGCCCATGACAGCCACCTCTGCGACGCGTATGTCTCATCCGTCTCATCCGGGCGGTTCCCTCCTCGACCCCCGCGCCCTGGCCCGCACCTTCGCGGCCTGCCTCGCGGTGAACGTACCGATCCTGGCGCTGCTGCTGATCCCGCAACTGATGCGCAGCCGCGCCGGCTCCGAGGCCCTGCTCACGGTGGGCCTGCTCCTGCTGCTCACCCTGGTCGTCGGCGCGGTGGTGCTCGTGCCGGAGGTGAGCGCGAAGGTGGCGTCGGCCGGTCCCCACTGGCTCCCGGGCGGCGCCCGCGCCCGGGTCCGTACCCTGAGGCGCGAGAGCCGGCGCACCTACCTGTGGCGTCTCGGAGAGTTCGTGACGCTGTACGTCGCGGCGCAGGGCGTCGGCGGCCTCATCGCGTGGCTGCTGCCGCATGTGTCGGACAACCCGGCCCACGCCGCCGACCCGACGGCGAGCGCCTGGATCATCGACTACCCGAACTACGCGATCCAGGCCGGTGCGATGTACGTGTGCATCTGCTTCGCCCTGGCCTGGTACGCGACACGGCTGCGCGCGGAGTCCGTACGGTCAACTGCCCGCGCGCAGGACGGCGACTGACGGCTCCTCAGCCCCGGGCGGCGTACGAGAGGAAGCGCGTCCAGGCGGCCGGGGCGAGGGCGAGCTGCGGGCTCTCGTCGAGCTTGGAGTCGCGGACGTGGACGGTGGAGGGGCAGGTGGCGACTTCGACGCAGTCGTCGCCGGAGCCGCTGCTGTAGCTCGACTTGTGCCACTCCATGGCGACCTCGACGCAGGAGTCTCCGGAGCCGCTGCTGTAGCTGCTCTTGAACCAGGCCAGGGGTGTGGTGCTCATCTCGCTCCTCGCATCCGCCGCATCAGGCTCTTGGAGTCATCCAACGAGAGAGCCTGTGAACGCATACTGGCACACCGCATCTGGAGCGCGCTGATCACCTTGGGTTCGGAGACGAACTGCCCGTGCTCCTGCCCTTCCAGATAGCCGAACCACTGGTGATCCGGCGTTTCCAGCAACCGCATCGGCCCATGCAGTCCCGCATGGTGATGGCGTACGAGCGGCATGATCTGGATGTCGACATTGCGCAGCTCGGACAGGTCGAGGATGTGGTCGAGAAGCTCCCTGGTGACCTCCTCGCCGCCCAAGTCCCGGAGGAGCAGGTGCTCTTCGAGGATGAAGCCGAACGAGGTGTTCGGCCGCTCACGCAGCAGCTGCTGGCGTTCCAGCCGAGCCGTGAGCTGGGCCTCGATCTGCTCGTCGGAGAGCGGCGGCAACTGGTCGGCGAACAGCGTCCGCGCGTACGCCGCCGTCTGCAACAACCCCGGAATCAACCGGCACTCGTACGTGTAGAGGCTGAGCGCCGACAACTCCAGTTCCGCCCACTGCCGGAACCAGCTCGCCAGTCCCTTCCGCCGCGTCAGATGCTTTGCCGCCGCGAGGATCACCCCGAACGCGTCGAGGATGCTGTCCGCGCGCTCCGCGAAGTCCGGCGGCGGGAGGCGGCGGCCCTGCTCGATGGAGGCGACGGTCTCGGGTGAGTACCCGACGAGCGGGGCGAACTGTTCCTGCGTCAGCCGTGCCCGCTTGCGGAAGGTCTTGACGACTTCCCCGAACATCTTGAGGCTGTAGTGCGGTTCGGGCTCGGGGCTGCGCCCGTTGCCGAAGGTCCCGTAGGTCGGGCTGTCGATGCCATCCGTGCCGTGCGTCATGTACGGCCACCTCCCCGTGCGCCTGTCCTGGTTCGCAACCCGTCCATGCTCACGGAACGTGACCCGTACCGTCTACCCTTCGCGCCCGTACGCTGACTCAGCGTACGGGTTGGTGACCTGGTGAGTGGGCTCCGAAGCCCGGAATCTGGGGGCATGGAAGCACCTGCACAGACCCAACCACCCGTAACCGTACGTGTGTTCAATCATCAATACCCGGCGGATCCGCGCGGCGCCCGGCTCGCCCGCCGCGTCGGCCTGCACAAGCTGCACACCTGGGGTATCCCGTACCTCAGTGACGCCTCGGAGTCGGCGGCCCTGATCATCGGGGAGCTGGCGGCCAACGCGGTGACCCACGGCCGCGTCCCCGGCCGCAACTTTGCACTGCGCCTGTCACACGTGCCCGGCGACCCGGAAATGCCGGGCCTCCTGCGGATCGAGGTCTCCGACACCCGGGGCGAGCGCCGGCCGCCGGGTCCCGGCGAGATCACGGCTCCGGCGGACGGCTGCGACAGCGGGCGCGGGCTCCTGATCGTGGAGGCCTTGGCAGACCGCTGGGCAGTCCTGGACCGCAGTCCGGGCAAGACAGTTCGGGCGGAACTCGACCTGCTGTACTGAGGGTTCTCGTCGCCGACGGGCACACCATCGTCTCGGCGCCGATCGGCGGCCCCTTCGGCCGGACGTTCACCTTCGCCGACTCCGACGGCTACCACGTCACGCTGTACGGCCGCGTGTGACGGGGCGGGTTGAGTAGGCGTACGGATGGCGGAGGGCCGGTCTGTGGCTGGACGATCGTGTGCATGACCATCCGATATCCCGGGAAACGGCCCTCGATCGTAGGTGCCGGGGTGAATGCGCTCCTTGTGCGCTGGGTGTGGTGGCCCCTGCTCGTCGCGTTCGTCGTTGTGGCCCGTGTGTGGACTTTCTTCAGCTCGACCAGCCGCCGCAGAGCGCGGCGCCTGGCGGGCAGTGACGCGGCCCGTCAGGCCGGACGAGCCGCGGAGGCGCGACTGCGTGCCATCGTCGGAACCTACGTGGGGAGCACGCCACTGGAGCTGCGCCTCCTCGTCGTCGAGGACCACTATGCGCGCGGATGGGCGGACTCGGGCCTGTTCACGCTGTCCAGGTCTGCCTACCGGGTGTCCTGTGAGATGCGGGTGACTGCCTACTTCAGTTCACCGCTGCCGTCGGCCGAAACTGTCGCGCACATTCTGGACGCCGGCGAGCGTGCCCTGTCTGGTATCCCCTTCACCCATGACCTTGCCCTTCGGGACTCTCCCGGTGGACTTGCCCATGCCGGACACATCCTGGCCTGGGATCAGCCGACTGTCCCGCTTCCCGAACACGCAGAGGCCGCACACGACTGCCGGTTTCGTCTCCTGTGGGAGCCCCCGACCGCGAGCAGTGTGGCGAGCATCCGCCGTAGGCACGGCGCGGTGTTCGCGCTGACCCTTCCGTCGGTCACCTACTTCCGGGTCCCACGGGGGCGTGGCAGCCGGCTCACGCGCACCCGAGTTCCTTCTGGGTGAAGACAGTGAACTGCTTGAGGAGGCCCGGGAGGGTCTTCCGTCGGTTCTCGACTCGGGCGCCGCTGACGTGGATGGTGAGCTGAAGGTATTTCGCGGTCGACGGGCTGGAATTGGCTGTCGCCTTGCAGGGGAAGTAGGTGATCGCTCCGGTATTCCAGACGATCGCTTTCTTTCCGATACGGATCAGGTCCGGCTTCAGGTGGTCGAATGAACTCGAATGCGTTCCAGCAGAACTGGTTCGGCAACTCCGGTGCTGTCTTGGCCTCCTCTTCAGAGCAGCCCGCCGCGCCTGCGGTGAGTGCCAGCGAGGGGGTAGCGGCTTCTATGAATCGTCTGGTAGGTGTTGTATTCCTCGGGTGTCAGCCCGGCGGCTTTTCCCGCCCGTGGCCACGGCAGCTGCGGCGGCCCTCTTCGTAGCCTCCTCCGCGCTCGCGTATCCTTCTCCCGATTCGAGGACGGCCCCGTCCAGGTCCTCTTCCTTCGCGTTTTCCACCACTGATTCTGTGACGTCTTCCTGAATCCAAGTGATGGCGTTCCCGCCGAAGGGAAGTAGTTCGAGGTACTTGGCTCAAGTGCTTCTCGAATTCGGCCGGTTCGCCGAACGGCTTCTCGACGACCATGGTGACGTGACGATGCCGTCGTCGTTGGTGTCCGACCGCAGGTTCTCGTTGAAGAACTCCGCTGCTGCCGCAGGGTGCCTGCTCATCGCTTCCATGAGCCCGGTGACCGGGTTGAAGCCTTTCCCTCCCTCCGCGCCCAGGTTGATCGCCATGTCCTGGTTGTACGGCAGGTTCCGGGACCAGATCTCGGGGTCCTTTTCGTTGACGCCCGCGAAGCCGGAGACGTCGATCTCCTTCCGGCCGGCCTTCAGCAGCTGGTTGGTCCAGGCAGGGGCAACCTATCCCGCGTGGACAGGGGGAACGTATGCATGTGCGATCTCGACGGGCCCGACGCCGAAGCCCCCGGCTCACCCCTGCCGCACCCGCCCCGCGATCCGGCTGCCACCGGGGCCAGGTTTTGCCCGTGTTTCCGGGGGCGTCGAGGTTCAGAGGGCGTCGAGGTTCATGGCGGAGGCGATGGCGTGGGACCCGGCTTCGTTGGGGTGCACGCCGTCCGGGTGGACGTAGCCGGGGCGCGGCAGGGCGGGATCAGCGGGGTTTGCCAGGGCCCGGTCGACGTCGAGGACGGAGTCGTAGGCACCGCTGGTGCGTATCCATCGGTTGACGGCGTTCCGGGTCCTCTCGCCCCGCTCGCTGTAGGCGGGGAAGAGGGCACCCTTCATGGGCAGGATGGTCGCGCCGACGGCCTTGATCCCACGAGCGTGGGCGGCTCGGATCAGATCTTTGTGAGCGCTGATGATCTGATGCGCGGTCACGACGGGGGCGGAGCCCATGCAGGGGTCGTCCAACTCGGGAGCGGCGAGGTCGTTGCCTCCGAGGCCGACGATCACCGTGCGCACGCCGGGGCGGTCGAGCACGTCGCGTCGGAAGCGGTCGGTGGCCTTGTCCCCGTAACAGGGGGAGTCGTTGAGGAGCCGGTTTCCGCTGATGCCGGCGTTGACCACGTCCAGCGGTCGGCGGTCGGCTGCCAGGCGTTCGGCGAGCTTGTCCGTGAAGCGGGTGTCGGCGCCGGGCGGTGCCCCTGTGCCGTCCACCAGCGAATCCCCGAAGGCGACCACGGTGCCGCGCCGTGGGGAGGGCGGACCGGACACCTCCACCCCGCTCAGGAAGTACCAGGCGTTCGTGGACGCGGTGAAGGCGCCGCCGTCGGCGTCGGTCAGATGGCGCCCGGAGGCGCGGTACGAGGTGGCGGTGGTGAACCGGTGGAAGGTGGCCGGGCCGGTGCGGTCGGCGAAGTACAGGGTGACGGTCACCTTCTCCAGCGGCGAGGTGCTCAAGGCGCCGGCATCGCTCACGATCTCGCGCCCCGGGGCGACGGTGGTGCCCGGGGACCCGCCGAACGTCAGCTTCCGTGCTGTGCCGGGCCAGACCTGGGCGTCACCGGCGGACCGGCCGACCACCGCCGCGGTGATCCGCAACGGCGTGGTGCCGTACGCATGGGACAGCCTGATCCTCAAGGTGGAGCCGCCGGTCGCGACGCGGACCACTTGGCGTACGGACTGGTCGGCGAATCCCTGCCGCGACCAGTTGGTCCCCCAGTCCTCGCTGCCCTCGACGGGCCGCTGCACGGCCGCGCCCCACGCCCCCGTCCACACCGGGCCTTCCGCGGCGCGCGGCTCCCGCCACGCGCCCTCGCGCGCTGTCGCTGCCGCCGCGACGACGAGCGTGGTGAGCACGGCCGTGGCGGCCGCGAGCCCGCCTCGTCGTCCTGCCCTCTGCCACGGTCGGAACGTTGCCGAACGCATCACGGATCTCCTCGGAAATAGAGTGATGAGGAGATCTCACCGCGTTTCGAGCCGGAGATCAGCGGGGCTGCCCCCCGAATCGTTCCTCCGGTTAGCCCCCGTCAGGGACGCGGCCACGTTCCCCGACAACTCCCGGCTGATCGCGCTGGCTTACGTCCGGTGACCTGCTCGTACCACCGGCGGCACCGGTACGCGCCGGGGCGTGACCGGACGCGGACCGGTACTTTGCTGCCATGTGCATATCGACAGGTGAGGCGGCGTTCTCCGGCACGATCCTGTACTGCGGGCGTCAACACCACGGCGAGCACGGCCTGATCCATGTCCTGGGCTACCAGAACACGGCCGTCAATTTGGCGGACGGCCCGAACGCCATGCTGCTGCACGTGCCGACCAGGCAGCTCACTCCGCGCCACTTTCTCTCCGCGGGGCGCTCCGGCGACGTCCTGCACCGCATGGTCGCCGCCGTGGACGTCGCCGCCGCGGCGGCCGACGACATCGTATGGATGGGCATGGAACCGCGGGCGGTCGTCCAGGTCTTCGACCACGACGTCTACACGGTGCTCCTGGCGGACGACCCCACCTCGATCCCCGCCGCGCTGTGGCAGGTGCCGCCGCAGCGGCGCCCCGACCTCGACCCGGAGCTCCTGCACTTCTACGCCGAGCACTTCCCGGACCACACCATCGTCGTGTGCTGCTTCGACAACGCCGAGGCGCGACGGGCCAAGCCCCTGTTGCTCTGGTACCAACCCCTGGACCCCGACCGGATGACCGTACCGGCCCTGGACAGCCACACCGGCAAGGCACCGGACCTCGACGCCGCCGTGCCCGTGGACCACTGGGTCCTGTTCTCCACCGACGAGGGTCCCGCAGACTGGGGCGCGCCCGTCGAGTACTCCGGGAGCATGCGCCACAGCCTGCGCGATTTCCTCCCCGCAGCGGTCATCGGCCGACACTACGGAGACGGGCGGACTCTGCCGAACGGGGACTTCACCATCAGCCACGGTGACCTGCTCGACGGCGACCCCGATCGCATCGAGCGCCTGCGGCCGAGCCGGGTCAGTGGTCGGAGTAGCTGAAGTCGCCCATGGTCCAGGCGCTGACGTCCTCGATCGCCACGCGGTACATCCCGCCCGTCTCCGGGATTCCCACCGTCCCCTGGAGAATCCGCGCCACATGGAAATGCAGATGTGTGGGCGGCCCCTCCTTGCGCGTGGTGGTGGTGAAGACGGCGGAGAAATCGCGCAGCTGGGCAGAGTCCGCCAGGACCTCGGAGACCCGCTGCCTCCAGACGGACTCGGGGGCCAGGCGGCCGGTGATGACAGCACCCCCGGCGACCACGGTCAGGGACATCTGGTTGCTGTGCCCGGATTCCACCAGGGCAGCGACTTCGGTGAGCAACTCGTCAGGCTTCGACATGAAAGAACATTTTAGCCGGGGGCTCCCGTCCCCGGCTGTCCGGTAGGCCCGGGGCGGAGCATCGGTGACCGGCCGTCGGCGAACCGTCCTCGGACGGGCGTCAGGGCAGCTGCCAGAGCAGGACCGAGTCCTTGTTCTCCTCGAAGATCGCCATGCTGAGGCCGATCGCCACGGTCCTGCCGTCCGGGCTGACAGCCACCGCCTCGACCTGGTTGGGGCACTCGTAGCCGCCGACCTTCTTCCCCGCCACCGTGTCCCACACGGCGACGGTCAAGCCCTCGCCGCCGACCAGCAGGCGCCCCTCCGGATGGAAGGCAAGTGTCCGGCACCACTGCTTGAACCGGGTGACCTCCGAGCGGGACTCCGTGTTCCACACCACGGTGTGGCCGTCCACGCCCGCGTAGGCGAGAAGGCTCCCGTCCGGGCTGAACACGACAGCTTTGGTGTTGCCGCTTCCCTTGATCTTGCCGGTGGCCTTGCCTGCGGGGGTCAGGGTCTCCAGATACTGCCCGCCGCCGACCAGCATCTCACCGTCGCCGCGGAACGCCACGGGCCCGCCGGAATTGCTCGTGGTGACGGTCTTGTGCTTGCCGGACGGCAGCTCCCAGAGGTGCAGGCTCCCCCCGCTGCTCGCGGCCAGTCTCCTGCTGTCCGCGCTGATCGCGAGGTGCGTGGGCCAGCCCTCCTGGCTCGTGCCACTCGCGGTGGACAGCGTGAACGTGTGCACGATCTTGCCGGTCTCCGTGTCCCAGACGCGGATCCTGCCCTCTTCCGCCCTGACCAGAAGGCGGAGATCCCGGCTGAACGCTGTGGACTGCCGGAACGCCTGGGCGCCGATGTGGACCGGGTCGCCGGTGCCGGCGCCGGTGCTCGGATTCCAGCGCCGGATGGTGTTCTGGTCGGCACCGTACAGGTGCCGGCCATCCTCGCTGAAGGCGAGCGTCCGCCCGTTCGCAAGGCCCTCCAGACGGACGACCTCTTCGGCTTCGTCCGGCTTCGAAGTGCCTTGCGGGGAACCTGTCTTGTCGCCGGTGCCGGAAGAACCGTCTGCCTTGTCGCTGTTACGCAGCAGGAGCGGCACCCCGACCGCTGTGGCGGCGGCCGCCGTGCCGAGCCCGGCGAACAGGAGCGTGCGCCGCGACAGGCCGCCCGGGCGCGGCTTGTCGCCCGCGGCATCGATGGTGCTCACCACCGGCCCGAATTCCGGTGGCGGAGCAGTCGGGGACAGCGGGAGGGTCGCCTGCGAGGGCGCGGCAGCCGCGGGCGACATCAGGGGAACACGGGGGTCCTCCGCGCCGGCTTCTGCCGGCCGTGGCTCCACCCCTCCACGCCCGCCCTCGGCCGCACGGGTCGCGAACCACCCGGGCAGGTCGTCGACGGTCGGCCGTGCCTCGGGGGCCTTGGCCAGGCACGCTGCGAGCAGCTCCCGCAGCGCACCGTCGTCGATACCGTCGAGTGCGGGCGGCTCGTCCAGGATGCGCTGGACGATCTCGATCAGCGTGGGCGCGTCGAACGGCCCGCGTCCGGTCGCGGCGTACGCGAGTACCGAACCGAGCGAGAACACATCGCTCGCCGTTCCCGCCCGGTCGGCGCGGATCTGCTCCGGAGACATGTACGAGTAGGTGCCGATGACCGTGCCCGTCGTCGTGAGCGAGCCGGCGTCCACGAGTCGGGCGATGCCGAAGTCGATGATCCGAGGCCCGTCATCGGCGATGATCACATTGCCGGGCTTCAAGTCCCGGTGCACCAAGCCGCACTTGTGGATCGCGGCGAGCCCTTCCGCGAGCCCCGCACCGAGCCGCAGCACGGCGGTGGCCTCCAGCGGTCCGCCCTTGGCGACGACTTCGTACAGTGTCGGACCCGGGATGAACGTGGTGACCAGCCAAGGGGATTCGGCATCGGGGTCGGCGTCGACCACCTGCGCGGTGTGGAAGCCACCCACCCGCCGGGCCGCGTCGACCTCGCGCGCGAACCGCTCCCGGAACTGCGGGGTCGTCGAGAGCTCACGCTTGATCAGCTTGACCGCGACCTTCCGGCCGCCCGGCGACGTACCGAGGAAGACCGACCCCATACCCCCCTCCCCGAGCCGTCCGTCCAGGCGGTAGGGGCCGACCCACTGCGGATCGTCGGGCCTGAGTGCGTCCATGGGTATCCGTCCGGTGTGAGGTGGCGCAGGGGGATTCGGGCAGTGGCTCGGTGGTCTCTCGGCACCGCCGCTCACGGCAGCTCCCACAGCTGGACCGATGGCTCGATCCCGTCCTCGCCGGCTGCCGGAGTGCATGCGCCCGCGAGAGTTCTGCCGTCCGGGGTGAAAGCGAGGCGGACGATGTAGGCCCGCATCGGAGTCTTCGGGTCGCCGACGACCAGGGTGGTGGCGAGTTTCCCGCTGTCCGCGTCCCAGACGCTGACCGTACGGCCGACGGTGTCGGTCTTCTCGGTCTCCACGAAGCGGCCGCCTCCCACGACGATCGCCTTGCCCGAAGTCCCGGCGTCGGCGGGCCGGTAGCCAACGCAGTCGATACGTCTGTGCTGGTCGGTGAGTGTCTGGACGAGACTTTCGGAGGCCAGGTCCCACAGCTCGACACCGGGGCCGCTCGCGATGAGGGTCCGCCCGTCGGGGCTGAACGCCACCTCGGAGTAGTTCGCGGACTTGTCGTCGCCCAGGGCACCGAGCAGGCGGCCGTTCGCGGTGTCCCACAACCGGATGCCGTTTCTGCTCTCCTCGCCGGTGATGCCGGCCAAAGTCTTGCCGTCCGGGCTGAAGGCGATGCTCCCCGCTTGTCCTTCGAGCGTCTCGCGGACCCGGCCCGTGTCCGGGTCCATCAGCTCGATCCGGCCGACGACGCCGACGGCCAGGGTCCTGCCGTCCGGGCTCACGGCCAGTGACGTGACGAAGTCGTTCTCGCCGGTGTACCCGGCCAGTTGCTTCTTCGGGGCTCCGCTGTACGTGTCCCAGGCCCGCACCTCCTTCAAGGCGCCGGAGTACACGGTGGCGCCGTCGGCGCTGAAGGTCACTGCCCAGACGGAATCGGTGTGGCCTTCGAAGGTTGCCCTCTCGCGGCGCGCGGTGAGGTCCCACAGTTTCACCGTCGTGTCGTAGCCGCCCGTGGCGAGGTACTTTCCGTCCCGGCTGACCGCCATGCTTTCGATCTTCCACCTGTGGCCTTCGAGCTCACCGACAGGCCTGGTGATGTCCCGGTCGGGGCTCTTGCTCGCGCGTGGCCTGCCCTTCGGCCCGGCGGATGGTTCGTCCCTCGGCCACAGCACGGCGGCGGCGGGCACGGCGACCGCGGCCGTCGCGGCGGCAAGCCCGCCGAACAGCACGGAACGGCGTCGCACCGGACTGCCGCCGCCGGGAGGCGCGGCCGGCTGCGGGGGTGCGACCGGGGGGATGGCCGGAGCGGGAGGCGCGGGGGCTGTGACCGACAGTCGGCGCAGGACTTCCGAGGTCGGCGGTCGAGCGGCGGGGTCCTTGGCGAGGCAGTGAAGGACCAGGTCGTGCAGCGGGCTGCCCACGGCGATGCCGGTGAGTACGGGTTCCTCGCTCGTGACCCGGTGGATGATGGCCAGGACGGTCGACGCGTCGAACGGGCCCCGGCCGGTGGCGGCGAAGGTGAGCACGGAGCCCAGTGAGAAGACGTCACCGGCGGGTGTCACCTCAGCGGGGGTGCGGATGTGCTCCGGCGACATGTAGGAGTAGGTGCCGATGACGGCGCCGGCGTGCGTCAGCTGTCCGGCGTCGGCCGCCTGGGCGATCCCGAAGTCGATGATGCGCGGGCCGTCGTCGGCGATGATCACATTGCCGGGCTTCAAGTCCCGGTGCACCAGGCCGCAGTTGTGGACCGCGGCCAGGCCCTCGGCGATTCCGGCGCCCAGGCGGAGCACGGCGTCGGGCGCGAGAGGCCCTTGCGCGGTGACGACCTGCTGGAGTGTGGGGCCCGGAATGTACTCGGCGGCCAGCCAGGGTGTCGCGGCCTCGGGATCGGCGTCGACGATCTGGGCGGTGTGGAATCCGCCCACGCGCAGTGCCGCCTCGACCTCGCGGGCGAATCGTGCGCGGAACTGGGCGGAGGCGGCGAGCTCCGACCGGACGACTTTCACCGCGACTCTGCGTCCGGCGGCCGATGATCCCAGGAAGACCTGTCCCATACCGCCCGCACCGAGCCGCCCTTCGAGCTGGTACGGGCCGACGCGCCGAGGGTCCGAAGGTGCCAGAGGGGCGACCATGGCTACGCGAATCTTCCGGATATACCTGTGATCACACGCGGAATATAACCATGATCGAAGGGGCGGGGGGTGCGGAACACCGCGCTGTTCATGACACTGCGCGTGTACGCCCGTTACCTGCCTGGCCTGCCCGCGCCACCGGCCCCCGGCGGCTCACCCCCGCCGCACCCGCCCCGCGATCCGGCGGCCCAGGCGGCCCAGCGTGCTCGACCGGTTCCACGTGCGGAAGGCGTCGGCCCGGACGCTGCTGCCCGTGCGGCCCACCGTCGCCTCGACCTCCGCGACGGCCTCGGGGGACATGGCGCGGACCGCCGGGCGCAGGACCTCGTCCAGGAGGGCGGCGGCCACCGGGGGCCAGGTCCTGCCCGCGTGCGGGTGGGCCGTCCAGACGGTGAAGCAGTCCGCCGCGTAGGCGGGTTGGGTGCGCAGCCGGGTCCGTACGGTCTCGGTCCGGGCCGTGCGGTCGTACGCGGCGATCAGCTCGGCGTCGTCGCCGTGGACGAAGTCGTACAGCTCGGCGCCCGGGCGGTCCGGGGCCAGCAGCCGTTCGACCAGGGCCGCGTGGGCCCGCTCCCGGAGTGCCGGTTCGACCGGCTCGGCCTGGGCGCACAGGGTTCGGACGGTCTCCGCCCAGCCGGGTTCCGGTGCGCCCGTGCGCAGTTCGCGGACCAGGTCCAGTAGCAGGAGGCCCGCCCGCTCCCGGCCGCCGATCTCCCCGGGGAAGCCGCGCAGCAGGTCGTGGGCGAGGGCCGCCGCCTCGTCGGTGCTCGCGGGGGACGGGCCGGTGGTGGGCGGCTCGGCGGCGGACGCGCTCAGCGCCGCGTCGACCAGGCGGGCCCACGTACCCGCCGCGCGGTGCGAGTCCGACGTGGCCGCGTCCAGCAGGAGGCGGGCCTCCTCGACCGTCGGGGCCCGGTCCTCCCACACCAGGCCCACCGCCGTGCGCAGCACCAGCGGCTCGGCGAAGGGGGAGAGGCCGGCCGCCCGCAGCACCCGGTGCCACACCGCCGCCCGGTCACCGCCCAGCGTCGCCATCGCCCCCGGCACCTCGGCGCACATCCGCAGATGCGGCAACGCCTGCGTCCCCGTGAACGGCAGCGCCACCCGCTCCAGGAACCGGGCCACCGCCCCGGGGTCCCGCGGGGCGATCCGGTCCAGCGCGCCGAGCAACGCCGTCCGCACCTCGAACTGCTCGTCCAGCAACTCCAGCAGGGCCGGGGCGAAGTCCGGGGCGCCCGGCCCTTCCTCGGCCGCCGCCTCCGTCAGTAGGGCCGGGGCCAGGCAGTCCACAACCCCCGGCAGCGACTCCGTACCGTCCACGCCCAGCAGCCTTGCCACCCGCAGCAGTTGTACGGTTCGCGCGACCGACCGGGGCCCGGCCTTGTCGCCCAGCTCGGTCAGGATCTCCGGGGCCAGCCGCTCCGCGACCGCCGCACCCTCCGGCCCCACGAACGCGTCCCGGCGCGGCAGTTCCAGCGAGCCGTTGCCGCCCCGTACCGCCTCCGTCACCAGCATCGCCGCGAGCGGAGCGGTCACCGACGCGGGGCAGCGGCCCTCCAGGGCGCCGAACAGCCGCCCCACCGCGTCGAATTCGGGGCCCGTACGGTCGTCGATGCCGGGGGAGGTGAGGGCCTCGACCAGCTGGCCCGTACGTTTGGCGTCCAGGGCGTACGGGCGGTCCGCCGCCCAACCGGCCGCCGCCGCACGCTCGTCCGGCCCGAGCGCGATCCCCGCGCACAGGGCCGTCACCGTCAACGGGCCTGCGGCGAAAGGCTCCCCGGGCAGCTCACGGGCTTCTCGGAACAGCTCCGGCGACCGGCTCCGCCAGACCCGCGCCGCCGTCGTCGCCCACACGTCGTCCGTACCGCCACCCGACGCTGGCCGCTCCGCGCACACATGAACCCGCAGGCCCGCCGCCCGCGCCGCCTCCGCATCTTCGGGCAGCACCCCCACCACCCGCGCCGCCGAACTGCCCAGCCGCCGGGTGTACGTGGTGAACGTCAGCCGCTCCGCGCACTCCCTCGGCAGGGTCACGGACGCGAGCCCCAGCCACCTCGCCACGTCCGCGCACTGCCGCTCCACCAGCACCACCGGCCGCCCGCCGGGCTCCGTCGGCTCGCTCGCCCGGCGCAGATCCGCCAGTACGGCCGCGAGCCAGGGGCCGCGCGACACGGCGAAGTCGTCCAGGCCCTCGGAGACCGCCGTCGGGCCGGGCGGCAGCGTCAGCGGGTCCGGTATCGCGCCGCCGGGCGTCACCGCCACCCAGTGCGGCGACCGCCACGCCTCGACCGGCAGCCGGTCGCCCGGCAGCGGCACCCCCGGCGGCAGATGCACCGCGTGCGCGTGGAACCGGACCCCCGGTCCCGCGCCGCCACTCGTGTCCCGTACCGGAGCCGACCGGGACACCAGACGGCTACCGTCGGAGAGGACGGCGTACGTGAACGACTGCGGCAGCGAGCGCAGTTCGCCGTCCGACAGGCGGTCCGGAACGCCCTCGGGCAGCTCGTAGCGCACCAACGGCTCGATCTCCGCCAGCAGGGCCCCGGACACCCCGGGACCGACCGCCGTGAACCGGCCCGCCGTCTCCTCGTCCCCCGGCGCGGCGGAGGTGTAGTGCACCTGTGCAAGGCTCATCTGTCGGCCCTCTTCGTCCTGCCGCGCCCGGTCCCCGTGCCCACCCCGTACGGCTGGGTCGGGGGAGAAGTCCGCAGCCGCGGGGGCGACGTTATCAAGGACGGGGAGGTAATCCCCACGCTGCGTCAGGTGCTGGCCCGAGGGCGGCCGGACTATGTTGACCGCATGGACGACGTGAGGCTTTCGGCGGGTGTGATCGAGTACCGCGACACCGGTGGTGACGGGCCCGTCGTGGTCCTTCTGCACGGCGTGGCCATGAACGGTTCGCTGTGGGACGAGGTCGTGGCCGGGCTCGGCGACGGGGTGCGGTGCGTCGTGCCGACCCTGCCGCTCGGCGGGCACCGCAGGCCCATGGACGCCGGGGCCGATCTGTCCGTCCTCGGGGTCGCGCGGCTGGTCGCCGAGTTTCTGGAAGCCCTCCAACTGGAGGACGTGACACTCGTGATGAACGACTGGGGCGGGGCCCAGGCCCTGGTCGCGGACGGGCGGGCCGACCGGATCGGCCGACTCGTCATCACCTCCTGCGAGGCGTTCGACAACTATCCGCCCGGGCTGCCCGGCCGGAACCTCGCCGCCCTCGCCAGGCTGCCCGGAGGGATCAGGGCCGCCTTCTCCCTGCTCCGGCTGAAGCCCGCCCGGCGGCTCCCCATGACCTGGGGGTGGATGAGCAAACGGCCCGTCCCGCACGCCACGATGGACGAGTGGTTCCGGCCGCTGCTGACCTCTGCCGAGATCCGGCGCGATCTGCGCGCCTATGTCCTCGGCGTACCCGAGAAGGCCGAACTCCTGCGCTGGACGGAGGAATTGCGGACCTTCGACCGGCCCGCGCTGGTGGTCTGGGCGACCGAGGACCGGGTCATGCCGCTCGACCACGGGCGACGCCTCGCCGACATCCTGCCGAGGGGACGGCTGGTGGAGGTGGCCGACAGCTACACGCTGATTCCTCAGGACCGGCCGGACGCCCTCGTCGAGCACCTGCGCGCCTTTCTGGCGGAGACCGGCTGACCCGGCCGGAGCCGCCCGGTTCTCCTGATGTCGCGATGAGGCAACAGTCCCCGGACACCTCCACCCACGGCAGCCCGCCGAACCTATGATCGATACGGCGTCGTAGAGGAGAGCGGGGGAGCGCTGTGACCTGTCATGTGCCGTTAAGAGGGGGCCGGTTCGCGCTGCCCCTGGCCCTGACCCTCGTGACCGTGCTGCTCGCCGGTTGCTCGGAGGCGGCGGACGATCCGGGGAAGGCAGAGAATCGCGACGCTTCGGCGAGCGCGAGCGCGGGCTCCGGCGGCGGCACCGGTGCCGGGCCGTCGCCCGAGGACGCGTTCGTACCCGACCCCGCCCGGCTCCCGAAGACCCGCGCCGAGGCACGCGACTTCATCGACCGCGTCATCGCCGGCCCCGACAGCTTCGGCCCCGGGGTGGTGAAGCGGAGCCCGTACGAGAGCGACCCCGCGACCTGGCCCGTGCTCGGCGAGGACTGTGTCTGGCAGCAGCGGAAGCCCGCGCCCAGCGTCCTCGCCACCCTCACCCGGTCGTTCGAGGTGCCCGCGGAGGCCGGCAAGGGGCCGGTGCGCCTCGCCGCCGTCGTCACCGTGCACCGCACCCGCCAGGACGCCACCTGGGAGATGGCCGAGTCGATCGAGGAGAGCATGCGCTGCCCCACCCAGCAGCTGCGCGAGGGCGAGCAGATCGGCTCCATGTTCGCCGGTGCGCTCCTCGGCGGCGAGGCCACCCAGAACACCTCCGAGGACTCCCTCACCGAGCTGGGGGAGTACCGGAGCTCCGAGCTCGGCGGGCCGCACCACTACTTCTGGCAGCAGGCGCAGACCCTCCAGTTCACCGTGGCCGTGACCGGCAAGGGGGCGAAGGGGCGCACCGAGCGGGAGATCGACGAGCTCGTCGTCCAGGCGCAGGGCACCATGCTGGCCCGGCTGGAATCCACCGTCGAGAAGCAGAGCTGAGGCCGGACGATGGACGACCTGCGACCCACCGACCCCGCCCGGATCGGCGGCCACCGGCTCCTCGGCCGCCTGGGAGCCGGCGGCATGGGCGTCGTCTACCTCGGACGCACCGACGCCGGAGCGCTCGCCGCGATCAAGGTGATCCTGCCCGAGTACGCCGGGGACGAGGACTTCCGGGCCCGCTTCCGCCGCGAGGCCGAGGCCGCCCGCCGCGTCGACAGCCCCTGGGCCGTGTCCGTCACCGGCGCCGACACCGAGGCCGAACGGCCTTGGCTTGCGACCGAGTTCGTGCCCGGGCCGACGCTGTCCGACGTCGTTGCCCGGCGCGGACCGCTCCCCGTACGCAGCGTCACCGTCCTCGGCCGACTGCTCGCCCGCGCCCTGTCCGCCGTGCACGCCGCCGGGCTCGTCCACCGCGACGTCAAGCCGGGCAACGTGCTGCTGACCGCGAGCGGCCCCCGGCTGATCGACTTCGGGATCGCCCGCGCCGCTGACGCGACCGCGCTCACCGCTACTGGGCTGATCGTCGGCACCCCGGGCTTCCTCCCGCCGGAGCAGGTGTCGGGTGGTTCGGTGGGGGCGGCCGGGGGTGTCGGGGCGACCGGGTCCGCCGGGGCATCCGGGCCCGGCGGGGCTATTGGGGTGATCGGGGCAGCCGGGTCCACTGGGGCTGCCACTGCCGTCGGGTCCGCCGGGTCCGGCGAAGCAAGCGGGGCCGCTAGGCCCGCCCGGGCGGACAGGGCCGCCGGGCCCGCCGGGGCGACCAAGTCCTCCGGGTCCACCACGGCCGCTGAGTTCGCCGGATCCGCCGAGCCCGCCGGGTCCGCCGATCCCGCCGAGTCCACCACAGCCGCCGGGTCCGGCGAAGGGGCCGGGTCCGCCGAGTCCACTGGGCCCGCCACTGCCGCCGGGTCCACCGATCCCGGCGGGTCCACCACGGCCGCCGGGTCCGGCGAAGCGACCGGGGCCGCTGGGCCCACCCGGGCCGACGGGTCCACCGGGCCCGCCGGATCCACCGATCCCGCCGGGGCGACCGAGTCCGCCGGACCCACCACGGCCGCCGAGTCCATTGGATCCACCGGACCCACCACGGCCGCCGGGTCCACCACGGCCACCAGGCCAACCGGATCCGCCGGGGACGTCTTCTCGCTCGGCTGTCTCCTGGCGTACGCGGCCACCGGGCGGCCGCCCTTCGGCAGCGGTGCGGTCGACGCCATCCTCTACCGGACCGTGCACGACGCCCCCGACCTCGGCGGCATCGACGACCCCGCGCTGCGCGCGCTCCTGGAACGCTGCCTCGCCAAGGACCCCGACACGCGTCCGACCGCCGCCGATCTCGACACCCTGATCGCCGAGGACCTCCCCGCCGGAGGCACCGCCGACTGGCTGCCCGAGGACGTCGTCCGGATCATCGCGGACCGGGCCGCCGCGCTGCTGGCCCTGCCCGCCATCGACGCCACCGTCGCCGTCACCGAGGAGCCCGGGCCCCCGCAACCCGCCCCCGGCCGACGGCGGTTCCTGCTCCTCGCGGCCGGTGGTGCTCTCGCCCTCGGCGCCGGAGCCTTCGCCGCCGTACGGCTCACCGGTGACGGAGCAAGCGGGGGAGGAGACGACGGGGCGCCCGGCGGACGGCGCCTCATCATCGGCGTGCACGCCGATCTCACCGGGCCCCTGAGCGCCGCCGGACGCGCCCAGGAACGCGGCGTCCGGCTCGCCGTCGACCGCTTCAACTCCCTCGACGACCGGCCCTTCCGGCTCGCCGTGAAGGGCCTCGACGACCAGGGCGACCCCGCCCGCTCGGCCCGGGTCGCCGAGGAGTTCGCCCGCGACCCGGAGGTCGTCGCGGTCATCGGCCCCACGAGCGACGATACGGCGGGGGCGGCCCTGTCCGCGTACGACGAGGCCGTGATGCCGGTCCTGACGGTGTCGGCCCTCCTGATGTCCTTCCCGACCCGGGCCAACGGTTCCTTCTTCCAGGCCTCCCCCTCCTACGCCGAGCTCTCCTTCCCCGTCGTCCACCGCCTGCTGCTGCGCCCCGACGTCGAGCGGCTGGGCATCCTGATCGACCGGTCCGGCGGGCAGTCCGCCTACCAGGCGGGCTACGCCGTCAACCTGCTGACACCCAAACTCACCACCGGTACCACCCACCCCCGAGTGGTGCCCGCCGGGACCACCGTCTTCGACCCGGTCGTCACCGACCTCCTCTCGCACCGGAGCGACGCCCTCTTCTACGCCGGTGAAGCAGCCGGCGCCGCCAAGGTCGCCCGCATCCTGGCCGACGGCTCCTTCCCCGGGCCGTGCATGGCCCAGCACACCGCCATGGGGCCGGAGTTCCTGGAACAGGCGGGCGCGGCGGCCGACGGCTGGGAGTTCGTCGCCCCGTTCATCGACGCCACCGCCCCGGCCGCCGCGACGTTCGCCGCCGCCCACCGCAAACGCTTCGGCGCCGCGCCCGCCGCGTGGTCGGCCGAGGCGTACGACGTGGCGGGGCTCGTCGCCCGTGAACTGGCCACCCTCGCCGAGGCGGCGGCCAAGGGATCCACCGCCACCACCAAGGGCGCGACGGACGCGGCAAAGGGGGCGTCGGCAAGTGTGACGCCCTCCGGCGACGGCCGGCCCAGCCGGTCCGCGCTCACCGCCGCGATCGCTGCCTCCCGGTACGAGGGGATCTCGCGCACCTACGCGTTCGACAAGGAGCGTCAGCGACTCGTCGGCCAGGACGCCCACTTGTACCGTGTGAAGGACGGTCGCGTCCGCTACGTCGGCCCCGCCCCGAAGCCCAAGAGCTGACGTGCGGCCCCTCACCTCCGAGGACCCCCGCACCGTCGGCCCCTACCGCACCCTCGTCCGGCTCGGCGCGGGCGGCATGGGCGTGGTCTACCTGGCGCGCTCGGCGGGTGGGGCGCTCGCCGCCGTCAAGGTGATCCGGGCCGAGCACGCCGCCGACCCCGGCTTCCGGGCCCGCTTCCGTCGCGAGGCCGAGACCGCCGCCCGGATCACCGGTCCCTGGGTGGTCCCGGTGCTCGGCGCGGACACCGAGGCCCGCGAGCCGTGGCTGGCGACCGCGTTCGTCCCCGGGCCCTCGCTGGCCCAGGTGGTGGCGGCCGGAGGCCCGCTGCCCACGGACACCGTCCGGGCGCTCGGGAGCCGGCTCGCCGAGGCCCTTGCCGCGGTCCACGAGGCCGGGCTGATCCACCGCGACGTGAAACCCGGCAATGTGCTCCTCGCCCTCGACGGGCCCCGCCTCATCGACTTCGGGATCGCCCGGCACGAGGGCGCCACCGCGCTGACCGCCACCGGTGCGGTGATCGGGACGCCCGGCTACCTGGCCCCCGAGCAGGCGTCGGCCGGGCCGCTGGGGCCGCCGTGCGACGTGTTCTCGCTCGGCTGCGTCCTCGTGTACGCGGCGACCGGGCGGGGGCCGTTCGGCGAGGGCGGTGGGGCGGGCGCTCTGTTCCGTACGGTCCACGAGGACCCGGACCTGACGGGTATCCCGGCCGGCCTGGCCCCCCTGATCGCCACCTGCCTCGCGAAGGACCCGGCCATCCGGCCGACCGCGAGCCGGGTCCGCGACGCGCTGGCGGGGGGCGGGGAGGCGGCCCCGATCCGGGGTGCGTCGGGAGACCCGCGCGAGTCCCCGGACGCGCTCCGGCCGAGGCCACCGGACCCGCGCGAAGCCCTCCGCGCCGCCTCGGACCCGGACCTGGCCTCAGACCCGGGCGAGCCCCCTCGTAACGCCCCCGCCCCCGCCCTCACCCCCTGGCACGCCCCCGCCGGGCTCCCCGCGCTGATCGCCGAGCGGTCCGCCGCCGCCCTCGCGCTGCCTGACCCCGAACCCCTGCCCACCACGCTCACCCCGGCCGGCGACGAAACCGCCGGCGACGAAGCCGTCAGCCGGGAAGGCCGGGAAGGCCGGGAAGGCCGGGAAGGCGGCCCCACCCGCCGCCGGGTCCTGACCGCCGGGGCCGTCGGGGCCGTCCTCCTCGTCGGTGGAGGTGCCGCGGGCTGGAACGCCCTGCGTGGGCGCGGTAGCCGGGCGGGCGGGCCGTCGGGTGGGGCCGGGGAGCCGCCCACGTACACGATCGGGCTCCACGCCGACCTCGGCGGAAGCGGACGGGTCACCGGGCTCGCCCACCAGCGCGGTGCCCAGCTCGCCGTCGCCGACCACAACTCCCTTAAGGACAAGGCGTTCCGGCTCGCCCTGCGTACCGAGGACGACCGGGGCGACCCGGCGGCGGCCCTCCGGGTGGCCGAGCGGCTGGCGGCGGACCCCGCGGTCATTGCGGTCCTCGGGCCGACCGGTCCCGTCCTGCGCGAGGAACTCGTCCAGCGGTACGGCGCGGCGCGGCTGGCCAACGTCGTCGTCGCGGCGGGCTCCAGCACCGTCGAGTCCGGGACCGGGCTCCACCTCTGCGTCACCCGCCCCCTGGACGGCATGCTCACCCCCGGCCTGATCAGCCACCTGGCCCGTACCACCCCGGCCGGCCGCATCCTCCTCGTCGAGGACGCCGCCGATGCCGGGCTCGCGGGGGAGGTCGGGCGCGCGTTCCGCGAGTCCACCCCCACCGGTGCCACACTCCTCGAACACCCTCTCGTCCGGGGCGACGCGGGCTTCGGCGCGGTCGCCCGTAAGGCCGTGAGCAGCGGGGCGGACGCCGTGGTGCTCGGGGGCGGCGACGCGTCCCGGGCCGCCCGCCTCGCCACCGCGCTGGCAGGCGAGGGTTTCACCGGCACCCGGGTCGCCGCCGGACCCGCCCTCGGGCCCGCCTTCCTCGACGGGGCGGGCGAGGCGGGCGACGGCTGGGTCTTCGCCGAGGCCTACGCCGACCCCGCCGCCCTCCCCGCGGCCCGGGCCTTCACCGCCGCCCACCGCAAGCGCTTCGGCGCACCCCCGGCGACCTGGGCCGCCGAGGCGTACGACGCGGTCGGCCTCATCGCCCGCGCCGCCGGGACCACCAGTGCCGCGGGCGAGGTGCGCAGCGGTATCGGCGGGCGGATCGTGCGCACCGAGCACCGGGGGATCGTGCGGACCCTCGCCTTCACCGCCTCGACCCGCCAGGTGCGCATCCCGGACGGGATCTTCCTCTACCGGATCGAGAAGGGGAACCCCCGCTTCCTGGGGCCGTACGGGGAGGTCCGGGAGGCGTCCGGCGGCAGCGGTCGGTGAACCCCCGGCCAGGTGTGAAGATCTCCTGGGGCGGCGCTTAAGAAATCCTCGATGGACCGGGGACCCCGCCGTACGGCAGCCTTTTCGGTGACGGCCGGGGACGGCGCGTGGAGCTTTTCGAGATGCTCCGTCCCGCCCCGCCGAACCCCCACCATGGGGGGTGACACCCAAGACCACCCCGGGCCGCAGGGTTCCTCCGACATGCCCCGCGGCCCGGGGTATTCACTCGCGTACCGACGTCAGGGAGCCACAGCCGTGAAGGCACTCGTCAAGCAGAAGGCCGAGCCCGGACTGTGGCTGATGGACGTGCCGGAGCCGGAGTACGGCCCCACCGACGTCCTGATCAAGGTCCTGCGCACCGGTATCTGCGGCACCGACCTGCACATCCGCGCCTATGACGGCTGGGCCCAGCAGGCGGTCACCACCCCGCTGATCCTCGGCCACGAGTTCGTCGGCGAGGTCGCCGCGATCGGCTCCGACGTCGCCGACATCGCCACCGGCGACCTGGTCAGCGGCGAGGGCCACCTCGTCTGCGGCAAGTGCCGCAACTGTCTCGCCGGCCGCCGCCACCTCTGCCGCTCCACCGTCGGCCTCGGTGTCGGCCGCGACGGAGCCTTCGCCGAGTACGTGGTCCTGCCCGCCTCCAACGTGTGGGTGCACCGGGTCCCCGTCGACCTCGACATCGCGGCGATCTTCGACCCGTTCGGCAACGCCGTGCACACCGCGCTCTCCTTCCCGCTGGTCGGCGAGGACGTCCTGATCACCGGCGCGGGTCCGATCGGCATCATGGCCGCCGCCGTCGCCAAGCACGCAGGCGCCCGCAACGTCGTCATCACCGACGTCAGCGAGGCCCGCCTCGCCCTCGCCCGCAAGGTCGGCGTCAGCCTCGCCCTGAACGTCGCGGACCGCACCATCGCGGACGGACAGCGCGAACTCGGCCTGCGCGAGGGCTTCGACATCGGCCTGGAGATGTCCGGCCGCCCCGAGGCGATGCGCGACATGGTCGCGAACATGACGCACGGCGGCCGGATCGCCATGCTCGGCCTGCCCGCCGAGGAGTTCGCCGTCGACTGGGCCCGCATCGTCACCTCGATGATCACCATCAAGGGCATCTACGGCCGCGAGATGTTCGAGACCTGGTACGCCATGTCCGTCCTGCTGGAGGGCGGCCTCGACCTCAGCCCTGTGATCACCGGCCGGTACGGCTTCCGCGACTTCGAGGCCGCCTTCGACGACGCGGCGAGCGGCCTCGGCGGCAAGGTCATCCTCGACTGGACCGTCTGACCGCCCGACCGTCTGATCCTCGAACTTCTCCTCGCACTCCTTAAGGAATCCGCATGTTCGACTCCGTACGCGACGATCTGCGCACCACCCTCGACGAGATCCGCGCCGCCGGGCTGCACAAGCCCGAGCGGGTGATCGGCACCCCGCAGTCCGCGACCGTCGAGGTCACCTCCGGCGGCCGCCCGGGCGAGGTCCTCAACTTCTGCGCCAACAACTACCTCGGTCTCGCCGACCACCCCGAGGTCATCGCCGCCGCCCACGAGGCGCTGGACCGCTGGGGCTACGGGATGGCCTCGGTCCGCTTCATCTGCGGCACCCAGGAGGTCCACAAGGAGCTGGAGCAGCGGCTCTCGGCCTTCCTCGGTCAGGAGGACACGATCCTCTACTCCTCCTGCTTCGACGCCAACGGCGGAGTCTTCGAGACGCTGCTCGGCCCCGAGGACGCGGTCATCTCCGACGCCCTCAACCACGCCTCCATCATCGACGGCATCCGGCTCTCCAAGGCCAAGCGCCACCGTTACGCCAACCGCGACATGGCCGAGCTGGAGACGCAGCTCAAGGAGGCCTCCGGGGCCCGCCGCCGGCTCATCGTCACCGACGGCGTCTTCTCCATGGACGGTTACGTCGCCCCGCTCCAGGAGATCTGCGACCTGGCCGACCGCTACGACGCCATGGTCATGGTCGACGACTCGCACGCCGTCGGCTTCGTCGGCCCCGGCGGCCGCGGCACGCCCGAGCTGCACGGCGTCATGGACCGGGTCGACATCATCACCGGCACCCTCGGCAAGGCGCTCGGCGGGGCCTCCGGAGGTTACGTCGCGGCCCGCGCGGAGATCGTCGCCCTGCTGCGCCAGCGCTCGCGCCCGTACCTCTTCTCCAACACCCTCGCCCCGGTCATCGCCGCCGCCTCCCTCAAGGTCATCGACCTGCTGGAGTCCGCCGGTGACCTGCGCGAGCAGCTCGCCGCCAACACCGAGCTGTTCCGCACCCGGATGACCGCCGAGGGCTTCGACATCCTGCCCGGCGACCATGCCATCGCCCCTGTCATGATCGGCGACGCGGGCAAGGCGGGCCGGATGGCGGAACTGCTCCTGGAGCGCGGTGTGTACGTGATCGGCTTCTCGTACCCCGTCGTCCCGCAGGGCGCGGCCCGCATCCGCGTCCAGCTCTCGGCCGCGCACTCCACCGCCGATGTGAACCGCGCCGTGGACGCGTTCGTCGACGCCCGGGCCGCGCTGGAGGCGGAGGCGGTCTGACCCGCCCGACCCGGTCGGTGGTTCCGCCGCCACCTGGGACAATGGGCACATGATCGATGCGCGGCGGCTGCGAATCCTCCGTGCGGTGGCCGACCACCGCACGGTGACCGCGGCCGCCGCCGCGTTGTACCTGACCCCGTCTGCGGTCTCCCAGCAGCTGGCCGCCCTGGAGCAGGAGACCGGCCACCGCCTCGTCGAACGCGGCGCGCGCGGGGCCCGGCTCACCGCCGCCGGGGAGATCCTGCTCGGCCACACCAACCTGGTCCTCGCCCAGCTGGAGCGGGCCGAGGCGGAGCTGGCCGACTACAGCGCGGGCGTCGCCGGTACGGTCACGGTCGCCGCGTTCGCCACCGGCATCGGCCTCGTGCTCGCCCCCGCCCTCACCGAGCTGGCCCGCACCGCGCCCGGCATCCGGGTCAAGGTCCAGGACGCGGAGGGCGACGCGAGCGTCCCGATGGTGCTGGACCGGCAGGTGGATGTGGCGGTGGCCGTCGAGTACCGGGGCGCGCCCGCCGAGGACGACCGCCGCCTGACCCGCGTCCCGCTGTACTCGGAGCCGTTCGACGCGGTGCTCCCGGTGGGCCACCGCCTCGCCGACCAGGCCCAGGTGGCGGTCGCCGACCTGGCGAAGGACCCGTGGATCGGTCCGTACCCCGGCAACCCCTGCCACGATGTGGTGGTCCTGGCCTGCGAGTACGCCGGTTTCGCCCCGCGCCTCGACCACTCGTCGGACGACTTCCACGCGGTGGTCGCGCTGGCTGGAGCGGATGCCGGGGTGGCGCTGGTGCCCCGCTCCGCGCTGCGCGGGATGGAGCTGACGGGGGTCGTCGTCCGCCCGGTCGAGGGCAGCGCCCCCACCCGCCGGGTCTTCGCGGCGGTACGCCAGGGAGCCGAAGGCCATCCGCTGATCCGGCCGGTGCTGGACGCGATGGAGGCGGTGGCCGTGCGGGAGGCGGGGCTGACGGCCGGGTTGTGACCCTGGGGCCGTGGGGCCGTGGGGCCGCAGGGTCCCGCGCCCTGGCACCCCGGCGCTCTGGGGCCCCGCGCCCTGGCGCCCCGGCGCTCTGGGGCTCCCGCGCCCCGGCGCTCCCGCGCCCCGGCGCTCCCGCGCCCCGGTGCTCCAGGACCGCAGGACTCCAGGGCCCCGGTCCCCTCGCGCCTCAGAGGCCCGGGCCCCGTGCCACCGCAACCCGCGCCCGCTCAGGCCGCCCGCGGCACCGACCGCCGGAACCTCCGCCACCGCCGCCCCGACGAAGCCGTCCCCGCCGCCCCCGGGTCGTAAGCGATCTGCCAGCAGACCAGTGCCACCAGGATCCAGATCGTCGCCCAGGCCGGAAGGCCCACCCCGAGCGGGGCCAGCGCGATCGACACCGCTACGCACGGCAGCGCCCAGCCCAGGAGCCAGATCCGGTCGGACCGGTCCGCCAGCGGTAGCGCCGCCGCCACGCCGGCCGCGAAATACCCCGCCATCGCCCCGCACAGCAGCCAGTGCTGTCCCCTCGGCAGGACGTCGTCGACATGCGCGACCGCCGAGCCCAGCGCCGTCGCCAGTGCGACCAGGAAACCGGTCATCACCGCGTGCAGCAGCATCGCCAGCCTCGGCGCGAGCGCGCCCCTGCGCAGGTGGGGGATGCCGTTGGTGCCGTACAGCAGACTCAGCGTGCAGATCGCGGCCAGCAGCCCGAACGCCCCGAGGCCGGTGGCCGCGAGCGGCCCGTCCCAGCCGTCGCGCTCGGACGCCGCGTCGATGATCTGGATGACGCCCTCACCCAGCACGATGATCACGTACAGCCCGAGCCGTTCGCCCATGTGCGCCGCGTCGATCCGCGACTCGCTGAGCCGGGGCGGTCCGGCGAACGGCCCGTGCGCGGGGCCCGGCGGCGGGCGGCCCTCACGGCGGCGCGCGGCCCGTTCGCCCGCCCGCCGCAGGGTGCGCTCGCGAGTGGAGACCAGCAGGGTGACGATGTCCAGCGCGATGCCGAGCGCCCAGAGCCAGTACCGCAGCGGCGTGTCCACGAAGAGCGAGACGAGCCAGGGCACGGCCCCCGCCCCGAACTGGGCCAGCGGCCAGTCCACCACGATGCTGCCCCGCCGCCAGACCTGGCCCGCCTGCCAGCGCAGCGCGACATACGCGACCACGAAGGCGATCGCGTGGCTGGACTGCACCGCGTGCACGGAGGCGGCCATCACGGCCATGCCGAACATCGCGATCAGCAAGGTACGGACCCGGGTCTCGGAGGCCGCGATGTCCCCGTAGACGGCGAACCCGGCCCAGGTGGTCCAGAAGGCCAGGTAGACCACCGCGTACAGGGCGAGATCCGCCAGATGGGGGCCGTCGTGCAGCAGACGGGCCAGCTGGCCCGCCCCGGCGACGACGACGAGGTCGAAGAACAGCTCGTTCCACCCGGCGTGCCGCTCGGCCGGCGCGGCGCTCCCCGTGGACTCCTTCGACTCCATGGACCCATGGTCGTCGGAGGGTGTCCGGCCGCGCCTCGGCTGTGGGCCGAATGGCGACGGCTCAGCCGGCCGGCTGGAGCAGATCCCACCGGTTGCCGTACAGGTCCTCGAAGACCGCGACCGAGCCGTACGTCTCGTGGCGCGGCTCCTCCAGGAAGCGCACCCCGGCCGCGCGCATCCGCTCGTGGTCGGCCGCGAAGTCCTCGGTGTGCAGGAAGAAGCCGACCCGGCCGCCCGTCTGCGCCCCGACGGCCCCGGCCTGCGCCTCGTCCTTCGCGCGGGCCAGCAGCAGCCCCGTGCCGTCCGCCGCTCCGTGCGGGCGCATCACCACCCAGCGGGAGCCGTCGCCCCGGTCGGTGTCCTCCACCAGCTCGAAGCCGAGCGCGTCGCGGTAGAACGCGAGCGCTTCGTCGTAGTCGCGGACGACCAGGGTGACCAGGGCGATGTGGGACATGGCGGGCCTTCCGGAGGTTCTGCGGCGGTGGGTTCTGCGGCGATGACGTTATACGTA
Source organism: Streptomyces sp. PTY087I2 (assembly GCF_001687325.1). Classification (GTDB taxonomy): domain Bacteria; phylum Actinomycetota; class Actinomycetes; order Streptomycetales; family Streptomycetaceae; genus Streptomyces. The sequence goes on along the minus strand of NZ_LZRD01000003.1, from coordinate 206,643 downwards.
ACACTATCGCTTCGGTCCCCGGCCGCCGGGCACAATGCGCCGCATGGACTTCGTGGACGCTACGAGCACCGGCGGCCGGGCCGCGCTGAACGACCGGGCCCGCGCGCTCGCGGACACCGGACAGCGGCGCATCCTCGGGATCGCGGGCCCGCCCGGAGCCGGGAAGTCCACTCTGGCGGACCGGCTGGTCGCGGCCCTGGACGGACGCGCCGCCCTCGTCCCGATGGACGGCTTCCACCTGGCCGCCGCCGAGCTGGACCGCCTCGGCCGCGCCGACCGGAAGGGCGCGCCCGACACCTTCGACGCGGCCGGGTACGCGGCGCTGCTGCGGCGGCTGCGGACGCCGGACCCGGTGCACGCGGTCTACGCCCCGGCCTTCGACCGGTACCTGGAGGAGCCGGTCGCGGGGTCCCTGCCCGTCCCGCCGGACGTCCCCCTCGTCGTCACCGAAGGCAACTACCTGCTGCTCGACGACGGCCCCTGGGCCTCGGTGCGCGGGCTGCTGGACGAGGTGTGGTTCCTGGACCTCGACCCGGAGGTGCGGGTACGTCGACTTGTCGACCGTCATGTGCACCACGGCCGGCCCCGGCCCGACGCGGAGGAGTGGGTGGCCCGGTCCGACGAGGCGAACGCCCGGCTGGTGGAGCGGGGTCGCGACCGGGCGGACCTGATCGTACGGCTGCCCGACGGACGACGAACGGCGGCCGGCGACTGAAGACTGACAGCTGACGGCTGCCGAGGACCGACGAGGCCGACGCGGCTGAAGGCTGACGGCCCGACAGACGCGCAGCGCCGGAAGCCCGAAGACGGTCACTAACACCCCAAGCCCTGACACGCCCCCGGAAGCCGGTCGCATACGCCCCGCCGGGCGGGCAGGATGCTGTGTGCCGTGTCGCACCGCCAGGAGGCCCTGATGTCGAGCCCGAGCCACTTCGCCCAGCAGTCCGCTCCGCCCCCGCCCTTCACCGCCGACGACTACCGGGCCCGGATGGCGAGGGCCGCCGAGTCCGCCGCCGAGGCCGGGCTCGCCGGGGTGATCGTCGCGCCGGGGCCCGACCTCGTCCACCTCACCGGCTACCGCCCCGTGAGCACCGAGCGCCTCACGCTCCTCGTGCTGCGGGCCGGCCACGACCCGGTGCTGGTGGTCCCGACCCTGGAGGCGCCCGACGCGGCCGCCGCCACCGGGGCGCCCGCGCTGACCCTGCGGGACTGGACCGACGGCAAGGACCCGTACGAGGTCACCGCCCCGCTGCTCGACGCCGAGGGCCGCTTCGGGGTCAGCGACAACGCCTGGGCCATGCATCTGCTGGGCCTCCAAAGGGAGTTGCCCGGGACCTCCTACACCGCGCTCACCGAGCCCTCCCGATGCTCCGCGCGGTGAAGGACGCCGCCGAGCTGGAACGGCTCGCCGCCGCCGGGGCCGCCGCCGCCGCCACGTACGAGGAAATCCTCAAGGTGCGCTTCTCCGGCCGCCGGGAGGTCGACGTGGCCACCGATCTCGCCGCGCTGCTGCGGGAGTTCGGGCACTCCCAGGTGGACTTCACCGTCGTCGGATCCGGCCCCAACGGGGCCAACCCGCACCACGAGGCGGGCGAACGCACCATCGAGCGCGGCGACATGGTCGTCCTCGACTTCGGCGGCCTGAAGCACGGTTACGGCTCCGACACCTCCCGTACGGTCCATGTCGGCGAGCCCACCGCCGAGGAGCAGCGGGTCCACGACATCGTCCGCGAGGCCCAGCAGGCGGGCTGCGCCGCCGTCCGGCCGGGCGTCGCCTGCCAGGAGATCGACCGGGCCGCCCGCGCGGTGATCACCGAGTTCGGCTACGGCGACCGGTTCATCCACCGCACCGGCCACGGCATCGGCGTCACCACCCACGAGCCGCCCTACATGATCGAGGGCGAGGAGCAGCAGCTCGTCCCCGGCATGTGCTTCTCCGTGGAGCCGGGCATCTACCTCCCGGGCCGCTTCGGCGTCCGGATCGAGGACATCGTGGCGGTGACCGAGGACGGCGGGCGGCGGCTCAACACCACCGCCCGCGAACTCGCCGTCGTGGAGTAGAAGCAGGGGCGCGGCCGCGGGCGTTCAGTCGTCCGCGAGCACCACGCACGACTCCGGCGGCAGACGCAGCACCCCGTCCGGCCCCGGCGCCTCCACCGGCTCCCAGGCCGCCAGCACCCGCCCCCCGGAACGGCGGTGGCGTCCGAGGCCGAGCGGGATCGCCGCGGGCTTGTCGGCCAGGTTCACCACGACCCGCAGATCCCCCCTGCGGTACGCGAACCAGCGCGCGTCCTCGTCGAACGCGGTCTTCACCGACGCTAGATCGGGGTCGTGCAGATCGGGCAACGTCCGCCGCAGCGCGATCAGTTCGCGGTACCAGGTGAGCAGTCGCGCGTGCGGTTCGCGCTCCGGCTCGGACCAGTCGAGGCAGGACCGGTCCCGGGTCGCCGGGTCCTGCGGGTCGGGGATCTCCTCCTCCGCCCAGCCGTGCGCCCCGAACTCCCGTCGCCTGCCGTTGCGTACGGCATCGGCCAGCTCCGGATCCGTGTGGTCGGTGAAGAACTGCCACGGGGTGCGCGCCCCCCACTCCTCGCCCATGAACAGCATCGGGGTGAAGGGGCCGGTCAGCACGAGCGCGGCGGCGCACGCCTGGAGACCGGGGGAGAGGGCGGAGGCCAGCCGGTCGCCCAGCGCCCGGTTGCCGATCTGGTCGTGCGTCTGCGCGTACCCGACGAAGCGGTGCGCCGGGGTACGGGACACGTCGACCGGGCGGCCGTGCGTCCGGCCCCGGAAGCTGGACCACGTCCCGTTGTGGAAGAACGCCGACGTCACCGTCTTGGCGAGCGCTGCCAGCGGGGCCCGGGCGAAGTCGGCGTAGTAGCCCTGGGACTCGCCGGTGAGGGCGGTGTGCAGGGCGTGGTGGAAGTCGTCGTTCCACTGGGCGTGCAGCCCCAGGCCGCCCGCCGGGCGCGGGGTGGTGGTGCGCGGGTCGCAGAGGTCGGACTCGGCGATCAGCCCGAGCGGCCGCCCCAGCTCCACCGCCAGCGCGTCCACCGCCGCCGACAGCTCCTCCAGGAACGTCAGCGCCCGGGTGTCGGCCAGCGCGTGCACCGCGTCCAGCCGCAGCCCGTCGAGCCGGTAGTCGCGCAGCCAGGCCAGCGCGCTGCCCAGCAGGAACGCCCGCACCTCGTCCGAGCCCGGCGCGTCCAGGTTGACCGCCGCGCCCCACGGGGTGTGGTGGGTGTCGGTGAAGTACGGGCCGAAGGCGGGGAGATAGTTGCCGGAGGGGCCCAGATGGTTGTGGACGACGTCCAGGACCACCCCGAGCCCCAGCCCGTGCGCCGTGTCGACAAAGCGTTTCAGCCCCTCGGGCCCGCCGTACGGCTCGTGCACCGCCCACAGCGAGACGCCCTCGTACCCCCAGCCGTTGACCCCGGGGAACGGGCACACGGGCATCAGCGACACATGGGTGACCCCGAGCTCCGCCAGATGGCCCAGCCGGGCCGCCGCCGCGTCGAACGTGCCCTCCGGGGTGTACGTCCCCACATGCAGCTCGTACAGCACGGCCCGGTTCAGCCGCCGCCCCGCCCACCCGTTGCGCCAGGCGTACGCCCCCTGGTCCACGACCGCGCTCGGGCCGTCGGGCCCGTCCGGCTGCCGCCGCGAACGGGGGTCCGGCAGCAGGGGCCCGTCGTCCACCCGGAAGCCGTACCGGTCCCCGTCCGAGGCCTCCGCCTCCGCCGTCCACCACCCCTCGCGCCCCGCGTCACGCTCCATGGGGGACCGGACGTCCGCCGCCTCCAGCACGACCGAGTCCGCGTCGGGGGCCCACACCTCGAACTGCATCCACCACTCCTCGTCCCTGGGCGGGGCGCGCGGACGCCCGGGGACGGGCTCCACGATCCTCGCGACAGGCTCTTTTGCCGCCCGCCACCGGCGATTAAGGTCTGGTCCTGATCATTGCCCGGCGAGGCGCCCGCTCATACGGATTTCCCCACGTACGGCTGCTGGAGGCCGCGATGACCCTGCCGATCTTCCCGCCCGGTTTCCTCTGGGGAGCGTCCTCCTCCGCGTTCCAGACCGAGGGGGCGGTGGACGCGGACGGCAAGGGCCCCTCCGGCTGGGACGCCTTCGCCGCGCTGCCCGGCCGGATCAAGGACGGCACCGACACCACCCGGGGCACCGGCTTCCACGCCCGCTACCGCGAGGACGTCGCCCTGCTGGCCGGCCTCGGCGCCGACGCCTTCCGGTTCTCCGTCAGCTGGCCCCGCGTGGTGCCCGGCGGCAGCGGGGCCGTCAACGCCGACGGGCTCGACTTCTACGACCGGCTCGTCGACGAGCTGTGCGCCCACGGCATCACCCCCGCCCCGACGCTCTATTACTGGGACACCCCGCTCCCGCTGGAGGAGGCGGGCGGCTGGCTCGACCGGGACACCGCCTACCGCTTCGCCGAGTACGCGGGCATCGTCGCCGAACGCCTCGCCGACCGGGTCCCCATGTGGATCACGATCAACGAACCCGCCGAGGTCACGCTCCTCGGCTACGCGCTCGGCGAGCACGCCCCCGGCCGCACCCTCCTCTTCGACGCCCTGCCCGCCGCCCACCACCAGCTCCTCGCCCACGGCCTCGCCGTCCGCGCCCTGCGCGCGGCGGGCGCGGACAACATCGGCGCCGCCTTCTCGCACGCCCCGGTCTGGACGGCCGGCGACAGCGACGAGGACCGCTTCGGCGCGGAGCTGTACGACACGCTCACCAACTGGCTCTTCGCCGACCCCGTGCTCACCGGCCGCTACCCGGACGAGAACCTCGCCGCCCTGATGCCGGGCCCGGTCGCCGACGACCTGAAGGTCATCTCCACCCCGCTCGACTGGTACGGGATCAACTACTACAACCCGACCCTCGTCGGCGCACCCCGCCCGGAGGCCCTGGAGACCTTCTCCGGCTTCACGATGCCCGCCGAACTCCCCTTCGGGATACGGGAGATCGAGGGGTACGAGAAGACCGGCTTCGGCTGGCCCGTGGTCCCCGAGGGCCTCACCGAGATCGTCACCACGCTGCACACCCGCTACGGCGACCGCCTCCCGCCGCTCTACATCACGGAGAACGGCTGCGCCCTGGAGGAACCCCACGCCGACGACCGCCGCATCGCCTACCTGGAGAGCCACCTCACCGCCCTGCGCGCGGCGATGGACGCCGGGGTGGACGTACGCGGCTACTTCACCTGGTCGCTGACCGACAACGTCGAGTGGACGGAGGGGGCCTCGCAGCGGTTCGGCCTGGTCCACATCGACTACGAGACCCTGACCCGTACGCCGAAGGCCTCGTACGCCTGGTACCGCGACCTGATCCGCGCACAGAGGACACAGAGCGCGCAGGAGACCCAGGTGGCCCAGAAGCGGAATCCGGCGGTCGAGGGGGCTTACGCGGCACCGTCCGAATGATCAATACTCCCGCCATGGTCGTTGCTTCATGGTGGTCCCGGGCCCGGCTGGGGATCTTCGTTCACTGGACACCCGCCTCCGTCCCCGGCTGGGCCCCGCACCGTGTCCCCGCCGCCGAACTCCCGGCGGCGGGCCGGCGCGCTCCGCTGGGCTGGACCTCGTACGCCGAGTGGTACGAGAACGCGCTCCGCTTCCCCGGCTCCCCGGTCGCCGCCCACCACCGCGCCACCTACGGGAACCGCCCCTACACGGACTTCGGCCACGACTTCGAGGACGGGCTCGCCGGCTGGGACCCGGCCGCCTGGGCCCGCTCCTTCCGCGAGGCGGGGGCCGGCTACGCGGTCCTGGTCACCAAGCACCACGACGGGTTCTGCCTCTGGCCCTCGGAGACGGAGAACCCGCACCGCTCCGGCTGGCACACCACCCGGGACGTGGTCGGCGAGTTCGCCGAAGCCGTACGGGCCGAGGGCCTGCGCTTCGGTGTCTACTACTCCGGCGGGCTCGACTGGACCTTCGACGACCGGCCCATCGGCACGGCGGCCGACATGTTCTCCGCCGTCCCGCGCGGCCGCTACCCCGCCTACGCCGACGCGCAGCTGCGGGAGCTGATCCGCCGCTACCGGCCCGACATCCTCTGGAACGATATCGCCTGGCCCGCCTCCGCCGACGAGATCCGCTCGCTGGTCGACTTCTACCGCTTCACCGTCCCGCACGGCGTCGTCAACGACCGCCTGCTGCCGTACGCACCGCACTGGCGGGGTCTGCGCCTGCCGGGCGCGAAGGCGCTGTACAACTGGTGGGACCGCCGGACGGTGGCGCAGGGCGAGGGTTTCGTCCCGCGCACACCGCCCGTCTTCGACTTCCGTACGCCGGAGTACGCCCGTTACGAGGGCTCCGACCCGTACGAGATCACCCGGGGCGTCGACCACAGCTTCGGCTACAACCGCAACTCCGGTCCGGACGCCTTCATCGGCCGCGAGGCGCTGACCTCACTGGTCCGCGACACGGCGGCCGACGGCGGGAACGTACTGCTCAACGTGGGGCCGCGCGGCGAGGACGCGACGATCCCCGCCGAGCAACGGCTCCGCCTGGAGTGGCTGGCCGAGGAGGCCGGGGCCCTCACGCCAGATGGACCCACTCCTGGATGACCGGATACCCGGCACGGGCGAACGCGGCGGCCATCGGCGCGTTCCCCTGGTCCGTGGCCCCCGCGACGAACTCGGCGCCCTGCTCGACCAGGAAGCGCGTGCACTCCACCAGCAGGTCGTAGCCGTAACCGTGCCCGCGCGCCTCGGGCACGACCCCGATGAAACCGACGCAGGGCCCCGACGGGTTGTGCGCGGGCACCTGGATGCCCGCCACCTCCCCGTCCGGGGTGTACGCGAGCCGCCACCACTCCCGTGGCGAGGGGCACCAGTGGAAGAAGTCCAACTCCTCCTGGGCCGCCGCCTCCAGACCGCCGGGACCCTCGATGGCCTTGCGGGCATGGGCGTCCAGCGTCGCCGAGTGCACCCGGCGCAGCACATCGAGGATGACCGCGTCGTCCGGCTCCGGGCGGTAGGTCAGCCGGCCCGTCCGCTCGGGGAGCGGGCAGCCGGGGGTCCAGCGGTAGCGGTAGCGCTCGACCAGCGGCTTCATGCCGGCCGCCGTCGCGGCGGCGACCCGCTCCTCGACGGCGGCCCGCGCCGCCGGGTCGTCCCGCCATCCGGCGGGCGCGATCAGCTCGTACTCCTTGTCGAACGGGGCGCGGCGCAGGAGTTCGGCGCCCGCCTCCGCCTCCCCGTCCGCGAAGTCGAACCAGTTGAGCACGACGGGCTCGGTGTCCCCGGGCCCGCCCCACCAGGCGGCCCTGGCGACCACCTTGCCGTCGCGCAGGGCGACCCACGACCAGTCGGGGCGGTACTCGCCGCCGTCGGCGGTCGAGGTGTAGTGCTGGCCGAAGGCGGCCCGGCCCACGAAGGGGCTGTCCTGGAACGTGGTGAAGAGTGCGGCGTCGCTCGGCGTGAGCGCGCGGATGACCGGATCGGTCATGAAGGGTGTCCTCCGGGACGGAATGCCGCGCTCCCGGTCAGACGAGGTCCGACACCGCCCGGCGGACGGGACGGGAGCGCGAGAGTGACGTACTGCGGTCGGTGGTGCGGCTGTTCTCCCGCATGTTTCTCGCCTCCTTCCGCGACGGGCGTCGGATGTCGGTCCCGACCGTAGCCTCCGCCGACTCCCGCCGTCCACCGAGTATCCGGGACCCCGCGCTCACCTGCGCGCCTCGTCCCTCTCCGCGTCCCACACCATGGCGAGCGCCCGCTCGAAGTTGACGTACCCGAGACGCTCGAAGGACTTCGCCATCGGTACGTTGCCGAGGTCGGTCGCCGCCCGGATCCGCTCCACGCCCTCGGCCGCCAGCACCCGGGTGCCCTCGGCGAGGAGATCGTCGATGTACCCGTGGCCGCGCCGGGCGGGCAGTACCCCGATGTACGCGATGATCGGGTTGTAGTTGTTGCGGGCCGGGATCACGAAGCCGACCGGTTCACCGGTGGGCAGTTCGGCGATCCGCCACCAGGCCATCGGGGTCGAGTACCCGGCCAGCTCCTCGTCGTAGTGCTTCTCGGCCGCCGCGCGGGCGTCGAGCCCGGACGCCAGGTCCTCCTGCCCGTGGGCGTCGAGGGTCCCCTCCATCACCGGCGTCATCAGCGCCAGCAGATCCTCCCGGCCGGTGACCGGACGGAACACCAGCCGGCCGGAGTCCCCGGGCACCGGCGTACCGGCCCGCCACTCCAGCCGCAGCCGCTCCACCAGCAGCCGCGCCCCGGTCGCCTCCACCGCCGCGATCCGGGCCCCGACGGCCTCCCGGACCACCGGGTCCTCGCGCCAGTCCGGCGGCACGAACCGCCCGTACTCCGGCCGCTGCGCACCGGCCGGAACCACGGCCTCCGTCGCCCTCTCCAGCAGCCGGACGCCGATCTCGATCCGCTCCGGGGCGGGCAGTGCGTCATCCAGGTCGAAGAAGTCCAGCGCCAGCGGCTCACCGCCCGGCGCGTTCGTCCACCAGGCGGCCCTGGCGACGACCCGCTCGCCGTCCAGGGCGACCCACATCCACCCCGGGAGACGGCGTCCGGCGGCGAGGTCGTCGGCCAGCTCATGATCGAGTACGTACGAAAGACGGCGGAACAGGCCGAGTTCGCCGGGTCCGGACAGCGGACGGAACGTCAGACGGGATGGCGCAGGGGGCACACGGTCTCCTCGTGTTCCTCGTGGTGGGTGAGCGGCCAGACCCTAGCAAGGGGCCCCGGCGGCCGTCCTGTGAGAAAGCGGCGCAGGTCAGCGCGGGAGGAAACACGGGCTCGTCTGGACACTCCGGGGCCTTCGGCCCGACAATCATCGACGTGACATCCCCCTTCGAGTTCCACACGAGTCCCGCGCGGCTGTCGGACGCCCAGCGCGACCGTGTCGTCGGCGTGCTCAGAGAAGGTGCCGCACAGGGCAAGCTGTCGCACGACACCTTCATGCGGCGCATGGAACTCGCCCTCGTCGCCCGCCGCCCGGAGGAGCTGGCCGCCCTCACCGCCGACCTGGAGAACGGCGGCCGCTGGTCGAAGGGACTGGTCCGCGCGGTGGGCGGGATCTCCGCCTTCCCCGGGCGGCTGCGCCGCGCTTGGCAGACCGAGCGGCTCCCCAAGCTGCTGCTCCCCGCGCCCGGCCCGTATCCGCTGCTCATCGGCCGCGACCCGGCGAACGGGCTGCGCCTCAACCACGAGACGGTCTCGCGGCTGCACGCCGAACTCTCCGCGCACAGCGGCCGCTGGGTGCTGCGCGACCTCGGCTCCACCAACGGCACCTGCGTCAACGGCCAGCGGCTCGTCGGCTCCATCCCGGTGCGCGACGGCGACCAGGTGAGCTTCGGCCGGATGAGCTTCCGCCTCACCGCCCCGGACCGCCTCCCGGCGCCGACGCCCCGGCCGCAGGACCGCCTGCCCGAACTGCCGCCGCACGCACCCGGGCCGTCCGCCGCGGCGCCGCCCCAGCTCCCGCCGCAGGCTCCCGGCCTCCCGCCGCAGGGCCCGGCCTCCCCGCCTGCCTGAGCCCGGCGTCCGCCGCAAGGTCCCGGCCGCCCGCCTGAGCCCGCGCCGGGCCGGAGAGCTCAGGACGCCAGGACGCAGCCCCGGCCCCGGTTCGGTGCTGCTGGTGCAGTCCGCGCCCGTCCGTCACCGGCTCCCGGCCGACCGCCACCAACAGCCGCTCCGCCGCCACCGCGACCGACTCGCCCCGGGCGGTCCGCACCACGGCTCGCACTCCCTCGTCCACCACCTCCCGCTCCAGTAGCCGCGCGCCCACCTCGTCCGGGGCGCGGTCGGCGAGGACTGCGCGGTCCTCGGCGTCGACCCGCCCTGGCTGCGCTCGCTGGGCGTGTTCTCCCGGGTGCCCCGGACCGGGGCCGCGGCCGCCTTCACACAGCTGCTCGGCACCCTGCCCACCGCCGGGATCCGCCCCCTGCGCCCCGGCGAACCCTCACCCGAACGGCCGTACGCCGACTGCGGCGCGCCCCCGTCGGTGGTCCGCTGAGAGGGCGCGCGCCGACCGCCGGCGCACCGACTCCAGGGGGTGCGGGATGCCGGTCGACCGCCCCGACGCCCTGCCCGCCGCCCGTCGTCCGCATCGCCTTTCGGGCGGCCTGCCGGGGCTGCTGGCACCGGGGGCCACGACGGATCCGTACCGGCTGCGCCTCTACCGGCTGCTGCGCACCGACCACCCCCTCGGTTACGACCCGGCCCTCGGCGCCTGGCTGCTGAGCCGGTACACGGATGTGGCCCTGGCCCTCACGGATCCCCGGTTCACCGGCTACCCGCACGACGGGGCCCCGCGCGGCCAGGCCCCCGTCCCGCTCGGTCTCTGCCGGGGCAGCCTGGTCTGCGGCCCGCTCACCGTGCCGTGGAGCACCGCCGCCCCCGCGGTCGAGCGGACGGCGTACGTCCTGGCGCGCCGGATCGCCGGGCGTGACCGGGCGGACCTGGTCGCCGACTTCTGCCGGTGGCTGCCCGCCGGGGCCGCCGCCGCTGCGGCCGGGCTCGCCCACCCGGACCTGAGCACCCTGCCCCGGGTCGCCAACCACCGGCGTACCGGCGGGGGAGCCGGGGACTGCACCGGGTCCACCGCGCTCCGCGAGCACGCCCTCGCCTCGTTCCTCGCGAACATGCTCGACGACCCCGATCTGCTGGCCGCCGCGACCGCCGGAGAAGCGGCCCGGGGTGCGGGCGGGGCAGGCTCCGGGTCGCTGCTCGGGCGGGCCTGGGCCGAGACGCTGCGCCGCGATCCGCCCGTCCAGATCGTGCTGCGCCGCACCCGTACCGAGGTCGCTGTGACCGGCGGCACGATCCCCGCCGACGCACCCGTCGCCTGCCTCATCGGCGCGGCGGGCCGCGACCCGGCCCGGTTCGTCGCACCCGACCGGTTCGACCCGCTGCGCGCCGACGCCGACCCGCTGCTGATCGGTCCGGCCGGCTGCCCCGCCGCCCTCCTCGGCAGACTGGAGGCCGAACACGGCCTGCGCGCCCTGCTGACGGCGATGCCCGGCATCCGCTGGGCCGACGGCTTCCGCCCGGTGGCGGGCGGCCTCCTCACCCGAGGCCCGCGCGCCCTGCTCGTACGCCCGTCCTGACCCGGGAGGGCACGGGCCCCGACGGCGGCACGCCCACAGCGGCCCGTCAGTCGCCCACCCGCCTTAGCAACACCACCGGCCGTTCCGCGAACAGCTCTCCCGCCGCCACCCCGCCCCCCGCGAACTCCCGCCCGGGCGACGCCGACAGCACGTCCCGCCACGGGCCCCCGTCCGGCAGTTCCAGCACCGTGTCCCGCCAGCCCCCGCCCTCGGCCAGCCGCAGCGACAGGCGGGTCACCGCCGTGACCACCTCGCCCGAGCGGCAGAACGCCAGCAGATGCGGGGCGGCCGGGCCGGTCGTCGTCAGGGGTGCGTACGTCCCCGACTCGCCGAACACGCCAGGCAGTTCGCGGCGCAGCCCGAGCGCGGTCGCCGTCAGCGTCTGCTTCTCGTCCGGGACGTCCGGCCGCCGGAACGGCCGCCGGTTGTCCGGGTCGACCAGGGCCAGGTACTCGCTCTCCGTGCCCTGGTAGAGATCCGGCACCCCTGGCATCGTCAGATGCACCAGTGCCGCCCCCAGCACCTGGGCCCGGACATGCGGGGCGAGCGCGTCCGCGAACTCGGCGATCAGCCGCCGGGGCACGCCCTCCCCGTGGCCCGGCCCGGCCGCGACGAAATCCGACACCGCGCGCTCGTAGGCCGGGTCCGACTCCGTCCAGCTGGTGAACAGGCCCGCCTCGCGCACCGCTTTCAGCAGTGCCGGCTCCAGCCGCTCGCCCAGCTCGTCGGGCGGCAGCTCCGCGCAGCTGTACGCCGACTGCCAGGCCGTCCAGGCCAGTTGGGGGTCCGGGGCGGCGACCGGCGTCGCCGCCGTCAGCTCCGTCACCAGTGCCGCCCACCGCTCCGGGCACTGCGACAGCACCGCGATCCGGGCCCGGACGTCCGCGCTGCGCTTCGTGTCGTGCGTGGTCAGGACCGTGCCGGTGGCGGGCCAGTCGCGGGCGATCCGGGCGGCGAAGGAGTGGAACTCCTGCGGAGAGACGGCGGGTTGCCCCGGGGTACCGCCCACCTCGTTCGCGGAGATCAGAGGGACATACCGGTAGAACGCCGTGTCCTCCACCGACTTGGCGTGCAGCGCCGACGCCGTCTGCGTGAACCGGGCGCAGAACGACGCCTGTTCCTCCCCGCCACCGAGCCGCCCGAGCGCCAGATCCCGTACGACATCGACGGCCGCCGCCTCCTCCGGCACGGAGAAGACCGCCTTCGCGTCCCGTACCGTCTCATCGGTCAGCGTCTCCTCGGCGATCCGGGTCGGCGGCTCGCCCGCCGTGACGTACGGCCGGTAGACCGGGACACGTACCAGCAGCTCCCGAATCGCCGTCCGCAGCGCCCACGGGGCGTGGTCCCGCAGCGCGGGGTCCCGGTCGCAGATGGCCGCCGCCAGCCGGGTCAGCCACGCGGTCTCGGCGGCCAGCTCGTGTGTCGCCACCCGGTACGCGGCCCGGCGCACCGTCGCCGTCCAGTCGCCGCCCCGGTCGCCGGGCGGGCCCGCGAACTCCCGGTAGCGGCCGAGCAGTTCCGCCGCGCCGGACGGGTCGGTGAACAGCCCGTCGATCCGGCGCAGGGCGTCGTACCCGGTGGTGCCCGCGACCGCCCACTCCGCCGGAAGGCGCTCGTCGCCGGTGAGGATCTTCTCCACCACCGTCCAGCGCCCGCCGGTCGCCTCGTTCAGCCGCTCCAGATAGGCGGCGGGGGCGGCGAGACCGTCGGGGTGGTCGATGCGCAGCCCGTCCAGGACGCCGTCGCGGAGCAGTTCGAGAATCTTGGCGTGGGTGTCCTCAAAGACCTCCGGGTGCTCGACGCGGACCCCGATGAGCTCCGGGACGGTGAAGAACCGCCGGTAGTTCAGCTCCGTGCGGGCCAGCCGCCACCAGCCGAGCCGGTAGTGCTGCTCCTCCAGCAGCCGAGGCAGCGGGAGGTCCGCCGTACCGGCCCGGAGCGGGAACTCCAGATCGTGGTAGCGCAGCACCTCCCCGTCCACGGTCAGGTGCTCCAGCTCCCGGCCGAGCGGCCCGGCGAGCACCGGCAGCAGCACCTGGCCGCCGCCCGCCGTCCAGTCGATGTCGAACCAGCGGGCGTACGGGGAGGACGCGCCCTCGCGCAGCACCTCCCACAGCCGACGGTTGTGCCGGGGCGAGGCGGCCATGTGGTTGGGCACGATGTCCAGGATCAGCCCGAGCCCGTGCTCCCGGGCGGCCGACGCGAGCGACCGCAGCCCTTCCTCACCGCCCAGCTCCGCCCGGACCCGGCTGTGGTCGACCACGTCGTAGCCGTGGGTGGAGCCGGGGACCGCCTCCAGGACGGGGGAGAGGTGGAGATGCGAGACGCCGAGCGCGGCGAGATACGGCACGGCCTTCTCGGCGGCGGCGAACGGGAAGTCGGGCTGGAGCTGAAGCCGGTACGTTGCGGAGGGCGTCATGGCTTTTTACGTACCCCGCCCGGGGCGAACCGTGTCACCCCGGGCGGAACCTCACCCCTGCCGTCCCGGCCCCCAGGCCTCAGGCGGGCCGCTTCAGCACCGTCAGGCTGCGGCCGATCAGCGTGACCCGCTCGCCCTCGGCCACCTTCGGCCCCGCCCCCGGCTCCACCCCGTCCGGGCGCGCGGTGTCCACGACGACCTGCCACTGCTCCCCGTGGTCGACCGGGACCGCGAACTCCAGGGTCTCGGCGCTCGCGTTGAACATCAGCAGGAACGAGTCGTCAAAGATCCGCTCGCCGCGCGGCCCCGGCTCCGAGATCGCGTGCCCGTTCAGGAACACCGTCATCGCCTTGGCATGCGCCGCCTGCCAGTCCTGCTGCGTCATCTCCTCGCCCTCGGGGGTGAACCAGGCGATGTCGGACAGCTCGTCGTGGGTGCCCTCCACCGGGCGTCCGTGGAAGAAGCGGCGGCGCCGGAAGACCGGGTGGTCGCGGCGCAGCCACACCATGGCCCGGGTGAACTCCAGCAGGGTGGAGGCGGGGGTGTCGGCCGGCTCGTCCGGGTCGGGCCAGTGCACCCAGGCCAGCTCGTTGTCCTGGCAGTAGGCGTTGTTGTTGCCCTGCTGCGTACGGGCGAACTCGTCGCCGTGGCTCAGCATCGGCACGCCCTGCGACAGCATCAGCGTGGCGATGAAGTTCCGCATCTGGCGGGCCCGCAGCTCAAGGACCTCGGGGTCGTCGGTCTCGCCCTCCGCCCCGCAGTTCCAGGAGCGGTTGTGGCTCTCGCCGTCCCGGTTGTCCTCCCCGTTGGCGTCGTTGCGCTTCTCGTTGTACGAGACGAGGTCGTGGAGGGTGAAGCCGTCGTGGCAGGTGGTGAAGTTGATCGAGGCGAGCGGGCGGCGGCCGTCGTCCTGGTAGAGATCGGAGGAGCCGGTGAGGCGGCCCGCGAACTCCGCCAGGGTGCGCGGCTCGCCCCGCCACAGATCGCGGACCGTGTCGCGGTACTTGCCGTTCCACTCGGTCCACAGCGGCGGGAAGTTGCCCACCTGATAGCCGCCCTCGCCGACGTCCCACGGCTCCGCGATCAGCTTCACCTGGCTGACCACCGGATCCTGCTGCACCAGGTCGAAGAACGAGGACAGCCGGTCCACCTCGTGGAACTGGCGGGCGAGCGTGGCCGCCAGATCGAAGCGGAAGCCGTCCACATGCATCTCGGTCACCCAGTACCGCAACGAGTCCATGATCATCTGGAGGACGTGCGGGGACCGCATGAGCAGGGAGTTCCCTGTGCCCGTGGTGTCCATGTAATACCGCTGATCGTCGGTCAGCCGGTAGTAGGAGGCGTTGTCGAGACCGCGGAAGGAGAGCGTGGGCCCGAGGTGGTTGCCCTCGGCGGTGTGGTTGTAGACCACGTCGAGGATGACCTCGATGCCCGCCTGGTGGAGCGCCTTCACCGCCTGCTTGAACTCCAGCACCTGTTCGCCGCGGTCGCCCCAGGAGGCGTAGGTGTTGTGCGGGGCGAAGAAGCCGATGGTGTTGTAGCCCCAGTAGTTGGCCAGCCCCATGTCTGCGAGGCGGTGGTCCTGGACGAACTGGTGAACGGGCATCAGCTCGATCGCGGTGACGCCCAGTTCGGTGAGGTGGGCGATCACCTCCGGGTGCGCGAGCCCCGCGTACGTACCGCGCAGCTCGGGCGGCAGCCCCGGATGCAGCATGGTCAGGCCCTTCACATGGGCCTCGTAGATGACGGTCCGGTGGTAGTCCGTACGGGGACGGCGGTCGTCGCCCCAGTCGAAGTACGGATTGACCACCACCGAGCTCATGGTGTGCGGGGCGGAGTCCAGGTCGTTGCGGGCGTCCGGCTTCCCGAAGGGGTAGCCGTACACCGCCTCGCCCCAGTCGATCTTCCCGGCGACCGCACGGGCGTACGGGTCGAGCAGCAGCTTCGCGGAGTTGCACCGCGTCCCGCGCTGCGGTTCGTAGGGCCCGTGCACCCGGAAGCCGTACCGCTGACCCGGCATCACCCCGGGCAGATAGGCGTGGCGCACGAAGGCGTCGGTCTCGCGGAGCTCCACCGCCGTCTCCGAACCGTCGTCGTGCAACAGGCACAACTCGATCCGGTGGGCGGCTTCGGAGAAGACCGCGAAATTGGTTCCGGCGCCGTCGTACGTGGCGCCGAGGGGGTAAGCGTGTCCCGGCCAGACCTGCATGATGAAGACTCTTCCACTTCTGATCCGGGTGCGGTGGCTTTCCTCGGCCCGATACTCCTCGAAGACTTCCCGAATACGTCCCGAATCTTCCCCGAAAACGGGGCGCTCACCTAGGACGTCGCGCGGTGCGGCCGCATCCCGTCGCCGGGTACCGGCCGCACCGGTCAACTTCGGACACGCCCGTGCCGCCCCGGACGTGCTTGCGGACCCCGCCGTCGCCAGTGCGTCCGATTCCCGCTCCGGGACGGGGCCCCAATCACTATGAATCCGCTCACTCCACCCGATCTCGTCGCAAGGAACAAGCCTGACGATCAGGGGAGTTGAGAAAGTCCCCTGCGCATCGGGCTGCGTCGGATCACGCTCCCGGAGTACCCTTCCTTGATCGTTGGGTGGGGGAGTGGAAGGCGGTACGCGGGTGAGCTCGGGAGGGTTCGAGCTACCCCCAGGTGACGCAGGTCACGAGGGGGAATCGACCGATGCCCCGCCCGGGGCGGTGTCCCTCGCGCAGCCCATGGAGATAGGCGCCGAGCTGGACT
Organism: Streptomyces sp. PTY087I2; assembly: GCF_001687325.1. Classification (GTDB taxonomy): domain Bacteria; phylum Actinomycetota; class Actinomycetes; order Streptomycetales; family Streptomycetaceae; genus Streptomyces. Next base: position 190,388 of record NZ_LZRD01000003.1, on the reverse strand, counting down.
GGGGATCGGAGGCCTGGGGCGAGGTGCGCACCCGCGCCCAGCGCGCCGGGCGGGCCTATATCTGGCTGAATCTGGTCGAACAACGCCTACGGGCCGTCGTCGCCGCGGTGCTCCGGCCGATCTACGAGCCGGTGCACGGCGAGGAGTGGGTGGTGGCCGCGGCCGGACCGGCCGGGCAGGAGTGGGTGCAGCGCGCCGTCGCCGTACGCGAGGTCTCGCGCCGCAAGGGCTATCTGCTCGACCCGGCCGACGACAACGTCCTCAGCTTCCTGACACTGCCGCAGCTGCGCGAGCTGATGGTCCAGCACTGGCCGTGCTTCGAGCCGTACTTCGACGACCGGCGCGATGTCGAGCTGGCCCTGGACGAACTGGAGGTCGCGCGCAACGTCGTCTCCCGCAACCGCGCGCTGAACGAGGCGGTCCTCGCCCAGGCGGAACGGGCCTCCGCCCGCCTCCTGGACATCCTCGGTAGCGGGGCCGGGGTGCCCTCGGCCGACCGGCTGCCGGTGGACGCGGTGGAGGAGCTGGTCGGCGACCGGTACGCGGACGTGGTCTCCGTCCACCCCGACCGGGTCCGGCTCCAGCGCCAGCTGCCCGCCGAGGACCTGTTCGGCGGGGCGCGGCGGCTCGACGCCATCGGGATAGGCCTCAACCTGCTCGTGCAGAACTTCTCCGGCCGCCGGCTCGTCCGGCTCGCGGAGTCGGGCTGCCGGGTGCGGCTGCTGTTCATCAACCCGGCCAGCAGCGCGGTCCGCCGCCGGGAGCGGGAACTCGGCCTCAAGAAGGGCGAGCTGAGCCGCTCGGTGGAGATGAACATCCTGCACATGCGCCGCGTCCGCTCCAAGCTCCGCGACCCCGGCGCGTTCCAGATCCAGGTCTTCGACGAGACCCCGCGCTTCACCGCCTACCTGGTGGACGGCGACGGCCCGGATGCGGTGGGCGTCGTCCAGCCTTATCTGCGGCGGGCCCGGGGCATGGAGGCGCCGGTGCTGGTGCTGCGCGGCGGGGGCAGGCGCACGGTGGTGCGGGAGGACCAGAACCACGAGCACGGGCTCTTCGAGACGTACCGCGAGGAGTTCGAATCGGTCTGGACGGACTCCCGGCCGGTCTCCTGACCCTCCTGACCCTCCACCGGGTGTTGTCAGTGGGCCGTGCGAAGGTGGTCATCACTCGGGGGGAGCACCACGGGGGAGCACCACGAAGGAGGTATCGGGATGAGCTGGCACCGGGGCACACTGGTCGGCTTCGACCTGGAGACGACGGGGACCGACGTCGAGAGCGACCGGATCGTCACCGCCGCACTCGTCCGGCTGGACCCGGACGGCACGGTCGCCGAGCAGCGGACCTGGCTGCTCGATCCGGGCGTGGTGATACCGGAGCAGGCCTCCGCGATCCACGGCATCGGCACCGACCACGCCCGCAAGCACGGGGCGCGGGCCGCCTCCGCGGTCGAGGAGATCGCCCGCGCGGTCGCCGAAGTGCTGCGCTCGGACGTCCCGCTGGTGGTGATGAACGCCCGCTACGACCTCTCCCTGCTGGACCGCGAATGCCGCAGGTACGGACTGCCGTCGGTTGAGGAGCGCGTCGGCGGCGCGCCGTCACCCGTCATCGACCCGCTGGTGATCGACAAGCACGTCGACAAGTACCGCAGGGGCAAGCGGGCCCTCCAGGCGCTGTGCGACCACTACGGGGTCACGCTCGACGGGGCCCACGACGCGAGCGCCGACGCGGTGGCCGCGGTGCGCGTGGTGCGCCGGATGGGCGAGCGCCACCGGCCCGTGGCCACCCTGCCGCCCGACGAACTGCACGCCCTTCAGGTGCGGGCGGCCGCCGAGCAGTCGGCCTCGCTCCAGGCGTATCTGCGGCGCACGACCGACCCGGCGGCCGTCGTCGAGCCGGCCTGGCCGCTGATCCCGCGCAGCGGCTGAGCCGGACCGCCGCCGAGCCGGACCGCCGCTGAGCCGGACCGGCCGCTCGTTCCCCGGGCGCGCCGACCGATTCCGGCGTCAGTTCGGGGCGGGGGTGGGCGTGTCGTCGGCCTTGATGTCGAAGTTGATCTTGTCTCCGTCGACCGAGGTCACCTTGACCGAGACGCCCAGTGTGCTGCCGTCCTTCGCCGTGAGCGTGCAGCGGGTGGAGGTGCCGACCTTCCCGGCGAGGTCCTCGGGACAGGTGATGTCCGGCTTGGGCTGGTTCGTGGTGGCCGCGAGCTTTTCGGAGACGGTCGTGGCGAGCTTGTCGGAGGACAGCTTCGGCTCCGAGTTCCCGATGCTGACCGACCCCGAACAGCCGACGAGCAGCACGCCTGCGGCCACGGCCGAGAGGCTCCACGTCACTGCGGTCGAACGGGCTGGGGGCATGGGTGTTCCCTTCGAAGGGTGTGGGGTGGCCGGGCCGAAGCATACGCGCCGCCAGCGGACCGACGACGGGGCCGCTCGGAGTGTGACCGGACAGCCCGGAACCCGTACCCCGGCCCGTTCAGAACGGGTACCAGCGCACCTCGGGATCGCCCTCGCGCAGTGACGCCACCCGGCGGCGGAACTCGGCGAGCGCCTTCGGGTTGACCGGGGCGTGCTGCGCGACCCAGGCACAGCTGGCCGTCTCGCGGGCGCCGCGCAGGACCGCGCAGCCCTCCCACTCCCGGACGTCCCAGCCGTACGCGGCGGTGAAGGCGTCGTAGGCCGCGGGGTCGAGGCCGTAGCGGTCGCGGGAGAGGGCGAGGACCACCAGATCGTGTTCCCGCAGATCGGCGGAGAACGTCTCCAGGTCGACCAGGACCGGGCCGTCCGGGCCGACATGGACGTTGCGCGGGAGCGCGTCGCCGTGGATCGGACCCGGCGGGAGGTGGGGGACCAGGGCGGCGGCCGCGGCCGCGAAGCCGTCGCGGCGCTCGCGGAGGTAGTCGGCGTCCGCCGGGTCGATCGCGTCGCCCGCGAGGGTCAGCCAGCGCTCGACCCCGCCGAGCAGTTCACGGCGCGGGAGCGTGAAGTCCGCCGGGGCGGGCAGCGCGTGCACCACGGAGAGCGGCGGCGCCAGGTCGCGCGGTTCGGCGGGGCGTACGGGGTCGGGGAGCCGGTGCCACAGCGTCACCGGGTGGCCCTCGACCAGGCGGGCCCCGCTCTCCGCCGCGCGGACGGCCGGGACACCGGACGCGGCGAGCCAGTCGGCGAGCGCCACCTCCCGCTCCGCCCGCGCGCGCAGCTCGGGGTGGCCGGTGGCGTCCCGGCCGACCTTGATCACCAGGTCGCCGGCGGCGAACACCGCGTTCTCGCCCAGCGCGAGCAGCTTCGCCGCACCGGAGAACCCGGTGGCCGTCAGTACCTCGCGCGCACGCATCTCGTCCATGGGTGCGATTTTCGCATCCGTGCAGGCCACCTTGACGAACCGACGGACCGTCAGCACGATGTCGGAGGCCTTCCGGGCAGCCGGAACGGGATGAAGTCCACCTCAGGTGCGTCAGGCGGATACGGGAGGGAGGGGGCTTCTCCGTGACATCGGTGACCGCGACGAAGCGGACCGGACCGGACGGCCCGCACGGCGGGCGCGGCGGCAGGGACGGACAGGGCGGGCGGCCACGGAGGTCCTGGCGGCCGGGGCCACCGGGTCCGCCCCGGGGCAAGGCGTTCGGGGACCGGGCCGCCTGGTTCCTGGTGCTGCCCGCGCTCATCCCGATCCTGATCCTCAGCGTCGGACCGCTCCTCTACGGCATCGCGCTCGCCTTCACCGACGCCCAGTCCGGTCGGACCCGCTCCACCCAGTGGATCGGCACCCTCAACTTCCAGGACCTGCTGCACGACACCCTGTTCTGGGACTCGTTCCGGATCGGTCTGGTCTGGGCCGTCGGCGTCACCGTCCCGCAGTTCCTCCTGGCCCTCGGCCTCGCCCTGCTGCTCAACCAGAACCTGCGGCTGCGCTGGGCAGCCAGGGCCCTGGCGATCGTCCCCTGGGCGATGCCCGAGGTCGTCGTCGGCATCATGTGGCGGCTCGTCTACAACCCGGACGCGGGCATCCTCAACGAGACCATCCGGGACTTTGGGCTCGGCGACGGGCGGGACTGGCTGACCGGCCTCGCCACCGCGCTGCCCGCCGTCATCCTCGTCGGCATCTGGGCGGGCATGCCGCAAACCACGGTGGCCCTGCTCGCCGGACTCCAGAACACCCCGCGCGAACTCCACGAGGCGGCCGCCCTGGACGGCGCGGGCGCCTGGCGCCGGTTCCGTACGGTCACCTGGCCCGCGATCAAGCCCATCGCGCTCGCGATCTCCGCGCTCAACCTGATCTGGAATTTCAACTCCTTCGCCCTGGTCTACGTCCTGACCAGCGGCGGACCCGGCGGCCGGACCCGGCTGCCGATGCTCTTCGCCTACGAGGAGGCCTTCCGCTACGGGCAGTTCGGCTACGCCGCGGCGATGGGCTGTATGATGGTCGCGGTGATCTCCGTGCTCCTCGCCCTCTATCTCGTCGGCCGGCTCAGGGGAGGCGAGGACCGATGAGGCGAGGACCGGTGAGGCGAGGACCGATCGGGCGTGGGCTGCTGACACGCGGAGCGCCCGACCGTGAGTCCACCGGGCTGCGTACCGGCCGGGCCGCGCGCACCGGGCAGTACCTGGCCCTCCTGGCGTACCTGGTCTTCCTCGCGTTCCCGTTCGTGTGGCTGATCTCGACCGCCTTCAAACCCGCCCGCGAACTGGGCTCGCTGCACCCCACCTGGATCCCCGAGAACCCCACCCTGGACAACTTCCGGCAGGCCTTCGACGAGCAGCCGCTGCTCCAGGCCGCGGGCAACTCGCTGGTCGCCGCCGTCTCCGCCGCCCTGATCGCCGTCGTGATCGCCACCCCGATGGCCTATGTGATGGCCCGCCACCGGGGCCGCCTCGCCACCGCGGCGACCGGCTGGGTCGTGGTCAGCCAGGCGTTCCCCTTCGTCCTGGTGATCATTCCGCTCTTCCTGATCCTGAAGAACCTGCATCTGATCAACACCCTGTGGGGCCTGATCCTCGTCTACGTCGTCTGGTCGCTGCCCTTCGCGCTGTGGATGCTCGCCGGATACGTACGCGCCGTGCCCACCGAGCTGGAGGAGGCCGCCGCCGTGGACGGCGCGGGCCGCGTCCGTACCCTCGTCTCGGTCGTCGCCCCGCTGCTCGCCCCCGGCATCGTCGCCACCGCGCTGTTCGCGTTCATCACCGCATGGAACGAGTTCTTCTTCGCGCTCGTCCTGCTCAAGACCCCGGAGAAACAGACCTTGCCGGTCGTCCTCACCCACTTCCTCGGCGCGGAGGGCGTGGCCGACCTCGGGCCGCTCGCCGCCGCCGCGTTCCTCGCCACCCTCCCCTCCCTGGTGCTCTTCGCCTTCATCCAGCGGCGGATCACCGGCGGGATGACGGCCGGGGCGGTGAAGCACTGATGCGCGCCGCGGTCCGGCGGGCGGCCACCGCCGTCGCCGTACTGGCCCTGCTGCTCGCCGGCTGTTCCGGCGGCGGTGACGACGGGCGGGACGCGGACGGGACGATCCGGCTCCGCTTCCAGTCGCTGGCCTGGCAGAAGGAGTCCGTCGACGCCAACAAGCAGCTGGTGAAGGAGTGGAACGCCGCCCACCCCGACGTCCGGGTGGAGTACGTCCAGGGCAGCTGGGACAGCGTCCACGACCAGCTCCTCACCTCCTTCGAGGGCGGCGAGGCCCCCGACATCATCCACGACGCCTCCGACGACCTGGCCGACTTCGCCTACGGCGGCTACCTCGCCGACCTTCGCCCCCTCCTGCCCGCCCGGCTCAAGGCCGGCATCCCCGAACAGTCCTGGCGCACCACCACGTTCGGCGAGGGCGTCCACGGGGTGCCCTTCCTCCAGGAGCCCCGGGTCCTCATCGCCAACACCAAGCTGCTGAAGGCCTCGGGCGTACGCATCCCGACCCCGGAGCGCCCCTGGAGCTGGGAGGAGTTCCGGCAGGTGACGAAAGAGCTGACGGGCCAGGGGCGGTACGGGATCGCCTGGCCGCTCAAGGAGCCCGTCTCCGTCACCCTCAACCTGGGCCTGTCCGGCGGCGGGCAGCTCTTCCACCGCGACGGCGACGGCAAGGCGGTCCTGCGGTTCGAACCGGGCGACGGCGTGGTCACCGGCACCATCCACGACCAGGTCAACACCGACAACAGCGCGGCCCGCAGCGCGCTGGGCATGGGCGGCTCGGACGCGCTGCCCGGGTTCTTCGGCGGCCGGTACGCGATGCTGCCGCTCGGCTTCTCCTACCGCCAGCAGATCATCCAGCAGGCCCCCGAGGGGTTCGACTGGACGGTCCTGCCGATGCCCGCGGGCGCGGGCGGCGCGGTCCAGGGCGTCAGCCCGCAGACGCTGTCGGTCGCGGAGGACAGCCCGCACAAGAAGGAGGCCGTCGCGTTCATCGATTTCCTGCTGCGCCCCGCCAACATGGTGCGCCTCGCCCGGGGCGACTGGATGCTGCCCACCGGGACCGAGGCGCTGGCCGATCCGTCGCTGCGTGCGGCCGAGCACGGCTGGGCCGTCGGCACCGCGCTCGCCGAGGGCTTGCGTCCTGCGCCCGCCCAGTCGGTGCGCGGCTATCCCGAGTGGAAGGACAAGGTGGCGACCCCCGCGTACCAGGAGTTCTACAGTGGCGCGATCGACACCGAGGAGCTGAGCAAGAGGCTGGTGGAGGACGGGAATCGGGTGCTGGCCCGCTACCAACGCTGATTCCGGCATCGAAAGATGTTTTACGACACGTCTCGTCTCGTTTGCGGTGGGCGGCATGCCGGAATCCCCGCGTGACGAGGGCCGCGGCGAGCCCATGACCGCCGAGTTGAAACAGACCGAGCGCGGCAAGGCGTACTACGCGCGCTTCGCGGACTGGCTCACCGAGAACGGCCTCGGCCATGTCTCCAGCGACGACTTCGTGGCCCGCCCGCGCCGCGGCCTCGTCCTGATCCCCGAGGCGCTCCAGCCGAACGTGGACCGGGTGAACCGCGAGATGTACACCTTCGTCGGCGCCTGCCGGGGCGACCGCGCCGACCAGGGGGAGTGGCAGCGGCCCGCCGACGCCGAGAAGGTGCTGCTGGTCTCGCTCGGCTCCTCGTTCACCGAGCAGCCCGCCTTCTACCGCGAATGCGTCGAGGCCTTCGGTGACCTGCCAGGCCGGTATGTGGTGCTCCGGATCGGCGCGCACGTCGACCCCGCCGAACTCGGTGACGTACCGGGCAATGTGGACGTACGCACCTGGGTGCCGCAGCTCGCCGTCCTCAAGCGACGCGGACATGCTCCAGTCGCCGGGAGTGGCCCGGCATCTGCCGATGGAGGAGGCGGACGCCGCGAGCCTGCGCTGTCGCGCTGAGCGGATCCGTCTGACTGCTATCCGGACGTTCTGCGTCCCGTCCCGACCGCCGCCACCTGCGGCAACTCGGGGCGGGACGCTTCTGTTTCGGCTCTGTGAAGCCGATATCGCGACGGGTCCGGTCGGCGCATCTGCACGCACGCCCTCGCGATTTCACACCCGGGACCGGCCGTTCACCCCTCTTGCGCACACCTTCACGGGTCTTCACATGTCTTCACGCATGGTCACTCCCGCCCCAGAGGGCTCGGGAGGGGTGCGGGCGCCGGCCGGGCGGGGAGCGCCCGGCGCTTCAAGTGCCGCTCTGAGCAGGCGGTATACGGCTCGGAGCGATCTTGTCGGGGTGGCCGCGGACCCGCCGATCCGGGCGAGGTAACCGCCCGACCGGTCTCCACGGCCGTGGTGACCAGCCATGGCCGATTTCTTATTACGAAACCTTGTTGAGCAAGTCACACCTCCATGAAGGCCTTGATCTGTGCTCGTCAATCGGTCAGGGTTTCGAGCCAGCCCCCGGAGATCTTCCGGCCGAGGGCCAATCCCCCCACAAAGAATGACGAGGAGAACCCTCTTCATGGCCAAGCACCAGCGCACCCGTCGCATCAAGCTCACCGCCGCGATCACCGCCGTGGCGGCCGCCGCCGGAGTCACCCTTCTCGGAACCTCGTTCGCGGGAGCCTCGCCGGCCCCCATGGGCACGGTCTACGGCACGGACGCCGCGACCGCGGTGTCCGGCAGCTACATCGTCCTGCTGGACGAGAAGAAGGCCGACAAGTCCGCGCTCGCCAAGGAGTACGGCGGCAAGCTCAAGCGCGACTACTCCTCCAGCATCAACGGCTTCTCCGCCAGCGGCCTTTCGGAGACCGAGGCCAAGCGCCTCGCCGCCGACCCGGCCGTCGCCAAGGTGGTGCAGAACAAGAAGTTCAGCATCGACGCCACCCAGGAGAACCCGCCGTCGTGGGGTCTGGACCGGATCGACCAGACCGAGACCGCGGGCGACAACGCCTACACCTACCCGGACGCCGGCGGCGAGGGCGTCACCGCGTACGTCATCGACACCGGTGTCCGCGTCACCCACGAGGACTTCGAGGGCCGCGCCACCTCCGGCTTCGACGCCGTCGACAACGACGACGACGCCGACGACGGCAACGGGCACGGCACCCACGTGGCGGGCACCATAGCCGGGGCCGCGCACGGCGTCGCCAAGAAGGCGAACATCGTGGCCGTCCGCGTCCTGGACGACAACGGCTCGGGCACCACCGAGCAGGTCATCGCCGGCATCGACTGGGTCGCCGCCAACGCCAAGGGCCCGTCCGTCGCCAACATGAGCCTCGGCGGCGGGGCCGACCCGGCCCTCGACGAGGCGGTCCAGAAGGCCATCGCCGCGGGCATCACCTTCGGCGTGGCCGCCGGCAACGAGTCCAGCGACGCCGGCCAGGGCTCGCCCGCCCGGGTCCCCGAGGCGATCACCGTCGCCTCGTCCACGGAGGACGACGAGCAGTCCTCGTTCTCCAACTACGGCTCGATCGTGGACATCTACGCCCCGGGCTCGGACATCACGTCCACCTGGAACGACAGCGACACCGGCACCAACACCATCTCCGGTACGTCCATGGCCACCCCGCACGTCGTCGGCGCGGCCGCCGTCTACCTGGCGGGCCACCAGGACGCCACCCCGGAGGACGTCGCCACGGCGCTCACCGAGGGAGCCACCCCGGACGCCATCAGCAACGCCACCGAGGGCACGGCGAACCTGCTCCTCAAGGTCGTCGAGTAACCACCCCGGTTCCGGCCGGGCGCCGGGCGGCGGTGGTCCCACACCCCGCCGCCCGGCCACCACCCGCACAGCAGCCGCCGCGCTCTCCCCCACGGGGCGCGGCGGCTGCGGCGTGTCCGGGGAACGGTTCTAGGGGGTGTCTTGCCGATCATGCCGGGCTCGCGTGCCCTGGCACCGCACCTCGCCGCGTTGTCGTCACTCGCCATGGCTCCGCCATGACTCCCTCCTCCGCCTTGCGATGCACGGCACCAGACCCCGCTCCCTGATCCGGCCTGATCGACAAGACACCCCCTAGGCTGGGTGGCCATGACGACGTACGCCGCGCTGCTGCGCGGGATCAACGTGGGCGGTACCAAGAGGGTTCCGATGCCCGAACTGCGCGAGGTGCTCGCCGAACTGGGCCACACCGGCATCGCCACCCATCTCCAGAGCGGCAACGCCGTCTTCCGCAGCGACAGCGAGGACGAGCAGGCCCTCGCCGCAGCCCTGGAGCAGGCCCTGCACGAGCGGTTCGGGTTCACCGTCGACTGCCTCGTCCGCGATGCCGCGTATCTCGCGGCCGTCGCCGACGCCTGCCCCTTCCCCGCCGCCGAGCTGGAGGGCAAGCAGCTCCACGTCACCTACGTCGACCGGCCCCTGGACGCGAGCCGCTTCGCGGACCTGGACGCGGAGGCCTTCCTGCCGGAGGAGTTCCGGCTCGGCGACCGCTGTGTGTATCTGTACGCCCCCGACGGCCTCGGCCGCTCCAAGCTGGCCGTCGAGCTGAGCCGCCCCCGCCATGTCAAAGGCCTCGTCGCCACCAGCCGTAACTGGAACACCGTGGTGAAACTCGTGGAGCTGACCCGCGACTGAACCGTCGCCCGCCGCCCCGGGGGTCCACACCGCGGGGCGAGCAAGTTAGCCTTGCCTTCGTTTGGCTGGAGGTAGGTGGCCGGAAATCCCCCCTCCGCGGTTTGTGGACATGCTGAGGAGCAGAAGAGTGGGGGCTGACAGCGCCGGGCGCGGCGTCATACGCCGGGCTGTCGCGGGACAGCGTCGGGACGTCGCCGTGGGATCCGTCCTGGGCGCCTGCCATCAGATCGGCGAGGCGCTCGTCCCCGTCCTCATCGGGCTGATCGTCGACCGTGCCGTGGTACGCCCCGACGGGGGAGCGCTGGCGATCTGGCTGGTGGTCCTCGCCGTCGTCTACACCCTGCTCTCCTTCGGCTTCCGCTTCGGTGCCCGCGCCGGTGAACGCGCCGCCGAACAGGCCGCCCACCAGCTGCGCCTCGACGTCGTACGCCGGGTCCTCGCCCCGCACGGCGGCGCGGAGGCCGGCCGGCCGCCCGGCGCGCTGGTGAACGTGGCCACCGAGGACGCCCGCCGGGTCGGAGCCGTCAACATGGCCCTGACCCTCGGCATCGCCGCCGTCGTCGGAGTCGTCGCGGGCGCGGTGCTCCTGCTCCGCGCCTCCCTGCCCCTCGGGCTCCTCGTCCTGGTCGGCGCCCCGGTCCTGATGGCGCTCGGCCACTTCCTGGCCCGCCCCCTGGAACACCGCAGCGAGGCCGAACAGGAACAGGCCGCGCATGCCTCCGGGGTGGCCGCCGACTTGGTCGCCGGGGTCCGCGTCCTCAAGGGGCTGCGGGCCGAGCGCGCCGCCGTCGACCGCTACCGCGCCACCAGCCAGGCCTCCCGCGAGGCCAATGTGCGCGCCGCCCGCGCCGCCGCCCTCCAGACCGGCCTGATGCTCACGCTGACCGGCTCGTTCATCGCGCTCGTCGCCCTCGTCGGCGGCCGCCTGGTCCTCAGCGGCTCCATCGGCCTCGGCGCCCTCGTCTCCGCCGTCGGCCTCGCGCTCTTCCTGCCGGGCCCGATCAGCGTGCTGGCCTGGGTCGGCGCCGAACTGGCCAAGGGCCGCGCCTCCGCCGCCCGCATCGCCGACGTACTGGCCGCCCCGGGCGAGACCACTGGCGGCACCGCCGAACCAACCGCCGACGCCTGCGGCGAACTGCGCCTGAACGGCCTCGGCCACGCCGGACTCGACGCCCTCGACCTGACCGTCCGCCCCGGCGAACACCTCGGCGTCGTCGTCACCGACCCGGCCGACGCCGCCACCCTGCTGCACTGCCTGGCCCGCCGCTGCGACCCGGAGCGGGGAAGCGTCGAACTCGACGGCGTCCCCCTCACCGAACTGGCCCCCGCCGCCCTGCGCTCCGCGCTGCTCGTCGCCGAGCACGACGCCCAGCTCTTCGACGGCACCCTCCTGGAGAACGTCACCGCCGCCGCCCCCGCCGGGGCCGACCCGCGCGCCGCGATGGACGCCGCCGCCGTCGACGAGGTGGCCTCCGCGCTGCCCGGCGGCACCGGCGGCCGCATCGGCGAGCGCGGCAGCTCGCTCTCCGGCGGCCAGCGCCAGCGCGTCGCCCTGGCCCGCGCCCTCGCCGCCGACCGCGGCGTCCTCGTCGTCCACGACCCGACCACCGCGGTCGACGCCGCGACCGAGGCCCGGATCGCCGCCGGTATCCGGGCCGCCCGCACCGGCCGCACCACCGTCCTGGTCACCAGCAGCCCCGCTCTGCTCGCCGCCACCGACCGCGTCGTCCTCGTCGACGGCGGCACGATCACCGCCGAGGCCCCGCACGAGGACCTCGTACGCGACCATCCCGTCTACCGCACGGCGGTGCTCACATGACCAGCCCCTCGCCCTCCTCGCCCACGGCCGACGACAGCGCCGAACTGCTCCCCGTCGCCACCCCCGCCCGCACCCGGGCCGCCCTGCGCACCCTGATCCGCCCCGACCGGGGCCTCGCCCTGACCGGCATCGGCGTCCTGGTCGCGGCCACCGCCGTCGGCCTCCTCGTCCAGCCGCTGCTGGGCCGGATCGTCGACATCGTCGCCGACGGCCGCCCCGCCGGGGACCTGACCCTCCCGGTCGTCCTCCTCGTCGCGGTCGCCGTCGTCCAGGGCCTCACCACGACGCTCGGGCTGACCCGGATCGCCCGGCTCGGCGAGACCGTACTGGCCCGGCTGCGCGAGCGGTTCGTCGAACGCGCCCTGAACCTCCCCGCCGACCGGCTGGAACGCGCCGGGGCCGGAGACCTCACCGCCCGCGTCACCGGCGATGTCGCCCGGGTCGCCGAGGCCGTCCGCTCCGCGCTGCCCGAGATGGCCCGCTCCGTCCTCGCGATCCTCCTCACCCTCGGCGCGCTGGCCCTGCTCGACGTACGGTTCCTGCTCGCCGCGCTCCTCGCCGTCCCCGTCCAACTGCTCACCGCCCGCTGGTACGTACGCCGCGCCCTCACCCTGTACGCCGACCAGCGGGTCGCCAACGGGGCCCAGCAGCAACAGCTCCTGGAGACCATCGGCGGGGCCGTGACCGTACGCGGACACCGGCTGGAGGAGCAGCACACCGAGCGCAGCGCCGGACGCTCGCGCAAGGCCGTCGACCTCACCATGCGCAGCGTCAACCTGGTCCTCGGCTTCTACGGGCGGCTGCACATCGCCGAGTACATCGGCCTGGCCGCCGTCCTCATCGCCGGATTCTGGCTGGTCCGCGACGGCGCGGTGTCGATCGGTACGGCCACCGCCGCCGCTCTCTACTTCCACAGCCTCTTCGGACCCGTCAACGCCGCCCTGGTGCTGCTCGACGACGCCCAGTCGGCGGCGGCCGGACTGGCCCGGCTGGTCGGCGTGACCGACCTGGCGGAGCAGCCGGAGCGGCCGTCGCAGCCGGCCGCCGGGAAGGCCGCGCCCGCCGGAAAGACCGCGCCCGCCTCCGTACCGCGTCAGCGCATCGCTTCTTCGCAAGCCGCCGTCACCGTCCACGCCGTCAGCCACGCCTACGGGCCCGGCCGCCCCGTGCTGCACGACGTCTCCCTCACCCTGGAGCCCGGCGAACACGTCGCGCTCGTCGGGACCAGCGGGGCCGGGAAGTCGACCCTCGCCCGGATCGTCGCGGGCGTCCAGCAGCCCACCGCGGGCACGGTCACCGCACCGGCGGGCGCGGGGGAGCACCCGGTCGTCCTGGTCACCCAGGAGGTCCATGTGTTCACCGGCACCCTCGCCGACGACCTCCGGCTCGCCCGCCCCGACGCCACCGACGCCGACCTGCGTGACGCCCTGTCCGCCGTGCACGCCCTGGACTGGGCCGAGGCGCTGCCCGACGGGCTCGCCACCGTCGTGGGGGAAGGCGGCCACCGCCTCGACCCGGCCCGCGCCCAGCAACTGGCCCTCGCCCGGCTCGTCCTGGCCGACCCCGCCCTCGCCGTCCTCGACGAGGCCACCGCCGAGGCGGGCAGCGCGGGCGCCCGGGTCCTGGAACGCTCCGCCGAGGCCGCCCTCGCCGGCCGCACCGCCCTGGTCGTCGCCCACCGCCTCACCCAGGCCGTCGCCGCCGACCGGGTCGTCGTACTGGAGGCCGGCCGCGTCGTCGAGAGCGGCCCGCACGACGAACTGCGCGACGCGGACGGCCCGTACGCCGCCCTCTGGCGCGCCTGGTCCGGCAGCCGGGCCACCACCGCACCGCACCCCTGACCCCACGCACCCCCACGGCACCTCCGCCCCCGTCCCCGGCGTACGCCACCCTCCCGAAGGAAACCGTCATGTTCCGCATGATCCAGCGCACCCGGCTGACCGCCGTGGCCGCGTCCGCCCTGCTGCTGTTCGGAGCCGCGGCCTGCGGACCCGACGAGAGCGACGACGCCGCCGCGCCGCCCGCCGACAGCGCGCCGAAGGGCGCCTACCCGGTCACCCTCGACCACAAGTACGGCGAGACCACCCTGAAGTCCGAGCCGCAGCGCATCGTCACCGTCGGCCTCTCCGACCAGGACGCCGTGCTCGCCCTCGGCAAGGTCCCGGTCGGCACCACCGAGTGGCTCGGCGAGTTCAAGGGCGCGATCGGCCCCTGGGCCGAGAAGGCGCTCGGCGACAAGGCGCGGCCCACCGTCCTGCACGACGACGGCACCGGCCCGCAGGTCGAGAAGATCGCCTCCCTGCGCCCCGACCTGATCCTCGCGCTCTACTCGGGCCTCACCAAGGACCAGTACCGCACCCTCTCCAAGATCGCCCCGGTCGTCGCCCAGCCCAAGGACGGCCCGGACTGGTCCATCTCCTGGCAGGACCAGACCGAGCAGGTCGGCAAGGCCCTCGGCAGGAGCGACGAGGCGAAGGCCCTGGTCGCGAAGACCGAGAAGCACATCACCGACGCCGCCGCCGCGCACCCCGAGTTCAAGGGCAGGAGCGCCGTCGTGGCCACCCCGTACGAGGGCATGTATGTCTACGGCCCCCAGGACAACCGCTCCCGGCTCCTCAACGGCCTCGGCTTCCAGCTCCCCGCCGGCCTGAGCACGGTCGTCGGCGACGCGTTCGGCGCGAACATCAGCAAGGAGCGCACCGACCTCCTCGACACCGACGCCGTCGTCTGGATCGTCACCGACCCGGCGAAGGACACCAAGAAGCTCCACGCCGACCCGCTGTACGGCAAGCTCGACGTCGTCAAGGAGGGCCGCGAGGTCATGGTGAAGGAGAGCAGCCACTTCGGCAGCGCCGTCTCCTTCGTGAGCCCGCTGAGCCTCCCGTACACCGTCGACCGCCTGGTCCCGATGCTGGCCGCCGCCGTCGACGGCAAGACGGACACGAAGGTCGTCCACCCCGCGTCCTGACGCCCCCTCCTCCCTTCCGGGCCGCCCCGCACCGACGGGGCGGCCCGCCCACCCCTCCCGTGAGGAACCGGACCGTGGAGCCAGCCCCGTGACCCGCCCCGCCCGATGGCGCCCCGCTCTGCTCGTGGCCGGGCTCGCCGCGCTGCTGGCCGTGCTCTGTCTGCTCTCGATCGGCCTCGGGGCGCTCAGCATCCCGCCCGGCGAGGTGATCAGGGCCCTGACGGGGCAGCCGACCGGCCCCCGCGTCGAGGACGTCATCTGGTCCGTGCGCATCCCGCGTACGGCGCTGGGCCTGGCCGCCGGAGCGGCGCTCGGCCTCTCCGGCTGTGTGATGCAGGCGCTGACCCGTAACCCGCTGGCCGACCCCGGCATCCTCGGCGTCACCGCCGGGGCCGCGTTCGCCATCGTCATCGCCGCCGGGGTCGCCGGGATCGGCTCGCTGCTCGGCTACATCTGGTTCGCGTTCGCCGGGGCGATGGCGGCCGGCGTCGTCGTCTATCTGCTGGGCCGGATGGGGCGTTCGGGGTCGACCCCGGTGAAGCTGGCCCTCGCCGGAGTCGCCGTCACCGCCGTCCTGTCCTCGCTGACCAGCGCCGTCGTCCTCACCGACCCGGCCGCGCTGGACCGCTTCCGGTTCTGGTCGGCCGGCTCGCTCGCCGACCAGGACGCCTCCACCGTGCTGCGGATCCTGCCCTTCCTCGGGCTCGGCGCCCTCCTCGCGCTGGCGAGCGCCCCCGCCCTCAACAGCCTCGCCCTCGGCGACGACGTGGCCGCGTCCCTCGGCCGCAAGCTCGGCCTCGTCCGCCTCCAGGGCGTCGTCGCCGTCACGCTCCTCACCGGGGCGGCCGTCGCGGTGATCGGGCCCGTCGTCTTCATCGGCCTGGTCGTCCCGCACGTCGCCCGGGTCCTCGCCCAGTACGCCGGACTCGGCCCCGACCACCGCTGGCTGCTGCCGCTGTCGGCCGCGCTCGCCGCGGGGCTGCTGCTCGGCGCGGACATCCTCGGCCGGGTGATCGCCCGGCCCGTCGAAGTGCAGGCCGGGATCATCGTCGCCTTCATCGGCGGACCGTTCTTCATCGCCCTGGTCCGCCGACGTCGCCTCGCGGAGATCTGACCATGACGACCGACTCCGTGACCACCAGCACCGTCACCGGGAAGACCAAGGCCGCCGCCCGCCCCTTCCGGCTCGCCTTCCCGCCGCTCTCGGGCACCCTGCGCCCCCGTCAGCTCGCCGTCAGCGCCGGGCTCGCCGTCGCCGTGTTCGCGGCGCTGTGCTGGCACGTCTCCATCGGCGAGTACGGGATCCCGCTCGCCGACGTCGCCCGGGCGCTGACCGGCTCCGGGGATGCGGGCACCCTCCTCGTCGTCCAGGAACTGCGGCTGCCCCGCGCCATGACGGGCCTGCTGGCGGGCATCGCGTTCGGCATGTCCGGCGCGCTCCTCCAGACGATGACCCGCAACCCCCTGGCCAGCCCCGACATGATCGGCCTCACCCAGGGCGCCGGAACGGCCGTCGTCGCGGGCATCGTGCTCGGCTGGGACTTCGGCCTCGGCACCCAGGCGCTCGGCCTCTTCGGCGCCCTCGCCAGCGCCCTGATCGTCTACGGGCTCGCCTGGCGGCGCGGCACCACCGGCTACCGCATCATCCTCGTCGGCATCGGCGTCTCCTGGATCTGCCTCAGCGCCACCGACTATCTGCTCGCCCGGGGCGGCCGCTTCCAGGCCCAGGCCGCCCTCGGCTGGCTCGTCGGCAACCTCAACGGCCGCGACTGGCAACAGGCCGAGCCCCTCGCGTACGCCCTCGTCGTCCTGGTCCCCGCCGCCCTGCTCATCGGCCGCCTCATGCGGACGCTGCAACTCGGCGACGACGTGGCCAAGGGGCTCGGCACCCGCGTCCAGACCGTCCGGCTCACCGTCCTGCTCACCGGCGTCGGTCTGGTCGCCTTCGCCACGGCGGCGGCCGGCCCCGTGGCCTTCGTGGCGCTCGCCGCCCCGCAGATCGCCCAGCGGCTGTGCCGCACCGCCTGGCCGCCGCCGCTCGCCGCCGGACTCACCGGCGCCCTCGTCGTCCTCGCGTCCGACGTCGTCGCTCGCGAACTGATCCCCGGCACCGAACTGCCCGTCGGGATCGTCACCGGAGTGCTCGGCGCCCCGGTGCTGCTCTGGCTGCTCATCCGCGTCAACCGCGCGGGCTCAGGAGGCTGACCGATGTCCACCGCCGAACCCGATCTGCGGGCCGAGGGCCTGCACCTGGGCTACGACGACCGAGCCGTCGTCAGCGGCCTGGACCTGGCCGTGCCGCCGGGCCGGATCACCGCCATCGTCGGTGCCAACGCCTGCGGCAAGTCGACCCTGCTGCGCGCCCTGGCCCGGCTGCTCGCCCCGCGCGAGGGCGCGGTCAGCCTGGACGGACGGGCCCTGCACTCCATCCCCACCCGGGAGCTGGCCCAGCAGCTCGGCATCCTCCCGCAGTCGCCGGTCGCTCCCGAGGGCCTCACCGTCATCGACCTGGTCAACCGGGGCCGTTCCCCGCACCAGACGTGGTGGCGGCAGTGGACCAAGGCGGACGAGCAGGCGGTGCACGACGCGCTCACCGCGACCGGCACGACCGACCTCGCCGACCGCGCCGTCGACGAACTCTCCGGCGGCCAGCGCCAGCGCGCCTGGATCGCCATGGCCGTCGCCCAGGGCACCCCGGTCCTCCTCCTCGACGAGCCGACGACGTATCTCGACCTCGCCCACCAGATCGACGTCCTGGACCTCGTCGTCGACCTCAACCGGCGCGAGGGACGCACGATCGTCATGGTCCTGCACGACCTCAACCAGGCCTGCCGGTACGCCGACCACGTCATCGCGATGAAGAAGGGCGACATCGTCGCCGAGGGCGCGCCCGCCGACGTGATCACCGCCGAGACGGTCGAGGACGTCTTCGGCCTGCGCTGCCAGGTGACCACGGACCCGGTCAGCCGCACCCCGCTGGTCATCCCGGTCGGCCGCCACCACACCCCGGAGCTGGAGGAGCCCGCCAAGACCCTCGGCTGACGGGCCGCCGCACCTACCCGCCGTACGGCGGCCCGCCCGATGCCGGACTCAGATGCCCGCCGACGCCATCTCGATGATCGAGCGGTAGTTGGCGGCGGTCGTGACCACGCAGGCGCGGTAGGTGCGGTTGTCCTTCACCACGAGGAAGTAGTCGCGCAGGTTCTTCCAGTACTGGACGAGATAGCCGAGGCCCGGGACGAAGCCCGGCGGCCGGGGCACCAGCGCGAACGCCTCGGAGCACCGCAGGATCTGGTCGGTGGCCTGCGAGAGTACGTCGGCGACCTCGGCGTTCATGTTCCAGCCGGCGGCCAGCTGGGGCGTCCAGATGGCGCCCGCGATCTCGCGCAGGTGCTCCTGCTCCTCGGGCGTCGGATCGGCCTGGAGCCGGAACGCCTCGGCGGCCGACGGTGCGCCGGTGTGCGCGCCGCCGGAGGCCAGGGCCGGTGCGGCGGCCCCGGCGGTGAGCATCGCCCCGGACAGCGCCAGCGCTAACGCCGCGATCGTCGTGGACCCGCGTCTTCTCATGATGGTTCCCCTCCCGGTCGCCCGCCCTGTCGGCGGGACCGCGCGGTCGCTCCGCGCGAACCGACGCTGACATGCGGCCCGTTGCCCGTCAACGGCGCCTGTTCGGCCGTTCCGCGCCCCGGACGACGTACGCAATGGCCCACCGCTCCGACCACGGATTGGCCCGGGAATCCACGCCACTCACTGCCTAGGCTGAGACGCATGAGCACACAGCACCCCACCACCGGGCCCGCCGCCCGCACCGCCGTCGACTTCTTCTTCGACCCCGCCTGCCCGTTCGCCTGGATCGCCTCCCGCTGGATGCTGGAGGTGGAGCGGCACCGGGACATCGAGCTGCGCTTCCGCCCCATGAGCCTCTACCTGCACAACGAGGGCAACGACCTGCCCGACTGGTACCGCGAGCTCGTCGACAAGTCGATCGGCCCGGTCCGGGTGGCCGTCGCCGCTGCCGCCGCCCACGGCGACGGAGTCCTGCGCGACCTCTACACCGCGTTCGGCACCCGCATCCACCGGCACAAGGAGGAGGACTTCGACGCGGTGATCGCCGCCTCCCTGGCCGAAGTCGGTCTGCCCGCCTCCCTGGCGGAAGCGGCCCACTCCACGGCGTACGACGACGAGGTCGCCCGCCACCACGACGCGGGCAAGGACCCGGAACAGGGCGCGTACGTGGGAACGCCGACGATCCACGTCGACGGCACGGTCTGGTTCGGCCCGGTCCTCAACGCGATCCCGCGCGGCGAGGAGGCGGCCGAACTCTTCGACAGCTTCCGGGTCCTCGCCAACCACCCCGGCTTCTTCGAACTCAAGCGGGCCCGCTCCGGCGGCCTGTCCTACGACTGACCCGCCGGGGCCGCCGGGGGGTCCGCGCCGGTCCGTCCTTAGGATCGTCGACATGGCGACGGGGGCGGGGTTGTGGGACGCGGGGCTGCTGGCCTGGTACGGGCCGGGGACCCCGCTGGTGCAGCGCGTGCGGAGCTACCGCCCGAATCGGCGGGGGCACATCAAGCTGGCGCGCTGGGCGCGGATCGGCTGCATCCGGGTGGCGGCCGTGACCTTCGTCGTCCTCGCCCTGGCGGTCACCCTGGACCCGCCCCCCGGCTCGGACGCCGGCGCGCGGGGCCTGATGGGGGCTTCGGCCCTCGTGACCGCCTCCGTCATCTGGCGGTTCTCCCTCGTCAGGGTGGTGCTGCGCCCCGGCGAGATCGTCCGCCACAGCGTGTGGCGTCACACCGTCGTGCCCTGCTCCGCCGTGAGGCGGTTCGTCCGCCCGGAGGGCCGCTCGCCGCTCGCCCTGGAGACCCATGCGGGGGAAGAGGTCCACTTCTGGTGGCTGGACGGGTCTCTGTGGGACCTGTTCTACAACTTCTCCGGCGTCTGCGCCGACGCCATGGAAGCCCACGTCCGCATGGCCCGATCGAAGTCGCCCCGAGCACGTCCGGCCCGGTCGGGCTCGCCCCGGTCCCGTAAGGCGGCCCCGCGCTACGCGCCGGTGGAGCGGCGGTTCACCTGGTCGGTGGGCGCGGACGCCATGGCCCTCGGGGCCGTCGTCTGCGCGGTCGCCGGGCTGATCGGACTGATCGGCTGAGAGCCGACCCGCTCTCCCCGGCCCTCACGCCGACAGCGACGCCCCCACCGGCACCCGCGCCTCGTCGAAGCGGTTCAGCAGCAGCCGCGCCAACTCCGGGGCCGGGCCCAGCACATCGGCCAGGACGTCCGCACCGGCCGCTTCCGCGCCCGCCGCGATGCGGTCGGGGAGCCGGCCGGGGGCGATGACGTACGGGGCCACCGCCACCCGGTCCACGCCCTCGGCGCGCAGGGCCCGTACCGCGTCCTCGGTACGGGGAAGGAGTGCGGAGGCGAACGCAGGCCGCACGGCGCACCAACCGGTGTGCCGCAGCTCCCGCGCGATTTCAGCGATCACTGCGATCGCCTCCGGGTCTGTGGATCCCGCCGAGGCCAGGACGAGCCCGGTCCGGGGAAGGTCGCCGGGACGGACCCCGGCCTCCCGCAGCCGCCGCCCCAGGGTGGCGTTGAGCAGCGGGGACGGGCCGAGGACGTCGGCCTGCCGGATGTGCAGCCTCGGCAGCCGGGCGCGCGCCTCGCGCAGGACCGAGGGGATGTCGGTCTTGGCGTGGAACGCCCGGGTGAGGAGGAGCGGGAGGGCGACGACCTCGTCCGCGCCCTGGGCCGCCAGGCGCTCCAGCACCCGGGGCACGGACGGGGCGTTGAACTCCAGGAACGCCGTCTCCACCCGCAGTCCAGGCCGCTCGGCGCGGACCCGCTCGGTGAGCGCGTGCACGGTCGCGGCGTGCCGCGGGTCGCGGCTGCCGTGGGCGATGACGAGGAGAGTGGGATGCGTCATAGGAGGGCTCAGTTCTTGACGAGGAGACCGCGGCTGCGCAGCACCCACCGCTCCAGCGGACTGAAGATGAGCAGGTCGATGGCGATGCCGACGAACAGGATGAGCAGGATCGAGAGGAAGATCCCGGGCATGTCGAAGTTGCTGCGGCCGTTCTCCAGCAACTGACCGAGACCCAGGCCCAGTTCGGGCGACGAGGCGATGATCTCGGCGGCCATCAGCGAGCGCCAGGAGAACGCCCAGCCCTGCTTGAGGCCCGCCAGATAGCCGGGCAGCGCAGCCGGGAGCACGATGTGCCAGGTCCCGCGCAGCCCGGTCGCGCCCAGCGTGCGGCCCGCCCGGAGGAACAGCGGCGGCACCTGGTCGACGCCGGAGACCAGGCCGTTGGCGATCGAGGGCACCGCGCCCAGCAGGATCACGGCGAACATCATCCGGTCGTTCAGCCCGAGCCAGATCACCGCCGGGGCCACCCACGCCACCGAGGGCAGTGACTGGAGCCCGGACAGGATCGGGCCGATCGCGGCCCGGACCAGCTTCACCCGGGCGACCAGCAGCCCCAGCGGCGTACCGATGGCGACCGCGAGCAGGAAGCCGAGCAGACCGCGCGAGACGCTGGTCCAGACGACCTCCAGCAGCGTGCCCGCCAGCCACATCTCGCGCGCGCTGTCCCACACCGCGGACGGCGGCGGCAGCTTGTACGTCTCCGTGACCTGGGCGCGGACCAGCAGCTCCCAGACCACCAGGACCAGCGCCACCGCCACGACCGGCGGCAGCACCTTGCGCAGCAGGATCTCGCGCACCGGGGTGCGGCGGATCTGCACGGCGTCCAGGGCGTCGAGCCCGGCCTCCAGACCCGCCAGGTCGTCGGGCTTCTTGTCGACCGGTCCGGCCGTCCCGTCCGGCCGTTTCCGGTCGGACGTGATGTCAGTGCTGGCCATGTCGGCGGATCTCCCCACGCAGTTCTTCGGTGATCTCGACGGACAGCTCCGCCACGGCGGTGTCCTCGATGCGGCGCGGCTGCTCGATGTCGACCGTCCACTCCCGGGCGATCCGGCCCGGCCGGGACGAGAGCAGCACGACGCGCTGCGCGAGCCGTACGGCCTCACGCACGTTGTGGGTGACGAAGAGGACCGAGGCGTTCGTCTCCGCCCAGATCCGGGTCAGCTCGTCGTGCAGCACATCGCGGGTGATGGCGTCCAGCGCCGCGAACGGCTCGTCCATCAGCAGCAGTTGGCTGTCCTGCGCGAGCGCGCGGGCCATCGCGACGCGCTGCCGCATACCGCCGGACAGCTCGTGCACCCGCTTGCCGTACGCTCCGCCGAGCCGGACCAGTTCGAGCAGCCGCTCCGCCTCGGTGCGGCGCTCCGACTTCGGCACCCCGCGCAGCCGCAGGGCCAGTTCGATGTTCTTGCCCGCCGTCAGCCACGGGAAGAGGGCGTGCTCCTGGAACATCAGGGCCGGCCGCCCGCCGGGGGTCTCGATGGACCCCTTCGACGGGCGGTCGAGTCCGGCCACCAGATTGAGCAGCGTCGACTTTCCGCAGCCGGACGCCCCCAGGAGGGTGACGAACTCACCCGGAGCGACATCGAGGGTGATGTCGTCCAGCACGAGCTGCTGCCCCGTGGGCCCGGCGAAGGACTTCGAGACATGCGCGAGACGGGCTGCGTGCTCGACCGTCGTACGGTCCTCGGCCTTGGTGAGAGTGGGGGTCGCCATGGTCGTCACCTCCTGGGATTCCTGACGTCCTGCTGCGGATGGGCGGGCTTACTTGACGCCGAGACCGGCGTCGGCGACCTCGGGCAGGCCCTCGGCCTTGAGGATCTTGTTCAGCGGGCCCAGGTCGTAGATGCCCTGGAGGTTCGGGTCCTTGAGCAGACCGGACTTGACCGAGTAACCGGCCTGCGTCTTCAGCGTCTGGGCCAGCGGGTCGTCGGTGATCTCGATGGACTCCCACGCCGGGTCGAGGATCTCCTGCGGCAGCGGCTTGCCGCTCAGCTTCTCCAGCGCCTTGTTGGCGGACGCCTTGGCCTTGTCCGGGTTGGCGTTGATCCACTTGTTGGTGGCGACCGAACCCTTCAGCACCGCCTCGACCACGTCCGGGTGCTCCTTGAGGAACTTCTGCGACACGATGATGTTCGTGATCACGAACTTCTTGTCCGGCCACAGGTCCGTCTCGTCCAGCAGCACCTTCGCGCCCTCGGAGACCAGCTTGGAGGCGGTCGGCTCGGGCACCCACGCGCCGTCCAGGTCACCGGACTTGTAGGCGTCCGGGGTCACCTTGTTGTCCGAGCGGACCACGGAGACATCGCCCTTGCCGCTCTGGGCGTCGACCTTCCAGCCCTTCTCGGAGATCCAGTTGAGGAAGGCCACGTCCTGGGTGTTGCCGAGCTGCGGGGTGGCGATCTTCTTGCCCTTGAGGTCGTCCAGGGTCTTGATCTTGTCCGGGTTGACGACCAGCTTCACCCCGCCGGAGGCCGAACCGGAGATGATCCGCAGCCCCTTGCCCTGGGACTTGGTGTAGGCGTTGATGGAGGGGGAGGGGCCGATGAAGCCGATGTCGATGGAGCCGGCGTTCAGTGCCTCGATCTCGGACGGGCCCGCGTTGAAGGTCGTCGACTCGACCTTGGTGCCGCCCAGTTCCTTCTGGATGGTGCCTTCCTGGATACCGACCAGGGCGGTGGCGTGCGTGAGGTTCGGGAAGTACCCGATCTTCACGGTGTCGGAGGAGAGCTTCTTCCCTCCGGCGGAGACGTTCGTCTTGGCGTCGTCGTCCTTCGATTCGGAGCCGTAGCCGCAGGCGGTGGCCGCCAGGGCGAGCAGCGGCAGGGCGGCGACGGCGGCGAGGCCGCGGCGAACGGTGGAACGGGGGGCAGGCACGGGAGGCTTTCCTCTCGTTGGCCCGGTCTCACGTCCCGCTGTCTGTTCAGGGGGGCGTGGCCGGGAGGTCGGCAGGTCTTCGGCGGTACGGGTGCGGGGGGTGCGGGGCGCGCGAGCGGTGCGCGTACGTCATCACGCACATCGCCCGACCCCGCCCTGGCCGCTGCCGAGGGCGCCGCTGCCCACCCGGCCGCCCTCCTTCGCGAAGGAGGAGAAGAAATCGGTCACGGTCAGAAGTCCCATTCGGCGTCGTCGTCGGCCGCCACGACGGCTTCGGCGGCCGCGGCGAACGCGGCGCCCGCCATCCCGGCGCTCAGCGTCGTACCGTCCGCCGGGTCGATCAGCAGGAACGAGCCGGTGCGCCGCGAGTCCTCGTACGCGTCGAGCGCGAGCGGCTCGGCGGTGCGCACGACGACCCGCCCGATGTCGTTGGCGACCAGCTGCCCGGGCGCCGGGTGCTGGGAGAGGTCGTCCAGGGTGAGCCGGGACGGGATGTCCTTGACGATCGCCTTGACCGTGCGGGTGGTGTGCTTGAGCAGCACCCGCTGGCCCACCGAGAGCGGCTGGTCGGCCACATGGCAGACGGTCGCCTCGACGTCCTGGGTGACCGGCGGGGCGTCGTCGGCGGGGGCGATCAGGTCGCCGCGCGAGATGTCGATGTCGTCGGCCAGCCGGAGCGTCACCGACTGCGGGGCCCAGGCGATGTCGACGCTCTCGCCGAGCGCGTCGATGCCGGTGATCGTCGTCGTACGCCCCGAGGGGAGTACGGAGACGGGCTCGCCGACCCGGAACACCCCGGCGGCGATCTGACCGGCGTACCCCCGGTAGTCGGGGTGCTCGGCGGACTGCGGGCGGATCACGTACTGCACGGGGAAACGCGCGTGGCAGGCGGTGAGGTCATGGCTGACCGGCACCGTCTCCAGGTGCTCCAGGACGGTCGGCCCGCCGTACCAGTCCATGTGCGCGGACGGTTCCACCACATTGTCCCCGGCCAGCGCCGAGATCGGGATCGCGGTGATCTCCGGGACGCCGAGGGACGCGGCGTACGCGGTGAACTCCTCGGCTATCGCGGCGAACACGGGCTCCGCGTAGTCGACCAGGTCCATCTTGTTGACGGCCAGCACCACGTGCGGGACGCGCAGCAGCGCGGCGACGGCGGCGTGCCGGCGGGTCTGCTCGACGACCCCGTTGCGGGCGTCGACCAGCACCACGGCCAGCTCGGCGGTGGACGCGCCGGTCACCATGTTCCGGGTGTACTGCACATGGCCCGGGGTGTCGGCGAGGATGAACCGCCGCCGGGTGGTGGCGAAGTAGCGGTAGGCGACATCGATGGTGATGCCCTGCTCGCGCTCGGCGCGCAGCCCGTCGGTCAGCAGCGCCAGGTCCGGCGCCTCCTGCCCCCGGTTCAGCGACGCCTGCTCGACGGCCTCCAGCTGGTCGGTGAGGACCGACTTGGAGTCGTGCAGCAGCCGGCCTACGAGGGTCGACTTGCCGTCGTCGACGGACCCGGCGGTGGCGAAGCGCAGCAGGGTGGTGGCGCTCAACTGCTCGGCTGTGGTCGTCATTTAGAAGTACCCCTCGCGCTTGCGGTCTTCCATCGCGGCCTCGGACATCTTGTCGTCGGCGCGGGTCGCGCCCCGCTCGGTGAGCCGGGAGGCGGCGATCTCGGTGATCACGGCGTCCAGCGTGGTGGCGTCGGAGTCGACGGCACCGGTGCAGGACATGTCGCCGACCGTGCGGTAGCGCACGAGCCGGGTCTCGGTGGCCTCGTGCTCCTTCGGCCCGCCCCAGTGACCCGCCGTCAGCCACATGCCGTTGCGGTTGAACACCTCGCGCTCATGGGCGAAGTAGATCTCCGGCAGCTCGATGCCCTCACGCTCGATGTACTGCCAGACGTCCAGCTCGGTCCAGTTGGAGATCGGGAAGACCCGGACATGCTCACCCGGCGCGTGCCGGCCGTTGTACAGCTGCCACAGCTCGGGCCGCTGACGGCGCGGGTCCCACTGGGAGAACTCGTCGCGCAGCGAGAACACCCGCTCCTTGGCACGCGCCTTCTCCTCGTCGCGCCGCCCGCCGCCGAACACCGCGTCGAACCGGTGCTGCTGGATCGCCTCGGTCAGCGGCACGGTCTGGAGCGGGTTGCGGGTGCCGTCGGGGCGCTCGCGGAGCTTCCCGGCGTCGATGTACTCCTGCACGGAGGCGACGTGCAGCCGCAGCCCGTGCTTCTTGACCGTACGGTCGCGGTAGTCGAGGACCTCGGGAAAGTTGTGCCCGGTGTCCACGTGCAGCAGCGTGAACGGCACCGGCGCGGGCGCGAACGCCTTCAGCGCCAGGTGCAGCATCACGATGGAGTCCTTGCCGCCGGAGAACAGGATCACCGGCCGCTCGAACTCACCCGCCACCTCACGGAAGATGTGGACCGCCTCGGACTCCAGGGAGTCCAGGTGGCTGAGCGCGTACGGGTTCGATGTCCCCTCGGACACGGTGGTGGTGACGGCACTCACGCCAGGCCCCTCTCGGTGAGCAGCGCGTGGAGCGCCGCCGCTGACTCCTGCACGGTCTGCTGGTGCGACTCGATCCGCAGGTCCGGCGATTCGGGGGCCTCGTAGGGGTCGTCGACCCCGGTGAGCCCGCTGATCTCGCCGGCCGCCTGCTTGGCGTAAAGGCCCTTCACATCGCGTACGGAGCACACCTCGACGGGCGTCGCGACGTGCACCTCCAGGTAGGTGGTGGACTCGGCGGCGTGCCGCTTGCGGACGGCCTCGCGGCTGTCGGCGAACGGGGCGATGACGGGGACCAGCACCTTCACGCCGTTGGCCGCGAGGAGTTCGGCGACGAAGCCGATCCGGGCCACGTTGGTGTGCCGGTCCTCGCGGGAGAAGCCGAGGCCCGCGGAGAGGAACTCGCGGATCTCGTCGCCGTCGAGCACCTCCACCTTGTGGCCCTCGGTCCGCAGCCGGCCCGCCAGCTCGTACGCGATGGTGGTCTTGCCCGCGCTCGGCAGACCGGTCAGCCAGATGGTGGCTCCCGTCTCCGTCACGCTCATCGAACTCTCCTGATCAGTCGTCATCAGCCGTGCAGCCCGCATTCGGTCTTGCCGCGTCCGGCCCAGCGGCCGGCCCGTGCGTCCTCGCCCTCCAGCACCCGGCGGGTGCAGGGCGCGCAGCCGACGGAGGCGTAACCGTCCATCAGCAGCGGGTTGGTGAGCACCCCGTGCTCCAGGACGTACGCGTCCACGTCGTCCTGGGTCCAGCGGGCGATGGGGGACACCTTCACCTTGCGGCGCTTGGCGTCCCAGCCCACGACCGGGGTGTTCGCCCGGGTCGGCGACTCGTCGCGGCGCAGCCCCGTCGCCCACGCGGCGTACGCGGTCAGGCCGTCCTCCAACGGCTTCACCTTGCGCAGCGCGCAGCACAGGTCGGGGTCCCGGTCGTGCAGCTTCTCGCCGTACTCCGCGTCCTGCTCGGCGACCGTCTGGCGCGGGGTGATCGTGATGACGTTGACGTCCATCACCGCGTCCACCGCGTCCCGTGTCCCGATCGTCTCCGGGAAGTGGTAGCCGGTGTCCAGGAAGACCACGTCCACGCCCGGCAGCACCCGCGACGCCAGGTGCGCGACCACGGCGTCCTCCATCGAGGAGGTGACGCAGAAGCGCGGCCCGAAGGTGTCGGTCGCCCACTTGAGGATCTCGGTCGCGGAGGCGTCCTCCAGCTCCCGTCCGGCCCGCTCGGCCAGCTCCCGGAGCTCCTCGTCGGTCAGCTCGCCGCTCAGCAGAGTGTCCGTCATATCGCGTCCCCTTCACCGTCGTTGCGCTGAACGCCCCGGGTCAGCAGACCCAGGAACTTCAGCTGGAACGCACGGTTGCAGGAAGCACATTCCCAGGCGCCGTGACCGGTCTCGTTGGGGCGCAGGTCCTCGTCGCCGCAGTACGGGCAGTAGAACGGGGCGGCTCGTTCGCTCATGACAGCGACTCCGCACTGGCGCGCGCCGCCCAGGTCGCGAAGCGCTCGCCGTCCTCGCGCTCCTCCTGGAACCGGCCGAGCACCCGCTCGACGTAGTCCGGCAGTTCGGCCGACGTGACCTTCAGGCCGCGGACCTTGCGGCCGAACCCGGCCTCCAGGCCCAGCGCTCCGCCCAGGTGCACCTGATAGCCCTCGACCTGCTCGCCGTTCTCGTCCAGCATCAGCTGGCCCTTGAGACCGATGTCGGCGACCTGGATCCGGGCGCAGGCGTTGGGGCAGCCGTTGATGTTGATGGTGATCGGGTGGTCGAACTCCGGGATGCGGCGCTCCAGTTCGTCGATGAGGGAGGCGCCGCGCGCCTTCGTCTCGACGATCGCCAGCTTGCAGAACTCGATGCCGGTGCAGGCCATCGTGCCGCGCCGGAACGGGGACGGCGTGACCTTGAGGTCCAGCGCCTCCAGACCGGCGACCAGGGAGTCCACCTGCTCCTCGGCCACATCCAGCACGATCATCTTCTGCTCGGCGGTGGTCCGCACCCGGCCGGAGCCGTGCGCGTCCGCCAGATCGGCGATCTTGCTGAGCGTGGAGCCGTCGACCCGGCCCACCCGCGCGGCGAAGCCGACGTAGAAACGGCCGTCCTTCTGCCGGTGCACCCCGAGGTGGTCGCGCCAGGTCTGGGCGGGCTGCTCGGGCGCGGGCCCGTCGACCAGCTTCCGCTGGAGGTACTCGTCCTCCAGGATCTGGCGGAACTTCTCCGCGCCCCAGTCCGCGACCAGGAACTTCAGCCGGGCGCGGGTGCGCAGCCGCCGGTAGCCGTAGTCACGGAAGATCCCGATGACCCCGCCGTACACGTCGGGCACCTCGTCCAGCGGCACCCAGGCGCCGAGCCGCACCCCGAGCTTGGGGTTGGTGGAGAGGCCGCCGCCGACCCAGAGGTCGAAGCCGGGGCCGTGCTCCGGGTGGTTCACGCCGACGAACGCGACGTCGTTGATCTCGTGCGCCACGTCCAGGTGCGGGGAGCCGGAGATCGCCGTCTTGAACTTGCGGGGCAGGTTGGAGAAGTCGGGGTTGCCGATGAACCGGCGCTGGATCTCGTCGATGGCGGGGGTGCCGTCGATGATCTCGTTCTCCGCGACGCCCGCGACGGGCGAACCGAGGATCACACGGGGCGTGTCACCGCAGGCCTCGGTGGTGGACAGGCCCACCCCTTCGAGCCGCCGCCAGATCTCCGGCACGTCCTCGATGCGGATCCAGTGGTACTGCACGTTCTGCCGGTCGGTGAGGTCGGCGGTGCCGCGCGCGAACTCCTGCGAGATCTCGCCGATCACCCGCAGCTGCTGCGTGGTCAGCCGGCCGCCGTCGATCCGGACCCGCAGCATGAAGTACTTGTCGTCCAGCTCCTCCGGCTCCAGCACGGCCGTCTTGCCGCCGTCGATGCCGGGCTTGCGCTGGGTGTACAGCCCCCACCAGCGCATCCGTCCGCGCAGGTCGTTCGGGTCGATGGAGTCGAAGCCGCGCTTGGAGTAGATCGTCTCAATACGTGTCCGTACGTTGAGACCGTCGTCGTCCTTCTTGAACTGCTCGTTCCCGTTCAGCGGGGTGTGGTGGCCCACGGCCCACTGACCCTCGCCACGGTGGCGTCCGGCCTTGCGGCGGGGCGTGGCGGTCGCAGGCTGTTCCGGGGTGGCGGCCATGACAATACGTCCTTCGGGACTGCGGGAGGGCGGCTCTGAGCGGCACACTCGCGCTGAGGCGCGGCGGTGCGCAGGTCGGTTCAGAGGTAAGAGAAGAGCGGCGGTGCTGGGGCGGTCAGCTCACCGGACAGATGGCGCTGGACATGCGGCCGAGGTCGACGTGGCGTCGACTCACCAAGGCAATTCCAGTTCCAGACATGACGGAAGCGTGTCACGGGCATCTCGGGGCAGTCCACCACTATCCGCTATGTGGACGGCTGGGTCTCGAAGGGTGGGACGGTGTGGCGCCGGTCACGGAATGCTCCATCGGCATTACCGACAAATCGCCCCGCTTGGCGCCCGGAGGGGGGCGGCCGCTCCGCCGCCCCCTCGGGGTCTCCGCACGGTCAGGAGGCGTACGCCCCGGGCCACGGGCCGGGCGTCGCCACCTCCGGCTCCACCTCGGTCTTCGTGTCGAAGAGCCGGAAGCCGCGCCGCAGGTAGTTGTCCATCGCGTACGGGCCGTCCTTGGAGCAGGTGTGCAGCCAGACCCGCTTCGTCGCCGGCCGCTCCGGCCAGCGTTCCGCCAGGTCCCAGGCGCGTGCCACCCCGTAACCGAGGAGGTGACCGCCGATGCGCCGCCCCCGGAACGCGGGGATCAGCCCGAAGTACATGATCTCGACCACGCCGTCGTCCTGCGGGTCCAGCTCGACGTACCCGGCCGGCGTCCCGTTCGCGTACGCCACCCAGGTCTCCGCGCCGGGCCGCCGCAGGGCCTCCTCCCACTGGGCGTACGTCATGCCCAGCCGGTCGGTCCACCGGATGTCGCCGCCCACCGCCGTGTAGAGGAACCGGCTGAACTCCGGCAGCACCACCTCGGACCGGACGATCCGGATGTCGCCCTCCGGCGCGGCGGCCGGGCGGAGGTCGGCGGGCGAGGTCTGCTCCAGGGACCAGACGGTCACCTCGGTGGTCGGCGCTGCGGGCTGCGGGATGTCGCTCATGACGGCCAGAAAACCATGGAGCGGCACGTCGGCGCACAGCGGCCCCGCACGGGAGCCTTCCGCTGCCCGCACGGCCCGGGCGGGCCTCAGGTCGCCCGCGCCGCCCCGCGGGCCTCCGTCACCACCGGCGCCTGGGAGTGCGGCAGCAGATCCGCGCCGTGCTCCGGGTGGATCACCTCCACCTCCACCCCGTCCCCGAAGCGGTACGGGCGGTGGGCCAGGACCTCCGCCAGATGACGCCGCAGCCGCGAGATCTCGGCCCGGACCGTCACCGTCCGGGTCGCGTCCCCGAAGATGTCCCGGGCCAGCTCCGACGCCGTCCGCCCCTGCCGGTGCACCGCCAGCGCGTACAGCAGCTCCGCGTGGCGCGGCGAGAGCCGCTGCTTCACGCTGCCCAGCGGCCCCGTCACATGCACGGCGAGCGCCCGGGGCCGGCTCAGGTCCAGCACCACCCGGCGCGGCGTGCCCCGCACCGCCCGCACGTCGTCCACATGCACCAGCCAGCCGCCCGGCAGCGGCTCGACCTGGCACATGCCGAGCGAGGGCAGCCACACCGGACCCGGCCGCAGCGACTTCGGCAGCGGCAGCCGGTCCACCGGCGGCATACCGGTCACCGCCGCCAGCCGCCCGTGCACGTCCACCGCCAGCGCCCGCCCGCCGATCCGGCACAGGATCGGCGCGGCCACCGCGCGCAGCCGCTCGATCTCCGCCAGGTGCCGGGTGCGGATCTCGCCCTCGGCGAGCCGGGCCACCGAGTCGACCAGGGCCAGCGTCGCCGGATGGAACGTGGACGCGGGCCCGCTGATGTCGACGATCCCGATCAGCCGCCCGTCGCGCGGATCCCGCACCGGGGCCGCCGCACAGGTCCAGCCGTGCAGCGCCCGGATGAAGTGCTCGGCGGAGTGCACCTGGATGGGGACCCGGGCGGCCAGCGCCGTCCCGATCGCGTTCGTCCCGGTCGCCGCCTCGGCCCAGGCCGCGCCCTCCTCCAGGCAGATGTCGTGGGCCCGGCGCAGCACCCCCGTGTTGCCCTGCCGCCACAGCACCCGGCCCTCGGTGTCGGTCACCACCATGATCTGCTGCGCGGCGTCCGCGATCGAGGCCAGTCCGGACCGCAGCAGCGGCATCAGCTCGCCGAGCGCCGTGCTGCGCCGCCGGTGCTCGATCTCGTCCGCCTCCAGCAGCTCGCTCTCCGGCGACTGGTCGGGATCGATACCGCTGCGCACCACCCGGTCCCAGGAGGCGTCGATCTCCGCCCGGGGCACGACGGCGGACGGCTCGCCCGTCAGCCGGGCCTCCCGAGCCCGGTGCAGCAACCGGGTGGCCTGGCGCCCCGCCCCCTGGCCCGTCACCCGCAGCGCCCCCGCCGAACCTGTCTCCGTCATGGTCCCCGTTCCCCCCGAACGCTCCCCGACCCCCCGGTCCGGCCCATCCTGCCGGGCCACCGAGCAGTCCACACAATGGTTGCAACCCTTTGCAACTCTGGCGATGCCCTGCGGGTCCGTACAAGACTGGCAGAAACACTGTGCGCCGGGTCTCCCGGCCGCCCGGTGTCGCATGAGCATGGAGGGTGGTGCCGTGTCGGCGCAGCACCACCCTCCGTCGCTTCCCGCCGTTCAGTGATTACGCCGCGGACGGCCGGGCCCGCGCCACCACCGAGGCCAGATCCAGGCTGTGCGGCAGCGTCCCGAACACCGCGCCCCCGTCCCCGCCGAGCCGCGAAGCGCAGAACGCGTCGGCCACCTCCGGCGGAGCCCAGCGCACCAGCAGCGAACCCTGGAGCACCAGCGCGAACCGCTCCACCAGCCGCCGCGCCCGCGCCTCGATGCCGTCCAGATCGGCCAGCTCCGTCAGCAGCCCCTTGATCGCCGCGTCCAGCCGGTGATCCGCCCCGCGCGCCTTCCCGACCTCCCGCAGGAACGCGTCCAGCGCCCGCGGCTCCCGCTGGAGCGCCCGCAGCACATCCAGCGCCTGGACGTTCCCCGAGCCCTCCCAGATCGAGTTGAGCGGCGCCTCGCGCAGCAGCCGCGGCATGCCCGACTCCTCCACGTACCCATTGCCGCCCAGGCACTCCAGCGCCTCGCCCACCACAGCGGTGGAGCGCTTGGTGACCCAGAACTTCGCGGCGGGCAGCGCGAGCCGCAGGAACGCCCGCTCCTCCTCGGTGTCCGCGTCGTACGCCACCGCCAGCCGCATCGCCAGCACCGTCGCCGCCTCCGACTCCAGCGCCAGATCCGCCAGCACGTTACGCATCAGCGGCTTGTCGATCAGCGGCCCGCCGAACACCCCGCGGTACGTGCTGTGGTGGACCGCCTGCGCCACCGCCTGCCGCATCAGCGCCGCCGAACCCACCACGCAGTCCAGCCGGGTGGCCGCCACCATCTCGATGATGGTGCGCACCCCGCGCCCCTCCTCGCCGACGAGGCGGGCCCAGGTCCCGTCGAACTCGACCTCGGCGGACGCGTTGGACCGGTTGCCCAGCTTGTCCTTCAGCCGCTGGATCAGGAACACGTTGCGCGTGCCGTCCGGGAGCACCCGCGGCACCAGGAAGCAGCTCAGCCCGCCCGGCGCCCGCGCCAGCACCAGGAAGCCGTCCGACATCGGCGCCGAACAGAACCACTTGTGCCCGGTGAGCAGATACGCGCCCGCGCCGGACAGCGGCTCGGCCCGGGTTGTGTTCGACCGTACGTCGGTGCCGCCCTGCTTCTCCGTCATGCCCATCCCGAAGAGCACTCCGGCCTTCTCGCGCGGATTCCGCAGCCCCTCCACGTAGGTGTGCGAGGTCAGCAGCGGCTCCCACTCGGCCGCCAGTGCCGGATCGGTGCGCAGCGCGGGCACCGCGGCATGCGTCATCGACAGCGGGCAGCCGTGCCCCGCCTCGGCCTGCGTCCAGACCAGGAATCCCGCCGCGCGCCGCACATGACCGGCCGGCCGCCCCCAGGCGTCCGTCAGCCCGGCGGATACGGCATGGCCCAGCAGCCGGTGCCACGCCGGATGGAACTCCACCTCGTCGACCCGATGCCCATAACGGTCATGAGTGTGCAGAACGGGCGGGTGCGCGTTCGCCTGCGCACCCCAATCCTGCGCCTGGGCGGACCCCGCGGCCCGGCCCAACTCCCCGAGTTCCTCCAGCGCCACGGGCAGGATCCCGGGCTCGACGTGCCGTTCGACGGCCTCGGACAGGACCCGGTCGGTGGCGAAGACGTCATGGCCGACCAGCGGCGGAACCTGATTGGTCACGGTGTGGGTGGTGGCTGCCATGCCGATACGGTAAGGAGGTGCAGGCAGCAAAAGAAACACCCGAACGGCCACCGGGCCGGCTTCACCGGGCGCGAGTGCTCTACCGCAACGTCTCCAAACGGCGCATGGCATGGCACTTGCTCAAGGACACCGTCAACTCGTGCATCGAGTACCGCATTCTGGGCCTCGCGGCCGAGGCGGCGTTCTTCACCCTGCTCTCGCTGCCCCCGCTGCTGCTCGGCATGATCGGACTGCTCGGTTACGTCGACGAGTGGACGGCCACCACCACGGTCGCCTCCATCGAGCGCAACATCCTCTCCGCCTCCCAGACGGTGCTGTCCGAACGCGGGGTCAACGACTTCGCCAAACCGCTGCTCGCCGACGTCACGACCGGGGCCCGCCCCGACGTCATCTCCCTCGGCTTCGCCATCGCCCTGTGGTCGGGCTCCCGCGCGGTGAACGTCTTCATCGACACCATCACCGTCATGTACGGCCTCGACGGCCACCGCGGCATCGTCAAGACCCGGCTGCTCGCCTTCCTGCTGTACGTCGTCGCCCTGCTGCTCGGCGCGGTGGTGCTGCCGCTGCTGGTCGTCGGCCCGGACCGGGTGGTCGAGTTCGTGCCCTGGGGCACCGAGGTCATAGCCGTCCTGTACTGGCCGCTCGTGATACTCCTGACCATCGCGTTCCTCACGACGCTCTACCACGTGTCCGTGCCCGTGCGTTCGCCCTGGATCGAGGATGTTCCCGGGGCGCTGGTGGCGCTCGGCATGTGGGTCCTCGGCAGCTTCCTGCTCCGGATCTACCTGACCAGCACGGTCGAGGGCCCGACCATCTACGGCTCGTTGGCCGCGCCGATCGCCGTCCTGCTGTGGATCGGTATCTCCGCCTTCGCGGTCCTGGTGGGAGCCGCGGTCAACGCGGCCATCGACCGGGTGTGGCCCTCGCTCGCCACGGCCGCCGCCCGCGAGGCCACGGAACGCGTCCGGGCCGCCCAGGCCGCCGAGTTCGTCGCCCGTACCCGCTCGGCCGCCTACGTAGGCGCGGACGACGACGATGACGAGGACGAGGAGGACGACGACCCGGCGTACATGCCCTCCGAGTTTCCCGAGCGCTGGTCCCGCTTCCTGCCGCCCGACGACGTGAAGTCCCGGCTCCACGCGACTTGGGAGAAGGAGCCCAAGGACGCGAAGGAACCCAGGGAGGAGAAGGAGACGAGGGAGTCCGCGGAGGTCAGGGAACCGCCCTCCCCCTGACCGCGTTAGCGTGGAAGCATGCCCCGGCGACACCAGCGGTACCAGGAGCGGCCCTCCCGGCTGGACGGCTCGGTCGTCTGGACCCTGGACGTCCCGCCGGGCCCCGAGCAGCCCGCCCGGTCCGTCCTTCCCGACGGCTGCATGGACCTGATCTGGACCGCCGGCCGCCTGGTCGTCGCCGGGCCCGGCACCCACGCGTTCGAGGTCGCCCCGCGCAACCGGGGCTCCTGCGCCGCGATCCGGTTCGCGCCCGGCACCGCCCCCGCACTCCTCGGCGTACCGGCGCACGAACTGCGCGACCACCGGGTCGACCTGGCCGCGCTCTGGCCCCGTACGACCGTCGCGACGCTCACCGAACGGATCGCCGGGGCCGCCGACCCCGCCGCCGCCCTGGAGGAGTTCGCGCTCGCCAGGGCCGCCGACACCGGACCGCCCGACCCGCTCACGTCGGCCGTCGCGGAGGGGCTGCGGCGCGGCAGATCCGTGGCGTCGACGGCCGCCGAGGTCGGCCTCGGCGCCCGCCAGCTGCACCGCCGCTCCCTAACCGCCTTCGGCTACGGCCCGAAAATGCTGGCCCGGATCCTCCGCCTGCAACGCGCCCTGGCCCTGGTCCGCGCCGGCCTGCCCTACGCCGATGCGGCCTGCGCGGCGGGCTGTACCGACCAGGCGCACCTGGCCCGGGAGATGCGCGACCTGGCCGGCACGACCCTCGGGGCCTACTTCGGGGCAGGCGACGCGGAGGCGAACAGCGACACCCCGCACCCGTCCGGGTCCAGCACCACCGCGTAACGCTGCCCCCACACCGCGTCCCACGGCTTCAGATGCCCGGCGTACCCGGCGTCGACCAGCTCCGCGTACAACGCGTCCACCTCCGCCGGACTGTCGCAGACGAACGCCAGGGCGACCCGCTCACCGCCGCCCGCCGGACGCCGCCACTCCGGGTCGAACGAGGCGATGACCTCCTCCGTGTCCCACAGCAGCCGTTGCCCGCCCGGCAGGGTCACCTCGACATGGGGCGCGGACTCCGCACCCTCGGGAATGTCGAGGCCGAGCCGCCGGTAGAAGGCGAGCGAGGCCGCGAGGTCGGAGGTGATGATGCTGATGGCGTCGAGTCGTGGAGTCATGCCCCGACCGTAGGCACGCGGCACCGCGACCGTCTTGTACGAATCGGTCACCCGCGGGTCCACTCCAGGCTTCACCCCAGGCAGTCGGCCGGCGACGTCCCCGGATCGGTCAGCGCGAGACCCAGGGCGGCCCGCTCCGTGACCCACCGCGTCGGGCGGTGGCGCTGATCGCCCGTCGACGCGTGCAGGGCCCGCTGGAGCGCCAGCATCCGTACGGCCCCGATCCGCTCGCCCCACGCCAGCGGACCGGCCGGGTAGCCGAGGCCCGTGGTGACCGCGAGGTCGATGTCGGCGGGCGCGGCCAGCGAGCGTTCCGCGATCGAGCAGCCGACCGCGACGACGGAGGACAGCAGCCGCTGCGCGACCGACCCCGCGGTGTCCCGCACCACCGACACCGCGTACGGCTCGTCGCCCCCGGCGGCCCGCGCCAGCACCGCCCGCGCGTCCCGGGCGGCCGCCGGGTCACCGGCCGCCGTCACCGCGAGGACCCGCCGCCGCCCCGCCGGAGGCAGCACCTCCACGCCGAACGTACGCTCCCGGGGCAGCCCGCCCTCCGCGACCGCCGCCGACACCGGCGTCCCCCACGCCGGCACCAACACCACGGCCCCGGCCGACGGCCCGTCGCCCCGCTCGACGCGAACCCCCGCCGCCTCCAGGGACGCGGTCAGCTCCTCCTCGTACGCCACCGTCTCCGGCCGCCCGGCCGAGGTCAGGAACACCGGGCGATCCGCGTCCCCGGTGACCGGGCTCTCCGAGGCGGGGCCGGACGCCACGTCGCCGTACGCGTACCAGCCCCGGCCCGTCTTACGGCCGTGCAGCCCCGCCACCACCCGGTTCGGGGTCAGGAAGGACGGGCGCAGCCGGTCCTCGTAACGGAAGCCCTGCCAGATGGAGTCGATCACCGCGGCCGTCACATCGAGACCGGTCAGGTCCATCAGCTCGAAGGGGCCCATGCGCAGCCCCAGCACGTCCCGGGCGATCCGGTCGATCTCCGCCGGGTCCGCCACCGACTCCTCCAGCAGCGCCAGCGCCTCGGTCACCAGCCCCCGCCCGGCGTGGTTCACCAGGAAGCCGGGGGTGTCGGCGACGGTCACCGCCCGGTGCCCGCAGCCCTCCACCAGCTCGGTGAGCAGCACCGGGATCTCCGGGCGGGTGGCCGCGCCCGGCACCACCTCGACGATCCGCATCAGCGGCACCGGGTTGAAGAAGTGCAGCCCGGCCAGGCGCGAGGGGTCCTGGAGCGTCGCCGCGATCCGGGTCACGGACAGGGAGGAGGTGTTGGTCGCGAAGACGGCGGAGGCGGGCAGCGCCTCCTCCAGCCTCCCGAACACCTCGGCCTTGGTCTCCAGGTCCTCCCGGACCGCCTCGATCACCAGCTCCACGTCCGGGCCCGCCGCCCACGGCTCGGCGAGCGGCACCAGCCGGGCCACCGCCGCGTCCCGGTCGGCGGCGGTCGCCCGGCCCTTCGCGACCGCCCGGTCCAGCATCGACCCGACGAAGTCCAGGGCCTCCTTCACCGCCTCGGGCCGTACGTCACCCAGCTCCACGGTGTGTCCCGCGCTCGCCGCCCACTGGGCGATGCCCCGGCCCATGGCCCCGGCTCCGACGATCCTGATACGCATGGCAGTTACGGCCCTTTCAGCGGAGATAGACACGGTTCGGGTCGACATCGTCGCGCAGGAGCCGCAGCTCCGCAGCGGTGGGCGGGGCCGTCGTCACGAGCCGGTCGGCGGTCTTCAGCTCCCAGCCGGTCGCGGCCCGCACCTGCTCGACGCTCACCCCGGGATGCACGGCGACCAGCCGCAGCTCGTCCCCGACACCGGCCCGGGCGAGGACACCCAGCTCGGTGATGACCCGGGTGACCCCGGCGCCGAGCGGGCGGATGCCGTCCGCGAGCGCCCGGTCGGGACCCGGCGTCGTACAGAAGTCGAGTACGTCGGCGAAGGAGCGCGGGGTGTGGCGGCGCATCACCACGAACACCTCCCGGGCGTTCGCCATCACCTCGACCGCGCCCCCGGAACCCGGCAGCCGCACCGACGGGCGCTCCCACTCCCCGATCACCGAGGTGTTGAGGTTGCCCCACCGGTCGATCTGCGCGGCCCCCAGGAAACCGACGTCGATGTGCCCGCCCTGGAGCACCGAACCGAACAGCGTGGCCATGGACACCACCGCCTCGGCCCCCGTGATCAGGACGGCGTCCGCGATGGTCTCCGGCAGATGGGAGGGGTGCGCCCCGCAGACCCCGGACTCGTACACCACCTCGATGCCCGGAGCGACGGTCAGCCGCGCCAGCTCGGTCGCGAGCGTCGGCAGCCCGATCCCCGCGAACACCATGCTGCGGCCGGCCAGTTCACGCGCGGCGACGACGGAGAGCAGCTCGGACGGGGTGACGGGCCGGGAGGCCTCCGCCAGGTGCTCGCTCACAGCCGCCTCCGGTCGGTTCGAAGGCCCGCTCACAGCCGCCTCCCGTAGTCCACCGATCCGCTCGGGGCCTCGCCGACCGCGAGCCCCGCCCAGAACTCCTCGCCCAGCTTCGCCACGTACGCGGCGTGGTCGGCGGTCCCGTACACCCACTCCGCCAGCCATCCCCGCAGCCGCGCCGGATCCTTGCTGATCGCGGACCAGGCCCGGTAGAAGGCGTTGTCCCGGTCGTAGTAGCCCTGCGCGAACGACGGGTGCGCCCCGCGCGGACAGACCACCACCGCGTCCACAGCGTGGGCGGGGACGAGGGTGCGGTTCGGGTCCGCGCGGATCACCTCGTCCGCCACCAGCTCCTCCACCACCACGACCGCCTTCTCCGCCGCGTACACCGCCTCGGCCTGGACCCCGGTCAGCCCCCAGATCTGGGTGTTGCCCCGGCGGTCGGCACGCTGGGCGTGGATGAACGTCACGTCCGGGTGGACGGGCGGCACGACGTAGATCTCCTCGGTGGAGCCGTCGGCGGCCGGATAGGGCGAAGTGACCTTGCGGATACCGGGGTTGACCGACGGCAGATCGCTGCCGCCGTACGAACGCAGGGGGTGGAAGGGCAGCCGCTGCGCACCGGCGAGATACCGGCACACCATCCCGTAGTGGCTGTACTCCTCGAACGCCAGCGGCTCCGGATCGGCGTGCTCGATCCGCCGCCGCAGCTCACCGAGCGAACCGGCGGAGGAGTTGCCCACGAACGAGGAGACCAGCCGCGTCACACACCCGGCGGCCAGCATCTGGTCCACCACGATGTCCGCCGTCATCCGGACGACCGTGAGATCCCGGCGGCCCTGCCGGATGATCTCGTGCCCGGCGGCGGTCGGGATGAGATGGGTGAACCCTTCGAGGCTCACGGTGTCCCCGTCGTGGACGAACGCGGCGACGGCCTCCCGCATCGACATGACCTTGCCGGCCTCTTCGCCCGCCCCGGCCGTCCGCTCCACCGTGCCCCTCACCCTCCGTATGCGCCGATCCCACGGTGTCAGGGCCATTGATGGGTGTCCAATACCGAATTAAGGTCGGATCGAGACGCCAGAAGTATCAATGACCCGGGGAAGCTCCATGGAACTACGCCACCTCAACGCCTTCCTCGCCGTCGCCGAGGAGCTGCACTTCGGCCGGGCCGCCAAGCGGCTCCAGATGGCCCAGCCGCCGCTGAGCCAGCAGATCCGCCAGCTGGAGAAGGAGCTCGGCGTCCAGCTCTTCCAGCGCAACACCCGCTCGGTCCGGCTCACCAGCGCGGGGGAGTCCTTCCTCGAACCGGTACGGACCGTCCTGGACGACCTGGACACCGCGGTCCGGGCGGCCAGATCGGCGGGGATCGGCGAGTACGGCCGGGTCACCATCGGCTTCGCCGGGGCCTCCAGCCACGAGACGCTGCCCCGGCTCACCCGGGCCGTGCGCGCCGCCCACCCCGGGCTCGAACTCGTCATGACCGGTCAGACGTACGCCAACACCGCCCTGGCCCGGGTCGCCGACGGCTCGCTGGACCTCGGCTTCGTCCGGCTGCCGGTGACCCGGCCCGGCGTCGCCCACCGGGTGATCGACGAGGAGGAGCTGGTCTGCGCCCTGCCCTCCGACCACCCGCTCGCCCGGCGGGAGACCGTGCCGCCGGCCGTACTCGCCGGCGAACCGTTCGTCTCGTTCCCCGCCAACTCCGGCTCCACCGTCCGCGACGCCATGACCGAGGCCTGCGAGAGCGCCGGGTTCACGCCGCGCATCGTCCAGGAGGCCCCCGACTCGTACACGATCCTCGCCCTGGTCGCCGCCGGGGTCGGCGTCACCCTCACGGTCACCTCCGTCCAGCACATCCAGCAGAACGGCCTGGTCTACCGCCCCCTCGCCGGCCCGACCGTCCGCCTCCGCGCCGCCCTGGCCTGGCGCGCCGACAACCCCTCCGCCGCCCTGCGCGCGGTGCTCGCCGTGGCGGAGGAGGCGCTGCCGACACCCGTGCGTACCCTCGATTGAGACGTACAGCCTCTCAACCCGGTGCGGATTCGATATTGGACCGACTCAGTGCCGGATGCGAAGGTCGTCCCACCGCACCACCCGCCCACCGCAACGCGCCCCTGTTTCCCCGCGCCCGACCCCAGGGAAGGCCCTCCGTGCCGCACGACGTCGTCATCTGCGAACCCCTGCGCACCCCCATCGGCCGGTTCGGCGGGGCCTTCGCCCAGCAGACCCCGGCCGCGCTGGCCGCACGGGTCATCGCGGAGATCGTCACCCGTACCGGCATCGACCCCGGCCGGGTCGACGAGGTGATCCTCGGCCACGCCTACCCGACCAGCGAGGCCCCCGCCATCGGCCGGGTCGCCGCCCTGGACGCCGGGCTGCCCACCACGGTCACCGGGTCCCAGGTCGACCGCCGCTGCGGCTCCGGGCTCCAGGCGGTGCTGGACGCGGCGATGCAGATCCGGGCCGGGTTCAGCGACGTCGTGATCGCGGGCGGCGTCGACGTGATGAGTGCTGCCCCCTACTACACCCACGACGGACGCTGGGGCATCAAGGGCCCCGGCCTCCAGCTCCACGACGCCCTCGCCCGGGGGCGCGTGACCGCCGGTGGCGTCAACCACCCGGTCCCCGGCGGCATGATCGAGACGGCGGAGAACCTGCGCCGGGAGTACGGCATCGGCCGCGCCGACCAGGACGCCCTGGCACTGCGCTCGCAAGCGCGGGCGGCCCGCGCCGCCGCCGAGGGCCGCTACGACGCGGAGACCGTCCCCGTCACCGTACGCACCCGCAAGGGCGAGACGACGGTCACCGCCGACGAACACCCCCGCCCCGACACGACGGCCGAGCAACTCGCCGCCCTCCGACCGGTGATGGCGAAGTCCGACCCGGACGCCACCGTCACCGCGGGCAACGCCAGCGGCCAGAACGACGCGGCCGCCGCCTGCCTGGTCACCAGCGCCGAGACCGCCGAACGCCTCGGCCTCACCCCGCTCGTCCGCCTCGTCTCGTTCGCCCGCGCCGGGGTGCCCGCCGCGACGATGGGCATCGC
The DNA here is from genome assembly GCF_001687325.1 of Streptomyces sp. PTY087I2. Taxonomy (GTDB): domain Bacteria; phylum Actinomycetota; class Actinomycetes; order Streptomycetales; family Streptomycetaceae; genus Streptomyces. The sequence continues at coordinate 149,110 of NZ_LZRD01000003.1, read as the reverse complement.
CCCCGTCGCCGCCACCCGCACCGCCCTGGACCGGGCGGGCCTCACGCTCGCCGACCTCGACCTGATCGAGCTGAACGAGGCGTTCGCCGCCCAGGTGCTGGCCTGCACAAGGGAGTTGGGCCTCGGCGAGAAGGACCACGAACAGCGGATCAACGTCAACGGTTCGGGCATCTCGCTGGGCCACCCGGTCGGCGCCACCGGGGCCCGCATCCTCGCCACCCTCACCCGCGAACTCCACCGCCGCGAGGCCCGGTTCGGCCTGGAGACGATGTGCATCGGCGGCGGCCAGGGCCTCGCGGCGATCTTCGAACGCATCGCGGACTGAGGGGCGTTCGCGGACTGAGGCCGGTTCGCGCGGAGCCCCCTCACCGGCCGACGGCCGCCTCCGGGCCCGCACCGAGGCCGGGGCGGCGCGCGGACGGGGCGGCGGTAGTGGTCGGACCCGCCGCCGTGGTCCCGGCGGCCTTTCCGGGCTCCTCGTAGAGGTAGTGCCACGTCCCTGCCAGCACCCCGCGGAACCAGACGTCCACCTCGTCCTGCCCCATCGCCGGCCAGTCGGGCACCTTCTCGACCAGGGCGCGTCCCATCCGGCGGCCCAGCTCCACCAACTGTGCGCCCGCCGCCGTCCGTTCGTCCGCGTACCGCTCCAGCGCCGTCGGGAGATCCGGTCCCTCGCGCAGGACCCGCTCCAGGCACAGGGCGTCCTGGAGCGCCTTGACCGCGCCGGTCGCGGTGTGCGGCCTGGTCACCCCGGCCGCGTCCCCGGCCAGCAGCAGGGGCGGGCGGGCGACCCGGGGGGCCTGCACATCGGCGACCGGGTGGCAGGCCGTCGCCCGGCGGCCGCCCCGCGCGACGATGTCCGCCCAGGCCGCCGGAAAGTGCTCCTTCGCCAGTTCCTGGACGTACGGTCCGGGGTCGGCGCCCTCGGGCGGCCGGCCGTAAATGGCGTACGCGAGCAGCCGGTTGCCCGCCCCCGTGCTGCCGTCGCCGTCCTGCGGGCCACCGGGGATCAGGTAGAAGATGCCGTGCCCGCCGGGGAAGCCCAGCGTCACCCACGCGCCGCGCAGGAGTTCCAGCTCCCGCGGGTGCCCGGTCAGCGCGCCGAGCGGGATCGCGCCACGCCAGACCAGGTACGGGGCGGGCTCCGGCCGGAGCCCCGGTGCGAGCAACTGCCGGGTGGCCGAGGCGTGTCCGTCGGCGCCCACGACCACGTCGTACGCCTCCTCGCCCCGCGCGGAGGCGATCACCGCGCGCCCGGCCGCGTCCTGCCGGACCGAGGTCACCGGCTCCCCACGGAGATAGCGCACGGCCCCGACGCTCGCGCGCAACGACCGCCACAGCAGACCCCAGTTGCACGGGGTCACGGGGGAGGGCTGGCGGGCCAGTTCGCGCGCGGACCGCCCGCCCGGCTCCCGCGTCAGCCAGACCCGCGTCCCGACGGGCGCCGTCGGCATGTCCGCGTCCAGATAGCCGGACCCGACCAGTTCCGCGTGGAGCGGCGGCGGGATCACGATGCCGACCCCCCGGTCCTGGAGTTCGGCGCCGCTCCGTTCGTACACGGTCACGTCCGCCCCGGCCCGCGAGCCCGCGACGGCCGCCGCGCACCCCGCGATGCTGCCGCCGACCACCCCGATGCGTAACGCTGCTGCCACGTCCCCGGCCCTTCCCGTTCGTCGCCCTGGTGTTCCGCGCGGTGCGTGGTGCGTGGTGCCCCGCTCATCGTTCCACCGCCCGGCCCGGCCTTCCCGGAGAACGGCCCTTCGCACACGCGGAAGGTCCGGCCGGACAGTCCCCGCTGTCCGGCCGGACCTCGTTCTCCCGCAGGAGCTCTATCAGTCCCGCGCGTTACGGGTGCGGCGCATCAGCACCGCACCGCCGAGCAGGAGCGCGGCGCTCGCGCCGGCGGCCAGGCCCAGGTCGGCGGCGCCGGTGTCGGCCAGGTGCGCGTCAGGGGCGTTGGACCCCGGCGCGCCGGACCCGGGAGTGTCCGAGCCAGGGGTGTCGGTGCCGGGCGTGTCGGTACCAGGCGTGTCGGTCGGCGGCTCGTCGACGGGCGGCTGGTCCACGGGCGGCTCGTCCACCGGGGGCTCATCCACCGGGGGCTCGTCCACCGGAGGCTCATCCACCGGCGGCTCATCGACCGGCGGTTCGTCCACGGGGGGCTCATCGACCGGAGGCTCGTCCACGGGGGGCTCATCCACGGGCGGCTCGTCCACCGGGGGCTCATCCACGGGAGGCTCATCGACCGGCGGCTTGACCGGCGGGTGGCCGTGCTTCGGGCCGTCGGCGTTCACGCACTTGTTGCCGAAGGCCGGGTTCAGCAGAGCGATCACATTGACGGTGTTGCCGCACACATTGACCGGGATGTGCACCGGCGCCTGCACGGCGTTGCCCGAACCGACCCCCGGCGAACCGACGGCCGCGCCCTCGGCCGACGCATCGGCGTGCGCGGTGCCGCCCACCGCCGCCAGGAGGCCCGATGCGGCCGCCATGACGATCATGCTTTTATTCAAGACCTGTCGCATTACTTGCCCTTTCTGAGGACATTCGCGAGGACATCGCGTGGGTGCTTCGCGCGCGGACAACGGGCAGCCATCGGGCGGAGCCGCTGCACAGCCGGATCCGGCGGGAAGCCATGGTGAAAGTGGTGAAGACGTGCGCGCTGGACGACTGCCATAACGACACAGACGTCACGCGGGAAACTTGGAGTTGCGTGGAAATTGTGTAATCACCCGTACGGGTGGTTCGGTTGCGCCCCGCCCGTCCCGGTTCGCCGAACGAGAAAAACGATTCGCCCTCAACTGCGCTGCTCTCCGCCGGTGTTGACTGTGTCCGGGTATCCGTTCGCGGCCGTTTCGCGGCGTCAGGTGCAGTGGTGCCCGCCCACCCGTTCGGGCGAAATGAGTCGGAGGGGGCCTGTGCAATTTCTTCACGAACAGACTGCCGTACGAAATAGCTGTACGAAGGAGGGGCGGGGAGCCCCTCGTGTCCGGCATTCGGGTGAATGGGCGGAACCTAATGTCGCGTGGTGAGTTGACCAGGGGGCTCCGCCACGGGGCGACCAGTACGAGAAGGGTTAATCGTGATCAAGAAGGTTCTGGCTACGGGCGTTGCCGCCGCCTCCATCCTCGGTCTCGGTGCGACGCAGGCCATGGCCATCGCCGACGATGGCGGCACCACCACGGTCAACGGCAACGGTGCCTCGCAGTCGTACGGCAACTCCGAGACCCACGGCGACTGGAGCCCGCAGTTCGCGCTCGTCCAGGGCTCGCTGAACAAGCCCTGCATCGCCCTTCCGGCCAAGGCGAACGTCGGTTCGCTCGTCGGTCTCGTGCCGGTCGCGGTCCAGGACATCAACGTCCTGTCGTCCCCGCAGAACCAGCAGTGCACCGAGAACTCCACCCAGACCAAGGGTGACGAGGCGCTGTCGCACATCCTGGACGGCATCCCGATCCTCTCCGGCAACGGCGTCGGCAACAGCTGACCCGCGGCCGCCCTACTCGGGCCCGGGCCCTCGGCGTTCCTCCACCGAGCGGCCCGGGCCCGTTGCTTTCCCCGGACGCGACTGCGGCATTCGGGCGGATATCCAGAAATCCGTCCGACGAACAGTTCCGATTCCGGGTGTTCATCGTTACGTAGGACAGCGCAGGAGTCGTGAGCGATTCAGTATCCGGCTCGGGCGGGGCACGACAGTCGTGACCGCACCGGACTCCGCCGAGGAAAGGGAAGAAACGTGAAGTTCACCAAGGTTGCCGCCGTCGCCGCCGGTACGTTCATGGCGATGGGCGTCGCCGCGCCGGCCATGGCCGACTCGGGCGCCGAAGCCATTGCCGCGCACTCCCCGGGCGTGCTGTCGGGCAACATCCTCCAGGCCCCGATCCACATTCCGGTCAACGTCTGCGGTAACACCGTCAACGTGATCGGCGCGCTGAACCCGGCGTTCGGCAACACCTGCATCAACAAGTAACACTCCGCAGTTCGTCGGGCCCCGGGCGGCACATGCCGTCCGGGGTTTTTTCGTGGACGACGCCGGAGAAATTCCGCGCCCCACAGTTTCCCGGAAGCGGCCTGATCGTTGATCAGGAAGAAAGCGGCAGAAGTCACAGGTAAAGAAGGCTTGTGTGCGGCACGGAGACGTGACCGAAGCAGACGCCGCGCGGAAGGGAACCAGAAAAGTGAAGTACGCGAAGACCGCCGCCCTCGTTGTCGGTTCCGTGGCTGCCCTCGGAACGGCCGCCCCCGCCTTCGCGGCTCCTACGCCCACGGCCCCCAGCTTCAGCCTCGACAGCGGCCTCAACCAGGTGATGGCCAGTGCCCCGCAGGTCGTCGACCCGCTGGTGGACACGGCCGCCGAGACCACCGAGACGCTCTCGGAGGACGGCACGGTCGGCAAGCTGGCGGGCCAGGCAACCGGTGCGGCCGAAAGCGCCGCCCCGCTGCTCGGCGGCGTTCCCCTCGGCGGCTGACCCGCCGCACCACGACCATTCCCCCCGGGCTTCTCCGCCTGATCACGCATCTCTTCCAGAAGGGCTCTTCCATGTTCAAGAAGATCATGTCCTCGGCGGCCGTCGCCGTCTCCATCGTCGGCGTCTCCGCCGCGGCCGCCCCGTCCGCCATGGCCATCGCCAACGACGGCGGCACCACCACGGTCAACGGCAACGGCGCCTCGCAGGCCTACGGCAACTCCGAGACCCACGGCGACTGGAGCCCGCAGTTCGCGCTCATCCAGGGCTCGCTGAACAAGCCCTGCATCGCCCTCCCGGCCAAGGCGAACGTCGGCTCGCTGCTCGGCCTCGTGCCGGTCTCCGTCCAGGACATCAACGTCCTGTCCTCGCCGCAGAACCAGCAGTGCACCGAGAACTCCACCCAGGCCAAGGGTGACGAGGCGCTGTCGCACCTCCTGAACGACATCCCGATCCTCTCGGGCAACGGCGCCGGCAACAGCTGAGACCGCGTGACCCCGGTCCGCTCCCGGTGACCACCTGGGGCCGGCCCTTCCGTACGGCGACCGTTCCTCGCCGGACCGGACAGGGGCCGGCCCCTCGTCATGCGCCCATGTCCCCCCTCGGGTCAACCGGTTGGGCCGGATGCCGTAACCCCGGCTGACGGCCCGTGCCGGGACGGGTAGGGCACCGGCATGGATCCGTACGACAGTCAGACCTCGCAGAGCACCGGACGGTGGCCCGCGCCGGGCGGCGGCACACCGATCTACGACCGGCTCCTCGCCGAATGGCAGGCGGCCGGAGGCGACCACTCCCTGGCGGAACCGCACCCGGACCCCGGCCCCCGCCGCGGTGGATTCGTGCCGGCGGCGCGCACCGCGGACCAGGTCTCCGGGCCTGAGACGCCCGGAAACTGACCGGAACCGTCGACCTTGCGCCGGAACGAACCCATATGAGTGGTACTGCGCAACCGATCAGGGGCAGCGGCAGTTGATCAGTACGTTCCACAACGGGACGCTCCGAAAGGTGAAGTTGATGAAGAAGATGATGGCCGGCGCGGCAGTGGCCGTGTCTCTGCTCGGTCTGTCCGCAGTCGCGGCTCCCACGGCCATGGCGATCGGCAACGACGGCGGCACCACCACCCTCAACGGGAACGGCGCCGAGTCGGAGATCGGCAACGCGGAGACGAAGGGCGACTGGAGCCCGCAGAACCAGCTCGTTCAGGGCACCCTGAACAAGCTCTGCGTCGGCCTGCCCCTCAAGGCGAACGTCGGTTCGCTCGTCGGTGTCGTGCCGGTCGCGGTCCAGGACGTCAACGTCCTGTCCAACCCGCAGAACCAGCAGTGCGCCGACAACTCCACCCAGGCCAAGGGCGACGAGCCGCTGTCGCACATCCTGGACGACATCCCGGTCCTCTCGGGCAACGGCGTCGGCAACAACTGACGCGCCTCAGCCTGACGCAGTTCGGCGCGGGCGGTCCGAGGGTCACTCCCCGGGCCGCCCGTTCGCGTTTCGGCACGGCATCGCGTACACGACGAGGCCCACCACTCCACGGGGGGTGGTGGGCCTCGTCGTACGCGGGGCGGCGGAGCGCCTCAGCCCAGGGAGCGGACCGGGAGCAGACAGTGGGCGGCGGCGCGGACGACCTCCTCGTCGGCGGCGAAGGCCCGCAGCCGGTCCTCGCTGACCGGCTGCCCGGGAACCGCCTCCGGCCACGGGGTCGTCGCGAACATCCCGTACACCTGGCCCTGGGTCTGCGCGGCGGCCAGCCACTCCGCGGGGGCGGGGTACTGCGCGCTGAGGTGAGGCAGCGTCAGGACGGCCTGGCCCGCCTGGACGAGGAGCTTCGCCTGGATGCCCGGGCTCTCGGCGGCGTCCTGGATCGGGCCGCCGACGTGGAGCCCCGCACGCTCCAGCGCGGCGCGCATCGCCTCGCGGCCGACCACCGGGCCGTCCTGCCCGTCGCCGAGCGAGTACGCGAGGAGATAGGCGGTGTCCTGGTCCGCGTCGGGCTGCCGGCCGCTCCAGCCGATCAGGATCTGGGTGCCCAACTGGGCCGGGGTGAACGTCACGGAGGAGGCCTGGGGTGTGGTCATGCTCGGCACCCTAACGGCCACGGACCGGGGCCCATGCACACGTATCACCCGATCGAGGGAGATCACGTCCATCTCTCGCGAATGAGCCCGCTCGAACGTCCCCCGACGGTGGTCCGGAATAAATCGGTTGACGGTGCTCCCGGGCCCCGGGCTAGGGTGATCACCGTTCCGCGGGAAGCCACTTCCAGGAACGCGAGAATCGCAGAACCAGAGGAATCAGGAGGTGAGGACATTGATGACTGTCGTTGCGATGGGCACTGCCCACAACCGGAAGAGCATCGTCCTCATCCCCGTGGCCACCGGCTGACCACCTCTCACCTTTCCGCGCCGAGCGCGCGCGCCGGGGCCACCCTGTGAAGGGTTTCCCTTGTCTTTCTCGTCCTCCTCTCTTTCCTCCCTTTCTTCTTCCGTCGACTCCGCTGTCTCCTCCTCGCACCCGCTGACTCCGTACGGCTGGGACGAGGACTGGGCGGCGGCCTTCTCCCCGTACGCCGCGCAGGGGCTCGTGCCGGGCCGCGTCGTGCGCGTGGACCGCGGGCAGTGCGACGTCATCACCGCCGACGGCACGGTCCGCGCCGACACCGCGTTCGTGGTGCCCCGCGACCCCATGCGGATCGTCTGCACCGGCGACTGGGTGGCGCTCGACGCGGACGGCGACCCGCGCTTCGTCCGTACGCTGCTGCCGCGCCGTACCGCCTTCGTCCGCTCGACCTCGTCGCAGCGGTCCGAGGGCCAGGTGCTCGCCACCAACATCGACCACATCGCCATCTGCGTCTCGCTCGCCGTCGAGCTGGACCTCGGGCGGGTCGAGCGGTTCCTCGCGCTGGCCCTGTCCAGCTCCGAAGGCGCCGCGCTGCTGGGCGACGGCTCCGGCGGGGAGAACCGGCCCCAGCCGATCGTGGTCCTGACCAAGGCCGACCTGGTGCCCGACGCGGTCACCCTGTCCCACCTCGTCCAGGACATCGAGGCCATCGCGCCCGGCGTCCAGGTGCTGCCCGTCAGCTCCACCACCGGCGAGGGGATCGACGTCTTCGGCGCCATCGTCTCCGGCGGTACGAGCGTGCTGCTCGGCATCTCCGGCGCCGGCAAGTCCACCCTGGCCAACACTCTGCTCGGCCAGGACGTGATGGACGTCCGGGCGGCCCGCGAGGTCGACGGCAAGGGCCGGCACACCACCACGACCCGCAACCTCCTGCTCCTGCCGCAGGGAGGCGTCCTCATCGACACCCCCGGGCTGCGCGGCGTCGGCCTCTTCGACGCCGGGACCGGGGTCGAAGAGGTGTTCTCCGAGATCGAGGAGCTGGCCGCGGAGTGCCGGTTCCACGACTGCGCCCACGAGGCCGAGCCCGGGTGTGCCGTCCTCGGCGCGCTGGAGGACGGCACCCTGCCCGAGCGGCGGCTGGAGAGCTACCGCAAGCTGATCCGCGAGAACCAGCGGATCGTCGCCAAGACGGACGCCCGGGTACGCGCCGAGATCCTGCGGGACTGGAAGCGCAAGGGCGCGGAGGGGCGCGCGGCCATGCAGGCCAAGCGCGGCCGGGTGCGGTAGCCGGGGCGTACGGGTTCGATGTCCGAATTCCGCGAGTGCGGCGGCCCCGGCTGTCGCACACTGGACGGTGTGATGGACGATCGGACCCGGTACGAGGCGGTGAGCAGCCGCGACGCACGGTTCGACGGCGCGTTCTTCTTCGCCGTCGTGACCACCGGCATCTACTGCCGGCCCAGCTGCCCCGCCGTCACCCCCAAACGCGCCAACGTGCGCTTCTACCCCACCGCGGCGGCGGCCCAGGCGGGCGGCTTCCGGGCCTGCCGCCGCTGCCGCCCGGACGCCGTGCCCGGCTCCGCCGAGTGGAACGTCCGCGCGGACGTCGTCGGCCGGGCCATGCGCCTGATCGGCGACGGCGTCGTCGACCGCGAAGGTGTCCCCGGGCTCGCCGGGCGGCTCGGCTACAGCGCCCGGCAGGTCCAGCGCCAGCTCAACGCCGAGCTGGGCGCCGGACCCGTCGCGCTCGCCCGAGCCCAGCGCTCCCACACCGCCCGGGTGCTCCTCCAGACCACCCCGCTGCCGGTCACCGAGATCGCCTTCGCCGCCGGGTTCGCCAGCGTGCGGCAGTTCAACGACACCATCCGGCAGATCTACGCCCGTACCCCCAGCGCCCTGCGCGCCGAGGCGGGCACGGGGCTCCCGAGCGGCCGCCGCGAGGGGCTGCGGGCCGGGATCCCGCTGCGGCTCGCCCACCGGGGCCCGTACGCCACCGCCGCCCTGTTCGACCTGCTGGCCGCCGAGGCGGTCGCCCGGGTCGAGGAGGTGGCGGGGGCGCCCGGCGCCCGCACCTACCGGCGCACCCTGCGGCTGCCGTACGGCTCCGGGCTCGTCGAGGTCGACGAGGCCTCGCCGGGCGGCCCCTGGCTGGAGGCCCGGGTCCAGCTCACCGACCTGCGCGACCTGACCACCGCCGTCCAGCGGGTGCGCCGCCTGTTCGACCTGGACGCCGACCCGTACGCCGTGGACGAGGCGCTGGCCGCCGATCCGCGGCTCGCCCCGCTGGTCGCCGCCCGCCCCGGGCTGCGCTCGCCGGGCGCCGCCGACCCGGAGGAGGCAGCCGTACGGACTCTGGTCGGGCGCGCGGAGGCCGGGGAGCTGGTCGAGCGGTACGGGAAGGCGCTGGACGTCCCGTGCGGCGGGCTCACCCATCTGTTCCCGGAGCCGGACGTGCTCGCCGGTTCCGCCGAGGACCCGGCGCTGCGGGCCCTGGCCGCCTCCCTCGCCGACGGCCGGCTGCGGCTGGACGCCGGGGCGGACCGGGACGAGGCGGAGGAGACGCTGCTGACGCTGCCCGGGATCGGCCGCTCGACCGCCGCCCTGATCCGGATACGGGCGCTCGGCGACCCCGACGTGGACCCGTACGGCACCCCGGGCGCCGAGCGGTGGCGGCCCTGGCGCTCCTACGCCGTACGCCATCTGGAGACGGCGGGGGCACAGGCGGCGCCCCTGAGCTGACCCGGACCGCCGGCCGACCGGGCCGCCCGGCTCCCGGGGTCAGCCCCAGAGCAGCGCGCCCAGCCACGCGCCCGCCACCAGCAGGCAGCAGAACAGCTCCACCAGCACCGAATAGCCCGTCGCCCGCATCACCGAGCGCACCGACGTCCGGGCCGCGCCCCGGCTGCCCAGGCGCAGCCGCTCCGCGCCGAAGATGGCCCCCACGTACCCGAGGACCCCGCCCACCACGGGCACCACGAAGAACCCGACGATCCCCGCGACCCCGCCGATCATCAACGTCCGGCGAGGAGCCCCCGACTCGCCCGGGCGGCGCGGTGGCAGCAGTGGTCTGAGGGCCTGGTTGAGCAGCATCAGCCCTGTCGCGCCGATCAGGACGCCCCAGGCGGCCGGCGTCATGTCGGTGAGCGCCCACCACAGCACCGCCGCCCAGACGATCGCCTGCCCCGGCACCCCCGGCAGCAGTACGCCGACCAGACCCAGCAGCATGACCAGGCCGACGGCGACGAGCTGCCACACACTCATCTGACCAGCGTGCCGGAGAGTGTCCGGCTCCGCCCGTCAGCGCACCTCGGCCACCTGCGGCGATGAGGCGGCGGGGCCCCGATCCCCGATCCCCGATCCCGGGCCTCAGGCCTGCGGGCCGGTTCGGGCCACCCAGCCGCGCTCGTACGCGTGCCAGCCCAGCTGGAGCCGGGTCGAGACGCCGGTCAGCTCCATCAGGCCCTTGACCCGGCGCTGCACGGTCCGCAGCCCCAGATCCAGCTGCTTGGCCACGCTGGCGTCGGTCAGCCCCGCCAGCAGCAGGGACAGGATCTCCAGGTCCGTCGGATCCGGTCCGACACCGTCCTCGCGCACCCCGCCGCCCTCGCCGAGACGCAACGGCATGGCATCGCGCCACACCGCCTCGAACAGGCCCATCAGCGACTCCAGCAGACCGCTGGCGTGCACGACGAGGGCCGCGGGCTCCGCGCCCCGCCCGGTCAGCGGGACCATCGCGAGGCTCCCGTCCGCCACCACCAGCTTCGTCGGCACCCGGTCCACCACCCGGCACCGCTCGTCCCGGCTCAGCGCCGCCGACAGCTCCAGGATCCCGTACGGCGTCGACAGCACCTCGCGCTCGACCACCACCCGGTAGCTCACCCCGCGCGCGGCGGCCCGCTCCTCGGACTCGTTCTCCATCCCGGTCACGGCGATCGGCTTCCCCGTCACCAGGGCGCACACCTCGGACACCGCGCCCAGCTGCAACTGGTGGAAACGCTGGGTGACGGCGCTCGCCCCCGTCACTACCTCCACCAGATCGTGCACCGCCGGTTCGCTCGCCTCGGCCCGGTACTCCTCGGCGAGCAGCGCTGACGCCAGCTCCGCCTGCTCCAGCTCGTGCCGCTGCTGGATCAGCAGCGCGCCGAGCGCGACCCCGGGCGGCGCCGCCACCCAGCGGCCGGGCCGGGCCGACGACTGGGCGGCGAGACCCTGCTGCTCCAGCCGCCGCAGTACGCGTTCGGCGTCCGCCTCCGGAAGCGCCAGCCGGTGCGCGAGATCGGTGAGCTCCGCCGCTCCCGCCGCGACGAGCGCGCGGTACGCGGTCTCCTGTCTCTCGTCGAGACCTATGGCCCCCAGCATTCTCCGACCTCCCCGGACGTGGCTGATCGCGCATCGCGGCGCCCCTGCGGCGGGCCCCGCGTGGCGGGAAAGGGCCACGGCGTAAACCCGCCGCCCACATCATCCCCCGTACCCCTGGCCCCTCTGCCACTGTGGCGCCACCGCAGCACCAACAACCTCCGGGATACGGCCTCTTGGGCTGCTTCGTTCCGGAATGACCTGGGGAGAGCGATGCGCCCGATATCGCGTACGGCACTGGGAACGGCGACCGCCGCCGTGCTCGCCGTCACCGTGATCGCGCCGTCGGTGGCCGCGCCACCGGACGGGCGAGACACGAACGGACCGATCACCGGGAGCGCGGCCACCGCCGCCACGGACCCGAAGCCCGTCACGCTGACGCTCGTCACCGGCGACCGGGTGCTGGTGACCACGGACCCCTCGGGCGCGTCCACCGCCACCGCGCTGCCCCGCGAGGACGGCACCGTCCCGCTCGTCCAGACCCGGCAGTCCGGCCCGGACCTGTACGTCTACCCCGAGTCCGCCGTGTCCGCGCTCGCCGCCGGCACCGTGGACGAGGAGCTGTTCAACGTCACCGGGCTGATCCGCCAGGGGTACGACGACCACCGCGCCGACTCCGTCCCGCTGATCGCCACCTACACCGGCGACACCGCCCGCCGCACCCTCGTCACCCCGCGCGGGGCCGAGCGCGGAGCGGCCCTCGACATCATCGGCGGACTCGCCCTCAAGGCCGACAAGGAGCGCGCCGCCGACTTCTGGGCCGACCTCACCGCACCCCGCTCCCGTGCGGGCTCCGGCCTCAAGAAGCTCTGGCTCGACCGCAAGGTTCAGGCCAGTCTCGACAAGTCGACGAAGCAGGTCGGCGCGGACCGCGCCTGGGCCGCCGGCTACGACGGCACCGGCACCAAGGTCGCCGTCCTGGACACCGGGGCGGACGCCGAACACCCCGACCTCCAGGACCGGATCACCGCATCGGAGAACTTCACCGACTCACCCGACACCGACGACCGCCAGGGCCACGGCACCCATGTCGCCTCCACCGTCGGCGGCTCCGGCGCGGCGAGCGACGGGAAGAACAAGGGCGTCGCACCCGGCGCCGACCTCATGGTCGGCAAGGTCCTCAACGACAGCGGCTCCGGCGCCGCCTCCTGGATCATCGCGGGCATGCAGTGGGCCGTCGACAACAAGGCCGACGTCGTCTCCATGAGCCTCGGCAGCGCCGAACCCACCGACTGCACCGACCCGATGAGCCTGGCCGCCGCCGAACTCGGCAAGAACAAGGACACGTTGTTCGTGGTCGCCGCCGGAAACCTCGGCCCGTCCCTCAACACCGTCTCCTCGCCCGGCTGCGCCCCCGGCGTCCTGACCGTGGGCGCGGTGGACCGCGACGACTCCACCGCGAACTTCTCCAGCCGCGGTCCCGCGATCGTCTCGCACACCCTCAAGCCCGAGATCGCCGCGCCCGGCGTCGCGATCTCCGCCGCGGCAGCGGGCGGCCGGGGCTCACAGGCGTACCGCTCCATGTCCGGTACGTCGATGGCGACCCCGCATGTCGCGGGCGCGGCAGCCGTGGTGAAGCAGCGTCACCCCGGGTGGACCGCCCAGCAGATCAAGGCGGCCCTCGTCTCCTCGGCGAGCAGCGCCGTCCCCGGTGACGTACGCGAGACCGGAGGCGGCCGCCTCGACGTCGACCGCGCGATCCGTACGCCCGTGACCGGCGCCCCCGCCGTGCAGGGCGGCACGTTCAACTGGCCGCAGGACAAGAGCGATCGCACCACCGTCGCCGTTCCCTACACCAACACGAGCGGCAAGCCGGTGAAGCTGTCGCTGAAGGTCGCGGGCGTCACCGGCAACGACGGCTCGGCCGTCCGCTCGAAGATCGCCTCGCTCGGCCGCACGTCCGTCACCGTGCCCGCCGGGGAGACCGTCGAGGTGCCGCTCGCCCTCGACCCCGCCGCCCGGCTGACCGCCGCCCAGTACGGCGACGTCACCGGCCGCGTCCTCGCCACGGCCACCGGGGGAGTGAAGGTCTCCACCCCGTTCTCCCTGTACGTGGCGCCGGAGACCGTCACCCTGCGCGTCAAGCTCGTCGACCGCACCGGAAAGCCCGCCGACGGCGTCTCCTCCCTCGACCTCATCGGCACCGACACCGCCTCCGGCGAACGTCGCTTCAACGAGGGCGCCCCCGACCAGACCTTCCAGGTGCGGCCCGGCGCGTACTTCGTCTCCAGCTTCATCGCCTCGCCCGACACCACCGACCCGACGGGTCGGCTCGTCGGGTCCGTCGGCTATCTGGCCCGCCCCCAGCTGAACGTCACCAAGGACACCACCCTCGTCCTCGACGCCCGCAAGGCCCACCGCCTGACGGTACGGACCGAGGACCGGGTCGCCGAGACACGCGGCGCGACCCTCGCGTTCGGGCGCTCCTGGGACGACACCTGGCTGCACTCCGGATCCATCTCCGGCACCGGGATCATCAAGGAATACCTGGTCGACGTCCAGGGCAAAGCCCGCGACGGGGACTTCGAGTTCACCTCCTTCTGGCGCGCCTACGCCCCGCAGATCCAGAAGTTCTCCCTGGTCGGCGGAGCCGCCCTGCACCCCAGGCCCGCCACCACCGGCTCGGACAACCTGGACGGCACCGGCCGCGCCGAGGTCGTCGACGCCGGTGCGGGCAGCGCCGCCGAGCTGGAGGCCGCCGGAGCGAAGGACCGGATCGCCCTGGTGAAGGTCGGCGACGACGCCCCGGGCGTCCTCGCCCAGGCACGGGACGCCCAGGCCGCCGGGGCGAAAGCGCTCCTGGTGCACCGCCCCTCGGCCGGCGACTGGCAGCCGTCCCTCGGCTACGGAGCCTCGCCCCTGCCGGTCCTCGGCCTGCGCGCCGACGAGGCCGCCACGCTGAAGACGGCCCTCGGCAAGGGCAAGGCGGAGGTCTCCTGGACCGCCACCGCCGTCAGCCCGTTCGTCTACAACCTGTCGTTCCCGGAGAAGGGACAGCTCACCTCGGACCGCACCTACAAGGTCCGCGACAAGAAGCTCGGCTCGGTCGTCTCCACCCATGAATCCATGGGCGTGGCCGCCGACTTCGTCGACACGCTCCTCGTCTCCCGCCCCTACGGCGCGACCTACAGCGCCTCCTCCCTCGCCCTGGTCGCCGCCCCCGGGAAGCGCACCGAGTACTACACGGCGGGCGACACGGTCTGGCAGAAGATGCTCTCCTCCAGCTTCCCGTGGGGCGAGCTGATGACCGGCAACGCCCGTACGTACCAGGCGGGCCGGGCCACGACGGAGGAGTGGTACCGGGGCCTGCTGGTCCCCGGCGCGCCGCGCGACGCCAAGGGCGCGGAGCTGCTCGCCGGTGAACGGCAGGACAACCTGATCGGCGTCGCCCCCGCCTTCACGACCGACTCCGAACACGTGGGCCAGCAGGGCTCGTTCGGTGACATCGGCAACATGCGGCTCAAGCGGGAGGGCGACGTCATCGGCGAGAGCGGCTACCCGTTCGGGGTCTTCACCGTCCCCGCCGAGGACGCCGCGTACGAACTCACCCTGATGACCACGAAGATCGGCTCGCCCGCCGCGGTCTGGAAGCGGTCCACGCAGACGGAGACCACCTGGGGCTTCCGCTCCGAGCGGAAGCCGGACGTGGCGTCGCAGGGGCTCCCGCTGCTCTTCCCGCGCTACGACGTGGCCACCGACGGCATGAAGACGGTGCCCGCGAAGGACGGCCGGCGGATCGGGCTCACCGCGACCGGGCACGCCGGGTACACCCCCGGTGAACTCACCGCCGCGAAGGTCTCGTTCAGCTACGACGGCGGCGAGACCTGGCACGCGGCCACCACCGCGCACCAGGGCGGCCGCTGGACGGCGACCGTCGACCACGCGGACGCGTCCGGCAAGTCCGTCACGCTGCGGACGGAACTGACCGACGCGAACGGCAACTCCGTTGTCCAGACCGTGACGGACGCCTATGCCGTGCGCTGAAGGGCGGGGCACGACGAACCGCTGAAACCGAAGATCGGCTGAGCATATGACCGGCTGAAACGCCGAGATGCCGATCGTTCCGACCGGTCCGCCGGGCGTCCTTCCCGTGGGGGGTGGGGCCGCCCGGCGGACCCTGTTTATGGGCCACTTTTTCCCGATGCCCCGTTTTCGGGCCGCCTTCGCGGTGGACAATAAGGGCATGAGTCAGCAGGGGGAGAAGCCCGCCGCCCACGAGGACGACTGGTGGCGCAAGCTGTACGACGAGTCCGCGCCGGACACCGGTCCCAGCCGCGCGGCCGACAGCCTCGACGACCGCTTCGACTCCGTGTCGGACACGGTGAGCGGCCCGGCGGACACCCGCCGGACCACCGCGCGCGAAACGGTCCGCGACCCGTACGGGGACGCCTACGAGGACCCGTTCGCGGACCGCTACGAGTCCCCGGACAGCGACGGCTACGAGGGCGAGGGCCCGTACACCGACCGTTACGAGCCCCCGGGCCCGGACCGGGAGGCGTATCGGCTGCCGTCCGAGCAGGGTCGGTCCGTGGTGGCGCAGCGGGAGCCGGGTGGGGGGCCGGACCCGGGCGCGGCCCGGGATCCGAGCCCGGGCCCCGGAGCGGCTCCCGGCCCGTCAACGGCCGCAGGACTGTCCGCGGCCCCGGGACCGGCAGCGGCTGCGGCTGCGGCTCCGGATCCCGGAGTGGCCCGCGGCCCGTCAGTGAACTCGGACCCGTCCCAGGTCCCGGGACCGGCCCGGGTTCCGGACCTGGGCGTGGGCCCGGGCCGGTCCCCGGCCCCGGACCCGTCAGCGGGACCGGCTTCCGCTCCGCCGGCCCCCGTCCCGGCGGTGATCCCGGATCCGTCCGTGCCGGCGGGGCCCGTTCAGGACTTGGGGCCGGCCCGGAGCCCGAGGCCCACCCAGGACCCGGACCCCGCCCAGAACCCGGACCCGGCCCAGGACCCGAGGCCGGCCCGGGCCCCGGGCCCGGCGGAGGCCCCCGCCCCGCCCGTGACGGCCGCCCCGGCCCCCGCCCCCGTGCCGGACCCCCGCGTGGCGCCGCCGACCCCGCCGCCCCCACCCACCGCACCCCGTACCACCCCTTTCCCCGCGCCCTGGGAGGCCCCCGGCGGGCAGGCCGGGCCCCGGACCTTCGCCGTGCCGCGGGTGCCCGGTCCGGCCGAGGCCGAGGGCGACGCGTCGGCCCAAGTCGGCCTCGCGGCCGACCCCAGCTCGCTGCACGAACTGCCGCCGCAGCCCACGGTTGACGCCGGGGTACGGCCCGCCGTCGCGCATCTCGGGGACCGGCCGCCCACCTACGACGCCGAACCCGCCGCCCTGCCCTCCGCCACCTCGGAGAACCTCGAAGGGCTCGTCCCCGACACCGTTCTCGACGGCGCGCGCTACGGGACGTACACCCTGCGCGCCGCCTCCGTGCGCGGCGACTCCGCGCGGTTCCGTGGCGAACCCCGGCGCGACGGGCTGCTCACCGCCCGGTTCGGGGCCGCCGAGAGCGCCCTCGTCCTCGTCGCCGTGGCGGGCGGCAGGCGCGACGGCGAGGCGGCGCACCTCGCCGCGGCCGACGCCTGCCGCTGGATCGGCGGGGCCGTCGCCCGCAGCCATCTCCGGCTGTCGGAGGACATAAGAGCGGGGCGCCGGGGCGACCTGAAGTCCGGGCTGCACCGGCTCACCGACCGTACGTACGGCAAGCTCCGCGCCCGCGCCGCCGAACTGGGCGTCGAACCCGACGCGTACACCGCGAGTCTCCGCTGCCTCCTCCTTTCCGCCGACCCCGACTGCCGCACCCGGGTCTTCTTCGGCGTCGGCAGCGGCGGCCTCTTCCGGCTCCGCGACGGGCTCTGGCAGGACCTGGAGCCCTTCATCCCGGAGGGCGGCGGCCCGGCCGCGCGGCCCGGCGACGAGCCGGAGGCGGGACCGGACGGGGACCGGCTGACCATGGACCTCCAGATCACCGGTCCGGCGTCGCCGAACGTCGAAGGGCCCCCGCAGCCGCCCGCTCAGCCCTTCCGGTTCCGGGCCTCCGTGGCGCGGCCCGGCGACACGCTCATGCTGTGCAGCAACGGACTCGCCGAGCCCATGCGCGGCGAGCCCGCCCTCCCCGGCGAGCTCGCCGAGCGCTGGGGGAGCGAAGGACCGCCCGGACTGCCCGCCTTCCTCGCCGACACCCAGCTCCGTATCAAGGGGTACGCCGACGACCGCACCTGCGCCGCCGTCTGGGAGGCGTAACCGCGCGCCCCGTGGGTTGATGGATTCCGGAGCCCGGCGGAACGGTGTTTCGCCGGGCTCCGGTCCCGGACAACCGACGTGCACGGAGCACGGGCAAGGAAGGGCGCGCACCCATGGCCAAGCAGAACGTGGCGGAGCAGTTCGTCGACATCCTCGCCAGGGCGGGCGTCAAACGTCTGTACGGTGTCGTCGGCGACAGCCTGAACCCCGTCGTGGACGCCATCCGGCGTAACCCGTCCATCGACTGGATCCACGTCCGGCACGAGGAGACCGCCGCCTTCGCCGCCGGAGCCGAAGCGCAGGTCACCGGCTCGCTCGCGGCCTGCGCGGGCTCCTGCGGGCCGGGCAATCTGCATCTGATCAACGGCCTGTACGACGCGCACCGCTCCATGGCCCCGGTGCTGGCCCTCGCCTCGCACATCCCCTCCAGCGAGATCGGCCTCGGCTACTTCCAGGAGACCCACCCCGAGCTGCTGTTCCAGGAGTGCAGCCACTACAACGAGATGATCTCCAACCCGGAGCAGATGCCCAGGCTGCTCCAGACGGCGATCCAGCACGCCATCGGCCGGGGCGGCGTCAGCGTCGTCACCATGCCGGGTGACATCGCCGACAAACCCGCCCCCGAGAAGTCCATCGAGCACGCCCTCGTCACCGAACGGCCGACCGTACGCCCCAGCGACGACGAGATCGACAAGCTCTGCCGCATGGTGGACAAGGCCAAACGGGTGACGCTGTTCTGCGGCAGCGGCACGGCCGGGGCGCACGCCGAGGTCATGGAGTTCGCCGAGAAGATCAAGTCCCCGGTCGGGCACGCGCTGCGCGGCAAGGAATGGATCCAGTACGACAATCCGTACGACGTCGGGATGAGCGGGCTGCTCGGCTACGGCGCCGCCTACGAGGCGACCCACGAGTGCGACCTCCTCATCCTGCTCGGCACCGACTTCCCCTACAACGCCTTCCTCCCGGACGATGTGAAGATCGTCCAGGTCGACGTACGCCCCGAACACCTCGGCCGCCGATCCAAGCTCGACCTCGCGGTCTGGGGCGATGTGCGCGAGACCCTGCGCTGTCTCGTCCCCCGGGTGAAGCCCAAGTCCGACCGCAAATTCCTCGACCGGATGCTGAAGAAGCACGCGAACGCGCTGGAGGGTGTGGTCAAGGCCTACACCCGCAAGGTCGACAAGCACGTCCCGATCCACCCCGAGTACGTCGCCTCCGTGCTGGACGACATGGCCGACGAGGACGCCGTGTTCACCGTCGACACCGGCATGAACAATGTGTGGGCCGCCCGCTATCTGACGCCCAACGGCAAGCGCAGGGTGATCGGTTCGTTCAGCCACGGCTCCATGGCCAACGCCCTGCCGCAGGCGATCGGCGCCCAGTTCACCGACCGGGACCGGCAGGTCGTCGCGATGGCCGGCGACGGCGGATTCTCCATGCTGATGGGCGACTTCCTCACCCTGGTCCAGTACGACCTGCCGGTGAAGGTCGTCCTGTTCAACAACTCCTCCCTCGGCATGGTCGAGTTGGAGATGCTGGTGGCCGGACTGCCGTCGTACGGGACCACCAACGCGAACACCGACTACGCCGCCATCGCCCGCGCGGCCGGCGCCTACGGCGTACGCGTGGAGAAGCCCAAGCAGTTGCAGTCCGCCCTCAAGGACGCGTTCAAGCACAAGGGGCCCGCGCTCGTCGACGTCGTCACCGACCCGAACGCGCTCTCCATCCCGCCGAAGATCAGCGCCGAGATGGTCACCGGCTTCGCGCTCTCCGCCAGCAAGATCGTGCTGGACGGCGGAGTGGGCCGGATGCTCCAGATGGCCCGCTCCAACCTCCGTAACGTGCCCCGCCCTTGAGGGTTTTCACGCCGGGGTCAGGCGCACCGTCAGGATCTGGAACGGCCGCAGGTCGAGGACCAGTCCGGCCTCGTCGGTCTCCGCCGGGTGCAGCGGCCGCTCCAGCAGATCGGTGATCCGGGCCTCCGCCACGGGGAACGCCACCGTCAGCCGGGTCCGCGCCCGGCCGCCCGCCGACTCGTAGAGCCGTACGATCACGTCCCCGCTCCGGTCCTCGGCGAGCTTCACCGACTCGACCGTCACCGCAGGACTGCCCGTCGACACCAGCGCGGGCGCCACCGGGGCCACCGCCGCCCGCAGCGGGAGGTTCAGCGCGAGGCCCTCCCGTACGGCGTCCGTCACCTCCGCGCCCGGCGCGAGCGCGTAGCGGAAGCGGTGCACGCCCAGATCGGTGTGCGGGTCCGGGCTGTGCGGGGCGCGCAGCAGCGTGAGCCGGACCGTGGTGCCCAGCCCGTCCGGGTGCGGGGTGCGGGTCACATCGTGGCCGTACGTCGAGTCGTTGAGCAGCGCGACCCCGTAGCCCGGCTCGGCGACCCGGAGCCAGCGGTGGGCGCAGATCTCGAAACGCGCCGCGTCCCAGGACGTGTTGTCATGAGTCGCCCGGTGGACATGGCCGAACTGGATCTCGGCGGTGGACCGTTCGGCGTGGACGTCGAGCGGGAAGGCCGCCTTGAGGACCTTCTCCGACTCCTGCCAGTCCACCTCGGTGTCGATGTCGAGCTGCCGGGCCCCCGCCGCGAGCCGCAGCTCCTGCACGACGGTCGACTTCCCGAACGACCGGACCACGCGCACCGACGCCCGCAGCGGCCCTTCCTCGACCAGGGACACCGAGTCGGCGGCGGTGAGGTCGGTGCGGGTGTTCCGGTAGTGCCGGTCGATGTCCCACGCGTCCCAGTGGTTGGGGTGGTCCGGGTGCAGCTGGAGGAGGTTGGCGCGGGCTCCCGGGACCAGCACCTCGCGCCCGGCGGTCAGATCGCGGACCGACGAGACCAGCCCGTCGCCGTCCACCACCACCCGCAACAGCCCGTTGTCCAGGACGATGTCACCGGAACCCGAGGCTTCCGCCGTCACCGGGCGCTCCGGGACCGCCGCACCGTCCAGCAGCCCCGCCCCGAGCCCCGGACTCCGCGCCAGCACCGCGGCCCGACCCTCTCCCAACGCCTGGACGTGTGCCCCCGACGGCAGCACCCCGGCCGCCTCCGCGTCCAGCTCGATCACCTGGACCCGGTCGTACGGCGATGAGTTGAGCGCCACCATGCCCTCGGCCGCGCCCAGCGAGGTCACCGCTTCGGCCACCAGGTCCGCCAGCTCGGCGCGCACCTCCTCGTAGGTGTCCCGGGCCTCGCGGTGCACCCAGGCGATCGACGAACCGGGCAGGATGTCGTGGAACTGGTGCAGCAGCACCGTCTTCCACACCCGGTCGAGCCGCTCGTACGGATAGCAGTAGGAGGGGGAGTGCAGGGCGGCCGCCGTCGCCCACAACTCGGCCTCGCGCAGCAGATGTTCGCTGCGGCGGTTGCCCTGCTTCGTCTTCGCCTGCGTGGTGTACGTGGCCCGGTGCAGCTCCAGATACAGCTCGCCCGACCAGACGGGCGCGCGCTCCCCGTACTCCTCCTCGGCCGCCGCGAAGAACGCCGAGGGCTTCTCGACCGTCACCCGCGGCGAGCCCTCCAGATCCCGCAGCCGCCGGGCCCGCTCCAGCATCTCGCGGGTCGGACCGCCCCCGCCGTCGCCCCAGCCGAACGGCACCAGCGAACGCGTCGCCCGCCCCTTGTCGGCGAAGTTCTTCTCCGCGTGCGCCAGTTCGCGGGCGTGGAGCTGGGCGTTGTACGTGTCGACCGGCGGGAAGTGCGTGAAGACCCGGGTGCCGTCGATGCCCTCCCACCAGAACGTGTGGTGCGGCATCTTGTTGTGCTGGTTCCAGGACAGCTTCTGGGTGAGGAACCACTTCACCCCCGCCAGCTTTGCCAGTTGAGGGAAGGCGGCGGTGTAGCCGAAGGAGTCCGGCAGCCAGATCTCCTCCGTCTCGACGCCCAGCTCCTCCTCGAAGAACCGCTTTCCGTGCACGAGTTGGCGGGCCAGCGCCTCGCCGCCCGGCATATTGGCGTCCGACTCCACCCACATCGAGCCGACCGGTGCCCACTGCCCCGCCGCCACCGCCTCCTTGATCCGCTCCCAGATGCGCGGCTGGTGCTCCTTCACCCAGGCGTACTGCTGGGCCTGCGAACAGGCGAAAACCAGCTCCGGGTAGTCCCGCGCGAGGGCGGTGACATTGGCGAACGTACGGGACGCCTTGCGGACGGTCTCGCGCAGCGGCCACAGCCACGCCGAGTCGATGTGCGCGTGCCCGGCCGCCGAGATCCGGTGCGCGCTCGCCGAGGCGGGCCGCGTCAGCACCTCGGCCAGCGCCGCCCGGCCCGCCGTCGCGGTGCCGGAGACGTCGTGCAGATCCAGCGCGTCGAGCATCGACTCCAGCGCCCGCAGGATCTCGTGCCGCCGCGACCGGTCGTCGGGCAGCTCGCGCATCAGCTCGGACAGCACCTCGACGTCCAGGACGAGGTGCCAGACCTCCTCGTCGAGGACCGCGAGGTCGGCTGAGGCGAAGCGGTACAGGGGGCGGTCGCCGGACGTCAGCACGTCACCGAGCGGGGTCGGGGCGAAACCGTGCTCCAGGACCGCCGGATTGGCGGCCGCCTCCAGGAGCAGATCGACCGGCTCCCCGCCCGCCGCCGGGTGCGCGAGCGTCAGGTGCCGGTTGCGGGGATGAACACCCTTGAGGGGGATGCCCAGATGGTCGTACAGCATCCCTTCCGCCTGGAATCCCGGCCCCTGGCCCGTGAACCCCGGGTCGACGACCACTTCCACCCGGCGCCCCGACCACTCCCCGGGCACCGCTCCCCGCAGCCGGAACCAGCTCGTGGACCAGGGCTTCCCCCACTCCGTACCGGCCGTGAACGGCGCGAAGTCCGCCCCGAGGGCCTCCGCCACCGGCACCGGCTCGCCCGGAACGTGCCACACGGACACGGTGAGCGGGGTGCGGGCGGCGTACTGGGCCGGGCGGACGAACTGGTGGAGGGCCCTCTCCAGGCGGCCCTCCACCAGGGTGCGGTCGTCGTGCATCACAGCTCCTCGGGAAGGTGTGGGGTCCTGGCGTGACAGCTCAGGTTCCCTTCCCGCGGAGCGTGTGGAACACCCCTCGGAAGCGGGGTTCAGCAGCCGTGGTCGACCAGGTCGAAGGAGGCGTAGTGGTCGGCGGTGTAGTAGTCCTCCTCGTTCCGCTCGCCGGTGACGATCCGGCGGGCGCCGCGATTCGGTGAGCCGGGCGTGATGACCGTGTACTCGTGGTAGTAGCCGGTGGACTGATCGGGCAGCAGACCCTCGCGGTTCTGGAAGACCGTGCCGTCCTGCTCGTACGGGAACGGCCCGCCCTGGTCGATCAGATCCAGGGTGTCGTGCGCCTGGGACGGCAGGGCCGAGTAGCAGATGCTGCCCACCGCCGCCGCCCGGAACGCGGTCGCGGAGTAGGCGGTCGTGGAGGTCGTCGCCGGGGTGGCGGCCTGGGCCGTGACCGGGCCCGAGGCGAGGAGAAGGGACAGGAGGGCGGCCGAGCCGCCGAGCCGGGTGATGCGTGGGGGGATGCGCATGCCATCATGATGACGCGCGTAGAAGTTGCGCCGTCAACGTCAACTCGGGTGTATTCGCCGGACGTTAACCGCAGCTGCGCCTATGTGGTGATGGCGTGCGCGGGTGGGATGTTCCGTGCGCCCCTCGCCGCTCCCGACCGTTCACTTATTGATGGATCCGCAAGCGTGACCGTGTGCGTACAGGGGCATGCATCCCGTGAGGCTGTTCGACGGGCAGCCGGATCGAAGGAGGTCGGTTCACTGTGCGGGCGGGGGAAATGGCGAAGCGTCAGAAGAGGACCACGGTCGTCGAGGGGCGCGGCCCGCGGGGCCGGAGACCGGGTGAGGTGCCGCAGCCGGCCCGGATGCGCCGAAGAGTGGGGCACGCCGAGCGGTCGGCGGTGGGGGAGGTCCGCCGGGAGCTGCGGGAGTTCCTCCGACATCGCTCCGGTCAGGAACAGACCGACGCGGCGGAGCTGCTGGTGAGCGAGCTGGTGACCAACGCGCTCATCCACACCCGGCACGGGGCCGTGGTCACCGCCACGGCGACAGCCGCCCGACTGCGGGTGGAGGTACAGGACTTCGCGTCCGAGGATCTGCCCGCGCCGTACGTACCGAACGCCGACGACGGTACGCACGGCAGGGGCCTGATCCTGGTCCGGAGCCTGGCCGACGCCTGGGGCGTGGAAGCACAGGCCCTGGGCAAGACCGTCTGGTTCGAGCTGCACGGCGGAAGGCCCTGAGGGGCCCTCCGCCGGGCGATGAGGATCAGCCGAACTGCTGCTCCAGATCCTTCAGTTTCTGTTCCAGCGAGTCGAGCCGGGGAATCGTCTGGGTGTCGTCCTCGGCGGTGAGGTCGACGGTCCGCGGATCATTTCCCTGGTTCGGCGCGTCCAGGCTCTTCGGGCTCGAACCATCGGCCGTCTGCTTCGGGCCGACGGCTTGCAGGGATGGCCGGGGTCGCAGAGGCAGCTGACCCGGCTCTGCTATGGCGGGCTCCGCGACGGGCGGCGCCGCGCCGCCCGAAGCCGGGGCGAGGGCGGGCACATCCGCCTGCTGCCCGCCCCGGCCGCGTCCCCAGACCCGGTTCTGCCGGTTCAGGGCCTTGATGCGGGCCCGGTCCAGCTTGGCCTGGTCCCGGCGGCGCAGCCGGTCCTGCTCCTGTTCCTTCCGGTCCTCCCGCACCTCGTCCACCGCCTCGTCCAGGGTGCGGACGCCCTCCAGGAGCATCAGCGACCAGGCGCCGAAGGTCTCCCGGGGGGCCCGCAGCCAGCGGACGATCCGGATCTGCGGCAACGGACGGGGCACCAGGCCCTGTTCGCGCAGCGCCGCACGGCGGGTCTGCTTCAGCGCGCGGTCGAAGAGCACCGCGGCCGAGAGGGACATCCCCGCGAAGAAGTGCGGAGCGCCCGCGTGGTCCATGCCCCGGGGGGCGTGCACCCAGTTGAACCAGGCGGCGGCCCCGGCGAACGTCCACACCAGCAGCCGGGAGCCGAGCGCCGCGTCTCCGTGGCTCGCCTCCCGTACGGCCAGCACGGAACAGAACATCGCGGCCCCGTCCAGTCCGAACGGGACCAGATACTCCCAGCCGCCGCTGAGGTTCAGGTTCTGCCGGCCGAAGCCGACGAGCCCGTGGAAGGAGAGCGCGGCGGCGACCGCCGCGCAGCAGAACAGCAGGACGTAACTGGCAGTGGCGTACAGCGCTTCCTTGCGTCTGCGGCGTTCCTCGCTGCGTTCCCAGGAGTCGTCGGCCGCGGCCTTGGCACGCTTACCGCGTGCGACCACCGTCACCGCCGCCATGACCCCCACGAGCAGTACGGCGCCCGGAAGCAGCCAGTCAAGCGATATGTCGGTCAGTCTCATGCGCGGTCCCTTGCGTCACGTAGGGCGTTTCGTGCGCCATCGTGACGGAATTCCCGTCCCGCTCCGGTGGTTTCGGGACAAGAGCACGCCATGGGGGAAGGAGAGGCTATCGATGGGTGGAATCTTCTCGAACTCCCGCCCGGTCGAGCCGGGTTGTGTTCGATTCCACGTCCTTCGGACGGGCGGTGTGGATCAGGAAGCTGCCGCGAGCTTTCGCACCCGGTCCGCGTCACAGGTACGCGGGCAGGTCACGCAGGTGTCCTCGGGGCGCAGGGTGTAGAAGAGGCAGCAGCTCGCCCGGTCCCGGGTCGGCAGCGACTGCCCGTCGGGCCCGGTCAGCTCGCGGAAGCCCGCGGTGCCGACGTACGGCTTCGTCGTGCCGGGGAGCAGCAGCTCCAGCTCGGCCATCGCGCGGCGCTCCTCGCCCATCAGATGCGCGACGTACCAGAGGCCCTCGACGATCTCGTCCGTCGCCATCCCCCACAGGGCCCGCTTTCCGCGTCGCATGCGCGGTCCGAAGCCCTCCAGCACCGGCCCGAGGTGCTCGGTCAGCGAGGCCAGGACCTCGGCCCGCAGCGCCGCCTCGTCCGGGACGACCCGGGCCCCGGGCAGCGTGGCCGCCGGGTCGTCCGGCAGGCAGGCGAATTCCCGCACCCGCACGGTCAGGTGCCCCAGCGCCCGCTGGAAGGCCACGTCCTCGACCGGGATCCGGGGCACCCGGCGCTGGAGGAACCACGGCACGGTCACCAGCAGACAGGCGGGCCAGGCGTACCGGTGCAGACCGAAGCTCGCCACCACGTCCGGGCGGGCCTGCTGGCCGTAGTCGCGCAGCACCTGGGCGTTGTCCCAGGCCAGGAAGGTGTCCACGGCGGCTCCACCGGCCGCCAGCTCCGCCGCGCCGACCCAGCCCGCGCCGGACGGGGCGACGGCGTCGCCGTCGAGCACATCGGCCCGCAGACCGGGGAACACCTCGGTCAGGCGGGTGTACGCGGCGGTCACGGGGGACGTCGCGGCACCGGTGAACGGCGGGGAGAGGGTCATGCAGGGGACCACCGAATCGGGATCGTTTGCAGGTAAGGCTTACCTTACCCGACGCCATCGATGTTTGAACCGCGGCCTCCTCCCTCTATCGTGCACAGGAGGTCCGACGCACGCGAGTCGGCCCGCGGCAGACGGAGGAGGTCCGGTGGAGCAGGGCAGCGCGCGCGAGGGCGCACGTCCGGCGTACGCCCCCGGAGCGTTCCCCTACGTCTCAGGGAGCGCCGCCCGCGTACCGCGGGAGCGGGTGCCGGAGCAGGCCCGGGGCGAGCACACCCACAGTGAGCCCCCCGCGCCGCGTGCCGTACGGCGCCACTCCGTGCGCGGCCAGATCCTGGACGCCCTGCGTGCCGCCCTCGTCGACGGGGAGCTGGTGCCCGGCCAGGTGTACTCCGCCCCCGCGCTCGGTGCCCGCTTCGGGGTCTCCGCCACGCCGGTGCGCGAGGCCATGCAGCGGCTGGCCGTCGAGGGCGCCGTCGAGGTCGTGCCGAACCGGGGCTTCCGGGTCACCGAGCGCGGCCCCCGCGAGCTGGCCGAGCTGGCCGAGGTGCGGGCGCTGATCGAGGTCCCGGTGATGCTGAGCCTGGCCCGTACGGTCCCGGCGCACCGCTGGAGCGTTCTTCGCCCGCTGGCGGAGGCCACGGTCGCGGCGGCGGCCGTGGGGGACCGGGCCGCCTATGCCGAATCGGACCGGGCCTTCCACCGGGCGGTCCTCACCCTGTCGCGCAACGAGCAGCTGGTGACCATCGCCGACGAACTGCACCGGCGGGCCCAGTGGCCCCTGGTCGCGGGCCCCGCCACCCGCCGGGCCGAGCTGCTGGCCGACGCCGCCGAGCA
Organism: Streptomyces sp. PTY087I2; assembly: GCF_001687325.1. GTDB lineage: Bacteria > Actinomycetota > Actinomycetes > Streptomycetales > Streptomycetaceae > Streptomyces. The sequence goes on along the minus strand of NZ_LZRD01000003.1, from coordinate 122,508 downwards.
CACCGCCCTGCTCGACGCCCTGATCGCCCAGGACCTCACCGTCGTCCAGGCCCTGGTCCGCGAACACTTCACCGGCGCGGACGGCTGACCGGGCGGGGTCGATCAGCCCGCCACCGGTCAGCCCTGCCGCCGATCAGCCCCGTCTCCGCTCAGCTCGCCTCGGCGGTGCGCTGGGCCGGGGGCCCCAGATACGGGGCCAGCCAGGTCGGCACGCCGCCCAGGAGCCGGAACAGCCGGCCGGCCTCGGCGCGCAGCCGGGCCGCCTCCGATTCGTCCTCCGCCTCCGCGAGCGAGATCAGCGCCGGGGCCGTCCCCACCAGGAACCCCAGCTCCTCCCGGATCCGCAGCGACTCCGCGAAGCCGTGCCGGGCCTCGGCCAGCTCCCCCTCGCGCAGCGCGAGCGCGGCCAGATGCCGCCAGGTGGACGACAGCAGGAGCTCGTCGCCCAGGTTCGCCGCACCGGCGTGCGCCCGGCGGAAGGCGGCGCGCGCGGCCTGCGGCGACTCCGCGATGTTCTGGGCGATCAGCCCGCGCCGGAAGTCCAGCAGTGGCCGGGCGGGCGACGCGGGAGCCAGCAGGGCCGCCGACCGGCTGAGCGCCACGCTCGCCTCGTCGGCCCGGTCCCGTACCGCCAGGAGGGTGGAGGCGTACGCCAGATGGCCCCGCTCGGAGGCGGCGGCGCCGCGCTCGTCGTCGCTGCGCGCGATGGCCTCCGCCGTGCGCAGGGCGTCCTCGGCCTCGGTCCAGCCCTGCCCGGTGTAGAGACACCGCTCGGTCAGCAGCGCGGTGCGCTGGAGCGCCGCGGCCGGGTCGGTGCCCGCGTCGTGCTCCAGCAGTGCGGCCGCGTCCGTCCAGCAGGCGCGCGACCGCAGGCGCCATACCGCGGTCTGGAGCGGCGGATCGTCATCTGCTGTCGTTCCGGAACCAGACATGGCGGTATGCGCCACATTGCCCTCCCCGAGCGCGCCATTGTGCTGTTGGGTAAGGCGCATCTCAGCATGGATCGGCACTCCGGGCCAAGAGGTCCGGGCAATGTCAGGTGAAATATTTCACAATCGCGCGGAGGGCGGCGGGGCCCCGGCGGACCCCGTACGCGGCCGGAGAGTCAGCTCATGCGCAGGGCGAGGAAGAAGTCGAGCTTGTCCTCCAGGCGCGAAAGGTCACGCCCCGTCAACTGCTCGATGCGGCCGACGCGGTAGCGCAGTGTGTTGACGTGCAGATGCAGCCGGGCCGCGCAGCGGGTCCAGGAACCGTCGCAGTCCAGGAAGGCTTCCAGCGTCTCGATCAGCTCCGCCCGGTGGCGCCGGTCGTAGTCGCGCAGCGGGTCCAGCAGCCGGGCGGTGAAGGCGCGCCGGACATCGTCGGGGACGAACGGCAGCAGCAGCACGTGCGAGGCCAGCTCGTGGTGGCCGGCCGCGCAGACCCGCCCGGGACGGGCCGCGGCCACCCGGCGGGCGTGCCGGGCCTCCTCCAGCGCGCCGCGCAGCCCTTCGGCGGAATGCACAGCCGCGCTGACACCCAGTGTCAGCCGGCCGTCGTCGGCGAGCCCCGCCGAGAGCGGTTCGCGTACGGCGGCGAGCAGCGCGTCGGCGTGGAGTCCGGGCTCCCCGGCCAGGGCGTCGGCATCCTCGCCGTCCGCCCGCGCTCCGTCGCCCTCCTCGTCCTCGCCGGGCTCCGGGGCCGCGGTGACGATCGCGGGCAGCGGCACCAGGGCGATGGCCTCCTCGCCCGTGTGAGCGACGGCGATCCGGTCGGCGGAGTCGGGGCCGCTGACCGCAGGGTCGACGAGGATCTCCTCCAGCAGCGCCTGGGCCACCGGACCGCTCGCGATCTCGCCCGCGGCGGCGGCCTGGCCCGAGGCGCTCCAGTCGACCCGGGCCACCACGACCTGCCACTGCGGGGCCACGCCGAGGCCGGGCAGCAGGACCGGTGCGGCGACCCGCAGCCGGGCCGCGATCTCGGCGGGGGCGGCGCCCGCCTGGACCAGCTCCAGCACCTCCTGGGCGAGCCTGCGGCGCACCGTACGGGCCGCGTCGCGGCGGTCGCGTTCGACCGCGATCAGCTGGGTGACGCCCTGGAGCAGGTCGAGCCGGGCGGCGGGCCAGTCCGAGGCGTCCGCCTCGACCGCCAGCAGCCAGTCGGAGAGCACCGACTCCCGTACGTCACGGGCGGCCGGCACAGCGCCCCGGCCGGTGTTCCGGATCGGGAAGAGCGAATACGTCGTACCGGCGACCGCGGCGCGGTGCGGGGCCCGGCGGCCGGTCCGGGTCGCGGCCAGGTGGTGCCCGGCCAGCGTCGCGCCCAGCGGTCCGGGCAGCGGGGCACCCGCCCCGGCGATCCGGCGGCCGGTGGGGGAGAGCACCCAGGCCCGCAGGTCCAGGTCGGAGGTGAGGAGGTCCAGGACCACCTCGGGGCCGCCGCCCGCCGGGCCCGAGGTCATCAGCCGCCGGTGCCGGTCCACCACCGCCGCCAGATCGCCCGCCCGCTCGCCGGAGACCTGACGTACGACGTACTCCGTGATCGTTGCGAACGCAACGGTCTCGTGCACCGCGAAGAGGGGCAGACGGTGGCGGCGGCACGCCTCGACGAGATCGGCGGGGATGTCACCGAGCTCCGCCTCGCCGGCCGCGAGCCCGGCCACCCCGGCGCCCGCCAGGATCCGGACGAACGGCTCGGAGTCCGCCGCGTCCCGGCGCCAGGCGAGGCCCGTGAGCACCAGTTCGCCGCCGGAGAGGTAGCGGCTGGGGTCGCGCAGGTCGGTCGTCATGACGCCCCGGACCGCGCGGTCCAGCTCGTCCTCGCCGCCGAGCAGCCGCAGGCCCAGCGCATCGGTCTCCAGCAGTGCGCGCAGCCGCATCTCGTCGCCGCCGATCTTTCGTAGGGGAGCAGGTGAAGCTCGTCAGGGGAACAGGTGGGAAGGAAGTGGGTGAAGGGGGCCGTGGGGTGGGGGAGCGTGGTGCGAACGGGGTATCTGTGAATTGCGGTGAGGTTACCGATCCCCGTCATTCGTTCGAATCTACAAGACGAGGGCGGACACCAGCCAACTCCTTCAGTGTTTCGGTGACTGCACCGGTCGGGTCCTGGCTTGTGTACTGGGCCACACACCACGTGAACACCACATGAACGAGCCAGTCAGGGCAGGCCGTCCCCGGCCCCGGCGAACGACCGATTGAGAAGAAGAGAGCCACTCATGGACTTCCTTCGCCCCGCCAGCTGGGAGGAGGCGCTCGCCGCCAAGGCCGAGCACCCCACGGCTGTACCCATCGCGGGCGGCACCGATGTGATGGTCGAGATCAACTTCGACCACCGGCGGCCCGAGTACCTCCTGGACCTGAACCGCATCGGTGAGCTGTCCGAGTGGGAGGTGGGCCAGGAGAGCGTGCGGCTCGGCGCCTCCGTGCCGTACAGCAGCATCATGGAGCACCTGCGGACCGAGCTGCCCGGTCTGGCGCTCGCCTCGCACACCGTCGCCTCCCCGCAGATCCGCAACCGCGGCGGCGTCGGCGGCAACCTCGGCACCGCCTCGCCGGCCGGTGACGCGCACCCGGCCCTCCTCGCCGCCGACTGCGAGGTCGAGGCCGAATCCGTACGCGGTACGCGGCTGATTCCCATCGACGCTTTCTACACAGGCGTCAAGCGCAACGCCCTGGAGCCGGACGAGCTGATCCGCGCCGTGCACATCAGGAAGGCCGACGGACCGCAGCAGTACTCCAAGGTCGGCACCCGCAACGCCATGGTCATCGCGGTCTGCGCGTTCGGCATCGCCCTGCACCCCGAGACCCGCACCGTGCGCACCGGCATCGGCTCCGCCGCCCCGACGCCCATCCGGGCCAAGGAGGCGGAGGCCTTCCTGAACGCCGCGCTGGAGGAGGGCGGGTTCTGGGAGAGCGGAAAGATCATCACCCCCGCGATCGCCAAGCAGTTCGCCGCTCTCGCGTCCGGCGCCTGCAACCCGATCGACGACGTGCGCGGCACGGCGAAGTACCGCAGGCACGCGGTCGGCATCATGGCCCGCCGCACGCTCGGCTGGACCTGGGAGCAGTACCGCGGCGCGGGCCGCACGCTGGAAGGAGCTGCGTAACCATGCGAGTCAATTTCACGGTCAACGGCCGTCAGCAGGAAGCCGACGACGTGTGGGAGGGCGAGTCCCTCCTCTACGTCCTGCGTGAGCGCATGGGCCTGCCCGGCTCCAAGAACGCCTGCGAGCAGGGCGAGTGCGGCTCCTGCACCGTCCGCCTGGACGGCGTCCCGGTCTGCGCGTGCCTGGTGGCCGCCGGACAGGTCGAGGGCCGCGAGGTCGTCACCGTCGAGGGTCTCGCCGACTACGCCAAGCACCGCGAGGACGCCCACCCGGGCGGCGGCTGCGCCTCCGGCGCCTGCGGCACCACCCTGGACTCCGCCAAGCGCTGGCAGGCCCGGCCCACCGACGGCCAGACCGGCGAGGCCGTCGAACTGGCCCCGATCCAGCAGGCGTTCATCGACGCCGGAGCCGTCCAGTGCGGCTTCTGCACCCCCGGCCTGCTGGTCGCCGCCGACGAACTGCTGGAGAACACCCCCTCCCCGTCCGACCAGGACATCCGCGAGGCGCTCTCCGGCAACCTCTGCCGCTGCACCGGCTACGAGAAGATCCTCGACGCGGTCCGCCTCGCGGCCGCCCGCCAGGGAGAGGCGGTCCAGTCATGACGACGCGCCCCGAAGCCACTACCCGCCCCGAAGCGACGACGCGCCCCGCGGCCACCATGCCGAAGGCCCAGAACGTGCCGTCCGGAACCCCGACCAAGATCACCCAGGGTTCGCCCACCAAGGGCGGCATCGGCGAGTCCACGCTCCGCCCCGACGGCACCCTCAAGGTCACCGGCGAGTTCGCGTACTCCTCCGACATGTGGCACGAGGACATGCTGTGGGGCCAGACGCTGCGCTCCACCGTCGCCCACGCGGAGATCGTCTCCATCGACACCTCCGAGGCGCTGGCCACCTCCGGCGTCTACGCCGTGATGACGTACGACGACCTGCCCGCCGAGATGAAGAACTACGGGCTGGAGATCCAGGACACCCCGGTTCTCGCCCACGGCAAGGTCCGCCACCACGGTGAGCCGGTCGCCATCGTGGCCGCCGACCACCCGGAGACGGCCCGCCGCGCCGCCGCCAAGATCAAGATCGAGTACCGCGAGCTGCCGCTCATCACCGACGAGGCCTCCGCGACCGCCCCGGACGCCGTGCTCGTCCACGAGGGCCGGGACGACCACCACATCGGCCATGTCCCGCACCCCAACATCGTGCACCGCCAGCCGATCATCCGCGGCGACGCCGACGAGGCCGCCAAGCGCGCCGACGTCATCGTCACCGGCGAGTACGTCTTCGGCATGCAGGACCAGGCCTTCCTCGGCCCCGAGTCCGGGCTCGCCGTGCCCTCCGAGGACGGCGGCGTCGAGCTGTACGTCGCCACCCAGTGGCTGCACTCGGACCTCGGCCAGATCGCCCCCGTCCTCGGCCTCCCCGAGGACAAGGTCCGTATGACGCTCTCCGGCGTCGGCGGGGCCTTCGGCGGCCGCGAGGACATCTCGATGCAGATCCACGCCTGCCTGCTGGCGCTCCGCACCGGCAAGCCGGTCAAGATCGTCTACAACCGGTTCGAGTCCTTCTTCGGCCACGTCCACCGGCACCCGGCGAAGCTCCACTACGAGCACGGCGCCACCAAGGACGGCAAGCTCACGCACATGAAGTGCCGCATCGTCCTGGACGGCGGGGCCTACGCCTCCGCCTCCCCGGCCGTCGTCGGCAACGCCTCCTCGCTCTCGGTCGGCCCGTACAAGATCGAGGACGTCGACATCGAGGCGATCGCCCTCTACACCAACAACCCGCCCTGCGGCGCGATGCGCGGCTTCGGCGCGGTCCAGGCGTGCTTCGCCTACGAGGCGCAGATGGACAAGCTCGCCGCGAAGCTGGACATGGACCCGGTGGAGTTCCGGCAGCTCAACGCCATGGAGCAGGGCACCCTGCTGCCCACCGGACAGGCCTGCGACTCGCCGGCCCCGGTCGCCGAGCTGCTGCGCCGGGTCAAGGCCCGCCCGCTGCCGCCCGAGCAGGAGTGGCTGACGGCCGGCGCCGAGGGCACCTCCGTCGACGTACGCGCCCTGCCCGGCGGCCTCTCCAACACCACCCACGGCGAAGGCGTCGTCCGGGGCGTCGGCTACGCGGTCGGCCTGAAGAACGTCGGCTTCTCCGAGGGCTTCGACGACTACTCCACCGCCCGCGTGCGGATGGAGGTCATCAACGGTGAACCGGTCGCCACCGTGCACACCGCGATGGCCGAGGTCGGCCAGGGCGGCGTCACCGTCCACGCCCAGATCGCCCGGACCGAACTCGGCGTCAACCAGGTCACCATCCACCCCGCCGACACCCGCGTCGGCTCCGCCGGATCCACCTCCGCCTCCCGTCAGACGTACGTCACCGGCGGCGCGGTCAAGAACTCCTGCGAAGCCGTCCGGGAGAAGGTCCTGGAGCTGGGCCGCACCAAGTTCGGCACCTACCACCCGGCCTGGGCCACCGCCGAACTCCTCCTGGAGGGCGGCAAGGTCGTCACCGACGGCGGCGAAGTCCTCGCGGACCTGGCCGACGTACTGGAGAACGAGGTCATCGACATCGAGCTGGAGTGGCGCCACCGGCCCACCGAAGCCTTCGACCTCCGTACCGGACAGGGCAACGGCCATGTCCAGTACTCCTTCGCCGCGCACCGTGCCGTCGTCGAGGTCGACACCGAACTCGGCCTGGTCAAGGTTATCGAACTGGCCTGCGCCCAGGACGTCGGGAAGGCGCTCAACCCGCTCTCCGTCCTCGGCCAGATCCAGGGCGGCACCCTCCAGGGCATGGGCGTCGCGGTGATGGAGGAGATCATCGTCGACCCGCAGACCGCGAAGGTGCGCAACCCCTCCTTCACGGACTACCTGCTCCCCACGATCCTCGACACGCCGACGATCCCGGTCGACGTGCTCGAACTCGCCGACGAGCACGCCCCCTACGGGCTGCGAGGCATCGGCGAGGCCCCCACCCTGTCGTCCACCCCGGCCGTCCTCGCGGCGATCCGGAACGCGACGGGCCTTGAGCTCAACAGGACACCGGTGCGGCCCGAACACCTCACCACCACCTGAGAGCCTGCCGGGTGACCTCCCACCGGTCGTCACCCGGCAGCCTCCGAGCGGTCCCCCCCCCAACTCTCCGGGCGGTGCGCAGCGCCGAGAACGTCACACTTTTCCGCACCCCGCACCGCCCGGAGGTCCGAGTACCGCACCGCTCGCGGTTCTTCTCCGCCGTGCCCGTGAGCACGGCAGCGCCTCACGGATCATCCGTGCCGCCGGCACATCCGTTCTGCTTCAACAGTCCGTCCCGGCCGTCCCCGGGTCGTGCAGCCGACGCAGTCATCCCAAATCCCGCATTCAGGAATCTCCAAGCGGGTGCCCCTGTGAACCTTGGGAGTCAGGCATCATGACCCAGCAGTCAGTGGAACCGAAAACCAGCCCGGAAGGCGCGGGCCCCGGCTCGCGCGTCCCCGCCGGAAGATCATGGCTCGACCGGTACTTCCACATATCCGAACGAGGATCCACGGTCGCGCGCGAACTGCGCGGCGGCGTCACGACCTTCATGGCGATGGCGTACATCCTTCTGCTCAACCCGCTGATCCTGGGCGGGGAGGACGTCAACGGCAACCTCCTCAGCCAGCCCGGCCTGATCACCGCGACCGCCTTCGCGGCGGCCGCGACGACCCTGCTCATGGGCTTCGTCGGCAAGGTGCCCCTGGCGCTCGCCGCCGGGCTCAGCGTCTCCGGTGTGCTCGCCTCGCAGGTCGCGCCCAACATGACCTGGCCGCAGGCCATGGGCATGTGTGTGATCTACGGTGTGGTGATCTGTCTCCTGGTGGTCACCGGCCTCCGCGAGATGATCATGAACGCGATCCCGCTCGCGCTCAAGCACGGCATCACCATGGGCATCGGGCTCTTCATCGCCCTCATCGGCCTCTACAAGGCCGGATTCGTCCACCAGGGCGAGGCGACCCCCGTCACCCTCGGCCCGGCCGGTGAGCTCGCCGGCTGGCCCGTCCTGATCTTCTGCGTGACCCTGCTGCTCATCTTCATGCTCCAGGCGCGGAACATCCCCGGCGCGATCCTGATCGGCATCGTCGTCGGCACGCTGGTCGCGATCGTCATCAACACGATCGTCGACATCGACCCCAAGACGTGGAGCAGCGGCCCGCCGGAGCTGGAGGGCAGCGCGGTCTCCACACCGGACTTCTCGCTCTTCGGGAACGTCGAGTTCGGCGGCTGGGGCGACGTCGGCGTGATGACGGTCGGCATGATCGTCTTCACCCTGGTGCTGGCCGGCTTCTTCGACGCCATGGCCACCATCATCGGCGTCGGCACCGAGGCCAAGCTCGCCGACGACAAGGGCCGTATGCCGGGCCTGTCCAAGGCGCTGTTCATCGACGGCGCCGGCGGTGTCATCGGAGGTGTCGCCTCGGGCTCCGGCCAGACGGTCTTCGTCGAGTCGGCCACCGGCGTCGGCGAAGGGGCCCGGACCGGGTTCGCCTCCGTCGTCACCGGCCTCTTCTTCGCCGCCTGCCTCTTCTTCACCCCGCTCACCGCGATCGTGCCGACCGAGGTGGCCTCCGCCGCCCTCGTCGTCATCGGCGCGATGATGATGCAGAACGCCCGGCACGTGGACTGGGGCGACCGTTCCGTCGCCATCCCGGTCTTCCTGACCGTGGTCCTGATGCCCTTCACGTACACCATCACCACCGGTGTCGCCGCGGGTGTCATCTCGTACAGCGCCATCAAGCTCGCCCAGGGCCGGGCCCGTGAGGTCGGGGCCTTCATGTGGGGGCTGACGGTGATCTTCATCGTCTTCTTCGCCCTCAACCCGATCGAGAGCTGGCTGGGCGTCCACTGACGCCCGGGTCCCCTTCCCGCTTAAGGAGAGAACGCCATGCTGGACATCGCCGAAGAGCTGCACCGGTGGGTCTCGCAGGGACGCGAGTTCGCCGTCGCCACCGTGGTGGCGGTCGGCGGCAGCGCGCCCCGGCAGCCCGGCGCGGCCCTCGCCGTCGACCGCGACGGCACGGCCGTCGGGTCGGTCTCCGGCGGCTGCGTGGAGGGGGCCGTGTACGAACTGTGCCAACAGGCCATGGAGGACGGCCGGCCCGTCCGTGAGCGCTTCGGCTACAGCGACGAGGACGCCTTCGCGGTCGGCCTGACCTGCGGCGGCATCATCGACATCCTGGTGACCCCGGTCCGGGCGGACGACCCCGCCCGGCCGGTGTTCGCCGCCGCGCTCGCGGCCGCCGCGGAGGGGACGGCGGCCGCCCTGGCCCGGGTCACGGACGGGCCCGAGGACATGCTCGGCCTGCCGCTCCTGGTCCGCCCCGACGGGAGTTACGAGGGCGGGCTCGGCGGCCACCCGGCGCTCGACCGGACCGCCGCCGCCGAGACCCGGGCCCTGCTGGACGCGGGCCGCACCGGACCGCTCGCCATCGGCGCGGAGGGCTCCCGCTGCGGCCGGCCCATCGAGCTGCTGGTCGAGTCCAGCGTGCCGCCGCCCCGCATGATCGTCTTCGGTGCCATCGACTTCGCGGCGGCCCTCGTCCGGGCCGGGAAGTTCCTCGGCTACCGGGTCACCGTCTGCGACGCCCGCCCGGTCTTCGCCACCGCCGCCCGCTTCCCCGAGGCCGACGAGATCGTCGTCGAGTGGCCCCACCGCTACCTCGCCGGGACCGAGACCGACGCCCGTACCGTGCTCTGCGTCCTCACCCACGACGCCAAGTTCGACGTACCGCTCCTGGAGGCGGCCCTCCGGCTCCCGGTGGCCTACGTCGGCGCGATGGGCTCGCGCCGCACCCACCTGGAGCGCAACGACCGCCTCCGCGAGGTCGGGGTGTCCGAGCGCGAACTCGCCCGGCTGCACTCGCCGATCGGCCTCGACCTCGGCGCCCGTACGCCGGAGGAGACGGCCCTGTCCATCGCCGCCGAGATCGTCGCGGTCCGGCGCGGCGGCAGCGGCGTACCGCTCACCGGGGCCCACACCCCCATCCACCACGACAGCAGCGGACAGCCGCTCGCCTCGGTGGCCTGAAACGCCCGTCACCACCCCGTCCGTCCCGGGCGGGTTACCGCCACGGCGGTTTCCCGCCCGCCCGGAACGCAGCGGTCACCCCGGATCAACCGGTAGATCAGCTGCATGACTTCTTCCCCCTCCTCCGTTCCCGGCCGGGCGAGATCCGCTCGCCCGGGACGCAGAGCCCTGCTCCTGGCGACCTCGGCGGCCCTCCTGGGCGGCATGCTGGTCCCCTTCGCCGGTGCGGGCACCGCAGGCGCGGCCCCGGTACCGGGCGCCGACGCCCAGCGCCCCGCCCCGCGCACCGAGAGCCATACCGTCACCCTGGTCACGGGCGATGTCGTGCGGTACGTGGACGGCCCCGGCGACCGGGACACCGTCACCGTGGACCGCCCCGACGGCGCGAGCGGCGGCGTCCGTATCCAGCAGGCGGGCGAGGACGTGTACGTGTTGCCCGACGAGGCCACCACGCTGATCGCGGCGGGCACCCTGGACCGGCGGCTGTTCAACGTCTCGGCCCTGGTCCGGATGGGGTACGACGACGAGGGCACCGGCGCCATTCCGGTCATCGCCACCTATCCGCCCGCCCGCGCGAAGACTCTGCCCGTGGCCCCGCGCGGCGCGAAGAAGGTCCGGACTCTCGCCTCCATCCACGGGGCGGCGCTCAGCGCCGACAAGGACGGGGCGCGCACGTTCTGGGACGCCATCACCCGTACGCCGAGCGCCCGTTCGCTCGACGGGGGGATCGCGAAGCTCTGGCTGGACGGCCGTTCCGAGGCACTGCTCGCCGAGTCTGTGCCGCAGGTGAGGGCCCCCGAGGCGTGGGCCGCGGGCTTCGACGGCAAGGGCACCAAGGTCGCCGTCCTGGACACCGGCATCGACGCCGGCCACCCGGACGTCAAGGACCGCCTCGTCGGCTCCCGCAGCTTCATTCCCGGCGAGGAGGTCGACGACAAGCACGGCCACGGCACGCACGTCGCCTCCACCATCGCCGGATCCGGCGCGGCGTCCGACGGCGCGAACAAGGGCGTCGCCCCGGCGGCCGACCTGCTCGTCGGCAAGGTCCTCAGCGACGAGGGCTCCGGCGCGGACTCCGGGATCATCGAGGCCATGGAGTGGGCGAAGGCCGAAGGGGCCGACATCGTCTCCATGAGCCTCGGCTCCCCGGTGCCCGACGACGGCACCGACCCGATGTCGCAGGCGGTGAACTCCCTCTCGGCGGACGGCGGTCCGCTCTTCGTGATCGCGGCGGGCAACGCGTACGGGGCGGGCACGATCGGCTCGCCCGGCTCGGCGCAGCAGGCGCTCACCGTCGCCGCCGTCGACAAGGGGGACGGCCGCGCCGACTTCTCCTCCATGGGCCCGCTGGTCCGCTCGCACGGACTGAAGCCCGACCTGTCGGCCCCCGGCGTCGACATCGTCGCCGCGGCCTCGCAGTCCGTCCCCGGCACCGAGGGCATGTACCGGTCGATGTCCGGTACGTCGATGGCGACGCCCCATGTCGCGGGCGCGGCAGCGATTCTGAAGCAGCGTCACCCCGACTGGACGGGGCAGCGCATCAAGGACGCGCTGATGACCTCGTCCAAGAAGCTCGACGCGTACACCCCGTACGAGCAGGGCACCGGCCGGCTCGATGTGAAGGCGGCGATCGACACCACGATCGAGGCCACCGGCTCGGTCGAGGTCGCCTCCTACACCTGGCCGCACAGCCCGTCCGACGAGGTCGCCGAGCGCACGATCACCTACCGCAACACGGGTGACGCGGACGTGACGCTGAACCTGGCCACCGACACGGACGAGGCGGCCTACACGCTCTCCACCGACCAGCTGACTGTCCCGGCGGGTGGCACCGCCGAGGCGGTCCTCTCCCTGGACCCGGCGAAGGTCGCCGTCGACACCACCTTCTCCGGCCAGGTCGTCGCCACCGACGCGGCGGGCACGGCGGTCGCGCACACCGGCTTCGCGCTCACCAAGGAGAAGGAGCTGCACGATCTGACACTGAAGCTCCGCGACCGCTCGGGCAGGCCGATGGACGGCCTGGTCGTCCTCGGTGAACTGGGCGACCCGCAGCTCGGCCTCGTCCAGATCAGCGGCGGCGAGACCACGCTGCGCCTGCCGCCGGGCAACTACACCGCCTGGGCCTCCGTGGACGTCGACGGCGACCGCCCGGACTCCAAGGCGGTCGCGTTCCTCGCGGCCCCCGAGACGATCCTCACCGGTTCGACCACGGTCACCCTCGACGCGTCCAAGGCCCGCAAGGTCAGCGTGCGCACCCCGAAGGAGACCGAGACCCGCCAGCTCCGCTACGACATGGCGCGCACCGCACCGAACGGCACCGTCCAGCGTGACGCGTACCAAATACCGCTCACCTACGACCAGTTGTGGGCGAGCCCCACGAAGAAGGTGAAGGAGGGCGACTTCAGCTTCCTGACCCGCTGGCGGCAGGGCGAGGAGCTGATCGACGTCGAGGCCGACGGCCGTGACGTACCGGTCCACGTCCAGGGCGGCGCGGCGGTGGCCGAGAACAGCAGGCAGAAGCTGACGGCGGTGTACGCGGGCAAGGGCGCACCGGCCGACTACCAGCGCCTGAACGCCCGCGGTAAGGCCGTCGTGATCACCCGCAGCGCCGGTGTCACCCCCGCCGAACGCCTCGCGGCCGCGCTGGCCGCCGGGGCCAAGGCCCTGTTCGTCGTCAACGACGAGCGCGGCGTGGCGATGGAGAGCTACACGCCGTGGGGCGAGCAGACGACGATCCCGGTCGCCTCGGTCCAGAAATCCGCAGGCGAGAGCCTGATCAGCGCGGCGAAGCGCGGCAAGAAGATCCAGACCAACCAGAAGAAGTTCGCGGACTACCTGTACGACCTGGTGGACCGCCACGACGGCACGATCCCGGACCGCTCACTGGCGTTCGCCCCGTCGGCCAGGCAGCTGGCGAAGGTGGAGAACACCTTCTACGGCCACAGGAAGACGCTCGGCGGCGGCTACCGCTACGACATCCCGGACTACGGTCCCGGCCTCGGCTTCGAGGAGTACGAGCAGTTCCCGGACGTCCGCACCGAATGGGTCAACCCGCTGCCGGGCGACTCCTTCTGGTACGAGAACCACTCGGTCCTCAACGCCGACCAGTCCGACCGGGCCCACGAGATGCGCAGCGCCGAACTGGACTACCGGGCCGGCAAGGACTACCGCGCCGAGTGGTTCGCCCCGGTGACCCGCCCCCGCCTGGGCACCGGCTACTGGGGCCCGTTCCGCACGGTGAACAACGACCTCCAGTTCAACATCACCCCCTGGACGGACGCGGGCGCCGGCCACTCCGGCTCGATGCCGGAGAACGAGTACGACACCACCTCGTACGCCTTCTACCAGGGCGACACGGAGCTGAAGAAGGGCGCGGGCCGAGCGGGCTACATCGGCGACCTCTCCGCCGAGAAGCGCCCCTACCGCCTGGTCATCGAATCCGAACGCGACGCGAAGACCTGGAAGACATCGACCCGTACGCACTCCGAGTGGGGCTTCGTCTCCGGCGCCCTGGACGAGTCCGTCCCCTACCAGGCCGACATCCCGCTGCTCCAGCTGGACTACGCCGTCGACACCGACCTGGCGGGCGACGTCCGGGCGGGCCGCACGACGGAGATCGGCATCGCCTCCGGCACCCAGGAATGGCTGCCGGACGCGGTGAAGGCGAACAAGGCCACGCTGTCGGTCAGCTACGACGACGGCAAGAGCTGGACCGAGGTGAGGCTGAGCAAGAAGAAGACCGGCGAGTGGACGACGAAGCTCCGCACCCCGTCGAAGGGCGCGACCTCGGTCTCGCTCAAGACCCACGCGGAGGGCCCGGGCGGCCTGGTCGTCGACCAGGAGATCATCCGCGCCTTCGGCCTGAAGTGACGCGCTGACCTGGTCCCGCACCCCCTGGGGAGGGAGTGCGGGACCAGGTGTGTCGGGCTCAGGCCGGCAGGACCGCGGGCACCCGTCCGAACCGGGCCAGCAGATGCCAGACCCGCTTCAGGTCCTGCGCGTCGTACCGGCCGGCCCGCACCGCGTCACCGATGATCCGGGCGTCGAGCCACCCGTCGACCGCCAGGGCGGAGCCGAGGGCGACGAACTCGGGCCCCCGGTAGCCGGGATGCCGCCGCAGCTCCGTCACGGAGAGCCGGAACCCGGGATGCCACTCGACGGGGCAGGGCAGCAGGCGGGCCGCGGCCTCCACCGCCGTCCCCCGGTGGGCCGGGTCGAGCACCAGCGCCTCCACGTCGCGGTCCAGCCGGACCGGGGCGTGGATCTGCGCCTCGACGTAGTCGTCCAGGGCGTCACGGTCATCCGCGGCCGCCAGCTCGACGAGCCCCGACATCCGGGCCGCGACCCCGAAGTGCACGGGTTCCGCGGCGCTGTCGGGGTAGCAGAACGTGGCCGCGCCGAGGACCTCCGGCACCAGCCTGAAATGCGCGGAACCGAACCGGGGCGCGCCGCCGAACGGCGTACGACCCAGGTCCAGCGCCCCGTAGACGGGCCGCTCGACGGGCTCCGCCCGGTCGTACGCGCCGCCGAAGATCCGGCTCTCCCAGCGCCACCGGTCGCCGCCCGGGTGCGCGGTGAGCCCCCCGTTGCTGGTGCCGGTCACGAACTGGGAGACGTACAGACCGTCCCCGCCCAGCCGTTCGAGGATCGGCATCCCCGCCACCGCCCGGTCGGGGTGGAAGTTCAGGGTGACGCGCGGCCCGGGGGCCAGGGGAGCGCCCGAGGACAGCGAGGAGACGTGCTCCAGCGCCCGTCGGCGGGGAGAGGGGACCGGGAGATCGGCGTTCATCGTGACAGTGTGCCCGGACGGGTTCGGGGGAGCACTTGAATACCCGGCCCGGCCGGTGCGGTTGGATATGCCCATGAGCGTTCACGATGTGGCCCGCGGGCTGCCGGGCATATCCGCCCTCACCGATCTCTGCCGTTCCCTGGCGATGCTCGACGCGATCCTGTGTCCGGAGTGGGACCACCGCTGGCACGGCTTCGACGCGCAGTGGTCGCCGACCGAGGCGATGGCCTCGATGCGGGACGGGGCGGGCGGGGAGTACTCCGTCGTCTTCTCCGCCGCCGGCGCGTACGCCCGGGGCTTCGACCACGAGTCGCCGATGAGCCCGTACGTGGACGACGCGCCGTGGCCCGGGGTGCTCGACGAGGTGCCCGAGGTGTTCCGCCGTTACGTCGACGAGCCGTCGTTCTGCGACGAGTTCGGGCTGCCCGTCGTCACCGCCTGCCTCTGGCGTGAGAGCGGCGACGAGCGCTGGCGGGCGGGGGACGTGGAGTTCCCGGAGGAAGGGGAGGACTCCGACGGGGCCGACTGGCTCTTCCAGCTCCTGGTGACGGGGACCCCCGAGTCGTACCGCGAGTGGGCCGAGGACCACTTCGAGGCGACCGTCGACCTCGAAGCCGTACGCCATGTCTACGCGCTGCGCCCGCTGACGGACGAGATCGTCGCCGCGCTCAATCCGGAGCGGGTCCCCGCCGAACTGGCGGAGGACATCAAGGAGATCGGGTATCCGGTCGGCGCGTGAGTCGGTGAGCCGGTCGGGGCCCTCGCGGCCCCTTGCCCGCGTACGGGCCCGGGCTGGCCCCTCCGTGTTCGGAGAGGCCCGCCCGGGCCCCTGTTCACTTGCCGTTCTGCAATGCCTCCCACGTGGCCGGGCCGACCTCGCCGTCCACGCCCAGCTTGCGGGTGGTCTGGTAGCTGCGGACCGCCGTGTCCGTGGTCGGGCCGAAGCTGCCGTCCACGCCCACCGTCTTGCCCAGTGCCGCCGTCAGGGCGCGCTGGAGGCGCTTCACCGCGTCGCCCGAACTGCCCTGCTTCAGCAGCGGGGTCGTGCCCGCCGACAGCAGGGCCGTCCAGGTCTTCGGGCCGACCTTTCCGTCCGCGTCGAGGGAGCGGTCCCGCTGGAACGCCTCCACCGCGCTCTTCGTGGCGGGGCCGAACTGGCCGTCCACCGCGCCCGGGTTGTACTCCTGCTCGGTCAGCAGCGTCTGGACGGCGGTCACCTGCGGGCCCGACGAGCCGGACTGCTGGAGGGTGTAGAGGGGGAACGTCAGACCGTCGCCGCCGTTGCCCGGGTCACCGCCGATCAGCTCCATGTAGTAGTTCCAGTCCCAGTGGGGGCCGGGGTCGGTGTGGTCGTTGCCGGGCACCTCGCTGTGGCCGACGATGTGCGCCCGGTCCTTCGGGATGTTGAACTTCGCGCTGAGGTGGGACGTCAGCGCGGCCGACGAGCGGTACATCGCGTCGGTGAACCAGGCCGGTTCGTCGACCCACCCCTCGTGTTCGATCCCGACGGACGAGGCGTTGGCGCTGCGCGCGTGCCACGCCGTGTCCTGGTCCCGGACCGTCTGGGTGACCTCGCCGTCCGACGACCGGATCACATAGTGGGCGCTGACCTGGGACGCCGGGTTCTGGAACCAGCTGATGGAACCCGCGTACGAGCCCTGGGTGACATGGACGACCACCTTGTCGACGGTCGCCGTGCGGTTTACGGCGAAGTTCTCGGCGTGGGCCGGCACCCAGCGTGCCGAGGGGTAGTCCTCGCTCTGCGCGTAGACGTCCGACGCCGACACCTCGTCCTTGTCCGGGTCGACCGGCCGCGAGGGTACGAGGACCTCCTCGCCGCCGGCCACCGTCGCGGACACGCCGTCGGCGAGGAAGGCGAAGACCGCGTCCGCGTAGAGCGCGGCGGCCGGGCCGTCGGCGGCGCTGTAGCGGGCCACCGCCGGATACCAGGCGTTCACGTCCCGGCGCTCGGCGGCGTCCAGGCCCAGCGCGTCGGCGTGGTCGCGCAGTACGGCCGCGCCGCCGAGGATGTTGGCCGTCGTGTCCCGGCGCAGCCGGGCCGCGCTCTCGCCGGTCAGCTCGGCGGCCTTCTCCAGCGAACGGTTGGCGGGGTTGCTCGCCAGGTGCATCACGCCGTAGCCGTTCGCCTGGCTCGGCTTGCCCGCGTGTCCGTTCAGCCGGGACTCGCCGTAGCCCACGGCGGCCAGCAGATCGCGCGGTACGCCGTACTCTTGCGACGCCTCGGCGAAGGCACGGTTCATCGGATCGGGCGTGTCCGCCCGGGGCGCGGCGTTCGCCGGCTGCCCGGTGGCGAGAAGGGCCGCGGCGGTGAGGGCCGCCACGGCACAGGCGCGGGCCCGGGTTCGGGCGGCGGTGCGTAGGCGCATCAGGGCTCCTGCTCTGTGGGAGGAAGAAAAAAGCCCTCGGGCCCGGGTGGGCCAGAGGGATGCCGAACCCGGCCAGGCTATCGATCTGAGTGGAGCATGACAAAGGGGCGCACCGCTGTCCCCGCTGGCAACATCCTGCAAATTCCCGGGAGTTGGCCGAGCCGCTGCGCCTGTCGGGTGACATCGAGCGTCACCCGACAGGGGTGCCGGTACCGGTTGACGCGGAGCGAGGGGGCGCCCAGCCGTTACCAGCGGTCGCGGTGGATGACGTCCGCCACCGGCCGCCGCCGGACCGGCCCGAAGTTACCCGCGGGCCACCCCACCGGAACGGCGGCGAACGTCGCCATGTCCTCCGGGATGCCCAGCTCCTTCTTCCACTCCTGCTCCAGCATCAGATGCCAGATGGTGATGTTCGCCGCCAGCCCCAGCCCCCGCGCCGCCAGCAGCAGGTTCTGCACCCCCGGATAGACGCAGGAGCCCTCCGCCAGCGCCTGGAACCGGGTCTGCGTGGTCATCATGTGCTCCGTGCCCGCCGGGCCGAGCGCCCGCGCCGACGCGGCGAGTCCCTCCTCGTCCAGGCGCGGCTCCGGGAACCGGTAGCACGGCACGATCAGCACCGGGGTGTCGGCGAAGTGGTCGCGCTGATACTCGATCGCCGCGACCATCCGGCCGTACGCCGCCTCGTCCATGCCCTTGGGCGCGTACTTCCCGGTCGTCGCCAGATACGCGTCCACGCACCGCTTCCACAGCGGGGCGAGCCGTGCCATCACCTGGCGGTCGGTCACCACCACGTACTCGTAACACTGCATGTTGCCGCCGCTGGGCCCCCAGACGGCCGCCTGTATCAGCTGCTCGACCAGCTCCTCCGGCACCGCTTCCGGCTTGAGGCGGCGCATGGCGCGCATCGTGGACATGGTGGCGAAGAGAGCGGGGCCGCCGAGGGCGGACGGGTCGGCCTGAACCGTTTCCATAGTCATGATCGCGGAGTTTACGGTTCCGAACGGCGCGCCAGAAGGGTTCGCGGCAAGGGCTCTTGGCACATGCCCCGGCGGCTGCCCCCGGCGGCCGGACTTCGCGCCCTTTGCACCCGACCGCCCGGGCACCTGGCCCGCCGTCCCACCCCCGGCCCGCCGGCTCAGGTCCGCGTGAGCCGCACCACCGGGATGTCCCGGTCCGTGCCCGCCTGATACTCCCCGTAACGCGGGAACAGCTCCACCAGCCCCGGCCAGACCCGCGCCTTCTCCTCGGCCGGCAGTGTCGCCGCGACCGCCCCGAACCGCTCGGTCTCCACCCGCAGTTGGACCTCCGGATTCGCCTGGAGGTTCAGATACCACAGCGGCGGACGGTCCGAGCCCCCGTTGGACGCCACGATCAGATAGTCCTCGCCGTCCCGCCCGTACATCAGCACCGTGCGCCGCACCGTCCCGCTGCGCCGGCCGACGTAGTCCATCAGCAGACAGGGGACACCGAGCTGGGTCGTGCCCTTCGTGCCGCCGGAGGACTCGTACAGCTCGGCCTGCCGGGCGACCCAGTCGGCGGGGCTCAGCGCGACCTCCGCGGTGTCGTCGCGATCGCCGTCCTGCTCGGCCGTCATGGGCTTCTCCTTCTCTCGTGCGCTCCCGTACGGGCTCCGCCCCCATCCTGGCACCCCACCCGCGCCGCACCCCGGATTCGTACACCTGGACAGCCCTCCCACCGCACGGGGGAACGCGGACCGGGAGGCCGCCCGCGAAGGCGTATAAAGGGTCCTTCCGGAGCAGCCGGCGTCCCCCGATGGCCCCTCCCCCCACCTCCCCTCACCACGCGGCAGGCGTCACCGCGTCACCGAGCCCAGGAGAGCCGCATGAGCACGTCGGAAGAGATCAGCACGCTGCTGGTGACGAAGTTCGGAACCGACCCCGAGGCCATCCGCCCCGATGTTCCGCTGCACCGGCTGCGGCTGGACTCCCTCGCCCTGGAGGAGCTGCGGCTGCACATCGAGGACCGGCTCGACGTGGACCTGGAGGACGTCGCGCTCACCTCGCGCGACACCGTCGGCCGCCTCGTCGAGGCCGTGCACGGGAAGGTCACCGCATGAGCGCGGCCGCCGCGGCTCCCTACCGCCGGGCCCCGCTCGCCCCGTTCGCCGCCGCCGTCACCGGGGTCGGCCTGGTCACCTCGGCCGGTACGGGCGTGGCCGCCGCCTGGCACGGCGTCACCGAAGGCCTCGCGCCGGCCGCCGCACCCCGGCCCGAACTCGACGGTCTGCCCTGCGACTTCTTCTACTCCGTCACCGACTGCGACCCGGCGGCCGTCCTCGGCGTCGCCACCCAGCGGCTGATGGACCGCTTCGCCCAGTTCGCCGTCATCGCCGCCCGTGAGGCCGTCGCCGACGCCGGACTCGACCCGGCCGTCTGGGACAGCGCCCGCGTCGGCGTCGTCATCGGCTCCGCCCACGGCGGACTGCCCTTCTACGACGAACAGGCCGCCGCGCTCGCCGCGCGCGGCCCCCGCCGCGTCTCCCCGAAGCTCGCCCCGCTCAGCGTCGTCAACGGCGCGGCCAGCAGCGTCAGCCTGGACCTCGGCGTCCACGGACCCAGCCAGGCCGTCTCCACCGCCTGCTCCTCCGGCACCGTCGCCATCGGCACCGCCCACCAGATGCTCCGCTCCGGAGCCTGCGACATCGTCATCACGGGCGGTGCGGAATCCACCTGCACCCGCCTCCTGCTCGCCAGCGCGTGCAGCCTCAAGGCCGTCTCCACCCGCCGCGAGGACCCCGCGGCCGCCTGCCGCCCCTTCGACACCCACCGGGACGGCTTCGTCGTCGGCGAGGGCGCGGGCCTGCTCGTCCTGGAACACCCGGACCACGCCCGCGCCCGGGGTGCCACCGTCCGCGCCCACGTGAACGGTTACGGGGCCTCCAGCGACGCCCACTCCGCCGTCGCCCCGGACCCCGACGGCCTCGGCATCGAACGCGCCCTGCGCACCGCCCTCGCCGACGCGGACCTCTCCCCGGCCGACGTCGGGCACGTCAACTCCCACGGCACCTCGACGCTCTCCAACGACCTGATCGAGGCGACGATGCTGCGCCGGGTCCTCGGCGACAGCCCGCTCGTGACCTCCACCAAGGCGATGACCGGCCACACCCTCGGCGCGGCGGGCGGCATCGAGGCCGCGCTCACCGTGCTCGCCCTCCAGCACCAACTGGTCCCGCCGACCGTCAACCTGGACGCCCCCGACCCGCGGATCCCGATCGACGTGGTCGCCAAGGAAGCCCGCGCCGCCGCCTTCGACTGCGCCGTCAAGACCTCGCTCGGCTTCGGCGGGCACAACGCGGCACTCGTCCTCACCAGGTCCTGAGCGGAAGGGAACGCAGCAGCACATGCCCGAGGAGATCATCCGGACCCTGTCGGCCGACGGAGTGCGCTACGGCTACCGCGTCCTGCCGTACGACCGGAGCGGCGGCGCCACCCCCCGTACCGAACCGACGCTCATTCTCGGCGGCGCGCTCCAGGGCATGTTCGGCTGGCCCCAGATGGACGACCACCTCGGCCCCGCCGCCGACGTCGTCACCGCCGACCTGCCCGGCATGGGTGGTGCCGACCCGCTCCCGCCCGGGCCCAGCGCCGATCTGCTGCGCCGCGCCGTCCTCGGCATCGCCGACGACCTCGGCGCTCCCCGGCTCAACGTCTTCGGCTTCTCCTACGGCACCGCCATCGCCTTCGGCTTCGCCCAGCACCATCCGGAGCGGGTGGCCCGGCTCGCCCTCGGCGGGGTGCCGGTCCACATCGACGCCGCCCAGGTCGCCTGCTGGGAGCGGGCCCGGCGGCAACTGGCCGCCGGGGACCGTGAGGGGTTCGCCGTCACGGCGGCCGACGCGCTGATGTGCCTCGACCCCGAACGCCCCGTACACCGACGTGAGTTGGCCCGGCGCTATGTGCGGCGCTCGTTCCTTCACGCGCTCACCCACTCGCCCCACGCCGCGGACTCGCTCCACCGGGCGCTGGCCGACCGGCCCGACTTCACCGGCGGGCTCACCGGCGTACCGGCGCTGGTCTTCGCGGGGGAGCACGACACGGTGACCTCGCCCGCGCGGCAGCGGGAGTTCGCCGCGACGATCGACGGCAGCCGGTTCCTGACGATCGGGGAGTCCGACCACTGGGTGGTCCTGGAACGGGCCGAGGAGGTGGCCTCGCTGGTCACCGGGTTCTTCACCGGGCGGGAGCCGACGGCAGCAACTGCCTTGTCTGCCAGCGCTGTTGTGCTGCCGCGCCAGGCCACGGCCCCGGCCGGGCGGACCTGAGCTTCGGTCCGCGACGGCCGGGGCCGGGTGCCCCGCGACCTACCAGGGCCAGAGGCCGCCGGACTTGATCCGCACCACCTGCGGGTCGTGGTCGCTCGCCTGGTCGGCGAACTCGGCGTTGATGTGCACCACGTCGTAGTCGAAGCGGCGGACGCCGGGGCTCGTCAGAATGTGGTCCAGCGTCTGCGAGTTGCCGTCGAAGACATAGCTGTACCGCTCGCCGGCGGGCAGCGTCGAGATCAGCGGCTTCAGCACCTTCCCCTTCGTCAGCGCCTTCATCGTCGGCGAGAACTCGAAGTCGTTGAAGTCCCCGAGCGCGACGACCTGCGCCGACTTGTCCGCCTTCAGCAGCGAGGCGACGAAGGTGTTGACCTCGGCGGCCTGCTGGATCCGCTTCGTCTCCGAGGACCGCGTCGGCTCCTGGTAGCGGCCGTGCAGCGGCTGGTCGCCGCCCTTGGACGCGAAGTGGTTGCCGATGACGAAGACCGGCTTGCCCCGGAAGACGAACTCGCCCACCAGCGGCTTGCGGCTGTCCGCCCACGCCGGGCTCGCCGGGTTGATCCGGCCCGGGGAGGCCGACAACTTGACGCCCAGCCAGGTGTCGACGGCCCGCACCGGCGTGGTGGCGTCGCCGCCCGGCCGGTCGGTGAACGAGACCCGCTTCGGGTTGTAGAGGAAGACGTTACGGATGTTGCCGCCCGGCTCGCCGCCGTCCTTGTTGTTCTCGGGAGCGATGTAGCGCCAGGCGTAGCGCGGCCCGCCCTTCGCGACGACCGCGTCCGTGAACCGCTTCAGCGTCTCCTCGGACCCCGTCGTACCGTCGTTCACCGCACCGTTGTCGTCCTGGATCTCCTCCAGCGAGACGATGTCGGGGGAGGACAGGTTGACCGCGACACCCTCGGCCAGGGTGTCGAACTTGGCCTGGTCGTCGCCCGCGTCGAGGTTCTCCACGTTGTACGTGGCGACCGCCAGCTCGTCCTTCTTCTGCTTGCGGGTCACCTCGCGCCGCAGCTTCTTGTCGACGACCGTGCCCAGCTCGGTGGCCTGCACGTTGTAGCCGCCGTAGCTCGCGTAGTCGAGTACGCCGGTGGTGCGGCCCTTCAGCACGTCGCCCACGTTCGCCGCGGGGATCGGCTGCGCCGGGTCCAGCGACATCACCTTGAGGCGGCCGGTGTTCTGGTCCTCGTACGAGGCGTAGAGCGTGCCGCCGCGCCGCGTCGGGTTCTCCTTCGGCTTGACCGTCACCCAGATCTCGTCGTACGCCGTCGTCGCCCCGGTCACCCGGGTGTCGGCGATCCGGACCCGGGAGCCCTCCAGCGCCTCGTACAGGTCCAGCGCGTAGCGGGCCGGGTCCAGCGGCAGCGCGTCGATCGCCCCGCCGTCCGCCGAGGGCACGTAACGGCTCGGCACCGAGCGGGCGTCGAGGACGACCGGGGCGGGCAGCGCGTTGCCGGAGGAGAGCACGGTGACGCGGGGCGCGGTGATCTGCGTGAGCGACTGGGTGCCGGTGCCCGGGTAGTACTCCGCGACCTTGCCGCTGACCAGGACGGAGTCCCCGGCCTGCACGGTCGGTGCGGCGGAACCGGTGTAGACGAACAGGCCCTCGCTGGTGCGCGGGTCGTTGTCGGGCGCGGTGTCCTGGATCCAGAAGCCGCGCGAGCCGCTGGTGCGTACGCCGGTGACGACGCCCGGGACGCCGGTCACCGCCGCGCCCTCCAGCGGGGAGACACGGGTCGTGCCCTGGATGTCGTGGATCCGTACGTCACCGGGCTCGGTGGGGCCGGGCTCCTCGGGCTCCTGCCCGCCGCCGGACGTCTCGCCCTTGGTGTTGACCGGGGTGGGCGCGCCCGCCGAGAGGTCGGCCGCGTTGTCGTCGGTGTCGGCGAGCGAGGCGGCGCGCGCGACGGACGCGGTGGCCGAGGCGCCGGGGACCGGGCCGCTGCCCTCCCGGACGACCGCGGAGCCGTACCCGACCAGATCGACGATCCGGGTGTCCGCCGCGCAGTCCGCCGCCGTCTTGCAGGTGAGCGGGGCCGTCCCCGAGACCAGGGCGACGGTGCCGCTGCCCGCCGCCATGGCGATCGTGCCGGTGGCGTCCGCGGTGGGCAGCGCGACCGTACCGCCGGTGCCCGCGGCCTGCGCGACCAGATAGCGGCCGCCGGGCGCGATCGACCCGGACAGCTCGGAGACCTGCCACTGCGATCCGGCCGACGGGCTGCCCGGCAGGTACTGGACGCTGAGGCCGCCGACCTCGAAGGGCGCGGAGCCGGCGTTGGCCAGCTCGACGAAGTCCCGGGTCAGCGTCGCGCCGGAGTTGCCCCCGCCGCCGTACACCTCGGAGATGACGGCGGTGGCCGACGGCGCCGCCTGGGCGGCGGGCAGGGCGGTCACCGCGAGAGCGACGGCGACGGCGCCGGTCAGCAGGACGGAACCGGATCTGTATATCTGCACGGGAGGAGCCCCCAACTGAACTGAGTGGTAGGGGCAAAAGCTATGCGCGTAGAACAGGGCATGACAAGGCATCATCGGTTAATTCCCGGCATCAACCGGATGGAGAGCAGGTCTCCCCGGCGCCGCGCGAAGGCCGCCCGCCCGCTTCGTACGCCCGCCATGCCGCTGCCACGCCCCCGCTACGCGCCTGTCACGTGCGGAAACAGTGGAAACAGGAGGGCAACGCGCCCTGCTGAGACGGCCGTCCACCATACGGTCAACGGTTTGACCGGGTTACGCCGTTCCGGCTACGTTGCGCGCCATGCAGCGATCCGCACACCTGACGACGCGAGGTCATGTCGACCTGAAGCGCGTGTGCTCCGCGGCGTGTCACCGGGCCTGAACGCACCCCGCCCGCCGCGACGGCCACCGGAGCCCTTCCGGAGCGCGCCCGGGCAACCGTTCCACGGGAGAAGCCGCGACCCGGAGGGTTTTCGGCACGAGGCTCCGGCTCCGTCCGGACGCCTTCCCGCACGGCCCGCTGCCATCGAGGACCTGTGAAGACACCAGTGAAGCGTCCGCCCGTGCCCCACCGCCGCGCCACCACCCCGCTGCGTCGCTCGGACATCCCGGCCGCCGGGCCCGCCCGCCGCGCCCAGGGCACCGGCTCCGTGCTGAGCGCGATCCTCGACCACGGGCCCGTCGCCCGCTCCACCGTCGCCCGGCTCACCGGCCTCTCCCCGGCGGCGGTCACCGGCCACGTCGGGCAGCTGCTGGCGCGCGGGCTCGTCCGGGAGGGCGCGGAGACCGCCGGGCCCAAGGGGCTCGGCCGCCCCCACATCCCCGTGGAGATCGACACCGGCCGCTACCTGGTCGCCGGGGCCCATGTCGCCGTCGCGCACTCCACCGTCTCGCTGATGGACCTGCGCGGCCGGATCGTCGCCGAGGACCGGCAGCCGCACGCCGTCGGGGCGAGTGGCCCGTACGCCACCGTCCCCGACGGCTCCCCGCGCGGCCTGGCGACCGGGCCCGCCCTGCTGCGCGACCTCGCCGACCGGCTGCCCCGGCTCGTCGACGCGCACGCCGCCGGCCGGACCGTCCTCGCCCTCGGCTTCGCCACCGGGCACCGGGTGGACCCGGCCGCCGGGGTCGTCGTCGAACATCCGCACCTGGGCTGGCGGGACGTCCCGGTGCGCGAGATCCTCGAAGCCGCCACCGGCCTCCCGGTCCATGTGGACAGCCACAGCCGGGCGTTGGCCCGGGCCGAGCAGCTGTTCGGCGAGGCGTCGACCCGGGGCAGCGCGGTCCTCCTCTTCGTCGGGGCCGTGGTGGACGCGGCGTTCGCCAGCTCCGGGAGCCTGCACCTCGGCCCCCGCTCCGGCGCGGGCAGCGTGGCCCATCTGCCGCTGGGGTCGGGCGGATCGGGCGGGGCCGAGCCCTGTTCCTGCGGGCGTACCGGCTGCCTCCAGTCGGAGGTGTCCGAGCGGGCCATGGTGCGCCGGGCCGCCGAACAGGGCCTGATCGTCGGCTCGTTCACCGAACTGCTCGACGGGGCCCTGGCCGGCGACGAACGGGCCCTCGGGCTCTTCCGCCGCCGCGCCCTGCTCGTCGGCCGGGCGGCGGCCCTGCTGCTGGACATGTTCGACCCGGAGGTCCTCGTGGTCGTCGAGCCGGGAGCCGGTCGGCTCCCGGAGTGCCTGGCGGATCTGCGGGCCGAGGTGGCGCGGCGCTCCTGGGTCTGCGACGACCCCGAACGGGCCGTGGTGCCCAGCAGCTTCACCGGTTCGGTGCTGGCCACGGCGGGCGGCGCGGTGGCGCTCGGCGCGCTGTACACGGACCCGCTGGGGCCCTGGCCCGCGCTGCCCGCCGTCTCCTGAACCCGCCTCCTGGACCCGTCCGCGGGACCCGTTCCGCGGCCGGTGCGGAACCCGACTTAATTCAGAACGTTGCATTGTTGACCGGCCCGACAGACCCACAGGACAATGGATTCATGACCAGCCGACAGCGTATTCAGCAGAGCGTGCCCCGCACGGTGCGCCGCTGTCGCCCGGCTGAACCGGTGAGGAATTTCTCCCGGCCCTGTCGTTGTCGCTCCTGTCCGGGTTCCTGACAACGTCCCGTCGCATTTCTGACGCCTTGCCGCTCCAGTCCTGGCGGATTCCGTAACGGCCGCAACAGGTGGCAGCGCCTTTGTTTCTGTGCGCCCCCGTGCGCCCATTTCCCGTATTCCCCTCCTTCCTTCCCGGGAGAGACGTTGACCGTCACCGTGCCTTCCTACGCCCCCGTCCATTCCCCCGACCGTTTCAAGCAGATCTTCCGCCGCTACCCGGCGGGCGTGGTCGTCGTCACCGCCGACTCCGGCCGCGGACCCGTCGGCTTCACCGCCACCTCGCTCACCTCGCTGTCCCTGGACCCGCCGCTCGTCTCGTACGGCATCGGCACCTCGACCTCCTCCTGGCCCCATGTCGAGGTGGCGGCCTCCACCGTCGTCAACTTCCTGGGCGCCGACCAGGAATCGATCGCCCGCACCTTCGCCACCAGCGGAATCGACCGGTTCGCCGCCCCCACCCGTTGGCGCCGGCTGCCCGGGGGTGAGCCGGTGCTCGACGGGGTGGCCGGCTGGCTGCGGCTGGAGACCGAACAGATCGTGCCCGCCGGCGACCACCGCATCGTCATCGCCCGGGTCACCGAATCCTGGCTCGACGAGGGCCGCAGCCCGCTGCTGTTCCACGACGGCTCCTACCACTCCCTCTGACCGACCCCAGAAAGCGCACCCCATGCCTCGTCACCGGACCAACGACCTTTCCGCCACCACCCGAACCGTGGGCCGCAGGTCCTTTCTCGCCCTCGCCACCGGAACGGTTATCGGCCTTGCCGCCTGCTCTCCGCAGGCCAAGACCGTGGCCAGTTCCGAACCCGCCGGAAAACTCCCTTCGGGCGCACCGCCGCCGGGTACGAAGCTGACCGTCGCGGTCCGTACGACGCGTCTTCAGCTGGAACCGGCAGGGCTGAAAAAGGATTTGGCGTTCACCGTTTCCGAATGGCCGAACCTCAGCGCGGGACCCGACATCATCCAGGGATTCCGGGCGCAGTCGATCGACCTCGCCTCCAACGCCGGAATTCCCCCGATCCAGGCCAAGGCCATCGGCGTCGACACGAAGATCGTCGCCGTCCAGGTGCGCCCCCGGCCCATCTACACCTTCGCCACGGCTCCGGGCTCCGACATCGCCTCAGTGGAGGACTTCCGGGGCAAGAAGATCGGCTTCTCGCAGGGCCAGGCCCAGGGCGTCGTCGTCCTGCGCGCCCTGAGGGAGGCCGGGCTGAAGAACAGCGACGTCGAACTCGTCGCGCTGCCCAGCACCCAGTTCCTCACCGCCCTCCAGTCCCAGCAGGTCGACGTGGCTCCGCTGGGCGAGCCGACCCTCACCAAGTACCTCGACCAGTACGGCAAGGACGGCGCGACCGGCGTCAAGACCGACGTGGTCGACCTGCTCACCGTGCTGTGGGCCCCGGTGGAGGTCCTCAACGACCCCGCGAAGGCCGCCGCCGTCCGCAGCTTCGTCCCGCTGTGGGCCAAGGGCCTCGTCTGGGCCTGGGAGAACTCCGACGAGTGGATCGACACGTACTACGTGAAGGACCAGGGCGTCTCCGAGGCCGACGGCCGGCGCATCGTCTCCTCCCTCCACCAGCCGCAGTTCCCGGTCAGCTGGGACAAGGCGATCGCCTGGGAGCAGGAGACCGCCGACCTGATGGCCGAGGGCGGCTTCGTGCCGAAGCAGGACGTCGCCGACCTCTTCGACCGCCGCTTCGAGGGCCTGGCCGCCGAATCCGTACCCGCGAAGTACCGGGAGACGTCATGACCGACCGGCCCGCATCGACCGCGGGAGACGCCAGGGCCGACCGGTCCGTACCCGCCGACCACCCGGAGACGTCATGACCGACCTGCTGCCCACGGCCCGCCCCGGTGGCGGGCCCGCCGTCCTCACCAAGAGCGCCGCACCCCCGCAGGAGCCGCCCCAGGACCCCGGCACCCGGGCCGCCCGGTCCACCCGGCGGCGGCTCGGGCCCGGCCGGTCCCTGCCCTTCGGGCGGCTCATCGGCCCCGCCCTGCTCGTCGCCCTGTGGTGGGCCGCCTCCGCCTCCGGCTACCTGGACCCGCGCATCCTGTCCGGGCCCGGCACCGTGATCTCCACCGCCGGGGACCTGGTCGCCACCGGGCGCCTCCAGGACAACGTCCTCATCTCCCTCCAGCGCGCGGGACTCGGCCTCTTCTTCGGCGTCGTCAGCGGAGTCGTCCTCGCCGTCGCCGCCGGGCTCAGCCGCACCGGCGAGTACCTCCTCGACGGACCGCTCCAGATCAAACGCGCCATCCCCTCGCTCGCCATGCTGCCCCTGCTGATCCTCTGGCTCGGCATCGGCGAGGAGATGAAGGTGACCGTCATCGCGCTCGGCGTCGCGGTCAGCATGTACATCAACACCTACGCCTTCCTGACCTCCATCGACAGCCGGTACGTGGAGCTTGCGGAAGGACTCGACCTCGGCCGTGCCCAGTTCATCCGCAAGGTCGTCATCCCCGGCTCGCTGCCCGGCTTCTTCGTCGGCCTGCGCCTCGGCGTCACCTCGTCCTGGGTCGGACTGATCGTCGTCGAGCAGATCAACGCCACCAGCGGTATCGGCTACATGATGTTCCAGGCCCAGCAGTACGCGCAGTCCGACGTGATCATCGTGGGCCTGGTGGCCTACGGGATCTTCGGCTTCGCCTCCGACGCGGGCGTACGTGCCATCGAGAGGAGGGCCCTGTCATGGCGACGCACCCTGGCGGGCTGATCACGAAGGCCGCGCCCGCGGTCCGGACGCGGCGACTGGTACGGAAGTTCGGCGACCGGGTCGTTCTGAAGGAGCTGGACCTCAGCGTGGCGCCGGGGGAGTTCACCGCCCTCCTCGGCCGCAGTGGATCCGGTAAGTCCACCCTGCTGCGGGCCGTCGCCCGGCTCGACCACACCGTCGAGGGATCGGGCGAACTCACCGTCCCCGAACGGGTGTCGCTCTCCTTCCAGGACTCCCGGCTGCTGCCCTGGCTCCGCGTCCTGGACAACGTGACCCTCGGGCTGCGCGGCCCGGGCGCCCGCGAACGCGGCCTCACCGCCCTGGAGGAGGTCGGCCTCGCCGGCCGCGACCGCTCCTGGCCGCACGAGCTGTCCGGCGGCGAACAGCAGCGCGCCGCCCTCGCCCGCGCCCTGGTCCGCGAACCCGAACTCCTCCTGGCCGACGAGCCGTTCGGGGCACTCGACGCGCTGACCCGGATCAAGATGCACGGCCTGCTCCGCGAACTGTACGAGCGCCACCGCCCCGCCGTCCTCCTGGTCACCCATGACGTGGACGAGGCCGTGGAACTGGCCGACCGGGTCCTGGTCCTGGACGAGGGGCTGATCTCCGTCGACCTCGCCATCGATCTGCCCACCCCGCGCTCGCGCCGCGACGCCCGCTTCCAGGAGTACCGCGACACCCTGCTCACGGCCCTCGGGGTCGCCCAGCCGCCCGCGCCCGCCTGACGCGGGTCCTCACCCCCGTACGCCCCGGGAACCCCGCCCGCGCCCGCCTGACGCGGGTCCTCACCCCCGTACGCCCCCGGAACCCGGCCTGCGCCCGCCTGACGCGCGGTCCCCACCCCGTACGCCCCCAGAAACCTCCACCCGCCCCTGCCTGGAGACACCCATGCCCGCAGCCAAGACCCGCAAGCAGCTCCACCTCAACGCCTTCCTCATGTCCACCGGACACCACGAGGCGTCCTGGCGGCTCCCCGAGAGTCCCGCCGAGGCCGGCTCCGACATCGCGCACTACAAGAACCTCGCCCGGATCGCCGAACGCGGGCGCCTCGACTCCCTGTTCCTCGCCGACAGCCCGGTCCTGATGGGCGACCCCGGCCGCCGCCCCGCCGCCAAGCTGGAGCCCACCGTCCTGCTCACCGCGCTCGCCGGGGCCACCGAGCACATCGGGCTCATCGCCACCGCCTCCACCAGCTACAACGAGCCCTACAACCTGGCCCGCAGGTTCGCCTCCCTCGACCATGTCTCCGGCGGCCGGGCCGGCTGGAACATCGTCACCACCGCCGGGGCCGACGCCGCCCGCAACTTCGGCCTGGACGACACCCCGCTGCACCGCGAGCGCTACCGCCGCGCCGCCGAGTTCGTCGAGGTCTCCACCAAGCTCTGGGACAGCTGGGCGGACGACGCCGTCGTCGCCGACAAGGAGAAGGGCGTCCACGCGCTCGCCGACCGGGTCCGGGCCATCGACCACCGGGGCGAGTTCTTCCGCGTCGACGGACCCCTCAACGTCCAGCGCCCGCCGCAGGGTTACCCGCTGCTCGTGCAGGCCGGATCCAGCGAGGACGGCAAGGACTTCGCCGCCCGCTACGCCGAAGCCGTCTTCACCGCCCAGCAGACCCTGGAGGAGGGCATCGCCTTCTACAAGGACGTCAAGGCGCGTTCCGTGGCGCTCGGCCGCGACCCCGACACCATCAAGATCCTGCCCGGCATCGTCCCCGTCATCGGCGACACCGAGGCCGAAGCCCGAGAACTGGACGCCGAGTTGGACCGGCTCATCGTCCCCGAGTACGCCAAGCGGCAGCTCGCCCTGCGCCTCAAGATCGCCCCCGAGGATCTGGACCTGGACGCCGAACTCCCCGAGGACATCCCCACCGAGGACGAGATCGAGGGAGCCAAGAGCCGCTACACCCTCATCGTGGAGCTGGCCCGCCGCGAGAAACTGACCGTACGTCAACTCATCGGGCGGCTCGGCGGCGGACGCGGCCACCGCACCTTCGCGGGCACTGCCGTCCAGGTCGCCGACACCATCGAGCACTGGTACGACAGCGGGGCCGCCGACGGCTTCAACATCATGCCCGCCGTGCTCCCCTCGGGCCTGGAGGTCTTCGTCGACCGGGTCGTCCCGATCCTCCAGGAGCGCGGCCTGTTCCGCACCGAGTACACCGGCTCCACCCTGCGCGAGCACTACGGCCTGCCGCGCCCCGCCAACCAGCTCTTCGACACGGCCACCGCCCCGGCCGGCCCGGTCACGGCGGGCGCCCGGTGACCGACTGTACGACGCGCAGCGGTGCCGCCACTCTGCCGCAGAGCGGCGGCACCGCCCCGACCCCCGCCCCCGGCTGGGCCCGGCGGCTGCTCGCCTACTGCCTCCGCCACCGCACCGACCTCCTCCTCGCCTTCGGCGCCGCGCTCTTCGCCGCCCTGGCCACCGCCACCCTGCCCCTCGTCCTGCGCCATGTCGTGGACGGGGTGGCGGACGGCACCACCGCCTCCCTCACCCCCTGGATCGCCCTGCTCGCCGCCCTCGGGGCCGTCCGCTTCGGCGCGAGCTTCACCCGCCGCTACCGCTCCGGGCGGCTCTCCCTCGGCGTCCAGTACGACCTGCGCAACGACGCCTTCGCCGCACTCCTGCGGCTCGGCGGCGCCCAGCAGGACGGCCTGCGCACCGGGCAGGTGGTGAGCCGGTCCATCTCCGACATCACGCTCGTCCAGACCCTGTTGCAGTTCCTGCCGAACCTCACCGGCAACGCCCTGATGTTCCTGTGCTCGCTGGTCTTCATGGCGCTGCTCTCGCCCCTGCTGACCGTCGTCGCCCTCGTCGTCGGCCCCCTGCTCTACCTGATCGCCCTGCGCAGCCGCCGCGACCTCTTCCCCGCCAACTGGCACGCCCAGCAGGAGGCCGCCGAGGTCGCCTCCACCGTCGAGGCGACCGTCACCGGCGTCCGCGTCGTCAAGGGCTTCGGCCAGGAGGGCCGCGAACTGGCCGGCCTGGAGGAACGCGCCCGCGGCCTCTTCGCCTCCCGGCTCCGTGTCGTCCGCTTCACCGGCCGCTACAACCCGGCGCTCCAGGCCGTCCCCGCCCTCGGTCAGGTCGCCGTCCTCGCCCTCGGCGGCTGGATGGCCCTGCACGGCCGGATCTCGCTCGGCACGTTCCTCGCCTTCACCACCTACCTCGGCTCCTTCGTCACCCCCGTACGCCAGGTCGCCACCCTCCTCACCGTCTGGCAGCAGGCCCGCGCCGGAGCCGAACGCGTCCTGGAGGTCGTCGACGAGGCCCCCGTCATCACCGACGCCCCGGCCGCCCGCGACCTGCCCGACCGGCCGCCCGCACTCTCCTGGCAGGACGTCACGTTCCGGCACGGCGACGGACCGCCGCTGCTCGACGGCTTCACGCTCGATGTCCGGCCCGGCGAGACCCTCGCCCTGATCGGCGCCGCCGGATCCGGGAAGTCGACCGCCGCCGCCCTGCTGCCCCGGTTCTACGACGTACCCTCCGGGACGGTCGCCGTCGACGGCACCGACGTACGGCAGCTCTCCCTCGCCTCCCTGCGCTCCCGGATCGGCTACGTCTTCGAGGAGAGCCTGCTCGTCTCCGACACCGTGCGCGCCAACATCGCCTACGGGGCGCCGGACGCCACCGACGAGCAGATCCGCGCCGCCGCCCGGACCGCCCGCGCCGACGCGTTCATCGAACGGCTCCCGCAGGGGTACGACACCGTCGTCGGCGAACAGGGGCTGACCCTCTCCGGCGGCCAGCGCCAGCGCATCGCGCTCGCCCGCGCCCTGGTCGGCGACCCGGCGATCCTCATCCTCGACGACGCCACCTCCGCCATCGACGCCCGCGTCGAGGCAGAGATCCACGCCGGGCTCCACACGGAGACCCGCCGCCGGACGACGCTGATCGTGGCGCACCGCCGCTCCACCCTGGAGCTCGCCGACCGGATCGCCGTCCTGGACGGCGGACGCGTCGCCGACATCGGCACCCTGGACGAACTCCGGTCCCGCTCCGCCCTGTTCCGTACGCTGCTGTCCACCGCCGAGCCCACCGCATCCGAACCCGTGGCGCAGGCCCCGGCGGGCGGGGTGACCGCGGACCTCTGGCTGCGGGACGCGGCGGCAGAGGGCGACACCGACGAGTCCACCGCCGTCCGGGCCGCCCAGGCGCTCGCCGAGGCCGCCGCCACCTCCGGACCCGGGCGGGCCGGACCCGGCGGCGGAGTTCTCGGCTCCGCCCCGCCCAGCCCCGAGCTGATCGCCGGACTCGCCCGCCTCCCGCTGCCCGAGGCCGACCCGAAGGTGCCCACCGAACAGGCCGTCGCCGCCGACCCGGCCTTCCACCTCGGCACCCTGCTGCGGCCCTTCCGCCTCCCGCTGGCCCTCGGGCTGCTGCTCGTCGCCCTCGACGCCGCCGCCCAGATCGCCGTGCCGGTCCTCGTCCGCCACGGGATGGACCACGGCGTCGCCCGGCAGGCCGGCGGCGTCCTGCTGGCGGCGGCCGCCACCGCGTGCCTGGTCGTCGCGGGGAACTGGCTGATCGGGATCGCCCAGGTCCGCACCACCGGACGCACCGGCGAACGGCTGCTCTACACCCTGCGGGTGAAGACCTTCGCCCAGCTCCAGCGGCTCGGCCTCGACTACTACGAGCGGGAGCTCGGCGGCCGGATCATGACCCGGATGACCACCGACGTGGACGCCCTGTCGAACTTCCTCCAGACCGGGCTGATCACCGCCGTCGTCAGCCTGCTCACCGTCCTCGGTGTGCTGGTCGCCCTGCTGGTCATCGACGCGGGCCTCGCTGTCGTCCTGCTCCTCGCCCTCCCCGTCCTGATCGGTGCCACCGTCCTCTTCCGCCACTACTCGGTCCCCGCCTACCGCGAGGCCCGCGAACGCGTCAGCGCGGTCAACGCCTGCCTCCAGGAGAACGTCACCGCCATCCGCGTCACCCAGGCGTTCCGCCGCGAGGAGCGCAACGCCCGCGACTTCGCCCAACTGGCCTGGGGATTCCGGGACTCGCGGCTGCGCGCCCAGCGGTACATGGGCACGTTCTTCCCGTTCGTGGAGTTCCTCGGCACCCTGTCCGCCGCCGCCGTCCTGGCTGTCGGCGCGGGCCAGGTCCGCTCCGGCGAACTGAGCGCGGGCACCCTGATCGCCTTCCTCCTCTACGTGGAACTGTTCTTCTCGCCCATCCAGCAGCTCTCCCAGGTCTTCGACGGCTACCAGCAGGCCGTCATCGGCCTCGGCCGCCTCCGCTCCCTGATGCGCACCCCCACCGGCACCCCGCCCGCCGAACAACCGCTGTTGGTAGGGAAGTTGCGCGGCGAGGTCGAGTTCGACCATGTCTCCTTCGGTTACGCGGGCGGCGGCGGGCGCGAAGTCCTGCACGGGCTGCGGCTGCGCATCGCCCCCGGCGAGACCGTCGCCCTGGTCGGGGCCACCGGCGCGGGCAAGTCCACCGTCGTCAAACTGCTGGCCCGCTTCTACGACCCGACCACCGGCACCGTACGCGTCGACGGCCACGACCTTCGCGACCTCGATCTGCCCGCCTTCCGGCGCCGGTTGGGACTCGTCCCGCAGGAGCCGTACCTCTTCAGCGGGACCGTACGGGACGCCATCGCCTACGGGCGGCCCGACGCCACCGACGCCGAGGTCGAGGCCGCCGCCCGGGCCGTGGGCGCGCACGACATGATCGCCGGACTCCGGCTCGGCTACCTCACCCAGGTGGGGGAGCGGGGCCGGGCCCTGTCCGCCGGGCAGCGCCAGCTCCTCGCCCTGGCCCGGGCCGAACTCGTCGACCCCGACGTCCTGTTGCTCGACGAGGCCACCGCCTCGCTCGACCTCGCCACCGAACGCCGGGTCGCGGCCGCGACGGACGCCCTGTGCCGTCGCCGTACGACCGTGGTCGTCGCCCACCGGCTGACCACCGCCGCCCGCGCCGACCGGGTCGTCGTCCTCGACGCCGGAACCGTCGTCGAGAGCGGCACCCACACCGAACTTCTCGCGGCCCGGGGCCCCTACCACCAGTTGTGGGAGGCCTTCCGGCAGACGCCGCAGGACCACTCCACCGCCACCACCAATGAACTCGTCAAGGAGAGTGCCAGATGACCGAATACCGCAACCTCGGCCGCACCGGCGTCCAGGTCAGCCCCCTCGCGCTGGGCACCATGATGTTCGGCGCGCGCGGCAACACCGATCACGACGACAGCGTCCGGATCATCCACCACGCCCTGGACTCCGGCATCAACTTCGTCGACACCGCCGACGTCTACTCGCAGGGCGAGTCCGAGACCATCGTCGGCAAGGCGCTCGCGGGCGGCCGGCGCGACAACGTGGTGCTGGCCACCAAGTTCCACGGACGACTGGGCGACGACCCCAACGAGTTCGGCAACAGCCGCCGTTGGATCATCCGCGAGGTCGAGAACAGCCTGCGGCGGCTCGGTACCGACTGGATCGACCTCTACCAGGTCCACCGCCCCGAGCCCGACACCGACTTCGACGAGACGCTCGGCGCGCTCTCCGACCTGGTCCACCAGGGCAAGATCCGCTACATCGGCACCTCCACCTTCGAGCCCTCCGCGATCGTCGAGGGTCAGTGGACCGCCGAGCGCCGGGGCCGCGAACGCGTCGTCGCCGAGCAACCGCCGTACTCGCTGCTGGCCCGGGGCATCGAACGCGAAGTGCTCCCGGTGGCGCAGCGGTACGGGCTCGGCGTGCTCTCCTGGAGCCCGCTCGCGGGCGGCTGGCTGACCGGCCGCTACCGCAAGGGCGGCGAGCAGCCGGTCTCCAGCCGCGCCGACCGCCAGGCCGCCCGGTTCGACATCGCCGCGCCGGAGAACGCCGCCAAGCTGGAGGCCGCCGACGCGCTCGCCGTGCTCGCCGATGAGGCCGGGCTCACGCTCGTCCAACTCGCCCTGGCCTTTGTGCTGGAGCACCCGGCCGTCACCTCGGCGATCATCGGGCCGCGCACCTTCGAGCAGCTGGAGAGCCAGCTCGGCGCCGACAAGGTGAAGCTCAGCCGGGACGTCCTCGACCGGATCGACGAGATCGTCCCGCCCGGCGTCAACCTGTCGGCGCGCGACGCCGGTTACACCTCGGCGGTCCTCACCGACGCCTCCCTGCGCCGCCGTACGGCCTGACGGCGCGGGGAGCGGGTCGGGGTCGGGTTCACTGACGGATGCGGTCGCGGATCCAGACCCCGGCCTCCTTCAGGACCCCGGTCCCCGTCCAGTCGCTCCCGCTGCACGTGCCGGTCTTGAAGACGGCACCGGAGCGGTGGTCGTCGGAGTAGTTCCAGTTGGTCCAGGAGATGTTCTTGCGCTTCATCAGATCGAGGTAGCGCTGCGACATCGTGAAGTCGTTCGCGCCCTCGCCCGCGTAGTTCTGCGTCCCGAACTCCGTGACGAACACGGGCAGTCGGTCGGATGCCCGGTCGAGCGTGTTCAGGTACTCCTCGCGGTGCGAAGCCGCGTAGAAGTGGAAGGTGTACATGATGTTCGAGGCGTTGACGGGGTTGTTCACGACCTCCGACTCGTTCGATCCCTCGGACACCCCGAAGGACGACCAGGCGCGCGTGCCGACCAGCACGACGGCGTCGGGGTCCTCGGCCCGGATCACCGGGATGATCTGCTCGGCGTACGACTTGATGGCCGACCAGCTCACCCCCGAGGGCTCGTTGGCGATCTCGTAGAGCACCCCCGGGTGGTCCTTGTACTTCTTCGCCATCGCCGTGAAGAAGGTCTTGGCCCGGTCCAGGTTCGCGTTCGGGTCGCCCGGCGTCAGCATGTGCCAGTCGATCACCGCGTACATGCCGCGCGCGTGCGCCGCGTCGACGAACTTCTGCGCGCGGGCGGTGAATCCGGCCGGGTCCGTCTCGTAACCGCCCTCCTGTACGTAGGTGGAGACGCGCAGCACGTCGGCGCGCCAGTCCTGGGCGAGCGCGTCGAGCGAGCCGTCCGTGACGCACTGGGCGTACCACTGGGTGCCGTGCGTGCTCATGCCGTTGAGCGCGACCGCCTGGCCGGAGGCGTTGCAGAGCTGACGGCCGCAGACCGAGAGCTGCCCGTTGGCGGCGAGCGGGGTGGCGGCGGTGGGAGCGGCGGGGGCCGGGGCGGCTCCGGCGCGGACGGGAGCCATGAGCGCGGTGACGACTCCGAGCGCGGACGCGGCGAGCAGGGCCTTGCGGGCCATCCTGCGGCGGCCGGTCGTGGCGGCGGGGCCGGTGGGGGGAGTGGGGCGCTGGTGCATGGTGGTGCTCCCTTCGGAGGGGGGTGGGAGGCGCCATGTCGGCAGAACTGAAAGTAAAGCTTCCTTCCAATTGGCGTCAACGGTGGTGGGAAACTTTCCTTCCTATTAACGCGCTTGGCGGAAGGGCCCGTTGGGTTCCCGGGGCCCGCTGTCGCCGGTGTCGCCGGGCCGCGGGCGTGGACACGCCGGGCCGGACCCGTCCCGGACGCGGAGACACCCCATAAGGTGCGAACCATGGCACGGAGCGCGGCGCAGCCCGGGCCGGCCGGGGGCGACGCCGCCCCGGACGGCCCCGACCCCCGGCGTTGGCAGGCACTCGCCGTCTGCCTGGTCGCGGGCTTCATGACCCTCCTGGACGTCTCCATCGTCAATGTCGCCCTCCCCTCCATCCGGGAGGGCCTGAACACCCCGGAGTCCGACCTCCAATGGGTGCTCTCCGGTTACGCCCTCGCCTTCGGCCTCTTCCTCATCCCGGCCGGACGGCTCGGCGACGCGCGGGGCCGCCGGGCGGTCTTCATGGCCGGACTCGCCCTGTTCACGCTGGCCTCCGCCGCCTGCGGAGCCGCCCAGTCCAGCCTGTGGCTGGTGATCGCCCGTCTGGTCCAGGGCATCGCGGGCGGTCTGATCTCCCCGCAGATCTCCGCCCTGATCCAGCAGATGTTCTCCGGGCGTGAGCGCGGCCGGGCCTTCGGCATGTTCGGCACCGTCGTCGGCATCTCCACGGCCGTCGGCCCGCTGCTCGGCGGACTGCTCATCCAGGCCGCCGGACCGGACCACGGCTGGCGCTGGGTCTTCTACGTCAACCTCCCGCTCGGCGTCGCCTGCCTCCTGCTCGCCCACCGGCTGCTGCCCGACACCCCCTCCGCCACCCAGGTCCGCCCCCGCGACCTGGACCCGTTCGGCGTGCTGCTCCTGGGCGCCGGGGTACTGGCCCTGCTGCTGCCGTTCGTCCAGGCCCAGCAGTGGCCCGGCAACACGAAATGGCTGCTGCTCGTCCTGGCCGCCGCTCTGCTCGCCGCGTTCGTGGCCTGGGAGTCGCGGTGCACGGGCGGCCGCGTCCAGCCGGTCCTGGACCTGTCGCTGTTCCGGCTGCGCTCCTACTGGCTGGGCTGTCTGCTGATCCTGCTCTACTTCGCCGGGTTCACCTCGATCTTCTTCGTCACGACCCTCTACCTCCAGTCCGGCCTCGGCTACTCCGCCCTGCTCGCCGGACTCGCCATCACCCCCTTCGCCCTCGGCTCCGGCGTCGCCGCGTCCATCGGCGGCCGGCTCGTCGGCCGCTTCGGCCGCCCGCTGGTGGTGGCGGGCCTGGCCATGGTCGCGCTCGGCCTCGCGGGCACCGCCCTCGCCGTCCACCTGGTCCCCGGCACCGGGGCGGGCTGGGCCATGGCCGCCCCGCTGCTCTTCGCCGGCCTCGGCAGCGGCCTGGTCATCGCCCCGAACCAGACCCTGACCCTCGCGGAGGTTCCCGTCCACCGGGCGGGCAGCGCCGGGGGCACCCTCCAGACCGGTCAGCGGGTCGGCTCCGCGATCGGTATCGCCGCTGTCGGCGCGGTGTTCTTCGCCCAGGTCGGCCCGGACGGCTGGGCCGACGCGTACGACCACGGGCTCATCGTCTCCGTCGCGTTCGTGCTGGCCGCCCTGATCGTGGCGGTGGCCGATGTCGGGGCCGGCCGACGGGGCAGATGACGTAACGAGCGACAGGACACCGACGCATCGAGGAGCGCGGCATGAACGACACGACCACGGACACCACCGGGGACGACAGCGCCGGGAGCGAGGGCAACGACTCCTACGGTCACAAGCCGTTCAAGCGGTCCAAGAGCCACTTCCCCGACCGGATCACCGCGGACGGCCGGGACGGCTGGCCCGTCGAGGCGGGCCGCTACCGGCTCGTCGTCAGCCGGGCCTGCCCCTGGGCGAGCCGCGCCCTGGTCTCCCGGCGGCTCCTCGGCCTGGAGGACGCCCTCTCCCTCGCCGTCGCCGACCCGATCCAGGACGACCGCAGCTGGCGCTTCACCCTCGACCCGGACGGCAAGGACCCCGTCCTCGGCATCCGCTATCTGAGCGAGGCCTACGACGCCCGGGAGCGCGACTACCCCGGCGGTGTCAGCGTGCCCGCGATCGTGGACGTACCGAGCGGACAGCTCGTCACCAACGACTACCAGCGGATCACTCTCGACCTCGCCACCGAGTGGACCGCCCTGCACCGCCCCGGCGCCCCCGACCTCTACCCCGAACCGCTGCGCGCGGAGATCGACGAGGTCATGGAGGGCATCTACCGGGACATCAACAACGGCGTCTACCGGGCCGGTTTCGCCAGCTCGCAGCAGGAGTACGAGGAGGCGTACGAGGCCCTCTTCGCCCGCCTGGACCAGGTCTCCGCCCGCCTCGCCGACCGTCGCTACCTCGTCGGCGACACCGTCACCGAGGCCGACATCCGCCTCTTCACCACTCTGGTCCGCTTCGACCCCGTCTACCACGGCCACTTCAAGTGCAACCGGAACAAGCTGACCGAGGACCCCGTCCTGTGGGCGTACGCCCGCGACCTCTACCAGACGCCCGGATTCGGCGACACCGTCGACTTCGACCACATCAAGCGGCACTACTACCAGGTGCACACGGGCATCAACCCGACCGGCATCGTCCCCGCCGGCCCGGACCTCTCCGGCTGGACCACTCCGCACCACCGCGAACAGCTCGGCGGCCGCCCCTTCGGCGACGGCACACCCCCGGGGCCCGTGCCGGAGGGCGAACGGGTCACCCCGCCGGACGCCGGCTGAGTCGGCCCGGTCACCGCACGCGCGGCGGCGGAGGCGGTGGCGCGAGCGTGCCCCTGGCCAGCGGCGTACGGGCCAGGCGCACGCACCCCGTGGCGATCAGGGCCAGCGCGACCAGCTCGGGCAGCAGCCACCACCCGGTCCGCAGCTCCTCGTCGAACAGCGTCACCCCGAACAGGATGCTGATCAGCGCGTCCCCCAGCGTCAGCATCGGCTGAACCGCCACCAGACTGCCCGCCTGTAGCGCGTTCTGGAGCAGGAACAGCGCGCCCACCCCGGCCGCCGCCGTGGCGTACAGCTGCCAGGACGCCAGCAGCGCGACCACCCCGCCGTCGTCCAGGTTCGCCATCGCGTCCTTCATCAGCGCGGCCGTCAGCGCGTATCCGCAGGCGGCGGCCAGACCCAGCAGCGCCGCCCGGGGGTTGCCCCGGAGGCGGAGCGCGGCGAGGATCAGCCCCGCCTCGAACACCCCGGTCACCAGCAGCGCCGGAATCCAGGCGAGGTTCTCCACCGTGTCGCTGCCCTCGACCGGGGCGGCCGCCGCCATGCCGAGCGCCAGGCCCGCCGTGACCGCCGAGACCCCGGACCAGACGGCCGCGTCCGCCCGCACCCGCATCACCAGACCGGCGACCAGCAGGGTCAGCGGCAGCTCGATCACG
The DNA here is from genome assembly GCF_001687325.1 of Streptomyces sp. PTY087I2. Taxonomy (GTDB): domain Bacteria; phylum Actinomycetota; class Actinomycetes; order Streptomycetales; family Streptomycetaceae; genus Streptomyces. The sequence goes on along the minus strand of NZ_LZRD01000003.1, from coordinate 81,995 downwards.
AAGATCGGCTGGACCACCGCGATCGGCCCGGTGGCCAGCGCGGTCGCCTGGCAGACCGCCGCCACGATCACCAGACCGATCCCCGCCAGCCACACCTTCTGGCGCACCAGACGGGTCATCAGCGACAGCCGCATCGCGTCGCTGTCGGGCACCTCCATCGCCGCCCGGCGCTGGAGCACCGAGGCGGAACCGTTGCTGAGGGCGGTCAGGACGGCGAACAGGACACTGATCACCCGGCCCATCATGGCCGCGGCCCGCCCGGGGCGCGCGGCGCGGAGGTCCGGTGGGCGTAAGGCGCGTAACCCCGCTACTTGCGGACCGGATCCGACCGCAAGCCCCGGTAGCGTGCGGACCATGGCCGCGAAGACGCACCGCACCGCCGCACCGCCCGCCGTCCTCTCCACCCGGGCGCTGAACCGCGCGACCCTGGACCGTCAGCTTCTGCTGCGCCGGTCACCGATGTCCGCGAAGGACGCGGTCACCCACCTCGTCGGGCTCCAGGCGCAGAACACCAAGCCGCCGTACTTCCAGCTGCACGCCCGGCTCGCGGAGTTCGACCCCATGGAGCTGTCCGCCCTGATGGAGTCCCGGGAGGCCGTGCGGACCGTCTCCCTGCGCTCCACCCTCCACACCCATACGGCGGACGACGCGCTCATCCTGGTCCCGCTGGTGCGGGCACCGCGCGACCGGGAGCTGAAGTCTTTCCGGCGCGGGCTGGAAGGCGTGGACCTGGACCGGCTCGCGGCGGTGACCGAGGAGTTCGTCGAGGAGCGCCCGCGCCCGCTGGGGGAGTTGCGCGAGGAACTGCTCACCCACTGGCCGGACGCCGACCCCCTCGCGCTCTCCGTCGCCGCCCGCTGTCTGCTGCCGATGGTCCAGGTCACCCCGCGCGGACTGTGGGGCCGCAGCGGACAGGTCGCCCTGACTACCCTGGAGCACTGGCTCGGCCGGTCCGCCGAACCCGCGCCCGGGCTCGACGCGACTGTGCTGCGCTACCTGGGCGCGTTCGGGCCCGCCTCGGTGATGGACTTCCAGTCGTGGGCGGGCCTCACCCGTACCAAGGAGGTCTTCGAACGGCTGCGGCCCGGGCTGCGCACCTTCCGCGACGAGCGGGGCGTCGAGCTGTTCGACCTCCCGGACGCCCCACGCCCCGACCCGGACACCCCGGCCCCGCCGCGTTTCCTGCCCGAGTTCGACAACGTCCTGCTCGGCCACGCCGACCGCACCCGCGTCATCCCCGAGGTCAACAAGGGACGCAATGGGAAGGGCAACCAGACGTACGGCAGCGTCCTCGTCGACGGCTTCCTCGACGCCCTCTGGCGCGTCGACCGCGAGGGCGGGACGGCGGTCCTGACCGTCCAGCCGCTGCGGAAACCGACCCGGGCGCAGCGGACGGAGATCGCCGAGGAGGCGGCCGGGATGCTGACGGTGATGACGGACGCGACGGACCACGACATCCGGTTCGGTACGTTCGTGGACTTCAGCGACTGAACGGACCGGGCAGCGGCCCGCAGGTCAGGTCAGGGCAGCAGCCCCGCCCGGCGGGCCGCCACCACCGCCTCCAGCCGGGTGTGCGCCCCCAACTTCCGCATCGCGGACCGCAGATACCCCTTCACCGTCTCGGGCCGCAGCCCCAGCCGCTCGGCCGCCGCCGCGTTCGTCGCGCCCGCCGCCACACACGCCACCACGTCCACCTCGCGCGGGGCGAGACGGATCTCCCGGGCCGTGGACGCCCTGGCCCCCGACGCCGAGGCGAGCCGCCCGCAGACGTCGAGCAGCTCTTCGCGCAGGGCCGGGTCCACGACCTTCGGCACCAGGGCGCGCAGTTCGCGATGGGCCTCCCGTACGTCCTCCCAGCCACCGGGGACCGCGTCCGGATCGCTCACCCGCTCCCGGCCCGCCGCCAGCAACTGCCGTGTCGAGTCCCGTACCGCGAGCGACTGCTCCACATCACGGGCCGCCGCCACCACCGCGTCGAACGTCCGGTCGCCGAGCGTGACCGGCGTACGCAGCGCCCCGTACAGCACGCCCCGCACCGCCCGCCGGACGACGACGGGGACCGCGACGACCGACCGCAGGCCCTCCGCCGCCACCGCCGCGTCGTACTCATGGCTGATGTGGCGGGACGTGGCGTAGTCCGTCACCGCGCAGGGCCGGGACAGTGCGATCGCCTTGCCGCCCAGGCCGCTCCCGGCGGAGATGACGAGACCTCGCAGGGCGCTGGTCTGCGCCCCGCTCAGCTCGGCGATCCGGGCGTGCCGCGCGTCCGACAGCAGACCGCCGAACACCACGGGAAGCCCGCTCGTGCGGCGCAGCCTCGACAGCGCTGCCTGCATCTCCACCGCATCGACCGCTTCCGGCACTCCGACGCCCCTCCGCCCCGGCCCGCGCAACCCCCGGGCGGGGGAGCGGACCACCCCCGTCCGGGGGTGGTGAGACCTGGGTCACTGTTTACATGATGTTAGGCGACCGGTCCGTAATGAGGAGGGCACATGTCGGCAACCAGCGCGACCGAGACGTTCCGGGCCGCCCGGGACTTCCTGCTGGAGCACCGCGAGGACTACGAGCGGGCGTACGCCGGTTTCCGCTGGCCGCGGGCGGACCACTTCAACTGGGCGCTGGACTGGTTCGACGTCATCGCCGAGAACAACGACCGCACCGCCCTGCACATCGTGGAGGAGGACGGCCGGCGCACCGAGGTGTCCTTCGCCGCGATGGCGGAGCGCTCCGCCCGGACCGCCAACTGGCTGAAGGCACAGGGCGTACGGGAGGGCGACCGCATCCTCGTGATGCTCGGCAACCAGGTCGAGCTGTGGGAGACCGCGCTCGCCGCGATGAAGCTGCGCGCCGTCGTCATCCCCGCCACGCCGCTGCTCGGCCCCGCCGATCTGCGCGACCGGGTGGAGCGCGGCCGGGTGCGCCATGTGCTGGTGCGGGACGCGGACACCGCGAAGTTCGACGAGGTCCCCGGCGACTACACGCGCATCGCGGTCGGCGAGGAGGTGCCGGGCTGGCGGCCGTACGCGGAGGCGGCCGAGGCGCCCGCCGCGTTCACCCCCGGCCGGGAGACGGACGCGGACGAACCGCTGATGCTCTACTTCACCTCGGGCACCACCGCCAGCCCCAAGCTGGTCGAGCACACCCATGTGTCCTATCCCGTGGGCCACTTGGCGACGATGTACTGGATCGGCCTCAAGCCCGGCGACGTACACCTGAACATCTCCTCGCCCGGCTGGGCCAAGCACGCCTGGTCCAACCTCTTCGCCCCGTGGACCGCCGAGGCCACCGTCTTCATCTTCAACTACACCCGCTTCGACGCGGGCCGGCTGATGGCCGAGATGGACCGCTCGGGCATCACCAGCTTCTGCGCCCCGCCCACGGTCTGGCGGATGCTCATCCAGGCGGACCTGGGCCAGTTGACGACCCCGCCGCGTGAGGTCGTCGCGGCCGGTGAGCCGTTGAACCCGGAAGTCATCGAGACGGTCCGGCGGGCGTGGGGCGTCACCATCCGGGACGGCTTCGGACAGACCGAGACCGCCGTCCAGGTCGCCAACAGCCCCGGCCAGCCCCTCAAGACCGGCTCCATGGGCCGCCCGAGCCCCGGCTTCACCGTCGAACTCCTCGACCCGGTGACCGGACAGCCCGGGGCGGCCGAGGGCGAGATCTCCCTCGATCTGTCCGACCGTCCCGTCGGCCTGATGACCGGCTACCACGGCGACCCCGACCGCACGGCCGAGGCGATGGCGGGCGGCTACTACCGCACCGGGGACATCGGCGCCCGCGACGAGGACGGCTACATCACCTATGTCGGCCGCGCCGACGACGTGTTCAAGGCCTCCGACTACAAGATCTCGCCGTTCGAGCTGGAGAGCGCCCTGCTGGAACACGAAGCGGTCGCCGAGGCCGCCGTCGTGCCCGCCCCCGACCCGCTGCGCCTCGCCGTCCCGAAGGCGTACGTCGTCCTCGCGGACGGCTGGGAGCCGGGACCGGACACCGCGAAGGTCCTCTTCGCGCACTCCCGGGCGGTCCTCGCCCCGTACAAACGCATCCGCAGGCTGGAGTTCGCGGAACTGCCCAAGACCGTCTCGGGCAAGATCCGCCGCATCGAGCTCCGTGAACGCACCGCACTCGGCACCGGCGCCGAGTTCGACGAGGGAGACCTGAAGTGAGCCTGCTTTCGTACGCACATGGCGTGGGCGACACCGCGCTGCTCGGCGACACCATCGGCCGCAACCTCGACCGGACGGCCGCCGCGCACGGCGACCGCGAGGCCCTGGTCGATGTGGCCTCGGGCCGCCGCTGGACGTACACGGAATTCGTCGCGGACGTCGACGAGCTGGCCCGGGCTCTGATGGCGTCGGGGGTGGCGAAGGGCGACCGGGTCGGCATCTGGGCGGTCAACTGCCCCGAGTGGGTGCTCGTCCAGTACGCCACCGCCCGGATCGGGGCCGTCATGGTCACCGTCAACCCGGCCTACCGCGCCCACGAGGTGGAGTTCGTCCTGAAGCAGGCCGGCATCTCCCTGCTGATCGCCTCGCTCGCGCACCGAACCAGCGACTACCGAGCCCTCGTCGACGAGGTCCGCGGCAACTGCCCCGACCTGCGGGCCGTCCACTACATCGGCGACCCGTCCTGGGCGGAGCTGACGGCAGCCGCCCCCGCCGTCACACGCGAACAACTGGCCGCCCGCGAGGCGGAGCTGTCCTGCGACGACCCGATCAACATCCAGTACACCTCGGGCACCACCGGCTTCCCCAAGGGGGCGACGCTCTCCCACCACAACATCCTCAACAACGGCTATTTCGTGGGGGAGACGATCGCCTACACCGAGGCGGACAGGGTCTGCCTCCCGGTGCCCTTCTACCACTGCTTCGGCATGGTGATGGGCAACTTCGCCTGCACCTCGCACGGCGCCTGCATCGTGATCCCCGGCCCGTCCTTCGAACCCGCCACCGTGCTCGCCGCCGTCCAGCAGGAGCGCTGCACCTCGTTGTACGGGGTGCCCACGATGTTCATCGCCGAACTGAACCTGCCGGACTTCGCCGCGTACGACCTCTCCTCGCTGCGCACCGGGATCATGGCCGGGTCCCCCTGCCCGGCGGAGGTGATGAAGCGGGTCGTCGCCGAGATGCACATGGCCGAGGTGTCCATCTGTTACGGGATGACGGAGACGTCACCCGTCTCCACCCAGACCCGCCGCGACGACGACCTGGAGCGCCGCACCGGCACGGTGGGCCGCGTGCTGCCGCACATCGAGGTCAAGGTCGTCGACCCGGTCACCGGCGTCACCCTGCCGCGCGGCAGCTCGGGCGAACTGCGCACCCGGGGCTACAGCGTGATGCTCGGCTACTGGGACCAGCCCGACCGCACCGCCGAGGTGATCGACGCGGGGCGGTGGATGCACACGGGGGACCTCGCGGTGATGGGCGAGGACGGTTACGTCCAGGTCGTCGGCCGGATCAAGGACATGATCATCCGGGGCGGCGAGAACGTGTACCCACGGGAGATCGAGGAGTTCCTGCACGGCCACCCGAAGATCGCCGACGTCCAGGTGGTCGGAGTCCCGGACGAGCGGTACGGCGAGGAGATCCTGGCCTGCGTCATCCCCCGGGACCCGGCCGACCCGCCCACCCTGGAGGAGCTCACCGAGCACTGCCGGGAGCGGCTCGCGCACTACAAGATCCCGCGCAGGCTGCGGATCCTGGAGACCTTCCCGATGACGGTCAGCGGGAAGGTCCGCAAGATCGAGCTGCGCGAGACGTACGCGGACTGAGCGGGACGGGAGTGAGCGGGCGGGGTGCCCGGGTCAGGCGGCTTCGATGATGTCGGGGTCGCCCCGGGTCGCCGCCGCCCACTCGATGAGCAGCACCTCGTACGTCGCCGCCTCCACGGCGGACCAGTCCGGTCCGGTGGCGTCGACGAGCGCGCGGATGGCCTCGTTGGCCTGCTCGGCGGCGGGCGCGGGGCGGTCTGCGGGGTGGGAGCTGTCGGGGAGTAAAGCCATGCGCACAGTTTAAGGGCCGCCACTGACAGCGAGGGCTCCCGAAGCGCCCGAGGCCCCCGAAGTGTCCGGAACCGGTGGGGTCTTCGTGGGCTTCGGGGCCGGCGAGGGCCGGGGGACGGCCGACAGGTCGCGGCGCATGCAGACCCGGGGCCAGCGGTCCAGCCCGTGCTGGGCCTCCTCGGCGCGGATCGTCCGGAGCCCGTCGGTGAGTTCGGGCTCGGTCAGGATCCGGAAGCCGATCCGGGCGTAGTACGGGGCGTTCCACGGCACGTCGGTGAAGGTGGTCAGGGTGAGGGCCGTCATACCCCGCCGCGCGGCCAGGGCGGCGAGGTGGGCGATGAGGTCCCGCCCGATGCCCCGGCGGGCGGCGGCCGGATCGACCGAGACCTGCTCGATGTGCAGGGCGTCGTCGACGGGATCGGCGAGCACATAGCCGAGCGGCCGGTCGCCGGTGGCGGAGAGGGGGTCGGTGGCCACCCAGCAACGGCCTGCCTGCCGGTAGCTCTCCAGCAGGTCGAGCGGGGGCGGATCGTCGTCGGCCACGAAGGCCATGCCCAGGGCGCGGAACGGTTCCCCTGCGGCGCGCTCGATCTCCTGGAGCAGCGGGAGATCCGAGCGTCTGGCGGAGCGGATACGCATGTACTCAGTGTGCCGCGCCGGAGGCCGGACCGGTACGCGGGTGGCCGGATCCGCCTCCCCGGCGGCGCCCGGGTCGTCCGTTCAGGCGCCCGTGCTCACCAGTTCGTCGGCAGGGCTGTTCACCGGCTGCGGGGTCCCCGTGAGGTCCAGGACGAAGAGCGGAAGACCGACGCCGTCCGCGCGGGCCCGGGCGTCGGCGGCGTACCCCGCGAGGGAGAAGAACACCCCGGTCGCCGAGGCGCCCAGCGCGTTGAGCCAGAGGGTCTCGACCGCGCGCAGCGTCGCCGGGCGGGTGCTGGAGTCGACCTGGGCGATGACGCCGTCGCCCCGCAGATCGATGCCGGAGGCCGGGCCCGCGCCGGGCCGGCCCACGTCGCGGAAGCCGAGCCAGGCCAGATACAGGCCGGCCGCGCTCACCGCGTCGTGGCCCGTACGGATCGTCATCGGGCGGAACGTCGGGCGCGGGTGCGCGGCGGTGCGCGGCAGGGGGATGTGGGCCGGCGAGACCGGCGCGGCGGGGGACGGGGCGGTGGCCACCGGGCGGACCGGTATCCGCAGGACGGTCCCGCACGGGCAGCACAGCTCGGGCTGCGGCCACTGGTCCTCCCGGGCGCAGGACGAGCAGCGGACGGTGACCCAGACGTCGTTCCAGCTGCGGTGGCCGACCCGGACCGCCGGGGCGTCGGGCAGCAGCGGCGGGGCGGTGGGCATGCCGCACGGGCAGGGGTAGGCCGGTGTGCTGTAGGCGTGGTCCCGGTGGCAGACGGGGCACCGGACCGGCACGGACTCCACGTTTCTCTCCCTCCGGCACGGCCGCGCGACCGACTCCGCTCCGTGCCTGACTCGTCACACCATCGTCCACCAGGAGCGAGGCTCTGGGGAGGGGATTGACGTACTTCGTGCGGTGCGCGCACCGGTGTACGGCCTTGACGGCGATCGCCCCAGCTTCTAGATTGCTTCCATATAGCAGAACTAAGTTTCCGTAATACGGAATTGGTGCTCTCAGGTGGCGCGACAGAGCCCGACTCCACCAATCCCGAGCAGGAGCTTCCATGCCTCGTATGACCGCTGCCCGAGCGGCAGTTGAGATCCTGAAGCGCGAAGGCGTCAGCAACGCGTTCGGTGTTCCGGGCGCGGCGATCAACCCCTTCTACGCGGCCCTGAAGGCCTCCGGCGGGGTCCACCACACGCTGGCCCGCCACGTCGAGGGCGCCTCCCACATGGCGGAGGGCTACACCCGGGCCGAGGCCGGCAACATCGGCGTCTGCATCGGTACGTCGGGCCCCGCGGGCACCGACATGATCACCGGGCTGTACTCGGCCATCGCCGACTCCATCCCGATCCTCTGCATCACCGGCCAGGCGCCGACGGCCGTCCTGCACAAGGAGGACTTCCAGGCCGTCGACATCGCCTCGATCGCCAAGCCGGTCACCAAGGCCGCGACCACCGTCCTGGAGGCCGCGCAGGTCCCCGGCGTCTTCCAGCAGGCCTTCCACCTGATGCGCACCGGCCGGCCCGGACCGGTCCTCATCGACCTGCCGATCGACGTCCAGCTCACCGAGATCGAGTTCGACCCGGAGCTGTACGAGCCCATCCCGGTGCACAAGCCCGCGGCCTCCCGCAAGCAGATCGAGCGGGCCGTGCGGATGCTGAACGACTCGGAGCGCCCGGTGCTCGTCGCGGGCGGCGGCATCATCAACGCCGACGCCTCCGAACTGCTCGTGGAGTTCGCCGAGCTGACCGGCGTCCCCGTCATCCCGACCCTGATGGGCTGGGGCATCCTCCCCGACGACCACGAGCTGAACGCCGGCATGGTGGGCCTCCAGACCTCCCACCGCTACGGCAACGCGAACTTCCTGGAGTCCGACTTCGTCCTCGGCATCGGCAACCGCTGGGCCAACCGCCACACCGGCAAGCTGGACGTCTACACCCAGGGCCGCACCTTCGTCCACGTCGACATCGAACCCACCCAGATCGGCAAGATCTTCGCCCCGGACCTCGGCATCGCCTCCGACGCCAAGGCGGCGCTGACGCTCTTCGTCGAGGTGGCGCGCGAACTGAAGGCGGCGGGCGAGCTGAAGGACCGCTCGGCCTGGGCCGCCTCCACGCAGGAGCGCAAGGCGACCCTCCAGCGGCGGACGCACTTCGACAACGTGCCGCTCAAGCCGCAGCGCGTGTACGAGGAGATGAACCGGGCGTTCGGCCCGGAGACCCGTTACGTCACCACGATCGGGCTCTCCCAGATCGCGGGCGCGCAGATGCTGCACGTGTACAAGCCGCGCCACTGGATCAACTGCGGCCAGGCGGGTCCGCTGGGCTGGACGATCCCGGCCGCGCTGGGCGTCGCCACGGCGGACCCGGAGGGCACGGTCGTCGCCCTCTCCGGCGACTACGACTTCCAGTTCATGCTGGAGGAGCTGGCCGTGGGTGCGCAGCACCGCATCCCGTACGTCCACGTCCTGGTGAACAACTCCTACCTGGGCCTCATCCGCCAGGCGCAGCGCAACTTCGACATCGACTTCCAGGTCAACCTGGAGTTCGAGAACCTCAACTCGCCGGAGCTGGGCGTCTACGGCGTCGACCACGTCAAGGTCGTCGAGGGCCTGGGCTGCAAGGCGATCCGGGTCACCGAGCCGGACCAGCTGCTGCCGGCCTTCGAGGAGGCGAAGAAGCTGGCGGCGGAGTTCCGGGTGCCGGTCGTCGTCGAGGCGATCCTGGAGCGGGTCACGAACATCGCGATGAGCGGCACTGACATCGCGTCGGTGAACGAGTTCGAGGACCTGGCGACGGACCCGTCCCATGCCCCGACGGCGATCCGCCCCCTGACGGCTTCCTGACGGACCCGTCACCCACGAGGGCCCTTGGCCCGGAGCCGTGCTCCGGGCCAAGGGCCCTCCGTGCGTCTCCGTTCAGGCGGATGCGCGCGCCGCCCAGAAGCGCTCCAGCGCCTCCGCTCCCCGGTCGGGGTCCTGGACCATCCAGTAGTGGGTGAGCCCGTCCAGTTCCTCCGTCCGTGCTCCGAGGCGGGCGGCCACCTCGTGGTCCAGCGCGGGCCGCGCCATCAGATCGCCGGTCGGGACGAGGACGAGGCCGGGCGCCGGGGCGGGGCCGTCGAACTCCCGGCCCCAGTCGGCGTGGAGGTGGGGCCGGGCCGACCGGTAGAGCGCGAGGACGGCCGCGCTCATCACCTCGTCGTGCACGGCATCGACCTCGGTCGCCAGTTCGGCGCTCATCCCGCGGGGGCGCAGGAAGTCGCCGAAGGACGGGCTGTCGGGGGAGTCGGTGCGCAGCGACGCGAGCAACTCCTCGCCCTGCGGGCTCTGCTGGAAGATGACGGCCGCCTCGTGCCACCGGTAGTCGGGGTGCCAGCCATGGGCCACGTCCGACACCCAGCTGCGCACCGGAACGTCGTACGCGGAGACGACCCGCATCGCCAGGTGCGCCCCCCCAGTCGTGGCCGACCAGGTCCACCGGTCCGCCGAGCGCGCGCAGTTCGTCCGCCAGCCAGGCGGCGTACGCCTCCTTGCCCGCCAGGCCGGCCGGTCGCGGGCTGCCGAATCCGGGCAGTCGCAGGGCCAGGGTGGGGCGGTCGATCCGCTCCCGGAGGGCGTTCCAGACGGCGGGGGTTTCCGGCACTCCATGGACGAACACGACGGTCATGACGGCTCCTGGCAGAGAAGTGGATTATCTATCCACTTGACCGTAGCAGCGAGCTGATAAGTTATCCACATCGGTTGTCGAGGAGAGGTGCGGAGGAGGGGTGCGATGAGGGCCGACGCCGTACGCAACAGGGAGAAGGTCTTCGACGAGGCCCGGCGGGCCGTCGCCGACGGGGAGACCGGGCTGACCCTCAACGAACTCGCGCGCAGAGCGGGTGTGGGTGTCGGGACGGTCTATCGCGTCTTCCCCACGCAGCGGGCGATGCTGGAGAGCGTCTTGGAGGAGGCGGTGCGCCGGCTCGCCGACGCGGCCGAGGAGGCCCGGGGGCGGCCCGATCCGGCTTCGGCCCTCGTGGACTTTCTGCGCACGGCGCTCGCGGCGGCCCTCGATCGGCCCGGCCTCATGGACGTGCTGATCACCGGGTCCGACGAGACGGAGTCCCTGAGCCGGGCCAAGGGGGAGCTGGTCGCGGCGGTCTCGGGTCTGCTCGGGCTGGTGCGCCCGGAGCCCGCTCTCACCGGTGAGAATCTGCTGAAGCTGCTGTGCGGGCTGGTGCATGCGGTGGGGGAGCATCCGGTGGAGCGGAGGGCTGCGGCTGCCGATGCGTACCTCGCGCTGCTGCGGGGCGGCTTGGCCCCGAACTCCAGCGCGCCGCCCGGCCCTTGAGGGCGCGCCCGGCATTCCAGCCCGCCTGACCCTCCCAGCCCGCCCGAGCGCACTTCCAGCCTGCCCGGCGTTTGAGGGCGGAACCCTGGGGCGGGTGGGCCTGAAACCCTTCGGGCAGCGAATAGCCCGTGTCCCTACACGGAGGGTGCGGCCCGACCACCGCAAGGGTTCCGTCCTCAAACGCCGGACGGGCTGAAATGGTGCGGCCCCACGGGCTGGAAGGTGCGGGCCCACCGCGAGGGGGCGGGCCGGGCGCGCAGAAGGGCGTGGAGTACGGGACCGTATCCGTACTCCACGCCCTCGTTCAGGGGGTGACAGGGACCGCGGCGGCGGCGATCGGCCCGGGCGAGGGCGTCTTCTTCAGGTCAGAAGACGGTCCCCGGGCCTTCACCACCGCACTGGCATCGCACAGCCGCCGCGGCCTCGTCGTCCTGCCCGTCCCGCGCGGCACCCCTCATCCGGGTGCGCGGTACGAGCAGGGGCACAACAGGAGGCTCAGTCCTCGCGCAGGGCGCGGACCGCCTCCTCCACCCGCTTGCCGTAGTCGGCGTCGGCGGCGTGGAAGTGGGCGAGGTTCTTCTCGATCACGTCGTCGCGGGTGACCTGCGACAGGCCTCCGGCGATGTTCGCGACCAGGCGGCCCTTCTCGTCCTCCGACATGAGCCGGAAGAGTTCGCCCGCCTGGAAGAAGTCGTCGTCCTTGGTGTGGGCGGGCGCCTCGTGCGTGCCCGTCCAGCCGTGGATCGCGAGCGGCGCGGCGAGCGCCGCGTCGGTCTGCGCCGGACCGGCGTACGAGTTGGGCTCGTAGTTCTTGTCGTGGCGCGAGCCGTTCCGCGTCGCGTGCAGCCCGTCGCGGCCGTAGTTGTCGACGACCGCCGTGCGCGGCGCGTTCACTGGCAGCTGGGTGTGGTTGACGCCCAGGCGGTAGCGGTGCGCGTCCGCGTAGGCGAACAGCCGGCCCTGGAGCATCTTGTCCGGGGAGGGACCGATGCCGGGCACGAAGTTGTTCGGCGAGAACGCCGCCTGCTCGACCTCGGCGAAGACGTTGTCCGGGTTACGGTCCAGGACCAGGCGGCCGACCCGCTGGAGCGGGTAGTCCGCGTGCGGCCACACCTTGGTGAGGTCGAACGGGTTGAACCGGTAGTCCGCGGCCTCGGCGGCCGGCATCACCTGGACGTACAGCGTCCAGGACGGGTTGACGCCCCGCTCGATGGCCTGGAGCAGATCCGTCTGGTGCGAGTTGGCGTCCTTGCCGACGAGCTCGGCGGCCTGCTCGGCGGAGAGGGACCGCACGCCCTGGTTCGTCTTGAAGTGGTACTTGACGAAGAAGGCCTCGCCCTCGGCGTTCGTCCACTGGTAGGTGTGCGAGCCGTAGCCGTTCATGTGGCGGTACGAGGCGGGGATGCCGCGGTCGCCCATCAGCCAGGTGATCTGGTGCGTCGCCTCGGGGGCGTGCGCCCAGAAGTCCCAGACGTTGTCCGGCTCCTGCTTGCCCGTGAACGGGTCGCGCTTCTGCGAGTGGATGAAGTCGGGGAACTTGATCGGGTCCTTGATGAAGAACACCGGGGTGTTGTTGCCGACCAGGTCGTAATTGCCCTCGTCCGTGTAGAACTTGAGGGCGAAACCGCGCGGGTCGCGGACCGCGTCCGCGCCGCCGAGCGAGTCGGCGACGGTGGAGAAACGGAGGAACGTCTCGGTGCGTTTGCCGACCGACGAGAGGAAGTCGGCGCGGGTGAAGCCCGTGACGTCGTCGGTCACCTCGAAGTAGCCGTACGCACCCGAACCACGGGCGTGCACCACGCGCTCCGGGATGCGCTCACGGTTGAAGCGGGCGAGCTTCTCCAGGAGGTGCTGGTCCTGGAGGAGGATCGGTCCACCGACACCGGCGGTGGCGGAGTTCTGGTTGTCGGCGACCGGGGCGCCTGACTCGGTCGTGAGCACACGCTTAGCCATGTGGCGGGATGACCTTTCGTACGAGCTGCTGACGGCTTGAGGAGCGTAGATTCGCCGCGGAGAGAACGTCAACAGTTTGTTGAAAACGAAGTGTGTGGTTCCGGGCCGCGGCAGCGCCTGGGCGCGACAGGACAGGTGTCAGCGCCACCGCGGCCCGGAGATCAGGAGGCCCGTCGTGTGCGGGCCGTGGCCCCGTACGAGGCCAGGGGCTCCTTGCGGAGCCGGAGGGAGGGTCAGACCTGGGAGCCGGACAGCCGCTCGACCGAGCGCAGCAGCGCCGAGTGGTCCAGCCCGCCGTCGCCCTGGGCGCGCAGCGAGGCGACCAGCTGGGCGACCACACCGCCGACGGGCAGGGCCGCGCCGACGTTGCGGGCGGCGTCCGTGACGATGCCCATGTCCTTGTGGTGCAGGTCGATTCGGAAGCCGGGGGCGAAGTCCCGCTTCAGGAAGTTGTCCTTCTTGCGGGTCAGCACGGTCGAGCCGGCGAGCCCGCCGTTGAGGACGTTGAGCGCGGCGGTGAGGTCGACCCCGGACTTCTCCAGGAAGACCACGGCCTCGGCGCAGGCCTGGATGTTGACCGCGACGATCAGCTGGTTGGCGGCCTTCACCGTCTGGCCCGAGCCGTGGGGCCCGCAGAGCACGATCGTCTTGCCGAGCGCTTCGAGCAGCGGCTTCGCGGCGTCGAAGTCCGCCTGCTCACCGCCGACCATGATGGAGAGGACCGCCTCGATGGCGCCGGCCTCGCCGCCGGAGACCGGCGCGTCCAGGACCCGGATGTCCTTCTCCGCCGCGTTCTTGGCGAGGTCGACCGAGGTCTGCGGGGTGATGGAGGACATGTCCACCAGCAGCGCGCCGCGCTTCGCGTTCTCCAGGATGCCGTCGGGGCCGTACGCGATGGCCTCGACCTGCGGCGATGCGGGCACCATCGTGATGACGACATCCGCGTCCCTGACCGCGTCCGCGATCGAGGAGGCGCCGGTGCCGCCGGCCGCGACCAGCCGGTCGATCTTGTCCTGCTCCAGGGTGTATCCGGTGACGGAGTAACCGGCCTTGATCAGGTTCTCCGACATGGGGGAGCCCATGATGCCGAGACCGATCCAGGCGACCTTGGGGAGGTTGTTGCTCATGAGGGTGCCTTCCTGAAAAACGTGTGTACGTAAGGGGGTTGGGCGCGACCCCGTGGCCGCCCCGGCCCGTCCGCAGCGAGGGGCCCGGTCAGCGGTCCGCTCGGGCGGAGACCGGGAGCCAGTCGAAGGCCTCCGCGCTCGGCCGGTCGCCCGGCTTGTACTCCAGGCCGACCCGGCCGGTGTACCCGGCGTCCTTCAGCTCGTCGAGCAGCCGCTCCAGCGGGAGCGAACCGGTGCCCGGCGCGCCGCGGCCCGGGTTGTCGGCGATCTGGACGTGGCCGGTCTTCGCGGCGTACGCCTTGATGACCTGGCTCAGGTCCTCGCCGTTCATCGACAGGTGGTAAAGGTCCAGCAGGAACTTCGCGTTCCCGAGGCCCGTCGCCGCGTTGACCTTGTCGACGACCTCGATCGCGGCTGGTGCGCTGACCAGCGGATAGAGCGGCGACTCCGGCTTGTTCAGGGTCTCGACCAGGAGGATCGCCCCGACGCGGTCCGCCGCGCGGGCGGCCAGCACCAGGTTCTCCAGGGCGAGCGCATCCTGAACCTGCGGGTCCACGCCCTCGACGCGGTTGCCGTACAGCGCGTTGAGCGCCGTGCAGCCGACCGAGGCGGCGAAGTCGGCCGCCACCTCGATGTTGGCGCGGAAGCGGTCCGACTCCTCACCGGGCACGGAGAGCGCGCCGCGGTCGGGGCCGGGCAGCTGTCCGGCGTAGAAGTTCAGTCCCACCAGCTGCGTGCCGGCGTCGTCGAGCGCCTTCTTGAGGGCGTCGAGCTCCGCCTGCGGCGGGGTGGGGGTCTCGATCCAGGGCCACCACAGCTCGACCGCCGTGAAGCCCGCCGCGGCGGCTGCCGCGGGACGCTCCAGGAGCGGGAGTTCCGTGAAGAGGATCGAGAGGTTCACATCGAAGCGCTGGTCCGGGTATCCCATGAGGGTTTCGGCGCTCCTTCCGTATTGCGGAAGTTAGTTTCTGCTTAACGGAAGATTGCCCGGAGGGAGGCAGGGCTGTCAAGGGGGTCCCGCAAAATTCGCCCCGGTCGGCGGCGTACGTCACTGGCGGCGCGAGTGCCTTCGGACCTGCGGACCCGGGCCCCGCCGGGCATACGAAAGCGGGGCGGGGGCCGCCGTCGACCCCTGCCCCGCCCGGTTCTCACGCCGTACGCGCCGCTCGCGCGCCGGGCGCTATCCCGCCGGAACCGTGTCCTCGAAGCTCGTCCCCGCGTCGCGGTACGCCCCGACCATCGCGTTCACCTGGGAGGGGGTGAGCACCTGGTCCTTCACATGCAGGACGTAGTCCACCTGCTGGTCGTAGGCACGGGGTGTCGTGCTCGGCTGGCCCTCCAGATCGATCAGCCACTGGTTGAAATTTATCGACATAGGCCGCTCGGGCAGATACGCCGCCCCGTGCGTCCCGAAGTGCTGGCCGTCGACGTAGTACGTGATCTCGTTGTCGTCGATCGTCACCACCAGGTCGTGCCAGCCCGCGTACGACTGCCGCGACTCGCTGTGCGCGTTGACCGCCTCCCACGGGTCGGGCCGGTAGGTCTCCCACGAGGTCGTGTAGAGGATGTTCGCCGGCTCGCCCCAGCCGCCGTTCGGCAGATACTCGAAGTCGTACTCCGCGTAGTCGTCCGCCATCGGCGCCGTGAGGTCGTTGATGGTGAAGAAGGTCTGCACGATCCGGTCGCCGTCCGGGCCCGAGCGCGGGGCGTCGCTGAACTTCACCCGCGACGCGTACGTCCCGTTCTTGAACTTCATCGACTGTGTCAGGATCTCGGTGTGCTTCGTCGAAGCCCCGGTGCCCGCCGTCGACGTCTCCAGGTTCATCACCGTGTTTCCGCCCTGGTCGGCGAAGGTGACGTTCTCCGGGGCCCAGGTCGCGCCCGGGACGCCCGGGCCGCCGGAGTTGGACCGTACGCTCCAGCCGTTGGCGTTGATCTTCGGGTCGGTGTGCGAGCTGTAGTCGAAGTCGTCGAACAGCCGGGGGCCGTCAGCCGGCGGGTCGGTGGGCGGGTCCGTCGGGTCCGGCGGATCGGTCGGGCCGTTGCCGCCGGGCGCCTCGCCCCACACGGTCGCCCCGGAGACATGCGCAGTCACCTTGGACCAGTCGCCGTACGCGGCCTGCTCCGGGCCGAAGGAGTAGTCGTCGGACTGGACGAGCGAGGCCCAGGACGCCTGGTGGAACCGGAGCTGCATGTCCCCGGTGTCCGCGCCCGGTGCCAGCGAGCCCGCCCCGGCGGTGAAGCCGATCTCCAGATAGCGGTCGGCGGTGGCGGTCGGGTTCGCGAGCGTCCCGAACGTACCGGTGATGTTCGCGCACCCCTTCACCGCCCAGGAACAGGCGAACCGGTAGGCGGCGGACGCCGAGTCGGCCTTGAAGTAGTAGCGGACCTTCACGCTGCTCAGCGGTACGGACGTGGAGCCGGAGTTGCGGACCTTCAGCCACGGCTCGCTCTGGTCGGCGCTCGCACCGGACGCGCTCGTACGGTACTGGACCACGATCCCGTCGGCCGCGGCGGACGCCGAGGACGGAAGGGCGGCGAGACCGGTGGCGGCCAGGGCCACGGCGGCGGCCGAGGCGGCGGCGGTGCGCAGCCTGGACCTGCGCGGGTTCCTGCGTGATGTGTTCACGGGTGTGTTCACAGGCGTGTTCCTCTCCGGAACGGTGGTGGGGGAGTGGTTACGGGTGGAGTCGCGCTGTTCCTGCGGAGGGGGACGCGTACGCGGCCGTCGCGAGCGACCGCGCGTCCAGCGGGCGGTAGGGGACGCCCAGGGCGTCCAGCCGGGCGGTGTGGTGACGCAGCCGCTCGACGAACCCCGGCCAGTCGCCGCGCCCGCCGGACCAGGAACGGTCGGCCAGCGCGCAGAGCCGGGGAAAGCTGAGGTACTCGATCTCCTCGGGGGTACGGGCGTACTCCGTCCACAGCTGGACCTGGGTCCCGAGCACCCGGGCCCGCTCCGCCTCCGGCCAGTCGTGCGGCGCCGGTTCGTAGCCGTGGACCGTGTGCAGGGGGACCGGCGCCCCGGGCTGGGCGACCGGCTCGGCCGGGTCCGCGGACTGGGCGTAGTCGAGATAGGTCGCCCGGTGGTGCGCGGCGATCACCTGATGGCCGCGGCGGGCGGCGGCCCGGGCGTGCGTGGCGTCGCGCCAGGTCATCACCGTGAACTCCGGGGGGAGTTCGGCGCCGTTCTCGACCCAGCCGAGCGGGATCCGGCCGCGCTCCACCAGGAACGCCCCGACCCGGCCCATGAACCAGCCGTGCAGCTCGGCCGGGCCCGCGAGCCCGAGGGCCGCCGCGCGCTCCCGGGCGGCCGGGCTGTCCTCCCACTCGGTGGTCGGGCACTCCTCGCCGCCGATATGGATGTACGGCGACGGGAAGACGTCCATCACCTCCTCCAGCACGGCCCGGCAGAAGTCGAAGACCCCTTCGTGGACGCCGAGGATCGTGTCGCACACCCCCCAGCGGGTCCACACGTCCAGCTGCCGACTCGGATGGTTGCCCAGCTCCGGGTAGGCGGCGAGCGCGGCCCGCACATGGCCGGGCATCTCGATCTCCGGCACGACGGTGATCCCGCGCTCCGCCGCGTACCGCACCAGGCCCCTCAACTCGGCCTTGGTATACGCGCCTTCGTGCGGCACCGCGTCGAAGTGCGCCCCGTCCGGACCGGTCGGACCCTTCTGCGACCGGGCCCGGCGGGAGCCGACCGAGATCAGCCGGGGGTAGGCGTCGACCGGCATCCGCCAGCCCTGGTCGTCGGTGAGATGGAGATGCAGCACGTTCAGCTTGTGCAGCGCCAACAGGTCGATGTACCGGTGCAGATAGCCGATCGGCTGGAAGCGCCGCGCCACGTCCAGCATCGCCCCGCGCCACGGCCGGTCCGGTACGTCGGTGATCTCGACGCAGGGCAGCTCCCAGGATCCGGTGCCCGCCGCCCCGCCCGACAGGGCCTCGGCGGGCAGGAGTTGGCGGATCGTCTGGATGCCCCGGAGCAGCCCGGTGCGGTGGGCGGCGCGCAACTGGAGCGCCTGGGGGGCGACCGTCAGCCCGTACCCCTCCTCACCGAGGCCGCCGAGCCGGTCGTCCAGGGCGAGGACGACCCGGCCGTCGGGCGACGGCGCGAGGGGAAGTCCGGCGGGGCGGCCGACCAGGGTGCGCAGCAGGTCCGCCGCCGGTTCCGCGCCCGGCAGCGCGCGGACGGTGGTGTCCCGGTCCAGGGTGAGCCGGCCGCCGAGCGAGGAGATCTTGCCGGGGTGGGGGAGGAGGGAGAGGGCAGGGTGCGGTGCGGGCACGGGCGTCTCCGTGTTCGGTTCGCGGACGGGGTACGAGGGGTCGGGCGGGGTTCTGTGCTGCTCAGCCCTTCACGGCACCGGCGGCGAAGCCGGACGTGACATGGCGCTGGAGCAGCAGGAAGATCACCAGGGCGGGCAGCGCGAAGAGGGTGGAGGCGGCCATCGTGGCGCCCCAGTCGGTGCCGAAGGTGTTCTGGAAGGACGACAGCCAGACCGGCAGCGTCCGGTTGTCCTGCTGCTTGATGATCAGGAAGTTGGCGTAGGCGAACTCGTTCCAGGCGGTGATGAAGCCGAACAGCGAGGTCGCCATCAGCCCCGGCGCCAGCAGCGGCATCGCCACCCGCCGGAACGCCCCGGTCCGGGTGCAGCCGTCGACCTGCGCCGCCTCCTCCAGCTCCGGCGGGATCGTCCCGATGAAGCCGCGCAGCACCACGACGGTGAACGGCAGCGTGATCATGAAGTAGATCAGCGTCAGCGTCGGCAGCCGGTCGAGCATGTTCGTGTCCCGGGAGATGATGTAGATCGGGATGATCAGCGACTCCCAGGGCGCCATCTGCGCGATGAAGATCATCAGCATGAACTGCCGCCGGCCCCGCCACCGCAGCCGCGCCACGGCGTACGCCGCACCCAGCGCCACCAGCAGCGCCAGCAGGACCGCCCCCAGCGTCACGAGGATGCTGTTGCGCCAGAACAGCGCGAACCCGTCGGCGTCCACGGCCCGTTGGAAGTGGTCGAGGGTCCAGGTGTGCGGAAAGAGCTGCGGGTCGGCGGACTGGATGTCCTTGGACGGCTTGAAGGCCGTGGAGATCATCCAGTACACGGGGAAGAGGCAGATGACGACGGTCACGGCGGCGGCGAGGTGCAGCGGAAGGCGCCGGAGCCGAAGGCGTACGACAGGTGGGTTCATCGGGTCTCGTCCTCCTGGCGGAGCATCTGGCGGAAGTAGAGGACGAGCACCCCGGACATCAGGACCACGGTGACCATCGAGGCGGCGGAACCGAGGTCGTACCGCTGGCTGGAGAGTGCCGTCTGCACGGCGTAGACCGGCAGGATCGTCGTGGCGTCGCCCGGCCCGCCCCGGGTCATCACCCAGATCTGGACGAACGCCTTGAACGTCCAGATCACCTCCAGCGACACCACCAGCAGGAAGATCGGCCGCAGGATCGGAAAGGTGACCGAGCGGAAGATCCGCCCCGCGCCCGCCCCGTCGAGCCGCGCCGACTCGTACAGCTCGGGGGAGACGGTGGTCAGCGCCGAGTACAGGGTGATCGCGGCGAACGGCACCGACTGCCAGACGATCAGCGTCACCAGGATCGCGAAGGCGGCGGTGCCGTTGGCGAACCACGGATAGCGGTCGAAGGAGTCGAGGCCGAGCGAGGTCAGCGACCAGTTGACGATGCCGAACTCCGAGTGGAACAGCCACTGGAAGACGGTCGTCGCCGCCACGACCGGCATCGCCCAGGCCAGCACCAGCGAGCACAGCACCACCGTGCGCCCGATCCGGCCCAGCCGCTCCACCATCAGGGCGACCAGGGTGGCGATCACCATGATCAGGACGACGTTGACCGCCATGAAGAGGAAGGTGCGGCGGACCACCTCCCAGAAGCGGGGGTCCGTCAGCAGCGTCCGGTAGTTCCGCAGACCGACGAACTCCGCCTCACCGGCGATCAGTTGGCGCAGCCGGAAGTCCTGGAACGAGATCAGGACGGCCCGGACCAGCGGGTAGACCAGCAGATAGAGCATGCCGCCGGCGGCGGGGGCGACCAGGGCGTACGGCCAGAGTCCCTGGGCCCGTCCGGTGCCCCGCCGCCGGGGCGGGGCCTTGCGTACGGCGAGGCGTGGGGCCGGGCGTCGCCGGGGGGTGCGGGGTGCGGTCCGTTGGTCGACGACCGGCACGGCACGCCTCCTCCTGCTGTTCCGGGTAGGGGACGGGTCAGGAACCGGCGTTCATGGCCCGGGTGATGTCCTGCGAGGCCTTCGCCGCCTCCTTCGCCGGATCGCCCCCGGTGAGCACGGCCGTCATGTAGTCCTTGATCGGGTTCTCCGCCTCGACCGCCGCCCAGCCCGGGGTGTTGGGCGTGGCGTGCCCGTTGGCCGCGCCGACCGCCATCGCGGCGGCCCCCGGATCGTCGGCCACGGCGGATGCCAGGCTGGTCCGGTTCGGTACGTAGCTCATGGCGACGGCGAGCTTCTTCTGCCAGGTGTCCCCGGTCAGTTCCTTGATGAAGGTGACCGCCTCGTCGGGATGGGCCGCCGCGGCCGGCACGACCAGGTCGGAGCCGCCGGTGAAGACCGCGCCCGGGGTGTCCGCCGTCTTGCCCGGGATCGGGAAGAAGGCCAGCTTGCCCTTGAGTTCGGGGTTCTTCTCCGCGATGACGTTGGCCCCGCCCGGGGTCGAGATGACCTGCGCCACCTGGCCCTGGGCCATCACCTCGGCCTGCGGCGGGTCGTCCTCGTCGGAGTCCTTGGGGCCCTTGCCGAGCGCCTGGAGCTTTTCGTAGAACTCCATGCCGCGCAGCGCCTCGGGGGTGTCCAGCGCGCCGGACCACGTCCCGCCCGACTCGGTGGCGAGGTCGCCGCCCTCGTCCCAGATGAACCCGGCCAGCGCGTACCACATCTGTCCGGGCAGGTAGATGCCTTGTGTGCCGCCCTTGTTGAGCTTGGTCGTGGCCTCGATCCACTGCTCGCGCGTCTTGATCTCCGCCGCATCGACGCCCGCCTTCTCGAAGAGGTCGGTGCGGTAGATGACCACCCGGTTCGCCGCGTAGTACGGGATGCCGTACTGCTTGCCGTCGTACGAGCCCGGCTCGGCCAGACCGCTCAGCCAGTCCGCGCCGTTCAGCTCGTCCTTGTGGTCGCTGAGGTCGAGCAGCCCGCCGCTCTCCGCGTACTGGGCGACCTGGGTGTTGCCCGCCTCGATGACGTCCGGGGCGTCGTTGCTGGCCAGGGCGGCGGTGATCTTCTGGCCGATCCCGTCCCACTCCTGGATCTGGATCTTCACGTCGATCGTCGGGTGGCGCTTCTCGAAGTCCGCGGTGAACTCCTTCTGGAACTGCGCCGAGACGCTGTCGCGCATCAGCCACACATCCACCGTCGTCCGGCCGTCCCCGTTCCCGGAGTCCGGTCCGGACGACGAACTACAGGCACTGAGCGCGGCAGTGAGGGCAAGCACGGACCCACCGGCGAGCAAGCGGTACTTCACGGTTCACCTCGGAAGCAGAACGGATCGGACGGACCTGACGAGGCCTGACCACCTGACCAGTGAGACTTACTGGACAGCTCGCCTGTCGGTGGTGGATGAAGGTGGCATAGACCAATGGGGTCGTCAACCCCCTGCGTACAAAGGGAATTTGGTGATCTCGGCGTAACGTGAGTGACCGAACCGGTCCCGGCAGGCGCTACACTTCGCCTGACCAGCAGGCCAGTTGGGGTGGCAAGATGGTCAACTGGTAAGGAAAGATCCAGCCGTCGGGAGGGGAGACCATGGACGCGGACGTGCCGGGAACGGTGCTCAAACGGGAGCGGACCCGCGATGCCGTACTGGAGCTGATCGAGTCGCGCAGCCCCGGGGACGCCATCCCCTCCGAGCGCGCCCTGTGCGCCCTGCTCGACGTGTCCCGGCCCACCGTGCGCGCGGCGGTCGACGAGCTGGTCGCCGCCGGTCTCCTGGTGCGCGAACACGGCCGGGGCATGTTCGTCGCCCCTGCCAAGATCACCCAGGAGCTGGTCGCCGGGGACCGCGCGCTCAGCGTGCCGCAGGCGGCGGGCGCCTGGTCGAGCCGGCTGCTGGAGTTCACCACGCTCCAGGCGGGGGCCCGCGTCGGCCGCAAGCTGCGCATGTCACCCGCCGCCGAGATCGTCTACGTGGCACGGCTGCGGCTGGTCGACGGGGCGCCGATGGCCATCGAGCATCTGCACATCCGGGCGGAGCTGGTGCCGGGACTCAGCGCGCAGGAGCTGGAGAGCGGCGACCTGTACGAGCATCTGCGCGCCACCCACGGCGTGCATGTCCACGAGGCGGTCCAGGCGATCGAGCCGACCGTCGTCACCCGCGCCGAGGCCGGGCTGCTCGACGTGCCGGAGCTGTCCCCGGCGCTGCTCTTCGAGCGGCTGACCTCCGACACCACGGGCCGTCCGGTGGAGTACGTCCACTCGCTCTACCGGGGCGACCGCTACCGGATCGTCTCCCGGCTCGCGCTCGGCCCGGCGGCGGAGGTCGCCCCCGATCTGGAGGGACATCACCCGGGCATCCCGCCCGGCGACTTCGCGCACGGCGACGCCATCGCCTCGTCGACCAGGGGGGACATCCAGGCGGGAGCCTGATCGCCCGCCACCGGCTGCCGTTGCGCAGAACGCAACTCATGTTGCACCTCTTGCCGTGCGGGCGTCGGCGGGCCAGGGTGGCGGACGCATCCGAAGCAGCCGACCCCCACCCGAGGTGCCTCGCATGAACCCGTCCCCCCACGCATACTCCGGCCCCGACCGCCCCGCCCCCGACCGCCCCGCCCCCGGCCTCACCGGCCGTCGCGGCTTCCTCGGCGGCCTGCTGGTCACCGCCGCCCTGGCGGCCGCGGGGTCCGCCCCCGCCCACGCGGCCGCCCGGCCCGCCGCCCCGCGCGCCACCCGCCCGCTGCTCCTCGGCACGTACACCTCCGAGGCGGGAGGCGGCGCCGGCCTCGGCACCGCCGCGTACGACACGGCCACCGGCGCGATCACCCCCGGCCCCGTGATCACCGGCGTCGACAACCCCTCGTACCTGGCCGTCCACCCCTCCGGCGCCACCGTCTACGCGGTCGCCGAGCAGGACCCGGGCGCGGTCACCGCCGTGCGGCTCGCGCCGGACGGGACGTACGAGGTGCTCGGCAGCCGCCCCACCGGCGGCTCCGGGACCACCCACCTTTTCGTCCACCCGTCCGGCCGCTGGCTGCTGAGCGCGGACTACGGCTCCGGCAGCGTCGCCGTGCACCCGATCGCCGAGGACGGTTCGCTCGGAGAGCGCACCGACCTGGTCGTCCACAGCTCGCCGCCGCCCGGACCCGGCCAGGGCGGGCCGCACGCCCACCAGATCGTCACCGCTCCCGACGGCGGCCATGTCCTCGCCGTCGACCTGGGCACCGACACCGTGTACACCTACGCGCTGGACGAGTCCGCCGGGACGCTCACCGAGGTCTCCCGCGCCGCCCTGCCGCCCGGCTCCGGCCCCCGCCACCTGGCCTTCCACCCCGGCGGGCGCTTCGCCTACCTGGCCTGCGAACTGGACAACACCCTGGTCGTCTGCGCGTACGACCCCGACACCGGCGCCCTCACCCCGGGACCCGGGCAGTCCACCGGGACGGGATCGGGCACCAGCTACCCCTCCCAGCCGGTCGTCACCGGCGACGGGGCGTACGTCTACCTCGCCAACCGGGGCCCCAACAGCCTCACCCGTTACGCCGTGGAGGACGACGGGGCGGCCCTCCGGCTGCTGGACACCGTGCCCGTCGGCGGCGACTGGCCCCGGCAGCTCGCCCTGTCCCCGGACAGCTCCCTGCTCTTCGCCGCCAACCAGCGCTCCTCCACCGTCACCGTCTTCGGCGTCGGCCCCGACGGCTCCCTCACCGCCGTCGGCGACCCCTTCCCGGCGCCGGTCGCGGTCTGCGTCCTGCCGCTCCCGTGACCACCGCCGTACGGGGCCCCGCGCACACCGGGGGCGGGGCCCCGGACAGCGGTTACAGTCGTGGCCGAGCCGCGCGCCCGCACCCGCGGCGAGGACATCAGGGAGGCACAGTGCGCTTGAGGGTGGAATTCACCACCGAGCCCTTCGATCTCGACGAGGCGCCCACCCACGCGGTGGTGGCCCGGGAGGTGATCCAGGGCGCCGAGCTGGACGCCGTCGACGTCGGCCCCTTCGGCAACACCGCGGAAGGCGGCGCGGACGAGGTGCTCACCGCCGTGGACTCCCTGCTGCGCCAGGCCCTCGCCTCCGGCGCCACCCGGGTCTCCCTCCAGGTGAACGTGATCGGGGAGGAGATCCGGTGACCGAATCCGCCGATCACGCTCCGGTCACCGTCGACCACCCCTTCGTATCGGCCGTCAAGCCGCTCGTCGACGCGATGGGCGCCGAGCTGCTGGGCCCCGAGCAGGCCCAGCCGGACGACGTGGTGCTCGCCTGGGAGGGCCGGGACGTCATAGCCGTACGGCTGCCCCAGCTCTCCGACTCGCTGGACCACATCCTCGCCGCGATGGAGCGACGGCACGGGATGCCGCTCGCCGACCTGGACCGCAAGGCCAAGCAGAGCGTCGTCCGGACCCTGGAGGCACGCGGTGCCTTCTCCGTACGACACGGGGTGGAGACCGTGGCCGGTGCCCTGGGCGTATCCCGGTTCACCGTGTACAACTACCTGAACCGGGAACATACGGCCAAGGGTGAGTAGTTGGCCGAACCCGCCGAACACGCAGGAAAGCCGCCGTCCGCATGCCGGGACGGCGGCTTTCTTCGTTCGCGATATTTCAACAAAGTGTTGACGTCGTGTTGCGGAGGGCGTTAGCTATCCGCAGCCCGAACAACGCACAGCGAAAAACAGCCACGGAGGCTCCCGTGACTTCGAGCTCCACACCGGGCCTCACCCGGTTCAACACCCTGGCGGACGGCGAGGCCACCCCCGCACTGCACGAGGTGTGTGCCAGTGCGACCTGGGGAAACAGCATTCTCGCCGGGCGTCCGTACGCCACCGAAGAAGCCCTGCTCGCCGCGAGCGACGCCGCGACGGCGAAGCTCACCGCGGCGGACCTGGCCGACGCGATGGCGGGCCACCCGCCGATCGGCCGCCCGAAGCCCGGCGACCCGACCTCCTCCCGTGAGCAGCGGGGGATGGCCGGCGCCTCCGAGGAGCTCAAGACCGAGATGCTCGAACTGAACCTGGCCTACCAGGAGCGGTTCGGACATGTCTTCCTGATCTGCGCCACCGGCGCCACCGGTGAGCAGATGCGCGACGCGGTGAAGTCCCGGATCGGGAACTCGCCCGAGCAGGAGCAGGAGATCGTGCGCACCGAACTGGGCAAGATCAACCGCATCCGGCTGACCCGTCTCGTGACGGAGGCCCTCGCAGAGGACGCTCCCGCACAGGACTCTTGAGATCTAGGAGAGTGACGGTCTTGAGTACCGACACGACCGCATCGGTGTCCACCCACATCCTGGACACCAGCATCGGCCGCCCCGCCGCGTCCGTCGCCGTCTCGCTCGCCGCCCGCAGCGGGAGCGACGCGCCGTACGTCACGCTCGGAGCGTCCGCGACCGATGCGGACGGGCGTTGCAAGGACCTCCCGGCGCTGCCGGAGGGAACGACCCACGTACGTCTCGCATTCGACACCGAGACGTACTTTTCCAAGAAGCAAGCCGAGGCGCAGCAGGACGCCCCCCGCGTAAGGGACAGCGGCGCGTTCTTCCCGGAAGTGACGATCGCCTTCGCGGTCGTGCCGGGCGAGCACTATCACGTACCGCTGCTGCTCAACCCGTTCGGCTACTCCGTTTACCGAGGGAGCTAGCACCGACATGCCCACGATTCTCGGCCAGAACCAGTACGGCAAAGCAGAGAACCGCGTCGTAAAGATCACGCGGGACGGCGACACCCACCACATCAAGGACCTGAACGTCTCGGTCGCCCTCTCCGGCGACATGGACGACGTCCACTACTCCGGCTCCAACGCGAACGTCCTGCCGACCGACACCACCAAGAACACGGTGTTCGCGTTCGCCAAGGAGCACGGGATCGAGTCCGCCGAGCAGTTCGGCATCCACCTCGCCCGGCACTTCGTCTCCTCGCAGGAGCCGATCCACCGCGCCCGGATCCGGATCGAGGAGTACGCCTGGGAGCGCATCGCGACCTCCGACGGCAACTCCAAGTTCATCGGCGCCGACGAGGTCAAGCACTCCTTCGCCCGCAAGGGCCAGGAGACCCGGGTCACCCAGATCACCTACGACGGGGAGAACTGGGAGGTCATCTCGGGCCTCAAGGACCTCACCGTGATGAACTCGACCAACTCCGAGTTCTGGGGCTACGTCAAGGACAAGTACACGACGCTGAAGGAGGCGTACGACCGCATCCTGGCGACCGACGTCTCCGCCCGCTGGCGGTACAACTGGACCAGCGACGAGCAGCGCATGCCGAACTGGGAGAAGTCCTACGAGCAGGCGCGCAAGCACATGCTTCAGGCCTTCGCCGAGACGTACTCCCTCTCGCTCCAGCAGACCCTGTACCAGATGGGTTCGCGGATCATCAACAGCCGCAGCGAGATCGACGAGATCCGCTTCTCGCTGCCGAACAACCACCACTTCCTGGTGGACCTCGAACCGTTCGGCCTCAAGAACGACAATGAGGTCTACTTCGCGGCGGACCGTCCCTACGGTCTGATCGAGGCCACCGTGCTCCGGGACGGCGTCGAGCCGAAGATCCCGGTCGACATGACCAACCTCTGACGCGGCACTGAACCGGCCGCCGTCCGCCCGCAGACGGGCGGCGGCCGGTCATCCCGGAGGGAACACCCATGGCAAAGCCTGCAACGGGGCCGGCCGAAAGCCCAGGCAAAGACCCCTCGAAAACCCTCGCCGGCCCGGCGGTTCACCCGGTCGACGAAAAGCTTCCCCCCGCGCGGCTCGTCCCCGCCGCGCTCCAGCACATCGCCGCCATGTACGCGGGCGTCGTCACCCCTCCGCTGATCATCGGCCAGGCCGTCGGCCTGGACACCGCCGGTATGACCCGGCTCATCGCGGCGAGCCTCCTGATCGCCGGTCTCGCCACCATCCTCCAGACCATCGGCATCGGCGCGTTCGCCGGAAACCGGCTGCCGTTCGTCAACGCCGCCTCCTCCGCCGGGATCGCGCCGATGCTCGCCATCGCCGAGACCAGCGCCCCTGGCCATCAACTCCCCGCGATCTACGGGGCGGTGCTCGTCGCCGGAGGGTTCTGCCTGGCCGTGGGCCCCTTCTTCGGCCGGCTGCTGCGCTTCTTCCCGCCGCTCGTCACCGGTGTGGTCATCACCCTCATCGGCGTCACTCTCATGCCCGTGCCCGTCGCCTGGGCCCAGGGCGGCGACGCCACCGCCGACGACTTCGGCGCCATGAAGTATCTGGCGCTGGCCGCCTTCACCCTCGTCGTCATCCTGCTCGTCCAACGCTTCGGACGCGGCTTCCTCAAGCAAGTCGCCCTGCTGGTGGGCATGTTCGTCGGCACACTGGCCGCGATCCCGTTCGGACTCGCCGACTTCTCCGCGCTGAGGTCCGCGCCGCTCGCCGCCCTGCCGACCCCCTTCGCCTTCGGCGCCCCGGAGTTCCAGCCCGCCGCGATCCTCTCGCTCTGCATCGTCACGCTCGTCCTGATGACGGAGTCCTCCGCCGGGATGCTCGCCCTCGGCGAGATCTGCGAACGCCGCACCGACGGGCGTACGATCACCCGCGGCCTGCGTACCGACGGCATCGCCACCCTCCTCGGCCCGGTCTTCGGCGGCTTTCCCACCAGCGCCTTCGCCCAGAACGTCGGCGTCGTCTCGCTGACCCGCGTCCGCAGCCGGTACGTCGTCGCGGCGGCCGGCGGGGCCCTGCTGATCCTCGGCGCCTTCCCGGTGCTCGGCGCGGTCGTCTCGCTCGTGCCCATGCCCGTCCTCGGCGGCGCCGGCATCGTCCTCTTCGGCTCCATCGCCGTCAGCGGCATCCGTACGCTCTCCGAAGCGGGCCTGGACGACAGCTCCAACATCATTTTGGTGGCCGTCGCGCTCGGCGCGGGCATCATCCCGCTCGCCGCGCCCACCTTCTACGCCGGATTCCCGGCCTGGGCGCAGACCGTCCTCGGCTCCGGAATCAGCGCGGGAGCACTGGCCGCGGTCGTGCTCAACCTGTTCTTCCACCATCTCGGCACCCACAGCCGCACCGCTGTGGCACTCAAATCCTCCTAGGGTCCTGCCGTGCCCACATCGCCACAGAGAGAAGAAGGAAGCGCCATGGCAGCTTCGGCAGACCCTCAGCGCATCGTCATCGAGAACTGTTCGATCGCCACCGTCGACGCCCACGACACGGAGTACGCCTCCGGGTACATCGTCGTGGCGGACAACCGCATCGAGTCCGTCGGCGCGGGCAAGGCCCCGGAGGGCCTGACCGGCGTCGTCCGGCGCATCGACGCCACCGGGCACCTCGCCACCCCCGGCCTGGTCAACACCCACCACCACTTCTACCAGTGGATCACCCGGGGGCTGGCCACCGATCACAACCTGTTCAACTGGCTGGTCGCCCTCTACCCGACCTGGGCGCGCATCGACGAGCCGATGGCCCGCGCCGCCGCGCAGGGCTCGCTCGCCATGCTGGCCCGCGGCGGCGTCACCACCGCCATGGACCACCACTACGTCTTCCCGCGGGGCTCCGGCGATCTGTCCGGCGCCATCATCGGGGCCGCCCGCGAGATGGGCGTACGGTTCACCCTCGCCCGGGGCTCCATGGACCGCAGTGAGAAGGACGGCGGCCTGCCCCCGGACTTCGCCGTCGAGACCCTGGAAGGTGCGCTCGCCGCCACCGAGGCGACGATCGACACCCACCACGACGCCTCCTTCGACGCGATGACCCAGATCGCCGTCGCCCCCTGCTCGCCGTTCTCGGTCTCCACCGAACTGATGCGCCAGGGCGCCGAATTGGCCCGCCGCAAGGGCGTACGGCTGCACACCCACGGCTCGGAGACCGTCGAGGAGGAGCAGTTCTGCAAGGAGCTGTTCGGGATGGGCCCGACCGAGTACTTCGAGTCGACCGGCTGGCTCGGCAGCGATGTGTGGATGGCCCACTGCGTCCACATGAACGACTCGGACATCGCCGCCTTCGCCCGTACGGGAACCGGCGTCGCCCACTGCCCGTCCTCCAACGCCCGCCTCGCCGCCGGCATCGCCCGGGTCCCCGACATGCTCGCCGCCGGTGTGCCCGTCGGCCTCGGCGTGGACGGCACCGCCTCCAACGAGTCCGGCGAACTCCACACCGAGCTGCGCAACGCGCTCCTCATCAACCGCCTCGGCGCCCACCGCGAGGCCGCCCTGAACGCCCGACAGGCCCTGCGCCTCGGGACCTTCGGCGGGGCCCAGGTGCTGGGCCGCGCCGACCAGATCGGCTCCCTGGAGGTCGGCAAGCTCGCCGACCTCGTCCTGTGGAAGCTGGACACCCTGGCCCACTCCTCGATCGCCGACCCGGTGACCGCGCTCATCTTCGGCGCGGCCGCCCCGGTGACCCTCTCCCTCGTCGACGGCAAGCCGGTCGTCGAGGGCAACCACCTCACCACGGTGGACGAGGACGCCATCGCCCGCGTCACCCGCGACGAGGCCCGCCGCCTCGCGCAGATCGCCGCCGGGGCCTGACCCCGGGCGGTATCCCCGACCGGCCGGTCGAGGGGGACGGCCCGAGACCGGCCGCCGTGGACCCGAGCGGGGCCCACGGCAGCCGGTCCGGCGGACGCGCGCCCCATGGTGCGCGCCCGCCGGACCGGTGATGAACGCTGCCCGCACACACCCCGGTGCGCGCCCCTTTCCGCACCCCCCTCTGTACGACCTGCACCACCTGCATGACCTGCACCACCTGAGAGAGCCGCAAGCACCGCCGCACCACTTACGCATCACCTCCCTGACACCCGCGTCGCCGACGACGCGTAACCGACCGGAGGAACCGCCGTGGCAGCCAAGCCCAGGTTTCGCAAAGACGCAGATGCAGCCGCCCCCGACGCCACGGCCGATACCGCCGTGGACACGGGAGACGACCGGAAACACCCGGTCGACGAAACCCTCCCCCCGCTGAAGATGTTCACCAGCGGCCTCCAGCACGTGGCCGCCATGTACGCGGGCGTGGTGGCCCCGCCGCTCATCGTGGGGCCGGCCGTCGGCCTCACCGCCAAGGAGACCGCCTTCCTGATGGGGGCGAGCCTCTTCACCGCGGGGATCGCCACCCTGCTCCAGACCATCGGCTTCTGGAAGGTCGGCGCCCGGCTGCCCTTCGTCAACGGCGTCTCGTTCGCCGGGGTCGCCCCGATGATCGCGATAGGCAAGGACCGGGGGCACGACGGGATAGCCGTCATCTTCGGCGCGATCATCGTCGCGAGCCTGCTCGGGTTCCTCCTCGCCCCGTACTTCTGCAAACTGGTCCGGTTCTTCCCGCCGGTCGTCACCGGCACCGTCATCACCCTGATCGGCGTCTCGCTCCTCCCGGTCGCCTTCAACTGGTCCCAGGGCGGCAACGCCACGGCCGACGACTACGGTTCGATGACCAACATCACCATGGCCGCCGTGACCCTGGTCGTCGTGCTGGCCCTGCGCAAGCTGCTGCGCGGCTTCCTCCAGCAGATCGCGATCCTGCTCGGCCTGGTCATCGGCACGCTCATCGCCATCCCGGCCGGCATCACCGACTTCGGCGCCATCAAGAACGCGGACGTCGTGGGCTTCCCGACGCCGTTCGCCTTCGGCGCCCCGCAGTTCGAGATCGCGGCCATCGTCTCCATGTGCATCGTGATGCTCGTCTGCATGACCGAGTCCACCGCCGACATGCTGGCCCTCGGGAAGATCGTCGGCCGCCCGGCGGACGAGAAGATCATCGAGGGCGGGCTGCGCGCCGACACCCTCGGCAGCGCCATCAGCCCGATCTTCAACGGCTTCATGTGCAGCGCCTTCGCGCAGAACGTCGGCCTGGTCGCCATGACCAAGATCCGCAGCCGCTTCGTCGTCGCGGCGGGCGGCGTGATCCTGATCGTCCTCGGCCTCGTCCCGGTCGCCGCCTCGGTCATCGCGCTCGTACCGCTGCCGGTGCTCGGCGGCGCGGGCATCGTCCTGTTCGGTACGGTCGCGGCCAGCGGCATCCAGACCCTGGCCACCGCCGCCCTGGAGAAGGGCGAGAACGCCCTGATCGTGGCGGCGGCCGTCGGCATCGGCCTGATCCCGATCGCCGCGCCGGACTTCTATCACGCCTTCCCCGAGGACCTGCTCGTCGTCCTCGACTCGGGCATCTCCACCGGCTGTGTGGTGGCGATCGTGCTGAACCTCGCCTTCAACCACATCGGCCGCAAGCCGGACGCGGCGGGCGAGGAGCCTGCGAACGGCGAACACGTGGTGCCGGCGGCCGCCGGGGTGGGCGTGCACTGACCCCTTGCCCCGACAGCGGGGCGCGGGCGCCCGCCCGTCGGCTGTAGCGTCAGCGGCATGGAAGATCAGTCTGTTGTGGATGTCGGCGATGTGCGCCTCGCGTACCGGGCCTGGGGCGACGCGTTCGGCTCGCCCGTCGTGCTGCTGCACGGCCTCGGCGGTTCGGCCGGGCAGTGGGAGGCGGCCGGCGCCCTGCTGGGCCAGGAGTGGCGGGTGTACGCCCTGGACCTGCGCGGTCACGGCGAGAGCGACTGGCCCGACGGCTACGGCCTGGAGCTGATGGCCGAGGACGTCGTGGGCTTCCTCGACGAACTGGAGCTGGACCGGGTCGGCCTCGTCGGCCACGGCATGGGCGGCGTCGTCGCCCGGCTGGTGGCCCAGGAGCACTCCGACCGGGTGGAGCGGCTGGTGCTGGTGGAGACCCCGGCCCCGTTCCCCGGCGACCCGGGCCCGGCCGGTCGCGCCGATGGCCCGGTGGACTACGACGAGAACGCGGTGCCCGCCGTACGGGACCAGCTCGCCGACCCCGGCCCGGATGCGGCCGATGGCCTCGGCGACATCGTCTCCCCGACGCTGATCATCACCGGGGGCCCGGAGAGCGGGATGGAACAGCACCGCCAGGCGGACGTGGCCTCCCTCGTCCCGGACTGCCGGCTGATCACGGTCCCGGGCGGCCACCGCCCGCACGAGACCCGGGCGGACCTGGTGGCCGCGCACATCACGGAGTTCTTCACCAGCTGACGGGCTCCCGCGCCTGTGCGGTGGCGGCCGCGTCGAACATCTTGTTGCGGGCGGACGGCGAAGGGCTCCCGCCCCCGTCTATCGGTCGCCCGGCCGCCAGTCCGGGCTTCGGCCGCTGAGGGCGATCACCCGGTCCAGCAGCGGGGCGTCGGCCGGCACCGGGACGGGCGGCCCGAAGATGCCCCCGCGGTCCGGGTCGTCCTCGTCCGGGGCGAGCAGCGCCGCGCAGGACCGCAGCTCGGCCTCGCCCGCCGCGTACGGCTGCCCGGTCGAGCGGGCCAGGTCCCAGCCGTGGATCACGAGTTCGTCGAGCGCGACGGCCCCGGCCACCTCGCCGGGCAGCTCGATGCCGCCCGCCCGGGTCATGCCCGTCCAGGCGTCGGGCGCGCGCCAGGCAGCCGCCATCTCCTCAAGCCGCCGGGGCAGCGCCTCGCGCCAGTCGTCGTCGAGGACGGGGAGAGCCGCGTCGGGGGAGGTGGCCGTGCTCGGCCCGAAATCCTTGCGGGCGGCGTCACGGAAGGCGGTGGCGAGCCCGGTGAGATGGCCGAGCAGCTCCCGTACGGCGTAGTCGGGGCAGGGGGTGGGGCCGTCCAGCGCGCTGTCGTCGACCGCCCCGAGCAGCGCGGCGATCCGCCGGGCGGCCGGCTCCAGGTCGGGCAGGGCGTCGGCCGACGAGCCGGTCCCGGGCGTGGCCGACACGGGGGTCTCGTGCGCGGGCGACGCAGGGATCTCGTCCGTAGCCGACGCGGGGCTCTCATGCGTATCCATACAGGGAAGACCCCTCCGCCACCGGAAACTCATCGGTCGACGGGCTCCCCGGACCGGCGGGGCGGCCGGCGCAACCCGGCATATAGCGGAAGGTTCCCGGCCGGACTCTTGTCGGAGGGCACCCCGTCATGTCATACAGGTCTGGACCATTGCTGTCCGGATGGAAGGCACCACCGTGCAACGCCCCCACATATCTGCCGCGTTGGCCTGTTCCGCCCTGCTTCTCGCCCCCCTTCTCTCCGCCTGCGGTGGTT
This sequence comes from Streptomyces sp. PTY087I2, assembly GCF_001687325.1. GTDB lineage: Bacteria > Actinomycetota > Actinomycetes > Streptomycetales > Streptomycetaceae > Streptomyces. The sequence continues at coordinate 48,766 of NZ_LZRD01000003.1, read as the reverse complement.
CCGCCGAAGCCGACACCCAGCCGCCCGGCACCCCGGAGAACGTGACCGCCCAGGCCAGCAGTTCCACCTCGGTGCACGTCATGTGGAAGGCCGCAGCCGATGACGAGAAGGTCGCCGGCTACGAGGTCTACCGGGGAAAGAGCAAGGTCAAGAGCGTCCCGGCGACAAAGACCATGATCGACGTCAACGGTCTGACGGCCTCGACGGACTACACCTTCAGCGTCCGGGCCAAGGACGCCGCCGGGAACCTCTCCGCGCCCAGCAAGGCCATCCCCGTCACCACCCAGGCCACCCCGCCGAAGGACGACACACCCCCCACCGCCCCGGCGAAGCTGACGGGTCGCGCCGACGGAAGCCGTGGGGCCACGCTGACCTGGGGCGCGGCCAAGGACGACGTCGGCGTCACCTCGTACGACATCTACCAGGAGGACTCCCGGATCCACAGCGTCCCCGCCTCCGAGACCACGGCGAAGCTCACGGGGCTGCGCCCGGGGACCGTCTACACCTTCACGGTCCGGGCCCGGGACGCCTCCGACAAGTCCTCGGCCGACAGCAACACCCTCGACCTCACCACCGCCTCCGCCCCCGGCGCCCCCGCGAGCACCGCCCCCACCGGGCTGCGGACCGAAGTCGGCAAGGAGGGCGGCCTGTTCACCCTGGACCTGTCCTGGGACCAGCCCGACACGGGCGGCACCATCCCCGCCTACGAGCTCCACATGAACGGCAAGCTGACCACCACCATCGTCTGGGGCGGTACGCCTCCCAAGGGCCGCGCCACCTACCGGCTCGACCTCCCCGACCCGGCGGGCACCCGCTACTCGGTGAAGCTCCGGGCCAAGCTCCCGGACGGCAAGTGGGGCGACTTCTCGGCCCAGCGAACGGTGGTCCTGACGGACTGACACCTTCCGGGGCGCTCCGGGGCCTGGAGGGCTTGGGTGGGCCGGGGTTCCGTACCCTCGCCGAATCCCGGCACAGCGTCGAATTCGGCGGCGCGGCTCCGATGCCCTGCTCACCCTCCTCGAGCCGGACCTGGCCGGCGAACTGTCCGGCAGCGCGGGTGTGTTCTTCTTCGTGCCGGCCATCGGCGCGTTCATCACCGTGGTGGTCGCCACCGGAGTCGTGTCCTCAGCCGCCGACATCTCGCTCGGCGACGGCATCGTGCTGCGCGCGATCATGTGGGTGGTCCTGACGGCGGTGACGATCGCCGACGTCGTCGGTACCTCATCCCCTCCAGCTCCGGCCACGCCCGCCTGGCGATGCCGATCCTGGCCCGGCTCGCCGACTTCGCAGGAGTCTCCCGCGCCGCTGCCGGCCGTGCTGTTCGCCCTGATCTGCAGGTTCGTGGCGCTGGGGCTGCGTGGAGGTGGGGGCCCCTCTTCGTCCGCTGCCGGGGCTCGGCGACTTACACGTCGGTGAGTGTCTCTGAGCGGGAGAACAGAGCTTCCGGTTCCGATGTGAGCTGCCCGCTCGAGACGAGTTCGTGGAGCCTGTTCCTGGTCTCGGCGTCCGTCGAGTAGATCACCGTTCCGATCATTCCGCGGGTCAGCAGCACCTTGTACGTATTGCGAATCAGCAGGTCCACCTCGTGGTCCGGGGTGGACCTCTTGAACACGGGATCCTTCGACTGGGTCCGGTCCGTCTTCCACTCGCCGTCCCGCCAGACCAGGTCCGGTCCGATGATGACGCCGCTCCAGTCGTACTCGAAGCCCTGTGCTGTGTACACGCAGCCGACCTGGCCGAACCCGGCCGGATCCGTCGCCCAGAGGGCGGAGGGCGGCGCACCCGCGACACCGCGGTCGCCGAACACGTTCCATGGCCGCTCCCAGTCGCCGATGACCACATCGTTGGGCAATGCCTCGCCGGGGGGCGTCTTCTTGGTCCACGGCCAGCAGTACCCCGCGGACATGCGCGCCCCGTAGCCGAGTTCGCGCTTGTGGTCGAGGAAGGCCTCCATTTCCGCGGGGCTCTCGGCCACCATGAGCTGCATGCGGTCGTCGGGCCGCCATTCGGTGGGACCACCGGGCTTCAGCCTCAGCAGGCGCAGAACCCAGTTCAGATACGCGTCGCTTCCACCGCAGCGGAACTGACTGTCCAGATGAATGACCGTGCACTCCAGCCCCTTGGCCGCGGCGGCTCGGCGGATCTGCTCCACGTCGCCCATCTCGCCCGGTCGTACTATCTGGTGCTCGTCGAGCAGAAACACCGGCACCCGTGCGGCGTCGATCAGTTCATCGACCTGAGGCCGGTCACTGCGCTGCGCGGCAGGCGTGTAGCGGTTGGCGGACGTCTTCCGCATGCGGTGGGCTTCATCACAGATGATGACGTCGAGGGCGTTGCGCTCAGCGGTCATGAAGCTGTTGAAGTACTTGAAGAGCTCTTGGACCTCTTTCTTGCGCGCGCCTGCGACCTTCCGCATCGTCTTGGTGAACGACTGCGATCCCGTCGCGTGCAGCGCGGAACGGCCCTGCCGGTAGAGCTCGCCGAGCAACGACAGCGCAATGACGCTCTTTCCCGTTCCCGGGCCCCCTTCGACCACGAGCACTTCTTTGCGGTCCGCCTGAGTGGCTCGCCTGACGGCTCCCATCACGGACTCGTAGGCGACGCGTTGTTCGTCGAGCAGCACGAACTGCTCCCGATTACGCACTTCTTCGGCTGCCACGGCCATGAGCTGCTTCGACGGCCCGACCTTACCGGCCAGCAAAGCGTCTGCGGCCGCCGCTCCGTTGACCGGGGCGAGTCGTTCTTTGAGGAAGCGGATGAACTCCCCGCGGGTCTCCTCGCTGAAGATCCGGCCTCTCTCGCTCAGGCCCACCTCGGCCAGACCTGCGATGCCGAACTGCGTAGCGTTGTGCAGGTACGCAGCGCCGGAGACTCGCTCAGGGTGGTCACCCAGCGCCCCGTTGAATGCCACGAGGTAGTCACAGTAGCCACGAACCTGCTCGATCGGATTGAGGACCGGGCGGCCGTACGCGTCGATCCAGCACAGCGAGGGCTCACCCTCCTCCGGCGTCGCCTGGCTCCACTGCTTCAGTTCGACGACTACATAGGACGGCTCACCGGTCCTGGGGTGAACCCCGGCCAGGACGGCATCAGCCCGCTTGCTCGTCAGCGGCAGTCCGTACTCCAGCAGTACGGTGACCTCGTCAAGGCCTGCTTCGACCAGCACGTTCATGAGGGCCGGGAGACTGCGCTCCCAGGATCGGGCCTCGGCCCTGCTCGGCTGGTACCCGTGCTCCTGGACGAACCGCTCGGTGAGCCGCAGGAAGAGGCTGCCGCCCAGGGCCTGTGCGGCGGCCGCGGAGACGGAATCACGAATCAAGGCGGGCTCCCGAGCAGCACGATATGTGGTGTGCGGGTGGGGGCGTGTCCTGATGGGGAAGCCTGGCGGGCCGCGAAGTCGACAGGCAGAACACTATCTCTTTCGGCATGAGCGGACCTTTCGGAATGTGCGCGGGGGAACTGCGTCTTGCCCCTGGAGCGCAGCGACGGACCTACTTACGACGCAGAGAGAAGGCGAAGAGCGCGCGCAGCACAACCGCGTACTGCTTGAGGATTTCGGGCCGATCGGCCGAACTGGTCTTGGCGAACGCTCGTTTGGCGATGCGGCAGGCGGTGACGCAGGCCACGGCGAAGCAGGCCGTGAACGAGATGGACGCCGCGATGGCCACGACGGATCCGACGGACCCTAGGGAGGAAAACAGCACAAAGACATCCTTGAGAGAGAGGGATGCCGGAATACCTCAGGGGAGGAACGTTTCTCCTGATTCCGGTCACAGCGTGTGGGGCTGACTGTGGCTGGTCAGGTGAGGGTGGGGGTGCTGAGTTCCCAGGCGTTCGTCAGGAACGTGTTGGGCGAGAGGTGGAGGGGAGAGCGCGTCCGCATCGGGGCGCGAGGGGCCGAGGCCCGAGGCGCAGTCATGCGCATCCTTACGGTTTGGAGGGCGTGGTCAGAATTCGACAGCCCGGTGGGTTCCGTAAAATAGCTCGCCCATTATAGCGCACAGGGTGAGGCTTTGGCTAGAGGATTGGGCATAGTAATGCCACTGCCCCCGGCGCTGTGCGGTGCCGGGGGCAGTGGGGCGTCCGTCGTGACGGAGTGGGTCAGCGCAGCTGCTCGTACGCGGGCAGGGTCAGGAAGTCCGCGTAGTCCTGGTCCAGGGAGACCTGGAGCAGGAGGTCGTGGGCCTGCTGCCACTTGCCGGCGGCGAAGGTCTCCTCGCCGATCTCCGTGCGGATCGCGGCCAGTTCCTCGGCGGCGACCTTGCGGGCCAGGTCCGCGGTGGCGTGCTCGCCGTTCTCGAAGACCACGTCCGCGTTGATCCACTGCCAGATCTGGGAGCGGGAGATCTCGGCGGTGGCCGCGTCCTCCATCAGGTTGAAGATGGCGACCGCGCCCAGGCCGCGCAGCCAGGCCTCGATGTAGCGGATGCCGACCGCGACGGCGTTGCGCAGACCCTCGTACGTGGGCTTGGCGTCGAGGGTGTCGATGGCGATCAGGTCGCCCGCCGCCACCGAGACGTCCTCGCGCAGCCGGTCCTTCTGGTTGGGCTTCTCGCCGAGGACCGCGTCGAAGGAGGCCAGGGCGATCGGGACCAGGTCGGGGTGGGCGACCCAGGAGCCGTCGAAGCCGTCGTTCGCCTCGCGGTCCTTGTCGGCCTTGACCTTCTCGAAGGCCACCTTGTTGACCTCGGCGTCGCGGCGCGAGGGGATGAACGCCGCCATGCCGCCGATCGCGTGCGCGCCGCGCTTGTGGCAGGTGCGGACCAGGAGTTCGGTGTACGCCCGCATGAACGGGGCGGTCATCGTCACCGCGTTGCGGTCCGGCAGCACGAACTTGGCGCCGCCGTCACGGAAGTTCTTGACGATGGAGAAGAGGTAGTCCCAGCGGCCCGCGTTCAGCCCGGCCGCGTGGTCGCGCAGCTCGTAGAGGATCTCCTCCATCTCGTACGCGGCGGTGATCGTCTCGATCAGGACGGTCGCGCGGACTGTGCCCTGCGGGATGCCGACGTAGTCCTGAGCGAAGACGAAGATGTCGTTCCAGAGGCGGGCCTCCAGGTGCGACTCCGTCTTCGGCAGGTAGAAGTACGGGCCCTTGCCGAGGTCGATCAGGCGCTGCGCGTTGTGGAAGAAGTAGAGGCCGAAGTCGACCAGCGCGCCGGGCACGGAGACGCCGTCCAGCTGGAGGTGGCGCTCCTCCAGGTGCCAGCCGCGCGGGCGCATGACCACCGTGGCCAGCTCGTCGGCGGACTTCAGCGCGTACGCCTTGCCGGACTTCGGGTCGGTGAAGTCGATGCGGCGCTCGTAGGCGTCGGTGAGGTTGAGCTGGCCGAGGACGACGTTCTCCCACGTCGGGGCGGACGCGTCCTCGAAGTCGGCGAGCCAGACCTTCGCGCCCGAGTTCAGGGCGTTGATGGTCATCTTGCGGTCGGTCGGACCGGTGATCTCCACCCGGCGGTCGTTCAGCGCCGCCGGGGCGGGCGCGACCTTCCAGGAGTCGTCCGCGCGGACCGCCGCCGTCTCCGGCAGGAAGTCCAGCGTGGAGGTGCGGGCGATCTCGGCGCGGCGCTCACCGCGCCGGGCGAGCAGCTCATTGCGGCGCGGCGTGAACTGCCGGTGCAGCTCGGCCACGAACGCGAGGGCCGCGTCGGTCAGGACCTCATCCTGCCGGGGCAGGGGCTCGGCATCGACGATGGCCAGCGTGGACGGCGCTGGTGCGGACATGAGCTGTCACTCCTTCAGCGGGCGGCGGCGTCTCGACGGCCGCCGGGTCGCCTGAGACGGGCACGGCGTGCCATGGCTCCGAGATACGGCCGTGGGTGCCGTCTGAGGTTCAGAGGGCTTCTGACCAGTGGATAGTAGTTTCCTCATAGTGGAAGTTCAATGGTTTGTTGATGTCGAGATTCTCCGGGTCGACAGAAACGGGCCGCCGACGGCGCAGCGTGCCAGCGCGGCCACGGACTGTTGACGGGCGGACGGCGGGCCACGCGCCGGGGGCGGCCGCTCCAGGTGCTTTCCGGTCATTCCAGATGCTTGAGGTCCTGCGAGGTGTCGATGTCGTACGCCTCGGCCACATCCGAACACTCCACGAGCGTGATCGCATCGCGGTGCTCCCGCAGATAGCTCCGCGCCCCCTGGTCGCCGACGGCCGCCGCCGCGATGTCCGCCCACCGGTCCGCCCCGAACAGCACCGGATGGCTCCGCTCCCCGCCGTACGAGGCCGCCACCAGGCTCATGCGCGAGCGGTACGCGAACCGCACCCGCGCCACCGCCTCCGCACCGATCCCCGGCTGATCGACCAGGAGGACCAGCGCCGCGTCCGCGTCCGTCGCGCTCAGGGCCGCCAGACCCAGCCGGAGCGAGGAGCCCATGCCCTCCTCCCAGCCCGGGTTCACGCTCACCGCGCACCCCGTGAGATCCGCCCGGGCCCGCACCTCGTCGGCCGCCGCGCCCAGCACCACGTGCAGCGGGCCGCAGCCGCCGTTGCGCAGGGAGCGCACCGCGTGCTCGATCAGCGGGCGGCCCCGGTGCTCCAACAGCGCCTTCGGGCGGCCGCCGAGCCGTCGGCCCCCTCCGGCGGCCAGCAGCACCCCCGCGACCTCGGGGTTCTTCGCCCTGCCCGGCCTGTCCGTCGCCATGTCCTCAACCATGAGGTCTGGATACCACTGAGTCCTTCGCACACGCGACACGCATGTCACCCTCAGGGGTAACCCCGATTTCTTTCCGTGGGCTGGCGCGCACTGCCTGTTATGGCGTTAACTTGCGGGCGAGCCCGGGGACTTGGCCACCACCCCGGATGCGGGGGAGACACCGGCACAAGGACGTGCGAGGGGGAGTGCTGTGTTGCGAAGCGTGGGACAGAAGCGGCTGACCGGCAGCGGCGAGGACCCGAGGGTGGCCGAGCTGCGGATGGCCGTCTCGCGGCTGCGCCGGGAGCTGGCCGGGCTCCGGATCGACTTCCCCGACCGGCCGATCGCCGAGGACGAGCTCGCTGCCCTGGACGCCATGGCCGTCAGCGGTGTCCCCGAGATCCCCCGCATGCGCCGGTCCCTGCTGCTGATCGCGGGGGCGATCGGCTCGGTGAGCGCGGTGGCTGCGGCCCTGCGCGAGGTGCGCAACGCGGTCGACCTCTTCGGAGAGCCCCCGCGCGGGTGAACGCCCCGTGCGGTGCCCGGGCGTGTCGCGTCAGCGGCGGATGAGCCTGCGGGCCGTGGCCGCCGCGACCGCCGCCGTACGGGAGTCGACGCCCAGCTTGGCGTAGATGTGCACCAGATGGGACTTCACCGTGGCCTGGCTCAGGAACAGCCGCTTGCTGATCCGCAGGTTCGACAACCCCTCCCCGAGCAGTTGCAGCACCTCCAGCTCCCGCCGCGTCAGCGCCTCGGCCGGGGTGCGCATCCGGTCCATCAGCCGGTGCGCCACCGAGGGCGCCAGCGCCGAGCGGCCCGCCGCTGCCGTGCGCACCGCGGCCGCCAGCTCCTGCGGCGGCGCGTCCTTCAGCAGATAGCCGCTCGCCCCGGCCTCGACCGCCGCCAGGATGTCCGCGTCGGAGTCGTACGTGGTGAGGATCAGGACCCGGGGGCCGTCCGGCGCGGCGGTGATCGTCGCCGTGGCCTCCGCCCCGTGCATCCCCGCACCGAACTGGAGGTCCATCAGGACCACGTCGAAGCCGCCTCCCGCCGCCAGGGCCACGGCCTCCTCCGCGGTGGCGGCCTCACCGGCGACCCGGAAACCCGGCTCGGTGTCCAGGACCGCACGCAGCCCCGCCCGGACCACCGGATGGTCGTCCGCGAGCAGTAGCCGGATCGCTTCCCCGCCCGGGCCCTCGCCCCCGGTCATGCCGCACGCTCCGCTTCCGCGACGGGCAGCGGCAGCGTGAGGGCCACCGCCGTGCCCTGGCCGGGCGCCGACTCCACGCTCAGCACGCCGCCGAGCGATCCGGCGCGCGCCCGCATCGCCGGCAGCCCGAAGCCGCCGTCGCCGCGGCCGTCATCTCCGCGCCCGCCCCGCTCGTGGGCCGGAGCTCCCGACGGGTCGAAGCCCCGCCCGTCGTCCACGACGTCCAGCGCCACCGAGGTGTCCATGAAGCTCAGGGTGATCTCCGCCCGACGGGCCTCCGCGTGGCGCACGGTGTTGGCCAGCGCCGACTGGGCGGTCCGCAACAGCGCCACCTCGTACGGGGTCGGCAGCTCCACCGGGGTGCCGCTGACCGCGAACCGTACGGTCAGCTCCGGTGCGGTCGTCCGCGCGCAGAGCCGTTCCAGCGCGGCGGCCAGCGACCCGTGCTCCAGGTCCGGCGGGGTCAGCGCCCGTACGAAGGAGCGGGCCTCCGCCAGATTGGCCTGCGCCGCCTCGCGGGCGGCCCGGACGTGCGGGGCGGCCGGGGCGTTCTCGGGCAGCGAGCGTTCGGCGGCGCGCAGCAGCAGCTGGATGCTGGACAGCCCCTGGGCCAGCGTGTCGTGGATCTCCCGGGCCAGGCGCTCGCGCTCGGCGAGCGTCCCGGCGGTACGTTCCGCCTCGGCGAGTTCCGCCCGGGTGGCGACCAGCTCCACGATCAGCTCGCGGCGCCGTTCGCTCTCCCGGAAGAGGGCGTCGTACCCGAGGACCGTGGCGACGGCGACCGCCGCGCCGATCAGCGGCCCGATGAACGCGCCGGGCCCGATCTCCTGCCCGTGCCCGACGAAGCCGGCGATCGCGGCGGCCGCGGTGACCGCGACGGCGGGCAGGGCCCAGCGCATCGGCAGGAAGTGGAGCTGGAGGAAGTAGAGCGGGAACGCGATCCACAGGGCGTCCGGAGACAGCACCAGCAGCACCGCCCACAGCACCCACAACCCGCCCAGCCACCACGCCCCGGCCCGCGTTCCCGGCCGTACGGCGTTCCCCGGCCGCGCCGAGGAGGACTCTCCCGGCCGTACGGCGTCTCCTGGCGGCACGGACGAGGACTCTCCCGGCCGTACGGAGGAGGAGCGCGCCGCCCCCGCCGCGTACAGCGCCGCCATCAGCAGCGTCACCGACACGACCGCCGCCGTGTCCGGCGCTTCCTCGCCCACCGCGCGCACCATCACCAGGGCCAGCAGCCCCGCCAGCAGCGCGTGCAGACAGAGCCGCAGGGCGGCTGTGACGTGGGTGTGCGATCGCGAATCCATGGTCCGTCCAGCGTAGCCGCGGGGTCCTGGGGCCCGGTCAATCGAAAGGTTGATCCCTGGCCCGTCCGCCGCGCGATGTTTTCCCGTCCGCGCCGGACGACGCTGGGGCCATGTTCGTCGCATGGAGAGACCTTCGCTTCGCCAAGGGCCGGTTCGCGCTCATGGGTTCGGTCGTCGTACTGATCACGCTGCTCGTGGGCCTGTTGTCCGGTCTCACCGCCGGGCTGGCCCGGGAGAACACCTCGGCCGTCACCGGGCTCGACGCCGACCATCTGGCCTTCGCCGCGCCCCCGGACGGGCAGTCCGAGTCGTTCGCAGAATCGACCGTCCGGGAGGACGCCTGGCGGGCCTGGGCCGGACGGCCCGGGGTCGCGGCCGCGCAGCCGGTCGGCATCCGCACCCTGAACGCCACCGCAGGTGAGCGGAGCGCCGCCGTGTCGGCCTTCGGCGTCGAACCGGACGGCACGCTCGGGCCGGACGGGATCGGCCCCGGACGCATCGTGCTCTCCGAGCAGGCGGCCGAGGAACTGGGGGCCGCCCCCGGTGACCGGATCGCGCTCGGCCGGGCCGAACGCGAGGTCGCCGCCGTCGCCACCGACGCCTCGTACAGTCACACCCCCGTCGTCTGGACCAGCCTCGACGACTGGCAGGAGATCGGCCACGACGGCGCCGGGCCCGCCGAACAGGCGACCGTGATCGCCCTGACCACCACCGGCGGTGTGGACCTCGCGGCGGGGGACGAGGCGGCGGGCACCAGCACGCTCACCCTCGACGACTCCCTCACCGCGATCGGCTCCTACCGGGCGGAGAACGGCTCGCTGCAACTGATGCGCGGCTTCCTCTTCGCCATCTCCGCGCTCGTCATCGGGGCGTTCTTCACCGTCTGGACGATCCAGCGCAGCGGCGACGTCGCCGTACTGAAGGCGCTCGGCGCGTCGACCCCGTACCTCCTGCGCGACGCGCTGGGGCAGGCCGTGGTGCTGCTCGTCCTCGGTACGGGACTGGGCGCCGCCCTCGCCGCCGGGGCCGGGGCCCTGATCGGCGGGGGAGCCGTGCCGTTCGTCCTGGACCCGGCGACCGTCCTCGTCCCGGCCGCCGTGATGATCGCCCTCGGCGCGCTCGGGGCCGCCCTGTCCGTCCGGCGGATCACCGCCGTCGACCCGCTCACCGCACTCGGGAGTGCCCGATGACGCTCACCCTGACCGATGTCACCCTCACCTACCCGGACGGCGAGGGGCGGCTCACCGCCCTGGACCGGGTCTCGCTGGACGTCCCTCCGGGCGCGCTGACCGCCGTCGTCGGGCCGTCCGGCTCGGGCAAGTCGAGCCTGCTCGCGGCCGCCGCCACCCTGGTAACCCCGGACTCCGGCGAGGTCGTGGTGGCCGGGACGCCGACCGCCGGGCTGAGCCGCGCGGGGCGGGCGGTCCTGCGCCGGGACCGCATCGGCATCGTCTTCCAGCAGCCCAGCCTGCTGCCCTCGCTGACCGCCGCCGAACAGCTCCAGGCCATGCGCCACCTGTCCGGGGGATCCGCCCGTGGTGCCCGGCGCCGGGCGCTGGAACTGCTCGACGCCGTCGGGCTCGCCGACCGTGCCGACCGGCGGCCGCACCAGCTCTCGGGCGGTCAGCGCCAGCGCGTCAACATCGCCCGGGCCCTGATGAACGAACCGGCGGTCCTGCTCGTCGACGAGCCGACCAGCGCGCTCGACCACGAACGCGGCGCGGCCGTGCTCGACCTGCTGGTCGCCCTGACCCGGGAGCGCGCCACCGCCACGGTGCTGGTCACGCACGACCTGGCGCACCTGGACCGGGCGGACCGCACGGTGACGATGGACGACGGCCGGCTGACGGCCCCGGCCGGGGTCTGAAACGCCGGAGTGTCAGCCGCCAGGGTGTCAGGCCCCGTTCGTCCCGCTGCTCGCCAGCGCCTCAGACAGCTCGCCCGCGACCTGCTGGAGGATCGGCACGATCCGTTCCGTGGCCGCCTCGGTCACCCGGCCCGCCGGGCCCGAGATGGAGATCGCGGCCGAGGTGGGGGAGTTCGGTACGGAGACCGCGAGGCACCGCACCCCGATCTCCTGCTCGTTGTCGTCCACCGCGTATCCGGCGCGGCGCACCTGCTCCAGGGCGTCGAGGAACCCCTCCGGCGTGGTGATCGTCTTCTCGGTGGCGGCGGGCATGCCCGTACGGGCCAGGAGCGCCCGGACCTCGTCGGCGGGGGTGTGCGCGAGGAGCGCCTTGCCCACGCCGGTGGAGTGGGGCAGCACGCGCCGGCCGACCTCGGTGAACATCCGCATCGAGTGCTTGGACGGCACCTGGGCGACGTACACGATCTCGTCCCCGTCCAGCAGCGCCATGTTCGCCGTCTCACCGGTCTCCTCGACCAGCCGGCTGAGGTAGGGCCTCGCCCAGGTGCCCAGCAGCCGGGACGCGGACTCGCCGAGCCGGATCAGCCGGGGGCCCAGCGCGTACCGGCGGTTGGGCTGCTGGCGTACGTAACCGCAGACGACCAGGGTGCGCATCAGCCGGTGGATGGTCGGCAGGGGCAGACCGCTGCTCGCGGACAGCTCGCTCAGCCCGACCTCGCCCCCGGCGTCGGCCATCCGCTCCAGCAGATCGAAGGCGCGCTCAAGGGACTGCACCCCACCGCTGGAACCGGAGGGCTTGGAGTCGGCTGTGCTGGCGTGGGACGGCGGCACGTCAACGGTCCTTTCGAAGCGGAAGGCAAGGCAGCAGCCTACCGGGCGGTTCCGGAACGGCCCACAGCTCCCCGGTCGGCGTCCGTGCCGGTCAGGGGCTGTTTTGTCCGGGTGCCGCCGGTCGGTGCGGACGGCTCGGCGCCGCCCCTCCTGGCCCATGCTACGTTCCGCAGTTCGAAATCGGACTTTTACTTTGTGGAAATCTCCAGTAGGGGCGACAGGGCTGGCCCGTCGGCCCTCCGTGCCGGAAGGTAGGTCTTGACGAGGGCGTTTCCCGAGTGAAGACTCCATCGAAGCTTCAACAGTTCGTTGAATTCCTGTTGTGATCATCCTGGAGTGAAGGAGCACGGGTGTCCGGATCGGACGTGAACCTGGTACTGCGCTCGACGCGCGTCGTGACCCCCGAGGGCACCCGCCCGGCGGCGGTCGCCGTCGCGGGCGGCACGATCGACGCGGTCCTGCCGTACGACGCCGATGTGCCCGCGGGCGCCCGCCTGGAGGACTTCGGCGACGACGTCCTGCTGCCCGGCCTGGTCGACACCCACGTCCATGTGAACGACCCCGGCCGCACCGAGTGGGAGGGCTTCTGGACCGCCACCCGCGCGGCCGCCGCCGGCGGCATCACCACGCTCCTGGACATGCCGCTCAACTCCCTCCCGCCGACCACCAACGTCGACCATCTGCGGACCAAGCAGCAGGTCGCCGCCCACAAGGCGCATGTGGACACGGGCTTCTGGGGCGGGGCGATCCCCTCCAACGTCAAGGATCTGCGCCCGCTGTACGAGGCCGGGGTCTTCGGTTTCAAGTGCTTCCTGTCGCCCTCCGGGGTCGAGGAGTTCCCGGAGCTGGACCAGGAGCAACTGGCCCGCTCCATGGCGGAGATCGCCGGATTCGGCGGACTGCTCATCGTCCACGCCGAGGACCCGCACCACCTGGCCGACGCCCCGCAGCGCCCCGGCCCCGCCTACGCCGACTTCCTGGCCTCCCGCCCGCGCGACGCCGAGAACACCGCGATCGAAGGGCTCATCGCCCACGCCAAGCGGCTGAACGCCCGCGTCCACGTCCTGCACCTCTCCTCCAGCGACGCCCTGCCGCTGATCGCCGCAGCGAAGCGTGAGGGCGTCCGCGTCACCGTCGAGTCCTGCCCGCACTTCCTCACCCTCACCGCCGAGGAAGTCCCCGACGGGGCCACCGAGTTCAAGTGCTGCCCGCCGATCCGCGAGGCCGCCAACCAGGACGCCCTGTGGGTCGGGCTCGCCGACGGCACCATCGACTGCATCGTCAGCGACCACTCCCCGTGCACCACGGACCTCAAGACCCCGGACTTCGCCTCCGCCTGGGGCGGCATCTCCTCCCTCCAGCTCGGCCTGCCCGCCATCTGGACCGAGGCCCGCCGTCGCGGCCACTCCCTCGACGACGTGGCCCGCTGGATGTCCGCCGCCCCCGCCGAGCTCGCGGGCCTCAGCAAGAAGGGCGCCATCGAGGCCGGCCGCGACGCCGACTTCGCGGTCCTCGCCCCCGAAGCGACCTTCACCGTCGACCCCGCCGAGCTCTTCCACCGCAACCAGGTCACCGCCTACGCCGGGAAGACCCTGCACGGCGTGGTCCGCTCCAGCTGGCTGCGCGGCGTCCGCATCGCCTCCGACGGCGTCCTCGCCGAGCCCACCGGCCGCCTCCTGGAACGGGACCGCTGAACCGGCCCCCTCTGCCGCCTCCTCGAACGGGACCGCCGACCGAGCCGCACCGGCCCCTCCGGCCGCCTCCCCGACCGGGACTGCCGACAGCGCCCCACCGGCCCCTCCGCGAACGCGACCCCCGACCGTGCCCGAAAGGACCTCCCCGACCATGACGGACGCCTCGATACCCCGCTTCACCGGCGACGCCAGCCCCTACGCGGGCGGCGACCCGTACGCCGACCACCGCACCGCCGACTTCCCCTTCACCCACCTCGTCGACCTCGCCGACCGCCGCCTCGGCGCGGGCGTCATCGCGGCCAACGACGAGTTCTTCGCCGAGCGCGAGAACCTCCTCAAGCCCGAGCCCGCCGTCTTCGACCCGGAGCACTTCGGCCACAAGGGCAAGATCATGGACGGCTGGGAGACCCGCCGTCGCCGGGGCGTCAGCGCCGCCGAACCCCACCCCACCGCCGACGACCACGACTGGGCCCTCGTCCGGCTCGGCGCGCCCGGCGTCATCCGGGGCATCGTCCTGGACACCGCCCACTTCCGCGGCAACTACCCGCAGGCGGTTTCCGTCGAGGCCGTCGCCCTGCCCGGCTCCCCGTCCCCCGAGGACCTCCTCGCCCCCGACGTGAAGTGGACGACGCTCGTCCCCCGTACGGCGGTCGGCGGCCACGCGGCCAACGGGTTCGCCGTCGACGCCGAGCAGCGCTTCACCCATCTGCGGGTCAACCAGCACCCGGACGGCGGGATCGCCCGGCTGCGCGTGTACGGAGAGGTCGCCCCGGACCCCGCGTGGCTCGCCGCCCTCGGTACGTTCGACCTCGCGGCCCTGGAGAACGGCGGCCAGGTCGAGGACGCCTCCGACCGCTTCTACTCCCCGGCCACCAACACCATCCAGCCCGGCCGCTCCCGCAAGATGGACGACGGCTGGGAGACCCGCCGCCGACGCGACCAGGGCAACGACTGGATCAGCTACCGGCTCGCCGCGCAGTCCGGGATCCGGGCCGTCGAGATCGACACCGCCTACCTCAAGGGCAACTCGGCGGGCTGGGCGAGCCTTTCGGTACGGGACGGCGAGGCCGGCGACTGGACGGAGATCCTGCCCCGGACCCGGCTCCAGCCCGACACCAACCACCGCTTCGTGCTCGACGGGACCGTCCGGGCCACCCACGTACGGATCGACATCTTCCCGGACGGCGGCATCTCCCGCCTCCGGCTGTACGGATCGCTCACCGACGAGGGCGCGACCGCCCTGGCGGCCCGTCACCGGGAGCTCGGCGGCTAGAGGGTGTCTGACCCCGAACGGCGGACACGGCCCGGGCGCACCGCGATCGCAGGGGGATCGCGGAGCGCCCGGGCCGTTCGTCGCGCGAGGACGGGTTTCGTAGCCCGCTCAGAACTCCTCGTGGGACTCCGGGTCGCCGCCGAACCGCCGCTGCCGCCCGGACGCGATGGTCGTCAACTCCTGCGCGGTCAGCTCGAACCCGAACAGATCGAGGTTCTCGCGCTGCCGTCCCGGGTCCGCCGACTTCGGGATCGGCACCGCGCCCAGCTGGGTGTGCCAGCGCAGCACCACCTGGCCGGGCGTCACCCCGTGGTCGTCCGCGATCGCCACGATCGAGGGGTCCTCCAGCACCTCCCGGCCCCGGGCCAGCGGGCTCCAGCTCTCCGTGACGACGCCCTTCGCCGCGTGCACCGCCCGCAACTCCTCCTGCGGCAGCAGCGGATGCATCTCGATCTGGTTCACCGAGGGCAGCACCCCCGTCTCCCGCTCCAGCCGCTCCAGATGCGCGGCGGTGAAGTTGGAGACGCCGATGGAGCGGACGAGACCGTCCTCGCGGAGCCGGATCATCGCCTTCCAGGTGTCCACGTACCTGTCGACGCGGGGGAGCGGCCAGTGGATCAGATACAGGTCGACGTACTCGACGCCCAGGCGGGCCCGTGACTCCTCGAACGAGGCGAGCGTCTCCTCGTACCCGTGGTGGCGGCCGGGCACCTTCGTGGTGACGACGACCTCCTCGCGGGGGACGCCGCTGCGGGCGATGCCCCGTCCCGTACCGGTCTCGTTGCCGTAGTTGAGGGCCGTGTCGACCAGCCGGTAGCCCAGCTCCAGGGCCCCGGCGACGGCCTCCTCGGCCGCCGCGTCGTCCAGCGGATAGGTGCCGAGCCCCACCGCGGGGAGCCGTGTGCCGTCGTTGAGCGTCTGAACCGGTGTGCCGGACATGTGCTGGGTCCCGTCCTTCCCGTCGCTGCGCCGTCCCGGCCAGCGTAGGGGCGCGGCCGGGCCGGAGCAGCCGGGGGACACGGCGCTCACCGTAAGGGCGGCAGCGGCCCCGGATCCGTCGCCGCCGACCGCAGCCGGGCCAGGATGGCGCGGGCGGCCTTGTCGTAGCCGAGGTTGTTGTTCTGGAGCACCGACTCGGCGTTGGCCAGCTCCAGCAGGGCGATCACCTCGAACGCCAGCTGGCACACATCGGTGTCCCCGGCCAGCTCCCCGGCGGCCCTGGCCTCCTCGATCGTCTCCTCCACGAAGGTGACCCAGCCCGTCTGCGCGGACGCCAGGGCGTCGTGCACCCGGCCGCTGCGGGCGTCGAACTCGGCGGTGGCGGCGTAGAAGAAGCAGCCGCCCCGGAACACCCGGTCGCGGGAGTACGCGATCCACGCCTCGCACATCCGCCAGACCCGCCCGAGCCCCGGCGGCACCGACCGGGTGGGGCGCAGCACATGGTCGACGAAGACGGCCACCGCCCCTCGCACGGTGGCCAGCTGAAGCCCCTCCTTCGAGCCGAACAGCGCGAACACCCCGCTCTTGCTCAGCCCCAGCTCGGTGGCCAGCCGCCCCAGCGACAGACCCTCAAGCCCTTCCACCGAGGCGATCTGCACCGCCCGCCCCAGGACCAGCTGGCGGGTCTGGTTCCCCCGCTCGACCCGCCCGTCCGCTCTTACCGACACCATGTGACCACTCCGTGCCTCAGCGTTACCGAGGCGTCAGTCTAGGGAGGCGGGGCAGGCGCTCGGGAGCGATCCGACCGCTGAGACAGGTGTTCCCTTCCCGGGAGCCCGGCGGGTAGCGTGATCATTCCGCGTGCGAGCCGGTGAGGTCTCCACATCACGTTCCGTGGAGAATCCGGGAGAACCGAGTGTCCGCTGCCGCCGTGCCCGCCGTGGGGACCGTCTCCCCGCGCCGCGCCTGGGTCACCGACCTGCCCGTGCTGGCGGTCGCCGCCGTCTGGGGCGCGAGCTATCTCGCCGCCAAGGGCATCACCACCACCCACACCGTCGTCGCCGTCCTCGTCCTGCGCTTCGCGATCGTGCTGCCGGTGCTCGTGGCGACCGGCTGGCGCAAGCTGCGGGCGCTGACCGGTGCGCAGTGGCGCGGCGCCGGAGTGCTGGGTCTGGTGCTGAGCGGGATCTTCCTGCTGGAGACGTACGGGGTGGTGCACACCTCCGCCACCAACGCCGGGCTGATCATCAGCCTCACCATGATCTTCACACCGCTGGCCGAGGCCGCCGTGACCCGCGTCCGCCCGTCGGCCGGATTCGTCGCCGCGGCCGGGCTCTCTGTCGCCGGGGTCGTCCTGCTGACCCAGGGCGGCGGATTCACCAGCCCCTCGGCCGGCGATCTCCTGATGCTCCTGGCCGCCCTCGCCCGTACGGTCCATGTCCTGGCCATGGCCCGGATCAAGGCGGTACGGGACGCCGACTCGCTCTCCCTGACCACCGTCCAGCTCGGCGGCGCGGTCGCCGTCTTCGCGGTCCTGGCCGCCGTCCCCGGAACCGGGGCCTCGCCGTGGAGCACGGCCGCGGGCTTCGGTGCGCGGGAGTGGGCGGGCCTGGTCTTCCTCTCGGTGTTCTGCACGCTGCTCGCGTTCTTCGTGCAGATGTGGTCCGTACGCCGCACCTCGCCGTCCCGGGTCAGCCTGCTGCTCGGTACGGAACCGCTGTGGGCCGCCGCCGTCGGCATCGGCCTCGGCGGGGAACACCTCGGCGTCCCGGGGGTGGCCGGGGCCGTGCTCGTACTGGCGGGCACCGCGTGGGGGCGGCGCGCCGCGACCGTCAGGTCTTGATCGAATCCGCCGCGATCATCACGGCCGCCCCCGCCACCACCAGCACGATGTTGACGAACAGCATGCGGTCGCTGAGGAAATCGATGTGACGCACCAGCGTCCAGAACCGGAACCAGCCCGTCCACTCGTACAGCAGTCCGCCCACACCCTGGACGAAGACGAGGAACCCGACCGTCTCGACGATTTTCTTCATGGGCCGAGCCTTCCGCCCGCACCGCGCCCGCCGCGTCGGCCACCGGTCCCGTCCGCCGCGCCGAAAGTAGCGCGGGGTGCGACTTTGGTAGCTGCCGCGCCGCTCGGAGCCCTTCCCGGCCGCCCGGCTGCGTAACTTTGTCGATATGACGCGCACCGAGTACCGCTGGCTGCTCCCGTCGGCGATGGCCGACCCCGGCCTGCCGGACGACCGGGTCCGGACGCGGCGGACCGTACGGGACTGGGCCGTCGACCTCACGGCCTTCCTCGTCGCCGCGGGCATCGGCATGCTGGCCCTCGGCGCGATCGAGGCCGACGGCACCACTGCCGACATCGTCGTCTTCGTCGACTCCGTGGTCGGCGCGGTGGCCTGCTGCGCCCTCTGGCTCCGGCGGCGCTGGCCCGTCGGGCTCGCCGTCGCCCTGACCCTCGTGTCCGTCGTCGAGCCCGTGGCCGCCGGGGCCCTGCTGGTCGCCCTCTTCAGCCTGGCCGTCCACCGCCCGTTCAAGCCGGTCGCGATCGTCGGGGCGCTCGCGCTGGCCCTGGTCCCCGTGCAACCGTTCCTGCGCCCCGACCCCACGACGTCCTTCCTCGTCTCGCTGCTCTTCGGCATCCTGCTGATCCTCCTGGTGATCAGCTGGGGCATGGCCGTACGCTCCCGGCGCCAGCTCGTCGTCACCCTCCGCGAACGGGCCCGCCGCGCCGAGGCCGAGGCGGAGCTGCGCGCCGAACAGGCCCAGCGCCTCGCCCGGGAGGCCATCGCCCGAGAGATGCACGATGTCCTGGCCCACCGGCTCACCCTCCTCAGCGTGCACGCCGGGGCCCTGGAGTTCCGGCCCGACGCCCCCGCCGCCGAGATCGGCCGAGCGGCCGGTGTCATCCGGGACAGCGCCCACGAGGCCCTCCAGGACCTCCGCGAGATCATCGGCGTCCTGCGCGGCCCCGGCGACACGGACGAGGCCCACCGGCCGCAGCCCACCCTCGCCACCCTGGACGCCCTCGTCGCGGAATCCCGGCTCGCGGGCATGAAGGTCGCCGTCGACAACCGGGTCACCGAACCCCACGACGCCCCCGCCGCCACCGGCCGCACGGTCTACCGCATCGCGCAGGAGGCCCTGACCAACGCCCGTAAGCACGCGCCCGGCACCGAGGTCTCCCTCACCGTGACCGGCGGCCCCGGCGAAGGCCTCACCGTCGAGGTGGTGAACCCGGCCCCCACCGAACCCTTCGAACGGGTCCCCGGCTCCGGCCAGGGGCTCATCGGCCTCACCGAACGCGCCACGCTCGCCGGGGGCGAACTGGAACACGGCCCGACGAAGGACGGCGGCTTCGCGGTCCGGGCCCGACTGCCGTGGCCCGCCGCATGAACGCCGCCGTACGGGAAGTGACACCGGCCGTACGGGAACGAGGGAAGCGGTCCGTACGGGAACGAGCGACGCCCGCCGTACGGGCGCCGCGCCCCGGCTGGCTACGGTGGCCGTCATGAACACCCCGGCGTCCCCGGCCTCCCCGACACCACCCCCGGCCTCCTCCGCGCCCGTCCGGCTGCTGATCGTCGACGACGACCCGCTGGTCCGGGCGGGACTGACCCTGATGCTCGGCGGCGACCAGGGCATCGACATCGTCGGGGAGGGCGCGGACGGCAGCGAGGCCGAGGAGCTGGTCGAACGGCTGCGCCCCGATATCGTCCTGATGGACATCCGGATGCCGGTCATGGACGGACTCACCGCGACCGAACGGCTGCGCCGCCGGCCCGACGCCCCCGAGGTCGTCGTCCTCACCACCTTCCACGCCGATGAACAGGTGCTCCGGGCCATCCGCGCCGGAGCGGCGGGATTCGTCCTGAAAGACACCCCGCCTGCTCGGATCGTCGACTCGGTCCGCCGGGTCGCCGCCGGTGACCCGGTCCTCTCGCCCGCCGTCACCCGCCAGTTGATGGCCCGCGCCGCCGGTGGCGGACACGACGACCGGGCCGAGCGAACCCGGCGCGCACGCAGGCGTTTCGGTCAACTCGCCGAACGGGAGCAGGAGGTCGCCGTCGCCGTCGGGCGCGGCGGCTCCAACGCGGAGATCGCGTCCTCCCTCTATCTCAGCGTCGCGACCGTCAAGACCCACGTCTCACGCATTCTCGCCAAACTCGAACTCAACAACCGTGTCCAGATCGCGCTGTTGGTCCACGACGCGGGGCTCCTCGACCCGGACGACGAGGGCGGGGGCCACCTAGGCTGAACCGAGACGGCCCGGACCGGAGCGGGCCGCGACGGGAGGGCGCCCACCATGGCCGAGCTCGATCTGCGCGAACTGCCGGACTTCTTCGTCGACCCGTACCCGTACTACGCCAAGCTCCGCGCCGAGGGTCCGGTGCACGCCGTGCGCACCGAGGAGATGGAGCGGATCTGGCTGATCGTCGGATACGAGGAGGGCCGCGCCGCCCTCACCGACCAGCGGCTCGGCAAGGACTGGCGCACCACCGGGCGTTGGAGCGACTCCGAGGCTCAGCTCAGCGCCAACATGCTGGAGCTGGACGCCCCGCACCACACCCGGCTGCGCCGTCTCGTCGCCCGCGAGTTCACCGCCCGGCGCATCGAGGCGCTGCGGCCGCGCGTCACCGAGATCACCGGCCGGCTCCTCGACGCGATGGTGCCGCAGGGCTCCGCCGACCTGGTCGATGCGCTCGCCTTCCCGCTGCCGATGACCGTGATCTGCGAACTCCTCGGCGTCCCCGACATCGACCGGGACGCCTTCCGGGTGCTCTCGAACGGCATCGTCACGCCCACCCGGGAGCAGCGGGACGCCGACCCGGCCGGCGCGATGGGCGCCTACCTCGTCGACCTCATAGCGGACAAACGCCGTTCGCCCGGCGACGACCTGCTGAGCGCGCTGATCCGGACCACGGACGAGGGCGGCGACAGCCTCTCCTCCGCCGAACTGGTCGGCATGGCCTTCCTGTTGCTCGTCGCGGGCCACGAGACCACCGTCAACCTGATCGCCAACGGGGTCCGGGCCCTGCTCGACCACCCCGACCAACTCGCCCTGCTGCGCGCCGAACCGGGGCTGATCGACGGCGCGGTGGAGGAGATGCTGCGCTACGACGGGCCCGTGGAGACCTCCACCTACCGGTTCGCCCGGGGGCCGGTGACCATCGGCGACACCGTGATCCCGGGCGACTCCGTGGTGCTCGTCGCCCTGGCCTCCGTCGACCGCGACCCCGCCCGCTTCCCGGCCCCGGACACCTTCGACATCCGCCGCGAGCCCCAGGGGCACCTGGCGTTCGGCCACGGTGCGCACTACTGCCTGGGCGCACCGCTCGCCCGGATGGAGGCCCGCATCGCGATCGGCGCCCTGCTGGAACGCTGCCCCGGCCTCGCCCGCGACCCGTCCGGCGGCGAGCTGGACTGGCTGCCGGGCCTGCTGATGCGCGGCACGCGGGGCCTGCCGGTGCGCTGGTGAGGAGCGCGCCGACGCGGAACGCCGTGAAGAGCCGCCGTAACTCCTCCTGAAGGGAATCGTGTTGACCACCGAACCCCTGGTCGATCTCGCCGCGCTCGGCGAGCAGTTCACCCGCGATCCCTACCCCGCCTACGCCGCCCTGCGCGCCAAGGGCCCGGTCCACCGGGTCCGGATCCCCGAGGGCGCCGACGCCTGGCTCGTCGTCGGGTACGAGGCGGGCCGCGCCCTCCTCGCCGATCAGCGGCTCTCCAAACACTGGAGCCGTGCCTCGCCCACGCTCGGGGTCAGCAAGGTCTCCGCGGGCTCCTCGATGCTCGGCTCCGACGCCCCCGACCACACCCGGCTACGCAAGCTGGTCGCCCGTGAGTTCACCCCGCGCCGCATGGAGCAACTGGCGCCGCGGATAAAGGAGATGACCGACGAACTGCTGGACGCGATGCTCGCGGCGCCGGACCGTTCGGCCGATCTCGTCGAGGCACTGTCCTTCCCGCTGCCCATGTCGGTGATCTGCGATCTGCTCGGTGTGCCGTTCCTGGACCGCGAGGACTTCCGTACGTGGTCGGGCCAGGCGGTCTCCTCCATCGACCCGTCCGTGCGCGCCTCCTCCACCCAGGCGATGACCGCGTACATCGCCGGGCTGCTGGCCGACAAGCGCGAGAAGCCCGGCGACGACCTGCTGAGCGCGCTGATCCACACCGCCGACGAGGACGGCGACCGGCTGTCCGGCGAGGAACTGATCGGCATGGCGTGGCTGTTGCTCGTCGCCGGGCACGAGACCACCGTCAACCTGATCACCAACGGAGTCCATAACCTCCTCGCCCACCCGGACCAACTGGCGGCCCTGCGCGCGGACTTCTCGCTGATCGACAACGCCGTCGAGGAGATCCTGCGCTTCGAGGGGCCGGTGGAGACCCCCACGTACCGCTTCACCACCGAGCCGATCGAGGTGGGCGGCACGGTGATCCCCGGCGGCGGCGAACTCGTCCTGGTCGCGATGTCGGACGCCAACCGGGACCCCGCCCGCTACCCCGGCGGGGACCGCTTCGACATCACCCGGGACGCCCGGGGCCATATCGCCTTCGGGCACGGCATCCACTACTGCCTGGGCGCGCCGTTGGCCCGCATCGAGGCCCGGATCGCCATCCGCTCGCTGCTGGAGCGCTGCCCGGACCTGCGGCTGACCGCCGACCCGGCGACGCTGACCTGGCGGGCCGGGATGCTGATGCGGGGCCCGCTGAGCCTGCCGGTCGCCTGGTAGCGCCCGGTCCGCGAGGGCTCAGCCGCCGGGGATCTCACCCATCGCCACCGGCCGGCGTTCGCGGCGGGAGACCTCGCACGCCTCGGCGATCCGCAGGGCGTGCAGGGCCTCCCGCCCGTCGCACGGATTGGCCAGCTCGCCGCGGACCACGCGCAGGAACGCGTCCAGCTCCGCCTCGTACGCCGGGGCGAACCGTTCCAGGAAGCCCGGCCAGGGCTTCGCCGGGGCGCCGGGGCCGGCCGGTTCGGCCGAGGTCAGCGGCGTACGGTCGTCCAGGCCTACGGCGATCTGGTCCAGCTCGCCGGCCAGCTCCATCCGTACGTCGTACCCGGCGCCGTTGCACCGGGTCGCGGTGGCGGTGGCGAGCGTCCCGTCGTCGAGGGTGAGCAGGGCAGCGGCCGTGTCCACGTCCCCGGCCTCCCGGAACATCGGAGGCCCGGCGTCCGATCCGGTGGCGTACACCTCGCTCACCTCGCGGCCCGTCACCCAGCGCAGGATGTCGAAGTCGTGGACCAGGCAGTCGCGGTACAGCCCGCCGGAGAGCGGGAGGTACGCGGCGGGCGGCGGCGCGGGATCGGAGGTGACCGCCCGCACGGTGTGCAGCCGGCCGAGCCTGCCGTCCCGCACGGCGGCCCTGGCCTCGCCGTACCCGGCGTCGAAGCGCCGCATGAAGCCGAGCTGGAGCGGGCTCCCCGCCGCCTCGACCTCGGCCAGTGCGGCGAGCGTGCCGGGCAGGTCCAGGGCGATCGGCTTCTCGCAGAAGACCGGCAGCCCGGCGCGGGCGGCCCGCGCGATGAGCCCGGCGTGGGCGGCGGTCGCCGAACAGATCACCACGGCGTCGGGCGCGCCCCGGGCCTCGCCCGCACCTGTGAACAGGTCGTCCACGGAGACGGCCGTGGCCCCGGTCCGCCCGGCCGCGACTGCCGCCCGCTCGGGGTCCGCGTCCGCCAGCAGCAGGGCGTCCACGGCGGGGTGACGGCTCAGCACCTCCGCATGGAATGTGCCGATCCGTCCCGTTCCGATCAGTCCGATGCGCATGGGCCCCAAGGTGGCTTCGCCCGGTCGTCATGTCAAGCGTTTGTCCTGACAAACGCCATGCCATGGCTATGTCCGGACAAGCGAACTACGCTCGCCCCGTGACCGCACATGGAACCGACCGGCCGCTGCCGCTGAGCGTGGACCGCACCAGCCCGGTGCCGCTCTACTTCCAGCTGGCGCAGCAGCTGGAGGCGGCCGTGGAGCAGGGCCGGCTGGCCCCCGGTGCCCTGCTCGGGAACGAGATCGACCTCGCCGCGCGGCTCGGCCTGTCCCGGCCGACCGTCCGCCAGGCCATCCAGACGCTCGTCGACAAGGGGCTGATGGTGCGGCGGAGGGGGGTCGGCACGCAGGTCGTCCACAGCCAGGTCCGCCGCCCGCTGGAGCTCAGCTCGCTCTACGACGACCTGGAGGCGGCGGGTCAGCGCCCCGCCACCACGGTCCTGTGCAACACGACGGAACCGGCGTCGGCGGAGGTCGCCGCCGCGCTCGGGGTCGCCGAGGGAAGCGAGGTCCACCGTGTGGAGCGGCTGCGCAGCGCGCACGGCGAACCGATGGCGCTCCTGCGCAACCATCTGCCGCCGGGGCTGGTGCCCCTGCGCACGGAGGAGCTGGAGGCGACCGGCCTCTACCGGCTGATGCGTGCTTCCGGGATCACCCTGCACAGTGCCCGCCAGTCGGTGGGGGCGCGCGCCGCGACGGAGGGGGAGGCGGGGGTCCTGGAGGAGGAGGCGGGGGCGCCGCTGCTGACGATGGAGCGGGTGACGTACGACGACACGGGGCGGGTGGTGGAGTTCGGCTCACACGTCTACCGCGCGGCGCGCTACGCATTCGATTTCCAACTCCTGGCCCGCCCGTAGCCGCGCCAAATCCAGCCCGTTCCTGGGCGCCCATTCCAGCCCGGCGTGCCTTCCGGTCCGTTCCGGGGTGCCCCATTCAAGCCCGTCCGGCGTTTGAGGACGGAACCCTCGGGCGGGTGGGCCCGCACCATTCCAGCCCGTCCGGCGTTTGAGGACGGAACCGTCCGGTGCGTGGGCCCGCACCATTCCAGCCCGTCCGGCGATTGAGGACGGAACCCTCGCGTGGGTGGGCCGCAGATCACGGGGCCCTGGCGCACAGGAACCTCACAGGCGCGGCCGACACCACCGCAACGGTTCCGTCCTCAATCGCCGGACGGGCTTGAAAGGGCGCGGGCCCCACCCAGGCGCGGGGGGGCTTAATTCGTGCGGGCACACGGGTTGCGTTCAGGGGCCACGTGGCCCAGGCTCCGTGTCCGGCGGGCGCACCCCGTCAGGCCCCCGCCCGCCGCACGGCCGGGCCTCGGGGATACTGGGCTGCCGGCCCGGGACCGTACACCCCCGGCCCGGTCGAGCGAAGCGCACAGCAGAAGAAGGGCACGGTGTCGTGGCAAGGGTTCGGACAGGGGCACGCGCACTGGGCGCCGTCCTGGCAGTGGTGCTGGCAGCCGCGGGATGCAGCAGCACCGGCGGCAAGCGGGCGGAAGAACGCGCGGCCGAGGCCGCCGAGGGACGGGCCGCGGTGAACACGCCCCGCTGGACCTTCGCCATGGTCACCCACTCGGGAGACGGCGACACCTTCTGGGACATCGTCCAGAAGGGCGCCGAGCAGGCGGCCCTCAAGGACAACATCAACTTCCTCTACTCGCACAACGACGAGGGCAACCAGCAGGCCCAGCTCGTCCAGACCGCGATCGACAAGAAGGTCGACGGCCTGATCGTCTCGCTGGCCAAGCCGGACGCCATGAAGGCCGTGGTCGCCAAGGCCGTCAAGGCCGGCATCCCGGTCGTCACCGTGAACTCCGGCTCCGCCGAGTCGAAGGAGTTCGGGGCGCTCACCCACATCGGCCAGGACGAGACGATCGCCGGCGAGGCCGTCGGCGACGAGCTGAACGAACGCGGCCGCAAGAAGGCGCTCTGCGTCCTGCACGAGCAGGGCAACGTGGGCCACGAGCAGCGCTGCGCCGGGGCGAAGAAGACCTTCGACGGCACGATGCAGAACCTGTACGTCGACGGCACCAACATGCCCGACGTCACCGCGTCCATCGAGGCCAAGCTCCAGTCCGACAAGAGCATCGACGCGGTCGTCACCCTCGGCGCCCCCTTCGCCGACGCCGCCGTCCAGGCCAAGCAGACGGCGGGCAGCAAGGCCGAGATCGACACCTTCGACCTCAACGCCAAGGTCGCCACCGGCCTCCAGACCGACAAGCTCGGTTTCGCCGTCGATCAGCAGCCCTACCTCCAGGGGTACGAGGCCGTCGACCTGCTCTGGCTCTACCGTTACAACCGCAACGTGCTCGGCGGCGGCCAGCCCGTTCTGACCGGCCCGCAGATCATCACGAAGGACGACGCCGACGCCCTCGCCGACTACACCAAGCGGGGCACCCGATGAGCGGCTCCACCGCCGCCCCGGAGAAGCCCGCGCAGGTCGACGAGCGCCTGGTCCACACCTCACCGCTGCGCAAGCTGCTCGGCCGCCCCGAGCTGGGCTCGGTCGTCGGCGCGGCAGCCGTCTTCCTGTTCTTCGCGATCGTCGCCGACAGCTTCCTCCAGGCCTCCAGCTTCGGCACCGTGCTGTACGCGGCCTCGGTCCTCGGCATCATGGCCGCCCCCGTCGCCCTGCTGATGATCGGCGGCGAGTTCGACCTTTCCGCGGGCGTCCTGGTGACCAGCTCCGCGCTGATCTCGTCGATGTTCAGCTACCAGATGACGGCCAACGTCTGGGTCGGCGTCTTCGTGTCGCTGCTGGTCACCCTCGCCATCGGTGCGTTCAACGGCTTCATGCTGACCCGCACCAAACTGCCGAGCTTCATCATCACGCTCGGCACGTTCCTGATGCTGACCGGTCTGAACCTCGGCTTCACCAAGCTCATCAGCGGCACCGTCTCCACCAAGGCCATCGGCGACATGGAGGGCTTCGACTCGGCCCACGCCCTGTTCGCCTCGACGCTGACGATCGGCAGCGTCGAGTTCAAGGTGACCATCTTGTGGTGGATCGCGCTGGTCGCCGTCGCCACCTGGATTCTGCTCCGTACCCGCTTCGGCAACTGGATCTTCGCCGTCGGCGGCGAGGCCGACGCGGCCCGCGCGGTCGGCGTCCCCGTCATCCGCACCAAGATCGGGCTCTACCTCGGCGTCGCCTTCGCCGCCTGGATCTCCGGCCAGCACCTGCTGTTCAGCTACGACGTCGTCCAGTCCGGCGAGGGCGTCGGCAACGAGCTGACGTACATCATCGCGGCCGTCATCGGCGGCTGTCTGATCACCGGCGGCTACGGCTCCGCGATCGGCTCGGCGGTCGGCGCCTTCATCTTCGGCATGACCAGCAAGGGCATCGTCTACGCCGAGTGGAACCCGGACTGGTTCAAATTCTTCCTGGGAGCGATGCTGCTCCTGGCCACCCTGCTCAACGCGTGGGTGCGCAAGCGCGCGGAGGCGACGACATGACGGCCACGTCCGAGAAGAGCACGGGCCCGCTCGTCGAGCTGGACGACGTGTCCAAGTTCTACGGCAACATCAAGGCCCTGGAACACGTCTCGCTGGAGGTCCACGCGGGCGAGATCACCTGCGTCCTCGGCGACAACGGCGCCGGCAAGTCCACCCTCATCAAGATCATCGCAGGGCTGCACGGACACGACGCCGGACGCTTCCTCATCGAGGGCGAGGAGACCGCTCTCGCCAACCCGCGCGACGCGCTCGACCGGGGCATCGCCACCGTCTACCAGGACCTCGCCGTCGTCCCGCTCATGCCGGTCTGGCGGAACTTCTTCCTCGGCTCCGAGCCCACCACCGGCGTCGGCCCCTTCAAGCGCCTCGACGTCCGCAAGATGCGCGAGACGACCCGTACCGAACTGCTCCGCATGGGCATCGACCTGCGCGACGTCGACCAGCCCATCGGCACGCTCTCCGGCGGCGAACGCCAGTGCGTGGCCATCGCCCGCGCCGTCTACTTCGGCGCTAAGGTCCTCGTACTCGACGAGCCGACCGCAGCGCTCGGCGTCAAGCAGTCCGGTGTGGTGCTCAAGTACGTGGCCGCCGCCCGCGACGCCGGCCTCGGCGTGGTCCTCATCACGCACAACCCGCACCACGCCCACCTCGTCGGCGACCGGTTCGTCCTCCTCAAGCGCGGAGTGATGTCCGGCAGCCACACCAAGGACGACATCACGCTCGACGAG
This sequence comes from Streptomyces sp. PTY087I2, assembly GCF_001687325.1. Classification (GTDB taxonomy): domain Bacteria; phylum Actinomycetota; class Actinomycetes; order Streptomycetales; family Streptomycetaceae; genus Streptomyces. Next base: position 21,052 of record NZ_LZRD01000003.1, on the reverse strand, counting down.
CTGACCCGGCAGATGGCGGGCGGCAGCGAGCTGGAGGAGCTCAGCCACGAGCTGGAGCGCACCCCGACGCCCACCCTCCCGGGCACGTCCGCGGCGACCGAAGAAGATTCCTGACCGGTGACCCGCCCCGGCGCGGCCGACCCCGGGCGAGCGCTCCCGGGGTCCGGCAGTGGCAGAATCGAGCCCGGCGGGCGCCGTCCGCCGCCGGGCGCGAGAGCCGGCCGGCCCCTTCCCAGACCCCGCAGGGACGATGAGCACGTACCGCGACTTCGCCCACCGCGGCTCCGCCCGCGCCACCGTCCTCAAGACGGTCGGCACCAAGGAACGCCGCTCGCACCTGTCCGCGCCCCGCGTCCCCACGGTCGGGATCGACATCGGCGGTACGAAGGTGATGGCGGGCGTCGTCGACGCCGACGGCAACATCCTGGAGAAGGTCCGCACCGAGACCCCCGACAAGTCCAAGAGCCCCAAGGTCGTCGAGGACACCATCGTCGAACTGGTCCTGGACCTCTCCGACCGCCACGACGTCCACGCGGTCGGCATCGGCGCGGCGGGCTGGGTGGACGCCGACCGCTCCAAGGTCCTCTTCGCCCCCCACCTCGCCTGGCGCGACGAACCCCTGCGCGACGCCATCGCCTCCCGCCTCGTCGTCCCCGTCATGGTCGACAACGACGCCAACACCGCCGCCTGGGCGGAGTGGCGCTTCGGCGCGGGCCGCGGCGAGGACCACCTCGTCATGATCACGCTCGGTACGGGCATCGGCGGCGCGATCCTGGAGGACGGCCAGGTCAAGCGCGGCAAGTACGGGGTCGCCGGTGAGTTCGGCCACATGCAGGTCGTGCCCTCGGGCCACCGCTGCCCCTGCGGCAACCGGGGCTGCTGGGAGCAGTACAGCTCCGGCAACGCCCTCGTCCGCGAGGCCAAGGAGCTGGCCGCCGCCGACTCCCCGGTCGCCCACTATCTGCTGGACCGGGTGAAGGGGAACGTCTCCGACATCACCGGGCCGCTCATCACCGAACTGGCCCGCGAGGGCGATGCGATGTGCATCGAACTCCTCCAGGACATCGGCCAGTGGCTCGGCATCGGCATCGCCAATCTGGCCGCCGCGCTCGACCCCTCCTGCTTCGTGATCGGAGGCGGTGTCAGCGCCGCCGACGACCTCCTGATCAACCCCGCCCGGGACGCCTTCAAGCGCCATCTCACCGGTCGCGGCTACCGCCCGGAGGCGAGGATCGCCAAGGCCCAGCTGGGCCCCGAGGCGGGTATGGTCGGCGCCGCGGACCTGGCGCGGCTGGTCGCCCGCCGCTTCCGTCGGACCAACCGGCGGCGCGTCGAGCGGTACGAGCGGTACGCCCAGATCTACGACCAGGCGGCGAGCACCATCCGCAACACGCGGTCCACCCGTACCGCCGACTGAACCGCGACCGCCCTCCCCGGCGTCCACCCTTCCGTACGCCTCGTCACGTCGCCGCAGCACCTAGGGACCACCTGATCATGATCGCAGCCGAGCACCCCGTGGTGCCGCACCAGTCGGAGTCGCCGGGCGACGGCGAGGGCAGACCGCCCGAGGACCGCCGGCGCGTGTTCAAGCGGCGCTTCATCACCGCCACGATCATCGTCCTGCTGATCGGCGTCCCGGCCGGCTATCTGCTGATCTCGGCCGGGCAGAGCCGCCGCTCGGGCATGGACAAGGAGACCGAGGCGGCCGCCCAGGGGCTGCGCGAGGGCTGGCCCTCCAAGATGCAGCGCCGGATCTTCGAGGTCCCGATCCCCGGCAACGGACAGGGCGTCCAGTACTACGAGACGAACAACTGGAAAGCTAGCCGGCTGTACGCGAAGTTCCGTACCACCTCCGCCGGTCTCGACCGCTTCCTGACCCAGATGGGCACCGGACGTGCGGCGCTGGAGCCGGACAAGATCTCCATCAGCCCGCGGGACATCAAGATCACCGGCTGGTCCTTCGGCCCGGGGGAGCACTGGGCCGGCACCACGCACAGCAACAAGAAGCCGCGCCCCACCCAGAACATCACGGTCAACATGACCGATCCGGCCAGTCCTGTCGTGTATGTCGTATCGGCGGCGACCCCCTGACCGGGGGCCGGAGGGGCGCTCAGTAACCTGGAGCGAGTGAGCGAAGTGAGCGAGACGACCCCGCAGCCCGTGCAGGCCCCCCACTCCGGTGGGCCCGCCCCGCATCCCGGAGCGCCTCAGCAGGCGGTTCCGTCCCCGCACCAGGGACCGGACGCCGTGCCCCTGTCGGCCGCCGCCGCACCGGAGCCCTTCCCGGATCCGGTGTCGTCCTTCCCGCCTCCCGGCGGCCACGGGACGCCCGGATTCCCGCAGGCCCCGGCGACCGCACAGCCGGATCCGACCCCGTTCGCCCCGCCGGCCTCGTCGGCTCCAGAGGGCCCGTTCGTCCCGCAGCCGCCCCAGGGCCCGTTCACCCCGCAGGCCCCGCTCGGCTCGCAGGCCACTCCCGTACCGCAGGCCGCTTCGGCTGCTCCGGGCTCGCAGGCCACTCCCGTACCGCAGGCCGCTTCGGCTGCTCCGGGCCCGCAGGCCACTCCCGTACCGCAGGCCGCTTCGGCTGCTCCGGGCCCGCAGGCCACCCCCGTACCCCAGGTCGCTTCGGCAGCCCCCGGCCCGCACGCCGCCACCCCCGGGGCCGGTCCGCAGGTGCCGCCCGCCCCGCAGGGAGCGCACGCGCCCACCGGCTCCCCGCGCACGCTTCAGTACCGCTTCGACGGCCCCGAGGACGCCCCGGTCCTCGTCATCGGGCCCTCGCTCGGGACGACGTGGCACATGTGGGACCGCCAGATCCCCGAGCTGTCCCAGCACTGGCGGGTCTTCCGCTACGACCTGCCCGGCCACGGCGGCGCGCCCGCCCACGCCGCCGCGTCCGTCGCCGAGCTGGGCGACCGGCTGCTCGCGACCCTGGACGGGCTCGGTGTCCAGCGCTTCGGCTACGCGGGCTGCTCCATCGGCGGGGCGGTCGGCGCGGACCTGGCCCTGCGGCATCCGCACCGGGTCGCCTCGCTGGCGCTCGTCGCCTCCTCGCCCCGGTTCGGCACGGCCGACGAGTTCCGTCAGCGCGGGGTGATCGTCCGCACCAACGGGCTGGAGCCGATGGCCCGCACCGCGCCCGAGCGCTGGTTCACCCCCGGGTTCGCCGCCGCGCAGCCCGCCATCGTGGAGTGGGCCGTGCAGATGGTCCGCACCACCGACCCCGGCTGCTACATCGCCGCCTGCGAGGCGCTCGCGGCGTTCGACATCCGGGGCGCGCTGGGCCGGATCGGCGTCCCCACCCTCGTGCTGGTCGGGGCGGAGGACCAGGTCACCGGGCCCGCCGAGGCCCGCACGCTGGTCGCCGGGATACCGGACGCCCGCCTCGCGCTCGTCCCCGGCGCGTCCCACCTCGCGCCCGTCGAGCAGCCCGCCGCCGTCAGCGACCTGCTGCTGATGCACTTCTCCACGGCCTGGCAGCAGGACACCTCGGCCGCGATCCCCGTACTGCCCCACGTCACCGCGCCCGCCGCCCCCAGCGTGCCGTTCGTCCCGGTGGCCGAGATCGCCCCGGCCGGCGCCGCGCCGGACGCCGTCGCACCGACCCCGGACGACCGGCACGCGCAGGGCACGAAGGTCCGCCGCGAAGTGCTGGGCGACGCCCATGTCGACGCGGTGAACGCCTCGGCCGACGCCTTCACCGAGGACTTCCAGGAGCTGGTCACCCGGTACGCCTGGGGTGAGGTCTGGAGCCGGGACGGCCTCGACCGCCGCACCCGCAGCGTCATCACGCTCACCGCGCTCGTCGCCTCCGGCCACCTTGAGGGGCTGGCCGCGCACACCCGGGCCGCCCTGCGCAACGGTCTGACGCCCGCCGAGATCAAGGAAGTTCTGCTCCAGAGTGCCGTCTACTGCGGCATCCCGGCCGCCGGAGCCGCCTTCGCCGTGGCGCAGAAGGTGATCCAGGAGGAAACCACGCCGCCCGCGTAGCAGGATGGGGGCCATGAACGCATCGCCGGGGGCACTCACCCTGACCAAGAAGACCCACTCCTGCGTCCGGATCGAGAAGGAGGGGCGCGTCCTGGTCATCGACCCCGGAGGCTTCTCCGAGGACGACGCGGCGCTCGGCGCGGACGTCATGCTGGTGACGCACGAGCACCCGGACCACTTCAACGAGGCGCGGCTGCGCGCGGGCCTGGAGGCCAACCCGGCGGCCGAGATCTGGACGCTGCGCAGCGTCGCCGAGCAGCTCTCGGCCGCCTTCCCGGGCCGGGTGCACACCGTGGGCGACGGGGACGCGTTCTCCGCCGCCGGATTCGACGTCACCGTCCACGGCGAGCTGCACGCGGTGATCCACCCGGACATCCCGAGGATCACCAACGTCGGCTTCCTGGTGGACGGTTCGGTCTTCCACCCCGGCGACGCGCTCACCGTCCCCGAGCGCCCCGTGGACACGCTGCTGCTGCCGGTGATGGCCCCCTGGAGCAAGATCTCCGAGGTCATCGACTACGTACGCGAGGTGAAGCCGCGGCGCGCCATCGACGTCCACGACGCCCTGCTGACCGATCTGGCCCGCCCGATCTACGACAACCAGATCGGCGCCCTGGGCGGCGCGGACCACGGCCGGCTGGCCCCGGGCGGCACCACCGAGCTGTGAGCCCGGCGGCCGCTGTCAGTGGGAGCCGCTAGGTTGGCTGCCATGCGCATCGCCACCTATAACGTCAATTCGATCACCGCCCGGCTGCCGAGGCTCCTGGCCTGGCTGGAGAGCAGCGGCACCGATGTGCTGTGCGTCCAGGAGACCAAGTGCACGGCGGAGCAGTTCCCCGCCGAGGCCCTGCGCGAGGCGGGGTATGAATCCGCGGTCAACGCGACGGGCCGGTGGAACGGGGTCGCGCTGCTCTCCCGCGTCGGCCTCACCGACGTCGTCTCCGGGCTGCCCGGCGGCCCGGAGTACGACGGCGTGCAGGAGCCCCGCGCGATCTCGGCGACCTGCGGCCCGCTGCGCCTCTGGTCGGTGTACGTGCCCAACGGCCGCGAGGTCGAGCACGAGCACTACGCGTACAAGCTGCGCTGGCTGGAGGCGCTGCGGAAGGCCGTGGCGGCGGACGCGGCCGGAGCCCTGCCCTTCGCGGTCCTGGGCGACTTCAACGTGGCCCCGACCGACGAGGACGTCTGGGACCCGGCGCTGTTCGAGGGCGCCACGCATGTGACGCCCGCCGAGCGCGCCGCCCTCGCGGCCCTGGAGGCGGAGGGCCTGAGCGAGGTCCACCCCCGCCCCCTCAAGTACGACCGCGCCTACACCTTCTGGGACTACCGCGAGCTGCGGTTCCCGAAGAACAAGGGCATGCGGATCGACCTGACCTTCGGCAACGCCCCGTTCACCGCCGCCGTCAAGGACAGTTACGTCGACCGTGAGGAGCGCAAGGGGAAGGGCGCGTCCGACCACGCTCCCGTGGTGGTCGACCTCGACCTCTGAGCGGGCGGGCGAGAGACCGCGGGCATGCGACAACCCAAGGTTGACACTCCGGAGGTGTCAACCTACGGTTGTCACATGACGCAGCCTCTTCCCGTCACCCCTTCCGTACGCCTCGACGATCTGATCGAGGCCATCAAGAAGACCAACGACGACGCCCTGGAACAGCTCTCCGGCGCGGTCCTCGCCGCCGACCACCTCGGCGACGTGGCCGACCACCTCATCGGCCACTTCGTGGACCAGGCCCGCCGCTCCGGCGCCTCCTGGACCGACATCGGCCGGAGCATGGGGGTCACCCGCCAGGCCGCCCAGAAGCGCTTCGTGCCCAAGAAGGCCGAAGGCTCCTCGGACCTGGATCCCAACGAGGGCTTCAACCGCTTCACCCCGCGCGCCCGCAACGTGGTGGTCGCCTCGCACAACGAGGCCCAGGCCGCCCGGCACGCCGAGATCGTCCCCGCCCACCTGCTCCTCGGCCTGCTCGCCGAGCCCGAGGCCATCGCCGCCCGCGTCCTCGTCGGCCAGGGCGTGGAGCCGGAGGCGCTGCGGGCGGCGGCGACGGCGGCGCTGCCCGCCCCGGTCGACGAGGCGCCCGAGCTCATCCCGTACGACCCGGACTCCCGCAAGGTCCTGGAGCTGACCTTCCGCGAGGCCCTGCGGCTCGGCCACAACTACGTGGGCACCGAGCACATCCTGCTGGCCCTGCTGGAGTTCGAGGACGGCTCCGGCGTCCTGACCGGCCTCGGCCTGGACAAGGAAGCCGTGTCCGCCGCGGTGGAGCGTGCGGTGGGCGAGGCGGCCCAGGCCCTCCGGCAGCAGAAGCCCTGAGCCCCGGGGCAACCCCCGTGTGCGTGGACGGCGGCCTCAGTGCACCGAGAACCCACCGTCCACGAACACCGACTGCCCGGTGACGTACGCCGACGAGCGCCCTGCCAGGAACACCACGGCCCCGGCGAAGTCCTCCGCGAGGCCGTTCCGGCCGACCAGGGTCCGGGCGGCCAGCGACGCCACCTTCTCCGGGTCCTCCTGGAGGCGCGCGTTCAGCGGGGTCAGCACGAACCCGGGCACCAGGCTGTTCACGGTGACGCCGTGCGGCGACCACGCCTCGGCCTGTGAGCGGGTCAGCGACTCCAGGCCGCCCTTGGACACCCCGTAGGCGCCGCTGCTCACGAAGGCCCGGTGCGCCTGCTGCGACGTGATGTGGATGATCCGCCCGTACCCCCGCTCCGCCATGCCCGGCCCGAACCGCTGCCCCAGCAGGAACGGCGCCTTCAGGTTCACCGCCATCGTGGTGTCCCAGATGTCCTCGCCGAGCTCGGTCATCGGCGGGCGGAGATTGATCCCGGCGCAGTTCACCAGGATGTCCGGCTCGCCGAACGCCGCCGCGGCCTCCTCCGCTCCCGCGCGCACGCCCTCGGCGGTGCTCAGGTCCGCGCTCACCCAGGCCGCCCGGCAGCCCTCGGCGGTCAGCTCGTCCACGGTCGCCCGCAGCTCCGCCTCCCGGCGGGCCACCACGACGACGCTCGCGCCGGCCCGGGCCAGGGCGCCGGTGATCGCCCGGCCGATGCCGGAGCTGCCGCCGGTGACCACCGCCACCCGGCCTTCCAGCGAGAACAGTTCCGAGATGTAGGTCTGTGTACTCATGTACGCACCTTAGATATCCGCTCGCATCTCCGGCGGGGGCGGGGTGGGGGACCGGTGAACGCCGCGCGCCCTGTGGTGCGGAACCTGGCCGGGATGGGACCCTAGTGGTATGAACATCCCTTTCTTGGACAACTGGCGTAAGCGTCAGGGTGGTACGCAGTCCGGCGCACTCGCCGCCGCCGTCGAGACGGACCCCGACGGTGTGGCCGAGCTGCTCGCCGAATGCGAACTGCTGCGCGTCCGGGCGGGGCAGCAAGGACTCGAACTCGACGACACCCCCGCCTCGTTGGCCGCCCTCGACCAGCTGCCGCCCCGCTGGCGCGACGACGCCGAGGAACTGCCCTGGCTCGGCAACGACGCCGGTCTCTACCTCGGCACGGTGATCGTACGGACGGTGCCGGGCGCCGCGTGGGACATCTGGCCGAGCGGCCGGCCCGTGGTGCGGCTGGAGTCCGGGCGGGAGATCGATGTCGTCTCGGCCGGGCTCGACTGGGCGATGGCGGGCAGCCCGGAGCTTTCCCAGGTGTACGCGGAGTCCGCCGAGAACTGAGCGGAGGGCCGGCGGGCGGCCCGCTCGCCCCGGCTAATCCAGTTAAAAAGCCTTTTGCGCCATTTACGCGTGTCGGGTGCGAAGTCCCTTTTCGCGATGGATAGTTTGCGCTGACCTCGACACAGCGACAAGTGGGTAGGGCAGCGCATGGCCGTCGATCCTTTGATCGAACTGAGGGACGTCAACAAACACTTCGGGGAGTTGCACGTACTTCAGGACATCAACCTCACCGTCGGCCGCGGGGAGGTGGTGGTGGTCATCGGCCCCTCCGGCTCAGGGAAATCCACCCTGTGCCGGGCGATCAACCGGCTGGAGACGATCGAGTCCGGCAGCATCACGATCGACGGCAGACCTCTTCCCGCAGAGGGCAAGGGCCTGGCCCAGCTCCGCGCCGAAGTCGGCATGGTCTTCCAGTCGTTCAACCTCTTCGCCCACAAGACCGTGCTGGACAACGTCTCGCTGGCGCAGCTCAAGGTCCGCAAGCGCAAGAAGGACGAGGCCGACCGGCGCTCCCGGGAACTGCTGGAGCGGGTCGGGCTCGCCGCCCACGCCGACAAGTTCCCCGCCCAGCTCTCCGGCGGCCAGCAGCAGCGCGTGGCCATCGCCCGCGCCCTGGCCATGGACCCCAAGGCACTCCTGTTCGACGAGCCCACCTCGGCGCTCGACCCGGAGATGATCAACGAGGTCCTTGAAGTCATGCAGCAACTGGCCCGGGACGGCATGACGATGATCGTCGTCACCCACGAGATGGGCTTCGCCCGCTCCGCCGCCAACCGCGTCGTGTTCATGGCCGACGGCTGCGTCGTCGAGGACCGCGTCCCGGAGGACTTCTTCACGTCCCCGTCGAGCGACCGCGCCAAGGACTTCCTGTCCAAGATCCTCAAGCACTGAGGGGGGATTCCGTGTTGCGTACGAGGAACACGCGTACGGGCAGGGCCGCCGCCCTCGTGGCCGGCCTCCTGCTCGCCGCACTCGCCGCGGGCTGCGGCAAGGACGGCAGCCCGCCGGTCAAGGGTCCCAAGGCCGAGGCCCTGCCGGTGTACCAGGTCGACACCGGCTTCGAACTGCCCGACTCCCGCACCTGGTCCAAGGCGAAGCGGCGCGGCTATCTGATCGTCGGTGCCAAGGAGGACCAGCCCTACCTGGGGGAGAAGGACCCGGCGAGCGGGATCTACTCCGGGTTCGACATCGAGATCGCCCGCATGATGGCGGCCTCGCTCGGCTTCGAACCCAAGACGATCCGCTTCCGCACGATCGCCTCCGCCAACCGCGAGACGGCCCTTCAGAACGGCCAGATCGACTACTACGTCGGCACCTACACCATCAACGACATGCGCAAGAAGCTCGTCGGCTTCGCCGGCCCCTACTACATGGCCGGCCAGGGGCTGCTGGTGCGTACCGACGAGGACGACATCAAAGGCCCCCAGGACCTGGCGGGCAAGACCGTCTGCTCGGCGGCCGGCTCCACGCCCTACCAGCGGATCGCCGCCGACTACCCCAAGGCGACGCTCGTCGCGTACGACACGTACTCGATCTGCGTCGACAACCTCCTCACCTACCAGGTCGACGCCGTCACCACCGACGACGCGATCCTGCTCGGCTTCGCGGCCAAGGCGCCCGACGAGATGAAGGTCGTCGGCAAACCCTTCTCCGAGGAGCCGTACGGCATCGGCGTACCGCGCGGCGACAACGCCCTGCGCAACGCGCTCAACGACGCGCTGGAGGCCAACGAGAAGAACGGCAACTGGAAGAAGGCGTACGAAGCGACGCTGGGGCTCTCCGGAGCGCCCGCGCCGACCCCGCCGCCCATCGACCGCTACCCGGCGACGTGAGGGGACGGCCCCACCCATGGATGTACTGACAGAGAACTTCTCCCTCTACGGCAAGGGCTTCCTCGGCACCGTCGAACTGACCGTCTACGCCTCGGCACTGGCGCTCGTCCTCGGCTTCCTGATGGCGTCCTTCCGGGTCGCGCCCGTCGGCTCCTTCCGGGTGCTCGGCACGGTCTGGGTCACCGTGCTCCGCAACACCCCGCTGACGCTGCTGTTCTTCGCGGTCCTGCTCGGCCTGCCCCGCTTCGGGCTCGTCCTGCCGTTCCAGGTCTTCGCCGTCATCGCGCTCGGCTGCTACACCTCGGCGTTCATCTGCGAGGTGCTGCGCTCCGGCATCAACACCGTGCCCAAGGGCCAGGGCGAGGCCGCCCGCAGCCTCGGCATGACCTTCGGCCAGACCCTGAGCACCGTCGCCCTGCCACAGGCGTTCCGGTCGGTGATCCCGCCGGTCGGCTCGACCCTGATCGCGCTGGCGAAGAACTCCGCGATCGCCGGGGCGTTCAGCGTCACCGAACTCCTCGGCACCTACAAGACGCTCAACGAACTGGGCTACAGCATCATCTGGTCCTTCATCTGGATCGCCGTCGGCTATCTGATCATCACCCTGACCATCAGCGCGGTGTTCAACGTGATGGAGAAGCGCTGGGGAGTCGCACGATGACCAAGACCCTCACCCGCAAGCCGTCCAGGGCTTCGGCGCCCGAGGCCACCGCCCTCTACGACATCCCGGGCCCGGTGACCCGCAAGCGGCACCTGATGTACGGGATCGCCTCGACGGTCCTGATCGTCGCCCTGTTCGGCTGGATCGTCTATCTGCTCTTCGACACCGACCAGTTCACCGCGCAGAAGTGGACACCCTTCGAGTACAAGGGCATTCAGGAACTGCTGCTGCGCGGCCTCGGCAACACCCTCAAGGCGTTCGCGTACGCGGCGGTCCTCTCGCTCGCGCTCGGCGCGGTCCTCGCCGTCGGCAGGCTCTCCGAACACCGGGTGCTGCGCTGGATCTCCACCCTGCTCGTCGAGTTCTTCCGGGCCATGCCCGTGCTCGTGATGATCTTCTTCATCTTCGTGGCGCTGAAGGTCCAGCCGCTGCCCGCCCTCGTCGCCGGGCTGACCCTCTACAACGGCTCCGTCCTCGCGGAGGTGTTCCGCACCGGGATCAACGCCGTGGACCGGGGCCAGCGCGAGGCGGCGTACGCGCTCGGGATGCGCAAGACCCAGGTCACCACGTACGTCCTGGCCCCCCAGGCCGTACGCGCGATGCTGCCGACCATCATCAGCCAGCTGGTGGTCGCGCTGAAGGACACCTCACTGGGCTATCTGATCACCTACGAGGAATTCCTCCACGCCGGAAAGCTGATCGCGTCGAATCTCGACTACGATCTTCCCTTCATCCCCGTCGTGATGGTGATCTCACCGATCTACATCGGGATGTGCATGCTGCTCTCGTGGTTCGCCACCTGGGTGGCCAAGCGGCAGCGGCGCAACCTGAAGACCAGAGCGGTCGGGGTCGCCCCGGCCGAACCGGGGACGCTGCTGCCAGGAGGGCAGTAGCCGGGCAGTGCCCGCCCGGCAGCAGCCGGTGATCACTTCTCGCGCAGCGGGACCGGGAGTTGACTCGGGTCCGTGCCGGGCGAGGAGAAGGTCAGCTGCGCGCCGGTCGGGTCGTGCCCGATGTACAGCGGATCGACAGTGTCGATCACCAGGGCGAGCCGGTGACCGGCCGGGACGTCGTAGGCCGTGGAGCCCAGCTCCAGGCCCACGGGGAACGGCCGGCCCGGCGTCGTGCCGGTGACCGTGGTGCACAGCTCGTCCGAGGTTTCGAACGGGCACTACCGGGTCACTTCAGGGCGCTCTTGGCCTGCCAGTCCGCCCACGAGAGGTTCCACGCGCCGTAGCCGTTGCCCTCGGCGACCGTGCCCTTGGCCTCCGCGCCGGTCATCTCGAACGGGTCGCCCACCCGCACCTGCCCGTACAGCGCCGCGGCGTTGGCGTCGCTCATCCCGAGGCAGCCGGAGCTCCGGTTGGCCTGGCCGAAATACGGCGCGTTCCACGGGGCGGCGTGGGCGTACATCCCCGACCAGGTCAGCCGCATCGAGTAGTCGACCATCTTGTCGTAGGCGTCGCCGAGGCCCACCGTCTCGGAGCGCATGTTGATCGTGCCCTCCTTCGACATCAGGACCGCCGTGCCCCGCCAGGAAGCCTTCTCGCCACCCGGGGTGCCCGCCGACATCGGCAGGTCCAGCACCTGCTTGCCGTCCCGGTGCAGGGCGAGGCGGTGCCCGTCGAGGTCGACCTTGACCACCTGGGCCGCGCCGACGGTGAACGTCGTCGCGTAGTCGCGGACGAACCAGCCGCCGTCCGCCCCCGTGTCGACGCCGTTCAGCCGCGCGTCCAGGGTGACCTTCGTGCCGGGCTTCCAGTACTCCTTGGGCCGCCAGTCGACGCGGTCCTTGCCCGAGTAGTCCTGGAGCCAGCCCCAGGAACCCTCGGTGCCGTTGGAGGTGGACACCTTCAGGGCCTTCTCCACGGCCGCCTTGTTCTTCACCGGGTGGTCGAAGACGACGGACAGCGGCTGCGCGATGCCCACGGTCGTGTTCTTGCCCGGCGCGAGCGACAGCTTGTTGACCTTCTCGGCCTCGGCGGTGGCGAACGTCGCCCGGTCGCTGCCGCCGTCCGCGTCCGTCGCCTCGACGGTGTACGCGGTGCCCGGCGCGGCGACCCGGTCGGACGTCCAGGTCCGGCCGTCGGCGGCTATCTTCCCGGCCAGCGGGCCGCCCTCGCCCGCCTTCACCGACACGGCCTTCAGCTTCCCGTGCGCCAGCGTCACCTTCACCGGCCCACCCGGCGCCGCCGCCTTGCCCCGGAGGTTCACCGTGATGCTGGTGCCGGGCGCCTTGGCGTCCCCGCCCGCCTCGGCGGAGCCCGAACCGCCGCCCGAGCACGCGGTCAGCGCGGCGGCGAGCAGCGCCGCGGGCCCGGCCAGGGCGAGCCGGGCCCTCCGGCCGGACGGGGCGGAACGACGGATGCGCGGGCGTGCGGAACTCACGGAAAGACCTCCAGGGCTGGGTGCTCAGCAGGGGAGAGGTATTTCCCCCAGGCCGGGTTCCTTCCGCGCACCGGAAAATCCGGCCGCTTTCCCCGCGTTACGATCGCCCGTCGGCCGATCCGAGGAACGCGGGGGACCACCAGTGAGCGCGACCGCCACCAGCACCACCGGCCCACCGGCCCGGCCCGCATCCGTGCTGCGCAGCGGGGCCGTGATGGCGGCCGGATCCGTCGTCTCGCGCGCCACCGGCTTCGTCCGCTCGGCGGTCGTCGTCGCCGCGCTCGGCACCGGCCTGACCGCCGACGGCTACACGGTCGCCAACACCGTCCCCAACATCCTCTACATCCTCCTCATCGGCGGCGCGCTCAACGCCGTCTTCGTCCCCGAACTGGTCCGCGCCGCCAAGGAGCATGCCGACGGCGGAGCCGCGTACACCGACCGGCTGCTCACCCTGTGCACCGTCGGCCTCCTCGCCCTCACCGCGCTCGCCGTGGCGGCGGCGCCTCTCGTCGTCGGCCTCTACACCGACTACGAGGGCCGCCAGGCGGAGTTGACGATCGCGCTGGCCCGCTACTGTCTGCCGCAGATCCTCTTCTACGGGCTCTTCACGCTGCTCGGCCAAGTCCTCAACGCACGCGGCAGGTTCGGCGCGATGATGTGGACCCCGGTCCTCAACAACATCGTGATCATCGGGGTGTTCGGCCTCTACATCGGCGTCGCCGCGAACGCCGACGGCACCCTCACCGACACGCACGCCCACCTCCTCGGCTGGGGCACCACCGCGGGGATAGCCGTGCAGACGCTCGCCCTGATACCCGCGCTGCGCGCCGCGAAGTTCCGCTGGCGGCCCCGGTTCGACTGGCGCGGCAGCGGACTGACCCGGCCGATACGCGCCGCCGGCTGGCTGGTGCTGCTCGTGCTCACCAATCAGCTCGCGTACTGGGTCGTCACCCGGCTCTCCACCGCCAGCGGACTCCACGCCACCGAGCAGCACGTCGCGGGCGGCGCGGGCTACACCGCGTACAGCTACGCCTACCAGCTCTGGGTCGTCCCGCAGGGCATCGTCACGGTCTCGCTGGTCACCGCACTGATGCCCCGGATGAGCCGGGCCGCGGCCGACGGCGACCTCGCCGGGGTGCGGCGCGACGTCGCGTACGCCCTGCGTACCAGCGCCGCCGTCGTGGTGCCCGCCGCCACGGTCCTGCTGGTGCTCGCGCCGTGGGTGATCGGCTCGGTCCTCGGATACGGACGCACCACCGCCGCCGACGTCACGGTGATGGCCGGAATCATGATGGCCTTCGCCCCCGGACTGATCGCCTTCTCCGGGCAGTACGTCCTCTCGCGCGGCTTCTACGCGATGAGCGACACCCGCACCCCGTTTCTTCTCAACCTGGTGATCGCCGCCGTCCAGGCGGGCCTGACGGCCGTCGCCTATCTGCTGCTCCCGGCGCGCTGGGCGGTGACCGGGATGGCCGGGGCGAGCACGGTGGCCTTCTGCGCCGGGTTCGCCGTCACCGCGTACGTCCTGACCCGCCGGCTCTCGGGGCCCGGCGCCGGCTCCCTGCTGCGCTCACCGACCCTCGGCGCGCACGCCCGCCTCATCGCCGCCTGCCTGCCCGCCGGGGCCCTGGCGTACGGGGCTGCGCGCGCCGCGGAAGGGGTGGGCGACGTGGCGGCAGCCGGGGCCGGGACACTCACGCTTCTCCTCGGCGTGGTGCTGCTGGCCCGGCCGCTCGGGATAACGGAGATCACCGCGATGCTGACGGCCGGCCGGGCACGGCTGCGCCGCTGAGGCGGCTCCGGTCAGCTGCCCGCCCGGTGCGAGGCGGGCGTGCTCGGGGTGGGGGACTGGGCCTCGCGGGTCACATCGCCGACCAGCTCGACCACATCGGGGCCGTACGCCTGGGAGTTGACGACCTTCAGCAGCAGGCAGAACGACTTGTTCCCGTGCTTGCGGCGCAGCTTGTCGTAGTTGCGGGTGACGTAACGGGTGGCCGCCTGGTTGGTGATGGCCCGCTGACCGCAGAACAGGAAGACCGGGCGCGACTCCTGACCGCCCGTCAGCCGGGCGAGCAGGACGTACTCCGCGGTGCCCGGCTCCATCCGGTAGCGCTCCGAGCCGACCTGGAACGCCACCCGGTCCGGCCCCGGATCCTGCTCGACGTTGATCCGCACCCCGGGCAGCAGGGTCCGCAGATGCGCCGCCATCCGCTGGTTGGACGTCGGGCCGCCGACGCAGTACTCCGTACGCTCCCCGAACCCCTGCTGGGCCGTGTCATGGGTGACGATCTGCGCATGGGCACCGCAGTCCTTGATGAGCGCGGAGAGTTCCAGCAGGGCGAAGGCGTCGTGGCGGTGCACCGACCCCTCGGCGCCCGCGTAGCGGTTGACCACCAGCAGGCATTCGGAGTTCGTCGGCAGCCCGAAGAAGGCCTGTTTGCGGCGGAGTCCCCGCCGCCAGAGATAGGTTCGGGCCAGCCAGCCCAGCGAGGCACTGACCCCGGCGGCTATCACGCCCAGCACGATGTTGCGCACGTCGTCCGTCATGGGCGCGCATGGTATCGGTCATTCGGGTATCCGTTCGAGGCGGTCCTGACGATCCGGGTTTCCCGGGGCTACCCTGCGGCGGAGATCCGTTGACTGGAGGTACGTATGCGCCGTTCCGTCGGTCGGAACACGTCCCTGCTGGCCGTACTCGCCGTGGTCGCCTCGCTCGGAGCCGCCGCCCCGGCGACCTCGGCGGCGACCACCACTCCGCGCCCCGCGTCGCCCAAGTCCCCGGTGGCGGTGGGCCACGGGGGAGCGGTCTCCAGCGTCGACCCGGACGCGTCGGCCGTCGGGATCGAGGTGTTACGCCAGGGAGGCAACGCGGTGGACGCGGCCGTGGCCACCGCGGCCGCGCTCGGCGTGACGGAGCCCTATTCGGCGGGCATCGGCGGCGGTGGCTACTTCGTCCACTACGACGCGAAGACGCGCCGGGTGCAGACGATCGACGGCCGCGAGACCGCCCCGCGCAGCGCGGACGCCTCCCTGTTCCTGGAGAACGGCAAGCCGATCCCGTTCGAGGAGGGGGTGACCAGCGGGCTCGGCGTCGGTACGCCCGGCACCCCGGCCACCTGGGACCGGGCGCTGGACGCGTGGGGCAGCAAGTCCCTGCGTACGCTGCTGAAACCGGCCGAACGCCTGGCCCGGGACGGCTTCGTCGTCGACGACACGTTCCGCTCGCAGACGGCCGCCAACCAGGCCCGGTTCGCCGACTTCCCGGCCTCCGCGAAGCTCTTCCTGCCGGGCGGCGAACTCCCCGTCGTCGGCTCGGTGTTCAAGAACCCCGACCTGGCGCGTACGTACGAGAAGCTCGGCCGCGAAGGCGTCGACGAGCTGTACGGGGGCGCGTTGGCCGACGACATCGTCCGTACGGTCCGCAAGCCGCCCGTCGACCCGGACGCCACCCGGGTCGTCCGTCCCGGCGACCTCACCCGCAAGGACCTGGCCTCCTACCGCACCCTGCGCCAGGACCCGACCAGGGTGAACTACCGGGGCCTGGAGGTCTACGGCATGGCCCCCTCCTCGTCCGGCGGCACCAGCGTCGGTGAGGCCCTCAACATCCTGGAGTCCACCGACCTCTCCCGGGTCGACCGGACCCAGTACCTCCACCGGCTCATCGAGGCGAGCCGGATCGCGTTCGCCGACCGGGGCCGCTGGGTCGGCGACCCCGCCTTCGAGGACGTACCGACGAAGGAACTGCTGAGTCAGCGGTTCGCGGACACGCGGGAGTGCCTGATCCGGGACGACAGAGCGCTGACCAGCCCGCTGGCGCCGGGCGACCCACGAAACCCGGAGCGGTGCGGCAGTGGCGGCAGGGCCGCGCCGACGACGTACGAGGGCGAGAGCACCACCCATCTGACAACGGCCGACAAGTGGGGCAACGTCGTCGCCTACACCCTGACGATCGAGTCCACCGGCGGCAGCGCCATCACCGTGCCCGGGCGCGGCTTCCTGCTCAACAACGAGCTGACCGACTTCTCCTTCGCCCCCGCCGACCCGGCGGTGCACGACCCGAACCTGCCGGCACCGGGCAAGCGGCCGCGCTCGTCGATGGCGCCGACCATCGTGCTGAAGCACGGCAAGCCGGTGCTGGCCCTCGGCTCGCCGGGCGGGGCCACGATCATCACGACCGTGCTCCAGTCGCTCACCGGACACCTGGACCGGGGGCTTCCGCTGGTCGACGCGATCGCCGCGCCGCGCGCCAGCCAGCGCAACGCGCCGACGACCGAGATCGAGCCGGACCTGTGGAACAGCCCGGTCCGCGCGGAGCTGGAGAAGCGCGGTCACGCGTTCAAGCAGAACCCGGAGATCGGCGCCGCCACCGGGGTGCAGCGGCTGCCCGACGGCCGTTGGCTGGCGGCGGCGGAAAAGGTGCGCCGGGGCGGTGGCTCGGCCATGGTGGTGCATCCGGGTCCGGGCCGCGGGCACTGAGGCGGGGAGGGGCGGCGCCGGACGCCGCCGCCACGGGCCCGCAGGGGCCCTCGCCTACGGGAAGGGTCCTTCCGCACCATGCGCACCCGCATGCTCACCCTGACATCCGCCGCCTGCGGCGCCGCCCTCCTCGGAGCGACGGCGCTGCCCGCGTCAGCCTCCGCTTCCGCCTCCGGCCAGGAGACGGAAGCGGAGGCTGACGAGGTGACGGACGCGGTGACCGCCGCCGAACTGCTCGCCGAGGTCCGCGCCTGTTCCCGGATCTCGAAGGGCAAGTACCGCACGGACAGCGGTAGTGCGAAGGCCACGGTTCCGGTCTGCGGCACAGGGGACGCCGTGTTCTGGAAGGCGGACATGGACATCGACTGCGACGGCCGGAAGACGAAGGCCTGCAACCGGAAGACCGACCCGTACTTCCTGCCGGAGACCGCGTTCCAGAGTTCCCGAGGCGAACCCCTCGACTCGGCCGCACTGCCCCATGTGGTCGTACCGGGCCCGAGCAAGGTGTGGGACTACCGGAAGTCCGGGCTCACCGGGGGCAGCGTGGTGGCGGTCGTGTACCGGGACCGGGTGCGGTACGGAGTGATCGGCGACACCGGCCCCACGGGCATCATCGGGGAGGCGTCGTACGCCATGGCGAAGGCGCTGGGCATCGACCCCGACTCGTCGACCGGGGGCGCCGCGTCCGGCGTCACGTACATCGCGTTCAAGGACTCCCGCATCTCCCCGATCGAGAGCCGCGCGCGGGCGCAGAGCCGGGGAGCGGCCCTGGCGAGGGAGTTCGTCGGGCGCTCGTAGCCGGGGGTCCGGGGTTGCCTGGAGGGGCGCTCAGAGCGCGGTCAGGACGCGCGGGCCGTCGTTCGTGATCGCCACCGTGTGCTCGGCGTGCGAGGCCCGGCTGCCGTCCGTCGTCCGCAGCGTCCAGCCGTCGGGGTCGTGGCGGAACTCGTCGAGGCCCCCGGCGAGCAGCATCGGCTCGATCGCCAGGACCATTCCGTGCCGCAGCGTCATGCCGCGCCCCGGCCGTCCCTCGTTCGGCACGGAGGGGTCCTCGTGCATGGACCGGCCGATGCCGTGGCCGCCGTAGCCCTCCAGGATGCCGTAGCCCGCGTCGCGGCAGACCGTGCCGATCGCGTGGGCGATGTCGCCGATCCGGTTGCCGACCACGGCCGCGTCGATCCCCGCCGCCAGGGCCTCGTTCGCGGTGGCGATGAGCCGGGTGTCCTCCGGGCGGGCCTCGCCCACGGTGAAACTGATCGCCGAGTCGCCGGCCCAGCCGTCGAGGAGGGCGCCCGCGTCCACGCTGACCAGGTCCCCGTCCCGCAGCGGCTCGGCGGACGGGATGCCGTGGACGACCGCGTCGTTGACCGAGACGCAGATGACGGCGGGGAACGGGGTGGGCGCGAAGTGCGGCTTGTAGTTCAGGAAGGGGGAGGCGGCTTTGGCCTTGCTCAGCACCTCGCGGGCCGCCTCGTCCAGCTGTCGGGGCGTCACGCCGACCGCCGCGATCTCCCGCGCCCGGGTCAGGATCTGCGCGACGACCCGGCCGGCCTCGCGCATCGCGTTCATCTGTGTGTCCGTCTTGATGTGCACCATGCCCATTACTATACCGGTCGAATCGGTATAGTAATAACGGTATAGAAATCGCATCCCGTAGTAGGATGGGCCCATGGTCCGCACCCCACTCACCCCCGAAGAGCGCCTGCGCGGCGAACGGCTCGGCGCGCTACTCCGTGCGGCGCGCGGGGAGCGCAGCATGGCCGCCGTCGCCGCGAGCGCCGGAATCTCCGCGGAGACCCTCCGGAAGATCGAGACCGGCCGCGCCCCGACGCCCGCCTTCTTCACCGTGGCGGCCCTCGCCGGTGCGCTGGGCCTCTCGCTCGACGAGATCCTCGGCAGCTGCGCGGCGGAGCCGGCCGAGGTGCGGGCCGCGGTGCCGACTCCGGTGCCGGGCGCGGCGCCGCTGATCGCGTAGCGGCGCGGCGGGTGTAACGGGCAGGGCGTAGGGTCACGCCCGTGACTCTCCAGGACTTCGCGCGCAGCGAGTACGTCAGCCTGACCACGTACCGGAAGAACGGCACGCCCGTCGCGACGCCCGTCTGGGCCGCCGCCGAGGGGGATGTGCTGTACGTCTGGACCCGCTCCGACTCGTGGA
Source organism: Streptomyces sp. PTY087I2 (assembly GCF_001687325.1). Lineage (GTDB taxonomy): Bacteria > Actinomycetota > Actinomycetes > Streptomycetales > Streptomycetaceae > Streptomyces. The sequence goes on along the minus strand of NZ_LZRD01000003.1, from coordinate 1,870 downwards.
AGGTGAAGCGGCTGCGCAACAACGGCAAGGTCGTGGTCACCGTCTGCGACGTACGCGGCAGGATCGCCGACGGCGCCCCCAGCGCCGAGGGCGAGGCCAGGCTCCTCGACGAGGACGGCACTCGCGCGGCGCGCAAACTGCTGGCCCGCAAGTACACGTGGAAGTTCTGGCTCGTCGACTGGCCCGCCACGATCGCCCGGCTCGGCAAGCGGCCGCACACCGGGATCGCCATCACTTTCTGAGCGTTCCGAGCCTTCCGGGCCTCCTCGTTCCGGGGGGGCGCGCGGCCCGGCGGCCGTGCTCCCGCCGCAGCGCGCCCGAAAGCTGCGCGTAGCCGCGCTGTAACACGGCTGCGGTCGAATGCCTCCGGACTGGAAGGCTCCAGTCGACGGTCGGCGGTCGGCGAGGGCGACGATGACGGTGCATCAGCAGGCGTACGAAGTAGGGGCGTTCGCGCAGTACCTGCGGGATCTGGTGGCGCGCCTCGACCCCGGGCGGGGCTGGTACGGGGTCTTCGCCCGGCGCGACCCGGCGGGCATGCGGTCCTGCCTCGACGGGGTGGAGATCCCGCCCTGGGACGTGGTGGAGTCGCTGCTCGCGGATCTCGCGGCCCTGCACGGCACGCGGTTCGCCGAGCAGGTCTCGGTCCGCGCCGCCGCGCTCTACTCCGCGTCCGCCGCCGCCCACGACCGGCGACCCGGCGGCCGCCAGGAGCTCGTCCACCGCCTGGAGTTGATGGTCCGCGAACAGCACCGGGCGGCGGAGCGCCTGCGCGCCCCGGCCCCGTCCGACCCGGACGCGCTGGCCTGGGCCCGCGACGACCACGAACGGGCCACCGCCCGCTGCACGGAGCTCCGCAAGCGGCTGGCGGCGGTGGCGGCCCCCGAGGGCTGGCTGCGCTCGGAGGACGGGGAGGGGCGGCGCGCGGGGGCGGGCGGGGCGGGGGCCTCTGGGCCCGCGGGGGCCACGGCCTCCGGGCCCGCCGGGTTCACGGAGGCTGCCGGGGGAGCTGGTTCCGCCGGAGCGGCCGGGTCCGCCGGGGCCGCGACCTCCGCCGCCAGGTCCGCCGGGGCGGGCAGAGTCCCGCAGCCGCGCGCGGAGGCCGAGGCCGGGGAGGCGGTGGCCGGGCACCCGTACGGCCGGGGTCCGGGGACGGAGGGCGAACCGGTGTGGACCGATGACACCGCTCGGGGCGGCCCCGCCGGGGCTTTCGCCCCGGAGGCCCCCGAGACCTGGGACCCCGAGGCTTCCGAGCCTCCGGCCGGCCTTGCCGCCGGGCCCTACGCGGACACTGCCCCCTCCGGGCCCGCCGAGCCTTCATGGGCCGCCGAGCCCCATGGGCCCGCCCAGCCCTACGGAGCCTTCGGGCCCACCGGGGCCGCCGCGTCCTATGGGTCCACCGGGCCTCTCGGGGCTGTCGGGGACCCCGAGGACTCCAGGCCCACCGAGCCCCACGGACCCACCGCCCCCTCCGGGCCCGCCGAGCCTCGCAGGGCCGTTGAGACCTCCAGCCCCACCGAGCCCCACCGAACGCCCCAGCCCTCCAGCGGCCCGCCCGCCCCCGCCCCCACCCCCCGGCGCAAGAAGCCCCGTGGCGCACGGTTCGCCGGGCTGGATGTCGATGATGAAGAGGCCGCCGCATACGCCCCCTCGCCCCTCCCCGGGCCGCCCGAACCCGAACGTTCCCGCGTGCCCGCCCCGCGCGGCGCCCGCTTCGGCGGTGCGGCGGCCGAGGGGGACCCAGGCCCGGCAAGCCGCGAAGGCCACGGCGGACGGGGCCGGGGGCGCTCCGGGCGGGACCGGGGTGCGGACGGGGTCGCGGAGCCGGTCGACCCGGATCCGGGCGCCGGGCAGGCCGTCGCCGGGGCCG
>NZ_LZRD01000002.1 GCF_001687325.1 Streptomyces sp. PTY087I2 | reverse complement strand
GTCCCGGGGCGTGGGGGGCGGGGACGCCTGGTCCATGGACGCCGGGGCCCCGGAGGCCTTCGGCATGGGCGCCCGGTTCCCGGGCGTCGGGGCCGGGGCCGGCGCCGCGGTCCGCGGGGTGCCGTTCTGCGGTGGGGCGGCGGGGGTCCCGGCCTCGACGGGCGGCCGGTGCACGGCCCCGGGGGGCGGTGCGGGCACGGCGTCGGGCGACGGCGGCGCGTCGGGGTCGGTCCCGAGCAGCGACTGCGGAAGGACCAGCACCGCCTGCGTACCGCCGTAGATGTTGCTCTGGAGACGGACGGCGATGCCGTGGCGGCGGGCGAGGGCCGAGACGACGAACAGGCCGATCCGGCCGTCCTGGAGCAGATGGGCGACGTTGACCCGGTCGGGGTCGGAGAGCAGGGCGTTCATCCGCTTCTGCTCGTGGTCCGGCATCCCCAGGCCGCGGTCCTCCACCTCCAGGGCGAGCCCGGCGGTGACCTGCTGGACGCGCAGCAGCACCTGGGTGTGGGGGGCGGAGAACACCGTGGCGTTCTCGACCAGCTCGGCGAGCAGGTGGATGACGTCGGCGACGGCGTGGCCGCGCAGGGTGCCGTCCATCGGCGGGACCAGCTTGACCCGGGGGTACTGCTCGACCTCGGCGATGGCCGAGCGGAGCACCTCGGTCATGGTGACGGGGTTGCTCCACTGGCGCCGGGAGACGGCACCGCCGAGCACGGCGAGGTTCTCCGCGTGGCGGCGGATCCGGGTGGCGAGGTGGTCGACGTGGAAGAGGCCCTTGAGGAGGTCGGGGTCCTCGACCTCGTGCTCCAGCTCGTCGAGGATCTGGATCTCGCGGTGGACGAGGGATTGCAGCCGTCGCGCGAGGTTGACGAAGACCTCGACCTTCTGTTCGTTGCCGGCGCTGCTGAAGAGCTGGGAGGCCTGGACGACGGCGGCGATCGAGGCTTCCTGGGCCCGGGCCATCTCCTGTCCGAGCAGGTCGAAGGCGTCGGACCCGGGCGTGGGGGGCGGTGCGGGCCGCCGCGCGGTGACAGTCTCCCCGTTGCGGAGCTGTTCCACCACGCGTTGCAGCTCGGCCTGCCCCTGGGCGCTGGCGCGCCGGAGCGTGAGGGCCCGGTCGAGCACCTGGCCCGCCACGCGGTTGGCGCCGAGGTAGGCGGCCGCGACGGCGGCGACCGCCAGGGCGCCCGATCCGCCGAGCGCCGCCCAGAGGCTGGGCGAGGAGCCGACGCCTCCGGCGCGGACGGTGAAGATCACGGCCGCGGCGCCGCTGAGCACCGCGGCGACGGCCGGGAGCAGCGCGGTCCGCAGCAGCTGGGGGCGGATGCGGGCGTCGGGGGAAGGCCCTGCGGCGCGCGGCCTGCTCGGGGCCGAGTGGCCGCGCGTGCCGGGGCGGCCGTGCCGCCCGCCCTCACGGCGGTCCGGTCGCGCGTCGGGTGCGCGAAGTTGAGACATCAGCGTCCTCGGTACAGGGGGCACCGGGGATCGGCGGTCGTGCCGGCGTCCATGCGGTGGCCCCTACGGTGGTCGGTCAGGCGCGGGTCATCGGTCGGGCAGGCCCGAACGTCATGAGCCCACCGTTGATCACCGGGCACACACGGTAGTCGTCAATGACGTATGCGCGACGGGCAGTTGTCGAACTTGCCCGCCATCCGTCCCACTCTGGTATGAGCCCTCGCACGCGCGCCCGATTGCGTAGCTTTGGCCCAGGGTTTACCCGCAGGTAGGGCACCCCCCGAAGGGGCGGGAAGGCGGCCGGTTACCATATGAGCGCCGCCTAGCTCGAAAGATAAACTTGTGACTGTCAATGACGACTCGTTCACCAACTGGATGCACCGCGAGGAGATCGCGGAGTCGATGATCCCGATCATCGGGAAGCTGCACCGCGAGCAGGACGTCAACGTCCTGCTGCACAGCCGCTCCCTGGTGAACAAGTCGGTGGTCAGCATCCTCAAGACCCACCGCTTCGCCCGGCAGATCGCGGGCGAGGAGCTCTCGGTCACCGAGACGATGCCCTTCCTCAAGGCTCTGACGACGCTCGATCTCGGCCCGTCCCAGATCGACATAGGCATGCTGGCCGCCACCTACCGGGCCGACGGCCGCGGACTCTCCGTCGAGGAGTTCACCGCGGAGGCCGTCGCCGGGGCGACCGGCGACAACAAGATCGAGCGCCGCGCCTCGCGTGACGTGGTGCTCTACGGCTTCGGCCGCATCGGCCGGCTCATCGCCCGCCTGCTCATCGAGAAGGCCGGTTCGGGCAACGGCCTGCGCCTGCGGGCCATCGTCGTCCGCAAGGGCTCCGGCCAGGACATCGTCAAGCGCGCCTCGCTGCTGCGGCGCGACTCGATCCACGGCCAGTTTCAGGGCACGATCACCGTCGACGAGGCGAACAACAAGATCATCGCCAACGGCAACGAGATCCAGGTGATCTACTCGGACGACCCGACGACGGTCGACTACACGGCGTACGGCGTCAAGGACGCCATCCTGATCGACAACACCGGCCGGTGGCGGGACCGCGAGGGCCTCTCCAAGCACCTCCAGCCGGGCATCGCCAAGGTCGTGCTCACCGCGCCGGGCAAGGGCGACGTCCCGAACATCGTGCACGGCGTCAACCACGACACGGTCAAGCCGGACGAGCAGATCCTGTCCTGCGCGTCCTGCACGACCAACGCGATCGTCCCGCCGCTGAAGGCGATGGCGGACGAGTACGGCGTTCTGCGCGGGCACGTGGAGACCGTCCACTCGTACACCAACGACCAGAACCTGCTGGACAACTACCACGGTTCCGACCGTCGTGGCCGTTCGGCGGCGCTCAACATGGTCATCACCGAGACCGGGGCCGCGTCGGCCGTGGCCAAGGCGCTGCCCGAGCTGAAGGCACCGATCACCGGCAGCTCGATCCGCGTCCCGGTGCCGGACGTCTCGATCGCCATCCTCAGCCTGCGGCTGGAGCGCGAGACGACCCGCGAGGAGGTCCTCGACTACCTCCGCAATGTGTCGCTGGCCTCGCCGCTCAAGCGCCAGATCGACTTCATCAGCGCGCCCGACGCGGTCTCCAGCGACTTCATCGGCTCGCGCCACGCCTCGATCGTCGACGCGGGCGCGACCAAGGTCGACGGCGACAACGCGATCCTCTACCTCTGGTACGACAACGAGTTCGGCTACTCGTGCCAGGTCATCCGGGTCGTCCAGCACGTCTCCGGCGTGGAGTACCCGACCTTCCCGGCCCCGGCGGCCTGACGCCTCTGGTACACCCTCCCGTACGACGCCCGGTGCCCGGCAGGTCCGCCTGCCGGGCACCGGCGTGCGGGCAGGGGCGCGGGTGTCAGGACCCGGTGGGGGCGTCCGCCGGGCTCAGCCGTTCGGTCGGCCCGGCGAAGTCGAGGAAGAGCTCCCGCGCGGTGAGAAGCCACCGGCCGTCGACCTCCCGGAAGGTGTCCTCGTAACGCCCGACCTGCACGGGGATGCGCGGCGGCAGCATGCCGCCGGTGTGGCCGTCCACGCGGTACGTCGTGAAGTACGTGCTCGCGGTCGCGGTCGAGGCGGACGTCAGGGTCACCAGGATGTTGGTGCACAGGCGGCGCGAGAGCCGGTCGGCGGGACGGCCGGCGAAGTAGGCGCGCAGGGCGTCCCGGCCCTCGATCCGCCGGTCCCCCTCGGCCCACTCCCACACCCCGTCCGGGGTGAACAGGTCGGCCACATCGCCGGGTTCACCCAGATCGAGCCGGCGGACGAACTCGACGATCAGCCGCTCGCAGGCACGCTCGGCGATGAGACTGCCCAGGGGATCCAGTGCATCGGTGGTGTCCATCACCCCTTCCTACCAACGCGCCCCGGTGCCGCACGACTTGTTTCCCGGCAGCCCGCCGCTCCCGGCCGGGGCTCAGACCTGGCCGAGGTCCGAGCTCACCCAGCGTTCGGGGCGCAGGGTGATCACGACCTGCTCGCCGTGGTTCTCCCAGGCGAACTCCACGTACCCGGCGACCTTCTCGGCCGGGAGGTAGCGCGCCGACACATGCTCCAGGTCGGCGCGGGTGGCGGGGCGGGTGTCGACGACGGGTCCCTCGACCGAGACGTACCGGATAGTCGGCTCCAGCCGGTCGACGAGCAGCGTGAACCGGCCTGCGGTGGCGATGAGTTCGGCCTTGCGCGAGGTGCGGCCGGTGAGGATGCGGACGTCGCCGCCCGCTTCGTACTCGTACCAGATCGGGACGCTGAGCGGGGCCCGGTCACCGTTCCCCGACGCGACGGCCAGGGCGGCGACATGGGGTTCGGCGAGGAACTGTTCGCGCTCTTCACGGGTGAGTGCCACGGGGAGCTCCTTCTCGTACGGAAATGCGGAGGGCTGCCCCAGTGTGCCCCGCGCGCCGGGCCTGTCCCCCGGTCTCCGGCGTCGGCGTGTCCTATGCGGTTCCCTGGGCGCGGGAGACCTCCTGGCTCCGCCGTACGACGGCCGCCCCGCGCAGGGCGACGGCGCACCAGACGGCCACGAGCAGCAGCCCGGCGGCCGCGAGACCGGCGACTTCGAGAGGCTCCGGGCGCCAGCCGAGGGAGAGCCGCGTACCGATCAGGACGACACCGATGGCGACCTTCTCCGGTTCGTACACGGGCACCTTGGCGGCCACGGACCGCAGGACGGCGGCCAGGGCCAGACCGATCGCGGTCCAGGCGAGCAGATAGGGCAGGAGCGCTCCCGGAGCGGCGGGCGGCAGGCCGAACTCCTCCGGCCCGATGCGGAAGAGCGCGCCCGCCCATCCCAGTCCCACTCCGGCGGCGGTGACGGCCACGCCCCAGAGCGCATGGCGCCAGAAGGGTCCGGGCCGCACTTCCGCGTCCTCGGAGTCACCGGAGTCGCCGGAGCCGACGGGGCCGACGGGGCTCTCAGGAAGATCGTTCATGCCCGATGAGACGCGTACGGGGCAACGTTCGTTGCGCGTTCAGGCGACAACTAGGCTCCTGGACATGAGCAAGGGCCATGATGACGAGCCGATATTCGTCCGCTCGAACTGGGGAACAAGTCGCTATGTCTACAACCCGAGGAATCCGATCGGGGCGGGCCTCATCATCGGGTCCTTGCTGTTCGCCGCCATTTTCATGTACTCCCTGCACGCGAGCAGTTCCTGGAGCGAGGGCGAGTTGCGCGACGCCGTGAACGTGGCCGTCCGGGACCTGGAGGCATCGCCGCAAACGCTCGGCGCATGGACCGGCGATTACGGCGGCCTGATCCGCGACGCCCTGGAGAAGAGCGGCAAGGGCCCCTCTACCGGCGGCCTGCGCGTCGAGGACGCGGACGACCCCTACGACAAGGACGCGGATCCCGCCGTCGACCTGTTCGAGGTCACAGCGGAGGACGTCGACACCACGTTCTGTCTGCGCGTGTCACCGCCGGAACCCGAGCCGGGAATGACGAGTGTCGAGGTCAGCCTCTCCATCGCCGTCGAGGAGGGCAAGTGCTGAGCCCGGCCGGCGTCGGTCCGGAGCGGATCCGGGCTTGAAGTTGCCGTTGCGGCAGCTTCTACGGTCCTGACCGGGGCCGGAGAGACCGGCCCTGGTGCGGCGCTCGTGAGGGAGTGCCCGTGAGGGAGTGAGGACGTGGCGATGGACTGGCCGATCTCCGAGGTCGCCCGTATGTCGGGGGTGACCGCCCGGACACTGCGGCACTACGACGAGATCGGCCTGCTGCCGCCGGCCCGGATCGGCTCCAACGGCCACCGCTACTACGAGGAGCACCAGCTTCTGCTGCTGCAACAGATCCTCGTGCTGCGGGAACTGGGCGTCGGGCTGCCGGAGATCGGCAGAGTCCTCGCCGACCAGGTCGACACGGTGGAGGCCCTGCGAGGCCACCACCGGCGGCTGCTCGCCGAGCGGGACCGGCTGGACGCGCTGGCCGGGACCGTCTCCCGCACGATCGCCGAGCTGGAGCAGTCCAGAAAGGACGGCAGGCCCATGACCGCGATCAACCGACCGGAGAACCTGTTCGAGGGCATCCAGCCATCCCAGTACGAGGGCAATCTGCTCGACTTCCCCGCGCTCGCCGAGGAGGCCGGCCGACGGGCGGCCGCCATGACCCCGGCCGAGGTCGAGGCCGGACAGCGCGAGCGCACGGCGCTGATGATCCGCCTGGCCGAGCACATGGCCGACGGCGCCCCGGCGGACGCGAAGCCCGTGCAGGCCGAGATCGACGCGCAGTACCGGGCGCTCACGTCCCTGCACGTCGTGTCCGCCGACGAGTACCGGGCGATCGGGCGCTCCTGCGTGGAGAACGAGGCCTGGCGCGCGGCGTACGAGGCCATCGCCCCGGGGCTGGCGGAGTACCAGCGGGACGCGATCGAGGTCTACGCGGTGTCCCGGCTCGGCTGAGTCGGCCAGGGCCTGAGGGCCGCCGTCGGTCGAACCGGCGGCGGCCCTCAGCCCTACGTCCTGCGCGCGGTCAGCGCTCCCCCGCGAGGTCGAGGTCGCCCCGCGCCGCAGGGGCTGGGCCGCGGCCGGAACCGGTCTGCTCCCCGGAGAGACGCCACGGGTGGGCGAGCGCGGGAGACAGTGGCCGCCACCAGGGCTCCACGGGGAGGATCCCGGCCGGCTCGAACGGTTCGCCCGGGCGGGGGAACGCCACCGGCTGTTCCGCCTCCTCACCGGCGTCCTTCGTCCACTCGCCCGGCTCCGCCCAGGCGTGCGGCGCCAGGTTGAACGTGCCCCAGTGGATCGGGAGCAGCACCCCGTGCGGGCGGCCGCCCTGGAGGTCCAGGTGGGCGCGCATGCCTTCGGCGGGGGTCATGTGGATGTCCGGCAATATGACGCTCAATCACTTCTCAGAAAATACTATTGCGTTGGCCTTCAGGTCGTGCCGCCGAGTCGGCGCGCCACTCTTGATCACCCGCTCGGTGACCGCCGCGGATGCCCATAGAGAGCCCCCAATGCACTTCGTCGCGGTCTCCCCCCTCACGCACCACAGGGGACCTCCCGTAGCGGCGACATCCACTCCGCCGGGCCCCGGGTCCTCCCTTCGCATATGTTCAAGCATGCGGTCGTCGCGACCAACGACGCGGCTTCCTGGTCCTGCGTCAGGGGCGTTCCAAGGGCCGCGAAAGCGTTCTGGACACGGTTGGCGAGCTGGCGACAGGGCCGCACTGACACGGTGATCCCGACCGTCGGCCCCGGCAAGCAGTCGCCCCTCGACATGCGGGCCCTGGCTTCGCCAGAAACCCCAACCGATCTGGCGGCACGCGCCCCTGACCTTCACCACCGACGCCAGGGTCCTGATCATCACGCAGACAGAGATCGGATCTTCCGAAAGGAAGACTATCCGGGCAGGGTGAGGCGCACCATGGACTGCGGCTGAGGTCACCCGGCCGCCGGACCACAACGATGCTGTGGACTTGTCGCTGCCCTCCTGGAGACTCCGTTGCTACCAACCGCAGAACTTCTTGTCGGCATGTCACGACACCTGAGCACTTACGGGGCCAGCCAGCCCAAGGCTGATCTGGCCCAGCTTGAGTTCGCGGGCCGGATCTTTGAGCTCGCTCTCCGGCTACGGGGCAGCGGTGTCAGCTCACCCGAGCGTGTCGAGGCCCTTGGGGTCAGCGCCGGCATCAGCAAACGAGAGATCCGTAGGGAGTTCCTTCCCACGCTTGAGGTGCTGGGCCTTGTCGACCTTGAGCGCGACCATGAGGGCGCCATCAAGGTGGTGTCCGAGAAAATTCCGCCTGTCGACGATCTCTACCAACGTGCCGACAGCGTTCTCAGTAACGTCATGCCTGAACCGCTTGAGATGACGGCTCTCACGATTCTCCGCATAACCACCATCATGCCGATCACCATTTCGACGGCAAAGGAGGAGTGCGCGACGCTCGGACCCGAAGAGCTCACCGTCCGGGCAATCGAAAACCTTGAATCCCTGCACCTCTGCACTCGTCAGCGGAGCGCCGACGGGGACGAGGTGCTCTTCAACCCCAATGTCTGGGCAGTTGACAAAGATCATTCTCATGCCGCTTTGCAGGCCGAGAATGGGGCCGTACGAGCGGCACTGAGCGGAGTTCTGGAGGAGGTGGCTGCGACGGCTGGAATGCCTGAGGACGAGATCCAGTCCGGAGAACGGAAGTGGGTGGACTACGCCGTCTCCCAAGGACTTCTGCTGCGATCTATCGTCACCACGCTCGGAGGCCAGGAGCGAGCATTCCTCTTCTCTCCGCACATGGGGCGATCCGTGTTCGACGCCCCGACGGGAGCCGACCCGTCCGGGCACGTGCGTCAACTCATCGGCTCCATGGTGTTCGCTCGACGATTCGCCAGTAACCGGCTCTTCGCTCCAACTTCCTTCCTGCGAAAGCTGGTACGAAACGGCGAGGCAGGGGACGCATCCAACATCGGCACCGACTACTCCATGCTCGAAACTGCCGGAATTGTCCGCGTTGAGCCGGCATACAGGTTCAAGAAGTTCGTCCTCCTGCAGGCAGACGTCGCCGAGGAGGCCATCACCTACCTTGAGGACAGCGCAGACGGAAACACCACGTCGGGTGCCCTCCAAGGACAGCGCGGCTACCGCCACCCTGAAGCGGAACGTGCACGACGCCTGGTCCAGTCCCCTAAGGAAGCAGCCCCCAGCCCCAGCGCTTCGCAAGATATTCTCGCCGCACTGCGACAGGAAATGGGGCGGCGACGCTATGACCGGTAGGGCTGGAAAGGAAAAGGGCGACGAACTGGAACGCCGGTTCGCCCGAGCGGAGTTCGCGGATGGCGCACTCGTCCGCGTACGTCACCCTGTCACGCAGAGCGTCGGAGGGCGGCCGCGTACGGTAACGGACGTCGACGTGCTGTCGATCGACTTCGACTCAAGACTCCGTCCCCACATCGGCATCAGCGAGTGCAAGTCCACCCGCGGACAGAGCGGGGAGCAGGACCGCCTCTTGTGGTTGCGGGGGCTGCAGGCCCTCGTCGGTGCGGACCGCTCGGCGCTCGTTCGCCAAACCGTCACTGAGGCCGGCCGCGGGGTAGCGCGCCACATCGGGGTTGACCTGTTTGCCAGCTCGGAGCTGGAGCGTCGCGAGCAGGTCCTAGAACACGTACCGCAGCACTTCGCCACCATCGGGGAGACCGCCTTCAAGGAGGAGAGCGCTGCCGCGGACCAGCAGCTCAAGAAGATCGGAGATCTCCCATCAGGGCTCGTCTCCTTCCTCAGACACGACGCACTCCTGGCTGATCCTCACAGAGTCCTAGGAGCGCTGCTGACCCTGAACGAGGTGACACGCACCGGGACAGTTCTACCCAACCCTTTGGCCAAGCTGTTGGCCGGTCACGTTCTCCAAGCGCTGGTATCCGCAGCCCTACGCGCCGGCGGCCGGACCGACACGGTGGGGTCCGAGGGGACGCGACGAGAGATCGAGCAGGGGCTGAACACCGGAGATCCTCACGACCGCCAGATCTTGCGAGTGGCGGAGATGGCCGACGCCTTGCTCCGTGAGGAGCTCGTAACCATTCATCAGGCGTACCGGTCGGCAGGTGCACCCGCGATTGAGCGCCCTGTCCCCTCCGTCCGCGACGCGATGTCACAGACACCAGTGTGGCTGGTCAACTTCATGGACCTCGCCGAACGTCTGCGACGCCGAAGTCCAATCGCCCGCCAGCTGCCGCAGACCATCGACCTGGCGGTTTTCGACGCCCTACTCGGCGGCGACGCTTGGAAGGCGCCGGCGTTCGATCACCTCTTCGCGCGAGAGCACCGACAGGCCCTGGGAATTGCCATGGACTGCCTGGCGAAGGCGGTGCCAGAGTTGACGAAACACCTACTTCCCTTGAAGGACCTGCCCTTCGACCGAGCCGCAACAGCCTCGCTCAGCCAGTCAAAGCATCAGTGATCACGTACCTGGGGTGGGGCAGGCACCCGCCTGCCCCACCCCAGGCCGCACTCTCAATGAACTGCACGTGAGACGCTGGCCGTGTCTGCATACCGAGCCAAGGGCTTGGTGCGCGGAAGTTGCCGCTGCCCGTCGCCACATGGGGCACAATGCCTCGGTGACAGGTGGGAACCCGAATCGTCGCCCGGTAGAACATCCCGCGCCGACAGACGCAACAGTGAAACAGCTGTACGGAACCGCTTTCCGCTGCGGCAAGCCGGACTGTCAGCGCCCCTTGTTCCGGTTGGACAACGAGACCGGCGATCGGACCCTCAACAGCCGCGTCGCGCACATCCACGCTCGCAGGGAGGGTGGCCCCCGATGGAACGCCGGCATGTCAGACGAGGTGAACCGCAGCGGGGAGAACCTGCTCCTGCTATGCATCGAGCACTCGTATGAGATCGATGAAAACGCCGCCCGGTTCCCTCCGGAGATGCTGCAGGAGTGGAAGGCGGCGCAACTGGCCGAGCACGACCAGATTCAGCGGTCGTGGCACCTGAACAACGATGAAGTCGCGGAAGCCTCCGTGCTCTCCTTCGACCCGCTTCCGCTGAGCGTCGCCACGGCCAGTGCGACGACGGTCGTGGCGGCGGCCCGGGCGGTAGGGAAGATGGTGAGCGTCGGTCGCCAGCGACGTCGCCTCGCGCATCAAGCGGCTCAGGATTGGCAGGCATTGCGTCTCCACATGAACAGGACGATGCCCGTCTTCGATCTGGATGGGGACCGCCTGACCGTCGAGCCGTCCAGGGCAGAGACCAAGCCCTACGAGGATGCGCTGAATGGAGCTCTCGCCGCGAGCCAGGCCGAACTAGAACCCTTGGCCGTAGAGGTCGTTGCCGAGCTCCACGCCGTATCTGCCGCCGACCAGAGTCTCGGGCCGTGGTGCGACTGGGTGGAACGACGGGTCGAAGAACTGATTGCCGCAGCAGATCGATGGCCAGGACGGCCGCCGTCCGAGGACGACCAGGCATGGCCGGACGCGGTCGCCGAGCTGCAGCGCGCCTCAGCGGCCCTGAGCGCCGCCTGGCGAGGGGACCGGACAGTCTCCCCGCCCGAGCCGACCCTCGCCGTCTCTGGACCGGTCGAAACAGACCAACAGCGTGCGGTGCGGGAGCACTGGGAACTACTGGAATCGGCAGGCCCCTGGGGCCGGGTGAAGCACCGTGACTACGACGCGGCGCTGTACGCACGCCTGATCGAGGCGCTGCCTTTGGCGAACGCTCTTCCCCCCGTGCCATCGCTGACGGCGATGGGGCTAGACGTTACGGCCCGGCGTGCGGCGACTGTGGCCCGCAATGCCGACGAGACCACCTACCGTGCCCTCATTCGTCAGGCCAGCGAGCAGACGCCTCTGGCTGCCTCGGTTGTTCTGCTCCAGCATCTCGGCACCATCGCGAAACAGCAGGGTCGCGAGGAACTGCAGGATGCGGCAGCCGCCGAAGCCACGAAACTCCTGCTGGCTGAAGACTGGAAGGCTCCCACTGCCTGGGCGGACAACAGCAATTACGCACGACGGCTGCTTGCATGGACTGCGGGTGCCAGCCACGGCGGAGAGTTCGAGAGACCCTGGAGACAGCACTTGAGGGAAACCCAGACCTGCTGCCGGCGATGATCGAAGCGATGGGGCAGTGGGGTGAGACCTTCAGCCGTGACGGAACCGATGCAACTCGGACATTCCAGCGAATCTCGGAATTGCCGGATTGGTTCCCTGCGGGGTTGGTCGCAGATCTCATCAAGCAGATGTTCCCAGCGGTCTCTGCGGCCGACGAGTTTGGCAGCGAGCGATACAGCGACGTGGTGCAGCGACTCGCCAGCCAGATCCTGCGGATCGCCGAGGGCAACAGCAACGAGTGGTAACGCGGGTCCGTCCTGTGTTGCTCGGCCGAGGGTGAGTTCGCGGACCTGCCAGCCGAAGCGTGCCAGAGATCCGAGGGATCTTCAGAGGTAGTCGACGAACAGGCAACTCTCCAGCACCACACGTGCCAAAACGAGGGTCGACCAGACCGGCGGGGGCTTCCGGAACTCGATCGCCCCTGTAGTGCATCGGCCGTTATCGTCCTCCTATGGACGATTCCCTCACCTTCGAGAGCTTCTGGGCCGGCGCAAAGAAGTCAGCGCACAAGGCCATGGACGACCATGCGCGAGGAGAATACGACGAATTCGCCCTCCATGCCGGAGTTTCTGTAGAGCGCCTATGTAAGGCCGTCCTGGTCTCAAAGAACCCGATCTACATCGCGGAGATGAAGGGCAGCGCGGAGATGCTGTTTCATCTCGGCGGACATCGCGTCGCCAGCAAGGTCCGCACGATCGGCGCCGCAGAGGCCATCGCCCGCCTACGCACGCTGAATGTCCTCCCCGTCGACCGGACGTTGGACCTCCTGATCGACCTGCGCAACGGCGTCGCCCACGCCTCGACTGGCAACCAGGCCAAGGGATTGCTCTCGACGCTTGCGGCAGCCGTTGCAGCCCTCCATGAGGAATTGGATCAGCCCCTGAACTCCTTCTGGGAGCGGTGGACCGAGTCCGCACGCGTGGCGATCGACCAGGCCGCATCCAAGGTCCATCGCGACGTGCAGGTCCGCATCAGCCAGGCACTCCACAGGTTCAACGATCGCTTCGAGGGCCTCCCTGACGAGGCCAGGGATCTCATCGTGCGGGCTCAGATGTCCCCGTACAACGAGGAACTCCCTGTCACGCTTGATGATGGTCGAAGGGTTGTCCTACGTCTTGTGGGAACCGACTGTCCCGCGTGCACAAGCAAAGCCTCGGTCTTCTTCGACGAACAAGCTGAGTCGCCCAACGCGCTCTTGATGGTTCCCCGATCCCTCAAGTGCTTCACATGTGGACTGACTCTGGACACCTTGGATGAGGTACATGCATCCGGTGTGCGCGTCAAGCCGCTCATGTTCCCCTCGCGGGAGTACGTTGCGGCCGAGTTCGGAGAAACACACCAGGGCTGACGCACCGCGCCCCGGCACCCCGCCGGGGCTTTCCCGTTTCCCTGTACCGAATCTTCCTACACCCGCCCCGCTGGGGGGGACCATTGACTTTGGCCTGCTCACGTCCCTCGCTTCTGCCGAGGAGACCGAGAACCCTGCCGACACAGCCAAGATGATCGGCAGCTCCGCGCGCCCGCTGTCTCAGCTGCCCATGATGCGTGTTCGGACAACAACTGGGTGCGGCCCTCTAACGTCGGCAAGGGCCTGAACTGCTGGGCACCTGCCGAACACTCCCGGCGAGGCGCACCGTCCAGCGCACGCACCAAGCGGTCGCGCTCCTCGCCCGGAAGACGGGCCAGTAGGCGCACGATCCCATCGAGGTCATCCTCGCTCGCCGTCACCGACCACCCAAGGTCGAGATCACGCTTGGGGACTTCGGCAGGAGCCTCGACCGGTTGGGGCCTACGCCACGGGTGAGCGATCGGATGGGACACAGCCCGCCACCACGGCTTCTCTGGCAGCTTCCCCGAGGCTCGAACGGCTCGCCCGGACGCGGGAACCCTCCCCGGCCCCGGTAGACAACTTCGATGCGCAAGCGGGGCCGAGGCCGGTCGCTCAGAGCAAGAAGGTCCAGGTGTCGTCGAACGGTTCGGGCTTTTCGGGGTGGATCATGCAGCGGATACAGCGCGAGAGTCCCGGTTCACCGGTTCCGGCGGCGGCGTACATCCACGGCAGGGTGTCCATGGCGTGCGCGCGTTCTTCTGTGGCGAAGGTGTCGATGGTCTGGTGCAGGTCCTCGGGTGCGGGTTCGTCCGTGAGGCAGAGCCAGCCGATTGTCGCGGTCAGGCGGACTTCGGGGGCCTCTGTCCGGTCTTGCCACCGCTCGCGGAACCACGAGATGGCCGGCGGCTGTACGTGAGCTCGAGCGGTCTCGGCGACGGCGAGGAGCAGGGCGGCGCGGACCATGGCGTCATGCTCGGTGGCGAACCTGGTGGCAAGGGCGATTCGGACCATGTGGTCGGGGTCGGCGGCGGTGGCCAGAGCGTATGCGGCGTCGATACGGATGGTGGGGTCGGAGTCGTTGAGAAGCGGCAGGAGTACGGGTGTTCCGGCGGTGATCGCGGCTCGGGCGGCGGCCACCGACCAGCCTGCCGGGTAGCCGGTCACCTCGACGCCGTAGTCGTCATAGTCGCCGGGGGCGTGGCGCCGAGGATCGTTGCGGTGGAGCAGGAGTTCATCGCGGGAGGCGACGCCAAAGTGCCGAGCTCGGGCCGGACCGGAAAGCACGGCGAGGGCAGCGGCACGGTGTGCGTGATGGGCATCGGCGGCGATGGGGATCAGGAACGGTACGGCGAGCGCGGCGGCGGCCCGGCTATCGTTGGCACACAGGCCCCCCAGCACGCCCGTCGCGTGGCTAGCGGGGTCCTCGTCGGCGCACAGCAGGTGAACGGCCTCCCGGGCGTCGTCGCCATGAGGGAAGTTCCCCCACGGGACGGCGTCGAGGAGCAACGTGCTGTGGGCACCAGACTGGATGCCGGCCACCACCGCCCGCACATCGAACGCGCCACCCACGAACGACGCCAGATCTGCTCTGTCCACCAGCGCTCGGCACATCGCGAACGTCGGATCGGTCCGCCAATCCCTCACATCACACCCCCACCATCGAATCCCCAGAGACTCGATCATGCCTTGCCCGACCGCCTCCGCCGGTCGACTGCAAGAAGGGGCACATCCCGACACCCACGAACCGCCAAGCATCCAGAAGATCCGTACGAAACTGCAGCTCAGCAGTTGACGATGCGCGTTCGGACCACAACTCGGGACGGCCCCTGCGAGGTCGGCAAGGGCCTGAACTGCTGGACGACGGCCGCTCGCTCCCTGCGGGGTTCCCCGTCAAATGCCCGCAGCACACGGTCACGCCCCTCGAACGGCCGACGCTCCAGCATCCGCGCGACCTCGGCAAGGTCGTCACCGACCGACGTCACCGCTCGCCCGTGAGATCGAGATCGTCGCTGCGCGACTCGGCAACGACCTCCGTAGGTCGGGGGCGACGCCACGGATGCGTGATCGGATGGGACACAGCCCGCCACCACGGCTCCACAGGCAGCTTCCCCGCAGCCTCGAACGGCTCGCCAGGCCGAGGGAACGCCACCGCCTGACCGGCCTCGTACTTCGTCCACTCCCGCGGCTCCGCCCACGCGTGCAGAGCCAGGTTGAACGTGCCCCAGTGGATCGGGAGCAGAACACCGCCCGGCTGACCTCCTTGCAGGTCAAGGTGAGCCTGCACCCCCTCAGCTGGCGTCATGTGAATGTCTGGCCACGCCCCCGGCCGCGGCGTATAGTCCGTGGGACGGTGCTCCCATTGGCTGTCGGTGGAGACCGAACAGGATGGACGCGCGGGGCCCCACAGCCAGGCACTCACGACCGTCCCTCCACCAGCCTCAGCAGTAGCTCGGGCAGCAGCGGCGCAATGAGCAGTCGAGGTGTCGTGGCTGGCTCGGGAGTCAGGGGTTGCGCGGGTTCAGCGGATGGGCAGCCAAGGCCGACCCCGTTTCCGAAGCCGGGCTGGCCGCGGCCAGAACGTCCTGATGGTCGCACCAGACTAGCCCCGGCTGTTGCCACCTTCTATCTCCCTCGCCTGCAAGACGCAGATGATCTACCTGCGGCGCCCTTTCCGCCGAGCACGGGTAGACCGCCAAGGCTGTCTGCGGGCTGCCGTTGCGGCGTTCTTCGGAATGGTCGGGCCAGGTTGTAGGCGCACGGAGACCAGGGCTGCGGCGAGCAACCCGCTGTCGCTCGCCTCGGCGACTCGGCGGTGTACCTCTGCAGGGGCCGTCATGAGTTGCCGGTGCGCGGGCAAGTCATGGAGAGCCAGGCCGTAGCCATACAGCACGAGCGCGCTGCCACGGTCGCGGGCTGCCTGCCGCCACCAGCCTGATGCCGTCGCATTGGCGCGGGCAATGACGGTGCCATCGTCATGCTCGAGGGTCAGCCTTCGGCCCGCCACAGTGAGCGTGAGGTGCTCCAGTGAGGGAATGGTCGGCTGCGGCCCCACCAGGCGACGCAGCCCCTTGGCGCAGGCCCGGTGGATCTGCAGCTCGACTGACTCACCGCTCTCGGACGAGGTGGCGCCGAGCATCTGATGAGGCTGCAGGAGGACCAAGGCCCTCGACGCTGGCAACAGCTTCTGAATTTCCGGAAGGAGGATGTCCGCAGTGGAGCGGCCAGCGAGGAACCCGTAGACGGGGTCCGTAGACAGGGACAGCACCGAGAAACAGCCTGCCTCCTCGTACACTGCGCGCAGGTTCTCATCGGCCTGCAGCATCGGCGAGAACTCGCTAAGCACGGCTTCGCCGGCCTCCTGCTGGAGGCGGTGTGTGGTCTCGCCCGCAACAGCCGACAACCGCGGTATCAATCCCTGGAAGATCCTTTCCCACACACTCCCGGGGTCATGTGGGTCGGTAAACGTCTTGTCCCGCAGGCGGGAAAGCAACTGAAGGGGTGCCGCGTCGTTTGCGTCCTCGTGCACGGCGCGCCAGCCGTCGTAGGCCGCCTGCAGAAGGATGAATCGGGCCTCGTCGCTGTCCGTCTCGTACGCTGGATTGTCGGTGATGCGAGTCTCTTTCAACAGTCGTCCCAGCAACTGCACGGCACGCTGTTCCCCGGTCACCACCCATTTCCATGCGCACTGGCAGCCGACGTTGTGCACTAGGTGGTGCACGGCAAACCCGTGGAGGGTGTGAGGACCGGCATAAGGCAGGAAGTCGGTGAAGGCAGCATCAGCCTCGGCCCATCTGTCTTGCAGCACCAGCGCCTCGACCAAGAGGCGTCTGAAGTCGGCTGTGCTCGAAGCCCACGGATCGACGGATCGCGCCAGGCCCTCGGCGGCGGCGCGCTCGGCGCGCTCGGCTTCTCCCTGCCGGATCAGATCCTCAATCGCCAGGAGGTCCTGCGCCTTCTGCTCCCTATCGGGTCGGGGGAGGCCCTCGGCAAGGGAACGAAACTCATTCAGCAGCTCCTCCAACCGAGGGTCGGCTCCTCTGCGCAACTGCATCTCAAGGATCAGGGACGCTTGGGCCGGCAGGTCGGCGACGTTATCGTGCAGGTGGCCGTCAAGCCTACGCAGATAGACCAGTACAGGGCCCAGGTAGCTGGCCATGCAAACGGCGGCGCTCTCCTGGTTGCGTAGCTGAACGAGGTGGGCGAGTGACGTGCGCGCCTGGGCGGCCATCCCTTGGTCCGGGTTGCCGGCTTGCACCAGCCATTCGAGTTCCAGTTGCAGCAGCCCCTGCGCGGACTCGTACTGGCCATGGGCCTGATGGAACGCGGCAAGATTGCCCATGAGCAGAGCGGTGAACGTATCCGCTGTTCCTGCCGAGCGGATGTGCCCAACAAGGTTAGTAGCGTGCTGGGCCAGTTCCCAGCTCCGCTCCGCCTGACCGGTCAGCAGAGCTCCACGCAGCCAGCGGTCTGTGTGGAAGGCCAGAACCGACAATGCGGCCGTCACCTCTGCCCCGGTCATTCTCAGATACCGGGGGATGATCTGCTGCAGGACCGCGTTCATCGACACGGTGTCATCGCTTCCGGGAAACGGCTCGCGCCGGGATGGCAGCGGCTCGTCCCACCGTACGAGGGAGACATTAAGCAGCTCGCGCATGACCTCTCGTATCGGTACCCGGGCCTCATCGAGGACCAGCCATCCGGGAGACGGCGGCATGTTTTCGGGCTCGTAGAACGCGCATGCTGCAGCAAGATGCACCGGCGCCCGGCGCGGTGCGAGCCAGCACAGCGCAGCCACCGTGTCCAGAGTCGGTTGCTGCAGGCCACGTCCTTGCGCACTGCTCATGAGGCGCTCCATGGTCAGCTCGACCGCTGCGGCCAGAGTCCGCGGATAACCGGCAGGCACCGACTGTTCATCGTCGGCAGCACGGTGCACCAGAGTCTCCGTATAAGCAGCGATCCGCTCGACGCCGACCCCGCAGCTGACCAGATAGCCACACGCCACCTCGATCGCCAATGGCCAGTTCTCCAAGACGTCCGCCAGCCGGGACAGTGCCGACGCATGCTCGGTAGCCTCCTGTACACCGACCGACAGCCGCAGCTGCAGCAGCTCAAGTGCTTCCTCGCGGCTCATCGGTTCCAGATCGATGCGCCCATCCACCCTCGGCCAGTGACCACCCAGCGCCGTCACGATGACCCGGCCGTGCCCCCGCCGGGGTACCCATGCGCCGGCAACGGACGCGCTTGCGTCGTCAAGAACCATGAGCCAACGCCCGGGTAGCGACTGCAGTTCGGCGTGAACCCGCTCGCAGACCAGCCGTGGGTCCCGCACCTCCGTTTGCTCGGCACTACCCGTTAGGTGTGCCAGCACCCGGACGAACGACGCCGCCAAAGACTCTTCGCTCTCGGCGTCGACCCAGAACACAGCGTCATAGCGGAAAGCTTCAGCCGCGATGTACGCGGCCGCGAGACTGGATTTACCCAGACCCGACAGACCCGTGATGACACACGTCCGCACACCCTGCGCCAAATCGTGCCCAACCAGCAGTACCTCGCCTACCTTCTCGACGAGGTGCGTGCGGTCCACCTCCGGGACCGGAGGCGCCTGCCCGAACACGATGCCCAGATCCTGCCGCCCCAGAGCCGCGCGCAGTTCCTCATCACCGACCAGCACTGAACGGCGGAAATCACTCACATCCCACTGCGCCAGACCGGGATCAGCCGCCCGACGCATGACTTCGGCCACCAAACAGCCCAGCACGAGCCCGCCGGACTGACCGGACAACCCCCGCCCCGCCCTCTCGCGCTCCAAGCGCAGCGCATTGTGGAGCTCCTCACGCAACTGCTCATCACTGCGGACATCGAACTCAATGCCCGAACGTCCCAAGCGCTCCCAGTGCTCGGCGGACAACGCCTGGCAGAGGCCCCAAGCGGCCGGAGCCCGTGCCAAAAGCTCCTGAAGCCCCACCTTGAGACGCGGAACGTCACCACCGTGGCGCTTCAACAACTCACTCAGATGCAGGCACCCTTCGTCCGGGACAGCGGACGTGATCAAGCGGTACTGGTCGGCTTCGAAGCCGGTGACCAGATGAACCAGCACCGACACAGCCTCGCGCGCCCTCACGGTCCGTCCTGCACCAGCGCTCTTCACCTGCACCGCAAGCAGCGAGCGACCAGAGTCATCGACCAGATCGAAATCGACCGAATCCACGTGGTGGGCAGACACCGCATTCCCGGGCCCCTCAACACGACAAGCAGTCGCTTCGCCCTGCTGCATGCCAGCCAACAAAGCCTCTACCGTACGCAGGTACTGATACTGGAACCCGCGAGCAGCAACGCGCCCACCATCGATCGCCACACAACCCCCTTGCGCCGAGCCCTACACGCGTGACTCAGACTAGGCGCGAGGTATGACAACAAAGGGCAGCCCGGCCATATGTGCGATGACTTCCGGCCCGGAAAGCTCAACCCCAGATGCAAGTGGGACTTCCGTGACGGTTCCCCGAGTGCGTGAGCAGAGCCCGCGGAGCGGGCAGGCTAGCGGGTGCCATCGCGCCCGTGGCCAGATCATGAATGACGTCACCGGGCTTCCTTGGCCGGTCCGCACCAATGACGGCAACCTGCGTACCGAGGCACCCCTGGCCCGACGAGTGCGGCTTGGCAGACTGGCCGGTACCCCGGCCCTCTGTACGCCGTGACCGCCACCTCAGCGAGGTGTCCCACCACGTCGTGCTCGGTCTCACCCGGAGACACAACTCCTCCCTCACCGAGGAGATCGGCTTGTGGCGTGGCGGCCCGTCACCCCTGAGGCGACTTCAGCATCGGTCCAGGGCGGCTCCGACCTACGCATGCCATACGGCACCCATCGCTTCTGTAAGCTAACGGGCCACCCGGTCCTTCATCCGGCAGGTCCCGTTGGCCATCGTCAGCGACGTCACGCCAGGGCTCGCTACGTCGGCATCGATGCGGCCAGCAGACAGGGTGCAAGGCGGGGAGGGGAGTGGTCACTCGTGGTCGGTAGATGGTGGAGCCGTCCGAGTCGGCAGGAAGCACTGCCTGTCGGCGGGTCCCCTGTGGCGACCGGTGTTCGCTCGGTGGCGGCTGGCGGGGACATCGGCGTCGTCGTGACTGGTGATGGCAATAACGTCTATCAGGTGGCCGCACCACCGCGCGTGGCCAGTTCCGATTACCTCTACCAGGTCGAATCCCTCGCCGCTACCGAATTTCATGGGCGGCACGACGAACTGGCGGCTATGGCAGCGTTCAGCGTTGCGCCCGGGGACGTAGACACAGGGGTGCACGCGTATTGGCGGTGGCTGGCGCCCGCATGGGCAGGAAAGACTGCTTTGATGGCAGCATTCGTCCTTGCACCGCCTCCTGAAGTCGACGTCGTGTCGTTCTTCATCACCTCGCGCTTGAACCGGCAGAACGACCGCACCGCCTTTTGCGAGGTGGTGCACCGCCAGTTCTACGCGCTGCTGGGCGAGGAGGAGCCGGCAGTTACCGAGCACACGCGTGAGGAGAGCCTGCTCGCCGCGATGGCACGTACCGCTGCAGTCTGCAAGATGCGTGGTCGACGTCTGGTGCTCGTGGTCGACGGTCTGGATGAGGACCGTGGGGTGCTGGCCGGACCCGACAGCCACAGCATTGCCGCTCTACTGCCGCGCTCGCCTTCGCACGGTATGCGCGTGATTGTGGCTGGGCGGCCGCACCCTCCCGTCCCGGACGATGTGCCGGTATCCCACCCACTGCGGGAAAGCCTTATCGACCGGTGGTTGACTCCTTCGTCATTTGCCGCTGCAGTGCGCCGGGAGGCCGAGGACAGTCTGCTGCGCATGCTCAATGCAGGTGGCCTGGCACGTGCGCTTCTCGGGTTGGTGACGGCGGCCGGCGGCGGATTGACGGCTGCGGACTTGGCCACGCTGGCGGGTACACGTTCGCGTTTGGTGGAGTTGGAGTTGAGCACGGTCACCGGGCGCGCCTTCCGGTTTCGGTCACCTCATTGGACTTCCCGCGAGGCTGGTCGCCGGGCTGCGGGCGTCTACGTGTTGGCCCACGAGGAGATCCAGCGGAGCGCTCTTGATCTGCTGACTGACGAGGAGTTGGCAGGGCACCGGAAGCGACTGTATGAGTGGGCGGACGCCTTCCATGAGCAGCACTGGCCGCCCCACACACCGGAATACCTGCTGCGTGGATATAGCCAGCTACTGCGCACGCAGGCGGACACTGAGCGGCTCGTTCGGCTGGCTGGGGATGCTCACCGCCACAGCCGGTTGTGGCAGCGCTCTGGCTCCGATCTGGACGCGCTGTCAGAACTCTCTGCTGCATTCGACGGCCTGGTGGCCTCCGGCGCCTCCGATGCGGCGGATGTCAGTGACGCCTTCCTGCTCGCTGTCCGACGTGACGCTCTGCGTTCCCGCAGTGAGTGCATTCCGAACGCGCTGATCTCGGTTTGGGCGAGCTTGGGACATGTGCGGCGCGCGATCAGTCTGGCCCGTGCCCGCCAAGACGAGTTGGCGCGAGTGCAGGCATTCACGGGCGTGGTACGGGCCTTGGCTGCCGTTGGTGATCTACCGCTAGCAGCAGAGGTGGCCGACGAGGCGGCAAGACTGGCAGGCACCGTGGCCAGACCGCGCAGCGAGGAAGCGGTGGGGTGCGCCGCGACCATGCTAGCCCTTGCCAACTCCCCCGAGCGGGCGATCGACATGGCGCGGACACTGGAGCCCCGGGAGGTCCGTGGCCGGGTTTTGGCGCAAGCTGCTCTTGCCGCGCTGCAGTCTGGGCAACGACACGCGGGAGAGGCAATCGCCCATGCGGCCGCCTCATCGATACCCGACATCGTGCCTGTCTCAGCAGTGCAGACCATGATCTTGGAAGGTCGCTATCCAGATGCCCTGACGGCGGCTCGAACGGTCGGCGACACCGACCTACGAGCCCACCTGCTGGTGAACACCGCTATAGCCATGGCAAAAAACGGGCAGTCTTCGGACGCCGTCCCGGTAGCCGAGGAAGCACTCTCGGAAGCAACGGACAATGCCCTGGCAGCGAGTACTGCGGCACTGGCCCAGGCAGGCGAACATCAGCGAGCAGCCGAACTGTGTCGGTCGCTGTCGGACCCGTACGCCCAGATGACGTCCCTGGCACGGGTCGCAACTGCTCTGGCCGAGTCGGCCACGGACCGCAGCACCGTCGTCGAGCTTGCTCGCGAATCCGCAGCACTCGCCGACCAAGTAGCCGCTGACAACCTGCGCGCCCACGGCCTCACCATGGCAGCACATGCCCTGGCCCTCGCCAGTCGGCACGAGGACGCCATCGAACTGCTACAGCCCCTCAAATCCCATAACGAGCGGGAAGAGGCCGTCGCGGACGTCGTCGCCGCCCTGGCACAGGCAGCAGACGGCCTTGGCCCTGCAGCCCGACTGGCGCATACCTTGAGTCTTCCCCGTAGCCGGAGCAGGGCACTGGCACACCTCGCAGATGCCCACATGCGCGCCGGAAGCCGCCAGCAAGCAGAAGAGCTTGCCCGTGAAGCCTCCGCCGCCACCCGACAGGGCACCGCGCTGGGAGATACTCATCATGTCGGCACGCTGTCGGTGATCTTGGCTGAGTCGGGTGCACCGGATCTCGCCATTGAGGTTGCCCAAGAGATAAGCGACCCGAACAGACAGGCCACGACCCTGTTGAAAGCGGCCTGCGGCGCGGCCAGGTGCGGGAGGCCCCAAGACGGCGCGAGTATCGCCCGAACGATCCTGGACCCATACCGGCGGGCTCAAGCTCTGGGGTGGGTCGCAGCCGCCGCGGCCCGAGCCGGTTCGCTGGAGCTCGCCAGCCAGCTGCTACAGAGGCTGCGCAAACTCGAAAGCAGCAGCTCTTCCCAACCGGTTGTCTCAATCGATCACAGCAAAGCTGCCCTTGTCGCAATGGCGAAGGCTCTTACCGATTCCGGTCAGGACGATTCCGCGATCGCTCTGGCCGCCACCGCCCAGCACACCTGGATCAGGGCGGAGATCCTAGCCGCCGTGGCCAAATGCTTGGTCGCTCGCGGTGAGGATGAGAAGGCCCTCATTCTAATGAAAGACTTTGCTCTGTCCCCGCGCCCGTCCCGCGCTCTTGCTCCGGTGGCCGCGACATGGGCGCGGGCTGGCTCGGGGTCCAGAGCGCTTGAGGCGATCCAGGCCCTGCCCGACTCGGCGAAGCAAGCTGAAGCGCTTGCCCTCGCCGCGCAGTCCCTGACTAGGACGGGCCACCTTTCGCAGCACTCAGCTCTGGCCCGTCAAGCGCGCACTCTGACTGACATCTTGACCGCTGCCACCTGGCCCGACCACA
Source organism: Streptomyces sp. PTY087I2 (assembly GCF_001687325.1). Lineage (GTDB taxonomy): Bacteria > Actinomycetota > Actinomycetes > Streptomycetales > Streptomycetaceae > Streptomyces. Next base: position 360,071 of record NZ_LZRD01000002.1, on the reverse strand, counting down.
TGCTGTACGAACGCGTAAGGGTGCTGATCCGCCAAGGCCGCTCCAAGCTCGCCGCGGCTGTCAGCCAGCACATCGCGGACAAGCTCCTGCAGGCCCTGGCCGTCACCCCGGACGACAGGGCCGCAAAGCCGCCGGCCCCGCCCCTACGCGATCCAGACGAGGAGGACAGCGACGACGTCCTGACGGCTGAGGCTGCCTTCCTTGTCGAACTGGCCACCGAAGAACACAATCATCAGCAAGCCGTCGCCTCAGCGGCAGCAGCACTCGCCTGGACAGGGCAGCATGACCAGGCACGAGCTCTGACACTCGCACTGCCCGACACCTTCACCAAGGACGAGGCCACAGCGTCAGTCGCCGAAGCAATGGCCGCATTCGGACATGCAACGAAGGGCCTCGATCTGGCAAGAAGCCTGGCCGACCCTCTTGAGCACAGCCGGGTCCTTGGCAACATCACCTACTGGACCGCTCAGCGCGGGGACTATGGCGCGGCTATCAACGTAGCCGCCGACATCAGCCACCACGAACAGCAGAACTGGGCGCTTCTGTCCACCGTTGAGCTCGCTATAGAAAGGCAGCAGTATGCTGAAGCTGCTGCCGCCGCCCATGCCCTGCCCAACTCCTACGACCAGGTGCGAGCGTTGTGCGCGATCTCCGCGGCAGCCCGCCAGCACGGCGAGAACGCTTACGCTGGTCAACTCACCGGTGCGCTCGATTCTGTGATCTCAAACGCCTTGGCCGCAGAGGGCCGGACCAGGAGTCGGCTGGGCTGCCTGAAAGCCGCCATCGCTGAAGGATCGGGTGACAGCGCCCGAGGCCGCGCAGCCGCAATAGAAGCGCTCAGCCTCGCCCCCTGGCACGACTCCATCCATGCCGTCCTTCGAACGGCACCCCAGGCCCTACAGTCGGCCGTACGAATGGTGTTGGTCGAGTCGAAGGCTGCTGCGGCCACCTTTGCCGACATGCCTTAGACCACAGCTCACACCTGAGCTCAGCGGACACTCAAGCCCACGCGATCGACCGATGTCTGTAGGCCGAGGAACACGTAAAGAGGAACACCTAAAGGGGATGATGAGGGCATGAAGGCACTGATGTATGCAGGTATTGGACTGTGCGGGGTGGGTGCAGTGGCATTGGTCATAGGCGCAACCATCGACGTCGACGCAGCAGATCCGTGGGCCAGCGTCGGTGGCGGTGCTGCCGGGCTCATCGGTCTCGGCCTGGCCCTGTACGCCCACTTCGCGTTGACGCCCAGCAGATCGCCGTCCGTGAGCGCCACCGGAGAACGATCGATCGCCGCCGGAGGCAACATCGGCATCGCCACAACAGGGGACGGCGCTGCCCCCGCAGTCCCTCCGGCTATACCGACGGCAACGCCCGCAGCACCAGGCGGCGCGACAGCAGCCGGCGGCCGGTCCATAGCGGCTGGCGGCGACATCGGTATCGCATCGACAGGAGACGTGTAGGCACACGTTCCCACCGACACTTGACGCGGGTCTCTGAGCCAGTGGTCATGTTTCTTGTCGTGGTGTAGGCGATCAGTCGTTTGATGCGGCGGGTAGGACGATCGTGTTGTCGCGGTAGAGGGCGTCCATGTTTTCGGTGGAGAGGTAGCGGCGGGGGAAGGCAATCCACTCTCGTAAAGTTCGGTGAGGACCGCAGTCGCGAGTCGTAGGACTGCGGTCGGGTCCGGGAAGACCTGGACGACGTCGGTGCGGCGTTTGATCTTCCGGTTCAGCCGCTCGAGCGGGTTCGTGGACTGGATCTTCTTCCAGTGCTGGTGGGGGAAGTCCGCGAACGCGGTCACGCCCTCCTTGGCCTCCAACAGCATCTCTCTGACCTCGGCGAACTGTCGGTCGAGCATGTCGGCGGCGGTGTTGAGCTGGGTGCGGACCGCGTCCGCGGTGGGCTGGGCGAAGACCGTGCGGATCGTCGCGGCGACCATCTCCGCCGAGCCCTTCGGGATGACGGCGAAGACGTCGCGGACGAAATGGACACGACACCTTCGTCGGGCGGCGCCAAGCATGACCTTGCGCCCTCACCGAGACCGGCCTGACCATCAGACCCACCTGACCAGCAGCACGACATTCCGAGTTCAACCTCAGTAACCAGCGCGGTCCGCCAGGACGGTGTCCGGGCGGGTTCTCGGTCATCCGGGTCCGTTTCGTGCAACCCGGATGGCGGCCATAACGGTTTCGAAGGACGGGGCATCGCCCGCTTGGCCACCGACACCGGCGCGTCCCGTCGCTTGGACCAGCGCTTTCGGGTCGCCGAAGATGGATGGGGCATCGCCGCTGCCTACACGCATGCCCGCCCTGCCTCACATCACCCCGATCTCAGAGTTCCTCCCGGCACGGCCTGCCGCTACTTGTTGATGCTCGGGATCGCTGCTCGTTACCGGAAGCAGGGCGGAAAATTCGCGGATGAAGTCTTGCTCGACGCCCTCTACGACATGCTCGAGCGGGAACCCAACCACGAGTCGGTCGCCGTATTCGCGCGAGTGGACCGCCACAACCTCCCCAGCCAGAAGATGCTCAGGCGGATCGGCTTCCAACAAGTCATCCCTGGCACACCCGAACGCCGACTCGGCTGGTGGCTCTTGACCGTGGATCGTTAACCAGCCCAAAGGTCATGGAGGCCCGGGCACTCTCAACACCGACCAGCGGCCCGCTGGCCGAGGGCCCGGGCCCTCGGCCCCCCTCCGCCAGCTCCGAGCGCGGCCGGCGAAATCCATTGCCGGAACGCTGACCGGTCGACCGCTCGCCCTTCTCCTGCGGAAGGACTCCTCTGGGCCACTGACCTCCGGCAGAATCGGGTGAGTGTCGAATCACATTGAAGGTGGGGCGTTCCACGGCCCGGTGGTGCAGGCCCGGACGGTACACATGCACTCGGGCGGTGCGCCTGCCGTCGGGCAACCGGCTGGTGAGTCCGGGCCGCCATTCATCGAACACGAGTTCGCTCGCCGCGTCGACCTCAACCGCAAGGCGCTGGCCACTGCGCGCAGCATCCGCCGGGTTGTCGACGCCGATGGGCTGCGGACTCCATGGCTGCACACTCCGCTCACCGATGTCCTCGAAGAGCTGGACTCTCCCGGAACGGTCTCGGCTCGCATGCGGTTGGTGGCCGGAACGCTGCAGCACTGGGTCGGCTGGAATCCGCCCACTGAAGGCTTTCGACAGCCTACGGCCAAGCGGGTCGAAGCAGCTCTCGCGGTGTGGCGTGCCCATGAGGGTGACCGCGCGGAGTGCCTTCTGGCCATCGTGGAGCTGGCCACCGTGTTGGAAGGTACGCCGCCCGGGTCCGCGAGGGGCGACGGCAGCACCATCACGTCGGTTCTGAAACGGGCGGCCTCAGCTGCAGAGGCCATGGGAGTCCTCATCCGTGAGCTGTGTGCGGCGTTCAAAGACTCTGGGCCGCATGACGATTTGCCTTTCGAGCACGTTTCTGCCGAGCGGAGGATGTTCTCGGCGTTGGAGGAATTGCAGGCATGCCAGCGCCGGCTAGCTGAGATAGGCGACGACGCTTCCCTGCTCGCCCGAGCGACGGGAGCCCTGCTGATTGCCGGGGGGTGGGGCACCGGGAAGTCTTACGGCCTCGGATCGTGGGCGGAGGCTCGGGTTGCTGCCGGGGCCCCGGTTGCGTTTGTCAGTGGTCAGGAACTCGGCGGAGAGCAGTGGGAGGAGAAGATCGCCGGCGCGGCTGTACAGGGTGGTCGGAGTGGTCCCGTTCGGGACCTGCTGGCGGCGCTTCAGGCGCACGCACGAGCCAGCGGGAAGCATGCCACGCTGGTGATCGACGCCCTCAACGATGTCGCCGCTCTGCGCGGTCATGAGCTGGACGGGTTCGCTTCCCTGTCGGTATTGCTGAGGGAGTTCCCCGAGGTCCTGCTTGTGGCATCGACCCGCCTGGACCGACGCATGTCACGGGACGAAGGTACGGTCGGACGCTACGGGATCCACTGGGCGCGCGGCGTGCCGGACCCGGAAAAAGCCTGGGAGGTCCTGCGAGATGTCTACCAGGTGCCCGCGCTGGCTCTTCCACCTGATGTCGCCGAACTGCGCCGCCCCTTGATGCTTGCCGTGCTCGCATGGTGCCTGCACCAGGAGCATGACACCGTGGACAGCGATGCGCCCGTGTCAGTGCCCAGCGTTGGTGACCTCTTCGAGCGGTGGCTGAAGATCCACGACAAGCACTACTTCGAGTACCTTCACGGTCGGCCACCCGCCGCCTGCCAGCCGGGCCTGTGCACTCCTCGGCGCGCTTATGGGTCTGGAAGGCTCCCTCGACCACGGCTCGGCATGTGCGGCTCTGCGCGGTGAGCCTGAACTGGGAGAACCTGTACAGCTCCTGGAGTGGCTCTTCCAAGCGGGTGTATTGGCGTCGGATCCACAGAATCAGCGGATCGGATTCGCTGTGCAGAGGTTTGCCGAGCATGTCTGGGCCCGTAACCTGATGGACGGACCGGGGCGTCGGCCCAAGTTGGCTTCCCTGGTGAAGGATCTGTCCGGCCCTGACGAATCCTCCCATCACGCCTTCCGCATGCTGTCCGCACTGGCCGGCGTGATGCCCCGCACCGACCAGAAGACCGGGCAGAAGAAGGAGCTCCCGCACTTCCTGCCGAAGCGGTTGCCATCGGCAGCCGTCATGGCTGTTCTGGATTCTCTCGCAGGCAGGCATCGCGACCAGGTCACTGATCAATCGCTCCGATTCCTGAGCCGATATACGTCCGACTCTGAGCTGGCACCGTGGGTCTGGTACACCGTGCTGGTGAACTCGGTCTGCCCAGACCATCAAGCCGGTGTCGGCTTCCTCCACCGTGAGCTTCGTGGTCTGAACAAGCGCCAGTTGACAAGCCGCTTCATCGTTCCGATGCTGCATCTCTTGGAAGATCGGGACGGAATGACGATGGTCCAGCAGTTCATCCGATGGGTGGGGCACGGGGCCGACGAGGTTCGGAGGAATGCGGCGGATGTGACCAAAGTGCTGCTGTGGCTGGCTGCAGTGCCCAGCCCTCCACTACGTGCTCAGTGTGTGCGTGCGGTAGCGCAGATTTGGCGGGACGTTCCCGGGGCGGCGATCGAGCAGGTGGAATTCTTCGGGAAGCACAACGATGCATATATTGCCGAGGCGAGTTGGCTGGCCGCGTACGGTGCGCTCTTGCTGGGCCGTGACGAAGTTCCGGTGGAGAAGTGGAACGCCGTCATGATGCGTGACGGGTCCAGGGCACACAGAGGCATCCAACAGACGATCTCCAGCATGCGCATCCTGCTCCGGCCGTCGTCCGACATGCCGTGCGACGAGCCGAGGGTCGGACTGCCATGGGCTCCTCCGCTGCCGGTCTCCCGGCGAAGGCTGGAGCTGTGCGAGAGGTACTTCGGGTCGATGGTCGAGAAGACCGAGAGCCATCCAAGGCGCTATCGGTGGCTGGTCCAGCGGTCTCGCGTTCTCAAGCCGAGGCGGCTCGAGGTGAAGATGCGTGGTCGGACGGGCTACCGTCCTGGGGAATGGCCTGCCTACGTCCAGCAGCAGAAGGTCCTCGAGACCGCCCTGGAGGAATGGCACGGCTCGACCGAGTCCGGCCTGGGCGGGCTGCGCGCCTGGTCCGAGCTCTCCGTGCTCGACCGGCGGCACGGGATCGACCCCACCGTCCCACCTGGGTGGCCGACGTCCTCGGCCCACCTGAGCCGGCGGTCCGACTCCTGGTGGTGTGCCGCGGTGGGCGAGGGAGACATCGCCGATGTGTTGAGAGGCATGCAGCCGGCCCAGTTCGCGATGGTGCGAGACCCCGACGGGGCGGCCTGGCATGTACTGAGCGCCACTTACCGCCTTGACCGGCCTGATGGCGTGAAGAGAGAAGACCAACTTCCAGTTCTCGTCACCGACCGGTACACCGTTCTACAACTGGACGGGGGCTTGTCATCGGCGCCCGCCAGACCGCGTTCAGGCCGGAGGTATGTCCATCTAGAGGTGGAGACAGTTCTTGTGCGGAGCACCATGGGGGCGGACGCCATCGCAACTGTCCTGCGAACCGGGGAGTCACCACAGCTGAGCGAGCGGTTGCCGCCGCATATGTACCTCGCGGAGTACTTCCGGCGACCGGGAACTGCCCTGGAGCTCTCGTCCGGCGGTGAAACCACGGTACCCAGCACGGCGGAATACGAGGACGTCTACCTCGTACCCCTGACGGACAGTGCCGAGGGCAAGCCGGAGAACCGAGCGGTCCCGTCACGGGCGCTTGCCGAACTGTTGGACCTTCATTGGAGCGGCCGGCGCCTCGACTTTCATCTTCCCGGTGATGAACAGCCAGTTATCCACGACCCGGGCATCGACCCTCACGGACCGCCGGCGCTGCTGATGGCGACCGCTGTCACGGCCACACTTGCCGCTCAAGGCTGGAACCTGGCTTGGAGAGTCAGAGTGACGGAGAACCCTGGATTCGGCCGGACAACTTGGACTGGTCTCTGTGGACCCCATGGTGAAGTCCTCGCCGGCCAAGAGGACTGCGGCGAACGGGACGGCGATTGGCAGGTCGAACGTCTCAACTACTGGCGCTGATACTGACGGCCCCGGATGGAAGAAGGTTTTGATCCCCACGAACAGGTGCTGGCCGCGGGGGCGACTTTGTTGGACGGCGGCTCCGAGAGACGGAGCTGGCGTATCTATGCCGATCCCGCGGGGCATCCCGTTCTGCCTGGTCCGTCACTGAGGACAGGGGTACCGTCACGCAACCGCGAGATCACGTGCGGAGCCAGATGGTGAGGGCTGCGGCAGTTGCGGTGTGCAGGCCCTGCCACGCGGTCTCGGCCTGGTGTTCTGTCGGCTCGGCCCCTGAGAAGCGGGAGCCGGCGGCGGATCGGTGCGGGAGCCGGCCGCGTGCTGATGAGCCCGCACGATGAGAGCCCGCCGCAGCCGTCCTTGGACCCGATGCCTCAGGGCGCCTGGGTGGCCCCGGTCCGCGTGAGGGCGCAGGCTCGTTTCTGTGGTGGACCCCGCCGCCCGCACAGGTGAGTTCCACCAATGCTGTCCCACATGATGTTTGTGAGGAACCTGCGGTTCTCGCACTGCAGGACCGCGTCTTCGAGAGGGCCCAGCGACTCAACTGTGATCGTGGTTTCGGAACCAAACCGGGCCTGAAAGAGCGTTTTATCCCACTCAGGGTGCTTCATTACAGTTTAGGTGGCGGACTGCTCGGGTTGGCTGAGGCAGTAGATGTCTCTTGTGGCAGATGATGAGGAACATGACGGCCCTCGGGGGTCTGTTTCGACCCTTTCGCTCCTGTCTGATCCCCAACACGCCCCCGGTCGCGCCTGTTTGCGCCCTGTAGCGGGACGGTGGTCATCGGTATTACAGAAACATGCTTCGTCGACAGCGACCGCATCCGAGCGACCTGTCCGATGCCCGTTGAAAACTGCTGGAACCGACTCTGACGGCCTGGCGGGCCGAGCGAAGAGGGAAGGGCCTGGCCATCGGACGGCCGCCCGAGCACGATCTGCGCCGGATCATGGACGCCATCCTCTATGTCGACCGGACCGGGATTCCCTGGCGGTATCTGCCGCACGACTTCGCCCCATGGGAGACGGTTTACGGCTACTTCGCCGCCTGGCAGAAAGACGAGGTCTTCGACCAGCTCAACGGCCTCCTGCGGCGCCTGGTCCGAAAGGCCGAAGGCGGCAACGCCGAGCCGAGCGCTTGCGTCCTGGACGCCCAGAGCATCAAGACCTCAGCAAACGTGCCCGCAGTCGGCCAGGGCATCGACGCGGGCAAGAAGATCGCAGGACGCAAACGTCACATCGGCGTCGACACACTTGGCCTCCTCCTGACCGTGCTGGGCACCGCCGCCAGCGTCTCCGACAACGCCGGCGGCATCCGCCTGCTCTCGGACATCCCCGCAGGCCACCCCCGCATCACCAAAGCCTGGGCCGACACCGGCTACCGCACCAAGGTCGTCGAGCACGGCGCCCGCCTGGGCATCGACGTCGAAGTCACCCGCCGAGACCCCGCCCAAAAAGGCTTCAAGGTGATCCCGCGGCGCTAGGTCGTCGAGCGGACCTTCGGCTGGCTCATGTACCACCGCCGGCTCGCCCGCGACTACGAAACCCACCCCCACCGCTCCGAAGCGATGATCCGCCTCGCGATGATCGACCTGATGAGCCGCAGGCTCACCCGAGAGTCGACTCCGAACTGGAAGGACTCATAGCCTCCGCGCCACGCTGACGCGCGCGCCCTCTCCCCTCATCGTCTGCGGCCAGCGGTCATCGATGACATCCGCCACTTCCCGGCAGGCGCCGCAGGCGTCTTCCCGTCCCGGGAGCCACCAGTGGTCGGACGGCGACATGCAGGTTTCCTGGATGCCGCACAGCGTCTTGTCGAAGATGCCGAACGCATGGGAGACGCCAGAGGCAAGGCCAACCGCGACGGCGTTCCCCCAGCGCATCCCCGGGGGCAGATACGGCGGTCGCGAAATCTCGAACCACTCGCCGCCCACATGGGTGGCCGCATGGCACCAGGAACAGGACCAAATTTCCTCTTCCCAGGCCGTCGGTGGCACCGGCCACCGCCACATCGACCGCCCGCACACATCACACTCCACAAGCGGATCCTCACACGCTGGCACGGGCCACCCCAAGCGGCCGGCATCACCCGAGTTATCAAACGCCATGCTCGGGACAAAACGCTCTCCAGAACGAAGAAGAAGCCCACCGGCGAACCGGTGAGGCTTCTTTGGGTACATGCTCAGGTATCCACGATGCATGTACGGACGACAACCGAGGACGAACCCGCTCTAGTCGGCAGGGGCACGAACCGTGGGGTACTCACCGAAGGCTCCCGTCGAGACGGACCGTCCAGAGCATGCAGCATCCGATCACGTTGCTCGGCCGAGAGGCGAGCCAGCAGGGTCACGACCCGGCCTAGCTCGTCCTCGCTCGACGTCACCGATCACCCGCCAGGTCTAGATCACGCTCGGACGCATCGACAGGAGTCGACGCCTGCTTCGGCCGGCGCCACGGACGAGCGATCGGCTGGGACACCCCGCGCCACCAAGCATCCGCGGGCAGCTTGCCCGCGGGCTCGAACGGCTCACCGGGACAGGGAAACGCCACCGTCTGGCCGGCCTCCTCGGCCGCGTCCTTCGTCCACTCCCCCGGCTCCGCCCACGGATGCGGCGCCAGGTTGAAGGTGGCCCAGTGGATCGGCAGCATCACACCGGCCGGAGCGCCTCCCTGCAGGTCAAGATGGGCCTGGACCCCCTGCGCGGGCGTCATGTGAATGTCTGGCCACGCCCCAGGCATCGGCGTATAGTCCGTGTGGTTCTTGGGCCAGTACTCCGAGTACGCGCCGATCTGGATCATGGTGGCGTCGAAGGGACCGTGCTCGGCGCCGATGTCCCGGAAGCCGGGGAAATAGCCGGTGTCCCCGCTGTGGTAGATCCGGTGCTCCGGGCCCGCGACGGCCCAGGACGCCCAGAGGGTGTGCTGCCCGTTGCGCAGCCCGCGCCCGCAGAAGTGGCGTGCGGGGGTGGCGGTGAGCCTGATTCCGGCAACCGTCGCGGTCTCGTTCCAGTCGAGCTCGTGCATCCGGGCGACGGGCACACCCCAGCGCTCCAGATGGGCTCCGACACCGAGCGGCACGACGAAGGCCGTGTCGGTGCCGGCCAGGGCACGGATCGTCGGCAGGTCGAGGTGGTCGTAGTGGTCGTGGGAGATCACGACGACGTCGACGGGTCCGAGCGCCGCCAGGGACAGCGGGGTGGGGTGCAGCCGCTTCGGCCCGGCGAACGGGAACGGGGAACAGCGCTCGCCCCAGACCGGGTCGAACAGGATCCGTCGGCCGTCGATCTCCGCCAGCACGCTGGAATGGCCCATCCAGGTCAGCCGGAGCCCGGTGACGGGCGGTGCGGCCAGATCGGCGAGAGTGGTGGGGTGCACGGGCACGGCGCCGTTCGGCGTCCTCAGGGCCCGCTGCTCCTTCTGGAAATAGGTCTTGGCGAATTCGACGGTGGACCCGGAGGGCCTGATGCGGGCCCCCACCGGATTCTGGAACGCTCCGTCGACGAAATGGGGCGAGCGGCGGATGCGCTCCATCCGCGCTCCGGCCGGATCGGCCCCGAAGGACTCGGTACGCATCGAGCGCAGTTTCGTGCGGAGCGGAAGCAGGTAGTCAGCGCCGGTCACAACATCTCCTGAGGGAGTCGGTGTCGTCTCATTATCGTCGGCCTGTACGACAGGGCGAGCAGAAGATGCTGAACGGGGCAGCCGGCCCGGCCGACGGGGGCGTCAGCCACGCGGCTGCCCGTAGACGTGGTCGATGTGCAGGGTGAGCAGCACCCTGCGGTCCTCGACCATGGCCCGCCGGTAGTCGTCCCAGTCGGGGTGCTCGCCCCTGACGTCCCGGTAGAGCGTGATCAGGGCCTCCACGGTGGCATCGTCCGGGGTCTCGGCGGGCGGGGTCAGCTCGGCGGTTCCGTCGGCGACGGTCCAGGCCCACCGGTCGTCGCTCGTGACGTGGTAGCTCGCCCGGGGGTCGCGCCGCAGGTTGCGGGTCTTGGCCCGGCCCTCGGTGATCGAGACGCGGACCACCTGCTCCTCCGGGGAGAAGGCGTGATTGACGTTGGACAGCTGAGGGCGTCCGTCCTGCTTCAGGGTGACCAGAACGCCGCCGTCCTGTTCCCCGAGGAGACGGAGCAGCGCTTCCTGAGCCGGTTCGATTCGCGTCATGCAGAGTGCAACGTCCGGGCCGGCCGGAGGATTCCGGTTCCGGTCTCCCTCGGCCGGTCCTGTCACATTCGTGGGCCCCCGTTACGTCCTCCTGGTGAACGTCCGTTCCCCAGGTCGCCGCCGGTCACCGGCCATCGTCCGTGCCGCCGCTGACCTGGCCGATTCGTTAGGGTGTCCCGGTGGCAAGAGTCCGGTTGAACGTGGCGGAGCGCCGTGAGGAGCTGCTGCGCGCCGCGGTCGAGCAGATCGAGGTCCGCGGGGTCTCGTCCGTGCGGATCGCCGATGTGGCCTCGGTGCTGGGCGTGAGCAACGCGCTCGTCCTCTACCACTTCTCGACCAAGGAGAAGCTGGTCGCGGCGGCGTTCGCGTACGCGGCCGAGGCCGATCTCGCCCACCTCCGCAAGCTGCTGGCCCGCCGCACCACCGCCGTACGCCGACTGCGGGCGGCCGTCCGGTGGTACGCGCCGACGGGAACGGCCAAGGGCTGGCGGCTGTGGATCGAGGGCTGGGCCGCATCCCTGCGCGACCCGGCCCTCCGTGAGGTCGCGGGCGATCTCGACCAGCAGTGGAAGGCGGAGCTGGCCCAGGTCATCGAGGAGGGCGCCGCCGCCGGAGAGTTCCGGTGCGAGGATCCCCGGTCGGCGGCCTGGCGGCTCACCGCCCTGCTGGACGGGATGGCCGTGCAGACGACCTCGTACGCGGGTCCGCTCTCCCGCACCACGATGCTGCGGTGGACCGACGAAGCGCTCGCCCGCGAGCTGGGCATCGACCTCGCCGAGCTGACCGGTGCCTCGGTCACGAACGCCTCGGCCGACGGCTGACCGCCCGGAACTCTCGTCGTCCCTGATCCCCGGCCGCCAACCGATTGCCTGGAACCTCGTCGCCGGCCTACCGGTCCCCGGGTCAGGTCTGGCGCACCGGTGCGTACGCCGCCCCCTCCAGTCCGAACGTCCAGGCGACCCCGTCCTTCGCGGTGCGGGTGGCGGGCGGTACGCGCAGCCAGTAGGTGCGGTACGTGCCGTCCGGCTCGGGGGTGGAGTTGACCACCTCGACCATCACCACGTCCTCGTCGCCGTCGAGGGCGATGCGCCAGAGGATGCCCGTCTCGTCGCGGTGGACGGGCTCGGCGCCCGACTCGGTGAGGTAGCGGTCGTAGCCGTAGCACTCCAGCATCACCCGGCGCAGCTCCGCGTTCTCCTCGGCGCGGATCCGCTCGGGGGTGAGGGCGGACAGCTCGTCCAGGAACGCCGCGGGCACCGGCATGCCGCGCCAGGCGTGCAGCGCGAACCCGTCCCCGTACGCGAGGGCCGGCCCCTCCCCGTGGTCGAGCCGGCCCGCCTCGTCGCGGTGGAGGACGTCGGGCCGCTCGGTGATCACCACGGCGTGCTCGTACGGCCACCACCAGCCGGCGTTGCGGGCCACCTCCGCGAGGCCGGCGAGCCGGTCGCCGTGCCCGTCGAAGGCGGCGAGCCAGGCGGCGTCGTGCTGGCCGAGCACCGCGTCCAGGAGCACCAGCCGGACGGCCCCCTCGTCCTCGGGCCGGGGCGCCAGGTCGGCGACGACGCCGGTCCGTATCCGCTCGGCGAGCGCGGCCGTGGTCTCCCACAGCTGGGCGCCGGTGGCGGACCAGAGCGCCGACCAGCCCGCCGGGTCCAGCTCGTCGTACATCCGGCGGCGTTCGTCCGCCCAGGGGCGGGTGCGGACCTCCTCGCGCACCGACCGTCCGGCGTCGGTCAGCTTCTCCACCGCCTCGACGGCGGCCCGGGGCGATGCGGCCCAGATGATCCGCTCCGGCTCGGCCAGTCCGGCGGTGCGGTAGGCGCGCCGCACCCCGGCCTCGGCCGCCGCCCGGTCCGCCCGGCCGGTCGCCGCCGCCACGCTCCGCCAGGAATTCACGTTCTGCATCGGTTGTCCCCGTCCCCTGCTGTGCTCGGTCTGTTCTGGAAGGCTGTGTTCGCGCTGTTCGCGCTGTTCGCTCCGGATGTCCGTGCTCGCTCCGGCACGGCGGAACGGTCAGTCCGCCACGATGCGGACCGCGCCCGGTGCGTACTCCCGCTGGCGCACGACGCGGAACCAGCCCTTGGGCAGCGGGATCACCGCGTGCTCCTCGTGCACCACCCGGCCGCCCTCGGGGAGATGGAGCAGCATCGAGCCGAACCGGCCCGCTTCCCGGATCAGTCGGCCGGGGCCCTGCACGGCGTGCGCGTGTCCGGTGACCTCGCCGAGTGCGAGCACCAGCCGCCCCCGCCCGTCGCGCAGTTCGCCCGGGGCCTCCAGGAAGGGGGCGGGCACCGCCGACTCGTCCAGCTCCATGATCAGTACATCGCCCTGCCGGTACACAGACGTCTCCCCTCGTCGCGGCACCCGCTGTGCCGACCCTGCGAAAAACGCTACGGGCAGGGTCTGACAACGGGCCCCGGCGACGGCCGTGCCGGGTCCCGGCCGGGGGTCCCGGCCGCGGCGTTGTCAGTGCGGCTTGATAGACCTTGCGGACAACAGCCGTCCCCAGGATCAGGAGCTCACGGCCATGTACGGTGCACAGCATCTGCACGAGTTCGGCGGCCTTCCGGCCGTCGACTTCCAGCGCACGGCCGACGGGGGCTCCCGGCCCGCCGCGGATGCCGTGGCCTGGCGCGTCTATGTCGATCCGTACGGAGGCGACGAGGACCGGGACCGGCCCTGGGAGGAGGAGTTCGCCGACTTCCTGGACTCGGTCGACCCGGCCGGGGTGCGGGCCCTGATCATCGGTCAGTGGGGCGAGGCCTACGAGGAGAACTCCTCCGTGCCGATCGGTCTGCTGATCGCCGCCGCCGACCGGCTGACCTCGCTGGAGGCGGTGTTCATCGGGGATCTGGAGGCGGAGGAGGCCGAGATCACCTGGATCCAGCAGTCGGACGTGACGGCGCTGCTGGCGGCCTTCCCCGCGCTGACGGAGCTCGGGGTGCGCGGCGGCTCGGAGCTGCTGTTCCCGCCGACGAAGCACGAGCGGCTGCGGGCGCTGACGATCCAGGCGGGCGGGCTGCCGGTCGAGGTGGTGCGCGGGGTGCTGGACAGCGAACTGCCCGCGCTGGAGCGGCTGGACCTCTGGCTCGGGGTGTCCGCCTACGAGGGGAACACCGATGTCGCCGACCTCGCCCCGCTACTCTCCGGCACCCGTTTCCCCCGGCTGAACCACCTGGGCGTGCGCAACGGCGAGATCCAGAACGAGGTCGCCGCCGCCATCGCCTCGGCTCCGGTCGTCGCCCAGCTGAGGGTGCTCGATCTGTCGAACGGGACGCTGGGCGACGAGGGGGCGGCCGCCCTGCTCGAAGGGCAGCCGCTGACCCACCTGGAAGTCCTCGATCTCCACCACCACTTCCTCGGCGACGCCATGGCGGAGCGGGTCCGTTCCGCCCTGGAGCCGCACGGGGTACGCGTCGATCTCTCCGAGAAGTGCGAGCCCTGGGGCGACCGTGGCGTCGAGGGCCGCTACACCGCCGTCTCGGAGTAGGGGCAGGGCGTCATGACGTACATCGGCATTCGTCACTTCGACCGCTTCCACGGGCTGCCGGTCCACACCCCGGCGCCGTCGTCCGGGTCCCTGCCCGATCCCGGCACCGTGGCCTGGCGGCTGGAGTGCGACTACGGCGAGGGCGCGGACTTCACCACCCTGTGGGACCAGTTCCAGGACGTGGTGGACACGGAGCAGGTCCGGGCGCTCGTCATCGGCCCCTGGTGGCGTACGGACTACACGCCGTTCGACGAGGTGTTGGAGCTGCTCGTCGACGACGCGTCGGCCTTCCCGGCGCTGCGCGGGCTCTTCCTCGCCGATGTGGTGAGCGAGGAGTGCGAGGTGTCCTGGCTGCGCATGTGCGACATCACCCCGGTGCTCGAAGCGCTGCCGTCGCTGGAGGAGTTCGCCGTGCGCGGCTGCGGCCACGCAGGGCTCGGGATGCGTCCCCTGCGTCATGCGGCGCTGAAGTCGCTGCGCTTCGAGTCCGGCGGGCTGCCCGGTCATCTGGTGCGGGCCGTCGCCGCGAGCGAGCTGCCCGCGCTGGAGCGGCTGGACCTGTGGTTCGGCAGTTCGTGGTACGGCGGCGACGCCACGGTCGACGACATCCGGCCGCTCCTGTCGGGCGGGGTGTTCCCCCGGCTGCGCCATCTGGGGCTCCAGAACAGCGAGATCCAGGACGAGATCGCCGTCGCCGTGGGATCCGCTCCCGTGGTCGCCCAGCTGGAGACGCTGGCGCTGTCCATGGGCACCCTGAGCGACACGGGCGGCGAGGCCCTGCTCAACGGGCAGCCCCTGAGCCATCTGTCCACGCTCGACCTGCGCCACCACTACCTCACCGAGCCGGTGCTGGACCGCATCAGGACCGCGTGCGCCCCGGCCGTGGTCGAGGCAGGCGAGGCCGAGGAGGACTGGTCGGACCCGGACGACGAGGACGACGAACCGGAACGCTATGTCGCGGTCAGCGAGTAGCGGCGGGGGCGGCCCGGAGCCGCGCTTCGCGGTCGTCGGCAACCCGGACAACCGGCGGGTCGCCTTCTTCGAGGAGGCCGTGCGGGCCGCCGGTCTGCCCGCGGCCCGGGTCGTGTCCTGGCTCCAGGTGCTGCGCGGGGAGGCGGCGTTCGCCCCCGGCGAGAGCGTGCGGATCGATTCGCCCGGCGAGGACGCCGAGGTGGACCGGCTGCTCCGCGGGGTGGACGACCCGACCCGGGTGGAGGGCTCGGCCCGGTGGTACGCGCGCTTCACGGCGGCGGTGGAGACGGTGTCCGGTGCGGCGTCCGCCGCGGGTGCCGAGGTGCTGGGCTCCCCCGCCGACATCGCCGTGCTCTTCGACAAGCGGCTGTGCCACGGGCTGCTCGACCGGGCGGGCGTCCCCGTGCCCGCCTCGCCGACGTCCGGACCGGCGGGGGCCCCGGTGCGCGGCTGGTCCGACGTACGGGAGTTGCTGCGCGAGCACCGGATGCCCCGGGCGTTCGTGAAGCTCGCGCACGGCTCCTCCGCCTCCGGGGTGCTGGCGGTGGAGACGGCGGGCCCCGGCCGGGTCCGGGCGAGCACATCGGTCGAACGGGACGCGTCGGGGCGGCTGTTCAACTCGCTGCGGGTCAGGCGCTACACCTCGGAGCGGGAGGTCGGCGCGGTCGTGGACGCGCTGGCCCCGGACGGGCTGCACATCGAGCGCTGGCTCCCGAAGGCGTCCCAGCGGGGGCGGGCCGCGGACCTGCGGATCGTGGTGGTCGGCGGCCGGGCGACGCACGGCGTGGTGCGCACGAGCACGAGCCCCATGACCAATCTGCATCTCGGCGGCGCACGCGGCGACCTCGACGAGGTCCGGGGCGCCGTGGCGGCGGCGGGCGGCTCCTGGCGTGAGGCGCTGGCGATGTGCGAGCGGGCGGCGGCCTGCTTCCCCGGGACGCCCTGTGTGGGCGTCGACCTCCTGCCCACGGCCGGCTGGCGGCGCTTCGCCGTCGGCGAGGTCAACGCCTTCGGCGATCTGCTGCCCGGACTGACCGGTCTGCCGGGCAGCGGCGCCGAGGGCCTCAACACCTATGCGGCGCAGGTCGCCGCCGTACTAGACCGAACAAGGAACCACCGTGCCGTCACCGCTTCCTGAACCCGCCACGCCCTCTGAGTCCGGCCGGCCCGACATGGGCGAGGTCGTGGGCAGCCACGATCTGCTGCTGGTCGCCCTGGACACCCTCCGCCACGATGTCGCCGTCGAGCTGGCAGCCGCCGGGCGCATCCCCAACCTCGCCCGGCACCTGCCCGGCGGCGGCTGGGAGGAACGGCACGCCCCGGGCAGCTTCACCTACGCCTCGCACCAGGCGATGTTCGCCGGGTTCCTGCCGACGCCCGCCTCCCCCGGGCCGCACACCCGGCTGTTCGCGGCGCGGTTCGCGGGCAGTGAGACGACGGCGGACGGCACCTTCGTCTTCGACACGCCGGACCTGGTGTCGGGGCTGGCCGCCGAGGGCTATCGCACGGTGTGTATCGGCGGGGTCGGCTTCTTCAACCGTCAGGGGCCGCTCGGTTCGGTGCTGCCCGGAATGTTCCAGGAGAGCCACTGGGAGCCCGGCTTCGGCGTCGCCTCGCCCACCTCGTTCGAGGAGCAGGTGGCGCGGGCGGAGGAGGTCGTCGCGGCACTCCCCCGGGAGCAGCGGCTGTTCCTCTTCGTCAATGTGTCCGCCCTGCACCAGCCGAACTGGTTCCATCTGCCCGGCGCGACCCGCGAGGCGGGCGACTCCCGGGCCACGCACGCGGCGGCCCTGGAGTATGTGGACCGGCACATCGGCCGGCTCTTCGCCGCCGCGAGCAGCCGCCGCCGGTGCTTCGCCATCGTCTGCTCCGACCACGGCACCGCCTACGGCGACGACGGCTACACCGGTCACCGGCTCGGCCACCCGGCCGTCTGGACCGTCCCGTACGCCCACTTCTTCCTCGAACCACCCGCAGGCGAGCCATCCGCATCACCGGAACCGGAGGCCGCCCGATGACGATCACCGCAGGCACTCCCGCGCCGCCCGCCGTCCGGCCGTACGAGAGTTACGTCTACGCCTATCCGCACAAGACGGCCTACCGGCCGCTGGAGGACCGCCCCGTCCTGCGGTCGCTCTGGGCGGCGGAGCCGAAGGACGCCCTCTCCCTCTATCTCCACATACCGTTCTGCGAGGTCCGCTGCGGCTTCTGCAATCTCTTCACCCGGATCGGCGCGCCCGAGGAGCTGACGACGCGCTATCTGGACGCGCTGGACCGGCAGGCCCTGGCGGTGCGGGAGGCGCTGGGCGACGAGGAGCCGGTCCGGTTCGCGGCGGCCGCGTTCGGCGGCGGGACGCCGACGTTTCTGACCGCCGGGGAGCTGGAGCGGCTCTGCGATATCGCGGAGAAGCGGATGGGCGCCGACCTGAGCGCGGTCCCGCTGTCCGTGGAGACCTCGCCGTCCACCGCCACCGCCGACCGGCTGGCGGTACTGGCCGACCGGGGCACGACCAGGATCAGCATCGGCGTGCAGAGCTTCGTGGACGAGGAGGCCCGGGCGGCCGTCCGCCCGCAGCGCCGCGCCGACGTGGAAGCGGCGCTCGGCCGGATCCGCGACGCCCGGATCCCGGTGCTGAACATCGACCTGATCTACGGCATCGACGGGCAGACCGAGCGCAGCTGGCTCGCCTCGCTGGACGCGGCGCTGGCCTGGCGGCCGGAGGAGCTGTATCTCTATCCGCTGTACGTGCGTCCGCTCACCGGTCTGCACCGCCTGGGCGCGGCGGCCGACGCCGAGGCGCGGGCCCTGGAGGACGCCGCCTGGGACCAGCAGCGGCTGCGGCTGTACGCGGTGGGGCGGGACCATCTCCTGGCCCACGGCTACGAGCAGGTGTCGATGCGGATGTTCCGGCGGACCGACGCCCCGCGTGCGCAGGAGGGCCCGGAGGACTACGCCTGCCAGACCGACGGCATGATCGGCCTGGGCTGCGGGGCCCGTTCGTACACGTCCGCCCTCCACTACTCCTTCGACTACGCGGTGGACATGCGGGAGATCCGGTCGATCATCGACCGTTTCACCGCCACCGAGGACTTCTCCCGGGCCGAGGTCGGCCGGTACGTCGACGCGGACGAGGCGCGTCGGCGGCATCTGTTGCAGTCGCTGCTCCAGGCGTCCGGGCTGCCGGTGGTGGAGTACCGGGCCCGGTTCGGCACGGATCCGGGCGAGGACTTTCCGGCCGAGCTGGCGGGGTTCGCGGCCCGGGGCTGGCTGGACACGTCGGCGCCGGACGGTCTGCTGCGGCTGTCCCCGTCGGGTCTCGCCCACTCCGACGCGCTGGGTCCGGCGCTGTTCTCCCCCGGGGTGCGGGCGGCGATGGCCGCGTACGAGAGGAAGTGACCGGGCCGTGGACCTGACGATTCTCTACCGGGGCCCGCTGGCCTCCTGCGACTACGACTGCCCCTACTGCCCGTTCGCCAAGCGGCGGGACAGCCGCGCGCAGCTCACGGCGGACCGGGAGGCGCTGGAGCGGTTCACCGGCTGGGCGGCGGCGCAGACGGGCGACCGGCTGTCCGTGCTGTTCACTCCGTGGGGCGAGGGGCTGGTGCGCTCCTGGTACCGGCGGGCGCTGACCGAGCTGTCGTGCCTGCCGCACATCGGCCGGGTCGCGATCCAGACGAACCTGAGCGGCCGCACCGACTGGCTGGCGGACGCCGATCCGGAGCGGATCGCGCTCTGGTGCACGTACCATCCGGGTCAGACCCCGTACGACCGTTTTCTGGGGAAATGCCAGGAACTGTCGGCGAAGGGGATCCGCTACAGCGTGGGAGTGGTGGGGTTCGACGAGCATCTGGAGGAGGCGCGGCGGCTGCGTGCGGAGCTGCCGGAGACGGTCTATCTCTGGGTGAACGCCGCCGAGGGGCACACATACACCGACGAGGAGGCGGCGCGCTGGACGGAGCTGGATCCGCTGTTCCCCTACAGCCGTGATCCGCACCGCTCGGCGGGGCTGCCCTGCCGGACGGGCGAGTCGGTGATCTCGGTGGACGGGGACGGCACGGTGCGGCGCTGTCACTTCGTCAAGGCGGAGCTGGGCAATCTCTACGACGGCAGCTACCGCCGGGCGCTCGGCCCACGGGCGTGTCCGCTCGCCGTGTGCGACTGCCACATCGGCTATGTGCATCTGGAGTCGCTGCCGCTGTACGACGTGTTCGCCGGGGGTGTCCTGGAGCGGATACCGGCCGGGTACGGCACGGGCACGCCGCCGGGCGGGCTCGTCGTGCCGAACCCGTCCCGGCGTGCGCTTCCCCTGCTGGAGCCCTAGAGCGGCAGCAGGTCCGGGCGCTTGGCCTCGACGTGGTCGCCGGAGGACTCGCCGCGCAGCCGTCGGCCGATCCAGGGCACCAGGTATTCGCGGGCCCACTGGATGTCGTCGCGCCGCTCGTCGAAGGGGCTGCGCTGGGCCTGCGGCGGCCAGGGCTGGTCCGGGTCGGCGGGCACGTCGTGGCCGAGGACCTGGGCGGCGCGGAGCGCGACGCGGGTGTGGCCCTCGGGCGACAGGTGCAGCCGGTCGGCGTCCCACGCACGGCGGTCCTGGACGGAGCGCAGCGACCACAGGTCCAGCACGGGGCACTGGTAGCGGTCGGCGATGGCCCGCAGATGGACGTTGTACGTGGCGATCTTGCCGCGCATGTGGCGCAGGACCGGAACGCCCCGGGTGTCGAAGCCGGTCGTGACCATGACCGTGCCGACGGCGTTGCTCAGATCGGCGACGGCCCGCTCGAAGCGCTCGGCGAGGTCGTCGGGGTCGGTACCGGGCCGGATGATGTCGTTGCCGCCCGCGCAGAAGCTGACCAGGTCGGGGGCCAGTTCCTTGGCGCGCGGCACCTGCTCCTCGACGATCTGGTCGAGGAGACGTCCTCGTACGGCGAGATTGGCGTAGCGGAAGTCCCCGTGCGGGGAGTCCTCGTGCGGGGCGTCCTCGGAGCCGGCCCGGTCGGGGGCCGGCAGCCGGTCGGCGAGGAGCACCGCGAAGCGGTCCGCCCAGCCGACGAAGGTCCCGTCGGGGCCGGGGTCGCCGACGCCCTCGGTGAAACTGTCGCCGATCGCCGCGTACGACCCGATGGTGTGCTGCTGGTTGTTTCTCGAATCGTCTGCCACAAGGACTTATCCTGCATCGTCCGATGTGACCTACGCGACCGTAATACGGGGTTGACGGGTGGTGAGATAGACCACCCGGTCAGTTTTCGGTAAACCCGGAATAAAGTGAGGGGCGGTGCGCCGCCGCGCACCGCCCCTCGGACACTCTTCGTCGCCGCTCGGGTCAGAGGGAGACGCCGTGCTGACGCAGGTAGGCGATCGGGTCGACGTCCGAACCGTAGCTCGGGCCGGTGCGGACCTCGAAGTGCAGGTGCGGGCCGGTGGAGTTGCCGGTGGAGCCGGAGAGGCCGATCTGCTGGCCGCCGGTGACGGTCTGGCCGACCGAGACGTTCAGCGCGGACTGGTGGGCGTACTGGGAGTACATGCCGTCCTCGTGCTTGATGACGACCTCGTTGCCGTACGCGCCGCTGTTGCCGGCCGAGACGACGGTGCCCGGGCCGATGGCGAGGACGGGGGTGCCGGAGGCGGCCTGGAAGTCCGAGCCGGTGTGGTAACCGCTGGACCAGCTGGAGCCGGAAGCGCGGTACTGGGTGGTGACGTTGGCGTTGGCCAGCGGGGCGGACCAGCCGGAGCCGGTGGCCTCGGCGGAGCCGGTCTGCGCCGAGGCGGCGGAGCCCTCGGAGTCGTCGGCGGAGATGGTGTCGCCCTTGGGGGCCTCTTCCTTCGGCGCGGCCTTCGGGGCCGGTTCGGCCTTCTTCGGGGCGGCCTTGGGGGCGGCGGACTTCGCGGCGGGGGCGGAGCTCTTGGCGCCGAGGGTCAGCTTCATGCCCGGGTGGATCAGGCTGGGGTTGTCGCCGACGGTGGAGCGGTTGTCCTGGTAGAGCTTCTCCCACCCGCCCTTGAGGCGGTGCTCGGCGGCGATCTTCGACAGGTAGTCGCCGGCGACCACGGAGTACGTCTTCGGGGCGGTCTTCGACGCGGCGGGGGCGGCGGCCGGGGCGGTGTGCGCGGCGGCGACCGAGGCGGCGGCCGGCTTGGCGGCCGGGGCGGTCTGGCCGGCGGCGTTCGCGGCGGTGGCGCCGATGAGCGGGAGGGCGAGTGCGGCGCCGCCGGTCCCTGCGGCGAGGACGCCGCGGGAGATCGGGCCGGACTTCGGACGACGGTGCTTACCCTTTGCGGGCATGGGGAAGTTCCTCTCCGGCGCCTGCGAGGTGAGCTGTCGGGTTCGGGCTGGAGATGCCCGGTCGCGTTGCGGCGACTTCACCCCTAGCCGGTCCGGATCTCTCCGGATCGGCGGCTTACCTGGTTCCCCCGCTCCTGCCACACGTGAGTGGGTGGGTGCGAATTCCGGGCGGCGGCAGGATTAGGCGATCCGTCCGGATTGACGGTGACCGTAAACCGGTCAGGACGGGCGGAACAAGCCATCGGTTGCCCGGCGGAATCATCGATTCGATATCGCTCCGGATTTCCCGTCACACTCCGTGGATTACGGATCTTGGATTTCCGTACGGGCAACGGGAATGCCTCTCGGGGCGCTCGCCACGGACCGTCACGGATATGATCCCGCTCACCTCCGAAATCCCATCTCCCCCATTAGCGGGGCATGTTCTGCGAAATGCACCAATACGGACATGCCGCGAGCGGCGCTCCTGACGCTGCGTCAGCCCGCCCTCCCCGGGACCCGTCACCGAGGAGGCAACCGTGATGATTTTCCGTCGAATCGATGTCGTATCGTCACGGGAGCGCCCTCGCCGGAGAGCCGCGCCGACGCCCGAGATCCCAGGAGTCCCCGTGACGCAGCAGCTGCCGCAGGTCCCGCCGACAGAGACCGTGCTGACCGGAGTCCGCAACTTCCGCGACGTGGGCGGGCTCCCCACGACGGACGGGCGGCGCACCGCCTTCGGCCGGCTCTACCGCAGCGGCCACCTGGCGCACGCCACCGCCGAGGACGCGGCCTTCCTCGGCGGCCTTGGACTGCACACGATCTTCGACTTCCGCCACTCCGCCGACCATCGGCTCGACGGGTACGACATCGAGCTGGCCGGTGTCCGCAATGTCAGCATTCCGCTCTCGGACCCGGCCGACGGCGCGGAGTTCTGGCGGCTGGTGGGCAGCGGGAACATCGAGCAGCTGCGCTCGGTCCTCTCGGGCGGCAAGGGCGTCGACCGCATGATCCGGATGTACCGCGCGACGATCGAGGACCGCACCGCCGAGCACAGCCGGGTCCTGCACGCCCTGGCCGAGGACAGCGTCCCGGCGCTGATGCACTGCGCGGCGGGCAAGGACCGGGCCGGCCTCTCGATCGCGGTCGCCCTGCTCGCGGTCGGCGTCGTACCGGAGGCGATCGAGGAGGACTACCTCAAGTCCAACGACCTCCACCGCCGGTACAAGGTGAAGCGCTCCGACCCGTCCGGGGCCGGTATGTCGCCCGAGGTGCAGGAGCTGCTGGACCCGCTGTTCGGGGCGCGGCCCGCCTACCTCGCGGCGGCCTTCGCGGCCATCGAGGAGAACTGGGGGACGACGGACCGCTATCTCTCCGAGGGGCTGAGGATCTCCCCCGAGACCCGGGAGCGGCTGCGCGAGCGGCTGCTCGACGCGGGCTGACCGCTCGGCGCCGTCACTTGCTCCCGGCCACCACGAAGAGCAGGTAGAGGAAGGCCGCGATGATGTGGCCCGCCACCAGGTAGGCGAAGAGCCGGATGATGACGCCGCGCGGCATCCGCTTCTCCTGCGG
This sequence comes from Streptomyces sp. PTY087I2, assembly GCF_001687325.1. Taxonomy (GTDB): domain Bacteria; phylum Actinomycetota; class Actinomycetes; order Streptomycetales; family Streptomycetaceae; genus Streptomyces. The sequence continues at coordinate 337,065 of NZ_LZRD01000002.1, read as the reverse complement.
GTCCTCGTCCTTGCGGCGTCCGGGGCCCAGCGGGTCGTAGTGTTCGGAATCGGACATGACGGTCCTCTCTGTCGGCCTCGCGGCCGGTGGAGTACGGAGTGGGGCCGACGGGATCGGCCGGTCAGCGCGGGTGCCGTCCGCCGCCGAGACAGAGCTCGGCGGCGGGGCTCTGCAACAGGGAGTGGACGAAGAGCAGCTCCGCGCCGCGGCGGTCGACGGCCGCGATCCGGTGCGGGGTGAGCGAGTCGAAGTGGGCGCTGTCGCCGGGTTCGAGGTCGTGGACGGTGTCGCCGAGCCCGACCCGCAGCCGGCCCTCCAGGACGTACAGCCACTCCTCACCGGGGTGGACCCGGACCAGGTCGCCCTGGGCGCCGTACGGGACGCGTACCCGCAGCGCCTGCATCGCGCGGCCGGAGCCGCCCGCCTGCCGGTACATCCAGCCGTCGGCCTCCGCCCCTTCGAAGCCGCCGCCGCGGATGATCGCGTCCCGTTCGGGCGGCTGCTCGCCGAGGAGCTCGGAGACCGTCGTACCGTAGATCCGGGCGAGCCCCAGCAGCATGGGCAGCGAGGGCTGCCTGCGGCCGGTCTCCAGCCGGGAGAGATGGGCCGGGGAGAGTCCGGCCCGCTGGGCCGCGGCCTCCAGGGTGAGGCCTCGGGCACGGCGCAGATCGCGCAGTCGGGGTGCGACGCCGGGGAGCTCGTCCGGCGCCCCTTCGTCCGGAGGGTTCATGCCTCCATTGGGCCAGGACCTTTCCTCTGAGGCAAATATCTTGCCTCAGAGGCAAACAGCAGGTCAGCGGTTGGCCACGGCCTGCTTCACCAGCGTCCGGCCGAAGTCCCACATCAGCCCGCCGCCGCTGTGCGCGTCCTCCATGACGGACGTGAACGCCGCCACGAAGCGGTCCACCTCCGCGTCCCCGATGACCAGCGGCGGAATCAGCTTGATCACTTCCAGGTGGTCGCCGGAGACCTGGGTGAGGATGCGGTGCTTCTGGAGCAGCGGCACCACGACCATCTGGGCGAAGAGCCCCTTGCGGGCCGCCTGGAGCATGGTCCAGCGGCTGCGGAGCTTCAGCGAGGAGGGCCGGCCGAACTCGATGCCGATCATCAGCCCGCGGCCGCGCACCTCGTGCAGCAGCTCGTAGCGGTCCACCAGGGCGGCCAGCCGCTCGCGCAGCAGATCGCCGGTGCGCCGGGCGTTCGCGACGGTCTCCTCGTCCTCCATCACCGTCAGGACGGCGAGCCCGGCCGCCATCGCCTGCGCGTTGGAGCCGAAGCTCGCGGAGTGGACGAGGACCCGGTCCATCGAGGAGTAGACCTTACGGAAGATCCAGTCCTTGCCGAGGGTCGCGCCGACCGGCACATAGCCGCCGGAGAGGGCCTTGGCCACGCACACGAGGTCGGGCTCCACCCCCTCCTCGTGCTGGTAGGCGTAGAAGTCGCCGGTGCGCCCGAGGCCCGTCTGGACCTCGTCGGCGATCAGGAGCGCCTTGTGCCGGTGCAGCAGCTCCTGGGCCTCGCGCAGATAGCCGGGCGGCGCGGCGTGCACGCCCTTGCCCTGGATCGGCTCGACGACCAGGGCCGCGACGTCGCCCCGCTTCAGCTCGCGGCGCAGCGCGTCGAGGTCGCCGAGCGGGACGGCCGTGTCGGGGAGCAGCGGGGCGAAGCCGTCGCGGAAGCCGCTCTCCCCGTTGACCGAGAGCGAGCCCGTGGTGAGCCCGTGGAAGGCGTGGTCGCAGTAGAGGACCCGGGGCTTCCCGGTGGCGTACCGGGCGAATTTCAGCGCCGTCTCGACCGCTTCGGTGCCGCTGTTGCCGAAGAAGACGCGGTCCAGGTGCGGGCTGTGGGTCAGCAGCTTCTCGGCGAGCAGCCCGGGAAGCGGCTGGCAGTCGAAGCGGGTGAGATCGGCGAGCTGGGCGTCGAGCACGTCGTGCAGGGCCTTGGCTACGACCGGGTGGTGCCGGCCGATCCCCATGACGCCGAATCCGGCGAGCATGTCGAGGTAGTCGTTGCCCTCCGCGTCCCAGAAGTACGCGCCCTCGGCCCGCTCGTAGACCTTGTCGAAGCCGATGGTGTGCAGCATGCGCGGCAGCTGGTGGTTGAGATGGCGCGCATGCAGCTCGTACCGTTCGGCCCCGCGCTCGGCCAGGAGCCGCCCGAGGTCGAATCCGCCCGGCCCGCCGTCCGTCACCGGTTGCCGCCCACGCTCTCCCGCGCCGCCCGCAGGGACTCCTTGAGCGATCCCATGGTGGCGAGCACGGCCGTGGGCTCGTAGCCGCAGTGCGCCATGCAGTTGGCGCAGCGCGGGTCCTTGCCGCGGCCGTACTTCTCCCAGTCGGTCTCCTCGATGAGCTGACGGTATGTCGGTACGTAGCCGTCGCTCATCAGGTAGCAGGGGCGCTGCCAGCCGAAGAGGGAGTAGTTCGGGATCGCCCAGGCGGTGCACGGGAAGTCCGCCTTGCCCTCCAGGAAGTCCAGGAAGAGCGGCGAGTGGTTGAGCCGCCAGCGGGCCCGGTTGCCGCCCGCGAACGCCTTCTTGAAGAGTTCACGGGTCTGGTCGACGCCCAGGAAGTGCTCCTGGTCGGGGGCCTTCTCGTACGCGTAGGCGGGCGAGATCATCATCTCGTCGACCTTGAGGTCGTCGTTGAGGTAGTTGAGGACCTCGATGACGGTCTGCGGGGTGTCGGTGTTGAAGAAGGTGGAGTTGGTGGTGACGCGGAAACCGCGCGCCTTGGCCTCCTTCATCGCGGCGACGGCCTCGTCGAAGACGCCTTCCTTGGCGACCGACTCGTCGTGCCGCTCGCGCAGCCCGTCGATGTGGACGGCGAAGGCGAAGTACGGGGACGGGGTGAACTTGTCGAGCTTCTTCCGCATCAGCATCGCGTTGGTGCAGAGGAAGACGTATTTCTTCCGTGCGACGAGCTGGCGCACGATCTCGTCGATCTGCGGATGCATCAGCGGCTCGCCACCGGCGATGGAGACCATGGGGGCCCCGGATTCGAGCACCGCGCCCACCGCCTGGGCGACCGGCATGCGCTGCTTCAGGACACCGGCCGGGTGCTGGATCTTGCCGCATCCCTCGCAGGCGAGGTTGCAGGCGAACAACGGCTCCAGCTCGACGATCAGCGGGAACTTCTCACGCTTGCGGAGCTTCTGTTCGAAGAGATACGTCGCAACCTTGATGGACTGACGGAGCGGCATGGCCATCTAGCTCACCTCCAGGGGAGCAGTAAAGATCGGTGCCATTCATAGAAAGCCGGAAGGACGGCACGAAGTACGCGGAACGCCGATATTCCACCGCGGACCGTGCCGATGCGGACGAGCTCATGCTCTGGAGCGTCCACGACCACCCGGACGGCCGCAACCGGGCGCGGTCCGTGACACAGGGCGGTACGCAGTGTCGCGGCGGACTCCATGTCGACCGCGATGGCCCCGCTCGCCCGCAGCGCGGCCCGCTCGGGCCCCCGTACGACGTGGTCGGAGCCGGTGAGTGGGCCGGTGTGGACCCTGCGGCCGGGGAAAGCGCGGGTCAGGGCGGCGACCAGGACGCCGGTGCCCGTGCAGGGGGTGGTGCCGTCCGCGTCGCGGGTCTCCTCGGCGACGACGAGGTCCCCGGGGTGCATCCCCGGGGCGAGTCCGGCGCAGAAGCCGGAGGCGATCACGGCGGCGTCGGGGACCCCGCCGGGGCCCAGGAGGCGCGCCACGGCCGCCTCCGCCGCCCGGGGCCCCATCCCGGTGCGCAGGACCCGGACCGGGCCCGGGGCGCCCCTGCCGCTGCGCAGGGCCACCTGCTCGATGCCGAGGGCGCAGGCGACCAGCAGCGGCGTCACGGGGCTCCCGGGCCCTCGCGCATCGCCCATCAGGCCCCCTCGGCGGCGTCCGGGCGGTCCGCGAACGGGTCGCCGTGCACATAGCGCCCGAGTGCGGTGAGGGGGAAGACCTGGCGGTAGAGGTGGTAGTTGATCGAGAAGTCCCAGGGGAATCCGGTGCCGGTGAAATACGGCTCGTCCCAGGAACCGTCGGCCTGCTGCGCCTCGGTGAGCCAGGTGACGCCCCGGGCGACGGACGCGGTGTCCCGGCGTCCCGCGGCGAGGAGGGCGAGCAGCGCCCAGGCGGTCTGGGAGGCGGTGGACTCACCGTGCCCGATCCACTTCTCCTCCTGGTAGGAGCGCAGGTCCTCGCCCCAGCCGCCGTCGTCGTTCTGGACGGACTCCAGCCAGTCGACGGCCCGGCGGACCGCGGGGTGTCCCGCAGGCAGTCCGGCGGCGATCAGGGCGGGCACCACGGACCCGGTGCCGTAGACGTAGTTGACGCCCCAGCGGCCGAACCAGGCGCCGCACGCCTCCTGTTCGGCGAGCAGCCACTCGATGCCCTCGCGGGTACGGGGGTGGTTCGCGAGCCCCTCGACGGCGAGCATCTCCACGACATGGCCGGTGACGTCGGCCGACGGGGGGTCGATGACCTCGCCGAAGTCGCAGAAGGGCAGCCGGTTGGGGAAGGGGCTGGTGTTGTCGGCGTCGAACGCGCCCCAGGCCCCGTTGCGGGACTGCATCCCGAGGTTCCAGCGGACCCCGCGGGCGATCGCGGCCTCCAGCCGGGCGGGGTCGGGGTGGCGCACCCGGCGCAGCGCCAGGACGACCTCGGCGGTGTCGTCGATGTCCGGGTAGTTGTCGTTGTGGAACTCGAACGCCCAGCCGCCCGGGGGCAGTTCGGGTTTGCGGACCGACCAGTCGCCGGGGCGGGTGATCTCCTCGGCCAGCATCCAGTCGGCGGCCTTCACCAGGGCGGGGTGGTCGGGCCTCACTCCGGCGTCGGCCAGCGCGATGGTGGCCAGGCAGGTGTCCCAGACGGGCGACTGACAGGCCTCGATCATCCGGGCGCCGTCCTCGCGGTGGACGGCGAACCGGTCGAGCGAGGCCAGGCCCGCCTTCATGACCGGGTGGTCGAGGTCGTAGCCGAGGAGGTGCAGGGCGATGATCGAGTAGACGGCGGGCGGCTGGATGCCGCCCCAGCAGCCGTCGTTCTCCTGGCGTTCGATGATCCAGCGGGCGGCCACGTTCATCGCGATCCGGCGCAGTGGGCGCGGGGCGACCTTGTGGTAGAGGTGCAGCCCTTTGTCTAGGCGCTGGAAGAGCCCGTCCCAACTGGTGGGCGGGGCAAGCTTTCTGGCCGGGCTGGGGTCGTCCGGGTCGGTGTGCAGTTCGTCCAGGGCGAAGGGCGCGGGGCGCACGGGGCGCTTCGCGGAGACGATGGTGAGCGGCACGATGGTCTGCCGGGCCCAGCAGCCGAAGTCGTAGATGTTGAGCGGGACCCACTTGGGGAAGAACATCAGCTCGGGCGGGAGTTCGGGGAGGTCGTCCCATTTCCACCAGCCGAACAGGGCCAGCCAGATGCGGGTGAAGACGCGGGCGGCGGCGATGCCGCCCTGGTCCCGGATCCAGCCGGAGGCGCGGACCATGTGCGGTTCGTCGGGGCGGTCCCCGGCCAGCCGCAGGGCGACGTACGCCTCAATGGTGGCGGAGAGGTCGCCGGGTCCGCCGTAGAAGGTGTTCCAGGTGCCGTCGCCGAGCTGTTCGCCGCGGATGAAGAGGGCGGCGGCCCGGGTGGTTTCGGCATCCTGGATGCCGAGGAACTGGCGCAGGAGCAGGTCTTCCGCGTCCATCGTGACGTTGGTGGCGAGGTCGCCCTTCCACCAGCCCTGCTCGTCCTGTCGGCCGAGGAGGTGCTCCACGGAGCGTTCCGCGGCCCGCCGCGCGGCGTCGGTCACGTCCGTCGCGGCGGTTCTCGTGTCGGTCGGATCGTCGGCGGGGACCCCGGTGATCTTCGCGGCCCCGGTCGATCCGTCGGTCGTCGCTGTCATGAGCTTCCCCTTACGTGCAGTCGGTTCTCTGCTGTGCTGGGGTCTCCGTCGGCCGGCGCCCCGGTGAGGGCGCCGGCCGGCGACTGCGAGTCATATGGAGAAAGTGATCATCTCTTTCGTACCACCACGAAGTCGGCGAGCTCGGTGAGCTGCTCGCGCACCCGGTGGGGCATGTCGACGGCGTGCAGCGCCTCGATGGCGATGGCGTGCTGACGACGGGCTTCCTGGGCGGTCCACTCGCGGCCGCCCGCCTCCTCGATGAGCGCCGCGCGGGCGGCGAACTCCTCTTCGGAGAAGCTGTCGAAGTCGTTGCTCTTGGCGTCGGCGGCGAGCAGTTCGCCCAGGCGCTCGGAGGCCTCGCCGCCCGCGGCGAGCGCGGCGACGACCGGCAGGGACTTCTTGCGCTGGCGCAGGTCGCTCCAGGTCTGCTTGCCGGTGGACTCCGGGTCGCCCCAGATGCCGAGCAGATCGTCGACGGCCTGGAAGGCGAGGCCGAGGTGGTAGCCGTACGCCTCCAGGGTGTCGGCGGTGCGGTCGTCGGCGCCGCCGAGCACCGCGCCGATGGAGACCGCGCAGGCCAGCAGGGCGCCGGTCTTATTGCCCTCCATCTCCAGGCACTCCTCGACGGTGACCCGCTCGCGGTGCTCGTAGGAGATGTCCTGGGCCTGCCCGTCGATGAGCTTGCGGGTGGCGGAGGTCAGCCGGCGGGCCGCGCGGCCCGCCTCGACCGTGCCGAGCTCCAGGAGCAGGTCGTAGGCGAGGGCGAAGAGCGCGTCGCCGACCAGGATCGCCTGGGCGGGGCCGTGCACCTTCCACACGGTGTCGCGGTGGCGGCGCTGTTCGTCGCCGTCCATCAGGTCGTCGTGCAGCAGCGAGAAGTTGTGCACGAGTTCGACGGCCACGGCGCCGGGGATGCCGGCCTCGGCCGGGGCGCCCGCCGCCTCGGCGGACAGCAGGGCGAGCGCGGGGCGTACGGCCTTGCCGCCGTCGCCGTCCGAGGGGCGTCCCTCGGCGTCGATCCAGCCGAAGTGGTATGCGGCGACGGTGTCCATGGGCGGCGCGAGCCGGTCCACGGCAGCCCGCAGGACCGGCGCTGACAGGGCTCGTCCGCGCTCCAGAAGCGCGGTGACGTCCGCGGTGTCGGCCACGGTGTCGAAAGCCGGATTCGCCGGGGTCACAGACTCTCCTCTTGTTCCGGTGGTACTGCTCATGCCGCCTCCTGAAGCGGATGTCCTGGGGGGCGGCCGAGGTCGTGGAGGGCCGCGTCGGCGGCGGCGCCACCGCTGCGCACGGCACCCTCCATCGTCGCGGGCCAGCCGGTGTCGGTCCAGGCCCCCGCCAGCTGGAGGCCGGGCAGCCGGGTGCGGGGGCCGGGGCGCAGCCGCCCGACGCCCGGGGCGGGCGCGAAGGTGGCGGTGCGCTCCCGGGTGACGAAGAAGTCGCGGATGCCCGCGCCGCGGGCGGCGGGCAGCAGCCGCTCCAGCTCGGGCAGGTAGCGGGTGCGCAGCTCGGCGACGGGGAGGTCGATCTCGGCCTGGGCGGCCGACTGCGAGACCGCCAGATACTGTCCGGGGCCCTTGAGGCCCGAGGAGTGGGTGCGGTCGAAGACCCACTGGACCGGGGAGCCGATCGCGGCGAAGAACGGCCTGCGCAGCACCTTGCGGTCGTAGATGACGTGCACGTTGAGGATGGGCGCGTTGTCGATGTCGAGCAGCAGCTCGGGCTCGTCCAGCGCGCCCGCGGGCAGCAGGTCGTGGGTCTCGGTCTGCGGCACGGCCAGCACGACGGTGTCGGCGGTGATCCGCTCCCCCGCGCTCTCGACGCTCCAGCGGCCGTCCTCGGTGCGGGTGAGGGAGCCGACCTTGGCGCGGAGTTCGGTGCGGACGCCGGCGGTGTCCAGGGCCTTGCGGGCGAGGGTGTCGTGCAGGTCGCCGAGGGGGACGGTGGCCCAGCCGATGTCGGCGGCGCCGGGGTCGGAGAGCAGGCCGGTCTTGAAGACCTTCGCCGCGAGCGCCATGGAGGCGTCCGGGGCGGTGGCGTTCAGGGTGGCGACGCCGACGAGGTCCCACAGTGCCTCGATGGCGCGGTCGGACTGGCCGTGCCGGCGCAGCCAGGTGGCGAAGTCGATCCGGTCCAGCTCGGGGTCGGCGGGGTCGAGCCGGCCGAGCGCCAGGGCGGCCCGGCCCACGGCCGCCTTCTCGGCGAGCGAGAGGTGCGGATAGGCGGCGAGACCGCCCGCCAGGTGCAGCGGTACGGGCAGGGCGGTGCGGCGGATCCGTCCCAGGCGCGGCCCGGCGGCCCGGCCCACGTCCAGCACGGGCACGTCGAGGCGGTCCTGGAGCGGGGCCAGGTGCGCGGCGTCGATCCGGTCGAGGAACCAGCGGTAGCCGGTGCAGCAGCGCAGGTAGACGTGCTGGCCGTTGTCGACGGTGAGGTCGCCGCGCTGGAAGGAGAAGGCGAGGCCGCCGAGGCGGGGCCGGCCTTCCAGGAGGGTCACGTCGAGTCCGGCGTCGGCGAGGCGGAGCGCCGCCGTCACCCCGGCGAGGCCGCCGCCGACGACGACGCCGACGGGGCGCGGGCTCTCGTCGCTCATGCCTGCCCCTCCCGCCGGGTCGTGTCCGTCTGCCGGGTCCTCATCTTGCAGATCGTCGCAGTCAGTGACGCGTCGGGCCACCGGAAGGTTGCCCGGGGGCCGGAGCCGCACGGCCGCATCAGGCTCGCCCCCTGGCGGTGAGCCGCGAGATGTGGCGGGCGTCCAGGCCGGACAGGCCGCGCACCGCGACGTAGGCCTTCTCGTGGCCGGGGAGGGAGACCCGGCCGCGCAGGACGGCCTCGGGGTCGCGCTCGATCCGGTCGAGGAGGCGGCGGTAGATTCCGGCCATCGCCGCGACGCAGGCGCCGCTGCGGCGGTCGAGCATCGGCAGCAGCCGGTAGCCCTCGGCGAACAGGGCGCGGGCGCGGCGGACCTCGAAGTGGATGAGGCCGGCGAAGTCGGAGCCGGGGGGCGGGGTGGTGCGGTGGAAGCCGGCGGAGCAGCCGAATTTGGCCAGGTCGTCGGCGGGCAGGTAGGTGCGCCCGTTACCCGCGTCCTCGCGGACGTCGCGCAGGATGTTGGTGAGCTGGAGGGCGAGGCCGAGAGTGTCGGCGTACTCCGCTGCCCGCTCGGCCCCGCGGGCGCCGGGCGCGGTGCCGAAGACGCCGAGGCTGAGGCGTCCGATGGCTCCGGCGACGCACCGGCAGTAGGTCTTCAGGTCGTCCCAGGTCTCGTAGGTCGCGCCCCGGACGTCCATCAGGACGCCGTCGATCAGCTCGTCGAGCCCGCCGAGCGGGAGCGGGAAGCGGCGGGCGGCGTCGGCGAGCGCGACGGCCACCGGGTCGGTGTCGTCCTCCTCGACCTTGCCGTGCCGGACCCGGTCGAGCAGCTCGCGGGTGCTCTCCAGCCGGGTCCGCTTGGTCCCCGCGTCCAGCTCTCCGTCGCCGATGTCGTCGACCCGACGGGAGAAGGCGTACAGCGCCGACATGGCCTGCCGCTTCTCGTACGGCAGCAGCCTGATGCCGTAGGCGAAGTTACGGGCCTGCTGTCCGGTGACCGCTTCGCAGTAACTGTATGCGGCCTGCACCGGCGGCGACATGTACGTCGTCTGTCCCTCCACGGTCCGGCTCACCTCTCTCCACGCGCTCTTCGCAAGACGGTTCCCACTTCACGCAGCAGGCTGGGCTTGGTGGGCTTGGGCGGTCCGGGCAGGACGTCGAACCCGGCGGCCGAGATCGCCGTGAGCGCGCTGCGGCCGCCCCCGACGAATCCGGCGAGGAGCAGCTTCAGCCTGCCGTCGACGCTGCCCACCAGCGGGGGGCCTTCGTCCAGCAGCTCGCTCGCGCGCTGGGCCTCGTACGCGATGAGGGCGCGCACGGAGGCTCCGGCGGAGGGCGCGGCCAGGTCGGCTTCGGTGACCCGGAAGCGCTCCATGTCCTCGGCGGGCAGATAGATCCGGTCGCGTTCCAGGTCCTCGGCGACGTCCTGGAGGTGCTCGACGATCTGGAGTGCGGTGCAGACCGCGTCGGAGCGGCGGACGCGTTCGGGGCTGGTGGTGCCGGTGAGGCCGAGGACCAGGCGGCCGACGGGGTTCGCGGAGAGCTCGCAGTAGGCGGCGAGCTCGGCGTAGGTGCCGTAGCGGCGGACCTTCTGGTCCTGGCGGTTCGCCTCGATCAGGCCGAGGAAGGGTTCGGGGGTGAGCGCGCGGCGCCGCACGGTGGGGCGCAGGTCGCGCAGCAGCGGGTGGTGCGGCTCCTCGCCGGTGGTGGCGAAGACCCTGCGGAGGTCGGTCTCCAGGGCGTCGAGCATGGCGAGGCGGTCGTCGGTCTGCTCCGGCTCCAGGCCGAGGTGGCGGGCGTCGGCGCCGCCGGGGGCCAGGTCGCCGTCGCCGATGTCGTCGACGAGCCGGGCGAATCCGTAGACCGCCATCAGGTCGCCGCGCCAGGCGCGGGGCAGGAAGAAGGGGGCCACGGGGAAGTTCTCGTCCGCGGCCTTGCCGAGGGTGGCGTCACCGGTGCGCGCCGTGGGGGTCGAGGTCACTGCCGACCGCCCGGCGCGGGGACGGCGAAACCACGTCGGAGCTGGAGATCTTCCGTCATTGCCGTCACATCTCCCGTTCTACACTGCTGACCCAAAACAACCCTTTTCGGACACGCCGCTCAGTCTTCCGAGTGCACTGCGGCAGAGCGTCGGTGCCGCGGCATATCGCCCTACTTGCCATGAATCAGCACCGCTCCAGCTTACGTTGTACAGCTCACCGGGGACCGGCGGGGTGGAGCGGTCGCCACCGCTTCCCCGCCGCACCCGTCAACCTTCCCCGCACACGGCTGACTTGACGTCATCCGCCGGGAGGAGATCGACCCTGGGCCCTACTGCGGAGGGCCCGCCCCGGCGACGGGCACCGCGCGGCCCCTGCCGGACCGGTCCGGCAGGGGCCGCGGGATGGGCCAGGGGGCGCCCTGAACTACTTGCCCGTCTCACGCTCGTACGCCTTGAGGACTTCCTCGGTGGGGCCGTCCATCAGCAGCTCGCCCTTCTCCAGCCACAGCGCGCGGTCGCAGGTGTCCCTGATCGACTTGTTGTTGTGGCTGACCAGGAAGACCGTGCCCGCCTCCTTGCGCAGCTCGCGGATCCGCTCCTCGGAGCGGATGCGGAACTTGCGGTCACCGGTGGCCAGCGCCTCGTCGATCATGAGGACGTCGTGGTTCTTGGCCGCGGCGATCGAGAAACGGAGCCGCGCCGCCATGCCGGAGGAGTACGTCCGCATCGGCAGGGTGATGAAGTCGCCCTTCTCGTTGATGCCGGAGAAGTCGACGATCTCCTGGTAGCGGGAGCGGATCTCGGCCTGGGTCATCCCCATGGCCAGACCGCCGAGCACGACGTTGCGCTCGCCGGTGAGGTCGCTCATCAGGGCCGCGTTCACGCCGAGCAGCGAGGGCTGGCCGTCGGTGTAGACATGGCCGGATTCGGTCGGCAGCAGTCCGGCGATGGCCCGCAGCAGCGTCGACTTGCCGGAGCCGTTGGTGCCGATGAGGCCGATGGCCTCGCCGCGGTAGGCGGTGAAGGAGACACCGCGTACGGCGTGCACCTTCCGGACGCCGCGCGGCTCGCCCTTGCCGCGCCGCAGCATGCGGCTCAGCGCGGCGGTGGCGCTGCCCCGGCCGCCGCCCGCGCCGTTGACCCGGTACACGATGTGCACGTCGTCGGCGATCACCGTGGGGATGCGCCCCTGCGCGTTGTCGTCAGCCACGGCCGTACCGCTCCTCCGCCTTCCAGAAGTACACGAATCCCACGACGCCCAGCAGCACCGCCCAGCCCAGGCCGGCGGCCCAGACGTGGTCCGGCAGGTTCTCGGAGCCGTACCCGTCGATCATGGCGAAGCGGACCAGGTCCATGTAGATCGCCGCCGGGTTGTACTGGAGCACGTCCGCGATCCACTGCGGCTTGTCCTTCAGCATCACCGGGATGGAGAACATGACGCCCGAGGCGTACATCCAGGTGCGCATCACGAACGGCATCAGCTGCGCGAGGTCGGGGGTCTTGGAGCCGAGCCGCGCCATGACGAGGGCCAGGCCGGTGTTGAAGACGAACTGGAGCAGCAGGGCGGGGATCACCAGGAGCCACGACAGCGAGGGGTAGCTGCCGAAGATGACGGTGACCGCGACCATCACGATCATCGAGAAGAGCAGCTGCTGGAGCTGCTGGAGCGAGAAGGAGATGGGGAGCGAGGCCCGGGGGAAGTGGAGGGCCCGGACCAGGCCGAGGTTGCCGGAGATCGACCGGACGCCCGCCATGACGGAGCTCTGGGTGAAGGTGAAGACGAAGACGCCGGTGACCAGGAACGGTACGAAGACGTCGTGGGGGATCCCCTCCCTGGTCCCCAGGATCAGGCCGAAGATCAGGTAATAGACACAGGCGTTCAGCAGGGGCGTGACCACTTGCCACAGCTGGCCCAGTTTGGCCTGGCTGTACTGGGCGGTCAGCTTCGCCCGGGAGAAGGCCAGGATGAAGTGGCGTCGGCCCCAGAGCTGTCGCATGTACGCGAACAGCCCCGGCCGGGCGCCGCTCACGGTCAGGCCGTACTTGGCGGCCAGCTGGGCCGCGTCGAGGCCCTCGTCGGCGGACGGCGGGGTCCCGAGGGCTACCCCACCGTCGTGGGTCGTGTCACTCACAAGTTGAAACTCTCGTCTTCACGCGCAGCCAGTCGCGGGCGCGGCTCAGGCGGACAGGTTCCGGAAAGAAAATACGCCTCATGCTCTCAGAGGAAAGCGTCTCAGATGACCGGAGGTCGGCCCAGCCTCGTCAGCCGCCACACCGTACGCCACTTCATCGGGCGCCGGGTTCCGCAGGGGGTCGACCAGCCTTCCCGGAATCCGCCGAACCATGCCTTCAGCGCGGGCGGCGACGGACGTCTGACCAGGGTCAGCAGCAGCCAGACCCCCGTGTAGAGGGGGACCAGCGGGGCGGGCAGGTTCCGGCGGGCGAGCCAGACCCGGTTGCGGGCGACCATGCGGTGGTAGACCGCGTGCCGGGACGGGGCGGTGGTGGGGTGGTTCAGCACCATGTCGGCGCGGTAGTCGATCATCCAGCCCGCGTCCAGCGCCCGCCAGGCGAGGTCCGTCTCCTCGTGGGCGTAGAAGAAGTCCTCGGGCAGCGGGCCGACCTCGGCGATGACCTTGGTGCGTACGGCGTTGGCGCCGCCCAGGAACGTCGTGACGCGCGAGGAGCGCATCGGGTCGGCGGCCCGCAGCCGGGGCACGTGCCGCCGCTGGGTGGCGCCGGTGTCCGGGTCGGCGATGCGGAAGGTGACGATCCCGAGCCTCGGGTCCGCCGTGAAGGCCTGCCGGCACAGCTCGGCGGTGTCCCGGTTCGGGAGCAGCCCGTCGTCGTCCAGGAAGAGCAGCACGTCCACGTCCGCCCCGCAGGGGCCGAACGCCTCGATGCCGACGTTGCGGCCGCCGGGGATGCCCAGGTTCTCGGGCAGCTCCACCGTGCGCACCCCGGCGGGCACGTCGGGGACCGGGGCGCCGTTGCCGACCACCACGACCTCGATCCGGTCACCGTGCTGGGCGGTGACCGAATCGAGGAGGGCGCGGAGTTCGTCCGGGCGGTTGCCCATGGTGATGATCACCGCGCCCAGTTTCATGGGAAAGGTCACTTCAGCCTGCTGGACGCCAGGACGGACACCAGGTGCAGCAGGGTCTGCAACAGCGCGATGCCGGCCATGACCGCCACGGTCAGGCGGGTGTAGAAGAGGTCGCCCCCGATCGCGTCCACGACGGCCACCACGAGGATCACCAGGGACGCCTCGATACCGAGGATGAGCCGGTGGAACTTGAGCGCGGCTGCGGCCTTGCGGGCCAGCGCCATCCCGGAGGAGCGCGGCTCGGAGGCCGCCTCCTTCACCGGCGGCAGCCCGCCCTGGTGACGGGCCACGCCCACCAGGTCCGTCTCGGCCTTGATCAGGATCGCGCCGAGCGCCGCGAGCGTCCCGAGGAACGCCCAGAGCCAGTCGGTCCGGCCCTCGCCCCAGATGTCGGCGGCCCGCAGGCCGAGGCCCACCAGCACCGCCGCGTCGCACAGATAGGCGGCGACCCGGTCCAGATAGACCCCGCTGAGCGAGTACTGCTTCTTCCAGCGGGCCAGCTCGCCGTCCACGCAGTCGAAGAGCAGGTAGAGCTGGACCATCACCACGCCGAGCACGGCGCCCCAGACGCCCGGCACCAGCAGCGCCGGGGCGGCCAGGGCTCCGGCCAGCGTCATGACGTACGTGACCTGGTTCGGCGTGACGCGGGTGTTGACCAGGTAGCGGTCCACGCGCAGCGAGACCTCGCGCATGTACATGCGCCCGGCCCAGTGCTCGCCGCTGCGCCGGTCCTTCACCCCCGGGGGGTGCACGACCGGACGGAGTTCAGCTACTGATGGTCGAGACATAGTCGGCGTACGCGTCCCTGATCTGATCGGTGGACAGGTTGAGGTGCTCCAGGACCGTGAAGCGTCCCGGACGCGTCTGCGGCGCGTAGTCGACGGCCTTGACGAACTCGTCGACGCTGAACCCGATCTCCTCCGGCAGGACCGGCAGACCGTGGCGGCGCAGTATCGATGCCATCAGGAGGGACTCCTGGCGGGCACCGCGCAGATGCATGGCGAAGCAGGCGCCGAGGCCGACCTGTTCGCCGTGGCTGGCCGCGCGCTGGGGGTAGAGCAGGTCGAAGGCGTGGTTGATCTCGTGGCAGGCGCCGGACGCCGGCCGCGAGTCGCCCGCGACCGACATCGAGATGCCCGTCAGCACGAGTCCCTCGGCCAGCACCTTCAGGAAGCCGTCGTCGCCGACGCCGCCCGGGTGGCGCAGCACGGCCTCGCCGGCCTGGCGGGCCATCGCGGCCGCGAGCCCGTCGATCTCCTCGCCGTTGACCTCGTGGGCCAGCTCCCAGTCGGCGACGCAGGAGATGTTCGAGACCGCGTCGCCGATGCCGGAGCGGACGTAACGGGCGGGCGCCTCACGGATCACATCGAGGTCGATGACCACGGCGATCGGGGTGGGGACCCCGTAGGAGCCGCGCCCGTTGTCGTTGTCGAGCGTGGCGACCGGCGAGCACAGGCCGTCGTGCGAGAGGTTCGTCGCGACGGCGACCATCGGCAGCCCGACCCGCGCCGCGGCGTACTTCGCCACGTCGATGATCTTGCCGCCGCCGAGGCCCACCACCGCGTCGTACCGGTTGCCCTTGATGCCGTCGGCGAGCTTCACCGCGGAGTCGATCGTGCCGTCGGAGACCGGGTACCAGTCGGCACCCGGCAGGACCGGGGCGAGCCTCTCCTTCAGGGCGCGCCCGGAGCCGTCGCTGATCGCGATGGCGAGCTTGCCCGAGGAGGAGATCCGCTGGTCGGCCAGGAGACCCGCCAGATCGTCCATGGCGCCGCGTCGGATGTCGACGACGACCGGGGACGGAATGAGCCGGGTCAGTACTGGCACGCGATCTCCCGGCCCTTCTTGAGGTCGTCGTGGTTGTCGATCTCGACCCAGGTGACGGTGCCGATGGGGGCGACGTCGACGGTGAAGCCGCGGTTCACGAGCTCCTGGTAGCCGTCCTCGTAGTAGAGGTCGGGGTCGCGCTCGAAGGTGGTCTTCAGCGCGTCCGCCAGCTCCTCGGCGGCCTCGGCCTCGATGAGGGTGACGCCGATGTACTCACCGGTGGCGGTGGCCGGGTCCATCAGCTTGGTGATGCGCTGCACGCCCTTGCCGTCCTCGGTGATGACCTTCATCTCCTCGTCGGCGAGCACCTTCTCGGTGTCCAGGGCGAGGATGATCTTCTGGCCCTTGCCGCGGGCGTCCAGGAGGGTCTTCTCGACGGAGACCGGGTGCACGGTGTCGCCGTTGGCGAGGATCACACCGCGCTTGAGGACGTCACGGGCGCACCACAGGGAGTAGGCGTTGTTCCACTCCTCGGCCTTGTCGTTGTCGATCAGCGTGAGGCTGAGGCCGTACGTGGCCTCCAGCTCGGCCTTGCGGGCGTAGACGGCCTCCTTGCGGTAGCCGACGACGATCGCGACCTCGGTGAGTCCGACCTCGGCGAAGTTGGCGAGCGTGAGGTCGAGGACCGTCTTGTCGCCGTCGACAGGGACGAGCGCCTTGGGGAGCGTGTCCGTGTAGGGGCGCAGACGTCGTCCTGCACCGGCTGCCAGTACGAGGCCGATCATGCGAGTTCTCCTTCGTCGTGTACGGCGGGCGCCGAGGAGGACACCCAGAAGCGGATGGACTCCACGAGCACCACCAGAGCCACGGCGACCGCGAGCGCGGTCAGGGCCGTGGTGAAACCTGAGGCATGGGTGAGTACGGCGGCGAGGACGGCCACCAGCGCGGTGCGGCCCTCGTGTCCACCGATCGTCCGCACCAGCCACTGGGGCGGTGCGCCGGTGCCTCCGCGGATGCGGTACACCGTGTCGTAGTGATGGTAGGCGACGGCCGAGACGAGCCCGAAGGCCGCGGGAACGGCGTGCGGGACGTCGCTGCGGGCCGCCAGCACGAGGATCGTGACGTACTCCGCGGCCCGGAAGAACGGCGGTACCAGCCAGTCGAGCGCGCCCTTGAGCGGGCGGGCGACGGCGAGGCCGGAGAGGACCACGTACACCGCCGCTGTGGCGACGGTGAGCCAGCTGCCGTACGGGAGGAAGAGGGCCCCGCCGATCATGACGAGCGTGCCGAGCAGGGCGACGGCCGGAGCCGTGAACGCGCCCCGGAGGCCGGGGGCGACGGCCGCGACACCCTGGGCGAGGGGCCCGGAGTCGGCGAGGTCCGCCAGGGCCTGGGCGGCGCGGTCGGTACGGCTGGCGCGACGGGTCAGGGAGCGCAGCAGGCGGCCCGCGGTGGTGTAGCAGGCGGCGAGCGCGCAGCCGATGAGCAGGGCGTAGAAGACGATCCGGGGCGTGGTGAGCGCGGTGAGGACCGCGATCATGGCCCAGCGCTCGCCGATCGGCAGCACGATCATCCGGCGCGCCCAGACCGTCCAGCCGACGCTGTCGAGCTTGTCGGAGAGGGCGGCGGTGGGGCTGGTGTTGGCGACCGCGTCGTGGTTGGCCTCGTTGAACGAGAAGTCCACGACATGGCGGCAGGCCTGGAGGACCATCGCGCCGAGCGCCAGGACCCAGACGTCATCACCGCCGCGTACGGCGCCGATGGCGAGCCCCGCGTAGTACGCGTACTCCTTGGCCCGGTCGAAGGTGGCGTCCAGCCAGGCGCCCATCGTGGAGTACTGCAACGAGTAGCGGGCGAGCTGCCCGTCGGTGCAGTCGAGCACGAAGGAGACCAGGAGCAGGATCCCGGCGGCGATGTAGCCGCCGCGGGTTCCGGTGGCCGCCGCGCCCGCCGCGACGAGCGCGGTGATCAGGGAGGCGGTGGTGACCTGGTTCGGGGTGAGGCCCCGGCGGGCGCACCAGCGGGCGATGTAGCGGGAGTACGGGCTGATGGCGAAGGTGGTGAAGAAGCCGTCGTGGGCCTTGACCGCGCTGCGCAGCCGTACCGCCTCGTCGTCGACCTCGTCGCGGGCGCTCTCGGCGGCCGCCCGCGCTCCGGCGTCGGTGGGGACGGTGGCGGTGAGCGAGCCCAGCTCGGGGCGCTTGACGGCGGTGCCCTCGGCCTCCAGCGCCACGGCGATCCGGCCGGGGACGGTGCGGTCCTCGGGCGCCGGGTCGGTGTCGGGGGCGACGACGGGGGCGCCCGCGCCGACGGCGGCCGTGGTGTGCTGGAGCGCGCGCAGCAGGGCGCCGCGTGCCTCGGGCAGGGCGGTGAGCGCGCCGGGCACGGCGGCGGCGGCGAAGCGCGGGTCGGTCAGGCCGAGCCGCAGCGCGTGGACGTGGCCCACGAAACGCGGATCGACGAGGGCGACCCGGCGGCCGGCCGGGACGGCGGCGAGGAGGGCTGCGGCATCACCGGCGTCGGCGGCGGTCTGCACCTCGAAGCCCAGGGAGCGCAGATCGTCCGCGAGCGACGACCCGGGTACCGGCGTACCGGTGAGGATGGCGGTCGACAGACGAACTCACTCCTTGGCACTGACGTGGACGACACACGGCGGCGCGGCCACATGGCGGGCCGGCGGCGTGTCGGCTGAGGCTATCGGATGAACGGAAGACCGAGTTCACCACCCGTTTGTGCGCCGTTCGGGTGGACCTGCGACAGTCGGGCGCCGTTCGCGATCATCATCATCGATCGGGGGCCCGGCCCACAAACCCGCGGAGGCGGGCCGTACGAGGGCTGCGCTTAGGCTGGCGGTCATGACATGGCTGATCACAGGCGGGGCGGGTTACATCGGGGCACACGTGGCGCGGGCCATGGTCGCGGCGGGCGAGCGGGTCGTGGTGCTCGACGACCGCTCCAGCGGCGTCGTCGAGCGGCTGCCGGACGCCGTCACGCTGGTGGAGGGCTCCGCTTCCGACCGGGCCCTGCTGGACCGGGTGCTGGCCGGGCACGCGGTGAGCGGTGTGGTGCATCTCGCGGCGAAGAAGCAGGTCGGCGAGTCCGTGGAGCAGCCGCTGCTGTACTACCGGGAGAACGTCGCGGGCCTTGCCGTCCTGCTGGAGGCCGTGGTCGCGGCGGGGGTGCGGCGCTTCCTCTTCTCGTCCTCGGCGGCCGTGTACGGCGTACCGGACGTGGACCTCATCACGGAGGAGACGCCCTGCCTCCCCATCAACCCGTACGGCGAGACGAAGCTCACCGGTGAGTGGCTGGTGCGGGCCACCGGCAAGGCGCACGGGCTCTCGACCGCCTGCCTGCGGTACTTCAACGTGGCGGGGGCGGCCGCGCCGGAGCTGGCGGACACCGGGGTCTTCAACATCGTGCCGATGATGTTCGAGCGGCTGACGCACGGCGAGGCCCCGCGGATCTTCGGTGACGACTACCCGACGCCGGACGGCACCTGTATCCGCGACTACATCCATGTCGCCGATCTGGCGGAGGCGCACCTCGCGGTCGCGCGGCGGCTGGACGAGACGGGCGCGGGCGATCTGACGCTGAACGTCGGCCGGGGCGAGGGCGTCTCGGTACGGGAGCTGGCGGACGTGATCGGCGAGGTGACGGGGAGCGACCTGAAGCCGGTCGTCGAGCCGCGCCGGGCCGGGGACGCGCCGAAGGCGGTGGCGTCGGCCGCGCGGATCACGGAGGAGCTGGGCTGGACGGCCGGGCGGGGCGTGCGCGAGATGGTCGAGTCGGCGTGGGAGGGCTGGTGCCTGCACCACCCCGAGGCCCGTCCCTGATCGGCTCCGGGCGGCGTCCTTGATCGTGTCAACGCTCTGACCTGCGAACCATTTCCGCAGGTCAGAGCAGATGACAACGGTGTTCAGTCCCGTGTTGCCCCATACCCCCCACCCGTAGTTCACTGGGCCTGACCGGGGCGGTTGTGCCCCGGCGTGTCCTACGGACCTGGAGGCGTTTCGCATGGGGGCTGGCCACGATCACGGGCATACGCACGGCGGGCCGCCTCCGACCGGAACGGCGGCCGCCGCGCACCGGGGACGGCTCCGGATCGCCCTGGCGATCACGCTGAGCGTGATGGTCATGGAGATCGTCGGCGGCGTGCTCTCCGACTCCCTCGCCCTGATCGCGGACGCCGCCCACATGGCCACCGACGCCCTGGGACTCGGGATGGCGCTGCTCGCCATCCACTTCGCGAACCGCCCGGCCGGTCCGAACCGGACCTTCGGCTTCGCCCGCGCGGAGATCCTGGCGGCGCTCGCGAACTGTCTGCTGCTCCTGGGGGTCGGCGGCTATCTGGTCTTCGAGGCGGTCGAGCGGTTCATCACCCCGGCCGAGACGAAGGGCGGACTCGCCATCGCGTTCGCCGCGGTCGGCCTGGTGGCCAACGTCGTCTCCCTGTCGCTGCTGATGCGCGGGCAGAAGGAGAGCCTGAATGTGCGGGGCGCCTATCTGGAGGTGATGGCCGACACCCTGGGCTCGATCGCCGTGATCGTCTCGGCGGGGATCATCATGGCGACCGGCTGGCAGGCCGCCGACCCGATCGCCTCGCTGGTGATCGGCCTGATGATCGTCCCCCGGACGGTCAAGCTGCTGCGGGAGACCCTGAACGTGCTGCTGGAGGCGGCCCCCAAGGGCGTGGACATGGCGGAGGTACGGGCCCACATCACGGCCCTGCCCGGGGTGCTGGACGTCCACGACCTGCACGCCTGGACGATCACCTCGGGGATGCCGGTGCTCTCCGCCCATGTGGTGGTGCGCCAGGACATGCTCGACTCGGTAGGGCACGAGAAGGTGCTGCACGAGCTTCAGGGCTGCCTCGGGGACCACTTCGACGTGGAACACTGCACCTTCCAGCTGGAGCCGAGCGGTCACGCGGAGCACGAGGCGCATCTCTGCCACTGAGCGATGGGGCGGGGGCGCCGCCCCCACCGGCTCCTTCCCCGTCTCCCGGGTTCCGGGCCGGGTCCCCTCCTCGCCGGACCGGGCCGGAACTCCTTTCACGCAAGGGTTCCACGTTGACCGACCACACCGACCCCCGGTGGACCACCCGCCCGGAGACCCCGGCGGACCGTGCGACCGTCCACGGCGTCAACACCGCCGCGTTCCCCACCCAGGACGAGGCGAACCTCGTGGACGCCCTGCGGGCCGACGCCGAGGCGTGGCTGCCGGAGCTGAGTTACGTCGCCGAGGCCCCGGACGGGTCCATCGCGGCGTACGCGCTGCTCACCCGCTGCCAGGTCGGCGACGCCCCGGCGCTCGCCCTCGCCCCGGTGGCCACGGTCCCCTCCTACCAGCGGCAGGGGGCGGGGCAGGCCGTGGTGCGGGCGGTGCTGGACGCCGCCCGGATGCGCGGTGAGGCGCTGGTGCTGGTGCTCGGTCATCCCGAGTACTACCCGCGCTTCGGTTTCGGTCCGGCCTCGCGCTACGGGATCCGGCCAGGTTTCGAGGTGCCGGACGAGGCGATGATGGCGCTGGTACTGGACGATTCCGTTCCTGTTCCGGCGGGCCTGATCCGCTATCCGGCGGCTTTCGGCGTCTGACGGCCCGTCCGTCCGGTCGCGGGGTGCGGCGGGCCGGACATGCCCGGCCCCGGAGTGCGGACAAGCGGCTTTTGTACGGCAGACTTGACCGGACTCCAGGGGCCCGGCGCACGAGGCCGGGGACCAAAGCGAAGGATGGGTATGCCGACCACACCAGCCACCGCGACGCACAGCTCGTCGAACGGCACCGCAGAAGCGATCATGCTCGAACTGGTCGACGAGAACGGCACCACCATCGGCACCGCGGAGAAGCTGGCGGCCCACCAGGCCCCCGGGCAGCTGCACCGCGCGTTCTCCGTGTTCCTCTTCGACGAGCAGGGGCGGCTGCTGCTCCAGCGCCGGGCACTCGGCAAGTACCACTCCCCCGGTGTCTGGTCGAACACCTGCTGCGGACACCCCTACCCGGGCGAGTCCCCGTTCGCGGCCGCCGCCCGGCGTACGTACGAGGAGCTGGGCGTCTCGCCGTCGCTGCTGGCCGAGGCGGGCACCGTGCGCTACAACCACCCGGACCCGGCGTCGGGCCTGGTGGAGCAGGAGTTCAACCACCTGTTCGTGGGAATGGCGCAGGAGGCCCTGGAACCGGACCCGGAGGAGGTCGGCGAGACCGCCTTCGTGACGGCGTCCGAGCTGGAGAGGCGGCACGCGGACGACCCGTTCTCGGCGTGGTTCATGACGGTGCTGGACGCGGCGCGGCCGGCGATCCGTGAACTGACGGGGCCCTCGGCGGGCTGGTGACCCTCGGCCCGGTCGCGTACGGGGGGCGGGGGGCCGGACCGGTGGCGTACGGAGTTCCGTGCGGAGGCGTCCGGAGGCGGGCGTACCGTCGCGTACGGGGCGGTCAGAGCTGCGTCTTCAACGGCAGCGCCGCCCAGATGATCTTCCCGCCGCTCGCGGTGTGCTCGACGTCGCAGGTGCCGCCCGCCTCCGCGGTGACCACCTTGACCAGCAGCAGTCCCCGGCCGCCGGTCTGGGCGTAGTCCGTCTCCAGGGCGGTGGGGCGGTAGGGGTGGTTGTCCTCGACCGAGACCCTGACCCAGTCGGCGCCGATGGCCACCTCGACGGCCAGCTCGGGCGAGAGCAGCGCCGCGTGCTTGACGGCGTTGGTGACCAGCTCCGAGACGATCAGCAGAAGCCCCTGGAGGATGTCGTCCTCGATCGGCACGCCCTGCCTGCCGAGCAGGTCGCGTACGGCGTGCCGGGCGCTGGGCACGGACGCCTCCACGGCGGGGGCGGTGAAGCGCCACACCCCCTCGTACGACACGGGATCGGCAGGGGCACTCCCGAGGCTCTCCATCGTCCGGCACCAGCTCTCACTCGCACTGCACTGACCGTCGAGTAAAGAGTGTGGGAATGGCTTGGTCCGGACCGTGCCACTGACCGGAAGTAGCCAGGTATCGGCGCTATTCGACCAAACCTGTAGGTCGCTGATGACCGGGTGACTACTTCTGCTCGTCTTCTGGTGCCGCGATCGACTCGTCCGCGGTCGGGACTGTCTCATCGAGCCGCTCCGAAACCATGCTGACGATACGTCGGCCGCCGATGCCGATGGCGATCAGGCCGAGTCCGTCGAACAGCAGCGCCAGCGAGAAGAAGCAGCCGAGCACGTACAGGCTGCTGTGCGGCCAGTCGAACAGCACCAGCAGGCCCAGCAGCAGGCCGAAGGCTCCCTGTAGCAGCGTCCACCCCATCTGCGGGCCGCGCACCACGACGCTGCCGACGAGCCGGAAGACCCCTCCGGTCAGGAAGAGCAGGGCGGCGAACATGGTCAGCGCCTCGGCGGTGCCCTGGGGGTGCTTGATGACGACGACGCCCGCGGCGATGTTGAGGGCCGCTACCACCACGCCCAGCCAGAAGTAGCTCGTGCCGCGCGACTCGATCGCGTGCAGCAGCCCGACCAGTCCTCCGACGAGCAGCAGCCAGCCGAAGAGCAGCATCGAGGTGAGGGTCGCCACACCGGTGTAGACGAGCCCGATGATGCCCGCGATCACCAGCAGCGTGCCCAGCAGCGCCAGCCAGCCGAAACTGCGGCTGAGCTTCCTGCCCTCGGTGGTGGGTCCGTTCATCGACAGCTCCTCACGGTGCGTGCCCGGCTCGCGACCCCTTCCTGATCATAGGTTCGAACCGTGGGGATAGCATCCGGCGCATGGACCGTACGGAACCCCGCCTGAGCACGTCCGTCGAGCGCGGCGTCGCCACCGTCGTGATCACGAACCCCGCCAAACGGAACGCGATGACCACCGCGATGTGGCGGAGCCTGCCGGAGCTGCTGGAGCGGCTGGCGGCCGATCCGGAGGTCAGGGTGCTGGTGCTGACCGGGGCCGGGGACACCTTCTGCGCCGGGGCCGACATCTCGACGCTGCGGGAGACCGCGGACACGGCCCAGGGCCTGGCGGTTGAGGCCGAGGAGGCGCTCGCCGCGTTCCCCCGGCCGACGCTGGCAGCGGTGCGCGGCTACTGCGTGGGCGGCGGCGGTCAGCTCGCGGCCGCCTGCGATCTGCGGTTCGCGGAGGAGGGGGCCTCCTTCGGGGTCACCCCGGCCAAGCTCGGCATCGTCTACCCGGCGTCCTCGACCCGGCGTCTGGTCGCCCTCGTCGGCCCGGGCACGGCGAAGCATCTGCTGTTCTCCGGCGAGCTGATCGGCACGGAACGGGCGCTGCGCACCGGCCTGGTCGACGAGGTGCTGCCGCCCGGCGGCCTCGACAAGCGGGTGGAGGAGTACGTACGGGTGCTGGCGTCCCGGTCGCAGCTGACGCAGGCCGCGGCGAAGGAGTTCACCGCGGGCCGGACGGACCGGGACGCCCACTGGGCCGCCGAGGCGCGCGGCAGCACGGACACGGCGGAGGGCGTCGCCGCGTTCCTGGAGCGGCGCGCGCCGCGGTTCACCTACACCACGGGCCCTACCGGGTGATGTGGCGGCTCCTGGCCCGCCATCGGTCCGCCCCGGGCCGGCCATCGGCCCGGTGTCGGCCCGGTGTCGGCCCGGTGTCGGCCCGGTTCAAAGGGAGCCGGCCCTCCCCCGGGGTTCCACGTCGTACCGACCAGTCGGTAACGTGCGGGCATGAGTACTCTCCCGGCCCGCGCGGAGCGCCGCTGCCACAACGCCGTCAACCCGCTGCACTCCTGCCTCTTCTTCTCCCCCGACCTGGGCACGGAGATGGCGAAGATCGGCATCGAGGACTCCATCGCCGCCTACTTCGCCACCCGCGCCGCCGCGCTCGGCGCCGTGGGCGCGGGGACCGTCGGCGCCACCTTCTACAACTTCAACCCCGCGCTGGTGGCCCGCCATGTACCGGCCGTCTGGGAGACCGCCTCCCCCGAGGTGGTCCTCGAAGCCCGGCTGCGGGCGGCGGACGCGACGCTGCGGCGACTGCTCGGCGAGGAGATCATCGCCTCCGACGAGATGGCGGAGGCGGCCCGGCTCGCCCTGCGCGCCACCGAGGCCTGCACCCCGCACGCCCGCCCGCTGTACGCCGCGCACGCGGAGCTGCCGGTGCCCGAGGAACCGCACCTGGCGTTCTGGCATGCCGCGACCCTGCTCCGCGAGCACCGGGGCGACGCCCACCTGGCCGCGCTGCTCACGGCCGGTCTCGACCCGCTGGAGTCGCTCGTCAGCCACACGGCGACCGGCAAGGGCATGGCGATCCGCTGGATCCTGTCCTCCCGGGGCTGGCGCCGCACCGACTGGGAGGCGGCGTCCGAGCGGCTGCGGGGGCGCGGACTGCTCGCGGTCGGCGAGGAGCTGGCGCTGACCGAGGCCGGCACCGCGCTGCGCGCCGGGGTCGAGGAGGCGACGGACCGCATGGACATCGCCCCGTACGAACACCTGGGCGCGGAAGGCGTGGAGCGGCTCACCGAACTCGCCCGCGGCTTCCTCTTCACGGCCGCGGCGGCGGGCGCGTTCCCGGCCTCGGCGACCGGCCGGGGCTGACCCGGGACGGACCCCGGCACCGCCCGGGCCCCCGCGCACCGCGTCGGGGCTCCCGGGCGTGTTGCCCGAGGTCACGCGACACGGCCCCCGGCCACGCGGCACAATGCAGGCCCGGGGTGATGCCCCCGGCAAGCAGATACGTGCTCATCGCGACCCGAGCACGGCCAGCACAGCCAGTACGAGAAGGCGAGTCGGGAAAACCGTGACGACGTCCATCGAAGGCAGGATCGCCGAGGAGCTCGGCGTACGTGAGCGACAGGTCAGAGCGGCGGTCGAGCTGCTCGACGGCGGATCGACCGTGCCGTTCATCGCGCGCTACCGCAAGGAGGCGACCGAATCCCTCGACGATGCGCAGCTGCGCACGCTGGAGGAACGGCTGCGCTATCTGCGGGAGCTGGAGGAGCGGCGTACGGCGATCCTCGATTCCGTACGCGAACAGGGCAAGCTCGACACGGCGTTGGAGGCGAGCATCCGGGCGGCCGAGACCAAGGCGCGCCTGGAGGACATCTATCTGCCGTTCAAGCCCAAGCGGCGCACCAAGGCGCAGATCGCCCGGGAGGCGGGGCTCGAACCGCTGGCGGACGGGCTGCTCGGCGACCCGTCGGTCGATCCGCTCGCCGCTGCCGCCGCGTTCGTGGACGGCGACAAGGGGGTGGCGGACGCGGCTGCCGCCCTGGAGGGCGCACGCGCGATCCTCACCGAGCGGTTCTCCGAGGACGCCGACCTGACCGGCGAGCTGCGTGAGCGCATGTGGACGCGCGGGCGGCTGGCGGCGAAGGTGCGTGAGGGCCAGGAGGAGGCGGGCGCGAAGTTCGCCGACTACTTCGACTTCGCCGAGCCGTTCACCGCGCTGCCCTCGCACCGGGTGCTCGCGATGCTGCGCGGCGAGAAGGAGAACGTACTCGACCTGGTCCTGGAGCCGGACGGGCCCGAGGCGGCCGAGCAGCCGGGCCCGTCCGCGTACGAGAACATGGTCGCCCGCCGCTTCGGCATCGCCGACCGGGGCCGGCCGGGCGACAAGTGGCTGGGCGACACCGTGCGTTGGGCCTGGCGGACCCGGATCCAGGTGCACCTGGGCATCGATCTGCGGCTGAGGCTGCGTACGGCGGCGGAGGACGAGGCGGTGCGCGTCTTCGCCTCGAACCTGCGGGATCTGCTGCTCGCCGCCCCGGCCGGGACGCGGGCCACGCTGGGCCTGGACCCCGGTTTCCGTACGGGCGTGAAGGTCGCGGTCGTCGACGCCACCGGCAAGGTGGTGGCCACCGATGTGGTCCACCCGCATGTGCCCGCCAACAAGTGGGACCAGGCGCTGGCGAAGCTCGCGCACCTCGCGAAGGAGCACGCGGTCGACCTGATCGCGATCGGGAACGGCACCGCGTCCCGTGAGACGGACAAGCTCGCGGGTGAACTGATCGACAAGCACCCGGAGTTGAAGCTCACGAAGGTGATGGTCTCGGAGGCGGGTGCCTCGGTGTACTCCGCCTCCGCGTTCGCCTCGCAGGAACTGCCCGACATGGACGTGTCGTTGCGCGGCGCGGTGTCCATCGCGCGGCGGCTCCAGGACCCGCTGGCCGAGCTGGTGAAGATCGACCCGAAGTCGATCGGCGTCGGCCAGTACCAGCACGACCTGTCCGAGGTGAAGCTCTCGCGGTCCCTGGACGCGGTCGTCGAGGACTGTGTGAACGGCGTCGGCGTGGACGTCAACACCGCTTCCGCGCCGCTGCTTTCACGGGTCTCGGGGATCAGCTCGGGCCTCGCGGAGAACATCGTGGCGCACCGGGACGCCAACGGCCCGTTCCGGTCCCGCAAGGCGCTCAAGGACGTGGCGCGCCTCGGTCCGAAGGCGTACGAGCAGTGCGCGGGCTTCCTGCGGATCCGGGGCGGCGACGACCCGCTGGACGGTTCCAGCGTGCACCCGGAGGCCTACCCGGTGGTGCGCCGGATGGGGAAGAGCGCGGGCGGCGAGGTGGCTTCGCTGATCGGCAACACGGACGCCCTCCGGGCGCTGCGCGCGGCGGACTTCGTGGACGACATGTTCGGGCTGCCGACCGTGACGGACATCCTCAAGGAGCTGGAGAAGCCGGGGCGCGACCCCCGACCCGCTTTCCGCACGGCGACCTTCAAGGAGGGCGTCGAGAAGATCGGCGACCTGGAGCCGGGCATGGTGCTGGAGGGCGTCGTGACGAACGTGGCCGCGTTCGGCGCGTTCGTCGACGTCGGCGTCCACCAGGACGGTCTGGTGCATGTGTCGGCGCTGTCGAAGACGTTCGTGAAGGACCCGCGCGACGTGGTGAAGCCCGGGGACATCGTGAAGGTCAAGGTCATGGACGTCGATGTGCCGCGCAAGCGGATCTCGCTGACGCTGCGGCTGGATGACGAGCCCGGCGGCTCCGGCGGCGGGCAGCAAGGTCGCGGCGAGCGCGGCGGCCGTCCGCCGAAGCAGCGCCAGGGCCAGCCGTCCGGTGGTGGCGGCCAGGGCCGTCAGGGCGGCGGCCGGGACCGGCGCGGTGGCGGGTCGCGGCAGGGCGGCCAGGGCGCTCCGGCTCCGGCCAACAGCGCGATGGCGGACGCTCTGCGGCGGGCCGGGCTGGCGGACCCGAAGCAGGGTGGCGGCGGCCGGGGGCGCTGAGCCCGTCGCTCTCCGCCCCGGGGACCATCGGCAGGGCTGCCGGCGCCGGGACAGGCCGTGGTCCGGTCATCGTCCGGTCGTGGGCGTGGTGACGAGGTGTGGGTACGCGGCGGTCCTTGCGCTCGGCAAGGGCCGCCGCGACACCGTGGCTGCTGTCCCGTGAAGACGGGCGGCGAGCGGGGAGCTCGCGGTGCGCCGACGCCCTATCGGTCCTCGCGCCGACGCGCGAGATGGAGCGTGACGTCGGCCTCCATCTCGACCACCTCGGGCACTACCCGCCCGATCCGCCTGAACAGCTCTTCCCGTTGCGCGGGAGCCAGTACGAGATAGGCCGAGATCGTGGAGAGGTGGCCGAGGTAGTCGCTCGCGCTCAGCGCATAGCGCCGTTCGATGACCGACTGCCGCACGTCGGTGAACCACGGGGACTGCTGGAGTTCGGTCCCCGGCCACTGCATGGCGTGTTCCGGGGGCGTCCCGTCGGGGGACGGGATCTCGTCGCTGTCGAGGAACGGCTCCCGCACCGTGCGTACGGCTTCCTCGACAGCCGGGTCGGCCAGTCGCAGAGGCCCGCCGAACGAGGCGAAGACACCGCCGGGCCGCACCAGTTCGGCCATGCGCGACCACCTGCCCTCCGGCCGGGTCCAGTGCAGCGAGGCCGCCGCGTAGACGAGCCCGTACGTCTCACCCAGCCGCAGCTCCTCGAAGGCGGCCCGCTCCGTGCGGACGCCCGCCGGCACGTGCTTGCGCAGCTCGGCGAGCATGGCCGCGTCGGGGTCGGTGGCGGTGACCGCGGCCACCCGCCGGGCGAACAGGCGCGTCGCCTTGCCCGTTCCCGCGCCGATCTCCAGAGCGGTGTGAACCGGGTGCCCCGCGTAGGCCATCACTCGGTCGAGGAGTATCGGAGGATAGCCGGGCCGATACCGTTCGTACGCTTCTGCTGTTGCTCCGAAACTCACTGCGCGACGGGACATACCGACAAGCCTGGCATCGGCTCGCCGATCCCGCTCAGACTTCCTTGATCTGGCCGTCCGCCACTTCGATGCGACGCGTCGTGCGGACCGCCTCCAGCATCCGGCGGTCGTGCGTGACCAGCAGCAGGGTGCCCGTGTACGTCTCCAGGGCCGCCTCCAACTGCTCGATGGCGGGCAGGTCCAGATGGTTCGTCGGCTCGTCGAGCACCAGGAGGTTCACACCCCGGCCCTGGAGCAGGGCGAGGGCGGCGCGGGTGCGCTCCCCGGGGGAGAGGCTGGTGGCCGGGCGCATCACATGGTCGGCGCGCAGGCCGAACTTGGCGAGCAGGGTGCGGACTTCGGCCGGTTCCGTGTCGGGCACGGCCGCGCAGAACGCGTCCAGCAGCGACTGTGCCCCGAGGAACAGCTTGCGGGCCTGGTCCACCTCGCCGACGACGACGCCCGAACCGAGCGTGGCGTTCCCGGAGTCCAGCGGCAGCCGCTCCAACAGGGCGGCCAGCAACGTGGACTTGCCCGCGCCGTTGGCGCCGGTGATGGCGACCCGGTCGGCCCAGTCGATCTGGAGCGAGGCGGGGCCGAAGGTGAAGTCGCCGCGCACGACACGGGCTTCGCGCAGGGTGGCGACGACGGATCCGGAGCGCGGGGCGGAGGCGATCTCCATCCGCAGCTCCCACTCCTTGCGGGGCTCCTCGACGACGTCGAGGCGTTCGATCATGCGCTGGGTCTGGCGGGCCTTCGCGGCCTGCTTCTCGCTGGCCTCGCTGCGGGCGTTGCGGCCGAGCTTGTCGCCGTCGGTCGCCTTGCGGCGGGCGTTCTTGACGCCCTTGTCCATCCAGGAGCGCTGCATATGGCCGCGCGCTTCGAGGGATGCCTTCTTGTCGGCGTACTCCTCGTAGTCCTCGCGGGCGTGCCGACGGGCGGTCTCGCGCTCCTCCAGGTAGGCCGCGTAGCCACCGCCGTACAGGTTGATCTGCTGCTGGGCGAGGTCCAGCTCCAGCACCTTGGTGACCGTGCGCATCAGGAACTCGCGGTCGTGACTGATGACGACGGTGCCCGCGCGCAGGCCGGACACGAAGCGCTCCAGGCGCTCCAGCCCGTCCAGGTCGAGGTCGTTGGTGGGCTCGTCGAGCAGGAAGACGTCGTAGCGGGAGAGCAGGAGGGAGGCGAGTCCGGCGCGGGCCGCCTGTCCGCCGGAGAGCGCGGCCATGGGCCGGTCGAGGCCCACGGTCAGCCCCAGCTCGGCGGCGACCTGCTCGGCCCGCTCCTCCAGGTCCGCGCCGCCGAGGGCGAGCCAGCGCTCCAGGGCGTCGGAGTACGCGTCGTCCGCGCCCGGGGCTCCCGCGACCAGGGCCTCCGTCGCCTCGTCCATGGTGCGCTGGGCGTCGGCGACGCCGGTGCGGCGGGCCAGGAAGGCGGCCACGGTCTCGCCGTCGCGGCGCTCGGGCTCCTGCGGGAGGTGGCCGACGGTGGCGGTGGGCGGGGAGAGCCGCAGCTCGCCCTCCTCCGGCCGGTCGAGCCCGGCGAGCAGACGGAGCAGGGAGGACTTGCCCGCCCCGTTGACTCCGACGAGACCGATCACGTCACCGGGGGCGACGACGAGGTCGAGCCCGGCGAAGAGCGTGCGGTCGCCGTGTCCGGCGGCGAGGTCCTTGGCGACGAGGGTGGCAGTCATCAGGGTGCCGATCCTAGTCGGCGGCGCTGGGTGCGCCTGCCGGTGCCCGGGCATGCCCCTGCCGGCGCCCGGCCCGGCTGTCTTTCCGTTCTCGGCCGTCCTTCCGTCCTCCGCCGGGCGGCCCAAGGGCACGGGGACACGGGGACGGGGGTCCTGGGGCCCTGCCCCCCGGGCCCCCGTCTCCGGGCTGTCAGCCGACGTGGTGGACCAGCTGGGTGCTCAGTTCGTATCTCGCCCCGACGATCGCCAGCTCCCCGGCGGCCACCTTCGCCGCGAGGTCCGCCTCGCGCGCCAGCCGGGAGCGGACCAGGCGGACCTGGGCGCTGACCGTGGCGTCGACCCGGGCGTCACCGTGCTGTCCGTGCACGATCGCGGGCCTGATCTGGTCGGCGACGTACTGGATGTGCGCGGGCAGGCTCTCCCCCGTCTCCTCCGCGTGCACCGCGGCGGCGACCGCGCCGCACGACTGGTGCCCCAGGACCACGACCAGCGGGATGCCCAGTTCGAGGACGCCGTAGGCGATGCTGCCGAGGACCGCCTCGTCCAGCACCTCGCCGGCCGAGCGGACCGTCATCAGGTCGCCGAGCCCCTGGTCGAAGACCAGCTCCGGCGGGACGCGGGAGTCGATGCAGCCGAGTATCAGCGCGAACGGCGACTGGCCGGAGACCAGGGCGCTGCGCACCCCGGCGGTCTCGTGGGGATGCCGCTGGTGGAGCGTGCGCCAGCGGCGGTTGCCGGCGGCGAGTTCCTTCAGCGCCGCGGCCGGGGTGGCGGGCCTCGCGGCGGTCGCGGGCCCGGTGCGCGGGGCGGCGCCCACGGGCGAGGAGCCCGCGGCGAGCACGCCCGCCGCCGCGGTGGCGGCGGAGGCGCGGAGCAGGGTGCGGCGCGTGGTCGGCGCCGTGCGGGGGGTTCGGGTGATTCTCACGCGCGGACGTTAACCCCCGTATCGTGTACGGGAGTTGACGCCGGACAACCCTTGGCCTGACCTTGACCAACTCTTGGGCGGGTGCGGACGGGACACCCGTGCCCCCCGGCCCGGTGGGCACGTCCCACCGGGCCGGGAAGCGGAACGGTCAGCTGAAGCGGTCGAGCGTGATCAGCGCCTCCTGCGGGTTGCCGTCGTGCACGAGCGACTCATGGGCGCCGACGTCGTCGAAGGCGAAGCCGTACGCCTTGCCGTCCACCATCTGCGCGTGGATGAAGCGGGAGTAGTGGTTGGTCACGGAGTCCTTGTAGAAGTTCGCCGCATTGTTGTCCGGCTGATTCGCGCTGGTCAGCAGCGTGGAGCGGTTGAAGCCCGCGCACAGGGTGCGGGAGATCGGGCCGCGTACCTGGTCGTTGGGCGCGTCCAGGTGCTTGTAGCAGCCGAAGACGCTGTCCGAATCCGGCTTCTGGAACGAGGTCACGACGGCGCCCGAGCCGTTGGTGAAGTTCATGACGTTGCCGGAGACCCGGCCGTAGTACTTGGTGTTCGGCTCGTGCGCGAACGGCGTCACCGTCAGCACGGAACTGCTGTAGCGGCTCCAGACCCGGTCGATGTAGTCGTTCATGATCCCGGACGGCAGGGCTCCGCTCCCCACGCCGTGCCCCGGGGACAAGGCGCGCAGCACCGTACCGTCGGACCGGGTCTGGATGAGGCCGGACCAGCCGCCGGACTGGTTCCTGAGGTTGGTGAACACCGCGTCGTAGCCGCCCGGCTTGAGCTTGCCCGTGCTCTTGACGGCCCCGCCCGGCGCCTTGACGCCGACGGAGTAGGGGGCGGAGAACATGTCGACCTGGGTGCTGTTGATCCACAGGCCCGCGTCGTTGAGCGTGTACTCGGTCCAGTTGAACAGGATGTTCCGGTTCGGGTCGCTCGGGTTCTGCACGGCGGGCTGAACGAGACCGCCGGTGGTGAGCCTGAAGTCGAGCTTCTGACCGTACGAGAAGTAGACGCGTCCGGAGAACTTCGGCATCCGGATCGTCACCGACTGCCCGTTCCCCGGGCCGGTGATCGACGCGTCCGGGGCCGGGGTCGGCGGGTTGCCTCCGGCCGGCCAGGGGTGGAAGGTGCCGTTCGCGTCCGCCCAGCCCTGACGGCCGGTGGAGAGCTCCGTTCCGAGGTTGTAGACGTAGATCTGGTCGGCGCGTCCCGAGTCGTTCTTGATGGTCAGCGGGATGGTGGCGGGAACCGCCGCCTCGGCCGGCGTCTGGCCGACGCCGGTGGTCGGACCCAGGGCGAGGGCCAGGGCGACGGTCAGCGCGCCGAGACCTCTCCATAAAGCGGACATGCTCGTCCTCCTCATCGGGTGGATGCGTGGGTGGAACGCGGGGGGGGGCACATCACCTGAGCATGAGAGCGCTCTCAGAATCCTGCGGTGGACCACCCCTGTCAACGAGCCTGTCTCGACTTCTTGAACCCGCGGGGGCGCCGTGCCCTGTCGGGCGCCTGCCTGTTGCCCTCCACCCTCCGGGTTCCGGTTCCCCTGGCCCCGGGATTCCGGTTTCGGTTAGCGTCCGGGCAGCGAGGCAGCGACGGGCGAGGGCCGAGTGCAGTCGAGGGAACGGGAGTGACCGTGGTGGCGGATGTGATCGTGGTGGGCGGCGGGGTCGTCGGTCTCACCACCGCCGTGACGCTGGCGGAACGCGGACTGCGGGTGCGGGTCTGGTCGCGCGATCCGGCCGGGGCCACCACGTCGGCGGTGGCGGGGGCCCTGTGGTGGCCGTACCGGATCGAGCCGGCGGAGCGGGTGGGTGACTGGTCGCTGGAGACGCTGGCGGTGTACGAGGAGCTGGCGGGCGACCCGGAGGAGACCGGCGTACGGCGGGTGGCAGGGCTGCACGCCGGGGAGCGGTTCGCGGCGCTGGGCGACTGGGCGGCCGGGCTGAAGGACGCCGTGGAGGTGCCCGAGGGGCTGCGGGTGACGCTGCCGCTGCTGGACATGCCGGTCCATCTGGAGTGGCTGGAGCGGCGGCTCGTGGCGGCGGGCGGTGCGGTGGAGCGACGGGCCGTGACGGGGTTCGGCGAGGCGGCGGCGGTGAGCCCGGTGGTGGTGAACTGCACGGGGCTCGGGGCGCGCGAGCTGGTGCCCGACGCCGGGGTGCGGCCGGTGCGGGGGCAGCTGGTCGCGGTGGAGAACCCGGGGATCGAGGAGTGGTACACGGAGGCGGATCCGGCGTCGGCCGCGACGACGTACTTCTTCCCGCAGCCGGGGCGGCTGGTCCTGGGCGGCACGGCGGAGGCGGACGATCCGCGCACGGAGCCCGACCCGGAGACGGCGCGGGAGATCGTGGCGCGGTGCGCACGGGTCCGCCCGGAGATCGCCGACGCCCGGGTGCTCGGTCACCGGGTGGGGCTGCGCCCGGCGCGGGAGGCGGGGGTACGGATCGAGGCGGAGCCCCTGCCGGGCGGCGGCCTGCTGGTGCACAACTACGGACACGGCGGGGCGGGCGTGACGGTGGCGTGGGGGTGCGCGCGGGCGGCGGCGATGCTGGTGGGGTGAGGGGGCGGGGTGGGCCGGCCGCCGCCGGTGCCGGGCCACGGCTGGAGGCGGGTTCCGCCTACGTGCTGCAAGCCCGCTCGCCAGGGCGCGGCCGGGAGTGGGCCCGCCCGCGCCGGTGCACGGGACACACGGCCGGAACCCAGCGCCCGGCCCTGAGGCGGGCCGGCGCGGCACCAGCCCGCCGGTGTGCGTGGGCGCCCGGCCCGACCGGGCTCGGGGACACACGGCCGGAACCCGCGACCAGCCCCGGGGCCGGCCCGCTCCACCGGCACCGGACACGCGGCCCCGAGCTGGCCGGCCCACCGGCGTACACGCATCGCCGCATGCCCGGCACAGGTCGCCCGCCGAGGCGCAGGCTGCCCGGCCCGCCCGCCGGTGCATGGGGCGCACGGCCCGACCGGCCGCAGGGCACACACGCCGGAGCCCGCGACCCCTGCTCGGTCGCGGGCTCCAGGGCGGCTGTACTGCCACACGGCCATGCCAGGCCATGCCGTACGGTCGCGCGGGCGGCGGTCAGTCGGAGGGGCGCTCCTCCGGCGGGTCCGAAGGGCGCTTCTCCGTGGAGACGGACGTGGCCGTCGAACCCGATCCGCCCGACTCGTGCTTGTGGCGTTCGTCCGTGACCGGCGTGGTCCCGGGGCCGATCCGGATCTCGAAGTCGCCGTCGTACTTGGCGTGGCCCTCGATCACCGCGGACTCGACCGCCTCCACGCCGAACTCCTGGCGGACGATCTGCGGGTCCCTGCGCAGGTCCCGCATCAGGGCCACGCACATGCCGATCATCACGATGGTGAACGGGGCGGCGACCAGAATGGTGAGGTTCTGAAGGCCTTCGAGCGCGTTCTCCTTGCCGTCGCCGATGAGCAGCATGATCGCGGCCACGGCCCCGGTCACCACACCCCAGAAGATGACGACCCACTTGCTCGGTTCGAGGACGCCCTTCTGCGAGAGCGTGCCCATGACGATCGAGGCGGCGTCCGCGCCGGAGACGAAGAAGATGCCGACGAGGATCATCACCAGGAGGCTCGTCACGGTGGCGATCGGGAACTCCTGGAGGACGCCGAACAGCTGCGCCTCCGGGGTGTCGGCACCGGTCAGCTTGCCGGCCTCGTCCAGCTTCATGGCCGAGCCGCCGAAGACGGCGAACCAGATCAGGCTGACCGTGCTGGGGACCAGGATGACGCCGCCGACGAACTGACGGATCGTCCGGCCGCGGCTGATCCTGGCGATGAACATGCCGACGAAGGGCGTCCAGGAGATCCACCAGGCCCAGTAGAAGACCGTCCAGCTGCCGAGCCAGTCGGCCACGTCACCGCCGCCGGTCGCCTCGGTGCGTCCGGCGAGCTGCCCCAGGTCGGTGATGTACGCGCCGAGGGACGTGGGCACCAGGTCGAGCACGAAGATCGTGGGACCGGCGATGAAGACGAACACGACGAGCAGCAGGGCCAGCACCATGTTGATGTTGGACAGCCACTGGATGCCCTTCTCGACACCGGAGACCGCGGAGGCGACGAAGGCGACGGTCAGCACCGCGATGATGGCGACGAGAAGTCCGGTGCCGGCCTTCTCCATCCAGTCCAGCTCCTGGATTCCGCTGCCGATCTGGAGCGCGCCGAGCCCCAGGGAGGCCGCCGAGCCGAACAGGGTGGCGAAGATGGCCAGGATGTCGATGACGCGGCCGGAGCCGCCGTACGCGTGGCGCTTGCCGATCAGCGGCTCGAAGACGGCGCTGATCGTCTGCCGCCTGCGCATCCGGTAGGCGCTGTAGGCGATGGCGAGCCCGACCACCGCGTAGATGGCCCAGGGATGGAGCGTCCAGTGGAAGAGCGTGGTCGCCATCGCGGTCTGCATGGCTTCGGCCGCGTCGGCGGGGTCCGTGCCCGGCGGCGGGTTCCGGAAGTGGGCGAGGGGTTCACTCACGCCCCAGAACATCAAGCCGATGCCCATACCGGCGCTGAACATCATCGCGATCCAGGAGATGGTCCGGAACTCCGGCTCCTCCCCCTCCTGGCCGAGGCAGATCTTGCCGTACCTGCTGATGGCCAGCCACAGGGCGAAGATGACGAAGGCGGACGCGGCCAGTATGAAGGCCCAGCCACCGTTGTGGATCAGTCCGTTGAGCAGCCGGCCGGACACGCTCTCCAGGGAGTCGGTGGCGGTCGCACCCCAGACGACGAAGGCGAGGGTGAAGACCGCCGTGACGCCGAACACCACCCGGTCGGTGGTCGGACTCCTGGTACTGACCGGATCGGGCGGCAGATCCGCCGTGACCGGCAGTCCTTCCCGCCCGTCCGCTGTCTGGTCGTCCTGGGACACAAATGGCACCTTTCACCGAGTCTGAAAAACGCTCTCCGTAGGCAGTACCACACCTGCCCAGGATCTCGAAGGATCAACAAGCAGTTCTGGCTTGACCGTTTGTGAGGTGATATGTCGCCCGTTGATCGAGAAGCAGTGGAATCAGGTTCCGGGCCGACTGCCGCAACGGCACAAATGCGCCACCCCGCTCCGGCCGGGCCCTGACGCCGTGCAGAGCCAGCTCGTCCTTCACCGCCGCGTACTGCGCGGCGTCCAGCCGGTAGCCGCACGGCGGATCGACCAGGACCTGCGGCGGCTCGGCCGGGTCGTTGTCGGCGCCGCCGAGATAGACGGGTCCCCGGTCGGCGAGACCGGCCAGGCGGGAGAGGGCGGTGGCCGTCCGGAGCCGGGCGCGCTGCTCGTCGGTGAAGGCGAAGAGGCCGCCGAGCGCGGTGTTCTGGGAGTCGACCCTGCGCCGGTGGTTGAGCGCCGGATCGGCCTTCTCCGCGTCGCTCAGCGCGTCGACCCGGGACTCGATGAGCAGGCCGACGGCGTGCTTGAGCCCGGAGGTGTTGCGCAGGATGCGTTCCTGGCCGTCCCCGGCAACCTGCTTGACCGGCTCTCCGGTGGCCGGGTCGGTCCAGATGCCGTAGTGCCCGCTGGTGTAGCCGTCGACCGTCGCGGCCGGGCGGACATAGCGCTCGGAGAGGGCGTGCGAGGCGTCGTGGACGCCATCATGGACGTTCAGGTTCCGCGGCCACAGAGTGAACAGGTCCTTGTCGTAGTACGGCGGGGTCGCGCCGTACTCGTGCAAGTCGTAGATCACCTCAGGCCGTTCGTCGCGGACCACGGCGGCGATCGTCCGCGCCTCGGCGGTCTCCAGGGCGATGTGGTCGCGGTTGATGTCGACCCCGTCGGCGTTGCCCCGGGTGTCGGCGGCGCGCCCGTCGGGGTTGGCCGTGGGCAGCACCAGCAGGGTCGTACGGGCCAGGAACGCGCGGGTCGCCCGGTCCTCGGCGAACGCCAGGTCGCGGATCGTGGTCAGACAGGCCTCGCGCCCGGCGGGTTCGTCCCCGTGCTGGCTACAGATCAGCAGGACGGTCGTGGCGCCGGGCCGCTCCTGGCCCACGCGTACGAGCCGCAGGGCGCGGCCCTGGCCGGTCGTACCGACGCGGTCCACCGAGACCCGGTCGCTCCCCCGGTCCACCGCGGCCAGGAAGTCCCGCTCCTCCGCCTCGCCGGTCCAGCGGGCCCCCTCGCTCGTCTCGAATCCGGTGCGCGGCGGGCGGTGCGCGGCCTCGGCGGGTGCGATGGCGAACGGCAGGGCGAGCGCCGCGAGCGTCGCGGCCACGGCCGTCCGGCGCATCGTCCGCACCGCGCGGCGCGGGGCCACGGACTCCGGCCGGACAGGTCCCGCGACCGGCGCGAGCCACGGGTGCGGGCTGAGCATCTGGAGTGCGCGAGCGACACGACGGGTCATCAGCGGCTGCCTCCGGAACGGGTGGGGGCGGGCGCCGTGACGCCCGTCGGCCTGTCGGCGATGTGCGGACGTTACCCCGGTCAACTCCTGTGCAACAGGGGGCGATCAACGCCATCCGCACCTTCCCGGGTACTGCCGTCCGTGACGACGGAATGGCGATCGTGTGACAGAAGCACCCGGAATGCCCCGTCCTGCCCCGGCGGCTGCATAGCCTCGTGACGACCGGTCGGAAGATCATCCGTCCCGACTATTTGGAGCTTGTTGTGCACCGCAGATTCATCGTCCCCAGCGCACTGGCGGCCACCCTTCTGCTGGCGATCCCGGCAACGGCCGCACCGGGCA
Organism: Streptomyces sp. PTY087I2; assembly: GCF_001687325.1. Lineage (GTDB taxonomy): Bacteria > Actinomycetota > Actinomycetes > Streptomycetales > Streptomycetaceae > Streptomyces. The sequence goes on along the minus strand of NZ_LZRD01000002.1, from coordinate 299,366 downwards.
CCGTGGGCGCCCCGGGTATCGGCGACCCCTACTACCCGGCCAGCGGAAACGGTGGCTACGACGTCTCCCACTACGACCTGCGGCTGAAGTACCAGCCCACGACCGACCTGCTGGAGGGCACGGCGACGATCCTCGCCACCACCACGCAGGAGCTGTCCCGCTTCAACCTCGACTTCGGGCTCGACGTCTCCGAGGTGCGGGTGAACGGCAAGAAGGCCCGCTTCGCCACGAGCGGCGACCACGAACTGGAGGTCACCCCGGCGGAGCCCCTGGCGAAGGGCAGGGCGGTCTCCGTCGTCGTCCGGTACGCCGGGATCCCCTCCGAGCTGGAGATCAACGGCTGGACCGCCTGGGCGCGGACCCCGGACGGCGGTGTCGCCGCGCAGGAACCGGAGTCGGCGGTGTGGTGGTACCCGAGCAACGACCATCCGCTGGACAAGGCCACGTACGACATCTCGGTCTCGGTGCCCGACGGCACCCAGGCGATCAGCAACGGGGTGCTCCAGTCGCAGAGCTCGAAGCTCGGCTGGACGCGTTTCAACTGGCGTTCCGACAAGCCTCAGGCGACGTATCTGACGACGCTCGCCATCGGCAAGTTCGACATCACGACCGACAAGACAGCGGACGGTCTGCCGGTGCTGAACGCCTACAGCAAGGACCTGGGCGCCAACGCCGGTGCGGCCCGCGCGAGCGTCGAGCGGACCACCGAGGTCGCCGAGTGGCTGACCGAGGTGTTCGGCCCGTACCCGTACAACGCGCTCGGCGGATATGTGCCCAACGTGACGAGCGGGTTCGCCCTGGAGACCCAGACGCGGCCCTTCTACAGCCCGAAGCAGTTCGCGAACGGCGCGAACGTCTCGGTCGTCGTCCACGAGATCGCGCACCAGTGGTACGGCAACAGCGTGTCGGTCGACGGCTGGAAGGACATCTGGATCAACGAGGGCTTCGCCCGCTACAGCCAGTGGCTCTGGTCGGAGAAGGAGGGCGAGGGCACCGCGCAGGAACTGGCGGACTACACGTACGCCCAGCACCCGGCCGACGACCCGTTCTGGCAGGTGAAGCCGGGTGACCCGGGCCCGGAGAACCAGTTCGACATCGCCGTCTACGACCGGGGCGCGCTGGCGCTCCAGGCGCTGCGCAACGAGGTCGGCGACGACACCTTCTTCGAGCTGCTGAAGGGCTGGCCGGCCGAGCACGCGCACGCCAACGCGAACGTGGGCGACTTCGTCCGGTACGCGGAGCGGGTCTCGGGCAAGCCGCTCGCGGCGCTGTTCGACACCTGGCTGTACCAGCCGTCGCGGCCGGCGGCACCGGCGGCGGCCGATGCGGGTCTCGCCGACGCGGCCCTGTCGGCACGGTCGGCGGCGCGGGTGGAGCGGCCAGCGTCCTGGAAGAAGATCGCGGCGACGAACACCGTGCACGACCACGGGGACCACGGGCACGGTGACCGCGCGGACCGGGGTCACGCGGGTCAAGCGGGGCACTCGGGACACGAGCACCGCTGACGGCCGTACGCCCAGGAATCGGGGCCGTCGGAGCGGCGGGAGTTCAGTCGCTCCGACGGCCCCTCGGCCTCCGCGCACAGCCGTACGCCGGGGGCGCGGGCCCGCTCAGCCGTTGGGCGCAGCCGTGCGGTGGGCAGCTCGGGCCGCACGCGCCCGGGGCAGATAGCGCAGCCGCTCCGGCAGGACGGGAACGACGACCCGCAGGAACGCGCACATCCGGCGCAGCCGCTTCTCCTGCTCCGCGCTCCACGGCAGACCCACGGCCTCGCGGGCGTCGGGCGGCATCAGCCCGATGGTGACGAACCGCCGGAAGCGGGCCAGCGGCGGCAGCACCACCGGCCACAGCGCCCGCAGGACCGTCCGCAGCGCCCACGGGCCACGGTCCGGCGGGGGTACGGGGTGGTCGACGTCGACCAGTTCCCGTACGACGGTGGTCGCCTCGATCTCCTTGGCGAGCATCTTCTTCCAGTACGGCCAGAACTCCTCGATGGTCTGCGGCATGTCCCGGTCGTGGATGCCGAGGATCCGGCCGACCTGGAGCCACTCCGCGTACAGGGCGCGCTCCTGGGCCGGGGTCATGGGCCGGATCAGATAGCGGGCCGCGTGCTGGTAGACGGGGAAGCCGGTGGCGTGCACCCAGGTGTAGTTGGCGGGCGTCAGGGCGTGGTAGCGGCGCCCCCGGGTGTCGGTGCCCTGGATGGTCCGGTGCAGCACGCGCAGCCTGCGGCCCTCCTCGGCCGCCTCCGCGCCGCCGTACACCCAGAGCTGGAGCGAGCGCAGCGAGCGTTCGCCGCGCCCCCAGGGGTCGGTGCGGAAGACGGAGTGCTCGTCGACTCCGGCGCCGACGGCCGGGTGGGCGACCTGGAGGGTGAGGGCGGCGGGCAGCATCAGCAGGGCACGGATGTCACCGGACAGGCTCCAGAGCACACCGCCGGGCGATGGCGGCTCGGGGTCGTTCGCGCCGCGGCCGCGCGCGGGCTGCTCGGAGTCCGAGCCCCGGCCCGAGGACGGCTCCGGGTCCGAGCCCGACGACGGCTCCGAGCCCCACCCCGACGCCGACGTCGGCTCCGAGCCCGGCGCCGCCTCCGGTCCGCGGTCCCGGGGGCCCGTCACGTCCTTGGCGCTGCTCATCCGGTGCTCCCGCGATCCCGGCGGGCCAGCCGTGCGCTGCCCGTCCCCTTGCCTCCATGGTCCCTCGCGGACGGGAGACCCGTGAGGGCGGGGCCCACGTCCCCGACGGCCCGGTCAGTCGTAGTCGTACACCGTGACCGGCACGCCGGCGGATATCAGGCGCCGCTCGATCAGCGGCTCGACCCGGGACCACCTGCCGCCCGCGAGCCCGCAGCCGATCCGGGGCATATGGACGGACGCCCCCAGCTCACCCGCCTTGGCGGCCACCGCGGCGAGCGCCGTGTCGATGGCCTCGTACCGCACGGGCACCCCCTTGCTGCCGGTGCGTATGCCACGCTGGCCGACCGTGTTGGCCACCCAGAGACAGGGCCCCACCTGCACGAACTGCGCCGCGCCCAGGGCGAAGTCGTTCCCCGCGCGCTCCCGGTGCCAGCGGCGGTAGGCGGCTTCGGGCTCGGGCCAGCGGCGGGAGAGGGCGAGCACGAACCCCTTGCCCCAGCCGCCGAGGTCGTTGCAGACGTGGACGATCAGCTTGACGCCCTTGCCCTGCGGGGCGGTGGCGTCCCCCCGTACGTAAGTGATCTCCGACATGACCTCACCGTACGGGCCGCCACTGACAACGGGCCCGGGGTGGACGGCGGCGCGATGGTGCCGGAGACTTTCACAGTAGTGGTGAGACAGCGGGACTGTCCGATACCGGGATTCGACTGCGGGGAGCAGAGATGGCGACGGGGACCGACGAGCCGACGCTCACGGTGGACGAGCTGGCGGCCCGTGCCGGGGTCACCGTGCGTACCGTGCGGTTCTACAGCACCCGGGGCCTGCTGCCGCCCCCGGTCATCGGTCCGCGCCGGGTCGGGCACTACGGTCCCGACCATCTCTCACGGCTCGCGCTGATCGAGGAGCTTCAGCAGCAGGGCATGACGCTCGCCGCGATCGAACGCTATCTGGAGCAGCTGCCGCCCGACCTGAGCGCCCACGATCTGGCCATCCACCGGGCGCTGGTCGCGTCCTGGGCGCCGGACAAGACCGAGGACTTCTCCCGGGCCGAGCTGGAGCGGCGGGCCGGGCGGGCGCTGTCGGAGGCGGATGTGGAGCGGCTGGCGGCGATGGGGGTGCTGGTCCGGCCCGAGGCGGGCGGCATGACGTACCGGGTGGATCTCGGGCTGCTGCGGCTCGGGGTGGAACTGCTGGACGTGCCGATCGCGCACGAGACCATCCTCGCGGCCCGGACCGTTCTGCTGGAGCACACCCGTTCCGCCGCCCAGGAGATGACCCGGCTCTTCCGGGACGAGGTGTGGGATCCGTACCGGGAGCGCGAAGGCGATCCGGAGCATGTGGCGGCGATGAAGTCGCTCTCGGCCCATATGCAACCGATCGTCGTCCAGGCGCTGGTGACGGCGTTTCAGCGATCGCTCAAGGAAGAGCTGCGGGCCGCGTTCACCGCCGAATGACAAGGGCGGTGAACGCGGCCCGGAACAGGCTCAGTCGTGGAAGGTCTCGCCCTTCTCCGCCTTCTCCACCAGCAGCGCGGGCGGCAGGAACCGGTCGCCGTAGCGGTCGGCCAACTCCCGGGCGCGGGCGACGAATCCGGGCAGGCCGCCCTCGTACCCGTTGATGTACTGGAGGACACCGCCGGTCCACGGCGGGAAGCCGATGCCCATGATGGAGCCGATGTTGGCGTCCGCGACGGAGATGAGGACGTTCTCCTCCAGGCAGCGGACGCTGTCCAGCGCCTCGGAGAAGAGCATCCGCTCCTTCATGTCCTCGAAGGGGACGTCCGCGTCGGCCTTGGTGGTGAAGTGCTCGCGCAGGCCCGGCCAGAGACCGGCGCGCTTGCCGTCCTCGTCGTAGTCGTAGAAGCCCGCTCCCCCGCTGCGGCCCGGGCGGCCGAACTCGTCGACCATGCGGTCGATGACCTCGTCCGAGGGGTGGCCGGGCCAGGTGCCGCCGGCCTCCTCCACCGCGCGCTTCGTCTCGTTGCGGATCTTACGGGGCAGGGTCAGGGTCAGCTCGTCCATCAGGGAGAGGACCTTGGCCGGGTAGCCGGACTGGGCGGCGGCCTGCTCGATCGAGGCGGGCTCGACGCCCTCGCCGACCATCGCCACGCCCTCGTTGATGAACTGGCCGATGACGCGCGAGGTGAAGAAGCCGCGCGAGTCGTTGACGACGATCGGCGTCTTCTTGATGCGCCGTACGAGGTCGAAGGCGCGGGCCAGCGCCTCGTCACCGGTCTGCTCGCCCTTGATGATCTCGACCAGCGGCATCTTGTCGACCGGCGAGAAGAAGTGCAGCCCGATGAAGTCGACCGGGCGCGAGACACCTTCGGCGAGGACCGTGATGGGGAGGGTGGAGGTGTTGGAGCAGAGCAGGGCGTCGGGCTCGATGACGTCCTGGATCTCCTGGAACACCTTGTGCTTGAGGGCGGTGTCCTCGAAGACGGCCTCGATCACCGCGTCGCAGCCCGCGAGGTCGGCCACGTCACCGGTCGCGGTGATGCGGGCCAGCAGCTCATCGCGCTTGGCCTCCGTCGTACGGCCCCGGGAGAGCGCCTTGGCGAGCAGCTTCTCGCTGTACGCCTTGCCCTTGGCGGCCGCCTCGGTGGAGACGTCCTTGAGGACGACGTCGATACCGGCCTTGGCGCAGGAGTAGGCGATGCCCGCGCCCATCATCCCGGCGCCGAGCACGGCTACCTTGCGGACCGGGCGCTCCGGGATGTCCTTGGGGCGGTTGGCGCCGGAGTTGACGGCCTGGAGGTCGAAGAAGAACGCCTGGATCATGTTCTTGGAGACCTGGCCGGTGACCAGCTCCGTGAAGTACCGGGCCTCGATGGTCAGCGCGGTCTCGAAGTCGACCTGGGAGCCCTCGACGGCCGCCGCGAGGATGTTGCGCGGCGCGGGCATGGGCGCGCCCGCGAGCTGCTTCTTCAAGTTGGCCGGGAAGGCGGGGAGGTTGGCGGCGAACTTGGGGTGGGACGGGGTGCCGCCGGGGATCTTGTAGCCCTTGACGTCCCAGGGCTGCTGGGACTCGGGGTTGGCGTCGATGAAGGCGCGGGCTTTCTCGATCATCTCCTCGCGGGTGGCGGCGACTTCGTGGACGAGGCCGTTCTCCAGCGCCCGCTGCGGGGTGTACTGGGTGCCCTGGAGGAGCACCTTGAGCAGGGCGTCCGCGATGCCCATGAGGCGTACGGTACGGGTGACGCCGCCGCCCGCCGGGAGCAGGCCGAGGGTGACCTCGGGCAGGCCGATGCGGGAGCCGGGGGCGTCGAGGGCGACGCGGTGGTGGGAGGCGAGCGCGATCTCGTAACCGCCGCCGAGGGCCGCGCCGTTGATGGCGGCGACGACGGGCTTGCCGAGGGTCTCGATGCGGCGCAGCGAGTTCTTGATCTCGGTGCCGGTGTCGAAGGCGGCCTGGGCGTTCTCCGGGCCGACCTTGATCATGTCCTTGAGGTCGCCGCCCGCGAAGAAGGTCTTCTTGGCGGAGGTGTAGATGATGCCGCGGATGGAGTCCTTCTCGGCCTCGGCGCGGTCGGCAATGGCCGCGATGGAGTCCTTGAAGGCCTGGTTCATCGTGTTGGCCGACTGGTCGGGGTCGTCGAGGACGAGGGTGACGACGCCGGTCTCGTCCTGTTCCCAGCGGATGGTGGTGCTCTCGGTCGTCATGTCGGTGTTTTCTCCGTAAGCAGGTGGGGCCGGGCCGGGGCAGGGCGGTCAGATGCGTTCGACGATGGTCGCGACGCCCATGCCGCCGCCGACGCAGAGGGTGACCAGGCCGAACCGCTGGTCGCGGCGCTCCAGTTCGTCGATGACGGTGCCGAGGATCATCGCGCCGGTCGCGCCGAGGGGGTGGCCGAGCGCGATCGCGCCGCCGTTGACGTTGACCTTGTCCAGGCTGAGGCCCATGTCCTTGACGAAGCGCAGGACGACTCCGGCGAAGGCCTCGTTGATCTCGACGAGGTCGATGTCGTCGATGGTGAGCCCGGCCTTGGCGAGCGCCTTGCGGGTGGCGGGGGCGGGGCCGGTGAGCATGATGGTGGGCTCGGAGCCGGAGACGGCGGCGGAGACGATGCGGGCGCGCGGGGTGAGGCCGTAGCGCTCGCCGACCTCCTTGGAGCCGATGGCGACGAGGGCCGCGCCGTCGACGATGCCGGAGGAGTTGCCCGCGTGGTGGACGTGGTCGATCTTCTCGACCCAGTGGTACTTCTGGAGCGCCACCGCGTCGAAGCCGCCCATCTCGCCGATGGCGGCGAAGGAGGGCTTGAGGGCGGCGAGGGAGTCGGCGGTGGTGCCGGGGCGCATGTGCTCGTCGTGGTCCAGGACGAGGAGGCCGTTGCGGTCCTTGACGGGGACGACGGAGCGGGCGAAGCGGCCGTCCTTCCAGGCCGCGGCGGCGCGTTCCTGGGAGAGGGCGGCGTACTCGTCGACGTCACGGCGGCTGAAGCCCTCGACGGTGGCGATGAGGTCGGCGCCGATGCCCTGCGGGGCGAAGCCGGTCTCGAAGCTGGTCATCGGGTCCATCGCCCAGGCCCCGCCGTCGGAGCCCATCGGCACCCGGGACATCGACTCGACGCCCCCGGCGAGCACCAGGTCCTCCCAGCCCGAACGGACCTTGGCGGCGGCCAGGTTGACCGCTTCCAGGCCCGAGGCACAGAAGCGGTTCTCCTGGACGCCCGCGACGGAGTCGGGCAGGCCGGCCGCGATGGCGGCGATCCGGGCGATGTCGGAGCCCTGGTCGCCGAGCGGGCTGACCACGCCGAGGACGATGTCGTCGATGGCGGCCGGGTCCAGGTCCGGGAAGCGGCCCTGGATCTCGTGGATGAGGCCGACGACCAGGTCGATCGGCTTGGTGCCGTGCAGGGCGCCGTTGGCCTTGCCGCGGCCGCGCGGGGTGCGGATCGCGTCGTAGACGAATGCTTCGGTACTCAAGACAGCTGCCTTTCGAGGGTGGTGGAGAGGGCGGGCGGGGAGGTCGTCAGGCGAGCAGCGAGCGGCCGATGATCTCCTTCATGATCTCGGTCGTGCCGCCGTAGATGGTCTGGATACGGCCGTCGGTGAAGGCCTTGGCGACCTTGTACTCGCTCATGTAGCCGTAGCCGCCGTGGAGTTGGAGGCAGCGGTCGGCGACGCGCTTCTGGAGCTCGGTGGCCCACCACTTGGCCATCGAGGCGTGGACGGCGTCCAGCATCCCGTCGGAGTGGTCGACGATGCACCGGTCGAGGAAGGTCCGGGTGACGGCGCACTCGGTGGCCATCTCCGCGATCTCGAACCGGACGTGCTGGAGCTTGGCCAGCGGACGTCCGAAGGCCTCGCGCTCCTTGACGTACTGGGTGGTGATCTCCAGCAGGTGTTCGGCGGCGGCGATCCCGGCGACCGCTATGCCCATGCGCTCCTGGGCGAGGTTGGTCATCAGGTGGATGAACGCGCCGTCGAGCTCGCCGAGGAGGTTCTCCTTGGGGACGCGGACGTCGTTGAAGAACAACTCGGCGGTGTCCTGGGACTTCTGGCCGATCTTGTCGAGGTTGCGGCCGCGCTCGAAGCCCTCCGCGCCGCGCTCGACGACGATGAGGGAGAGCCCCTTGGCCCCGCCCTCGGGGGTGGTCTTGGCGACGACGATGACGAGGTCGGCGAGGATGCCGTTGGAGATGAAGGTCTTGGAGCCGTTGAGCAGCCAGTGGTCGCCCTTGTCCTCGGCGGTGGTGCGGATGCCCTGGAGGTCGGAGCCCGCGCCCGGCTCGGTCATGGCGATGGCGGTGATGGTCTCGCCGGAGCAGAAGCCGGGGAGCCAGCGGCGCTTCTGCTCGTCGGTGGCCAGGCCCGTGAGGTAGGGGCCGATGATGTCGTTGTGCAGGCCGATCGCGAGCCCGGCGGCCCCGGCCCGGGTGAACTCCTCGGCGAGGACCGCGCTGTAGCGGAAGTCGTCGCTGCCGCCGCCCCCGTACTCCTCCGGGACGGCCAGGCCCAGCAGCCCCGCCCGCCCGGCGGCGAGCCAGGCCTCGCGGGAGACGATGCCGTCCCGCTCCCACTGCTCGTAGTACGGGAGGACCTCCTTGGCCAGGAAGGCCCGGACGGTCTCGCGGAACGCGTCGTGCTCCTCGGTGAAGATCTGCCGTTGCACGGGGTCTCCTAGTCTCGGGGGATGGGCCGGAGCCCCGGTACGTCCCAGTCGGCCGCCACGGCCTCCGTGTCCGCGCCGGGCGTCGCGGGCCCGGTGCGTACGGAGACGGGGGTGGCCGAGAAGCGCGGGGCGGGGGCGGGCTGGGTCCGGCCGCCGTGCTCGACGAAGGTGGAGCGGGCGGCGAGGTGCGGGTGGTGCGGGGCCTCGGTGAGCGAGAGGACGGGGGCCACGCAGGCGTCGGTGCCGGCGAAGACCTCGGTCCACTCGGCGCGCGTACGGGTCAGGAAGCGTTCGGTGACGGCGGCGCGCAGCTCGTCCCAGCGGGCGAGGTCCCACCGGTCGGGGAAGGCGTCCGCGATGCCGAGGAGCCGGACGAACTCGGCGTAGAACTGGCCTTCCAGCGGGCCGACGGCCATGTGGCCGCCGTCGGAGGTGGCGTAGGTGCCGTAGAACGGGCAGCCGCCGTCGAGGAGGTTCGCGCCGCGCCGGTCCTGCCAGCTTCCGGCGGCGAGCATGCCGTGGATCATCGTGGCGAGATGGGCGGCGCCGTCCACGATGGCGGCGTCGACGACCTGCCCCTCGCCGTGGGCGCGGGCGTGCTGGAGGGCGGCGAGGACGCCGACGACGAGGTAGAGCGAGCCGCCCGCGTAGTCGCCGACCAGGTTGGCGGGGACGGTGGGCGGTTCGTCCGGGCTGCCGATCATGGACAGGGTGCCGGTGAGCGCGATGTAGGCGATGTCGTGGCCCGCGCGGTCGGCGAGCGGCCCGTCCTGGCCCCAGCCGGTCATCCGGCCGTAGACGAGCTTCGGGTTGCGGGCGAGGCAGGCGTCGGGGCCGACGCCGAGGCGTTCGGCGACGCCGGGGCGGTAGCCCTCGACGAGGATGTCGGCGCGTTCGACGAGGTCCAGGACGCGGGCCGGCCCCTCGGCGCTCTTGAGGTCCAGGAGGACGGAGCGTTTGTTGCGGTTGGTGAGATCGTGCGCGGGATCGATGCCGAGGCCCGCGCCGCCGGGCCGGTCGACGCGGACGACGTCGGCCCCGAGATCCGCCAGCAGCATCGCGGCGAACGGTCCGGGGCCGATGCCCGCCAGCTCGACGACCCGGACACCGGTCAGCGGACCGTGCCCGGGTGTTGGGCCTTTCGCCATCTGTGAGCCCCCAGGGGTGTGACACAACCGATGTAACACCTGTGATGCTAAGAACGTCCCGGGCTCCGCACAACCCCTCGGGCCGAGCAAGCGCTTAGCTCTTTCCTCCGATCCTCTCGCATCGGGCCCGCCCGGCCGTACGCCGCCACGGCGCTCTCCGCTACCCTCTGCCTGCCACGTCGGCACCCGTCCCCCAGCCGGAGGTACTCGTGAACAGGCAGAACGACGCGACACGCCCCTTGGACGTGGTCCTCTTCGGTGCCACCGGCTTCGTGGGGGCGCTCACGGCGGAGTATCTGGCGGCCCACGCCCCCGCCGGTCTGCGCTGGGCGTTGGCCGGGCGCAGCCGGACCAAGCTGGAGAGGCTGCGCGAGCGGCTGACGGAGATCGCCCCGGCCTGCGCGGAGCTGCCGCTGCTGGAGACCGACGCGGACGACGCGGAGGCGCTGGCCGAACTGGCCGCCTCCACCCGGGTGGTGGCCACGACCGTGGGGCCGTACCTGCGTTACGGCGAGAAGCTCGTCGCCGCCTGCGCGGAGGCCGGGACGGATTACGTGGACCTCACGGGCGAGCCGGAGTTCATCGACCGGATGTATCTGGAGCACGACGCCCGGGCCCGGGAGACGGGGGCGCGGATCGTGCACGCCTGCGGTTTCGACTCCGTACCGCACGATCTGGGGGCGTACTTCACCGTCAAGCAGCTGCCGGAGGACGTGCCCCTGGCCGTCGACGGCTTCGTCCGCACCAACGCGGTGTTCTCCGGCGGTACGTTCGCCTCGGCGCTGACCGCGATGGGCCGGGGTCCGCAGATGCTGGCCGCCGCCCGGGAGCGCCGGCTGCACGAGCCGCGCCTGGTCGGCCGACGGGTCCGCACGCCCGCGGGCACCCCGCACTTCAGCGGGGAGACCGGCACCTGGGCGCTGCCGCTGCCGACGGTCGACCCGACGATCGTGGGCCGCTCGGCGCGGGCCCTGGAGCGGTACGGCCCCGACTTCCGCTACCGCCACTTCGCCTCGGTCAAGACGCTGCCCATGGCCCTCGGTGCCCCGGTGGCGATCGGCGGGCTGGTCGCGGCCGCACAGGTGGAAGGCGTACGGGAGTGGCTGATGAGCCGTTACGAGCCGGGGCAGGGGCCGGACGAGGCGCGCCGCGGGCGGAGCTGGTTCACCGTCCGGTTCGTCGGCGAGGGCGGCGGGCGACGCGTCTTCACCGAGGTGTCCGGCGGCGACCCCGGTTACGGCGAGACGGCGAAGATCCTCGCCGAGTCGGCGGTGTGCCTGGCCCTGGACGAGCTGCCGGAGACCTCCGGGCAGGTCACCACGGCGGTGGCGATGGGCGACGCGCTGCTGGACCGGCTGACGGCGGCGGGGCTGCGGTTCCGGGTCGCGGCGGTGCGGTAGCCGACGCCTCGGGCGGGCCGGGCGGCCGGGGCCTAGAAGATCCAGCCGGCCAGCGTGTAGAGCATCGCGCCCAGCCAGACGAGACCGAGGGCGCTGCCGAGGAGCATGCCGAGGGCCATGCGGCGCTGGGCGGGGCCGAAGGGCGCGGGGCGGACGGCCGTGCGAGAGGCGTTCATGTGTTCAGACTGCCCAGCCGCACGGATCCATGCCATCCGTACGGGTACTCAGTTGCAGGACTGTTCCACGCTGTTCCACTTCCGGGACGATCAAGACCGTGGCGGCAGCTGCCGGCGTACCCACGCGGGGTCCGGGTTGATGTGCGGCCGGTCCGCGACGACGACGGTCGGCACGGTCTCGTCCCCGCCGGTGGCGGCCCGTACCGCGGCCGCGCCCTCCGGATCGCGCCAGATGTTCACCCAGTGCAGCCGGGCGGCGTCACGCCCCAGCCGGAGACGCAGCCGCAGGCAGTAGGCGCAGCCCGGCCGCCAGTAGACGACCGGGCTGCCGTCGGCGGCGCTGCGGCGCCGGGCCTCGGCGGCGGGGACCGGCCCCGGGAAGATCAGGGGCGAGTGCAGGACGGCGAACAGCGTGAACAGCGCCAGGAGTACGGCCGCCATGGCCAGGTCGCCGCCGAGGGCGAGCCCCGTCGCGGCGACCGCTCCGCCGAGCAGGAACAGGGCCGGCACCCTCCACACGCGTCTCATGACGACGCACGCTACCGCCGGTCCGTCGTGCTTCTTCCGGCGGTGTGCGTCAGGCGGTCGCTTCCCGCAGGGTCTGCCGGCACAGGGCGTCCGCCCGGCGGGTGCTCTCGGGCTGGCGGTAGCGGCCGGCGAGGCGGAGCGTGTGGGCGCAGGCGTTGTCGAGGCTGATGCGGTGGCCCACCGAGACGAACACCGGGCTGGTGTTCTCCCGGGTGCGCAGCGCGCGGCCGACCACCTCTTCGCCGTCCAGCAGCGGGGAGAAGTCGCCGCGCCGGGGGCCGGGGGCCTCGTAGGTGAACGTGAACGGGTTCTTGCCGACGCCGATCACCGGCAGTCCGGTGAGCACGCCCAGGTGGCTGGCGAGCCCGAAGCGGCGCGGGTGCGCAAGCCCGTAGCCGTCGCAGACGACGAGGCCGGGGTCGACGCTCAGCTCCTCCAGGGCTTCCAGCACCGTCGGGATCTCCCGGAAGGCCAGCAGCCCGGGGACGTACGGGAAGGCGATCGTGCCGACGGCGGTGGCCTCCTCGACGGTCTCCAGCGTCGCGGCGTCCAGCACCACGGCCGCCGCGACGACGACGTCCTTCTCGTCGTCGTAGGCCACGTCCACCCCGGTGACCAGGCCGGTCCCGGGCTCCGGTCCCGCCTCGTCCAGGATCACCCGGTCACGCAGCCGGTCCTGGATCGCCCGGCCCTCGGCTTCGTCGGCGGGGGTCTCGTGGGCGGGGGCGGGGGAGCTCGTCATACCGGGAAGCTTATGCGGTGACGAGGCCCGTACCGTTCCCGGCGGACTTCGAGACCCGCAGGTCGGGCCGTCGGCGCGGGGGCCGGTCCGGAAGCGCGGCGGCCCGGATCCCGTAGCCTGACGATCATGTTCGTACTCGAATTGACCTACACGGCCCCGGTCGAGCGCGTCGACGCGCTGATGACGGAGCACATCGCCTGGCTCGACGAGCAGTACGCAGCCGGTGTCTTCGTCGCCTCGGGCCGCAAGAACCCCCGGGACGGCGGCGTGATCCTGGCCGTCGGGGACGACCGGGCGGCGATCGAGAAGACCGCGGCGGCCGACCCGTTCGCCGCGCACGGCGTGTGCGCGTACCGGATCACCGAGTTCATCGCCACCAAGACGGCGCCCGCGCTCGCGCCGTACCAGCAGCGACTGCCGTAGCGGGCGGCAGCCGCACGGCGGCTTCCTCGACGAGTTCGCCGCGCGGCTGCGCGAGGTGCTCGACGCCTCCTGAGGCCCCGGCGTCAGAAGCCCAGCCGCGCCACCCGTCCCTTCTCGCCCGCCGCCCAGCAGCCGAGGTCGGGGGTGCAGTCGACGGTGTCGTACGAGCCGGGGTCGACCGTGCGCCAGGTGCGGCCGGCGTCCAGGGTGAGGTCGGTGCCCGTCGGGCCGACGGCCAGGGCGGCGGTGCGGCTGTACGGGAGCCAGGCGACGCCGGAGCGGTAGGCGGGCGGCGGGGTGGCGGACTGCCGCCAGGTGCGGCCGCCGTTCCCGGTGACGGCGGCCGCCTTCGGGGATGCCTGGTCGGGGCGGTAGTCGCCGCCGACGGCGATGCCGTGGGCCCGGTCGCGGAAGGCGACGGCGAAGACACCTCGGGCCGGGTCGGCCGCCGGAAGGGTCGACGCGCTCGCCGTCCAGGTCAGGCCCCGGTCCTTGGAGTGCAGGACGCGGGCGGTCTCCGCTCCACCCGTGGGCAGCCACACGTCCTTGGCGCCGGAGCTGACCAGGCACTGGCCGCTCGCCGCGAACCCCGCCTCGCCGGGCAGCGCGGCGGGCATCCCTGCGTCGGGCAGGACCCGCCAGGAACGGCCGCCGTCCGCCGTGGACAGGAGCCGGAACTTCCCGTCCACCGGGTCGCCCGCCGCGAGACCGTGCCGGCTGTCGAAGAACGTCAGGCAGTTGAAGAAGGCGCGGGGGTCGGTGTTCCGGAAGGACTCGGTCCAGGTCGCTCCGCCGTCCTCGGTGCGCAGGACCCGCGATGCCTCGCCCTCGCCGATGGCCAGGGCGACGGCCCGGCGGCCGTCGAACGCCTCGATGTCCCGCAGTTCGAGGTCGGCGGCTCCTGGCGGTGACACGTCACGCCAGGTGCGGCCGCCGTCGGCGGTGCGCAGGACCGTGCCCTTCGACCCGGCGACCCAGGCGGTGGTGCGGCTGACCGCGGCGAGCCCCCGGAAGCGGGAGTCGGTGCCGGTGTCGGTGAGCTTCCAGCCGGGCAGGAGCCCGCGGGCGGCGGTCTCCTGAGAGGCCGTCTTCTTCTCCGCACCCTCTGCCGCTTGTGCGCCCGGTGCGACCAGTGCGGCCGCCAGGGCCGCCCCTCCGGTCACCAGTGCCATCAGCCGTCTCGTCTTCCCCATGGCCTTCATGGCGCTGGAAGCTAGCCGACGCGTCGGGGCCCGTCCAGGGTGCGTCGCCGTCGAACGGGCAGGAGAGCGGGGGTGCGCGGGGGTACGGGCAGGAGCCGGACGGAACCGGTGACGCAGCTCACGCCGCGCGCCGGTGCACGAAACGAGGAGTTCCGTCGTCTACTCCAGTGCCGGGAACCGTTCACCCAGCCGCGAGAGGGAGCAGGTCTTGTCCAGCGTTATCGAGCAGTCCGTGCAGGCTCGCATGGTCGCGTCCGCACCGCGGATGGAGACCTTGCCCGCCCTGCTCAGTTACGACCGCCAGTACCCCTTCGCCGTACGCATGGCGTTCCCGGCCCCGGCGACCCTGGAAGGCACCGAGGTGTCCTGGGAGTTCTCCCGCGAACTGCTGACCACCGGGGTGGACTCCCCCGCCGGGCAGGGCGATGTACGCGTCCGGCCGTTCGGGTACGAGCGGACGGTGCTGGAGTTCCACGCCCCCGAGGGCATCGCGATGGTCCATGTGCGTACCGAGGAGCTGCGCCTCTTCCTCCAGCGGGCGCAGGAGCTGGTTCCGGTCGGCGACGAGCACCGGTATCTGGACCTGGACCGGGGGCTGACCGATCTCCTCGGCGGTCCGCGCTGACGCCCCGGCCGTAAATCCGGTTGCCGGGCCCGCGCCCCGGCCCTACCGTCGGAGACGTCCCTGTTGTCGTCGATCGGAGTAGGACGTTGCTGATCTGAGGTCCTGTGCACACCGTGCAGCGCCCGCCGCGCCCTGTCGCGGCCCGGAGCGCCCGTGTGCGATCTCAGCTTCCTTCAGCCGTCCTCGCTCATTCCCCGACGTACAACGGGAGTTCCGTATGTCATCCACCGACACCCATATCAGCTGTACCTCCCTCTCCTTCTCCTGGCCCGACGGCAGCGAGGTCTTCACCGGCTTCGATCTGGCCGTGGGCCCCGGCCGCACCGGGCTCATCGGGCTCAACGGCTGTGGCAAGTCGACCCTGTTGAGGCTGATCGCCGGTGAACTGCCCCCGTCCTCCGGGACGGTCAGGATCCGTGGCGAACTCGGCCATCTCCCGCAGTCCGTGGTCCTGAACACCGCGTTGCGGGCCGACGAGGTGCTGGGTGTCGCCGAGCGGCGCGCGGCGATCGGCGCCGTGGAGTCGGGCGATGTCCGGGCGGAGCACTTCGCGGTGATCGGCGACGACTGGGACATCGAGGAGAGGTCCCTCGCCACGCTGGACGGGCTCGGTCTCGGGCACATCGGGCTGGACCGCACCGTCGGGGAGATGTCCGGCGGCGAGTGCGTCCTGCTGCGGCTGGCCGCGCTGTTGCTGGACCGGCCCGGGGTGCTGCTGCTGGACGAGCCGACGAACAACCTGGACGCGTACGCCCGTCGGCGGCTGTACGACGCGGTGGACGCCTGGACGGGGGCGCTGCTCGTCGTCAGCCACGACCGGGAGCTGCTGGAGCGGGTGGACCGGATCGCGGATCTGCGCGAGGGCTCGGTCACCTGGTACGGCGGCAACCTGTCGGCGTACGAGGAGGCGCTCGCCGTCGAGCAGGAGGCGGCGCGGCGCATGGTGCGGGCCGCCGAGTCCGACGTACAGCGGCAGAAGCGTGAACTGTCCGCCGCGCACGTCACGTTGGCCCGTCGCAGGCGGTACGGGCAGAAGATGTGGGACACCAAGCGGGAGCCCAAGGTCGTGATGGGGCAGCGCAAGCGGGCGGCCCAGGTGTCCGCCGGGAAGCACCGCATCCTGCACATCGAGCGGCTGGCGGCGGCCGAAGAGCGCCTGGACGAGGCGGAGTCGGCGGTACGGGAGGACGAGGAGATCCGGATCGAGCTGCCGGACACCCGGGTCCACCCGGGCAGCGAGGTACTGCTGCTGCGCGATCCGGTGCCGCCGTACGGGCCGCCGCTGCACGGTGAGTTGATGGTGCGGGGCCCCGAGCGGATCGCGCTGACCGGGCGTAACGGCGCGGGCAAGACGGCGCTGCTGCGGACGATCGCGGGCGAGCTGAAGCCCCTCTCGGGGGAGGCGACCCCGTGGGTGGCGACGGGGTTCCTGCCGCAGCGGCTGGATGTGCTGGACGAGGAGTCGTCGGTGGCACGGAACGTGGCGCGGGCGGCCCCCGACCGTACGGAGAACGCGGTGCGGGCGCGGCTGGCGCGGTTCCTGTTCAAGGGCGCGGCGGCGGACCGTCCGGCCTCGACCCTGTCGGGCGGGGAGCGGTTCCGGGCGACGCTGGCGATGCTGCTGCTGGCCGATCCGGCGCCCCGGCTGCTGCTGCTCGACGAGCCGACGAACAGCCTCGACCTGGCGAGCGTACGGCGGTTGACCGAGGCGCTGGAGGCGTACGAGGGGGCGCTGATCGTGGCGAGCCACGACGTGCCGTTCCTGGAGTCGATCGGGATCACCCGCTGGCTCCGGCTCGACGGCGGGCTGCGGGACACGACGGCGGAGGCGGTACGGGAGGGGCGGTGAGGCGGCACCCGTGTGGCGGGGTCGCCTACGCCGCTCCCCGGTCTTGTACGAATGTCGCCCGCGGATCTCCCGAGAAAGCCCGCGGATCTCCCGGAAAAAGCAGACAGAAGTTGTCCGGTATCCCGCCTAGCGTCGCGCTCATGGATCGCTTCCCCGACCGCGACGCGCAGCCGTACACCCCCGGCTCCGCCCACCGCGACATCGTCATCACCGGCGCGCGCGAGAACAATCTGCGCGATGTCTCCCTCAAGATCCCCAAGGGCCGCATCACCGTCTTCACCGGTGTTTCCGGTTCGGGCAAGTCGTCGGTCGTCTTCGACACGATCGCCGTGGAGTCGCAGCGGCAGCTGAACGAGACGTTCACCTCGTTCCTGCGCAACCGGCTGCCGAAGTACGAGCGGCCGCACGTCGAGTCCGTCGAGGATCTGTCGGTGGCCGTCGTGATCGACCAGAAGCCGCTGGGCGGCAACGTCCGCTCCACTGTCGGGACGGCGACCGACATCTGGTCGGTGCTGCGCGTCCTGTTCTCCCGGTGCGGGATGCCGAGCGCGGGCGGGGCGACCGCGTACTCGTTCAACGATCCCGCCGGGATGTGCCCGGAGTGCGACGGGGTGGGGCGCGCGGTCCACCTGGATCTCGACCGGGCGATCGACTGGTCGAAGTCGCTGAACGAGGGGGCGCTGCTGCTGCCCGGTCTGTCGGTGGGCAGTTGGGAGTGGAATCTGTACGGCGGATCGGGGCGGTTCGACAACGACCTGCCGCTGGCCGATTTCGGCGAGGAGGATCGCCGACTCCTGTTGCACGGTTCGGGGTTCACCGTCCGCCTCGACCTGCGGACCGGGTCGGCGGACATGAAGTTCGAGGGGGTCGTGACCCGCTTCGAGCGTCTGTATCTCAAGCGCGACACCTCCTCCCTCTCCGAGAAGCGGCGCGAGGCGGCCGCCCGGTTCACCGTGGAGCGGGTCTGCGGATCCTGCGGCGGGGCGCGGCTCAACGCGGCGGCGCTCGCCACCCGGATCGACGGGCTCTCGCCGGCCGACTACGGGCGGATGGAGGTCGCCGATCTGGTCGGCGTACTGGCGCGGATCGACGATCCGGTGGGCGGGCCCGTCGCGGCGGCGGCCCGGGAGCGGCTGGAGCGGCTCGTGGGGATCGGGCTCGGCTATCTCAGTCTGGACCGGGAGACGTCCACCCTGTCGGGCGGCGAGGGGCAGCGGCTCAAGATGGTTCGGCACCTGGGGAGTTCGCTGACCGGGCTGACCTTCGTCTTCGACGAGCCGAGCGTGGGGCTGCACCCCCGGGACGTCGGGCGGCTCGGCGATCTGCTGGTGCGGCTGCGCGACAAGGGCAACACGGTGCTGGCCGTCGAGCACGACCCGGATGTGATGGCGGTGGCGGACCACATCGTCGACATGGGGCCGCGAGCGGGTTCGGAGGGCGGGCACATCGTCTTCGAGGGGCCGTTCGACCGACTGCGCGCTTCGGACACGCTGACCGGCCGGTCGCTGCGCCGACGCACCCCGCTCAAGAGCGAGTTCCGCTCCCCCACCGGCCAACTCCCGGTGCGGGGAGCCGATCTGCACAACCTCAAGGGGCTGGACGTGTCGTTCCCGGCCGGGGTGCTGACCGTGGTGACCGGGGTCGCGGGTTCGGGCAAGTCGACTTTGGTCTCACGGGTGTTCACGGCCGCCCACCCCGAAGCCGTGGTCATCGACCAGAGCCCGATCACCGCCTCGTCCCGCTCGACCCCGGCCTCGTACATCGGCGCACTGGACACCATCCGCAAGGTCTTCGCCCGCGAGAACGGCGTCGACGCCGGGCTGTTCAGCTTCAACTCGGCCGGGGCCTGCCCGGGTTGCTCCGGGCGCGGGGAGATCTCCACCGACCTGGCGTTCATGGACCCGGTCACCACGACCTGCCCGGAGTGCGAGGGCCGCCGGTTCCACGACGACGTGCTGAAGCACCGGGTCGGCGGCCGGTCCATCGTCGATGTGCTGGAGATGACGGCGGCGCAAGCGGTCGGGCTCTTCGAGGACCGGGCGCTGCTGCGGAAACTGCGGACGCTCGACGAGGTCGGCCTGACCTACCTCACGCTCGGGCAGCCACTCAGCACGCTCTCGGGCGGCGAGCGCCAGCGGATCAAGCTCGCCACCCAGCTGCACCGCACCGCCAGTGTGTACGTCCTGGACGAGCCGACGACCGGGCTGCACCTGGCCGACACGGGGGCGCTGGTGGATCTGCTGGACCGGCTGGTGGACGCGGGGAACACCGTGGTGTGCGTGGAACACAACCTGGAGGTGGTGAAGCGGGCGGACTGGGTGATCGACCTCGGTCCGGACGGCGGGAAGAAGGGCGGCGAGCTGGTCTTCGAGGGCACACCGAGGGGGCTGCTGGCGGACCGCACCTCGGTTACCGCCGAGTATCTGCGGCGGGATCCGGGCCTGGCAGAGCCGCCCGGCGACCTCCCAGGGCCCCGGGAGGCCCGCCACGAGCTGCACCGATAACGGTACGTGATCGACCGCCCCCGGGGCCGGGCTTGGCTTTGCCCTTACGGTCGCCTTAACCTACGGTCTCGTAACCTACGAAGCCGTAGGTAATTCTCCCGTCCCCAGGAGCTCCCCGTGACGATCACCTCTCCCCACCTCGGCAGTTCGAAGGCGTGGACCGACGCCCAACTGCTGTACGCGCTGGAAGAGGTGGTGGAGAAGGAACTGAACCGCCATCTCAAGGTCGCCAAGGACTGGATGCCCCACGAGTACGTGCCGTTCTCCGACGGCCGGAATTTCCCCGGCATCTTCGAGGACGGCGAGGCCTGGGCCGCGGACCAGTCCAAGGTCACCGACATCGGCAAGATCGCTCTCGTGGTGAACCTCCTCACCGAGGACAACCTCCCCAGCTACCACCACGAGATCGCCTCCCTCTTCGGCCGCGACGGCGCGTGGGGCACCTGGGTGCACCGCTGGACCGCCGAGGAGGGCCGCCACGGCATCGTGATGCGCGACTATCTGCTGACCTCGCGCGCCGTGGACCCGGACAAGCTGGAGCAGTTCCGCATGGCGCACATGGCGGAGGGCTTCGAGTCGGACAACCGGCACTCGATGCTGCACTCCGTGGCGTACGTCGCCTTCCAGGAGCTGGCTACCCGCGTCTCGCACCGCAACACCGGCCACCAGTCCGGCGACCCGGTCTGCGACCGGATGCTGGCCCGGATCGCGACCGACGAGAACCTCCACATGGTCTTCTACCGCAACCTTCTGGGCGCCGCCTTCGAGCTGGCCCCGGACCTGACCATGCAGGCCGTGCGGGACGTCGTCGTCAACTTCCGGATGCCCGGACACGGCATGCCCGGCTTCGAACGGGCCGCCGCGCAGATGGCGATCGGCGAGATCTACAACATGCGCATCCACCACGACGACGTGATCCAGCCCGTGCTGCGCTTCCTGAAGGTCATGAGCATCGACGGGCTCGGCCCGGAAGGCGCGAAGGCGCAGGAGGAGCTCGGTCTGTACATGGGCGGGCTGGACACGGAAGCGGCGAAGTTCGACGAGAAGCTCGCCGCCCGCAAGGCCCGGATGGCGGCGCGCGGCCGCGCCTGATCCCGCCCCCTCCCTCGTCTCTCCCCCGTCCCAGGCGCTCCGCTCAGCGCCCGGGACGGGGGAGCTTCACTCCTCGGCGGTGGCCTCGGCGTACGCCACATCGCGTACGTCGTCCGAGGGGTGCTGGCGGAGCATCCGCAGCTGGGTGCGCCACGCCCCGGTCCACCCGGTCCGCAGACCGCACGCCACGGTCAGTTCGGCGGCGAGCAGCCCCTCGGCCGGGTCCCCCGTCGCCGCCAGCCGTGCGACGACGAGCAGCAGCGTGTCCGGGTCGCCGGTCTCCGCACCCCGGTATCCGGCCACCCGCCGGCCGACGGTCTGCGCGGTCCTGGCGGCGAGCGCCGGGCGGCCGGTGTGCAGGGCGGCGAGCGCGACCAGCTCCGCGTGCAGCGGATCCGGGTCCGCCGCCAGGTCCAGGGAGCGCGCGAGCAGGGCGACGGCGTCCGGCACGAGGTCGCGGTGGGTGGCCAGGGTCCGGCCTGCCTCGGCGAGCACGCCCGCGCTCTGCCGGTTGTTCGGCCCGGACCGCAGCGACAGCGTCCTGGCCAGATGGCCGATCCGCCGGCGGGCGGGCCGGTCCCGCTCCGCCCCCGCGTCGTCCGCCGTCTCGCCCGTGGCCAGCAGGGACAGGGCGCGGATCAGGGCCCGGGTCGTGTCCGGGACGGTCAGGGCGGCGTCCACGAGCGCGTCGGCGGCCGAGCGCCACCTACCGCGCCGGTCCAGGTCGGTGACCGCCTCGACCAGGACCGCCGCCGCGTGCGGCGCCCAGGGCAGCCAGGGGACGAGCGCGGTGTGGGCGAGGGCGGCCAGGGTGTCGTCGCCGGTGCGGCACAGGTCCTGGACCAGCCGGGCGTAGCGCGGTCGCAGGTCCGGGGCCAGCTCCGTCGGACGGGCCCGCAACACCGCGACCCGCAACGCGCGTTCGCCGCCCGCCGCGTCCTCGGCCACCTCCCACATGCGTACGTCGCCGAGGAGCGGCGTCCCCGCGGCGACACAGGCGGCCCGTACGTCGACGTGCTGATCCGGCTGCCCGTACGCGTCGGCGAGGAGGGCTGCCGCCTCCGCGCGGGGCAGCAGCTCGGCGGCGAGACGGACCACCTCCTTGCGGCTGGTGACCTTGCCGGTGCCGGGGGCCGTACGGGCGGCCAGCAGCGGGGCCAGCCGGGAGGGCCGGGTGTGCGCGGCGGCCCGGCCCGCCGCGTACATCGCGACGCGCGCCCGGTCGTCGCCGGCGTGGGCGAGCAGGTCGGACAGGGCGTCGGCGGGCCGGTCGGTGCGGTTGAGGGCGGCGAGCGCGGCCTCGGCGATCACCACGTCCTCGTCGTCGGTCCAGGGCCGTACGGCGTCGGCGCCCCGCCCGGGTATGCGGGCGAGGCGGTCCAGGGCGGCGGTGCGCAGGTACAGCGGCAGCTTCTCGTCCGCCACCGTGCGCTCCACCGCGCGCTGGGCCGCACGCTGCTGGCGGGGCGTCCACCGCTCAGCCCCGGCGACCTCGACCGTCCAGGACGCACCGGGTGCCAGGAACCGGCCCCGGGGCGGCGTCCCGTCGAGGCAGCCCTCCAGCAGGTCCGTCCGCCGGTGCGTCACGACGCGCCGGACCTCCGGGAGCGCGACGGCCGACGGATGCCGGGCGAGCAGCCGCTCGACCCGCTCGTCGCGGCCGGCCGGGGCCCGGAGCCAGAGACCGGCGGCGCTGCGGGCGGCCGAGGGCTCGCCGTAGTTCACGGCCTGCCACAGCAGCTCCTGGAGTCCTGGCAGCGCGTCGGCGCGACGGCCCAGGGCGCGGGCGAGCGCCAGGACGAGTCCGTAGTCGGAGCGTTCCGCGCCCGCTTCCAGCCAGGGCCGCAGCGCCTCGAACACCGTGTGCTCCTGGCCCCTGCGCAGGGTCCGGTCCAGGCGGCCGAAGTCGGCGCTGCCGCTGCTGCCGGTGATACGGACCAGGGTGCGCAGCGCCCAGTTGAGCAGGTCGCGCTGTCCGGTCACCGCGTGCTCGCGCAGCACGCCGACGGCCAGGCGGCCGAGGGCGGACCGGGTGGCCGAGGACGAGTCGCGGGCCTCCACGGCGTCGGCGGCGACGCGGTCGAGCAGGGGTTCCACCGCGTCGGTGAAGAGGGCGGGTTTCATCCCGGCCAGGGCGGTGAGGGCGGCGGAGCGGACCGGGTCCTGCTCGTTGCGCAGGCGCAGCAGCTCCTCCAGCACGGCGGCGACGACCGCCGGGTCTCCGGAGCGTCCGGCGCTGCCGACGAGCAGCGACCAGGCCGTGGCCCGGTCGTCGGCGACGGGCCCTCGGGTGGCGGCCAGCAGCGGTGCGCGCCCCTCGTCGAAGGGGAGGTAGGACGTGGCGAGGAGGACGGCCGCGGCGGCCCCTCGCTCACGCGCCCGCTCCGCCAGCCGCCGGGCGACGGCGGCGACCCGGTTGCGGGGCAGCGCGTCCAGCAGCCCGGTGTCGACGGTGGTCCCGGACGCTCCCTCGCCCCGGCCCTCGGTGACCGCCTCCTGGAGTGCGGCGCGGCGGGCGGGCGGCAGGGCGCGCAGGAGCCGGGGCAGCGCGTCCGGCGTGCCGCGGCCCAGTTCGACGAGGAGCGCATCCGGCAGGGCGCGGGCGAGGCGGCGCAGCTGGGTGCCGCTCAGCGCCCGGTGCAGCCGCGTACAGGTGTCCGGCCTGATGGCGAGGCGGGCGACCCGGGCCGGGTCGGCGGCGACGAGACGCCCGAGGGGGCCGTGCAGAGCGGCCGGGAGGCGGGTGGGGCCGAACCGTTCGAGGAGGTCGAGCACCCGGTGCGGGAGCGCCGGGACGGCGGCGGCGATGCCCCGGACGTGCCCGTCGTCCCGCCACCAGGCGTCCCGCGCGGCAGCGGGGAGACCGGTCAACTCCTCCTCGGCGGAGTCCAGGAGCGGTCCGGGGCGGTGGTGGCCGAGCGAGGACCAGCAGTCCGTCGAGCGGCGCAGCTCCGGCAGCAGGGCGGCGACCGTGGTGGCCGAGCAGCCGAGCAGCCGGGCAGCAGGCGGGCCGCCTCGATGTCGCCGTACGTGTCGCGTGCCGCGACGACCAGCCGGTCGGCGAGCGCGGTACGGCGGTCGGCGACGATCGCCCGGACGAGGTGGCGGCGCACGGCGGCGGGCGCGTCGGCGAAGGCGCTCTCGTACGCCGTGTCCGGCACCCCGAGGGCCCGCCCCGCACGCAGGGCGTGCCCGCGCACGACGGTGTCCTCGTCGGCGAGACGTGCGCCGGTCCACTCGGCGTCGCGGGCGACCGCGGCGGCGATGACCGCGATCCGGCGCTCGTACGGGTCGCCGTCCCCCAGTTCGTCGAGGACGCCGCGCAACGCCCCCTGGGCGGCCAGTCTGCGTGCCCGCACGGCCAGTTCGCCCATGCGCTCCGTGTACGGCAGCGGTTCGAGCGCGTCGAGGAGGGCGGCGGCGAGGGCGAGCGGCGAGGCGTCGGTCATGGCCCGATTGTGCCGGGCACGGGCCGGACGCCCCAGGGGTTTACGGGGCGTGCGTGCGGCCCGGGGCATCTCGGCAACGCGGCGAGCGTACGTGCCGGGCGGCGGGCGGCAGGCGGCAGTTCGGCGACAGACCGCAGGGCGGTCAGCCCCGGTCGCGGCCTTCTCTGCGCAGCCGCTCGCGCTCCTTCTCCGAGAGCCCGCCCCAGACGCCGAACCGCTCGTCGTTGGCGAGTGCGTACTCCAGGCAGGCCAGCCGCCCTTCGCAGGCGTTGCAGAGCTGCTTGGCCTCGCGGGTCGAACTGCCCGGGGCCGGGAAGAAGAACTCGGGCCCGGCCTGCGCGCACAACGCGGTCTCCTGCCAGGCGAGTGCGTCGTCGTCGGTCACGGTGTTGATCAGCATGGAGCACACGCTGCCCGGTGGCGATAAACAACCGATCAACGATTCATCAATCGAGCGAGGACGCCCCGCCGCCCCCGCCGACCTCCTCGCCGCGACTGCCCCCGCGCTACTGCCTCGGCTCGGGCTTCATCACCGCGAAGACCGCCCCGTACGGATCGGCGACATTGGCCATCTTGCCGACGCCGGGCACCTCCATGGCGGCCAGCGTCTCCCTGCCGCCGAGCCGCTTCGCCTCGGCCACGATGGCGTCGACGTCGGCCACGTCGAAATACGGCAGCCAGTGGGGGCCGCGGGCGGCCTCGGACGGTACGTCGCCCATCCTGACCAGACCGCCGAAGGACGCGTCGGGCCCCGCACCGGCCGGGTGGACCGTGGTGTAGGTGTAGTCGGAGCCCTCCACCTTCATCTCGTCGGTCCCCCAGCCGAAGACGGTCCCGAAGAACGCGGCCGCCGCCGGGACGTCGGGGGTGTAGAGCTCGGCCCAGAGGAACGCGTTCGGCTCCTGGATCACGCCGAAGCCGGGGTGCTCCTTCGGCTGCCACACCGCGAAGTACGCGCCGGCCGGGTCCGTGAAGCCGCCCATGCGGCCGTAGTCGAGGACGTCCATCACTTCGAACGCGGCGCTGCCGCCCGCCTCGGTGACCGCCCGGGCGGTGGCGTCGACGTCGGGCGACTGGAAGGACACCGACCAGGCGCTCGGCGCTTCCTCCTCGGGCACCGTCATCACCCCGCCGACATACCGTCCGTCCAGGGTGAGCATCCCGTAGCCCCCCACCTCGGGGCCGCCGGGGATCAGGTCCCAGCCGAACAGCCCCCGGTAGAAGGCGGTGGCCCCGTCGAGATCAGGGGTGCCGAGATCGACCCAGTTGGGTGCTCCGTCGAGGAAGGTGGGGCTGATCATGGCGTGCTCCTCAGTCGATCCGGGGATCCTGCTCGTCGTGTGCTGCCGGGTGGTTCCTTCCGTTCCGAGTCTTGCACCGGGCACTGACATCCGCAGTCCGTGCGGGGCCGACCGGGGCGTGGCCGGCCGACGGTGACCGCGTCCGCCGTGCGGCCCAGGGTAGGCAGCGCGGGGCTGCCGGGGCGAAGCGTTGGACCGGCGCGTCGTGCGGCGGTCGGGGCGGACCGGGCCGGGGCTGTCGGTGGGGCGTGGCACGATGGCGGGAAGGCTGGCGGAGCGGGGCCCGGGGCGGGTGCGACACCCCTCGGGAACAGAAGGACGTACATGAACCAGAGCGGGGCGGCGGGCGGCTCGGCCGGCGGAACACTCGCGCGCGGGGCCGCCGGGGGCCCGGTGCCGACCGGTGGCGCGGCCCGTGAGCTGCTGGCGCGGGCGGAGCGGCTGCTGGAGAGCGCCCGTGCCGTGCCGGCGGACCGGGCGAACGCCGTGGCCGCCGTACGTTCCGTGCTCGATCCGCTCCTCGACTCCCTGGTGGGGCAGGAGTTGGCGCACATCCCCGTCTCCCGGCTCAAGGACGTCACGGAGGGGCGGCTGCGGCTCGGGGCGCTGGAGCAGGCCGGGCTCGCCACGGTCGGGCAGGTCCACGGCACGGACCGCTACGAGCTGCGGCAGATTCCCGGGGTCGGGGCGCACACCGCCGACCAGGCGCTGGCCGCCGCCGGGCAGATCGCCCACGCGGTGCGCGACACCGTCTCGGTGCGGATCGACGTGGACGCCCCGGACGATTCGAGCACCGCGCTGGTGATCGCCCTGCACCGGCTGGTCGTGGCCGGTGCGGACGCGCGGCGCGCGGTGGACGCGGCCCGGCGGCTGGCCGAACTGCTGGGCCCCCGGGTGGAGACGGCCGCGCCGGGCGGGAGCCGGCTGCGGATGCTGTTCGCCGGGCGGCGGTCCCGGGCGCGGGTACGGGAGGCGCTGGACGCGGTGCGGTCGGCGGTGGCGGACGCGGTGGAGCGGGAGCTGCCGGTGCTCTTCGCGCAGGCGTCGGCCGACCTGCTGCGCTCCCCGGCGTCGCCCGCCGAGGCCTGGGTGGACTTCGAGCTGCGGTCCGCCGAGTACTACAGCCTGCTCGCCGAGCTGTCGGGCAGCGGTCCGGACCGGGACGCCGCCGAGGGGTTCCTGCCCGCCGGGATCGCGGACCGGGTGCGGGCGCTGCGGCTCGACGACACGCGGCTGCGGGTGTCCCTGCGCGGCTACCAGGCGTTCGGGGCGCGGTTCGCGCTGGCGCAGAAGCGGGTGATCATCGGGGACGAGATGGGCCTCGGCAAGACCGTCCAGGCCATCGCGGCCCTCGCCCATCTCGCCGCCCGGGGCGAGACCCACTTCCTCGTGGTGTGCCCGGCGAGTGTGCTGATCAACTGGACCCGGGAGCTCCGGGCCCGCTCCACCCTGCGCGCCGTTCCGGTGCACGGGGCGGAGCGCGTCGAGGCCTTCGCGGACTGGCGTGAGACGGGCGGGGTGGCGGTGACCACCTTCGACGCGCTGCATCTGCTGCCCGAGGGAGCGGCGGCCGAGGTGCGGCCCGGGATGCTGGTGGTTGACGAGGCCCACTTCGTGAAGAATCCCGAGGCCCGCCGGTCCCGGGCGGTCGCCGGGTGGGCGGAGCAGGTGGAGCGGGTGCTGTTCCTGACCGGCACCCCGATGGAGAACCGGGTGGAGGAGTTCCGCAGTCTGGTACGCCAACTGCGCCCCGAACTCGCGCCGTCGGTCAGCTCCACGCACGGCGCGGCCGGTTCGCGGGCCTTCCGCCGGGCCGTCGCCCCCGCCTATCTGCGCCGCAACCAGGTGGACGTGCTGGCCGAACTCCCGGCGCTGGTGCAGGTGGACGAGTGGGAGGAGTTTGGAGCCGAGGACCGGGAGGCCTACCGCGAGGCGGTCGCCTCCGGGCGGTTCATGCGGATGCGCCGGGCCGCCTACGCCGTGCCCGCGACCTCCGCCAAGCTGGAGCGGCTGCGCGAACTCGTCGACGAGGCCCGGGACAACGGGCTGAAGGTGGTCGTCTTCTCCTACTTCCGCGATGTCCTCGCGGCGGTCGGCGAGGCCCTGGGGCCGGAGGTCTTCGGGCCGCTCTCCGGGAGCGTCCCGCCGGCCCGGCGGCAGGAGCTGGTGGACGCCTTCTCCGGGGTGGAGGGACACGCGGTGCTGCTGAGCCAGATCCAGGCGGGCGGGACCGGGCTGAACATGCAGGCCGCCTCCGTGGTCATCCTGTGCGAGCCGCAGATCAAGCCGACGCTGGAACACCAGGCAGTCGCCCGCGCGCACCGGATGGGGCAGGTGCGCACGGTCCAGGTGCACCGGCTGCTGGCCACGGACAGCGTCGACCAGCGCCTGGTGGAGCTGCTGGCCCGCAAGGACCGGCTCTTCGACGCGTACGCCCGGCGCAGCGATCTCGCGGAGACCACCCCGGACGCGGTGGACGTCTCCGACGCCGAGCTGGCCCGGCGCATCGTCGAGGAGGAGCAGCAGCGGCTGGCCCGCCCGTCGGAGTGACGGGTCATCAGTGTTGGTGCTCAGCAGTTGACTTGCCCTCGCCCTTGTCCTCGGCGCCCTTCTTCTCCGTTCCACCGGCCGTGTGGTGGTGCGGCTCGTACCCCGGGATCGTGCCGTCCGGCTTCTTGACCAGCAGCAGTCCCGCCATCCCCATGTCCGAGTGGCTCTGGACGTGGCAGTGGTACATCCACGCGCCCGCGCCCACGCGTTCGCCCGCGATGATCTGGAGGCCGAAGGAGTCGGCGGGTCCGCAGATCTTGTTGTCGATGACCCGGCTGGGGTCGTCGGGGCCGGTCAGCAGACCGGTGCGGTTGTCCGCCCAGCGGTGACCGTGGATGTGGAAGGTGTGGTAGTACTCGCCGTGCGTGATCATCACGAATTCGAGCCGGTCACCCACCGTGGCCTCGAAGTTGACGCTGTTGTGCTCCGCCTTGTTGTTGATCGTCATGTCGTTGAAGACGACCGTGCACGTCTGGTCCGGCAGGATGTCGCCCTTGCGGCGGACCACGACCGGTCCGTACAGCCCCTTGCGGATCCCGCCGGTTCCGTGGTCCGTGCCGACGACATGGTCGTGGTAGTGCCAGTAGCCCGCACTGCCCGGCTCCCAGGTGCCGCCCTTGCGGCGGCCCGGGGCATGTGTGCGCCAGGTGTACGTCCGGGTGCCGCCGGGCTCGACGTGGCTCTTGTTCATCCGGGTGCCGTCGTTGGCGATGTCGTAGTCCACGCCGTGCACATGGAGGCTGGCGTCGACGTCGGTGAGGTTCTCGAACTCGATGTGGACCGTGTCGCCCTCGTTCAGCTCGATGAGGGGGCCGGGGATCGAGGCCTTGCCCTTCTCGAAGCCGTAGCCCAGCTCGCCGTTGGGCAGCTTCTCGGCGTACATCTTCAGTCGGCGTGTGACGCCGCCCGCCGGGGCCGTGCGCGGCGGGTTCTCCGCCGAGCTTGCTTCCACCGCGCCCAGCGACAACGATGTCACTCCGGTCGCGGCCGCGGCTGCGCCGCCGACCAGCATCCGCCGGCTGAAGGTCCTGCGGTCCATGTCGAACTCCCCACTGCGGTAACGGGACTGGCGGAAGCGCGAGGGGCTGGATGCACCCCGGAACGGGCCACACCGTAGCCGGGGACCCAGCGTTTATCCACACTCAGGACAAAGTTCGTGCGATTGCTGCCGTAGCTATTGGCGGACCATGAAAAGAGGTCTAGCTTCGTGCGCTGTCGCAGTCAACACAGAGGCAAGGCAGAAGAGTTAGCGACCCACAGTCACCGAGAGGTGCAGTGACCACAGAGGGGTGGGTGACCACATGCAGCGCGCATCACATCACCGGTCCAGATCACGACGCGGCCTCGCGGCGGCCGTGGCGGCCGGCGCACTGACCGTGTCCATGCTGGGCGGCGGAGGCCCGGCCAACGCGGACACATCGCCGGACCGGGCCCTGGTCGAGAAGATGGCGACAACGTTGTCCCTCCCGTCTCCGCCGGGCGCGCAGAACCAGGTGAAGGTGCTGGTGTTCCACGCGTCGGCGGGTGACGAGGCCCCGTACACCGACGCCGGGATCGCGGCGATCGAGAAGATCGGGCTCACCGGTCCGGAGGCCCAGCGGTTCACCACCGTGGCCACCGCCGACCCGAAGGTCTTCACCAACGGCAAGCGGCTCGGCTCCTTCCACGCCGTCGTCTTCCTGACCGGCGGGGGCGACGTCCTCGATCCGGAGCAGGAGGCGGGCCTGGAGGCGTACATGGAGGCGGGTGGCGGCTTCCTCGGCATCCATGACGCGGCGCGCACCGAGCCGTACTCCGACTGGTTCACCGGTCTGGTCGGGGCCCGCCCGGCGGCGAACAGCCCGACGTCCGTGCAGCGGGCGACCGTCGAGATCGGGGACCGGGTCCACCCGGCCACGAAGAGCCTGCCGCTGGAGTGGAAGCGCCCCGACAAGTGGCTGAACTGGACGAAGAACCCGTCCGGTGACGTCCACACCGTGGCGCGCGTACGGGAGTTGACGTACAGCCCGGGTGCGAGCGCCAACGGCTGGGACCACCCGGTCTCCTGGTGCCGCGACTACGACGGCGGCCGGTCCTTCTACACGGCGATGGGCGGTACGGCGGACAGCTTCGCGGAGACCGACTTCCGCGACCATCTGCGCGGCGCGCTCTCCTGGACGAACCGGACCTCACAGGCCGACTGCAAGGCGACGATCACCTCGAACTACACCGCGGAGCGGGTCACCGAGCCCAACCAGCCGGGCCAGAACGACCAGATCGGCGAGCCGCACGGGCTGGTGACCGCGCCGGACGGGCGGGTCTTCTACATCGGGCGCGGCGGGGCCGACAGCTCGGTCCCGGTCGTCATCGACTGGAACGACCCGGACATCGGCAAGGGCAAGGGCGAGATCCACGTCTACGACCCGGCGACGAAGAAGGTCACCCTGGCCGGTGCGCTGGACGTCTTCGGCAACAAGGGCGGCGGCGACGAACTGGTCAAGGTCGAGGAGGGGTTGCTCGGTATCGAGCTGGACCCGGACTTCGCGTCCAACGGCTGGGTCTATCTGCATTACACGCCGCACGCGAAGATCGACCGCGACAAGCGTATGGCGACCCGTCAGGTCTCCCGCTTCACTTTCGACCCGGCGACGAACACGCTGGATCTGGCCTCGGAGAAGGTGCTGCTGGACTGGCCGGTGCAGATCAACAGCTGCTGCCACGCGGGCGGCGGCATGGCGTGGGACTCGAAGGGCAACCTGTACATCGCGACCGGTGACAACAACTCCTCCGGTTTCAGCGACGGTTACTCCGGAAACAACCCGCAGCCGAACTACAAGGGCGTCTCCTTCGCGGATGCCCGGCGCACCGCGGGCAACACCAACAACCTGAACGGGAAGATCCTGCGGATCCACCCGGAGGACGACGGCACGTACACCCTGCCCTCCGGCAACCTCTTCACCGGTGAGGAGCCGGACGAGGGCGGCGGCAAGACGCGCGGCGAGATCTATGTGATGGGCGTGCGCAACCCGGCCCGTATCTCGATCGACAAGTCGACGGACACGCTGTACGCGGGCTGGGTCGGCCCCGACGCGGGGGCGCCGTCCACCACCTGGGGTCCGGCGAAGTACGACACGTTCGCCGCGATCACCAAGGCGGGCAACCACGGCTGGCCGTTCTGCATGGGCAACAACCAGCCCTACCGGGACCGCAATCTGCCGGACCCGACGAAGCCGCTGGGCTGGTACGACTGCGACGCCCCGAAGAACGAGTCGCCGAACAACGACGGCCTGGTCAAGCTGCCGCCGGTGACCCCGAACACCATCTGGTACTCGCCGCAGGGCGGCGGGGTCGACTACCCGCGCGACGAGAACGGCGTACCGAGCTACAAGACGGAGGAGGGCAAGGAGCTGCTGCCCTGGCTCAAGGGCGGCGGGCAGGCCACGATGAACGGCCCGGTCTACCGGTACGACGCGCAGAGCGAGTCCACCGCCAAGTGGCCGGCCTACTGGGACGGCAAGTGGTTCGTCGGCGACTTCTACGACGACACCCAGCCCCGGCACGCCGTGCTCACCGACCCGAAGACGGTCGGCAAGGGCGGACTGCCCACGCACGCCGAGTCGTTGAAGAAGATCATCCCGGTCGGCAACGACGGCATCCGCAACCTCATGGACTGGAAGTTCGCGCCGGACGGTTCGCTGTACGTCCTGGACTACGGGCGCGGCTTCTTCACCTCCGACTCCAAGTCCGCGCTGTGGCGCGTCTCGTACAAGGGCGGCGGCGCGACGCCGGCCGCCGCGGATCTCGTGGATAAGGCGGCGAAGTGAGACCACGTCCGTACCTCGCACGCAGGCGGCACCGTCCGCCGAGTTTCTGGGTGGCCCTGCTGGCCTCCCTCCTGATGGTCCTCGGGCTGACCTCGACGGCCGCGTACGGCAAGGGCGGTGACGGCCCCGGGGCGAAGGCCGCCGACCAGGTGCTGACCTGGACCGCGGGCGATCCGATCGACCACTATCTGACCGCGCCGAAGACGGCGGTGGCCGGCAAGGCGACGATCGTCTTCGAGAACAGCACGGCCACCGGGAACACCACGAGCATGCCGCACACGCTGACGTTCAGCGTGTCGGACCCGGAGTTCAACAACGACGTCCAGCTGAACATCCTGGCCAACCCGGGTGACTCCGAGGGCGGCAAGCACAGCGTGGAGGTCACGCTGTCGCCCGGCCGGTACTTCTACCACTGCACGATCCCCGGCCACGGCATGATGCAGGGCATCCTGACCGTCACCGAGGGCAGCGGCGAGGACACCGAGGCCCCGGCGACCTCGGCGAAGGTCGACGGCGATCAGAACGGGGACGGCGCGTACATCGGCCAGGCCACGGTGACCGTCGAGGCCACCGACGAGGGCTCCGGCGTCGACACCGTCGAGTACGCGCTCGGCGCGGACGGCGAGTGGCAGCCCTACACCGCGCCCGTCGTGGTGAACGAGGTCGGCGACCACACGGTCCGCTACCGGGCCACCGACAAGGCGGGCAACGCGGCCGAGGAGAAGTCCGTCGACTTCGCGGTGGCGGCCCCGCCGACCGACGACGAGACGCCGCCGGAGACCTCGGCGACCGTCACCGGCGAGAAGGACGACGCGGGCGCGTACCTGGGCATGGCCACGGTCACCGTGACCGCGTCCGACACCGGGTCCGGCGTCAACACCATCGAGTACGCGCTCGGCGCGGACGGCGAGTGGCAGCCCTACACCGCACCGGTGATGGTCCACGAGCTGGGCGAGCACACCGTCCGCTACCGGGCCACCGACCGGTCGGGCAACGTCGCGGACGAGAAGTCCGTCGAGTTCACCGTGGTCGAGCCGCCGTCGCAGGACCAGACGGCTCCGGAGACCTCGGTGACGGTCGAGGGCGACAAGAACAGCGACGGCGCGTTCATCACCAGCGCCAAGGCGACCGTCACCGCGACCGACGACGACTCGGGCGTGGACAAGGTGGAGTACAGCCTCGACGGCGGACCGTACCTCGCGTACACCACCCCGGTGATCGTCGACCGGGTGGGCCACCACACGATCGCACACCGGGCGACCGACAAGGCGGGCAACACCTCCGAGGCGAAAAGGGTGTCGTTCACCGTCGCCCAGGGCGGCGGGGTTCCCGCGCCGAACTGCGCGGAGTTCGACGAGCGGCACACCGTCTTCGTCGGCACGGTCGACACGGGCGTCCCGAACCGGATCACTCGTAACCGCTGCACGATCAACGAGCTGATCGAGGACGAGAAGGACTGGTCCTCCCACGCCCTGTTCCTCAAGCACGTGACGGCGGTCCTCGACAAGCTCAAGAGCGACGGCGTCATCGACCAGCGCGAGCGCAAGGCGATCAACCAGGCCGCCAAGCAGTCGGGCATCGGCAAGCCGGGTCAGTCCGAGGGCTACACCAAGCTCTTCGACGGCACGGCGGCCTCGCTCGCCAAGTGGCAGCACGTGGGCGGCGGCGCGTTCGGACTGAACGAGGAGGAGGGCTCGATCACCAGCTCCACCACGGTGGACGGCATGGGCATGCTCTGGTTCCCGACCCGGGCCTACGGGGACTTCTCGCTGAAGCTCCAGTGGCGGGACGACGCCCCGGGCTCGGGCAACGCCAACGGCGGGGTCTTCGTCCGCTTCCCGAAGGTCCACGACCACCCGGAGGAGTCGCGTCCGGAGTGGGTCGCCATCAAGTACGGCCATGAGATCCAGGTCAACGACCGGCCGGACGGCGACATGTACAAGACCGGTTCGGTGTACGGCTTCGACCGGGTGGGTCTCGGCGGCGCCGGGGTCACGCCCAAGGGCACCTGGAACGACTACGAGATCAAGGTGGTCGACCAGCACTACGAGATCTACCGCAACGGTGTCCTGATCAACGAGTTCGACAACACCGGTGGTCAGCTCTTCGAGCCGCCGCGGGGCGACGACCCGGGCACCGACGGCCGGCGGTTCGCCTCCGGTTACATCGGGCTCCAGGTCCACGGCGTCACCGACGTCATCTCGTACCGCGACATCCGGATCAAGGAGCTGTAAGCCGTGCTGTAACGCGTAGGGAGAGGTCTCAGGAGGCCGTGGCCGCATGCTCAGGCGTGCGGGCGCGGCCTCCTGGGTGTCGGTGCCGCCACACCCAGAACACCGTGCAGGAGACCAGCGCCCAGCCGGCGAGCACCAGGTACGGGAAGACGAACTGGTGGCCCTGGTAGTAGACGGCGGTGTGCTGGGCGTTGACGGAGGCTCCGGGCGGCAGCCAGCGGCCGATGTGGCCGAGCGCGGAGGGCAGCAGCGGCCAGGACACCGCCCCGCCGGACGACGGGTTGCCGAGCAGCACCATGACTCCCCAGGTGGGGATCATCGCCCAGCGGCCCATCAGGGTGTTGAACATCGTGAAGACCATGCCGGAGGTGAACATCGTGAACGCCAGGATCAGCCAGGACTGGACGAACGGCAGGTCGACCGCCCCGAGCCACCAGTCCACGGCCGCCGCGATGGCGAAGCCGCCGAGCAGGGCGTAGGCGACGGTGAAGGCGATGCGCTCGGCCGGGTTGAGGCCATGGGCGTGCACGCTGAGCTGGATCGCGCCGAGGAAGCCCATGATGACGGCGGCCAGCGAGATGTAGAACAGGGCGAGCCCGCGCGGATCTCCCCGCTGGAGCGGCTTGACGTCCCGGACGGTGACCTCGACGCTGGTGGCGTCCCCCACCTCGGTGCCCGCCTTGCCGAGCAGTTCGGCCACGGACGCGCCGGAGGCTCCGGCCACGTCGAGCGCCACGCCGTCGTCGGCCGCGCGCACGATCGCGAAGACCTTCTGTTCGTCCAGGGCGCGGCGGGCGTCGGCGACGTCCGGGTAGTCGTGGAGTTCGAGCGAGGCGTCGAGGGCCTTCTCCATCCCCGCGACGAACGCCTCGCCGCGCTCCACCTCCGGCTGGGTGACCAGGGCCGCCGGGATCCGGTGCGGGGTGGGGTCGGCCATCGCGTACGTGTAGGAGCCGGCGAAGAGACCGGCAGCGGCGGCGACGATCAGGACGAGGACGGTCGCGGGCAGGAACGGGCTGTTCTTGTACGCCTCCCAGCGCTCGCGGAGGGTGAGCGGCCGTCCGTGCGCGCCGTGCCCCTCGCTGCTTCCGCTCACGCCGTGTCGCCGTCGTCGTCATCGTGGCGGGCGCGGCTGGGCTGGACGCGCTTCGGTTCGCCGGGCATCTTCGGGTACTCCGGCGGGTAGGGCATGTCGCCGAGCCCGCGCTCCTTCTCGTCCCGGTCCGCCAGCTCCAGCAGCCCGTCGAGCCGGAACGCCTCCTGGTCCATGTCGGCGTGCACGTCGCCGAGTTCGGCGTACCGCCCCGGCATCGTGCGGAGGTCGAAGTCGCGGGGTTCGGCGTCGTCGATCTCGTCCCAGCGCAGCGGTGCGGAAACGGGGGCGTGCGGGAAGGGGCGTACGGAGTAGGCGGAGGCGATGGTGCGGTCGCGGGCGGTCTGGTTGAAGTCGACGAAGATCCGCTCGCCGCGCTCCTCCTTCCACCAGGCGGTCGTCACCCGCTCGGGCATCCGCCGCTCCAGCTCGCGCCCGGCGGCGATCGCGGCGCGCCGCACCTCGACGAAGGTCCACGCGGGCTCGATGGGCACGAAGACGTGCATCCCACGCCCGCCGGAGGTCTTGGGCCACCCCCGTACGCCGTGGTCCTCCAGGACGGAGCGCAGCTCGTGGGCGGCGGCGACCGCGTCGGCGTAGTCGGTGCCGGGCTGCGGGTCCAGGTCGATGCGCAGTTCGTCCGGGTGGTCGGTGTCCCCGGCCCGCACCGGCCAGGGGTGGAAGGTGAGCGTGCCGAGGTTGGCGGCCCAGATCACGGCGGCCAGCTCGGTCGGGCAGATCTCGTCGGCCGGACGGCCGCTGGGGAAGGCGATCCGGGCGGTGGGGATCCACTCGGGGAGGTTCTTCGGGGCGCGCTTCTGGTAGAAGAAGTCGCCCTCGACCCCGTCCACGAAGCGCTGGAGCGTGGTCGGCCGGTGGTTCAGGGCACGCGTGATCCCGGGACCGACGGCCAGGAAGTATTCGGCCACGTCCCTCTTGGTGTAACCCTTCTCCGGGAAGTACACCTTGTCCGGGTTGGACAGCCTCACGGCCCGTCCGCCCGCGTCCAGCTCCACCGCAGCTCCCATGACGGCCACCGTAGGCCGGTCGCACATATGCCGCACATCGGGCGACATGGGTGGGTGCGCGGTCCAGAATCGGGCCATGGACCTGCCGGTGATGCCGCCCATCAAGCCGATGCTCGCCAAGTCGGTGGCCAGGATCCCGCCGGGCATGGCGTACGAGGCGAAGTGGGACGGCTTCCGGGCGATCGTCTACCGGGACGGCGACGAGGTCGAGATCGGCAGCCGTACGGGCAAGTCGCTGACCCGCTACTTCCCCGATCTGGTCGACGCCGTACGGGACAACCTCCCGGCGCGCTGTGTGATCGACGGGGAGATCGTCATCGCCCACGAGGGGCGGCTCGAATTCGAGCGGCTCAGCGAGCGCATCCATCCGGCGGACTCCCGGGTGCGGATGCTCGCCGAGCAGACCCCGGCGAGCTTCATCGCCTTCGACGTCCTCGCGGTCGACGACACTTCCCTTCTGAGCACCCCGCAGGCGGACCGGCGGGCGGTGCTGACGGCCGCCCTCTCCGGCGCCTCCGCGCCCGTGCTCCTCGCCCCCTCCACCACGGACATCGAGCTGGCCCGGCAGTGGTTCGACCGGTACGAGGGGGCGGGGCTCGACGGGATCGTGGCGAAGCCGCTGGACCTGCCCTACCGGCCCGACACCCGGGTGATGTACAAGATCAAGCACGAGCGGACCGCCGACGTCGTGGTGGCCGGCTACCGCGAGCACAAGAGCGGCCCGGTCGTCGGCTCGCTGCTGCTCGGCCTGTACGACACCGAGGGCGTGCTCCAGCACGTCGGGGTCTGCGCGGCCTTCCCGATGAAGCGGCGCGCCGAGCTGGCCGAGGAACTCGCCCCGCTGCGCTGCGCGTTCGCCGAGCACCCGTGGGGCGCCTGGGCGGACGCGGCGGCGCACGAGCAGTCCCGGCTGCCGGGCACGCAGAACCGCTGGACGGGGAAGAAGGACCAGTCCTGGGTGCCGCTGCGCCCGGAGCGGGTGTGCGAGGTGGCCTACGACCACATGGAGGGCGACCGGTTCCGGCACACGACCCAGTTCCGCCGGTGGCGGCCGGACCGGTCCCCCGCGAGCTGTACGTACGCGCAGCTGGAGGAGGTCGTCTCCTACGACCTGTCCGAGGTGCTGTCAGGCGGCTGACCCCGGCTCACCGGTCGGCGTGGCGCAGGGCTCGTCCGACCCGCCCGGGCCGGGCGTTCCGGTGTCGTCGGACGGGGACGGCGACGGGGTGTCGTCGGGGCAGCCCGGGTCGGTCCCGCCGGGGTCGGGCGGTGTGGTGGGCCCGGTCGGGTCGGGGCCGGGGTCCGTGGGGTCCGGGCCCGGGTCGGTCGGATCGGTCGGGTCGGGGCTGGGACCCGGGCCGGGGTCGGTGGGTCCGGGGCCCGGGTCCGTCGGATCGGGGCTCGGGCTCGGGGAGCCGGGGTCCGTGGGCCGGGGGGTGGGGCTCGGGCTCGGCGGTCTGGTCGGCTGCGGCCCGACGACGACGCCTCCGTCGTCCTTGCCGGGGCGTTCCGGAGCGCCGGGGCCGCCGACCGGGGAATGGGGGCGGGTCTTCCCGCCGGGTCCTGGGCTGACCGGGAGGACGCCCTCGCCGTCGGCGACCGGATGGCTGCCCTTGCGGTAGAACTCCAGCCAGGACAGCACCGTCCGCAGATAGGTGTCGGAGCGGTTGTAGCTGAGGATCGCCCGGTCCAGGTCGGCGCGGCGGGTCAGATCGCGCGAACCGGCGCACAGGTAGTGCCCGGCGGCGAGCGCCGCGTCGTAGATGTTGTTCGGGTCCTTGCGGCCGTCGCCGTTGCCGTCCGCGCCCCAGGCCGCCCAGGTGGACGGGATGAACTGCATGGGCCCGACGGCCCGGTCGTAGGTGCGGTCGCCGTCGTACGCCCCGTTGTCGGTGTCCCG
Source organism: Streptomyces sp. PTY087I2 (assembly GCF_001687325.1). GTDB lineage: Bacteria > Actinomycetota > Actinomycetes > Streptomycetales > Streptomycetaceae > Streptomyces. The sequence continues at coordinate 261,569 of NZ_LZRD01000002.1, read as the reverse complement.
GATCAGGGCGAAGCCGTTGCTGTCGAGCGCGGGGCCGAGGATCGGGGTGAGGGTCGTCCCGCGCGCGTCGACCCGCCCGCCGGACGCCTGGCCGGACTCGACCTTGCCGATCGCCGCGAGCAGCTGCCACGGCAGCCCGCACCCCGGGTCGCTGCGGCCCACCGCGTTCTGGGCCCGGTGGTAGGCGGCCAGCACGGTGGCCGGGATGCCCGCCTCGGACCAGGCACGGACCACGAGGGGGTCGGGCTTCTTCCCGGGTTTCAGGGGTGCGGGCGGCTTCGGGGACCGCAACGGCGGTAACTCGGTGTGGTAGACGTCGTCGCCCGGCACCTCGGTCCACACCACGTCGTCGGAGGCCGCCGCCTTCTCCTTCCGGGGCTCGGGCAGGGCGAGCCCCGGGGCCTGGGACGCGGTGAGCGCGGTCATCGCGGCGACGGCGGTGGCCGTGGTGCCGAGCCGGCGGCGCACCGTGCGGTGGAAGCTCATGCGGATTCCCTTCGCTCAGCGGGTGAACGTGTCGATGGCGGCGATCAGCCAGGTGTCCCCGCGGCGGACGGCGTCCACGGCGAACATGGCCGCCGCGTACGTCGTCTCCTCGTCCTTGCCCGTACGGGTGTTGCTCTGGTCGGCGAAGATCAGCAGCCGGGCGCGGTCGCTGTCCAGGAACTCCACTCCGCTCTCGGTGACGGTGGTGGTCAGGACGAGCTTCTGCTTGGGGGCCTGCTCCCGTATGTCGGCGAGCATGTCCTTGTGCTGCTGCACGGCCCGGCCGGTCAGATACGTGCGCGCCGCGCGGTCGGACCGGGCGGGCGAGGCGTAGTCGTAACTGAACACCGCGCCGACCGCCTCGCTGATCCGGCCCTTCACCTCGCTGGTGCGGCCGATGTCGGTGAGCGCGGCGTTCTGCCGGGCGGGCTCGTCGCGGAGACTGCTCGCCGAGGAGAACGCCCAGACGGCGAAGGCCCCGAGGAGCACCGTGAGCGCGCAGAGCACGGCGGGCAGGGTGATGCGGAGCCGGGGCTTCCTGGTGCGGGGGGCGCCGTCGTCCGCAGGGCTGTCGGCGGCGTCGGCCGGGGCTTCGGGAGCGGTGCCTGCTTCCGTATCGGCAGGGGTGCTCGCTTCGGCGCCGGTGTCCGATGCGGCCGGTGGGGCGGGCTCGGTCGTGGTGACCGGGCCGGCGGTCGACCCGGCCGCCGGTTCCGTCCCGGACTCCGTCGTACGCGGTGGTGCCGTGGCCAGCCGGCGACGGCGGTTGACGAGGTGACGGGTCGTCGACATGGGTGGGTCCTCTCCGGGGCGTACGGGGTGGGCGGGGTGCGGCGCGGAGGTCAGCCGCCCGTGGAGCCGACGGGCGCCTGGCCCAGCGCGCTGAGCTTCCACCCCCCGGAGGTCCGGGTGAGAGTGCCGAGCAACCGGCTCTCCTTCACCGCCGGTTCACCCTTGGGCGCGGCAACCGTCACCCGCAGCGCGACCATCACCCCTGCCCGGCCCGCCCGTTGGTCCAGCTCGGTCACCGCACCGGAGAGGACCTTGGCCGTGCTCACCGTCTTCGCATCGGCGATCTGCTTCGCGAACGCATCGCGCCCGTCGACGAGTTGGCGGTGGAGGTCGCCGGTGGTGGACTGCTCCCAGCTGTCGAGCCCCTGCTCCAGCGCCTTGTGGTCCAGGGTGTTCATGTTCTGCACCGCCTGCTCCCCCGCCGCCAGCGCGTCATCCCGCGCCTGTGCGAAGGACGCCGCGTCGTCGTGCGAGGCCTCGTAACGCTGCCAGCCACCCCAGCCCGCCGCTCCGGCCGCGCAGACCACCAGGGCCAGGGCGGCGAGCAGGAGCGGGTTTCCCTTCCCGGTGGTCCCCCGCGTGTCGGTCTTCGCTGTCGTCGTCCGCCGCCGTGCCATCTGCTGCCTCTCCCCTGCCTGCCGAACCGGACCCGTCCGCCATCGCCTGCGGGTCGCCGTCATGTGGAGCCGATCCCGACGATCCACCAGCGCCCGTCGCGCAGTTCGGCGACCACCGTGAGCTGCGCGGAGGCGGTGGTGGGGGCCCGGCCCCGGCGCTCGTAGACCTGGTCGAGGAAGACCAGGAGGTGTGCGCTGTCGTCGGTCAGCCGGGTCACGCCGGCCCGGACGACCTCGGTGGTCAGCGTCAGCTTCTGGTCGGCGGACTGCCGTTCGACCTGGCCGAACAGCGCCGCGTACTGCTGGAGCGCCTTGCCCGCCAGCACCTCCTTCGCTGCCGCCTGCGTCGTGGCGGTGGCCCCGGGACCGTACGAGAAGACCTTGCTGAGCGCGCTGCTGACGTCGCCGGTGACGCGCGTGGTCGCCTCCGCGTCGGTGAGCGCGAGGTTCGCCGTGGCCGGGGTGTCGCGCAGCTGGCGCCCTTCGGCGTACAGGACGCCGCCCGTGGCGATCAGGGCGACCGTCAGCAGGGCGCCGAGGACGCGCGGCCACCGGCGGCGGGGCGCGTCCGCACCGTCGTGCGGGTCCGGTGCCCGCGTCTCGGCCTCCTCGGCCCCGGGGTCGAGGTCGGGGTCGAGAGCGACATCGCTGTTCACCGTCGTCGTTCCTCCGCTCGCTCTCATCGGCCGCCGCCCGTCCCGATCGCCGCGAGTGCCTTGACCTTCCAGCCGTCGGCCGTACGGGCGAGGGTCGCCCCGAACCGTTTGCGCTGGGTGCCGGCCGCGCCGGTGCGCGGGGTCACCTCGACGTCCACGGTGGCGATCAGCTCCGCCGTACCGGTGCGCTCGTCCAGTGCGGTGAGCGCCGCTGAGGTGACCTTGCCCCGGGCCGTGTCGCCCGCCGTCGTGAGGGACTTCGCGTCGGCCTTACGGGTCCGCTCCAGCTCGTCGTGGAGCGGGCCGGTGGAGGAGTCCAGCCAGGCCCGTAACCCGTCGTCGACCCGCTGTGCGTTCTCGCCGTCGAGGCTGTTCAGCGTCGCGAGGTGGCGCTTTCCCTCGGCGAGGGCCGTGTCGCGGGCCTTCGCGTAGGACAGGGAGCGGTCGCCGCGCGCCTGCCCGTACGACCAGGCCCCCAGACCGCAGACCAGGGCGGCGACGAGCAGCACGGCCCAGCCGCCCAGGTGCCGGGTGCGGGGGGTCATGAGCCGCCTCCCAGGCCCAGCAGCCCGGCCATGCCCTCGGCCGGCGGCTGTGCGGTCGCGGCCTCTCCGGCCACGGTTCCGGGCAGCTTCATCGAGCCCGGGACGGCCGGTTTCGGTACCGGGCCGCCCTTGGGGGCGTTGGCGCTGCCCCGGACGTTGATGCCGGTGCCGGGCGAGGACGTGCAGCGGGCGGCGGTGTTCACGGCGGGCCCGGCCGAGGTGTCGAGGCCGTTGCGGTAGACCGTGCCGCCGTAGCCGGCGGTGCAGGGCAGCGGTTCGAAGAAGGTGACGGACATCCCGAACCGGGCGCCGTCGTCGTCGACCGCGCTCGCCCCGGCGGCGGCGACGGCGGGGAGTTTCACGAGGAGTTCCTCCAGGCCGCGCTGTCGGGTGACGGCCACCTCCGATGTGGTGAGGAGGTTGGCGACGACGACGCCGAAGGCCGGGTCGACGTCGCGCAGCAGTCCGCTGATCTGGACGGCGGCGTCCGGGGTGGTCGCGATGAGGCGGCGCAGGTCGCCGTCGGAGCCCTTGAGTTCGGCGGCCAGTTCTTTGGCGCCCTTGGCGAAGCCCTTGAGCGCCTTGCCCTGTTCGGCCTGGGTGCGCAGGACCTGCTCGCCGTCGGCCATCAGCCGGGTGGTGACCGGCAGGGCCTTGTCCGCGGCCTCGATGAAGTCGCCGCTGGTGTCCAGCAGGACCTGGAGGTCGTCGCCGCGCCCTTCGAAGGCGGCCCCGAACTCCTCGACGACGGTCCGCAGGCTCTCCAGGTTCACCGAGCTCGCCAGGTCGTCGACGCTGGTGAGTACGTCGGTGGGGGGCGCGGGAATGGTGGTGTCGGCCTCGTCGATGACCGAGCCGTTGCCGAGGTAGGGGCCGTCCGCGCGGGTGGGCCGCAGGTCGACGTACTGCTCGCCGACCGCCGAGAGGTTCGCGACGACGGCCGTGAGGCTGTCCGGGATGCGCGGGGCGTCCTTCTCGATCCGCAGTTCGGCCTCGACGCCGTTCTCGGTCAGCTCGATGGGGCCGACGCGGCCCACGGAGACGCCCCGGTAGGTGACGTTGGAGTGGGTGTACAGGCCGCCCGTCTGCGGGAGTTGGACCGTGACGGTGTAGTAGCTGCGCAGTCCGACGTAGTGGCCGAGATCGGCGTAGCGGACGCCGAGGTAGCCGAGGACGAGGACGGCGATGACGAGGAAGGCGAGGTTCTTCAGCCGGACGGCGAGGGTGATCACGGTGTCGCCTCCTTCGTGGTCTTCGGCGTGCCCGGAGCGGTGGTCCTCGGCGTGCCCGACACGGCGGGCAGCGGGAGCGGGAGGGGCAGCGCGCCCTTGGCCGACGCGGCCGGTTCCTCTCCCTCGGCCGGGGGCTGCGGAATGCCCGGCGGGTCCGGGGTGAGGGCCGGGATGATCTGCGTGCCGGGCATGGCCGTCACGTCCAGGTAGACGTTGAGGTAGTCGCCCTTGACGCCGCGCAGCACCTCGTCCGTGAACGGGTAAGTAAGCAGCACCTGAAGCGAGTTCGGGAGGTCCTGGCCGGAGTCGGCGAGCGCCTTCAGCGTCGGGGCGAGCGCCTTGAGGTCGGCGATCATGTCGGCCTTGCTCCGGTTGATGGTGTCGACGGCGACCGTGGACAGGGTGTCGAGGGAGCGGAGCATGGTCAGCAGGGAGCCACGCTGCTTCTCCAGGACCTTGAGTCCGGGGCTGAGCCCGGTGAGGACGGTGCCGACGTCCTGTTCGCGGGTGGCGAGGGTGGCGGCGAGCCGGTTGACGCCGTCGAGGGCCTGGGTGATGTCGCCCTTGTTCTCGTCCAGGTTGGTCACGAGGGTGTCGACCCGGTTGAGCACGGAGCGGATCTGCGGTTCCCGCCCGGAGAGCGCCTTGTTCAGCTCGGTGGTGATGGTCTTGAGCTGGTGGACGCCGCCCCCGTTGAGGAGCATGGACAGGGCTCCGAAGACCTCTTCGACCTCGGGGTTCCTGTTGGTGCGGGAGACGGGGATGCGGCCGCCGCTCGCCAGCGATCCCCGGGCGGTGCCCTCGGGGGGCGGGGAGAGCTGGATGAACTTCTCGCCGAGCAGGCTGGACTGTTCGAGCCGGGCGTAGGCGTTGGCGGGGAGCTTGACGTTCCCGTTGACCTTCATGGTGACCCGGGCCCGCCAGCCGTCCGGGGCGAGCGCGATCTTCGTGACGCGCCCCACGGAGACGTCGTTGACCTTGACCGAGGACTGCGGGGCGAGGCTGAGGACGTCGCCGAACTCGGCGGTGACCTCGTAGGGCCGGTCGCCGAGGTCCGCGCCGCCGGGCAGCGGGATCTGCTCGATGCCGGTGAAGGAGGGGGTGTCGGGGCGGACCACGACCAGGGCGATCAGCGCGCCGGTGGCGAGCAGCGCGACCGCGCCGGCGGCCGCCCGTGCGGCGGGTCCGCGCCGGATCTCGTCGTTCATCGCTCGGCCCCCTTCTCCTGGTCGGTCCCGCCGGACGTTCCTGCCTTTCCGGCCTCGCCCGGATTGCTGGCCCCTCCCGGCTTGCCGGGTTGTTTCTCGGGGGTGCCGTAGACCGTGCCGACCTCCGGCAGCGGCAGGACGGGCAGGGCCTTGCGGCGGGTCGCGTCGACGGGGGCGAGGCCGGTGAGCCGGCTCGCCGCGGCGGCGGCCCCGGGCTCCACGAGCGGCCCGCCCATGGACAGTTCGTTGAGGTTGGTCCGCCCGTTGAGGGTGCGGTTGGCCGGGTCGTAGGCGTTGAGGACGTTGCCCGCGGCGAGCGGCAGGGTGTCCATCGCCTCGGCGAGCGAGGCGCGCTGGTCGACGAGCGCCTGGGTGACCGGCACCAGGGCCTCGACGTTCTTCTTGAGCGAGCCGCGGTTCTTGGCGATGAACGTCTTGACCTGGCCGAGGGCGGTGCCGAGCTCCTTGAGGGCCGCGCTGAGGTTCTTCTTGTCGTCGGCGAGGAAGGAGGTGACCGTGTTCAGTTGCTGCTCGGCGCTGCGGACGTTGCCGTCGTTCTCCTTGAGCATCGTGGTGAAGCCCTGGAGGTACTTCAGGGTGTCGAACAGATCGTCGCTGCTCTTGTCGAGCGTCTTGGTGGCCTTGCCGAACTGTTCGATGGAGTCGCCGATGGCCTTGCCGTTGCCGTCGAGGTTCTTCGCCCCGGTGTCCAGGAGCCGGGCCAACGCCCCGTTCGCGTTGGCCCCGTTGGGGCCGAGCGCGGTGGACAGCTCGGTGATGGAGGCGTACAGCTCGTCGACCTCGACGGGGGTGGCGTTGCGGGCGGCGGGCAGCACCGCGCCGTCGGCGAGCCGGGGGCCGCCGTCGTAGGCCGGGGCGAGCTGGATGTAGCGGTCGGCGACGAGGCTGGGGGCGACGACGACGGCGTGGGCGTCCTTGGGCACGTCGATGCCCTTGTCGAGGCGCAGGACGACCTTCACCTCCTTGCCGCGTGGCTCGACGGAGTCGACCGTGCCGACCTTGACGCCGAGGATCCGCAGGTCGGATCCGGCGTAGACGCCGGTGACCCGGTCGAAGTAGGCGGTGACGGTCCTCTTCCCGTCCTCCTCCAGGGCGCTCACGCCGGTGGCGGCCACGACGGCGACGAGGGCGAGCCCGGCGCCGATGCCGGTGATGCGGGTGCGTCTCATGTCAGCGGCCCCCTTGCTGCCGGGGTGGCAGGCATCCGGTCGCCGGGGGTGTGCCGGCGGGCAGGTAGTTCCTGGGCACGACGCCGCAGACGTAGTTGTCGAACCAGCGCCCACTGCCGAGGGTGTTGCCGACGAGCCGGCTGTAGGAGCCGGTCGTGGCGAGGACCTTGTCGAGGCTCTTGCGGTTCTTGACCAGGACGGCGGTGACGCGGCCGAGGGAGGCCAGGGTCGGCCCGAGCTGCTTGTCGTTGTCCTTGACGAGTCCGGTGAGCTGGGTGCCGAGGTCGCGGGTGCCGGTGAGCAGCAGATGGATGGAGTCGCGGCGGGCCTGGATCTCGCCGAGCAGCAGGTTTCCGTCCTCCAGGAGCGTTTCGAAGCTGCTCTTCTTCCCGTCGAGGGTCTTCGTCAGCTTCTTGCTGCTGCTGAGCAGGGTGGCGAGCTGGGCGTCGCGTTCGGAGACCGTACGGGAGAGGGCGGAGAGGCCGTCGGCGGCGCTGCGGACGTGGGGCGGGGAGTCCTTGAAGGTGGCGGAGATCGTCTCGAAGCTCTTGGCGAGCTGGTCGGTGTCGATCTCGCCGATGGTCTCGCCGAGCCCGTTGAACGCCTGGGTGACGTCGTACGGGGAGGTGGTGCGGCTCGCGGTGATACGGGAGCGGGGGTCCTGCGGGGCGTCGCCGAGGGGGTCGACGGCGAGGTACTTCTCGCCGAGCAGGGTCTTGATGGCGATGCCGACGGTGGAGGAGTCGCCGATCCAGGCGTCCTTCACCCGGAAGTCGACCCGGACCTTCGCGCCGTCGAGGGAGACGCCGGTGACCTTGCCGACCTTCACTCCGGCGATGCGCACCTCGTCGCCGTCGGCGAGTCCGGCGGACTCGGTGAAGTCGGCGCTGTAGGTGGTCCCGTTGTCGACGAAGGGCAGGGAGTCGGCGCGCCAGGCGGCGAGGCCCAGCAGGGTCAGGACGAGGAGTCCGACGAGGGCGACGGCGACCGGGTTGCGTTCCCGGATGGGTCTGATGCTCATGCCAGGCACCTCGGTTGGGTGATCGCGATGCCGGTGGGCGGCTTGCTGCCGTCGTCGTGGGTGACGCCGCTGACCTTCGCCTCGCAGAGGTAGAGGTTGAGCCACGATCCGTAGGACGTCAGCCGGCTGATGGCCGCCATCTTGGCCGGGGTCTTCTGGAGGAAGTTCTCGATCTGCGGGGTGCCCTTCTCCAACTGGCCGCTGAGGCGTCCGAGTTGGCGGATGTCGTCCTTGAGGGGCTTCCTGCCGTCCTGGAAGAGGTCGGCGGTGACGGTGGTGAGCGCGCCCATCGCGGTGATGGCCTCGCCGAGCGGTTTGCGGTCGCCGGAGAAGCCGGTGACGAGCTTCTGGAGGGTGACGACGAGGTCGTCGAAGCCCTTCTCCCGGTCGTTGACGGTCTTGAGGACCGTGTTGAGGTTCGTGATCACCTCGCCGATGACCTTGTCCTTCGCGGCGACGGTCGTGGTGAGCGAGCCGACGTGCCGCAGGATGCTGTCGACGGTGCCGCCCTCGCCCTGGAGGACCTGGACGATGGAGCCGGCGAGCTGGTTGACGTCGGGCGGCGACAGCCCCTCGAACAGCGGCTGGAAGCCGTTGAAGAGCTGGGTGAGGTCGAGGGCCGGGATGGTGCGGGAGAGCGGGATGGTGTCCCCGGGCGCGAAGGTCCGGCCGACGGGCCCGGTGCCCCGGTCGAGGTCGACGTACCGCTGGCCGACCATGTTGAGGTATTTGATGGACGCCGTCACCGAGGCGGGGAGGTCGCGCCCCTTGCGTACGCCGAAGGTGACCTCGGCGACGCGCCGGTCGGCGACCCGTACGGATTCGACCTGGCCGACCTTCACCCCGGCGATCCGGACGCTGTCGCCGGGGATGAGGCCGGTGGCGTCGGTGAACCGCGCCTTGTACGTGGTGGTGTCGCCGACGCCCGTGTTGGCGATGGAGAGCCCGAGGACGGTGGTGGCCAGCACGGTGACGACGATGAAGACGAGGGACTTGGTGACGGGTCCCGCGAGCGAGCGGCGTTTCACTTGAGCTTCACCTCCGCGCCGCGGAAGGCCGGGCCGATGAGCACGCCGCTCCAGTCGGGCAGGTCCCCCGGCCGGACCTTCAGCGAGGGGGCGACGAGTTCGTTCACGAGCCGGGACTCCTCGGGCGAGTTGGGCAGTCCGAGCGCGGTGTCGGTGCCGTCGTCGGTATCGCCCCGAGTGGCCGGGGGCGCGGTGACGTCGGCGGCCCGGCGGGTGTCGGCGGTCGGGGCGTGCTTGCCGACGTACGGCACCGAGTAGCACGTCGGGCCGCCCGTGGCGTTGTAGACCGGGGTGTCCCTGCCGGGGACGTATTTCCCCTTCGAGGGAACGGACTTGACCGACACATGCAGTCCCGGTTCGTTCGTCCCCTTGCCCAGCGCCTTGTCCATGGCGGGGACGAAGCCGGCCAGGGTGCGCAGGGTGCAGGGGAACGACTCGGCGTATTCCGCGAGGAGTTCGAGGGAGGGCCTGCTCGTGGCGGAGAGCCGGATGAGGTTGTCCTTGTTCTCCCGCAGGAAGGAGGTCATGTCCTGTGCGGCGGCCGTGGTCGTGCCGTGGAGGGCGGCGAGCCGCGCCTCCTGGTCGGCGAGGGTGGAGCTGGTGACCGTGGCGTCTCTCAGCGCGTCGAGGACGTCCGGCGCGGCGTCCGCGTACAGCGTGCTCACCTTGACGAGTTCCTTGATGTCGGCGTTGAGGGTGGGGAGTTGGGGGTTGAACTTCTTCAGGTGCTGATCGAGCGTGGTCAGCGTGGAGCCGAGCCGTTCACCACGTCCCTCCAGCGCCTGGGAGACGGCGTTGAGGGTGGCGGAGAGCTTCTCGGGCTTCACGGCGGTCAGCAGCGGCAGGACGTTGTCGAGGACCTGTTCCAGCTCGATGGCGTTGCTGGAGCGGTCCTGCGGGATGACGGCCCCGGCCCGCAGCGTGGTGGCCGTGGGGATGCGGGGCGGGACGAGCGCGACGAACCGGGCGCCGAAGAGGGTGGTCGGCAGCATCTGGGCGGTGACGTCGGCGGGGACCTGGCCGAGTTTGTCGCGGTCGATGGCCAGGGTGAGGCGTGCGCCGTCGCCGTCGGCGGCGATGGAGCGGACCTGCCCGATGACGACACCGCGCATCTTCACATCGGCGCCCGTGTGCATCTCGTTGCCGGCCGATCCGGTGCGGACCGTGACGGTGGCGTCGTCGGTGAAGTCCTTCTCGTACACGGAGACCGAGACCCACACCAGGACGGCGGGCACCAGCAGGAAGGCGACTCCGGCGAGGCGGCGGCGGACCGTACGGGTGCTGGATGTGCGCATCAGCCGGCCACCTTCACCGTCGTCGTGGCGCCCCAGATGGCGAGCGAGAGGAAGAAGTCGGTGACGCTGATGAGCACGATGGCGTTGCGCACCGAGCGGCCGACGGCCACCCCCACGCCGGCCGGTCCGCCGGTGGCGTGGAAGCCGTAGTAGCAGTGGGCGAGGATCACCAGCACGCTGAAGATCAGCACCTTGAGCACCGACAGCAGGACGTCCTGCGGGGAGAGGAAGAGATTGAAGTAGTGGTCGTAGGTGCCCGCCGACTGGCCGTTGAAGAGGATGGTGATGTAGCGGGAGGCGACGTACGAGGAGAGCAGCCCGATCGCGTACAGCGGGATGATCGCGACGACTCCGGCGATGATCCGGGTGGTGACGAGGTAGGGCATGGAGCGCACGCCCATCGCCTCCAGAGCGTCGACCTCCTCGTTGATCCGCATCGCGCCGAGCTGGGCGGTGAAGCCCGCGCCGACGGTGGCGGAGAGGGCGAGCCCGGCGACCAGGGGGGCGATCTCGCGGGTGTTGAAGTAGGCGGAGACGAACCCGGTGAAGGCCGAGGTGCCGATCTGGTTGAGGGCCGCGTAGCCCTGGAGTCCGACGACGGTGCCGGTGAACAGGGTCATGGCGACCATCACGCCGATGGTGCCGCCGATGACGCCGAGTCCGCCGCTGCCGAAGGCGACCTCCGCGAGGAGTCGCTGGACCTCGCGCAGATAGCGGCGCAGGGTGCGGGGGATCCAGACAAGTGCCCGTACGTAGAAGGTGAGTTGGTCGCCCGACCGGTCGAGCCAGTTCAGCATCGCCATCGGTCAGCTCCCCTTCGCGGGGACGATCTGGAGGTAGATCGCCGTGAGGACCATGTTCACGAAGAACAGGAGCATGAAGGTGATGACGACGGACTGGTTGACCGCGTCACCGACCCCTTTGGGGCCGCCGCGCGGATTGAGGCCCCGGTAGGCGGCGACGATGCCCGCGATGAAGCCGAAGATGAGGGCCTTGAACTCGCTGATGTAGAGGTCGGGCAGCTGGGCGAGGGCGGAGAAGCTCGCGAGGTACGCGCCCGGGGTGCCGTCCTGCATGATCACGTTGAAGAAGTAGCCGCCGAGCGTGCCGACCACCGAGATCAGCCCGTTGAGCAGGACGGCGACGAGCATGGTGGCCAACACCCGGGGGACGACGAGGCGTTGGATGGGTGAGACGCCCATGACCTCCATCGCGTCGAGTTCCTCGCGGATCTTGCGGGAGCCGAGGTCGGCGCAGATCGCGGATCCGGCGGCGCCGGAGATCAGCAGCGCCACGATGAGCGGGCTCGCCTGCTGGATCACCGCGAGGACGCTGGCGCCGCCGGTGAAGGACTGGGCGCCGAGCTGCTGGGTGAGGGAGCCGACCTGGAGGGCGATGACCGCGCCGAACGGGATGGAGACGAGGGCGGCGGGCAGGATGGTGACGCTCGCGACGAACCAGAACTGCTCGATGAACTCCCGTACCTGGAAGGGCCTGCGGAAGATGGCCCGGGCCACGGCGACGGCGAGCGCGAACAGCTTCCCGGTCTCGCGGAGCGGCGCGAGCAGCCGGGAGGGGCGGCGCTGCTCGGGGGTCTTCCCGGGGGCGACCTGCGGAGGTTTCCCGGGCGGCTCGGGCGGCCGCACCGGCATCGGGGCGGTCACGCGCGCGCACCTCCCGCGGCCGGGGCGTAGCTGTTGAGGATCGCCGTACGGGCGGCCTCCGGCAGCTGGCCCATCATCGACATGACCCGCTCGCGGCGGCGCAGCGCGCCCTGGCGTACGGGCATCCCGGGCGAGGGCTCCAGCTGGGGGACGACGGTGCGGGGGCCGGTGGGCAGCGGGACGGTGTCGGCCAGCTGTTCGGCGGCGAGGGTGGCGGCGTCCTTCTCCTCGGACATGCCGATGGGTCCTTCGCGGCGGCCGGCGAGGAACTGGGAGACGACCGGGGTGTCGCTGGTGAGCAGCACCTCGCGCGGGCCGAAGGTGACGAGGTTGCGGCAGAACAGCATGCCCATGTTGTCGGGGACGGTCGCCGCGATGTCGAGGTTGTGGGTGACGATGAGCATCGTCGCGTCGATCTGCGCGTTGAGGTCGATGAGGAGCTGCGAGAGGTAGGCGGTGCGGACCGGGTCGAGACCGGAGTCCGGCTCGTCGCACAGGATGATCTGGGGGTCCAGGACCAGGGCGCGGGCGAGGCCGGCCCGCTTGCGCATACCGCCGGATATCTCGCCCGGCAGCTTTCCCTCGGCGCCGAGGAGGCCGACGATGTCGATGCGTTCCATCACGATGCGACGGATCTCGGATTCCTTCTTGCGGGTGTGCTCGCGCAGCGGGAAGGCGATGTTGTCGAACAGCGACATCGAGCCGAAAAGGGCGCCGTCCTGGAACATGAGGCCGAAGAGTTTCCGGGTCTCCATGATGTCGCGTTCCGGGCTGTTCACCATGTCGACGCCGTTGATGAGGACGCGCCCCTGTTCGGGCTTGAGAAGCCCGATGATGGATTTCAGGAAGACGGTCTTTCCGGTGCCGGAAGGACCGAGCATGACGCTCACTTCACCGGCGGGCAGGGTGAGGCTGACGTCCTGCCAGATGTTCTGCTTCCCGAAGGATTTCGTCAGGCCCTCGACGACTACTTCGATTCCCATCGGCCCTCCCTCGACGTGGCGGTGAACGTTTTCATCGGCTGGCGCTCCGGCTCTGAGAAAGGCGATGGCGGCTCGTCTGTCATGCGGTGACAAGACCGGTTCCCCGCCTTGTCGGAATCTGCGCCGGCGCCTGGGCGTCCGATCCGGGCGACCCGGCACCGCAGCGGAGCGAACCGGGAAACGAGCAGGCCCGACGAGCTGGTGCGCAGGCGTTTTCGATCGGCACTGCTGGGACGCTACGGTCCGGTAACCTGAGTTCGCAATACTGGGTACAGAACTTCCTCGGCGAGAATTCATTCGGCGCCGAGGATTGTCTGCGGATGAGTGATACCGTTTTCAAACCTGTCGGATGATGAGGAATCAGCAACCCGCGCCCCGGGGGCCGCAGACGCTCACCGCTCCGGTTTCGGCTTCCTCGGCGGGCAGTCGGGCCCTTCCGGGTTCGTGGCCACGCACAGGGGCGCCTGGGTCATCTTGGTGTAGTTGTCGGCCTTCTTCCCCGGGCTGGAGATGGCCGAGGTGAAGATCGGGTCGAGGTCCTCGGTCACGCCGCACCCCTTGAACGGCGGGATATGGGCGTACCCGGTCAGGGTGCCGCCGTACGCCACCAGATAGCCGGCCGGCGGATAGCTCTGGCCGTACCCCTTCAGCACCTGCTCGAAGGGGCGTTCGGTGCGGCAGTCGGGGCCCACGTCCAGGGGCACGCCGTTCACCTCGACGTCGGAGAGCCGCATCACGAGCTGGGCCGTGACCGTGGTCTCCTCCGGGTAGGTCGGCGTGTTGGTGACCGTGTGGGTGTGGATCGCGGCCGGGGGTCCCACCTGCTCCAGCGTCATGGTGGCGGTGGTCGGCATGAACCCGTAGCTGAGGAACGTGGCCTTCGTCGGCGGGAGTTGGCGCTTCCCCTCGTAGTCGAAGTCGACTTCCGAGCTGACGTCGACGGTGGAGGCACAGGAGTCGTTGATGTAGCGCTTGTTGAGCACCACCTTCATGAACGCGGGCCCCAGCGCGGCCGCTCCGTCCAGCTTGGCGGCGTTGGCGTAGCCGGCCGCGTAGGTCTCGGCGGTGGTCATCACCCACTCGGGCGGGATCTCGATCGGGCAGCTGCCCGGGTCGTCCTCCAGGGCCTGGAGCCGCTTCTCGGTGAGGGCGTCGATCTTCTCCCGCGCGCTGGGCGGCAGCCCTTCGGCCGGGCGGGTGGGGGTCGGCTCGGGTACGGGGTCGCTCTCGCCGGGCCGGGGTGCGGGGGCCGTGGGGTCCTGGTCGCCGCGGATGGCGATGGCGGCGAGTTCGGGTTCCTGGCCGGGGGCCGGGGCGCAGGCGACGTCGAGCCCCGGGGGTGTGGTCGGCTCACCGGCCTCCGTGAGCGAGGTCAGCGCGAGGGCGAGTGCGTCGGGGGTCAGGGTCGCGCGTCCTGGACTGCCGAAGGAGACCGTCGGCACGTCCCCGGTCGCGGTGAGGGTCAGTGCGCCCTGCCCATCGCCGTCGCCCTCGCCACCGCCTGGTTCGGGCAGGTCCGTCGGCGGGGGGGTCAGGTCCTGCCAGGAGGCGTCGGCGGACTTGTCGCCGACGCTGTTGCGTACGGTGAGCCGCGCGACGGCCGACAGGGTGGCGGCGTCCAGGTCGCCGAACCGGGCGAGCGCCGTCGGCGGCAGGGTCACCTCGACCGCCACCTGACCGGGGCGGATCTCCTCGCCGGTCCGCGCCGAGGTGGGGAGCACCGCCGAGACGACGACGTCCACCTCCTCGGGCCCGGAGGGGAAGGGGCAGGTGTAGCGGAGGGCGACCTCCGACTTCTGTTCCGCGGCGGCCGATTCGGCGCTGGGGACGAGTGCGGTGGCGACGACGAGCGCCCCGCCCACGGCCCAGTGGATCGGTCGTCTCGCTGCGGCGCGTGCATCGACGGTCATACGGATGTGTCCTTCCGGCGCGCGTGGGCCCAGAGGATGGGCGGCTGCGGAGCGGGTCCGGTGTGCGGCGGCGGCTCTGCGGGCGGCGGCCGGGCGGGCGGGCCGCGGGGGCTTCCGGACCTCGGACGGGCCCCTGCCGACGGGTACGGTACGCACGCCGACGACGCCCTGGGAAGGGCCGGGTTCCCGATCGGATCACCGGCGTACGGACTTTGGCAGCGGGTGACAATCCGGTGCCGCGCCCCTTGTCGGCGGGTGCGCGAAATCGTGCCCGGCCGTCGGGTGCGCACGGCCGGGCACGACGTTCAGACGCGGTACGTCATCGGCGCGGGATCAGCCGCTGATGACCGGGGACTGGCCCGATGCCGCGTTCACGATGGTGTAGAGGCCCTGGAAGCTGGCGGTGGTGCCGACGATGCCGCAGCCGCCGCCGACCTTGTTGGCGATGGACAGGGTGAGCCCGCCGCCCGCGGTGTCCAGGGTGCCGTTGCTGCCGCCGGCGGACGGGTTGTTGTACTTCCCGGCGACCTTGCCGGTGACGTCGAAGGTGCAGGGGCCGAGGATGCTGCTCCCGGACACCTTCGCCGTGATCGCCCTGATCTCACCGGTCACCTGGCCCGTGGAGTTGGTGCCGGCGCCCGCCGCGTAGTCCAGGCCCCAGATCTCCCACGTCGGCGTGGTGGTGACGGTCCAGGTGGAGCTGAACGGCCCGGTGCACGGCGAGTTGAACGAGATCGCCGAGATGGCCGCGAGGTTGGCCGGGCTGCCGGCGACCGGGGAGGACGGGGCGTTGCCCGAGGCGGCGGAGGTCGCGCACTGGATCTTGTTGCCGTTGTTGTCGGTCAGGACGGTCACTCCGGCGCTGCCGTTGAAGTTGCCGGTCGGGGTGATCGTCCAGCTGGTCGGGGCGGCGACGGCCGACGGGGCGGCCAGCACGACGGATGCGGCGGCGGCGCCGATCGCGGTCAGGACACCGGTTCGCTTGAACATGGGGGTACTCCCTTTTCTCGTCCCGTTTGGGGATGGGTGCTGAACGTGACTGGAGAGCTTCGTGCGCTGTGTTCGCCGGGCCGGGCGGTGCGGCACGGTCGGCGGGTCCACGGGTGCCGGACGGTGCGGCACGCGGCGGGGTCCGCGAGCAGGGGGCTGCGGTGCGCGGACCGGGGCATGGGGACGGTCGGCCGCATCACCTCCTCGTACGGGTCGGAGGGGGCGGCCTACCGCTTCGCGGAGTGCCAGAATTCGGACAGTTTCCGGCCCTCGTCCGGCGCGAGGCCGGCGGGGTCGTAGGGGCTGCCGAAGTACGTGGAGGTGGCGTCGAGGGTCACGCTGTTCTTCCCGGCGGCGGACGGGAGGCCGGTCTTGAGGTTCACCGCCCAGTCCAGGAGCCCGGCTCCGCAACCGCTTGCGCCCGGTACGGCGAACGTGGCGTCGCCCTGGTCGGCGCCGTCGAAGGTGTAGCGCCCCATCTCGCCCTCGTCGTCGTTCGGCGTCCCGTCGGCCCCGAACCGCTGGAGCGAGAGGGTCGGTGCCGTCACGTTCCGCGGCTTGAGGAGCACCGGGGCGGCGGTGGTCCCGATGTAGCACTTGTCACCCAGGAACGGATTCTTGAGGTGAATGCGCACCGGGATGGTGAGAATGGGCTCACCGGTGGAGAAAGCCGCGCTCATATTGAAGTCGCGTGGCGCTCCGGCCGGTTCGATGGTGGCCGTCACCCGGTTGAGACTGTTGTCCGTCAACTGACGGCAGATTGCCGATACGAGGGGAATTCCGCTGGGGCACATGAGCCCGAGCAGTCCGCCGGGTATCTCGGCCGGGTCCGCCGTCAGGGCCCCCTCGGGCGGGGCCACCAGCGAGGCGGTGCCGTCGGCGCGCTGGACGACGCCGAGCTGGAGATCGGTGTGGCCGGTGGAGACCACGCTCTTGCCCAGCGTGATGGATCCGGTGGCCGAACTCGACGCGATGCAGGCGGCGATGGTGTTCACACCGTCGGCGGCCAGCATGGCGGGCGCGTCGACCGGACAGCGGTCGAAGGGCGCCCAGTCGCCGTTGAGCTGGGTGGCGGCGGTGGCCGAGCCGGTGGAGAGCAGGGCGCTGAATGCCGTGAACGCCGCGAGCAGACCTACGCGGGTTCGATTGGAAACGGATCTCATGTCGTCCCCTCTGTCGGCCGCCGTGGCGCGGCCTCGTGCACGAAGTTGACCGGTTCTGCAACGCATGCCCGCACCCCGACGACGGTCGGAGGTGGTGGGGCCTCGGGTGGCCCGGGGGCGGAGGATCGGAGCATCAAATTTCGGGCAGATTTCATGACCGAATTGATCGAGGCGTGATGTTACTCGCGGGAAACAGGGCGACACAATCCGTCCGGCTAAGATTCTTTGCACTGCACTCTTTTTGATCCGTTGATGAGCATCGAGGCACGGTCCCCTTATCAAGGAATGCGCACCCGGGGGCAGTGAATTACGTACCGTCGGCCGGAACCCCGCGCGCGGTGCGTACGGGATGCCGACGCGCCGGGAGACACGGAAGTCCGGCTTCCGCCCTCCGGCGGACTGCATGGAATTCGGCCAGACGGCTTGAAACCCCCGTCGGGGAGCGGGCGTTCACCCGCGTTCGCCGTGGTGAGCCACCCGTACCGCCGACCAGTCCCCGGCCCGGCCGACCCCGACCGGACCAGGCCGGCGACAACTCGACGGCGGAGGAACCGCTTTGTTGTCATCGCCTGAGCGGGCGGCCGAAATTCATTGTCCGAAAGCGCGCAGTGCCGCCCGACCTGCACGGAAGTCGCACAGTGTGGCCAGGATGCGTGCCCCCTGCACCTCGATCTTGTCCAAGTGGTGTGCAGTGCCTGTTCCTTGGTCTATCTTCGTCGCGGACTTGGTACGCACCTGTCGGTTCGTGGGAGCGCTTTCCCCCACCGCCTCACCCCACCACCGGGCGCCGGGAGCAAGGGGATCTGTCATGCCACATCTCATACAGCCGTTGGATACCGAAGACCCGCTCGGGCCGCTCCCGCAGGAATTCGCGGCGATCATGCGGCCCGAACTGCCGAGCCTCATCAAGGAAATCGGCGTCGAGGTCACCCGGGCCTATCCGGAATACGCCCGGCTGCTCGACGGGCCGAACGGGCAGGCCATCAGGGTGGGCGTGGAGCAGAGCCTCGCCTCTTTCGTCGATCTGGTGGCCGAGCCCTCCTCACCGACCACGCTCCGGGACGACATGTGCCGGCGCTTCGGGCGGTTCGAGGCGTACGAGGGCCGGAGCATGGACACCCTCCAGGGGGCCTACCGGCTGGGTGCGCGGGTGGCGCTGCGGCGGGCGAAGAAGGTCGGGCAGAGCTACCACCTCTCCCCCACCCTGATGCTGAGCTTCGCCGACGCGCTCTTCGCCTACGTCGACGAACTGGAATCGCTTTCCCGGGAAGGGTTCCTGGAGGCGCAGTCCCAGTCGGGCGAGCACAACGAGGCGCTGCGGCGCCGGCTGCTGCATCTGATCCTCGCCGGACGCCCGGCCCCCGGCAGCGCCATCGCCGATCTGTGCGAGCAGACCGGGTGGACGCTGCCGGAGGAGGTGACGCTGATCGCCGTGCGCGCCCCGGCGGAGCTGGACCGGCTCGGTGCGGACCGTGACCTGCTCCTGGACCTCAGCGCCCCACAGCCGCACCTGCTGGTTCCCGGAGCACTGGACGACGTACGAAGATCCATGCTCACCCAGGCCCTCCCCTCCGGCCGCATGGCGATCGGGCTGACCGTCCCCACGGCGCTGGCCTGCGAATCGATCCGCTGGGCCCGCCGGGTGCTGGAGCTCGTCGACTCCGGCGTGATCGACGACGCTCCGCTGATCCGCTGCGAGGACCACCTGCTCACCCTGTGGCTGCTGTCCGATCCCGCGCTGCTGGACCAGCTCGCCCGGCGCGAGCTGGCCGCCGTCGCGGGGATCAGCGCGACCCGTCGCGAACGGCTGGTCGAGACGCTGCGGATCTGGCTCGACACCCGGGGCACCGCGGCGCAGATGGGCGCGCTGCTGGACGTCCACCCGCAGACCGTGCGCTACCGCATGCGCAGCCTGGAGACCATCTTCGGTGACCAACTCGTCGATCCCGAGAGCCGCTTCGCCACCGAGGCGGTGCTGCGCGCGCTGCGTCTGCGCTCCCGTGCCACCGGCACATCCCCCTGATCCGGATCACGTTCGGCGCGACGGGTCAACTTACCGGCGCGTAAGGCGAAATAGACGGTCAGTCCCAAACGGTTGCGACACGGAGACGTATCCGACGAGAAACCCGGAACCGCGTCCCGTACACAGGAGGGAGCCCGCCGCCCAACAGGCGACGGATCCCGTGCACCGCCTCCTGGCCAACCATCCGAGAGGGAAAGCCCCATGACCGCCTCGCACCTCCTCGTCCCCGTGCCGATCCCGGACCGGGTCGCCGCGCTGATCGGTTCGTGCATTCCGCCGCACATCCTCCAGGCGGAGTTCGACGCCGACTGCGCGGCCCGCGAGGTCCGCAGGTTCCGCGGGCCCCGGCTGGGCGTCGAGGACCAGGCCGACCGCGAACAGGCCCTGTCCGATCTGGCCCGGGCCAACAAGGTGCTCGCCGCGCACCACCCCCGCCTCGCCGTGCTGCCCGGCTCGCCCTTCTGACCGGCCTTGCGGGACGGCACCGCTCCCTCTACCTTACTCTCAAGTAAGTTTACTCTGGAGTAAGGAATTGACGTGGACGGAACCAGCAGCGGCAACCTCACCGACGGCCTGTCCGCGCTCGACTTCGCCGCGGTCGGCCCCGAGGAGTTCGCACGGATCGTCAAGAGCCTGTCCGCCAAGGAGCTCGCCGAGATCATGCGGGGCGAGCTGCGCACCCGGATCCTCGGTGAGGTCTTCGGCCGGATGAAGCAGCAGTTCCGGCCCGAGGCGGCCGGCGGTCTCACGGCACTGATCCGCTGGAAGATCACCGGCGAGAGCGACGTGATCTACGAGACCGCGATAGCCGACGGCACCTGCCGGGTCACCGCGGGCCGCTCCGACGCCGAACCCCGCACCACGCTGGTGATGGCCGACGCGGAGTTCCTCAAGCTCGTCTCCGGCAACGGCAATCCGATCACCATGTTCATGACGCGCAAGCTCAAGGTCGCCGGTGACGTCGGCCTGGCGTCCGGCCTCACCCGCTACTTCGACATCCCGAAGGCGTGAGGGCATGAGCTTCTCCTCCCTGGCCCTGACCGAGGAACAGCAGGACCTGCGCGACTGGGTGCACGGCTTCGCCGCCCAGGTGGTCCGCCCGGCCGCCGCCGAGTGGGACGCCCGGGAGGAAACCCCCTGGCCGGTGATCCAGGAGGCCGCCCGGATCGGCCTGTACGGCTTCGAATCGCTCGCCGATCTGTACGGGGACCCCACGGGGCTCTCCCTCCAGATCGCCAACGAGGAGCTGTTCTGGGGCGACGCGGGCATCGGCATGGCCCTGTTCGGCACCTCGCTCGCGGTCGCCGGAATCTTCGCCTCCGGCACTCCGGACCAGCTCGCCGAGTGGGTGCCGCAGTGCTTCGGCGACGAGGACGACCCGAAGGTCGCCGCGTTCTGCGTCTCCGAGCCAGGGGCGGGTTCCGACGTCTCGGCGATGACGACGAGGGCGCGTTACGACGAAGCGGCCGACGAGTGGGTGATCTCCGGCCAGAAGGCGTGGATCACCAACGGCGGCATCGCCGAGGTCCATGTCGTGGTCGCCTCGGTCGACCCGTCGCTCGGCTCCCGGGGCCAGGCCGCGTTCATCGTGCCACCCGGCACGAAGGGCCTGACGGCGGGCCGTACGGTCAAGAAGCTCGGCCTGCGCGCCTCGCACACCGCGGACCTCTTCCTCGACGACGTCCGCGTCCCCGGCCACTGCCTGCTCGGCGGAAAGGAGAAGCTGGACGCCCGCCTCGCCAGGGCCCGCGAGGGCGGCACGGCCAAGGGCCAGGCGGCCATGGCGACGTTCGAGGTCAGCCGCCCGACGGTGGCCGCGCAGGCACTCGGCATCGCACGGGCCGCCTACGAGTACGCCCTCGAATACGCCGGTGAGCGCGAGGCGTTCGGCAGGCCGATCATCGAGAACCAGTCGATCGCCTTCGCGCTGGCGGACATCCGTACCGAGATCGAAGCCGTACGCCTGCTGATCTGGCAGGCCGCCTGGATGGCCCGCAATGACCGCACCTTCGACGCGGGCCAGGGCTCCATGTCGAAGCTGCGGGCCGGCGAACTCGCGGTCGCGGCAACGGAGAAGGCGGTCCAGATCCTCGGCGGCGCGGGCTACAGCCGGGAGCATCCGGTCGAGCGGATGTACCGCGACGCCAAGATCTACACGATCTTCGAGGGGACCAGCGAGATCCAGCGCCTGGTCATCGCGCGGGCGATCTCGGGGCGGCACATTCGCTGAGCGGACTCCACACCTCTCCCCCGCTTTTTGGTCACAACTTCATCACCACCGGAACAAGTTGCTCCGTCGTGCCCCGTCGGGTCGCTACGGTCGGCCCTCCACACAGCGCCTTGGGGGGGACCATGGACTGGAACAGCTCGCAGCACCCGTCGCGTCAGCCCGGCTGGGGCCAGGGTGGCAACTTCACGCCGCAGCCGCCTTCGTCGGGTGGGCCGCGGTGGGCGCGAAAGCGTGTCGTGCTCCCGGCGGCCGGAGTGTTGTTGCTGCTCGGTGTCGGGATCGGCGCCACGGGTGAACAGCCGCAGGAAGTCCGCACGGTCGCGGCGAAGACGAAGCCCGGTCCGACGGTCACGGTCACCGTCACGGAGACGGCGAAGGTCACGGTGACCGCGACCCCGGAGCCGGCCCCGACCGTCACGAAGGTCAAGAAGGTGCGGGTCACGGTCACCGCCGCTCCCCCGGAGCCGGAGCCCGCGAAGAAGCCCGTCGCGCGGGACGACTCCACCGGCAGCAACGGAGGCTCCGGCGGGACGTCGGCGTACTACAAGAACTGCGATGCGGTTCGTGCCGCCGGGGCCGCACCCATCCGGTCCGGCCAGCCCGGGTACGGGCGGCACTTGGACCGTGACGGCGACGGAGTGGGCTGCGAATAGGGTCCGCGCGCATGTGATTCTCGTCGCCTCGGACGCGTACCACGTCGCCGAACGGGGCGCCCGCGAGTCGTGTTCACGGCCGGGCGCACCGGGCCTCCCGCCGGGTCCGTCGGGGCGGGCTCTGTCGGTCCCGGTGTCCCGCCACACGCCGTCTACGTGCGGCAACGGTGGGTTCCGACCGCTCCGTCGCGGCCGAACGTGGCGACGGTGTGGAGAGGTTCACCGGGCGGGAGGGCAGCGCGCCGGCGCCGGTTCGCGGCCGGGGTGGCTGCTGACCGTGGCGGGCCCCACACGTTCGAGCGGCCACCGGACCGGTCCCTTGCCACTAGCCTCTTCACATGACCTCCACTTCGACCCAGCCGACGCCTGCCCGCCCGATGGTTGAGCTGAACGCGGAAATCCGCGCTCTGGTCGCCGACGGCGGTGTGGTGTCGCCGGAGGGCCGCCGGGAGTACGAGCGGCTTCTCGTCGAGTGGGTGGCGGCCGTACGGGGCAGTTCCACGGAAGCGGTCTGAGCGTACGGCGACGGGTGCGGGCGCGGCGCTGGTCCGCGTACCGGGGGAGCCATCGGGCCACCCCCTCCGGGAAACCCGGGCCGGGTGTCGGCGATAGTGAGCATCCGTCCGTGTCCTCACCCCGGGAGCACCTCATGGCCGCCGCGGCACGCCGCCCGTCCCTTCTGCTCGTCACCGATCTCGCGTACGAGGCGCGCGGCCGCCGCTACTGCGACGAGGACATCCACCTCTCCTCCCGGCTGCGCGAGGCGTTCGACGTCGCGCTCTGCCATCCCCGGGACGCGGCCGCGCTGCTGGCGGGGTTCGACACCGTGCTGGTCCGTAACAGCGGGCCGGTGCTGCACTACCGGGAAGCCTACGACGCCTTCCTCGTACGGGCGCGGGAGCTGGGGACGGCCGTCTACAACCCGCTGCACGGGCGCGGCGACATGGCGGGCAAGGAGTATCTGGTCGAGATGTCCGCGGCGGGGCTTCCGGTCATCCCGACCGTGGACCGGGCGGCGGATCTGGCCGGGCTGCCGGACGTCGCCCGGTACGTGGTGAAGCCGAAGCTCGGGGCGGACTCGGTCGGGCTGCGGTTCGTCACGGCGACGGAGGCCCGCGCCGAGCTGGAGGCGGCGGCCGAGGGCTCCCTCCTCGTCCAGCCGCGGATCGACTTCCGGCACGAGGTGTCGTTCTACTTCGTCGACCACGACTTCCAGTACGCGCTGTACGCCCCCGATCCGGAGCGGCGGTGGGTGCTGGAGCCGTACGCGGCGAGCGCGGAGGACCTGGAGTTCGCCCGGCGCTTCATCGCCTGGAACACCCTCGACCACGGGATCCAGCGGGTCGACGCCTGCCGGACGGCGGATGGCGATCTGCTGCTCGTCGAGTTGGAGGACCTCAACCCGTATCTGTCGCTCGACCGGGTCGGGGAGGACGTCCGGGAGGCGTTCGTGGCCCGGCTGAAGGCGTCGATCGCCGCGCTGCCCCGCTAGCACCTCCGTTCGGCCCGTCCCCGCGTGCGGCGGCGTACGGGTGGTGTGAGGGTGCAGGGGTGACGACTGCCAGCGAGCAAGCCCCCGCCGCGCAGAGTGCCGCCGCGCCGCCGCCCGTCCTCGACCGGCGGCGGCGCAACATCGTCTTCGCGACGATCGTGCTCGGCATGCTGCTCGCGGCACTGGACCAGACGATCGTGGGCACGGCCCTGCCGACGATCGTCTCGGACCTGGGCGGCGCCTCGCACATGTCGTGGGTGGTCACCGCGTATCTGCTGGCCGAGACGGTGGCCACCGTGCTGGTCGGCAAGTTCGGCGACATGTTCGGGCGGAAGCTGGTCTTCCAGGTCTCGGCGATCATCTTCATCACGGGATCGTTCCTGTGCGGCCTCGCCTCGGACATGCTGCTGCTGATCATCTGGCGCGGTATGCAGGGCATCGGCGCGGGCGGGCTGATGGTCACGTCGATGGCGCTGATCGCGGACGTGATCCCGCTGCGCGAACGGGGCAAGTACCAGGGCGCGATCGGGGCGGTCTTCGGTATCTCCACCGTGATCGGGCCGCTGCTGGGCGGGCTGTTCACGGACCATCTGACGTGGCGGTGGGCGTTCTACGTCAATGTGCCGATCGCCATCGTGGTGGTCATCGCCGCCGCCCGGAACATCCCGTCGGTGAAGGCGGCGGGGCGGCCGGTCATCGACTACCGGGGCATCGCGCTGGTCACCGTCGGGGCGAGCGCGCTGATCCTGGCGACGAGCTGGGGCGGCAACGAGTACGCCTGGGGCTCGGCGGTGATCATCGGCCTCTTCGTCGGCGGTCTGATCGCCCTGGCCCTGTTCTGCCTGGTGGAGACCCGGGCGAAGGAACCGATGCTGCCGATGCAGCTGTTCCGGAACCCGGTGTTCACCGTCTGCTCGATCCTCAGCTTCATCGTGGGCTTCGCGATGCTCGGCTCGATGATCTTCCTGCCGACCTATCTCCAGTACGTGGACGGGGACTCGGCGACGCTTTCCGGGGTGCGGACGCTGCCGCTGGTCGCCGGTCTGCTGGCCGCCTCGATCTTCAGCGGCAACGTGGTGAGCAAGACGGGCCGCTACCGGGTGTTCCCGATTGTGGGGACGCTGGTGATGGCGGCCGGGCTGTTCCTGCTGTCGCGGATGGGGCCGGGGACCAGCGTCTGGCTGGAGTCCCTCTACATGGTGGTGCTGGGGCTCGGCATCGGCCTGGCCATGCAGGTGCTGACCATCGCCGTGCAGAACACCGTCGACTACGAGGACCTGGGCACGGCCACCTCGGGCGTGACGTTCTTCCGTACGCTGGGCAGCGCCTTCGGTACGGCGGTGTTCGGCACGATCTACGCCAACGCGCTGAAGCCGAACCTCACCGACGGCGTCGCGCGGGCGGTCGCCGCGGGCGGCGATCCCGCGGTCCTGGCCGGTGCCTCGCAGAGCCCGCAGGCCCTGCACGCGCTGCCCGCCGCCCAGTCGGAGCCGCTGGCCCAGGCCTACGCGGAGACCCTGCACACGGTGTTCCTGTGGACGGTGCCGGTCGCCCTGATCGGCTTCGTCATCGCGCTGTTCCTCAAGGAGGTGAAGCTGCGGGACTCGGCGCGGCTCGGGTCGACGGACATGGGCGAGGGCTTCGCCCAGCCGGGCAGCGGGGACTCGGCGAAGGTCCTGGAGTACTCCGTGGCCACGATCCTGCACAGCGCGGGTCCGCAGACCGCCCGGCGGATCACCGCCGAGTCCGACACCCGGCTCGACATGGCGGGGGCCTGGGCGGTGATGCAGGTGGACCTGTTCACCAGGATGGTCGGCCACGCGGGCCTCGGGCTGATCGCGGCCCGGCACCGGATCCCGCCGGAGGTGCTGGTGCCCGTCTTCGACCGGATGATCGAGGAGGGCTATCTGACGGGCGACGGCCGGATCTTCTCGCACACGGCGGCGGGCCGGCGGGAGGCCGCGGTGATCTCCGACGCCTGGGGCCGCTGGCTCAACGACCGCCTGGCCGAGGACGGCGCACGCCCCGACGACCGCCAGCTGAGGGCCACCGTGGACGTGATCGCCAAGCGCCTGCTGGCGGAGGACCTGGCCCAGGAGCTCTCCCCCGCGGCAAGCTCCGGCGGATCGTCGCGGGTGGGGTCCCCGGTCTGACGCGTACGCCCGGGGCCCAGTCGAACCTGACGTGCACGCCCCGGGGTCAGTCGACGAAGACCCCGGTCGTGTAGACCCAGGCGCCCTCGTGCCGGACGAAGCGGCTCTTCTCGTGGAGGGAGTCGGGGCGCCCGTCGTCGGTGTAGTGGGCGCGGAAGGTGACCGTCCCGGTGGAGTGGAAGGCGCTGCCCTCGGTGGTGTCCAGGATCTCCAGGCGTACCCAGCGCATCCCCGGGTCGAAGTCGACGCCGGGCGGCCGGGTCTCGGGGTGCCAGGTGCGCAACAGGTACGCCGCGTCCTGGACGACGAAGGCCGCGTACCGGGAACGCATCAGCGCCTCGCAGGTCGGCGCGGCGGCACCGCAGGAGTGGAACCGCCCGCAGCACTCCCCGTAGACGGCGGGCAGACCGCAGGGGCACGGGGAGGCGGAGGTGATCCGCGGGGCGGCGGTCCCCCGGGGCCGGGAGGTGCGTCGTGACATGCGTCCATTGTGACGCGTGGTGGCCGGGACCCGGGTACGAGGCCCCGCCGCGTGCGCGGGCCGACGGTGACGGGGGCGGACGTCAGGGCTTGCGCGCGACGCCCGCGTAGCCGGGGATCGGTTCGTCGCCGGGTACGTCGATGACCTCGCCGAGTTCCGGGTGCCAGTCGGCCGAGAGGGAGACGCCCGGTTCGACCAGTTCGAGGCCGTCGAAGAACGCCGTCAGCTCGGCGTGGCTGCGGGGGCGCAGCGTCATTCCGCGGGCCTTGTACATGGCCCGGGCCTGGGCCGCGCCCTCCGGGTTGAAGTCGCCGGTGGTGTGCGAGAGCACCAGGTAGCTGCCGGAGGGAAGCTGTTCGACCAGCTTGTCGACCAGGGCGGACGCGCCGTCCTCGTCGTCGATGAAGTGCAGCAGGGCCAGCAGGGAGAGGGCGATCGGCTGCCCGAAGTCCAGCACCTTGCCGGCCTCGGCCAGGATCATCTCCGGTTTGCGGGCGTCCGCCTGGATGTACTCGGTGGCCCCTTCGGGCGTCGAGCGGAGCAGGGCCGCCGCGTGGGCCAGCACGATGGGGTCGTTGTCGCAGTAGACGACGCGCGCGTCGGGGGCGGACCTCTGAGCGATCTGGTGGAGGTTCGGCTCGGTGGGTATGCCGGTGCCGATGTCCAGGAACTGGCGTACACCGTGCTCGGCGAGCCAGCGGGTCGCCCGGTGCATGAACGCCCGGTTGACCCGCGCCATGTCACGGCCCCGCGCGTCCAGGGTGAGCAGCTGGCGCGCCATCTGTTCGTCGACCGGGTAGTTGTCCTTGCCGCCGAGGAACCAGTCGTACATGCGGGCCGGATGCGGCTTGCTGGTGTCGATCTCGATGGAGTGGGGTTCTTGCCCGGTCATGGCGCGCTCCGTGGTCAGAGGTCCGTGGGTGAGGAGGGATGGACTTTCAGGTAAGCAGGAAGTCGGCCTGGCCGGCCTTGGCGCCCTGGATGAACGCGGCGATCTCGCCGTTGGAGTAGATGAGAGCCGGGCCGTCGGGGTCGGCGGACTGGCGGACGGCGACCCGCCCGTCGGCGAGCTTCATGGCCTCGATGCAGTTTCCGCCGTTCCCGCCGCTCCACGGCTTGTACCAGCCTTCGGAGCCCAGGTCACCGGCCGGCATGCCGTTGTATATGTGGTTCATCACAGCTCCTTGCGGAAGTCCCGGAGGATTTCCTTCGTGCGTTGTGCAGTTGCGGCCTGAGCCGCCATGCGGTCCATGACTTCGAGGTAGGAGGCCACCTCGGGGCGGGCGTCGAAGTAGACGGCGCCGGTCAGGTACTCGCTGTAGACCATGTCGGGGAGTTCGGGCACGGCGAACCGGAAGAGGACGAAGGGTCCGTAGGTTCCCGGGTGGTGGCCGGACGCGAACTCCGCGATCTGCAAGGTGACATGCGGAAGCTCGGTGGCTTCGAGCAGCTTGTCGATCTGCCCGCGCATCACCTGCGCGCTCTCGACGGGCCGCCGCAGCACGGTCTCGTCCATGATCACCCACAGGCGGGGGGCGTCTTCCTTGGCCAGCAGGGACTGCCGCTCCATCCGCAGCGCCACATGGCGCTCGATGTCCT
Source organism: Streptomyces sp. PTY087I2 (assembly GCF_001687325.1). GTDB lineage: Bacteria > Actinomycetota > Actinomycetes > Streptomycetales > Streptomycetaceae > Streptomyces. The sequence goes on along the minus strand of NZ_LZRD01000002.1, from coordinate 234,158 downwards.
CGGGCCGGGTCTGGCCGACCGCCCCGGTCCGCATCACGGAGCGCGCGTAGTCCTCGGTCTGGAGCAGACCGGGAACGAAGTGCGGCTCGTACATGCGCAGCAGGCTCGCGGCGCCTTCCAGGCTGACGTACATGCTGAACCAGTCGGGCAGCACATCGTGGAAGCGCTGCCACCAGCCCGGCCGGTTCGCCTCCTCCGCCAGGTCGACGAAGGCCTCGGCCTCCTGGTCGGCGACGCCGTACGCCTTCAGCAGCAGCTGGACGTAGGGGATCTTCAGCCCGACCTCGGCCGTTTCCATCCTGCGTATCGTCGCGGGGGCGACCCGGAGGACCTTCGCCGCCTGGTCACGGGTCAGGCCGACACGCTCGCGCAGATCCTGTAGGCGCTTGCCGAGAACGACCTGGCCCACGGTCGGGGCGGACCGCGGTTCGCTCACTTCAGACCTCCCCATGCGCTGTTTGCGAGCAGTGTGCCATGCGTGCGCCCCCAACGACACAGTCACTCTGGAAATTTCAGAGTGCCCCTTGCCAAGTGTCATCGTCAGGGGGAGAGTTGACTCCCGAACCAGTTCGCTCAGTCACGCCCGCCCCCGAGCACTCGGGGAACGAAGCGTGACGCAGCCCCCACTGTGAGGAATCGGTCGTGGCACCTGGCAGTGCGCTCATCCCCCGGCTCGCGGACCTCAGCCCCGGGACGGAGGCGCTCCGTTACTGCTTCGCGCTGCCGGCGCGCCCCGAGTCGGTGGCCGGTGCGCGGGAGCTGACGCGGGCCCGGCTGGACGCCTGGCAGCTGGGCCGGGACGCCTGTGACGCGGCGGTCCTCATCGTCTCCGAGCTGGTGACCAACGCGGTCGTGCACACCGCGAGCACCCGGGTGGTCTGCGAGCTGAGCCGGTTCGGCAGACGACTGCGGATAGCCGTGCAGGACCAGGGGCACCAGCCCTGCGGCCCGCGGCTGCGCCCCTCCTCCGACGACGAGCACGGCCGCGGTCTGCTCCTCGTCGACGCGATGAGCAGCGCCTGGGGGTCGCACGACGCGGGGGACGCCTCCGGGCGCATCGTCTGGGCGGAGCTGCCGCACGGGGCCGAGCAGTTGTCCGGCGCGGAGCGGGCGTGTTGAGGAACGCGCTGGCCCGGCTGCGCGCGGCGCACCGGGACCGGACGCCCGAACAGGCTCGCGGCAGCCGGGTGCGGCTGGCGCTGCCGGCGTCGATGTCGGCGACCCTGGGGTGCGACGCGGTCGGGGTGCCCGCCCGGCACGGTTTCCGCCTCATGTCCCATCTGCCGCGCACCGGCTGCGTCTTCGCCGACGCGGACCGCTGGTGGTGGATCGTCCCGGCCGGCTCCGATCTGGATCTGGACTGGCCCGAGCAGGTGACGTACGCACGCGATGCGGCCGTGCCCGGCAGCCGTCCCCGGTTGATCCACGCACCGGACGCCCTCACCCCGTACACCCCGCCCATTCCGCTGTTCCTGATGGTCTGCCAGGTGACGGGGGTGGCCCCGAGCTGGGCGGCCCCCGGCCCGCGGAGTGTCGTGGCGTCCGGCTGACCTGGCCCGGAACCCACGACCGAACGAGCCGGGCCCGGTCAGGTCGGGCCCGTCTCGTTCGGTCGTGTCGTTCGGTCGTGCTTCGCGGCCCGGTCAGGCCCGGCCGAGGTACGCGAGCCCCGGGTGGACCTCGGTGTACCGCTCCAGCAGCCGCCGGGCCACCGTCACCGAGTCCACCAGCGGGTGCTGAGCGAAGGCCTGAACGGCCGCGGCGCGGGACCCGCTCTCCGCCGCCTCCAGCACCGACCGCTCCACGGCCTTCACCGCGGTGACGAGGCCCACCGCGTGGTACGGCAGCGGCGAGACGGTCACCGGGTGGGCCCCGTTGGCGTCGACGAGGCAGGGCACCTCGACCACGGCGTCCGCGTCCAGGACCGAGAGGGTGGTGCGGTTGCGGACGTTGAGGATCAGCGAGGTACGTTCGTTACGGGCGACGGCCCGCATCAGCGCGAGCGCGACCTGCTCGTAACCGCCGGACTCCAGATCGCTCTCCTCCCGCTCCCCCGCCCCGGCGACCTCACGGTTCTCCGCCATGTACGTCGCCTCGCGTTCGGCGCGGGTGCGGTCCCAGGTCTGCCATGCGGGTGTGCCGGGTTCGCGCATGCGGGCGTAGAAGCCCTCCTGCTGGTCCCGGAGGAACGCGCCCCGGGTCTGCTCCGCCTCCCGGTAGGCGCGTACGGCCTCGCGGTTGACGTAGTAGTAGTGCAGGTATTCGTTGGGGATCGCGCCCAGCGACCCGAGGAGTTCCGCGCCGAAGAGGCGGCCCTCCTCGAAGGATTCGAGCAGCTTCGGGTCGGCGAGCAGCCGGGGCAGTTCGTCGCGCCCGTCGACGTACAGCCCGCGCACCCACCCGAGGTGGTTGAGCCCGGCGTAGTCGATCCAGGCCCGGTCCGGGTCGGCGCCCAGGACGCGGGCGATACGCCGCCCGAGCCCGACCGGCGAGTCGCAGATCCCGATGACCCGGTCGCCCAGGTGCCGGGACATGGCCTCGGTGACCAGGCCCGCCGGGTTGGTGAAGTTGATGACCCAGGCCTGCGGGGCGAGGCGGGCGATGCGCCGGGCGAGGTCGAGGGCGACGGGGACGGTGCGCAGTCCGTACGCGATGCCTCCGGCGCCGACGGTCTCCTGGCCGAGCACGCCTTCGTCGAGCGCCACCCGTTCGTCGGCGGCGCGGCCGGCGAGTCCGCCGACGCGGATGGCGGAGAAGACGAAGTCGGCGCCGCGCAAAGCCTCGTCGAGCTCCGTGGTGGCGACGACAGCGGGCGCGTCCGGGATGTCCCGGCCCTGTTCCGCGAGGACGCGGGCGACGGCGGTGAGCCGGTCGGCGTCGGTGTCGTACAGCGTGACCCGGGAGACGCGGCCCTCGGCGTGATCGCCGAGGAGGGCCCCGTACACGAGAGGCACCCGGAATCCGCCACCGCCAAGAATTGTCAGCTTCACGCTGCTCGATGGTACGGGCAGGGCGCGGCCGTACGGTGTGGGCCGCGCGCGACGCGGCGGCCCCGGGCCCGTGGGCGTGATCCGGGGCCGCCGCGGCCGAAAACGGGACGGCGGGTCAGTAGCCGTTCCACCAGCGGGTGACCGCCTGCCAGAGCCGGGCGGGGGCGGCCGGGCGGCGCTGGCGCGGGATCGTCGCGACCGGGGCCGTCTCCGGGGCGGGGGTGGCGGCGGGGGCCGGCTGGGCCGCGGGGGGTGCGGCGGCCGGGGTGGGCCGGGGTGCGGCTCCCGGGGCGTGGGCGGGCTCGGCTCCCGCGGTCTCGTGCCGGGGCTCGGGGACGGTCCTGGCCGGGGAGGAGATCTCCCAGGCGTCGGCCGGGCGGGGGGTGCGGGCCATCACGGAGAGCGGGTCGGCGTCCAGCTTCTGCTGGGGGCTGGGGGCGAACTTCACCGGCAGCTCCACCAGGTGGCGGGACATGATGTTGCCGACCCAGCGCAGCTCGCTCTCGCCGACACCGAGCTCCAGGTCCGGCAGGCGCATCAGGAGCGCGTCGACGCCGACATCGGCGATGGCGCGGCCGATGTCCTGTCCCGGGCACTCGTGGGGGCCGCCGCTGAAGGCGAGGTGGGCGCGGTTGCCGCCCATGTCGGCGGTGAGGTCGGGGCGGACCGTGGGGTCGGTGTTGGCCGGGGCGATCCCGACGAGGAGCGCGTCGCCCGCCTTGATCTGCTGGCCGCCCAGCTCGGTGTCGCCGACGGCCCAGCGGCCGAAGACGGCGGTGAACGGCGGCTCGTCCCACAGGGTCTGCTCGACCGCCTCGGGGACGGTCATGTGGCCGCCGCTGAGCCGGGCGCGGAAGCGCGGGTCGGTGAGGACCATGCGCAGCACGTTGGCGATGAGGTTGGCGGTGGACTCGTACGCGGCGATGAGGATGAGGCGCAGATGTTCGACGACCTCGATGTCGGTCATCGTCGCGGGGTGCTCGACCAGCCAGCTGGCGAAGTCGTGGGCCGGTTCGGCGCGGCGGCGCTCGACGAGGCGGGTCAGCACGCCCACGATGTGGGCGTTGCTGGCCACGGCGGTCTCGGTGCCGCGGGTCATGTCGCGGGCGGCCTGGACGAGGCGCTCGTCGTACTCCTCGGGCATGCCGAAGATCGCGCACATCACCATCATCGGCAGGTGCTCCGCGAACTGGCTGACCAGGTCGGCGGTGCCCTTCTCGCAGAAGTCGTTGACCAGGCGGTTACTGAAGCGGTTGATGTGGCGGCGTACGCCGCGGGTGTCGATGCGCTCCATGCTGTCGGTGACCGCGCCGCGCTGGCGCTCGTGCTTGGCGCCGTCGGCGAAGACGCAGACGGGCTGCCAGGTGAAGATCGGGGCGAGCGGGTGGTCGGGGGCGACGCTGCCGTCCTGGAGGGCCCGCCAGCGCCGCGAGTCCCGGGAGAACTGGGACGGCGTACGGGTGAGGTGGAGGTTCTCGCTGTGGCCGAGGACGAGCCAGGCGGGGACGTCGCCGTGGAGCAGGACGGGGGCGACCGTGCCGTGTTCGGCGCGGAGCTTGTCGTAGAGGCCCGCGGGGTTGTTCTCCGCCTCGGGGCCGTACAGCCGGCGCAGTCCGCCGGGGCCGATGTCGAGGTTGTGGGCCGGGCACTGGGGAGGGGGCACGGCGCCGGGTTCGTGGTGGAACGGGGTTGTCACAGGGGCTCCAGGGTCAGGATTCCAAGGCTGGTGCGCGGGCGGACGGGCGGGACGGGGCTCCGGGCACGGACCGGGCCGGGGGCGTACGCCGGGGGATGGCGCGCCCCCGGGGCGGTCCCGTCGTCGGGCCCGGGGATGCGGGGGCGTCAGGCGAGGGGGACGGCCAGGCTGTGCAGGTAGCGCATCAGGGTCATCAGCACATCGCGGCTGGAGGCCCGCAGCCGGGCGTCGCAGTCGATCATCGGGACCTCGTCCGGCAGGTCGAGAGCGCTGCGCAGGGCCTCGACCGGGTGGTGCGGCGCGTCGGGGAAGGTGTTGACGGCCACCACGAACGGCACTCCGCGCTCCTCCAGCCGCCCGATGACGTCGAAGCTGACTTCGAGGCGTCTCGTGTCGATGAGGACGACCGCGCCGAGGGCGCCTTCGAAGAGGCCGTTCCACAGGAACCAGAAGCGTTCCTGGCCGGGGGTGCCGAACAGGTAGAGGATCAGTTCCTCGCTGAGGCTGATGCGTCCGAAGTCCATGGCGACGGTGGTGGCGGTCTTCGTCTCCACCCCGGCGTTGTCGTCCACGCCGACGCCGGCCTGGGTCATGGTCTCTTCGGTCGTCAGCGGCCGGATCTCGCTCACCGAGCCGACCATGGTCGTCTTGCCGACGCCGAACCCTCCGACGATCACGACCTTCACCGCGGCGGTGGCCGTAGTGGGGAGGACGTCCTCGGTACGGGGGCCGGTGATCGTGTCAGAGCTTCTGAAGTCCATGCATCACCGCTTCGAGAAGGGACCTGTCGGGGAGAGTGGCGCGGACGATCGGCGCGCGCGACTCGATGAGCTCGGTGGCGAGGAGATCGCTCAGGAGCGAGGTGACCACGCTGAACGGCAGGCCGAGGTAGGCCGAGATCTCGGCGACGGACAACGGGGCCTGGCAGAGCCGGAGGATCGCCGCCTGTTCGGGCTGGAACGTCGGCGACGGCTCCGCCTGCGCGACGACCATCGTGACCAGGTCGAGCTGGGCCCGTTCGCTGTCGTCGAGATCGCCGGTGATCACGTACAGCCGTTCCGGATCGAGGAGATCCGGGTCGGTCTTGCGGCGTTCTCGTCGAGGTCCACTCATCCGGACTGCCCGCCGTGGCGGGGCGGGCTGGTCAGATGGGCTCCGATGCGCACGACCATGTCCCGCATCCGGGCCCCGACGAGTCCGGCGTCGACGGTCTCGCCGGCCAGGACCGCGAGATACGCGCCGGTGCCGGCCGCCATCAAGTAGAAGAACCCGCCGGTGACTTCGATGACGACGAGCTTCATCAGTCCGTCGCTGTACGGGATCTCGGTGGCCACCGCGGCGGCCAGGCTCTGGAGTCCGGCGCAGGCCGCCGCGAGCCGGTCGGCGACGTCGGGGTCGCCGCCGTGCATCGCGATGCGCAGACCGTCCGACGAGAGCACCACGATCTGGTGGATGCTCGGCACGTCGTCGGCCAGCTCCTTGAGCATCCAGTCCATGTTTCCCCGCTGCTGGATCACTTCAGGTCTCCCTTGTCCCACGCGTCATCGGAGTCTTCGCCGTGCTTTCGTTCCTGCGGTACGCCGTTGACGGCCTTGGTGAAGGCCTCCAGCCACAGGCCGGGGGGCTTCTCCTCGCCGCGTCCGCCGCCCGTGCCGCCGCCCGGGCCCGGCTGGAACCCGTTGGCGGGAGCCGAGGGCGGCGGCGTGGGCTGCTGCGGGAGGTTGTGCGAGCCGAGCGGGGCGCGGCCCCGGCTGCGGCGCTGCGGCAGCCCGTTCTCGGTCCACTCGGTGACCACGGGAACGTCGTCCTCCATGGCGGCCGCGGGTACGGCCGGGCGCGCGGCGGCCGCGGGGGCGCCGGTGGGGACGGGTGCGGCCACGGACGGCACGGGGCCGGTGGCGGCGGGCTTGGGCTTGCGCTTGCCGGGCGGCGGCACCACGTGCTGGAGCTGCGACATGTCCAGGGAGCTGGTGGGCCGGGAGGTGGCGCCGATGCCGTGGGCGATGCCCGGGGCGGGCCCGGTGGTGATCATCTCGCGCGGCACGATGAGGACGGCGCGGACACCGCCGTACGCCGACTGACGCAACGACACCTGGAGCTGGTACATCCGGGAGAGCCGGCCGACGACGGCCATGCCGAGGCGCGGGGACTCCCCGAGGTCGTTCATGTTGATGCCGGCCTGGGCCTGGGCGAGCATGTTCTCGGCGCGGGCGCGGGCCTCCTCGCTGAGGCTGACGCCGCCGTCCTCGATCTCGATGGCGATGCCGGTCTGCACCTCGACCGCGGTGACGTGCACCCGGGTCTGGGGCGGGGAGTAGCGGGTCGCGTTGTCGAGGAGTTCGGCGCAGGCGTGGATGAGCGGTTCGACCGAGGTGCCGACGATGGCGACCTTGGCGATCGAGTGCAGATCGACGCGCTGGTACTCCAGGATGCGGGACATCGCGCCGCGCAGGACGCTGAACAGCGGTACGGGCTTGGGCCACTGGCGGCTGGGGCGGGCCCCGCCGAGCACGGCGATGGAGTCGGCGAGCCGGCCGATCAGCGCGGTGCCGTGGTCGATGCGCAGCAGGTCGTCGAAGACCTCGGGGTTGCGCCCGTAGTGGTCCTCCATCTCCCGCAGTTCACTGGCCTGGCGGTGCACGATCGCCTGGACACGGCGGGCGACGCTGACGAAGGCGCGCTGGGCGGAGTCACGCCGGGCCTCCTCGTTGTCGATGACTTCGAGGACCTGGTGGATCTGCTCGCGCAGCGCCTTGGGCAGATGGCGGTTGGCCGCGTCCGCGTCGACGATGTCGCGCATCACCTCGTCGGGCGAATTGCCCACGCGCAGCCGTCGGATGGCGGCGGGCATGACTTCCTTGGTGAGCCGTACCGTCTCGGCGTCGTGCGAGAGGATGCGGTGTTCCAGGTAGGCGATGCGCTGTTCGTACTCGGCGCGCTGGACGCGCAGGGCGCGTCGACGGCGGTGGAGCGCCACGGTGAGTACGGCGACCACGAGCGTGGTGATCGCGCCGCACACGGCGACTGGTATCCGCGCGGCCGGTGCGACCAGGGCCGACCCGGCGGCGGTCGCGCCGAGGAGCAGGACCACGGGCAGCAGGACTACGCGGACGACGGGTACTTCTCTGTCGGTCGGCGGTGATTCAACACGGACCATCTAAAACCCTCTGGCGGTTGATTCCGGGATGTATGCGCACGTGAGCGGAGACTGAGGAACAAGTGCTCGAATTCATCTCAACTCGACTTCACTGCGCGTGAGCTTAGCCAGATCAGAACAGTGCTTCGGCATATTCACCCAACCCCCTGCGGAAGCCCGCCGGGAGGAATACACTCACCAGTTTTTGCACTGAGCGCTGTGGAGCGTGTGCGGGGAGTAGTGGTGACTGAAAACAGCCCCCTCTGGTCCCGTCGGCACATCAGAGAAGGGCGCTTTCCCCACCGGGTAAGCCATTTACGGCATGAAAAGCCCCATCACCCGCTCTTTTCACCGCACAGAATCAGTCAGAGGTACAGGTGACCGAACCGGATCGAAAGGAGCAGATTCCCGGCCGGCGGAGGGGTGATGGGGAAAATTGCCGGGCTGACGCGTATGCGGACCGCCGCCGATGACGGGGCGGCGGGGTCAGCGGCGGGCGCCGCCGAGGCGCCCTTCCAGCTGGACCAGCAACTCGCTCAGCCGGGAGGCGAGTTCGTCGCGGCCGGGCCGGTCGAGACCGGCCAGCACCGAGCGTTCGTACGCCAGTTGCTCGGGCAGCAGCCGGTCGACCAGGGCCCGTCCCTCGTCGGTGAGACGGACATGGGCGACCCGCCGGTCGCGGTCGTCGCCCCGGCGGTCGACCAGGGCGCGGTCCTGGAGGGCGCGCAGCCGTTTGGTGACGGCGGCCCCGGAGGAGAAGGTCTCGCGGGCCAGCTCGCCGGGGGTCAGCTCGCGGTCCGTCCGGCGTACGGCGCCGAGGAGGTCGAATTCGGCGCGGGTCAGCCCGGCGGAGCGCAGCGGGGCGTCCTCCGCCTGCTGGAGCAGGGCGGCGCAGCGGTTGATCCGGCCGATGATCTCCATCGGTCCGGTGTCGAGCTCGGGGTTGACGGTCTGCCACTGCCGGACCACCGAGGCAACGATGTCGTCGGTCACTCCGCTCCGATCGAAGGGGCGTGGGCCGTGGGCCCGCGCCGTTGTGCTGTCGCGGCGAGCGTACGGTGTCCGGCCTGCTCGGCCGCGAGAAGACGCTGCTCGGGCAGGGCGCGCTGCCACCATTCGCCCGCGGCGGTGTCACCCGCCTCGCGCAGTTCGACGAGGCTCGCGGTGAGCGTCCGGCGGGCCCGGTCCCGCTCGGCGGGGGCGGCTCCGGGGTCGGCGCCGGTCCGTTCCGCGGCGGCGCGGGCCCGGTGGGTGGCGTCGAGGGCCCGCTCGACCCGGCCCGCCGCCCGCCGGTTGGTGACGAGCGTCGCGGCCAGGAAGCCGACGGCCGCGCCGAGGACGGTGTCCAGGACCCGGTCGCCGATCAGCTCGCCTGCCGGGTGGGCGCCGCCGAACTCCAGGACGAGCAGGGCCATCGGGGTCACGGCGACGGAGCCGAGCCAGTAGTTGCGGGTGATGAGCGCCTCGGCGGCGAAGCCGAAGAAGAGGCAGCAGCAGACGAGGGCGAGCGGGCTGATCCGCGACACCGGCAGGACGGCGGCGAAGACGAGCACGCCCAGGAGGTTGCCGAGGGTGCGCTGGAGGGCGCGGTTCCACGACAGGGTGAGGTTGGCCTGGTACAGGGAGGCGGCGGTGACGATCGCCCAGTAGGGACGGCCGACGCCGAGCGCGGCGCAGAGATACCCGGCGAGTGCGCAGCCGATCAGGGTACGGACGGCGACCGGCAGCAGCGGGGAGCCGGGGCCGAGGCGGCGCAGCAGGGCGCGGCGGGCCGCGCGGCGTCCTTCGCGGGCCCGCAGGACGGCGCGCTCGGCGTCGATCCCGTACAACTCGTCGGCGGTGCCGGGGGCCGGCGGCGGTACGGGCACGGGCCCCCGGCCCCGGGTGAGGGCGGCCCAGGCGCGCAGCCGCTCCGGATCCGCCGCCCCGCTCCCGGGGCCCGGGGCCACGAAGGCGGATTCGGCGTGCACGACCAGGCGTTCCAGCGACCGGCGTACGGGGGTGGGTCGCCCGGAGGCGAGCAGACACTGCCAGGCGGCGTGCACGGCGGCGGCCGCGGCGTTGCGGTTACGCGGGCCGAGGTCGGCGGCGGCACCCCGGTCACGCGGGCCCGGGCCGGGATCCGCAGCGCTCCGGTGACGCGGACCCGCATCGGCCGCGCACGCCGCCGCGGCCTCCAGAGCGCGGGCGACCGCCCGGCGTTCGGGGCCTTCGCGGCGGACCAGGGCGGGCGCGAGGGCGACCAGCCAGGCGAACGCGCCCGCGCCGAGGGTCAGGGCGAGATGGCCGGGGACCTGGCCGAGGCGTTGCGGCGCGAAGAGGGCGGCGGAGCTGACGAAGGTGAAGATCACATGTCCGGGCGGCCCGATCCGGGTCGCGTCGCACAGCACCTTCTGTACGGCGGCGAGCAGCGCCCCGACCGCGATGAGCACGGCGGTCGAGCCGGTGAGCGAGGCGGTGACCAGGGAGACGGCGAGCCCTGCGGCCATGCCGAGCACCACGCCCGCGACGGCCCGCGCCCGCCGGGCGTACGGCAGGCCGTGGCCGTACAGCGCGCACAGCGACCCGGCCATGGTGTAGATGACCAGGTCCAGCCGGCCGACGGCCAGGAGCGTCAGATGGGGGACGGCGGAGGCGACGACCACGCTGAGGGCGGGCTTGAACCAGGTGTCCGACGGCCGCGAGAGCCGGAGGGCCGAGAACAGCGGGAGGCTACGGACGGCCGGCGGGAGCTGCGGGAGCCTGCGGGCGGCGGATTGCCCGGGGCGGACAGGTGTATCACTCACCCATATACGTTAACAGGTATTACACCTGTAAAACATTTGGCCTCTGTTCGAGCGGCGGCGACTCGGGCACACTGTCCCGCGAACAGCGCGACCCATCTTCTTTGAATCTTCATGCACCCACTACGATGACGGGCGATGACCAGGGTGAGCACGCGGACCGACCGGCAGCGGTACCGCTCCCGTGCGCCCTTCGCCCTGGGCTGGGTCTTCTTCCTGCTGGCCATGCTCTTCTGCTGTTCGGCCACCACGTCGTCCGCCGCCGTGCCGGTCGCGGCGGGCCCGGCCGAGGCGGCCGCCGTCCGCGCGTTCACCCCGACACCGGACGCGGCCTTCGAACCGGTCGTGCTGGCGTCTCCGGGTGACCGCGGTCTGGGGTCGTCGTGCCACGGCGGCTCGACGCACACGGTGGCCGTGGTGCTTCCGGTGTCGTCCGCCCCCGCGGCCGTTCCCTCGCCCGTGGCCCACGTCCCCGCCGCCCCGCTCACGGGGGCGGCGGTCATCAGGGGTCCCGCGCACGACGGTGTGCGTTCCGTCGATCAACTGCGCCTCCAGGTCCAGCGGATCTAGAGGCCGGGTCCACTCCCCCGCCGTGCCCTGGCGCCGGCTCTCCGGGAGCGGTTTTCCGTATGCCCCGCATCCCTTACCCCCTCATGCGCAGGCCCCCTGTGCATCGGTTGAACGACGAGGACTTCCCATGGCTTCCGCCAAGAACCAGAACAACCCGGCAGCGGCGCGGCGCGCCAAGCTCGAAGAGGCGCGCCGCAAGGAGCGGGCCCGCGAGCGCCGGGTCCGCATCATCACCATCGGGGCGTCGGTGGCCGTGGTCGCCGCCCTGGTCGCCGGAGGCGGCTACCTGATGGTGCAGGCCAACGAGAAGGACAAGAAGGAGGAGCAGGCCAAGACCTCGCCCGTCACCGGTGAGCGCAGCTGGGACAAGCTGACGCAGGAGCATGTGGCGAACAAGGTCGACTACCCGATGAACCCGCCCGTCGGGGGTGACCACAACCAGGTCTGGATGAACTGCAACGCGGACGTCTACACCGACGAGATACCGAAGGAGAACGCCGTGCACTCGCTGGAGCACGGCGCGGTCTGGGTGACGTACAACGACAAGGCCTCGGAGGCGGACATCGAGGCGCTGACGAAGAAGGTCAAGTCGACTCCGTACTCCCTGATGAGCCCGGTCAAGGACCAGAAGGACCCGCTGATGCTCAGCGCCTGGGGCAAGCAGGTCACGGTCAAGAGCGCCTCGGACGACCGGGTCGACCAGTTCTTCACCAAGTACGTGCAGGGCCCGCAGACCCCCGAGCCGGGGGCCGCCTGCACCGGCGGGCTGGACGGATGACCGCCCTCGCGCCCGCCCGCTCCACCCGCCGGCTGATCCTCGCGGGGGCCGCGGTGCTGCTCGTCGCGCTGGGGCTGGTGGCGCTGATGGTCGTCCGCCCGTCCGCGGCCTCCCCGTCGGGGGCGTCGTCGTCGCAGTCCGCTCCGGCGGAGGACTCCGTGGACGCGGGGTTCGCCCGGGACATGGCGATCCACCACCAGCAGGCGGTCGAGATGTCGTTCATCGTGCGGGACCGCACCGACGACGAGGACGTGCGGCGTCTCGCGTACGACATCATCAACACCCAGGCCAATCAGCGCGGCATGATGCTGGGCTGGCTGGAGATGTGGGGGCTGCCGAAGAGCGCGGCCGGGCCGCCGATGGCGTGGATGGGGCACACCGTCACGCCGACCGACGACGGTTCGCTGATGCCGGGGATGGCGACCGACGCGGAACTGGCGGCGCTCAAGGCCGCGGAGGGCGAGAAGGCCGAGGTCCTGTTCCTGCGGCTGATGACCGTGCACCATCGCGCGGGCGCCGACATGGCGCGGGCGGCCGCCGACGCGGCGAAGACGGACGCCATCCGGAATCTGGCACAGGGCATGGTCCGGGGCCAGCGGTCGGAGATCGGGCTGATGGCGGACATGCTGAAGGAGCGGGGCGCCAAGCCCTGATGGTGGGGGGGTGTCCGGCGGATCAGGGCCGGGCACCCCCGGGTGGTTTCCGGCCGAGGGCCGGGGCCGCCCGTCCCGCACCGTCCGCCCTGAGCCCCTCATCGCATAGGCTCGGCGACGATATGAAGAGCATCCTCACGCCGCTGGGGCCCAAGGCCGACAAGGACACCGTGCGACGGCACAATCTGAGCCTGGTACTGCGTGCCGTGCGGGACGAGGGCGAGCGCGGCGACGCCACGCGCGCCGGAGTGGCGGCCCGGGTCGGGCTGACCCGGGCCGCGGTGTCCTCGCTCGTCGAGCAGCTGATGGACAGCGGGTTCCTCACCGAGTCGGGCAAGACGTTCAGCGGCCAGGCGGGCCGCCCCGGCACCGCGCTCAAGGTGGCGCGCACCGGTCCGGCCGGGCTCGGTGTGGAGATCAACATCGATTACGTCTCGGTGTGCGTGGTGGATCTGGCGGGCACCGGCCGGGTCCGGCAGACCGAGCATCTCGACAACCGGGGCGCGCCCGCCGAAGAAGCGCTGGCACGGGCGGCCCGGCTCGCGGCGCGGACCCTGGAGTCGGCGTACGAGCAGGAGCTGCGTCCGGTGGGCGCGGCGCTGGCGCTGCCGGGTCTGGTCTCCGGCGGGTCGGTGCGGCAGGCCCCCAACCTCGGCTGGAACGAGGTCCCGGCGCAGGAGCTGTTCGCCGACGCGCTCACCGCCCTGCGCCCCGGCCGTCCGGCGCTGCCGGTCGCATCGGAGAACGAGGCCAATCTCGCGGCGCTGGCCGAGCTGTGGTTCGGCGGGCTGGGGGACGTCCGCAGCTTCCTCTATCTGACCGGTGAGATCGGGGTCGGCGGGGCGCTGGTCCTGAACGGCGAACTGCTGCGCGGAGCGCACGGGTTCGCCGGGGAGATCGGGCATGTGGTGGTGGACCCGGCGGGTCCGGAGTGCCGGTGCGGGTCGCGGGGGTGCCTGGAGCAGTACGCCGGACAGGCGGCGCTGCTGCGGGCGGCCGGGATCGAGGGGGTCGGTGGCGCCTCCGGGGTGCTGGAGCTGGAGCGGCGCGCGGCGGCACGGGACCCGCGCGCGGTGGCCGCGATCGGTGAGGCGGGCCGGATGCTGGGCCGGGTGCTGTCGGGGGCGGTGAACCTGGTCGACCCGGACGCGGTGGTGCTCGGCGGGATCTACCGGGGCCTGATGCCGTGGCTGGCGCCGCCCGCCGACGAGGAGCTGACGGGCCGGGTGGTGTCGGGCCTCTGGTCGCCGGGCAGCGGCAGGCTCCGGGCGTCGTCGGTGGCGGGCGACGCGGCGCGGGGGGCGGCGGCGCTGGTGGTGCAGGACGTGCTGGACGATCCGGTGGCGTACGCGGAGGCGTCGGGCGGGTGATGGGGGGGGCGGGCCGGGGCTTGGAGGCACCGGCCCGTGTGCACGCGGTACGTCGGTGGGCCCGGGCCCGTCCGGTACGCCGACGGGCCCGTGCTCACCGTGCGCATCAGACCGTACGTCAGCGCACGGCCAGCAGGTGGTCCATGGCGAGCTGGTCCAGCGCCTCGAAGGCCATGCCGCGTTCCGCCGCCGCGTCCACGTCGAACTCCTCGTACGCCGTGCGGTCGGCGAGCAGTTCGGCCAGGCCGTCCCCCGCGGTCGGGCGCGCCAGTTCGTCCAGGCGCGAGGCCCGCAGCGCCGCCCGCACCTCGGGGTCGGCGCGGAAGGCGGCGGCCCGCTCCTTGAGGATGAGGTAGTTGCGCATACAGCCCGCGGCCGAGGCCCAGACGCCGTCGTAGTCCTCGGTGCGCGGGGGCTTGAAGTCGAAGTGGCGCGGGCCTTCGTAGCCGCTCTCCAGCAGGTCGACGAGCCAGAACGCCTGGCGCAGGTCGCCGGCGCCGAAGCGGAGGTCCTGGTCGTACTTGATGCCGGACTGGCCGTTGAGGTCGATGTGGAAGAGCTTGTCCGCCCACATGGCCTGGGCGATGCCGTGCGGGAAGTTGAGCCCAGCCATCTGCTCGTGCCCGGTCTCCGGGTTGACGCCGACCAGTTCGGGGCGCTCCAGGCGCTCGATGAAGGCGAGGGCGTGGCCGATGGTGGGGAGCAGGATGTCGCCGCGCGGCTCGTTGGGCTTGGGCTCGACGGCGAAGCGGAGGTCGTAGCCCTGCTCGGTGACGTACTCGCCGAGGAGGTCGAAGGCCTCCTTCATCCGGTGCAGGGCGAGGCGGACGTCCTTCGCCCCGCCGGACTCGGCGCCCTCGCGGCCGCCCCACGCCACGAACGTCTTCGCGCCGAGCTCGACGGCGAGGTCGATGTTGCGCAGGGTCTTGCGGAGGGCGTAGCGGCGTACGTCGCGGTCGTTGGCGGTGAACCCGCCGTCCTTGAAGACGGGGTGCGTGAAGAGGTTCGTCGTCACCATGGGCACGACGAGTCCACTGCTGTCGACCGCCTGCCGGAAGCGCTTGACGATCCTCTCGCGCTCGGTCTCCGGTGCGCCGAAGGGGATCAGGTCGTCGTCGTGAAAGGTCACGCCCCAGGCGCCCAGCTCCGCGAGCCGCCGCACGGACTCGACGGGGTCGATGGCCGCGCGGGTCGCGTCGCCGAAGGGGTCCCGGCCCTGCCAGCCCACGGTCCACAGGCCGAAGCTGAACTTGTCCTCGGGGGTGGGGGTGAAGCGTTCCGTCATCGTCGTCCGACCGCCTTCGCCTGCCGTCGGGACGCCCGGCGGCGAGCCCGGCACCCCTATTTGTTCAGTGTCATGACTAATCAAGCACACCGCACCCCGGGCACGGAACCCCCCGGCCGCGAGGAACACCCACACCCCCCTGTGCAGCGGCTCACGCATCCCGTAATTTGTTCATGCCGCAGCCGAATGATCGGCACGTGATCATCAGCCGTCCAGCACCCGCAGCGCGAAAGAGGCCACCATGCCGTCACCCGCCGTCGTCATCGGCGTGGACAGTTCGACGCAGTCCACCAAGGCAGTCCTCATCGACGCCGGGACCGGTGAGCGGCTCGCCGTGGGGCGCGCCCCGCATGTGGTCACCGGAGAGGCGGGGGCCCGGGAGAGCGATCCGGAGATCTGGTGGCGGGCGCTGTGCGACGCGGTGGCCGCCGGGCTGAAGGAGTCCGGTCTGCCCGGCCGCGCGGTCACCGGGATCGCGGTGGCCGGGCAGCAGCACGGGCTCGTCGTGCTGGACCGGGCGGGACGCCCGCTGCGCCCCGCGCTGCTGTGGAACGACACCCGCTCCGCGCCGCAGGCGGCCGCTCTCACCGAGGCGCTCGGCGGACCGGCGGCCTGGACGGCGCGGACCGGGTCCGTACCGGTGGCGTCCATCACCGCTTCCAAGTGGCAGTGGCTGCGGGAGAACGACCCGGCGAGCGCGGCGGACGCGGCGGGCGTCCGGCTCCCCCACGACTTCCTGACCGAGCGCCTCGCGGGTGTCGCGGCCACCGACCCGGGGGACGCCTCGGGCAGCGGCTGGTACTCCACCGCGACGGGTGCGTACGACCCCGAACTGCTAGAACTCCTCGGCCTCGACGCGGCCCTGCTCCCGGAGGTGGCACCCACGGGGGCGGCCCGGATCGGCTCGCTCACCGAGGCGGCGGCCCAGGCGCTCGGGCTGCCCGCGGGCATCGCGGTGGCGGCCGGCACCGGCGACAACATGAGCGCGGCCGTGGGCCTCGGGCTGGGCGGCGAGGGGCTGCTGGACCACCCGGCCCTCAGCCTCGGCACCTCCGGCACGGTGTTCGCGGCTTCCCGCACCCGGCCCGCGTCCCCCGCGCTCAACGGGTTCGCCGCCGCCGACGGCACGTACCTCCCGCTGGCCTGCACCCTCAACTGCACGCTCGCCGTGGACAAAGTGGCGGCCCTGCTGGGCCTGGACCGCGAGGACGCGGCACCCGGCGGCGAGGCGGTCCTGCTCCCGTACCTCGACGGCGAACGGACCCCCGACCTGCCGACCGCCTCCGGCCTCCTCACCGGACTCCGCCACGACACGACCCGGCAGCAGCTGCTGGGCGCCGCCTACGAGGGCGCGGCCGTGACCGTACTGCGCGCCACGGACGAACTGCTGTCGGCCTGCGGCCTGGACCCGAACGCCCCCGAGGTCGCCGCCCGCCCGCTGCGCCTGATCGGCGGCGGGGCGCAGGGCCGGATGTGGGTGGAAACGGTACGCCGCCTCTCCGGCCGCCCGCTGGTCATCCCGGGCAACGGAGAACTGGTCGCCCTGGGCGCGGCGGCCCTGGCCGCCTCGGCGGCGGGCGGCGGCGACCCGGTGGCCCTGGCAACGACCTGGCAGAAGTCCGGCACGGACCGTCAGCTGCCGCCGGTGGAACGGGACACGGAGACGTGGGAGCGGGTCACGTCGGTCCTGGAACGGGCGTCGGGGCCACTGCTGGGCGGCTGAACGGGCGGGCGAAGGCGGGGGGCGATCTGCCGTTGACGCCAGGGCATCAGGGCAGGCCCACCAGACCCCAGCCGCGACCGGCGGCGGTCGTCGTCACGGCGCCCCATTCCCGTACCAGCGCGGTGAAGTCATCGAAGGACTCCGGGCGGCCCGCCCAGCCCTCACACTCGGCGGCGAACGGCTCCCTCAGTTCCTCCAGACGCGGCTCCACCCGTTCCCAGGCCCGCACCTTGCCCGGCAGCACCTCGGGCGGGCAGGCCAGCAGGACGTCCGGATGCCGCGGGTCGGCGGCAGGCGGGAAGAATCCCCCGTCACAGGCGAAGGCCGGCCCCGCGTCCCGGACCAGACCGTCGAGGAAGGTGTCCATCGACTCACGCACGGAAGCATCGACGAGCAACCGCATGTCAGCCCATGCGGAGCCCGCGCGGGCATGCGGCACATGGGCGCCGGTGGTGGTGACGAAGCTGTACTGGGCCCACCAAGCCGGCTCCGGACCCGGAGACCAGAGCCAGCCGTCGGCCGGCCCGCGCCCGGGGTCGTACAACTCCTCGGTATCGCACGGCCAGACCATGTCTTCCAGCAGGCCGATCCGGTCCTCGACGGGGACGGCGCCCAACCGCTCCCAGTCCACCATGAACAACGTGAGATCCATCCCCATGCCCGCAGCCTAGGCAGATTCCGTAGGGCGCGAACCATGCCGCCCGGCACCGGCAGCCGTCCTCGAAGCCCCGGGTTGGGAATACGAACTGATTTTCCATAAGATCCGGCGATGATCACTAGAAAACGGCTGACGACCGGGGTGGGCATAGCGCTCGCCACCCTGGCCGCCGGGCTCGGCACCGCGATCCCCGCCGCCGCCGACGAAGCCCCCGCCGCCCCCTCCCCCAAGGTCGAGCTGGTGCTCGACGTCAGCGGTTCCATGCGCACCCGGGACATCGACGGCCAGTCCCGGATGGCCGCCGCCAAGCAGGCGTTCAACGACGTTCTGGACGCGGTGCCCGAACAGGTTCAGCTCGGTATCCGGACGCTCGGTGCGGACTATCCGGGTGAGGACCGCAAGGTCGGGTGCAAGGACACCCGGCAGCTCTACCCGGTCGGCCCCCTCGACCGTACGGAGGCCAAGACCGCGGTCGCCACCCTCGCCCCCACCGGGTTCACCCCGATCGGGCCCGCCCTGCTCGGCGCGGCCGACGATCTGGAGGGCGGGGACGGTTCGCGGCGGATCGTGCTCATCACGGACGGCGAGGACACCTGCGGGCCGCTCGACCCGTGCGAGGTGGCCCGGGAGATCGCGGCCCGCGGCACCCACCTGGTCGTGGACACGCTGGGGCTTGTGCCCAACGCGAAGATCCGCCAGCAGCTGACCTGTATCGCGGAGGCCACCGGCGGCACGTACACCGCCGTCCAGCACAAGGAAGAACTCTCCGACCGGGTCAAGCAGTTGGTGGACCGGGCCGCCGAGCCCGTCGTCACTCCGGTGGCGACCGAGGGGGCCGAGAGCTGTTCCGGCGCGCCCGAGCTGAAGCCGGGTCTCTTCACCGACCGCGCGGAGATCGGCCGACACCGCTGGTACCGCGTCGACGTGCTGCCCGGTCAGGAGCTGCGCGCCTCAGCGAGCGTGGCCGCCGACCGCGCCGTGGACAACGACTACGGGGTCCTGCTGCGCGCGGTGACCGTGCACGGACGTGAGATCGTCCGGGGCTCCGAAGCCGGGACCGGCCGTACGGACGTCGTCTCGTCCGGGCTGCGCTATCCGAAGCCCGAGGTGGAGGACGGCGACGACGGTGACGGCAAGCCCGCCGCCGAGACCGTCTGCCTCCAGCTCGCCCACTCCTTCTCCGCGCCCGCCTCGGTGAAGCGGTCCCCCGGCCTGCCGGTCGAGCTGACCGTGGACCTCGTGGACGGCCCGGACAACGCCTCGGACGTCGCCGCCTTCGGGCTCGGCCGCGGCTGGTGGCTGCTCGGCGTGCTCGTTCTGACCGGACTGGTCGCGGGCCTGCTGACCGGCTGGATCTCGCGCTGGCGCATCGCCGTCTGGAGGACCAACTGATGACCAGGACCCCTCGCCGCGCCCGCGGCATACGACGTGCGCTCACCGGCGCGCTGCTCGCCGGGCTGACCCTCCTCACCACGGCCGGCCCGGCGCTCGCGGACGACCCGTCGGCGAGCGCGAGCCCCGCCGGGGACGAGGCCGGACCCACGGAGGCCGGCACCACGTTCCGTACGGCGACCGCCCTGAAGCAGGGCCAGTCCGGCACCGCCCAGGCCTCGGCCGGCGACTACCTGTACTGGGTGTTCCCCGCCGACGCCGGTCAGCGGCCCACCGTCGAGGCCACGGTGAAGCTGCCCGAGAGCGCCGCCCGGCGCGGTACGTCCACCTGGCAGGTCGACGTGTACGACGGGCTGCGCCGCCGCCAGGCCTGCATGTACGGGCACCAGACCAGGAAGGCGGCGGCCGACGCGGCCACCGTCGAGCTGTCCTGCGTCCTGCGCCCCGTGCGGTCCTGGTCCGAGCCGTGGGCCAACGACCCGCTGCCCGGGAGCTACTACATCCGCCTCACCGTGGTGGACCTGCCCGCCGCCGACCTGGGCCTGCCGGTCGAAGTGGAAGCGAGGACGAGCATCAAGGAGTTGGGCGGCGCCCACGACGGGGGCGGCACTCTCGCCGAACCGCTGGTCCCGGGGGTCTCGGTCGCCAAGGCGAGCGACACGGATGACGCGGACGCTTCGGCCGCGCCGCGCGTGCCGTCCGCCGGTGAGCCGGAGGACGGCTGGTCCTCGGGCTGGTGGACCGACCGCTGGCTGTGGACCGTGGGCGGCGGCGTACTCACCGCGCTGGCAGCCGTGTTCGGCTACTCCCTGACACGCGGCCGGGGCCGCCCGTCCCACGTACCGCCCGGCGTCTGACCGGCACGCCGACCCCGCGCCCGTATGGCGGCTCTCCTCGGCCTCGACGATCCTGACTCCCGGCACAGGGCGGATCGTCGAGGCCGGGGGCACCCGCGCCGCAGCAGAAGGGAACGGGATGAGCACGACGACGTACGTACGGTTCCAGAGCACCGAGCGCAGCCCCCGGCTATCTCGCGCTGCTGGCCGCGCACGGTGTGCCGTGCGAGCGGCTGGAGTCCGTGGATCCCGGCAGGGTTGTGTACGAGGACGACGTCCAGATCGTCGTGGTGCCCCGGCCTGGCAGCGGGCAGGGCTCCGGATCCGGTCAAGCCGGCCGTACGCTCAGCTGACGGCCCGTCTCCCGGTAGCCCAGCGCCCTTGCGACCCGGCGGGACGCGGGCGGATCCATCGGCATGGCGGGATTCTCGCACGGGGACGAAACTCCGCCCGCGGCCCCTGTTCGAATCCAGAGGCCGCTGCGGCTACCCTCGACAACTCGCGTACTCCGTAAGGCATCTGACGGGTTTCGGCCACGCCCCGTCGGCGCCCTGGTGGAGTGCCGCCCCCATCCTGTTCGATGGGGTTCGAACGGTTGCGCGCCGGGCAGTGGCGCGCCCCAGGGAGCGGAGTTCCTCGATGTCCACGCAGACCGGTCCGGCGATCGACACCCCGCCTCGCGGCCACGCGTTCACGCCGGGGCCCAAGGGGCTGCCGCTGGTGGGGAATCTGCCGCAGTTCGGAAAAAATCCGCTGGCCTTCTTCGAACTCCTGCGTGGGCACGGGGACATGGTGCGCTGGCGGTTCGGCCGCAACCGGTGTGTCTTTCTCGCCGACCCCGACTGCATAGGCGAGTTGCTCACCGAGACGGAGCACACCTTCGATCAGCCGAAGCTCGGTATCGCCTTCCGGACCGTCCTGGGCAACGGGATGATCGTGGCGCGGGGTCCGGACTGGCGGCGCAAGCGTTCGCTGGTGCAGCCCTCGGTGCGGCCCAAGCAGGTGAAGTCGTACGCGGCCACGATGGCGGCCTCGGCGGTGGAGCTGGCGGACCGCTGGTCGGACGGCCAACGGATCGACGTCAAGCGGGAGATGGCCGCGCTGACGCAGAAGATCGCCGTGCGCACGATCTTCGGGGTGGACACCCCGGCCGACTCCGAGGCGATGGGCCGCGCGATGGACGTCGCCCAGATGGAGATCGGCAAGGAGTTCGCCGGGATCGGCGCGCTGCTCCCCGACTGGGTGCCCACGCCGGGCCGGGCGCGCATCAAGAAGGCCGCCGCCGTCATCGACGCCGAGGTGGGCCGGGTCGTCGCCCGGCACCGGGACGGCGAGGAGGAACGCCCCGACCTGCTCAGCAGGTTGCTCACCGCCGTCGACGAGAGCGGGACGCACCTCACCGACGACGAGATCCGCGACGAGACGGTCACGCTGTACATCGGCGGCCACGAGACGACGAGCACGACGCTGGTGTGGGCGTGGTATCTGCTCGCCCGCAACCCCCGGGTGCGCGACGCGCTCGCCGAGGAGCTGGACCGGGTGCTCGGCGACCGGGAGCCGGGCTTCGAGGACTACGCCCGGCTGACGTACACCCAGGCCGTGGTGAAGGAGACCCTGCGGCTGTACCCGGCGGTCTGGCTGATCACCGGGGTCGCGAAGGAAGGGGCGACGATCGGGGGCCTGCCGATCGAGGAGGGCACCCGGGTGTGGAGCAGCCAGTGGGCCACGCAGCGCGACGCGCGGTGGTTCCCGGAGCCGGAGGAGTTCCGGCCCGAGCGCTGGGACGCGGAGGACGGGGACGAGATCGCGGAGTACGCGTGGTTCCCGTTCGGCGGCGGGCCCCGGGTCTGCATCGGTACGCGCTTCGCGATGGTGGAGGCCGTCCTCCTGCTGGCCGTGCTGGCCCGCCGCTTCACCCTCGACGTCGACCCGGGCGAGATCACCCCGGTGACAGGCCTGACGCTCCAGCCGGACCGGGACGTCACGGCGACGGTCCGGGCGCGGTAGCGGGGACGGCGCCCGGCTCCTCTCAAGGAGCCGGGCGCCGGACAGCGTCAGTCCTTCGGCAGCCACTTCTTCCAGACGTCCGGGTGGCGCTCGATCCAGCGCTTCGCCGCCTCCTGGGGAGTGAGCTTCTGCGAGGCGATCATCTCGGACACCTCGTTCTGGTCCTTCTCCGACCAGTGGAACTTCTTCAGGAACGCGGACGCGTCCCCGCCGCGTTCGGCGAAGTCCGCGTTGAGGAACTTCTGGAGCGGCGTCGTCGGGTACGCGCAGTCGATGTCCGCCGGGTCCTTGGCCGCGCACTCGTCCGTGTACTCGGGGAGCTCCACCTCGACCATCGGCACCTCGTTGAACAGCCACTGCGGCTGGTACCAGTAGCTGAGGAAGGGCTTCTTCTCCTTGGCGAACTGCTGGATCTGGGTGATCTGGGCCGCCTCGGAGCCGGCGAAGACCACCTTGTAGTCCAGGTCCAGGTTCTTCACCAGGGCCACGTCGTTGGTGACGTAGGACGGTGAGCCGTCCATCAGCTGGCCCTTGCCGCCGCTCTCGGCGGTCCGGAGTTCCTTCGCGTACTTGTTGAGGTTCTTCCAGTCCGTGACGTCGGGGTTCTTGTCGGCCCAGTACTTCGGCACGTACCAGCCGATGTGGCCGGTCACCCCGAGGTCGCCGCCCCGGACGATGGTCTTCTTCTCGTCGATGTACAGCTTCTCCTGGTCCGGGTGGCCCCAGTCCTCCAGGATCGCGTCGACGCGGCCCTGGCTGAGGGCGTCCCAGGCGGGGACCTCGTCGGTCTGGACGAGGTCGACGCGGTAGCCCAGCTCCTCCTTGAGGAGCTGCTCGGCGACGGCGACGTTCGCCTGGGCGCCGACCCAGGACTGGACGGAGAGCGTGACCGTCTTGACCCCGGCGGGGGCCGCGAACGGCGAGGCCTGCTTGGTCATGTCGGCGGCGCCGCAGCCCGCCGTGGCGAGCAGGGCGGCGGCCGACGACAGCGCCGTGATCAGGCGCGTACGGGAGCGGTTCATCTCAGCTCTCCTGTCGCTGGCGGCGGGTGGTGGGCTGGGTGACCCGGTCGAGCATCAGGCCGAGGCAGACGATCGCCGCTCCGGCGACGAGTCCGGTGGCCAGGTCGCCCTGGGCGAGGCCGAAGACGACGTCGTAACCGAGGGCGCCGGAGCCGACGAGTCCGCCGATGATGACGACGGCGAGGACCAGGACGACCGCCTGGTTGACGGCGAGCAGCAGGGACGGCCTGGCCAGCGGGATCTGCACCTGGCGCAGTTGCTGGCCCGGGGTCGCGCCGAGGGAGCGCGCGCCTTCCATCGCCGCCGGGTCGACGCCCCGCAGCCCCTGGGTGGTGATGCGGATGACGGCGGGCAGCGCGTAGACGACCGCGGCAGCGGCTGCGGGGGCGCGGCCGACGCCGAACAGGGCGACGACGGGGATCAGGTAGACGAACTGCGGCATGGTCTGGAAGACGTCCAGAACCGGTCGCAGCAGCCGCTCCAGGCGCTCGCTGCGGGCCGCGCCGACGGCGACGCCGAAGCCGATGACCAGGGTGACCGCGACGGCGGCGAGCACCTGGCTGAGGGTGTCCATCGAGGGCTCCCACACGCCGAGTACGCCGATCGCGGCCATGGCGAGGACGGCGGTGGCGGCGGTGCGCCAGGTCCCGATGGTCCAGGCGAGGGCGGCGACGATCAGCAGCACCGACCACCAGGGCAGACCGGTCAGCCCGCTGCGCAGTGGGTTGAGGACGCCGCTGGTGAAGTGGGAGGCGAGGTCGGCGGTGCCGCCGACGACGGGCACCCCGGTGTAGAGGTGGTCGACCATCCAGTCCTTGGCGGTGTTGACCGGTCCGGCGATGGCCACGGTCACACCGTCGGGCCAGACCTGGCCGTCGGCCGCCCGTCCGACGGCGGCGACGGCCGCGGTGACCAGGGCGGCCAGGGACCAGCCGCGCCATCCGTGCAGCAGGGCCGGGCCGGTGGGCTCGGCGCCGATCCGGCGTCCCGCCGCCTCGGTCGTACGGTCCAGGACGACGGCCAGCAGCACGATCGGGATGCCCGCGGCGAGGGCGGCGCCGACGTCCACGGAGGACAGCGCCTGGTAGACGCGGTCGCCGAGGCCGCCCGCGCCGATCACGGAGGCGATGACGGCCATGGAGAGCGCCATCATGATGGTCTGGTTGAGGCCGAGGAGGAGTTCCTTGCGGGCCAGCGGGAGCCGGGCGCTCAGCAGCCGCTGCCGTCCGGTCGCGCCGAGCGAGGTGACGGCCTCCATGACGCCGCTGTCCGCGCCGCGCAGGCCGAGCGCGGTGAGCCGGGCCATCGGCGGAGCCGCGTACACGACGGTGGCGAGGACGGCTCCGGGCACGCCGATGCCGAACACCAGCACCACCGGGAGCAGATAGGCGAACGCGGGCAGCACCTGCATGGTGTCGAGCACCGGGCGCAGGATGCGGAACACCCGGTCGGAGAGCCCGGCGGCGAGGCCGAGGAGCAGCCCCAGTACGACGGAGGCGAGAACGGCGACGACCATCAGCGCGAGCGTCTGCATGGTCGGCACCCACATGCCGAGCAGCCCGCAGAGCAGGAACGACACGCCTGCGGTGAGGGCGAGCCGTAGCCCGGCGACGCGCCAGGCGACGGCGGCGGCGAACACGGTGACGCCGGCCCAGCCGAGGGCCAGGAGGACCAGGTAGACGCCGCGTACGGAGAGGACGACGGCGTTGCTGATGTGGCCGAAGAAGTAGAGGAACAGCGGGTGGCTGTCGCGGTTGGAGACGATCCAGTCCGTGACGTCGCCGAGCGGGGCGGAGAGGTCGGCGGTCAGCGCCTCGGGCCAGATCCCGCCGCCCCAGCGGCCGTGCACGACGGGCACGACGACGGCGGCGACGAGCGCGAGCAGCAGGAGCTTCGCGGCGGCGGGGCGGTCGCGGAGGGCGGCCAGCGGGCCCCGGCTCGCGCCCGCGGTGGCGGCGGGGCGGGCCGGGGTGGCCTCTGCGGTGGCCATCAGAGGGTCACCTCGCGGGAGCCGTCCGGTGCGTCCGACGCGTCGTCGGGGGTGCCGGAAGCCTCCGGGGCGGCGGAAGCGGTCGTTCCGGCGACGACGGCGAGCAGGCACGCGTGGTCGACGACGCCGACGAGCCGGCCGCCGTCCATCACGCGGGCGACGGGGTCGCCGGAGCGGGAGACCGCTTCGATGGCCTCGGAGACGGTGGCGTCGGGGCGTACGGCCGGGCCGCGCTCGCTCTCCCCGGCGAGCGCGGGCCGCATGGCGGTGGCGACGGTGAGGACCTGCTCGCGCGGGACGTCGCGGACGAACTCGCGGACGTAGTCGTCGGCGGGCGAGCCGACGATCTCCTCGGGGGTGCCGAGCTGGACGATGCCGCCGTCGCGCATGAGCGCGATCCGGGTGCCCAGCCGCAGGGCCTCGCTGAGGTCGTGGGTGATGAAGACCATGGTGCGGCCCTCCTCGCGGTGCAGCCGGACCACCTCGTCCTGCATCTCGCGGCGGATCAGCGGGTCCAGCGCGCTGAACGGCTCGTCGAAGAGGAGGACGGACGGGTCGACGGCGAGCGCGCGGGCGAGCCCGACACGCTGCTGCTGGCCGCCGGAGAGCTGCGAGGGGCGGCGGTCCTCAAGACCTTCGAGGCCGACCTTCACCACCAACTCGGCTGCCTTGGCGCGGCGTTCGGCCTTGCTGAGGCCCTGGATCTCCAGGCCGTAGGCGACGTTGTCCAACACCGTGCGGTGCGGCAGGAGTCCGAAGTGCTGGAAGACCATCGCGGCGCGGTGGCGGCGCAGTTCGCGCAGCCGGGCCCGGTCCATCGCGAGGACGTCCTCGCCGTCGATGGCGAGGGTGCCGCTGGTGGGCTCGATCAGCCGGGTCAGACAGCGTACGAGGGTCGACTTGCCGGAGCCCGACAGGCCCATGACGACGAAGACTTCACCCTTGCGGACGTCGAAGGAGACGTCGCGGACGGCGGCGGTGCAACCGGTGGCCTCGCGCAGTTCGGCGGGCGGGAGGGAGGCGTGCTCGCTGCCGGGGATCCGGTCGGCCTTGGGGCCGAAGACCTTCCAGAGGTTCCGTACGGAGAACACCGGGTTCTCGTCGGCTCCGGCGGCTCCGGCGGCTCCGGTGGCTCCCGCGTTCCCGGAGGGGCCGGTGGCCTTGAGGGTGTCGGTTCCGGTCATCGGGCATCGCCTCCGGTGCTGGTGCTGGTTCCCGCGGCCGGCGCGGTGTCACGCGCCTGGTCCGCGAGGAGTTCGGCGCACTTCTCGCCGACCATGAGGACGCCGATCATCGGGTTGACGGCGGGCATGGTCGGGAAGACGGACGCGTCGGCGATCCGGATGCCCTGAAGGCCGCGGATGCGCAACTGCGGATCCACGACGGCCGCTTGGTCGTCGGCGGCGCCCATCTTGCAGGTGCCCGCCGGGTGGTAGACGGTGTGGGCGACCTTGCGGGCGTACTCGCTGATGTCCTCGTCCGAGGTGACCTCGGGGCCGGGGCAGACCTCGCGCTTGAGCCAGTGCGCCAGCGGCTCGGTGCGGGCGATCTCCCGGGCGAGCTTGATGCCGTCGACGAGGGTGCGGCCGTCGTAGTCGTCCTCGTCGGTGAAGTACCGGAAGTCCAGGGCGGGCTTGACCTCGGGGTCGGCGCTGGTGAGGTAGAGGCGGCCCCGGCTGCGCGGCTTGGGAATGTTCGGGGTCATCGACACGCCGTGCTCGGGCTTCTCGTAGCCGAGCCGCTCCGGGTTGTCGGTGAACGGAATCTGGTAGAAGTGGAACATCAGGTCCGGGCCCCGGGATCCGGGGTCGCGGCGGACGAAGAGTCCTGCGTCGGAGTCCATCGCGGAGTTCTCCGGGATGGGCCCGTCGGTCTCCCAGACGATGACGGACTCGGGGTGGTCGAGCAGGTTCTCGCCGACGCCCGGGAGGTCGTGGCGGACGTCGATGCCCAGGGCGGACAGGTCCTCGCGGGGGCCGATCCCGGAGTGCATCAGCAGCCGGGGCGTGTCGACCGCGCCCGCGCAGACGATGACTTCGCGGGCGGCGCGGAGCAGGATCTCCTCGCCGTCCTTCGTGCGGACGTGTACGCCGGTGGCGCGGGTGCCGTCGAACTCCAGGCGGTACGCCCAGGTCTCCAGCAGGATCCGCAGGTTCGGGCGGTCGCCGGCCTCGATGTGCGGGTGGAGGTAGGCCACCGACGCGGAGGAGCGCTTGTTGTTCTCGGGGTGGTAGGCGAGGTCGAAGAAGCCGACGCCCTCGTGGAACGGCTTGCTGTTGAAGCTGTCCACGCGCGGGACCCCGGCCGCCTCCTGGGCGGCGTCGACGAAGTCGCGGGCGATGGCGTTGCGGTCCTTCTCGTCGACCGGGACGATGTTGTTGCGCAGCTTGGCGAAGTACGGGTCCATCGCGGCCGCGTCCCATCCCTCGGCGCCCGCCTCGGCCCACTCGTCCCAGTCGCCGGGCAGCGGCTTGAAGCTGATGAGGGTGTTGTGCGAGGAGCAGCCGCCGAGGACGCGGGCGCGGCTGTGCCGGATGTGGCTGTTGCCGCGCGGCTGTTCGGTGGTGGGGTAGTCGTAGTCGAGGTCGCCGCCGAGGAGGCCGAGCCAGCGGCGCAGCGTCAGCACGTCGTCGCGGTCGATGTCGGTGGGGCCGCCCTCGATGACGGTGACGGTGACGTTCGGGTCCTCGGTGAGCCGGGAGGCGATGACCGATCCGGCGGTGCCGCCGCCGACGATCACGTAGTCGGTCACCTGACCGTCGGGGACTGCGGTGCTGCGGGGGGTGGAAGGCATCGGTCACTGCTCCTTCTGCAAGGTTCGTGCGTGTACGTGGTGCTGCGAACAGCCGGGTGGGGCCGGGCGGATACGGATGAACCGCCCGGCCCCCGCAGGCGTCAGCCGGCGAACCAGCGCTGGGGGCGCGGGTTGAGGTTCTGGTAGATGTGCTTGGACTCGCGGTACTCGGCGAGCCCGGTCGGCCCGAGCTCGCGTCCCGTGCCGGACTTCCCGAAGCCGCCCCACTCGGCCTGCGGGAGGTAGGGGTGGTAGTCGTTGATCCAGACGGTGCCGTGGCGCAGCCGTCCGGCGACCCGGCGGGCGCGGCCGGCGTCGGTCGTCCAGACGGCGCCGGCGAGCCCGTAGTCGGTGTCGTTGGCCAGCGTGATGGCCTCTTCCTCGGTACGGAAGGTCTCGACGGTGAGAATTGGGCCGAAGGTCTCCTCGCGGACCACCTTCATCTCGCGGTGGCAGCCGTCGAGGACGGTCGGCCGGTAGAAGTAGCCGCCCTCGGGGAGTACGTCGCTCGGCTTCGGGCGTTCGCCGCCGGCCCGGACGATCGCGCCCTCCTCGCGGGCGGAGGCGACGTACGCCTCGACCTTGGCGAGCTGCTGGGCGGAGACGAGGGGGCCGCACTCCACGCCGTCGAGGGTGCCCCGGCCGAGGCGGACGGCGTCGGCGCGGCGGGCCAGCTCGGTGACGAACCGGTCGCGGACGCTCTCCTCGATGATCAGGCGGGCGCCGGCGGAGCAGACCTGGCCGCTGTGGAAGAACGCGGCGTTCAGCGCCTGGTCGACGGCGGTGTCGAAGCCCTCGTCGGTGGCGCACGCGTCGGCGAAGACCACGTTGGGATTCTTGCCGCCGAGCTCCAGGGCGACCTTCTTCACGGTCGGCGCGGCCGCCTGGGCCACCTTCGTACCGCTGGCGAGGCCGCCGGTGAAGGAGACCAGGTCGACGTCCGGGTGCTCGGAGAGCCGGGCGCCCACCGGGTCGCCCGCGCCGGTGACGAGGTTGGCGGCCCCGTCGGGGAGCCCGGCCTCGGCGAGCAGCTTGATCAGGTGGACGGTGGAGAGCGGGGTGACCTCGCTGGGCTTGAGCACGAAGGTGTTGCCCGCGGCGAGAGCGGGCGCGATCTTCCAGCTGGCCTGGAGGAGGGGGTAGTTCCAGGGCGCGATGAGGGCGCAGACGCCGACGGGCTCGTGGACGACGATGCTGTGGACGTCGGGGTCGCCCGCGTCGACGACCCGGCCGCCGCTCTCGTTCATCACGAGGTCGGCGAAGTAGCGGAAGGCGTTGGTGACGTCGTCGACGTCGACGCGGCCCTCCTCCAGGGTCTTGCCGGTGTCGCGGCTCTCGGTGATCGCGATCTCCTCGCGGTCCCGCTGGAGCAGCTCGGCGACCCGGCGCAGCAGCCCGGCCCGCTCGGCGACGGGCCGGTGCGGCCAGGGCCCGTCGTCGAAGGCGCGCCGCGCCGCCGCGATCGCCGCGTCGGTGTCCGCCACGCCGCCCTCCGCGACGACGGCCAGGACCGTGGCGTCGGCGGGGTCGAGGACCGTGCGGGTCTCGCCCGATACGGCGGCGCGCCAGGTGCCGTCGATGTGGATGGTGCTGAGCTCCAGCATGTCGTGTTTAGCCTTCCGTGCCTGAAATGCCCCCTCCGGTTTCGGCCAGGGCATGCGCATGGCGGGCCGACATCCGGCGCACCAGCGGCCTGGACCCCTCCCCAGTCCGGCAGAATGTATGCCGAGAATTTCACGCAGAGTGATGCGCCTCACGCGTGACGGCCTCTGCGGGACGCTTCCCGGGCCCCTCCCGATCGGTCCCGGTGCTGGTCAGGCGGGTGATCGCGGAGCCGCCAGCCGGTGCGCCGCGTGCTCCCACAGCTCAGGCCCCTGCCCCTCGACGGCGGCGGCGAACCGCTCGGGGCGGGCGAGGAGCCGCCGGTGGCCGGGGTGGAGCGCGCTGTGCGCCAGCAGCCACCCCGCCAGCAGATGCGGATCCCCCGGGGCGGCCGCCGCGTGCTCCCGGTAGGCCTCCCGTGCCGCTGCGGCCTCACCGTGGACCAGCAGGACGTCGGCGTGGAGTGGCGCGGTGTCCGGTGCCAGGTCCGGCGCTCCGTCCCGCCCCCTGTCCGCCGCGGCACCCGCGGCATCCGCGGCATCCGCGGCATCCGGGCGGAGGTAGAGCGCACCCCGTACGTCACGCCAGTGGGTGCGTTCCGCCGCCGGGACGAGCCGGGGCGGCCGGGGAAACGGGAGCGGGGCCCCGGAGCGCACCGCCGCCGCCAGCCCGGCGCGCTCCTCGTCCCCGCACCGCAGATGACGCAGCCGCCACTCGGCCCGGTGCCCGGCCGCCGCCGCACGGGCCCGCGCCACGGCCGGCCCGTCCACGGGTTCGCGCAGCCAGCCGTCGACGGTGCGGGTGAGCCCGGCGACCAGTCGGCGGCCGGGTCCGGTGAGCGCCGCGCGGGTCGCGAGGGTCCGCAGGACCGTACGGGTCTGGAGGCGGCGGAGCGCGAACCGGAAGGGCGCCAGGTCCAGCGGATCGGCCGCCCGGTCCCCGACCCGGTCCCGCCAGAATCCGGCGACGCCGACGAAGGCGTACGCACCGTGGAGGAGGCCCGGCAGATGGCGCGGGTCCGGGCGCCATGGGGCGTAGTGCTCCTCCGTGCGGTCGTCGTCGAGCATCGCGAAGAGGTGGAGCAGCGCGCCGAGCTTGCTGTGCTGGAACTCGTGGACCATCGTCTCAGCCAGAGCCGCGCCGTTCGGCGGCTCGGCCACCACCATGGAGCCGAACGCGTCCGCGGTGGACGCGCTGAGCCCTTCGACGGGGCCGTCCGGCAGCCGCCCGGGCCAGGGGACGATGCGCCTGATCGCCTCGGGGCGGAGCGTGCCGGGGCGGGTGGCGGTGGTACGGGGGCCGGAGCCGGGGCCGGTGTTGGTATCGGTACGGGGACTGGGGCCGGTGTCGATGTCGGTACGGGGTCCGGGGCTTCCGGTATCAGGCGGGCCGTCGGAGGCGGAGCCGGAGACAGACGCCGGGTCGCGGTCGAGCAGCGCGACCGCCTCGGCGAACAGCCGCTGCCAGGTGGCGAGTTCACGTGGGGTGAGCCGACGGGGCGGGATCGGGCGGTCGAGGTCGCGGTAGGGGTCGGTGTCGTCGAGGGCGACCTCGGGCCCGTCCTTCCCGACCGGCAGCCGGTGCGTCGGCCACCACACGGCGCTCTGCGGTGCGGTGAGCGGGCGCAGGGTCAGGGCGGTCGCCCCCGTGTCCTGTACGGTCGCGGCGAGCCGCAACTCCCCGTCCCGTACGCGCGCGCGGACCGGCTGGAAGCCGAGCAGCGGGGCGCCGGGCAGCCGGGCGAGGCCGAGCGTCGGCAGGGACACCGCGCCTTCTCGCGCCGGTACGACGAGATCGGCATCCGTCCCGGCGCGCAGCACGGCCACCAGTGCGACGGCGGCCAGGTGCCCGGCGTCCACCCAGAGCGGAGGGCCGACGGCGGTACCGTGCAGGCGGCGCAGGATGTGGGCGAGCCAGCTGCCCACCTGGGGGCCGATCAGCAACTCCTCGGCGGAGCCCGGCATCCGCGCCTCGGCCCGCTCCACGGTCCGCCAGATGGAACCGAGGTCGGCGGGGCCCAGCAGGGCGGGCCGCTCCTCCAGCCGGCTCAGCAACTCGCCGATCAGGAGGAGGCGTCGGGACCGCTCACCCTGTGCGAGGAAGCCGATGGCCTCCACCGACCCGCCGCCCGTGGCCAGTTCGTCGAACCAGCGGCCGGGCATCCGTATGGGTGCCTGCACCCGCTCTCCTCTGTCGTGGTCCCGACGCGACCCCTGCGAGGTCTTTCCCGGGGCGGGCCGCACAGCGCTCAGTCGGCGCGAGCGGTGGGAGGCTCCGACAGCGTGCTGGTGCGCGCTCTTCGGATCTCCTCCAGCAGACGCCGTCCGGGAGCGGGAGCGAGATCGCGCACGGAGGCGACGTCCACCTCCGCGAGGTCCGCGACATCGGACTCCAGGTAGTCGGCCGGATCACCGGCCGATGCCGTCTGCTGCAAGGCCTGTTCCCCCTTTTCGATCCGGCGGCACACGATGCCACCCGTCTCTTCCCATCATGACGAATGGGTTGCCTTCCGGAAACCCGTGCGATCACGCCGGACGATCAGGGAGCCGGTCGATTCTCGGCCAGGAACTCCCTTAGGGCCTCCTCCAGTTCGGCGGCCCGGTCCGGGTCGTCGTCGAGCAGCGTGACGGCCCGGTAGAGGTCCCAGGGGCCTTCCGGGCGCCGCCGCAGCGTTCGCAGGATGCCCAGGACATCCGTACGGGGCACCACGTGCCGCGGCATTCGAGCCACCAGGACGGGGTCCAGCTCGGCGACCATCGCCTGGCGTTCGTCACGGTCGCTCATCAGCGGATAGGCGAGGAGCGCGTCGACCACCCGGACCAGCCCGCCGGCCGCCCGACCGCCCCCGGGACCGCCTCCGTTCCGTGGTGCGGGCGGGGCCGGAGGGGCGGGCAGATGTTCCGTGTGTCCGGGGTGGTGCAGCTGAAGCGTGGGCAGTTGGCTGTGGCTCCCCTCGGCGCGCAGCCGGTCGAACCGGCCCCGGACGGCCGCGAAGAGCGCTTCCGGGTCGGGGGCCGGGCCGCCGGGCAGGACGGCCAGCTCGCGCAGGAGGATGTCCGAGAAGACACCCTGCCCGCGTACGGGGTCGTTGGCCGCGCGCTGCCCCCGGTCGGCGGCCAGCAGCACGCTCTGCCGGTGGACCCGCAGGCGCTGCCCGGCGGGGAGGCTCCCGTCCGGGATCGTCACGGCGGAGCGGTGGCGCTCCTCGAAGGTCTGGCAGGCGTCGACGACCCAGTTCTGCTGTTCGAAGCCGGGCAGGACGTCGCTGCTCAGCCGGCGGCGGGCGGACTCCAGGTCGATGTTGCGCCGGTCGGCGTCCGTGGCGTCGGCGCAGTAGAGCCGCAGATGTTCGTCCCGGTCCAGGACGCCGTGCCCGCCCCACCAGATCCAGAGCATGTCGCCCTGCCGGGTCGGCAGTTCATGGACGAGGACCCGCCGCAGGGTCTCGTGGTCGGCGTCGCGGTGGCCGGTGACCGCGTCCGTCCGCTCCGCCGGGGCCAGGTGCAGCAGGATGTTGGCGTCCGGCACGCCCGTGGACCGCAGCCAGTCCCGGAACCGCAGGGCGTCGCGGACCGGGCCCGGCAGCGTCCAGCGCGGTCCCGCCGCATAGGCCTCCACGCCGACGACGAGCGCCACCACACGTGCCGGGTCGACGTCGGCCCCGGCCACGGCGGCCGAGCGGTCCGGGCCCGCGCTCACGGCAGCCGCTCCGCGATGGCGCGGTAGACAACCGGGTCGCTCCAGTAGGCGCTGTGGGCGACGGGGAACGGCTGCCGGTTGTCCGTCGCGATGTCCTCGGCCCGGCCGGGGAACACCGGTGCGGCGGCGAAGCCGAGCAGATCGCGGCGGTCGTGGATGTTGAGCCAGCCGGGAACGTGCGCGGGCAGAGGCTCCGGGTGGTCGAGGTGGGGCAGCGCCCCCGTCTCGTACAGGAACGGCGCCTGCGAGCCCACCGTGACCAGCAGCCGGACGCCGGGCAGCGGGGCCTCGATCAGCGTGTCGAGGGCGATGATCCCGCCGAGGCTGTGGCCGAGGAGGACGACGGGCGGCTCCACGGCGGCGGCCAGCTCGCGCAGGGCGGAGCGCAGGGGCCCGCCCCGTACGAGGAACTTGAGCACGTCGCCCGCCGCCGGGTGGGCCGCCCCGGTGAGGGCGCGACGGCGGCGCACCGCGTAACGGGACCCGAGCCGCAGCACGGGCCGGCCCAACAGCCGGCCCACCGGACCCCTCGTGGAGCCGGGCGTGGTGGCGCCGAGCTCCCGGGCGATCCGGTCCACGGCGGCGTCACGGGCCGCGCCGTCGCAGAGGACGGGCGCGTCCTCCGCCAGGGCTGCCCCGATCACGGCGGCGGCCAGCGCGCGAGCCAGGAGCGGCGCCAGGTCTTCGGCGTCGAGGGCTTCGGCGGCCGGGGCGAGCAGGGGGCTGCGGGCGAGGGCGGCGGCCCGTGCCCCGAGGCCGGGCCCCAGCTCCGGGGCGACGTCCTCGCCCCGGGCGGCCAGCGCCGCCAGCCGCTCCCGGAACTCCTCGTCCGGGAACGCCGCGCCCGGGGGTGTCTCTCCCGCAGGGCCGTGCGCGGCGGCCAGGGCCAACTCCGCCTCCGGGTCCCCGTACAGGCGTTCCCAGGCGGCGGTCTCCTCGTCCTCCTCCTCGCCCTCCGCGTCCCGTCCGGTGGCCGCGAACCCGTCGGGCGGAATGCTGGCTCCGCCCGCCGCGAGCCGGGCGCCGTACCGCTCGCCCCAGTCGAGCGGCACGACCCGCACGCCCCGGGCGGCCTCGGCGAGCGAGGCCGTGACCCGCGCGTTCAGGGCCTCGGTGTGCGGTGGCCGCACCCCTGTGCCGTGGATGAAGATGACCGTGGTCATGTGTCGCCCCCCCGTCAGCGGCATACCTGCCAGTGGCATACCCGTCAGCCGCGGCCCG
The DNA here is from genome assembly GCF_001687325.1 of Streptomyces sp. PTY087I2. Taxonomy (GTDB): domain Bacteria; phylum Actinomycetota; class Actinomycetes; order Streptomycetales; family Streptomycetaceae; genus Streptomyces. Next base: position 199,953 of record NZ_LZRD01000002.1, on the reverse strand, counting down.
TCACACGTTTCCCGTCAGCGGTCTCCCGGCCCTGCGGCCCCGGACTCGGCTCTCCCCCCGGCCCCGCGTTGCCGAGTTCGGCTCTCCCTCGACTGGCAGCCCCGGGCTCGCCCCCGTACCGGTCCGTCGTCTCACAACGGGATCACCGTCGGGTCGTACTCGATGCGCTGGTGCAGCCGGGCCGAGGTCCGCCACGGGTGCTCCTCCCCCAGAACCCGCGTCAGGCCCTCCACCGCACGGGCGTTGAGCCGGTCCGCCTCCGTCGAGTGGCCGAGTCCGCGATGGTCCAGGGAGAGGTTCGCGACGCAGACGAGGGTGAAGGGGTGGTCCTCGCCCGCCACTTCGGTGAGCAGGGGCAGCGTGGCGCTGTCGACCTCCAGGGCACCGGCGAAGTCCAGCCGGGCGTAATGGTCGTTGGCCCGGCCCAGCGCGGCGGCCAGCGAGTAGACGTGCCGCTCCCCCAGGTCCGCGCGGAGCCGTTCCCCCGCGACCGTGTCCAGCCGCTCGGCCTCCTCCACTTCACCCAGCGCCCGCAGGGTGGCGGCCACATTGATCATGGCGCAGAGGGTGTACGGGTGGTGGGCGCCGAAGATGTCCCGGTAGCCGTCGAGGGTCTGCCGCCCGAGACGGCGGGAGTCCTCCAGCCGGCCCGCGATCCTGCGGTCGACGACCGCCGCCAGGGCCGCGCCCAGGGTTTCCGGGTACTCCGGACCGTACCTGCTGGTGAAGCGCTCCAGGATGTCCTCGACCAACTCGGCCGCCCCCTCCAGGAATCCGGCCCGGCGACGGCAGATCGCGAGGTTCAGCGCGGCCCGGATCGTCGCCGCGTTGGTGGGGCCGAAGTGGGTGCGGTAGGTCTGGTAGGTCGACTCCTGGAGGGCCCGGGCTTCCAGGAAGTCGCCCGCCTCGCGGGTGTCCGCCGCCAGGGCGCTCAGGGTGTTGACGGTGAGCCCGCTGGTCGGGCCGTAGAGCAACTGCCGCTGCCTGGCGGACTCCTCGTCGATCTCCCGCGCCTGCCGGAAGTCGCCGTTCACCCGCAGCGAGAGGCCGTAGCTGTGGGCCGCGCTCAGCGTCGTCGGGTCCTCCGGGCCGTAGAGGTCGCTCGCCCGCTCGTAGGCCTCGGCGCTCAGCTCGCGGGCGGCCTCGAAGTCGCCCCGGTACCGCAGCGATCCGGCCAGCTGGAGCATGGAGTCGATCACCTCCTCCTCGGGGATCGGCGCGGTGCGCGAGACTTCCATGGCCTGTTCGCTCAGCGCCGCGGCCTCCGCGATCCGGCCGAGGTGATGGAGATAGAAGCCGAGCATCTTGGTGATCCGGATGACATGCAGGTCGTCCTCGGCGGACTGCTCGCTCCATGCCTCCCACGCCTGCCGGGTCAGGTCGGCGCCCGCGTCGTGCGCGCCCCAGTAGTAGAGGAAGGTGACCATGTCGAACACCAGGTCGCGCACCCAGGCGTCCGAGCTGCTGACCGCGTCGGAGGCGATCATGTGGGGCAGCAGTCCGAGGTAGGTGGACCACTGTTCCGGTGAGGCGGGCAGGCCCGGTTTGGCGGTGGTCAGCAGCAGGTGGGCGGCGTTGCGCATCCGCTCCCGCTCCTCCGGATCCAGCCGGGCGACGATCACGTTCTGCATGAGCCGGTGCATCTGGAGCGTGCCGGCCTTGTGGTCGAGGCGGACCAGCGAGAGCTTGCTCAGATCACGGGTGGCGCGGGCGAGCAGCAGCGGGTCCCGGAGCACAGGGTCCAGCTCGGGGGTGATCTGGACGTTGCGGCCGCCGCGGAGCATGTTCAGCGGGATGGGCTCGGGCGCCATGCAGGCGCAGATCTGGAGGAGTTGGCGGGCGGCAGGGTTCTCGGCAGTGAGCCTGCCGAGCGAGATGTCCCAGACGGCGGCGACGGGCAGCGGGTAGTCGGGGGACGGGGCGAGGTCGAGGATCTCGGGGCGGCGTTCTTCCAGCAGTTGGAGGTACTCGTCGACGGGCATGCCGGTGGCCGCGTGCCAGGCTCCGGCCTGCTCGACGGCCAGCGGCAGATCGCCGAGCGCCTCGGCGAGCCGGCCCGCGTCGTCGGTGCTCAGTCCCCGGGCCCGGCGCTGGAGCAGGGCGATGCTCTCCTCACGGTCGAAGACGTCGACGCTGAGCGGTGTGGCGACCCGCTCCCACTCCCGGTTGCGCGAGGTGACGATGATCTTGCCCGGGCCGCCGTTGGGGAAGTACGAGCGCACCGCGTCGATGTCCTCGGCGTTGTCGAAGACCAGCAGCCAGTTGTCGAAGGGCTTGCCGGTGCGCAGGGCCTCGCGGACGGCGGGCACGGCGGTGTTGGCCTGCGGGCCGACCTCCAGGCCGAGGCCGGCCGCCAGTTCGGCGAGCGCGGCCAGGATCAGGCTTTCCTGTTCGGCGGGGATCCACCAGATGACGTTGTACTCGCCGCTGTGGCGGTAGACGTACTCCACCGCGATCTGCGATTTGCCCACACCGCCGAGCCCGTGCAGAGCGTGCGGGAGGACCGCCGTCGTCTCGTCCTCGGCCAGCTGCCGCTCCACGGCGGCGAGAAGGGACTCGCGGCCGGTGAAGTTGGGGTTCTTGGGCGGTACGTTGCCCATGATCTTCGGCTGGCCCGAACGGACGAAGCGTGCTTCCGGCGCTTTGACGTTCATCTCCGCGTGAGCCCTCCGGGCTGGATCGTCAGCTGGTACCGAGGTGTCAGCTGCTGTGGGTGTCGTGGGCGGCACGGGTCCTCCTGGTGAAACGACGCTTTCCGGTGGCAGCTTTGCCCAATTCGAGGCGTCTTTCATCGGTTTCCAGACGATCTCACCCGGCTGGGCAGGGGTGCCGCGCGGCGGACGCACCAGCCGGGTGGCCACCCGGGCGGCCCGGCCGGCGTACGGTCCTGCCAGCGCCCGCAGAACCGCGAGTTCGATCCTCAGCCAGGGGCGGGCGCCGGGCTCCGTGTCGGGCAGGGCGGTGCGTACCGGGTCGTGGAGGGCGGCGCGGAGCCGGGCGCCGTGGCCCCGCCCGGTCCGCAACTCCGCCAGCAGGTTGACCGTACGGGCGAGTTGGGTCCGGGTGCTGGTGGCGAGGAGTGCTTCGCGTACGCCGTCGGCGAAGTCCGGTCCGTCATCGGTGCCGGTACCGGTGTCGGTGCCCCAGTCGATCAGGCCGCCCATCATGACCTCGGCGAGGTGCTCGGGCCCGGCCTCCGGCAGGGCCAGCTCGCGCAGCTCCTCGATGACGGCGAAGTCCATCGGGACGAGGGCCAGCAGCCCGGCCAGCTGCCGCGCCAGGGGGCCGGCGAGCGAGCGGAACCTGCGTACGGCGGCGGCCGCCGCGCGGGGGCCGTCGACGACCGGGGTGCGCAGCCCGGGGGCGGAGGCGCCCTTGGCCATCGCGCCCGCCAGCACGACCGGCAGCGTCCGTCGCACCCCGCGTTCGCCGGTCACCAGGTCGGCCCAGGCGCGGAAGGAGCCGGGGCGCACGCTGAGCACCGGTACGGGCACGGTGTCGTCGTCCGGTTCGGGCAGCGGCCGGACGGGGTCGTGGGCGCCGAGCGGCGGGCGGCAGTGGAAGCGCCGGTTCGGTGCGCCGAAGCCTCCGGCGTCCAGTTGGGCGCGGAAGGGGAACAGCGAGGAGCGGTGGCGCAGATAGGGCGGCAGGAGGTGGACGAGGGCGGTGGGCCCGCCCGAGGCGAGCCGTTCCAGTAACCGGTCGGCTCCCGGGCCCGCCCAGCCGGGGGCGAGTCCGTCCGTGACGACGAGGAAGAGCCGGGAGCCGCGGCCGTCGACCAGTTCGGCGGGGTCGCCGTCGCGCCCGCCGGGCCAGCGCAGCGCGGGTTCGCCTGCTCCGGCCGGCAGGGTCACCCCGACGGTGCGCACATCGCGGAAGGCTCCGCTGTGGGCGGCCTCGTCGGCGATCTGCCGGACGGTGCCGTGCCACGGCGGCATGGTGGGGGCGCGGTCGACGAGGAGCACCAGGTCGAAGGCGCGCTCGCGGTCGGGGAGGAAGTAGGGGATCCAGAGCCCGTCGGTGAGCCCGTGCTCGGCGGTGCTCTCCTCGTCCAGCGCGCTCCGGCCGCCGGTGGGCACCCTGCGGCCCAGCCCGCGCAGGGACCTGGCCAGCAGCGGCGGGCCCGTCCGCACGGCGCGGGGGCCGCGCCCCGGCAGCCGGTCGGGGCCGGGGTGGGTGCCGGTGCCGGCGCGTTCCGTGGAGGTCTGGATCTCCCGTTCGTACGCCGGTGGCCCCGGCAGCCCGGAGACCCCGGGCACGGCGTCGCGCGCGGGGTGGGCCGGCGGGTCGGGGACCGGTTCGAGGAGGGGGCGGGGCGCTCGGTCGCGGCGTGGCTCGTCGGGCGACGGGTGGACGGCAGCGGGCGTGTCGGGGTGCCGTTCGGCGGGGGTGGGCCGGTCCGGGGCGGGTCCGCTGGCGCGGTCGGCGCCGATCCGGGCGGCGGCGAGCCAGGCGGCGTCGGCGAGCCCCGTCCAGTCGGCCGCGCCCGGGTCGTACGGGCTGCCGCCCTCGGGTCGGTCGCCGGTGGCACGATCGGAGGAGCCGGCCGACGCGGACGCGGAGTCCGGAGCACGCTCCCTGGGCAAGCCGTTCATCAGCGGCCCTTCGAGAGGTCTCGGAGGAGCATCTCGAGGAGTTTACGCCCGTCGGCATCCGCTTGAAAACCGCCCGCGGTGGTCAGCTGGACGGCGTTGAGCAACTGGTCGATCGACTGGGTGCCGCCGCCGCGCAGCCGGTTGACGAACTCGTCCACCAGCGCCTCGACACCCTCCGGGCGCTGTCGCAGATGGCTGACGACGATGCCGATGAGCTGCTCGCGGCCCGGCGGTTCCATCTCCAGCGGCAGGCAGCGGCGGCGGAATGCGGCGGGGAACTCCCGTTCGCCGTTGCTGGTGATGACCACGACGGGGAACTGCGCGCACTCGACCCGGCCGCCCTCGACGACCGCCGTGCCGTGCGGGTCGTCGGTGAACACGGTCGCCGACTCCTCGTTGCTGCGGACGAGTTCGGGGATCTCGTAGCTGCCGTTCTCCAGAACGTGCAGGAGGTCGTTGGGCAGGTCGATGTCGCTCTTGTCCAGCTCGTCGACGAGGAGCACCCGGGGGCGCTCGTAGGCGAGGAGCGCGGTGCCGAGCGGGCCGAGGGTGACGAAGTCGCCCAGCGTGGGCGGCTCTTCGCCGGGTTCGGGGTCGGTACCGGGCTGGTTTCCGGTGCCGGGCGGGTTTCCGGTGTCGGGCGGGTTTCCGGTGTCGCCGGCCCGCCAGGCGGCGATGGCCTGGGCGCGGCCGATCGCGTCGTACGCGTACAGACCGTCCTTCAGTGTGCTGCGGCTGACGACGCTCCAGGGCAGGACCCGGCCGAGCCCCAGCTCACGGGCGAGCAGATAGGCGAGGGTGGACTTGCCGACGCCCGGCGGACCGGTGATGAGCAGCGGGCGGCGCAGCAGGATGGCCGCGTTGACCGCGTCGATCTCCTCGCGGCGCAGTTGCGGCCCGTCCTGGATCCGGCCGAGGCGGCGTTCGGCGGCGCGGTCGTCGTCCGGCGGTGGGGGCTGGAGCGGTGCCCCGGGGAAGGTGCGCCAGGGAGGTGGTGCGGGCAGCTCCGGCGGCTCGGCCCCGGGCGCCTTTCCGGTCGCGTGGAACACCCACCAGGGGGGTGGCGGCGACGGTGGTGCGGCAGGGGTCTGCCCGGTCATGCCGACATCAACTCCTCGCGGTCGACGAGTCGGTGAGGATCATCCCAGAAGAAGGCGATGTGCCGACCCAGCCACAGCGGGCCGTCCTCATCGATCTCCGCCCCGACCCTCAACCTGTTCACCGTTTCCGGCAGTTGTCCGTACGAGTGGCCCAGGAGCAGCGTGAGGAGCTCGCTGGACTGTGACGTGCTCCGCGGCCTGCGGTCCCAGGCGGCGAGACCGACGCCCTCGACGACGGCGGCCTGAAGCGCCTCCAGGCCGTGCCCCTGGACGGCGGGCTCGTCGAGGATGACCGCGGTCAGCGACTCGTCGCCCGCGAGCCGCGCCCGCCAGCGTTCGAATCCGCCCCGGTCCGCCGCCCGCCACCGGTGGGTGGCCGGGGCGGGCGCGGTCCGCAGCCGGTCCCAGCGGGCCTGCCAGCGGCGCAGTTGCCCGGCGTCGCCGCGCATCCGGTCCAGGCTGCGCAGATGGACCCGGTAGCGCATCCCTAACGGCCACGACCTCGGGGTCCGGGTACCCAGCTCCAGGCGGGCCATGTCGTGGTTGAGCAGATCGAAGGGCAGAAGGAATTCGACGTGTACGGGGCCCGCGCCGGCCACGGGGCGGTCGGCCCACAGCGTCTCACCCCGGTCGACGGCGCGTTCGACGGCCCCGGCCAGGGTGTCCAGGGTGGCGGTCTCCACCGTGCCGGGTTCCGGCCGCCAGTAGCCGGGGACCTTGTTGATCCAGTGCCGGACGAAGACGTCGGGTGAGCCGTCCCGCGCCGGGTCGACCATCACGACCAGGCAGCGGGGCACGGTCGGGTCGGGGGCGGCGGGGCGCTTAAGGCGCTCCCGGCAGCCGGCGAGCGCGTCGGCCGCCCCGGGGACGGGCGCCCGGGCGTCGTGGTCCGGTGCGGTGGGGTCGCCCGCGGCCCAGCGGTCCGACCACGCGCGCAGGGGTGCGCCGCGCTCGGCCGAGAGGGCCGCGGCCGCCTCGACCAGGACGACGGCGGCCGGGAGGCCGTCGGCGCAGGCGGTCATGTCCTGTGCGTGGTCGAAGAGTTCGGCCGGTGTCCCGTGGTCGGGCAGCTCCCCGGGCAGTTCCTCGGCGAGCAGGGCGCGCAGCCGTCCGGCGTCGATGTCCGTGGCCTCGCCGAGCAGCCGGCGCGCCTGGCGGGCGATGTCGTCGGCGAAGAGGGGCGCGGGCCAGGGGGCCGGCCGCTCGCTGTCGGTCCGGATCCCCGCCTCGGCGGCGATCCGCTCGGCGTCGTCCTTGCCGGAGACGGCGCGGACCGCGTAGATCAGGGCCTCGGGGCCGTCGGGCCGGTGGATCACCTTGCGGACCACGTACATCATGTCGGTGCGAGGGGTGCTGTCCGGGTGGGTCAGTTCGATGTCGAGCCGGTAGGCCACGGCGTGCACGAACTCGATCCGCTGAGTCCGGTCCTTGACGCAGTCGAGCAGAGTCAGCGCGTCGACCAGGATCTGCGCCAGGTCCGGTCCCGGGCGCCCGTGCGGGACAGCATTCATCGCCGACCATCCCCCGCCGAGTCGGTCCAACTCACATGGCTGAACGCGAAGTTACCACGGTTGAATCTTCGGCAACCAGGATCTTGCCCGGCCCCGGCGACCGGAATTCCGGGTCCCGCCCGGGCACGGGGATGAGGGGGCCGGCCGAGCGGAGCACCACGTCCGGGGCGGGGGCACGGCCGGGCGATACGGCCTCTCCCCCGCCCCCGGCCAACCCCGCCGTCAGCCCAGGAGAACCGGGAAGGCGGCCATGTCGTTCTGCGTCATCACCGGAAGTTTGGTGATCTCCTCGTCCGGGACGGCGAGGCGGAGTCCGGGGAAGCGGCCGAACAGGGCGGGCAGCGCGATGCCCGCCTCGACGCGCGAGAGGGCCGCGCCGGGACAGATGTGCGGGCCGTGGCCGAAGGTCATGTGGCGGTTGCGGGTGGGCCGGGTGATGTCGAAGGCGTCGGCGTCGGGGCCGTGCTGCTCGAAGTCCCGGCCGATGGCCCGGTAGGAGATGACGACTCCCTCGCCCTTGCGGATCACCTCGTCGCCGACGGCTATGTCCTCGGTGGCGAACCGCATGAGCAGATGGGTGGTGGGGGTGTCCCAGCGCAGTGTCTCCTCGATCACCGCGTCCCAGCCGATCTCCCCGTCGAGCACCTGGCGCAGCTGGTCGGGGTGGGAGAGGAGGGCGCGGACGGCGTTGAGGACGAGTCCGATGGTGGTCTCGTGCCCGGCGGCGACCATGGCCTTGAGGTTGCCCACCACCTCCTCCTCGGTGAGCGGTTCGCCGCCCTCCTCGGCCAGGATCAGCGCGCTGGTGAGGTCGTCCGTGGGCCGGGCGGTCTTCTCCCGTACGAGGTCGGTGTAGAAGACGTCCAACTCCGCGAGCAGGGCGAGGCGTTCGTCCTGCGGGGTGAGCATGGAGAAGAACGCCTTGTACTGCCGGGTGAGCATGGCGTGCTGGGACTCGTCGACGCCCATCAGCATGCCGACGACCTTCATCGGCAGCGGCTGGGCGAACACCGCCTTCAGGTCGACGACCCCGTCCTCGCCCTGTGCCGCGTCGAGGGCGTCCAGCAGTTCGTCGGTGAACTTCTCGATGTCCGGGCGGATCGCCTCCAGTCGGCGGGGGGTCAGCGCCTGCGAGGTCTTGGTGCGCAGCCGCCGGTGCTCGGAGCCGTCGACGGTGAACATGGAGCGACCGGCGTCGATCATGCCGATCAGCGGCCATGCACGTGTCACCACTCCGCTCTGCCACAGGCCCCAGGCGTCGATGTCCTTCACCAGCCGCGGATCGACGAGGAGTTGGCGCGCCTCGGCGTGCCGAGTGACCGTCCAGGCCGGGACGCCGAGCAGGTCGATCCGGGCGAGGACCCCGGCGTCGCGCAGCCGTACGGTCTCACCGTCCAGGTCCTGGACCATGGGGTCGATGGTGATGACCCCGGCGTTCCGGCCGGCTTGAGCGGCTTCGGCGTGCGGGCAGTTCACAACGCGTCTCCTGTCGTGCGTACGGGGGTGAAGCGGACGGGCAGCGCGGTCGTGCCGCGCAGGAACGCGGACGGCCGGCGGACCAGGTCGGCGGCGGGGACGGCCAGTTCGAGATCGGGCAGCCGGTCCAGCAGCACTTCGATGCCGGTACGGGCGATGATCTCGGCGATCTCCTGGGCGGGGAAGGGGCAGCGGTACTCGCCGTGGCTGAACGCCAGATGGGCGCTGTTGCCGCCCTGCCCGGAGCGGACGGCGGAGGCGGTGACCTGCTGCCGGATGTGGGGGTCGGCGTTGGCGGCGCCGAGGCCGAGCAGCAGCATGTCGCCGCGGGCGATGTTCCGGCCGCCGAGCCGGGCGTCACGCGCGGCCCAGCGGCCGGCCAGGATCTGGGTGGGGCCGTCCTCCCAGAGCACCTCGTTCATGGCCTCGGCGACACTGTGCCGACCGCCGGACAGCGCGTCGGCGAACTGGTCCTCGGTAAGCATCAGCCGGGTGGAGTTGCTGATCCAGTCGGCGGTGGTCAGGTGCCCGGCGGCCGTGATGGCCATCAGGTCGAGGGCGTACTCCTCGTCGGTGAACGGCCCGGGGTGGGCCAGCATCCGCGAGGTCACGTCGTCGCCGGGCCGGGCCCGCCTGTCCGCGACGAGCCGCTGCATGTGCTCGCCGAAGCGCAGGTGCGCCTTCTGCGCGCCGGGCCCGCCGTCGGCGAGGTCCTTGAGCACCCGCGCGATGTCGGCGCCCTCGTCGTCGGGGAAGCCGACGAGCCGGGCGAGCACGAGGACGGGCAGCGGCTCGGCGTACTCGGCGACGAGGTCGGCGGTTCCCCGGCTGCACACGGCGTCGATGAGCCGGTCGGCCAACTGCTCGCAGTGCTGACGGATTTCGAAGGGGTCGGCTCCTTCGAGGGCGGGGACGACCATGTCGACATGGCGGCGGTGCTCGGCCCCGGCGGTGAAGTAGATGGACGGCATCGGCGTGCCCACCATGGGCAGCAGCGGCCAGTCGGCGGGGATGTTGCCCCACTGGTTCCACAGGGAGACGTCCCGGGGGAACAACTCCCCGTCGGTGGTGACCTGGTGGAGTTCCCGGTAGCCGATCACCAGCCAGACGGGAACGCCGCCGGGCAGCTCGACCGGGACGACGGGACCGTGCTCGCGCCGCATGGAGCGGTAGAGCTCCTGGGGTTCGGTGTCGAAGCCGGGCCCTCCGAGCGCGACGGCACCCGTGGCGGCGCCCATGGGGCAGCCTCCGCCGGTACCGGTCGGGGACGCGGGCGTGGCGGACGGGGGGTTCGTCATCGTACGGACTCCAGTGGCGGCGACTTCGCGCGTTGTGACCATACGATCAACGCGGCACCACTATAAGGAGGTTCCGTGAACCCTTGGGCCCTGTTTCGCTCATCTTTGATCACAGGGTCGGCGTCGGCGGGGTGAAGGCCACCTGGACGCTCCACTCCCCGGTCCGGAGTGTCAGTCCGTCCGTCAGGTCCTTCGACCGCTCCAGGTCGGTCAGCCACAGGTTCACGGCCGACCCCAGAAGTACGGGGTCGAGTGCGGGCCGCCGGGCGCCCCAGGCGCGTTCGGTGCGTGCCTCCAACTGCCTTCCGCCGCGCAGCTGGACGAGGCAGCGGGTCTCGTCCAGCCGGGCGACCAGGACGTTGAGGTTCTCGTGGCGCAGGGCCGCGTCCGCGATCCAGTCGAGCGCGGCCACCTCCGCGTCCGCGACCGTACGGGCCAGCACCTCGGCGGCGTCGGGCCAGTGGGGGTGGTTCTCCTCGGTGGTGACGGCGTAGAAGCCGATGGCCTCGGTGTGGTGCCCCGCGACGAGCGGCCGTCGCCGGATCTCGACGGTGCCCCACGCGTCGTGGGTCCCCGTCACGTCGTACGCCGTGACCTGCGCCCGTCGCATCGGTTCGGGCGCCGGTACGGGAAGGGGGCGCGGCGCCTCCGGCGGCACCCGGACCCCGCGCCCGGCGAGGAACGCGTACATCCGGGCCCGCGTCACCTCGCCGGAGGTGTCGACCGACGCGAGCTGCCCGTCGACGACCGGCCGCAGCGCCGCCGGGTCGTGCCGGCGCGCCGCGTCCAGCAGCTGCGCGAGGAGGTCCCCTTCGGGGTCCAGGCGCGGCGCGCCCCGGGCGAACGCGGCGGCGGGAGAGAGCGGGTCCAGCTCGTCGAGGCCGGTGGCCGCGAGCATCGTGACCCGGTCGGCGGCGGCCGAGTAGAACGACGTACTGCCGTGGTCGCCGACGACCCAGTCGCTGGCCACCACCGCGGCCCGCCAGCCCTCCTGCGGCGGAATGATCATGAGCCCGGCGTCCATCGCGGCCCCGAGCCGCTCCAGCACCCCGGCCCGGGTGTGCCGGGCCCACACGTTGGGGTGGAAGACGGCCGCGACCGCGAACTCGTCGGCCGGGAGCGAGGTGACCAGCCGCAGCGGCAGCTCCGGATGGCGCCCGAGCAGGGAGTGCTCGCTCCAGGTGGAGTGGACGACGACCAGCCGCCGCCCGTCGACCGCGCCGAGCCGCGAGCGGTACCGGTCCCGGTGGGACATGCTCGCGGTGATGCGCTGGAAGCACCAGTCGCCGACGGCCAGGGCGTACGGGGCCGCCTCGGGGCAGATCTCGGTGAGCCGGTCGATCTGCCCCTGGTGGGAGACGCCGATCGCCTGCGGGACGACCTTGCCCCGCCACATCAGCTCCCGCCGCGACAGCCCGGCAGGGGCGAGGGCGTCGCCCGTCGACTCGGTGACCAGGCGGTTGTACCCGGCGCCGTGCGGCAGCACCATCAGCGGGGCGTCGAGCCGGCGCATCGTCGGATGCACCGAACAGCTCACGGCCAGATCGAAGGGGCGCCGGGTCGCCTCCTCCCAGCTCAGCACGTGGATCCCGAGGCCGGACAGATAGGAGTCGAGGCCGTCGGCGAACGCCGATCCGGGATTGACCGTGTAGTACTTCTCGATGCCGTCCTCGGGCCGCAGCAGATGCATCACGTCCACCACCCGGGTGGCGGACGTGAGCGTCCGGGCCACTCCGAGCACCTCGGCCTTCGGCGCGTCCAGCGTGTTCCAGCGGGACGGGGCCGTCCGGCCGGAACGACGGAACCAGCCGGACGGGCGGCTCAGCAGTGATGACACCGAGGACAACATGGCTCCGGATAGAGAATGGGGAACAGGAGGAGGAAGATCGGAGAGGCGGGCGGGCAGGGTCTCAGTCCGTGCCGGCCGTCGGCGGCTTCAGCCCCATCGACTGCCGCAACGCCCGCAGCTTCTCCTCGTACGCGGCCCGCAGGGGTTCTTCCTCGGCCCGCTCGGCCAGCGAGGCGAGCAGCGCGAGCGCCTGGTCGAACTTGGCCGGCAGCTTGAGCTCCGCCGCGCCGTCGGCCGCCGCGACCGCCGAGGCCACCGCCCGGTCCAGCTCGCCGAGTCCGGCGAGGGCGCGGGCCCGTACCAGGTCGATCCGGGGCAGCATGGGGTCGTCGCCGGCGGCCCGGGCCACGTCGGCCGCCGTGTCCAGTACGTCGAGGGCGGCGGTCCACCGTCCGTCGGCGACCAGCGCCTGCGCGACGTTGTAGCTCTGTACGGCGACGCCGTGCGGGTCCGGCACCGCGCGGTTGGCCCCCAGCGCCCGTTCGAACAACTCCCGTGCCTCGCCGGGCTGTTGGCGGGCCAGGGCGATGAGCCCGCGGGTCTCCCACACCACACCGCTCAGCCGGGGGTCGGCGGCCAGGCCGAGCAGGTCGGTGGCGGCGGTCAGTTCGGCGTCCGCGTGGTCGAGGTCGCCCAGTTCGTACGCGGCGCGGGCCACCTGGTTCCGCATCCGGATCTCCACGTCGGGGCGGGCCCCGTGCTGGGCCGCCTCGATGCCGAGGCGGCCGGTCGCGACGCAGTCGGCGAGGTGTTTACGGCTGTGGTAGAGCGCCCACAGCGACTCGCACAGCCGCCACACGTCCTCGTACCACTCGTGCTCCGCCGCCGTGCGAACGACGTACTCCAGGTTGACGCGTTCGGCGTCCAGCCAGTCCAGCGCGTCGGACCGTCCCACGAAGAGCGGTTCTTTCAGGGAGAGTTGGGCCAGGGTCCGGACCGGCGGGGGTTGGATCCTGAAGCGGTCGCCGAACACCAGGGCGTCCGCGTGCGCGGCCGCGTCCCGGTAGAAGTCCACGGCGAGCCGCAGGACGGACCGCCGCCCGTCCTCGGGCAACGCCCGTGCGCGCAGCCGGGCATGGGACCGCGCCACGTCGTGCAGCCGGCAGCGCCGGGGCCGGTCCGGCGACTCCACCAGGACCGCGAGCCGGGACGAGACGAGCTCGCCGAGCGCCTCGTCGACCCGGACGGCGCCGGTGGCCCGCAGCAGATCCGTGGTGGCCGTCGTGCCGGGCAGGATCCCGAGCAGGTCGTAGACTTTGCGGGTGTGCTCGGACACCTCGGCGACCACCGAGTCCAGCACCGCGTCGACCGCCTCGCCCACGCCGCCCCCGCCCTCCTGAGATCCCTCGCTCGCACCCATGACCGCCACCCTCTCCTCCCGTACGCCGTCGGCGCCCGCTCCGGACCGCCCCGCTGCCGTCAGATCACGTACCACGTCGTCGAGGGTCAGATGCGGCCGCGCCGCCAGCCACTCCACGGCGGCCCGCAGCGCCAGGGGGTGCCCGGCGCACAGCCGTACGACATCGGCGGCGGTCTCCTCGTCGGCGTCCGCGTGCCAGCGGCGTACGAGCTCCGTCCCCGCCGCCTCGTCGAGCGGGTCGACGCCGATCAGCACGGCCCCGTCCATCAGCAGCGACGGCAGGGCCCGGCGGGCGATCACCACGAGCAGCCCCTGCGGCGGCACGAGCGCCCGGGCCTCCGGGGCGTGCTGGGCGTTGTCCACCATCACGAGGAGCCGCTTCCCGGCGGCGACGCTGCGGAAGAGCGCCGTGCATTCGGCGAGTCCGGCGGGCACATAGTCCTTGCTGACCCCGAGGGCGCGCAGGAACCGGCCGAGTACCGCGGCGAGATCGACGACACCGTCCCGCCGCAGATCCTCCAGGTCGACGTAGAGCTGCCCCTGCGGGAAGAGTTCCTTCAGCTCCCGCCGTACGCTCTGGGCGACGAGGGCCGTCTTGCCGACCCCGCCGACACCGGCCACGAGCAGCATCCCCGGCTCCGGTTCACCGGCCAGGGCCACGGCGGCGTCCCGCAGACCGGCGAGTTCCTTCGTCCGGTTGACGAACACCCGGCTGGGCGGAGGGCCTTGGCTCGGCGGGACGTCGGGGGGCGGTTCCGGCATCCGCAGGCCCTCGATGTGGTGCGCCATCAGGACGGGCCCGACGATGACGGCGTCCCCCGACACCGTGTTGTACGCCGTTCCGCCGCCGTCGGTACCGAGGCTGCTCAAACCCGTCTCCTTCCACCGGTACGACCCGCTCTCGCGCAGGTGAACGCGCCGGTTCCCTTCCCGGCTTCCGTGTACCGGAACCCGCCCCGGCCTCGCACTGTAGTCCGGCCGCTCTACGATCGGGGGCGTGTGCGCAGACGTCATGGTTGCCGAGGACGACGAGAAGCAGGCCGAGCTCGTACGCCGCTATCTGGAACGGGAAGGACATGCCGTACGGATCGTGGGCGACGGCCTCGCCGTGCTCGACGCCGTCCGGCACCGGGAACCCGACCTGCTCGTTCTCGATGTGATGATGCCCCGGGCCGACGGCCTGGACGTGGTGCGGGTGCTGCGGTCCGAGAACCGCGAGCTGCCCGTGCTGATGCTGACCGCCCGGTCGACCGAGGACGATCTCCTGCTCGGTCTCGACCTCGGCGCCGACGACTACATGACCAAGCCCTACAGCCCGCGCGAGCTGATGGCCCGGGTCCGCACCCTCCTGCGGCGCACCCGGCGGCCCGCCGCCCCGGAGCCGGTGGCCGAGGACCCGGTGCTGCGCGTCGGCGCCCTCGTGGTCGACCCGGAGCGGCACGAGGTGTCGGTGGGCGGCCGGACGGTGGAGTGCACCCCGGGCGAGTTCCGGATCCTGGCGGCCCTGGCGGCCGGCCCGGACCGGGTGTTCAGCCGGCAGCGGCTCCTGGAGGAACTGCACGGGTTCGACCGCTACATCAGCGCCCGGACCGTCGATGTGCACGTCATGAACCTGCGCAAGAAGATCGAGCGGGCCCCTCGGCGGCCGGAACGGCTGCTCACCGTGTTCGGCGTCGGCTACAAACTCACCGACCCGGCGAAGGCCGCGGCCCGGCGTGCGTAGGGGGCGCGGGGGCGAAGCCCGGGGAGAGGGAACGGGTGGCGGGCGGCTGCGAGGGCCGGGCCGGGCGGATCGGGCGGCGCTTCGGGAGCAGGGCCGGGCGCGGCTGCCGTTGCGGCGGAGTCTGCTGGGGCGGCTGCTCGCCGTCTCGGCGCTGGTGGCCGCGTGTTCGGTGGCGGCCACCGCCTGGATCGCCGTTCAGACCACCTCGGGCGCGATCAAGCAGGAGCAGGGGCAGAACCTCACCGCGGACGCCCGGATCTACGACACCCTGCTGGAGTACGCCGCCCGCAACCCGACCTGGGACGGGGTCGGGGCGACGGTCCGGAAGCTGGCCAGGGAGTCCGGCCGCCGGGTCGCCCTCACCACGCAGGCCCGGCAGCCGCTCGCGGACTCCGCCACCGGCGAGAGTGCCCCGGCGCTTCCGCCGCAGGCGTCGGCCGTGGTCGACCCGTTGTCCGTGGACACCGTGCTGGCGGCGCGCGGCGCCGACGGACAGGGGACGGCGGCCGACCGGATCGACCCCCGGGCGGTGGGCCCTTTCCGGCTCTCGGCGGCCGACAGCCGGGCGCTGCGGCGGACGGCGGACGACAAGGTGGCGTGCCTGAACCGGGCAGGGATCGCCTCGGACGTGGTGGTCGGCGCGAGCGGACGCCCCCGGGTGCAGATCGTGGGCAACGACCCGGAACGCGCCCTGGGCACCCGTTGCGATCTCGCCGCCCTGGACTCGCCGACCCGTTCGGAACGCAAGGCGCTCGACGCGCTCACCGGGCTGGCCGACGCGTGCCTGAAGCGCCAGGGCCGCGAGGGCGTACGGCTGAACAACGATCTGTCCTGGGGCGATCCGGTCCCGGTCGCCGTGCCGGGCGAACCCGGGGCGGTCGCGCCGCGGCCGGAGCCCGCGCCGCGCGACACCCCCGCGGAGGAGGCCGCGCCGTCGGTCGGGATGCCGGAGCGGACCGGGGAGAACGACCGGGCCATCGCGTCCTGTGTGGGAACGGCCCGGAGCGAACAGCTCAGTTCGTACGTGGCGTCCCCCGCCCTCCTCTTCATCGGCGACGAGGGCGGCGCGACGCTGCCCGGCTTCGACCTCTCCCCGGCGAACACCGCCAGGATCGCCGGAGCCGCGGCGCTGGTGCTGGCCCTCACGGTGGGCGCGTCGGTGTTCGCGGGAGCCCGGCTGGTGCGCCCGCTGCACGCGCTGACCGGTGCCGCGCAGCGGATGCGGGACGGGGAGCAGCCGGCGTCGGTGCCGGTGTCGGGGGACGACGAGGTCGGGCGGCTGGCCGCGGCGTTCAACGACATGTCGGCGCACCGGGCGCGGCTGGAGGAGCAGCGCAAGGCGATGGTGAGCGATGTCGCCCATGAGCTGCGCACCCCGCTGAGCAACATCCGGGGCTGGCTGGAGGCCGCGCAGGACGGGCTGGCCGACCCCGACCCGGCATTCGTGTCCTCGCTGCTGGAGGAGGCGGTGCTGCTCCAGCACATCATCGACGACCTCCAGGACCTGGCGGCGGCCGACGCGGGGGTGCTGCGCCTGCACCCGGAACCCGTCGAGGCCGGGGAGCTGCTGGGCCAGGTCGCCGCCGCGCACCAGGCGCGGGCGGAGAACGCGGGCGTGACGCTCGCCGTCACGGCGACCACCCCGGGCCCGGCGCTGAGCGCGGACCCGGTCCGGCTGCGGCAGGCGGTGGGCAACCTGGTGTCCAACGCCGTACGGCACACGCCGGAGGGCGGGCGGGTGACGCTGCGTGCGTACGTCACCGGGCCGGACGTCCCCGAGGAGGGCGGCGGGACAGTGGTCATCGAGGTGACGGACACCGGATCCGGCATCCCCGCCGCCGACCTCCCCCATGTCTTCGACCGGTTCTGGCGCGCCGAGAAGTCTCGCAGCCGCCGTACGGGCGGGAGCGGCTTGGGCCTGGCCATCGTCCGCAAACTGGTCGAGGCGCACGGTGGCACGGTGGGGGCGACGAGCACCGAGGGCGAGGGTTCGACGTTCACGCTCCGGCTGCCCGGGGCGAGGCCGCCGTCCGCCCCCTGATGGGATGACCACAGCGTTCTGACAGCTTCTTCATATCTCCACGCCAGCCTGGCGGCATGCCCCGTCCCCGGTGCGAACCGGTATCCGGGACCGTCACGGGGCCGAGTCTGGAATGGAGCCATCCGTATGACCGCTTTCCCTTCGCGCACCACCCTGCGCGCCGCCGTCCTCGCCGCTGTCGCGGCGGGCGCGGTGCTGGTCCCGTCCACCGCGGCCTTCGCCGACGCCACCCCGAAGCCGCCCGCCGAGGCCACTCCGTCCCCGGAGCGGAGCAAGGCCGCCGCGGACGCCTCGAAGGACGCCGCCCCGGCGGAGGCCCCGCGCGGCGGCGTGGCGGCGGGTGACCGCCCGACACCCGCGCCGAAGGAGGCCGCCCTTGGGGAGGCCGCACCGGCGGTCACCCCGCGCGGCGGTGTCGCCGCCGGTGAACGCCCGGCGGGCGGCAGCGACAACGGCACCGCGCTGCTGGCCGGTTCGGCGGCCGGGGCCGCGCTGCTCGCGGGCGCGGGCACGCTCGTGCTGCGCCGGCGCTCGGCGGCGGGCCACAACGGCTGACCGTACGCCGACCGCCGACTGTGGCGCCGCCCCGTCGAGGGGCGGCGCCACACCCACTCCCCACTGCTCTCTCCCCCGCCCCGATCCCGGAGTCCTCTGTGCCGTCGCCCCGTACGCCCCGCCGCTTCCGGCGGACCACCGCCGCTCTGCTGACCGCCGTCGCGGCCTGCGTCGCCCTGGCCGGATGCTCGTCCGCCGAGCCCTCCGCGGCCACGGCCGCCACCCCCTCCGCCTCGGCGTCGGCGCGGGACACGGCGGGCTCGGCATCGGCCGCTCCGCCCCGGACCGGAGAACCGGCGCGGTCGGCTCCCCGGGAGGTCTCCATCCCCTCGATCGGCGTACGGAGCACCCTCATGGAGCTGGGCCTCAACGCGGACGGCACGGTCGAGGTCCCGGCGGCGGAGAAGGGCATGACGGCGGGCTGGTACCGCGGCGGGGCCGTACCCGGCGCACCGGGCCCGGCCGTCCTGATCGGCCACAACGACACCCGCTTCGGCCGGGCCGTCTTCCACGACCTCAAGAACATCCGCGAGGGCGCCGAGGTACTGGTCCGCGACGGGGCGGGGAAGACGCTGCGCTTCACGGTCACGGGGAAGGAAGCGGTCAGCAAGAAGGCGTTCCCCACCGAGAAGGTCTACGGCCCGACGAAGGACAGCACGCTGCGGCTCATCACCTGCGACGGGGAGTTCGACGCGGAGGGCCACCCGGTGGACAACCTGATCGTGTACGGCTCCCTCGCCTGAGCCGCGAGGCAGTCGAGTCGGCATTTCCGGCCGCAATTCGGCCGTGATTCGCTCGGATCACGGCCGCATCACGGCCGGATCCCGATGGCAGCCGAGCGGACATACTCGTGCCACCCGACGTCTACCCGTGGGTAACTGCCGCTGCTTGGATGGGGGTCGCCCGGTACGCCCCCCACTCGACCGCAGGAGACCTCGTGCCGAACACCGCGTTCCGCCGCCTGACCGGCGTGGCCCTGTCCGCCGCGCTCGCCACCGTCACCCTCGCCGCCAACGCTCCCCAGGCGGCGGCTGCCGAGACCCCGTCGCTGCGGGTGCTCTCGTACAACGCGTTCCTCTTCAGCAAGACGCTGTACCCCAACTGGGGCCAGGACCACCGAGCGGCCGAGATCCCGAAGACGTCGTTCTTCCAGGGCAACGACGTCGTGGTGATCCAGGAGGCCTTCGACAACGGCGCCTCCGACGCGCTGCTGCGCAACGCCTCCGCCCAGTACCCGCACCAGACCCCGGTGGTCGGCCGGAGCAAGAGCGGCTGGGACGCCACGGGCGGCTCCTACTCGGCGACGACGCCGGAGGACGGCGGCGTCACCATCCTCAGCAAGTGGCCGATCGTCCGCAAGGAGCAGTTCGTCTTCAAGGACGCCTGCGGCGCCGACTGGTTCTCGAACAAGGGCTTCGCCTACGCCGTTCTGAACGTGAACGGCGCCCGGGTCCACGTCGTCGGCACCCACGCCCAGTCGACCGACCCCGGCTGCTCGGCGGGCGAGGCGGCGCAGATGCGCAGTCGGCAGTTCAAGCAGATGGACGCGTTCCTCGACGCGAAGAACATCCCGGCCTCCGAACAGGTCGTCGTGGCGGGCGACTTCAACGTCGACGGCCACTCGGCGGAGTACGCGTCGTTCCTCTCCGACGCCGGCCTGACCGCCCCGGACTCGCGGACGGGTCACACGTACTCCTTCGACACCCGCGACAACTCCATAGCCTCCGAGCGCTACCCCGACGACCCCCGTGAGGACCTGGACCACGTCCTGCACCGCACGGGCCACGCGAAGCCGTCGGGCTGGAAGAACGATGTGATCAAGGAGCAGAGCGCGCCGTGGACGGTGTCCAGCTGGGGCAAGAAGTACACGTACACGAACCTCTCCGACCACTACCCGGTGATCGGCTCGGGCCAGTGACCGCGCCCTGACCTCGCTGTCCCCTCCGGCCTCCGTGGCCGGAGGGGACAGCGCCGTTCCCGGCCGCGCGCCGATATATCGTGGCCAGCGCTTGGGTCGAGGAGCTCGAGAGGGGCGGTATGGGCGAGGGGCAGGACCGGTGGATACGGGTGCCGGTCGGGGACGACGCGGCACGCTGGGCCACACGGGTGCGATGCCGTCGCGTGCTGCTCGTCGTGCACAACGTCACCTCGGCGACCCGGCTGCTCGACGTCCTGCCGCTGTTCGACGACGACCTCGGCGTACAGCTCCTGGCCACCTGTACGGGTTCGTCGGCGTTCCGGTCGGGTGTCGACGAGCTGCTGGCGGAGCTGGGGGTGCCCGTACTGCCGTGGGAACAGGCTCTGGAGACGCCGGTGGATCTTGCGATCTCGGCCAGTTTCGGGGGCGAACTGGCCGCCCTTAAAGGCAAATTGATCGTACTTTCGCATGGTATTGGCTATACTAAGAGACTGGCAGCACCGAGCACCGAGCACCGAGCACCGAGCACCGAGCACCGAGCACCGAGCACGCTGCCTCCTGTCTTCGGGCTCGCCCCGGAATGGCTGCTCTCCGACGGCGTTCCTCTCGCCGACGCCCTCGTCCTCTCGCACCCCGAGCAGTTCGACCGGCTGGCCGCCGCCTGCCCCGAGGCGTTGCCCAGCGCCGTCCTCGCGGGTGACCCCTGCTTCGACCGGATGCTGGCGGCACGCCCGTACCGCGACCGGTTCCGCAGAGCGCTCGGCGTGGGGCGCGGACAGCGCCTCGTGCTCCTCAACTCCACGTGGAGCCCTCAGTCGTTGCTGGGCGACGGGGACAAGGACGGTGACGACACGCTGCCCGCGCTGCTCCCGAGGCTCACATCGGAACTTCCCGCCGACGAGTACCGGGTCGCCGCCGTCCTCCACCCCAACATCTGGCACGGTCACGGCCCCGGCCAGATCAGGGCCTGGCTGGACCGGGCCAGGCGCTGCGGACTGGCGCTGATCGACCCGTTGGAGGACTGGCGGCAGGCGCTCGTCGCGGCGGACCTGGTCATCGGGGACCACGGTTCCGTCACCTATTACGCCGCCGCGCTCGGCACCCCCGTACTGCTAGGAGCAGCCCCTCTGGACGGTCTCGACCCCGATGCGCCCATCGCCGACTTCATCCGGACCGCACCGAGGCTCGACGCGTGGTCACCCCTGCGCGGCCAGGTGGACGCGCTGATCGAGCACCACACCCCGCAGCCGGATCCGCCGCGCTTCACGTCCTCGGTGCCCGGCGAGGCGGCGGCACGGCTCAGGCGCGTCTTCTACGAGCTGATGGCCGCACCGGAACCGACCCACCCCGCCCTGCTCGTACCGCTGCCGCTGCCGGCCCCGGAGCCCGCTCGCCGTACGGCTCCCCTGTGGGTGCTGACGCGTTTGCCCGGCGGGCCGGAGGTCATCATGACCCGGTACGCCGATCCCGCCCGGGAGCCGGCCGAGGCAGTCGGCGACGCGCATCTGGCCGTGCACGAGGACACCCGTGATGCGGGCCAACTCGACCTGGCCGACGTCATCTTCCGGGACGGTTCGCCGGACGACCCCCGGCTCGGCCCGCCCGGCCGGTGGACGGCCGAGGTGCTGGCCCGCCACCCGCACTGCGCACTCGCGGCGTACGTCACGGGGCCCGGGTCCTGCGTCGTCCGGACCCGCGACGGGGCCCTGCTCCGACTCACCGCAGGGGCGGACACCGACGCGGATCCGGCGGCGTACGCCTCGGCCGTGCACGCCTGGCTGGCGGCGGGGAGGACGAGCGCCGCACTGATGGCGGACGGATTGACCGTCCGTACGGGCAGCACCGCCCACCGCGTCCTGATCACGGCGGAGGCGAACGACGCCGTGACGGGCAACGGAACGCGGCAGGCGCACCGCGCTACTCCTGCCGCGGACCGGAGCACCGCTCACGCAAACGGCGCAGATGCTCCACGTGCTGGTCGGCGCTCTCCTCGGACAGGATCCTGATCGCCTCGTCGATCAGCGGGAGCGCCGCGCCGAACTCCTCGCGGGCCAGCAGGATTTCGGAGAGATCCGTGAGGGCGCGAGCGGTGTTGTACGCCTCGCCGCGGGCCCGGAAAGCGGCCAGCGCGCGCTCCACGTGCGCCTGGGCCTCGTCCAGCCGCCCGAGCCCGCGCAGCGCCCGGCCCCGGTGACGTTCCAGCAGAGCCTGGGCGCGTGGAACGTCCGCCGCGCCTTCGTCGTCGGGCCCGATGCCGCCGAGTACGGCGGCCGCCTCCTCGAAGCAGTCGTAGGCGTCCTGGAAGCGCCACTGCCGCAGCCGCAACAGACCGAGGAACTCGATGGCGGAGGCCAGCCCGCGGGTGTGTCCCGCCTCCCGCTCGTCGCGCGCGGCCGCCGCCGCTTGTGCGCCCGCCTCGTCCCAGATCTGCAACTCACCCAAGCTGTGTGCCAGTTGTGCGTGCAGGGCCCCCGCGTCACGGCTGCCGGGGACCTGGTCGTCGGCGACCGCCGTCCCGATCCGCAGGGCCGGGAGCAGCGCCTCGTGGTGGCCCGCCTTGAGCTGGAGCGGCCACAGGGCGCGGCAGAGCGTCAGGACCGTGTCCGGCTTTCCGAACTCCTCGGCAGTGCAGACGGCTTCGACGAGGTTGGGCAGTTCGACGGCGAGGCGCGCCACGGCCTCTCCCTGCCCGGCGTAGGCGTCGGCCGGGCTGCCGGCCGGGGCGTCCGGCACCCGCCAGCTTTCCGGGAGTGCGGCCCGGGCCGCCGTCACGGACAGCCGCAGGTAGTGGTCCACGGCACGGGTCGTGGCCGCCGAGCAGCCCCCGATGCCCTCCTGGCGGTACGCCGCTTCCTCGGCGTGGGCGCGAACGGACGGCCGGTAGCGGTAGCGCCCGTTGTCCGTGTGCTCCAGCAGCAGCGCGTCGGCCAGTACGCCGAGCAGTTCCTCTGCGGCGTCGACGTCGATGCCCGCGACCTGGGCCGCCGCCTCCGCGTCGAAGGCGGGCCAGGGCCGCAGCCCCATGAGGCGGTACAGCCGGGCCGCGTCCGGCCGCAGCAGCCGGTAGGCGTCCTCCGCGGCCGTCCGCATCGGGTCGCTGTCGCGCATGGTGGGGTCTCCCGTCGGTTCGTGATGAGGCAGAGGTGACGGCGGGGCGGCGGGGGCGAGGGGCCCGGGGCCGAGGAGCCGGGGTGCCGCTGCCCGCAGGGCGTACGGCGATCCGCCGCACCGTTCCAGCACGGCGGGCAGCGTCGCGCGGGCCGAGCGCATGACCTCCTTGCCCACGATCTTGGTGAGCAGGCGTGCCGCGTCCCGGTCGCCGAGAGGACCGACGGGCACCGGGAACGCGTCGAGACCGGGGAACGGGCGCCGGGCGACGACCAAAGTGAGGACGGAGGGTGCGGAGGTGAGCAGCGGTGCGATCTGTGCGGCGGAACGGGCGTGGTCGAGGACGAGGAGCAGCTTGCGGTCCGCGACGATGCGGCGGAAGACGTCGATGCGCTCCGCCTCCGACGGCGGGATCTGCCCGTCGTCCAGGCCGAGTTGGCGCAGCAGCTCCCGCAGGGCGCTGCCTGCGGTGTGGCCGCCGGCCGCGCCGCCGCGGCCGAGGTCCACGTAGAGCTGACCGTCCGGGAACAGGCTTTCCGCCCGCCAGCCCCAGTGGATGGCGAGGGCGCTGGTGCCCATGGAGTCGCCCCCGTACAGCAGGGCGACGCGGGGCCGCCCGTCCGGTTTGCGGCCCGCCTCGCGGTCGAGGAGCTTCATCGACGCGTCACGGTCCGTGAAGAAACGTACGGACGCGGGCAGCCGGGGCCGTCCGATCGTCACCCCGGCGGTCTGCACGCTGCGGGCGAACGATTGCCACGTGCGGGCGAGTTCGGGGTCGCTGTGCACGCTGTCGTGGATGATCCGCGCCACGGCGTCCCGGTCCTCGGGCCGGGTCGGCGCGACGACCTCCCGCCCGGCCATCCGCCGCACCAGTCCGCCCGCGGTCTCCCAGGCCCACTTCCCGGCCTCGCTCGCCACGCCCGATCCGACGGCGCCGAGCACCGCGGTGATGGCGGTCATCGATATGGGATCCAGCATGCGGTACGCCCCCGTTCCCGCCGGTTCGCCCGGTGCACCCCTCCCGGGCACCGTCGCGACCGATCGTGAGCACCAACGGTATCTGCTGCACCGGCGCTCTGACGGAACGCCAGAAGATCGGGCGGGCCGTCCGACACCTTCGGGGGGGGCCGGTCCGGGATGCTGGTGGCGGGAAGGAACGAACCACACCGAAGGAGTACCCGTGAGCGACCCCCGACAGCCTTTCACCCTCACCCCGGGCGCCGCCGACTCCCCGGTCCTCCTCCACGTACCGCACGGCTCCCGCCACATCCCCCACCACGTACGCGAGAGCATCACATTGAACGACGCCGCCCTGGAGCACGAGCTCGACCACATCACCGACGCCCACACCGCCGAACTGGCCGCGGCTGCGGAGAAGCTCGCCCCGGTCGCCCCCTGGCGCTTCGTCAACAACCTGTCCCGGCTGGTCGTCGACCCCGAACGCTTCCCGGACGAACGGGAGGAGATGCTCGCCGTCGGCATGGGCGCCGTCTATACCCGCACCACCCACCGCGACCCGCTCCGCCCGCTGGGATACGACCCCACCCCTCTGCTGGAGGCGTACTTCCACCCCTACGCCGACGCGATGACGGACGCGGTCGAGGCACGCATCGCCGCCGCCGGCCGCGCGGTGATCATCGACGTCCACTCGTACCCGACCGGGCCCCTCCCCTACGAGCTCCACGGCACCGGCCCCCGCCCGCCCGTCTGCCTGGGCACCGACCCGTTCCACACGCCGCCGGAACTCCTCGCGGCGGCGGAGACGGCGTTCGGCGACCGTTTCGGCCACGACGGCATCGGGCACGACACCCCGTTCGCCGGTACGTACGTCCCCCTCCGGCACTACGGGGCGGACCGCCGGGTCACCGCGCTGATGATCGAGATCCGCCGCGACACGTACATGACCGAGCCGGGCGGGCCTGCGGGACCGGGCCTCGGCATGCTGGCGGAGGCGCTGGCGGAGCTGGTAGGGGCAGTCACTCCCCGGTGACCGCGCCCACCGGGGGGTTCGGCTTTGGCCGCCAGGGGGGGGAGGGACCCGTCACTCAGCCGATCTCCACCACCCGCGCCCACGCCGGCGGCCGTCCGGGAACGTAGTCGGGGTTGTCCTCGTTCCAGGAGTTGCGCCTGTGGTCCCTCGGGAACAGGCCGATGACCGTCCGGCACGCCGGCTGCGCGGTCGGCCAGGGGGTCTGGCCGTCCGTCAGGACCACGATGGCGTCGGGGCGGGGGTTTCCCCGCAGCGCCTTGGCGAAGCCCGTACGCAGGTCCGTGCCGCCACCGCCCACCAGCGGGATGCCCTCGGCCTGGCACAGCGGGTGGACGACCCGGGTCGCCGCGTCGCAGGCGAGGACGGTGACCAGGTCGCGGCGGCCGCCCACCGCGCGGGAGATGGCGGCGACTTCGAGGAGGGCGCTGCCGAGTTCGGCGTCGCTGACCGAGCCGGAGGTGTCGATGACGACGGAGACCCGGGGCGGTCTGCGGCGGAGGCTCGGCAGGACGACGCCGGGCAGTCCGGTGGAGCGGCGCGAGGGACGCCCGTACGTGTAGTCCTCCCCGGCGCCGGGGCCCGAGGCGGCCGAGCGGACGGCGGCGCCCAGCAACTCCCGCCAGGGCTGCGGAGGATGGAACGCCTCCTCCGCCCACCGCTTCCACCCCTTCGAGGCGTTGCCCGGGCGCCCGGTGATGCCCTGCGCCACCCGGAAGCGGACGGCGTCCTGTTCGTGCGCGCTGAGTCCGTTGGCCCCGTCGGGGCCCAACTCCCATTCCCTGTCCAGCCCGTCGGCGCCGCTTCCGCAGTCCAGCCAGGCGAGGTTCTGGGTGCGCGGGCCGAGGCGGAACTGGTACAGGTAGTCCTCCATCAGCTCGCCGGTCCGCAGGTGCAGCGTCGACGGGTAGACAGCGCCTTTCGGCCGGGCCAGGCCGTCGCCGTACACGTCGTCGTTGATCTCGCAGTCGGCGGCGATGTTCATCCGCAGCCGGTCCCCCGGGCCGGTCAGCCCGCGCTGCCGGGCGACCCGGTCGCTGCGCCCGTGGTGGTCGCGCAGCAGGTGCGACACCTCGTGGACCCAGACCCCGGCCAGCTCCTCCACCGGGGTGCGGACCACAAAGGACGGGGAGACGTAACACCGCCAGTACCTGTCGACGGCCATGGTGGGGACCTCCCGCGACTCCACGGTGTGCAGGGCGAACAAGGCTGTGGCCAGATAGGGGCGGGCCCGGGCGGCCTGGAGGCGCGCGGCAAAGAGTTTGTCCAGGTCGAGCGCGCTCGGCGCGTCCGTCGTCGTCATCGGCCCGCCTTCGCCCCGACGCGGGCCACCCGGTCCGCCGCCCGGTCCGCCCGCTGGGACAGGGAGACCACTCCGGCGAGGTGCTCGATCGCCGCCGGTACGTCCCAGTCCTCCTGGCGCAGCGAGGCGAGGGTGGTGGCGGGGACGACCACCAGATCGGGGGCTCCGGTCTCCAGCGCCCGGACGAACAGTGCCCACGCCGCGTCCCAGCGCGCCCGGTCCGGGCGGGTACGGACCGCCGCGACAACCCCGTCCAGTGCGGCCTGCCGGAGGTCGCCGCGCTCGGGCAGAACAGCGTTCGCCGGATCGGTGAGGAGGTCCTCGGGGTCCGGGAGGTCCATCCGGTCCAGGCTCGCCAGCAGTTCAAGACCGGGGCCGTCCCCCACCGTTCCCCTGACCAGCAGGGACAGCACCTCCCTGGAGGATCCGGCGGCGGTCGCGAAGGCGATCAGGTTCAGCGTCATGTCCCAGCTGCGCGGCGACGGCCACGGGCCGCCTCGGCGCGTCTCTGTGGTGGGCAGCCGGTGGACGAGCGTGGGCCGGGCGGAGAGCAGCCCGCACACCGCGCGCCGGGCGAAGTCCACCGCCTCGGGCAGCTTTTCGGGGTCGAGGCGGGGAAGCGTCGCACGGGGCCAGGTGCCACCGAGTCCGCGGACGACGACCTCGTGGTCGTGGGCCCACTGGAGGTGGACGAACCGGTTGGCGAGCGGCGGGCTCAGCTCCCAGCCGTCGGCCGCCGACGAACGCGGATTGGCCGCCGCCACGATCCTTACACCGGGCGGGAGTCGCAGCGCTCCGATGCGCCGCTCCAGTACGAGGCGCAGCAGCGCGGCCTGGACGGCGGGCGGTGCGGTGGAGAGTTCGTCGAGGAACAGCAGGCCCTTTCCCGCCCGTACGAGGCGAACGGCCCAGTCCGGCGGGGCCATCGGCACGCCCTGTTCGGCGGGGTCGTCGCCGACGATGGGCAGCCCGGAGAAGTCGGACGGCTCGTGCACGCTGGCGATGACGGTGGTGAGCGGCAGGTCCAGGGAGGCGGCGAGCTGGGTGAGCGCCGCGGTCTTGCCGATGCCCGGCTCGCCCCAGAGCAGGACGGGCAGGTCGGCGGAGACCGCCAGGGTCAGGGCCTCCAGCTGGATGTCGGGGCGCGGCTCGGTGGTGGTGTCGCGGAGCAGGCTCATCAGCGCGTCGGCGACGGCGAGTTGGGAGCCGGGAGCGGAGTCTGCGGGCGCGGAGGACGGGGTGTTCGTGAGCATGGGTGATCACCTGAGGGTGTGCGAGATGACGGATGGGGAGAGAGCGAGCAGGGGTGGTCCCCCGGGGTCGTGAACCCCGTATCAGCTGACGGTTGTTGTGCGGCGCGGTCGTCGGGCCCTGCGCGGGCGGGGGTCGACGGGGCGCCGGGGGTCCGAGCGGCGGCGGATCGGGCCGGGGCCGAGCAGGTCGGCCCGGAACAGCCCGTAGGTGATCCGCCGCCGGGCCGCGGCTTCCAGTTCGTCCCGCAGGGGGCCATCGCGCAGCACCGCCTCGGGACCGAGCAGCCCCTCGACGACGGCCAGCGCACCGGCGATGTCCCCGTGGTCGAGGCGTTCGCGCACACCGGTGAGGCAGTCGGGCCGTCGGTGTGCCTCGTCGATGGCCTGGAGGCAGGGCAGCGGCGTACCGGTGAGGGCGACCAGCAGTTCTTCGCGCCGGATCTCGGCCGGGTCGTGGTCCAGCGGGGCGAGGGCCCCTTCGACCAGGCCGATCCGGTGCCGCGCTCCCCGGCATTCCACGACGCGCACCGCTCCGGCGGGGCCGCCGGTACGGGAACGGGCCGCGGCGGAGGCCGGAGCCGGAGTCGGGAGACCGGGCGCGAGGGCCCGCGCGACCAGAGGGTGCAATTGTCCGGCGTCGATCGTCCCCGTACGGAGCAGGTCGAGGTCGGGCAGCACCCAGGTAGCCGCGTCCGGCAGCACCGGTGCCGTGGACGCCCCCGGGTCCGGCACCACCGCCACGATCCGCGCGACGGGCGTACCTGGGCCGTCCTCGTCGGCCTCCACGCGAAGAAGGAGTCGGCGTCGGCCGCCCAACCGCACGCTCACCGTCCCGCCCGACCCCCGCCCCTCTGCTCGGAGCAGGGTCGCCGCTTCCGCCGCCCAGCGGTCGACGGCGCAGCGGCGGTCGGACGGCAAGGCACCCCACGGATCCAGGTCGACGACATCTGCCGCCCGGCCGGTCGACCTGTTGTCGAGGCCGCAGCGGACCCGCAGGTCATCGGCCCTGCGCGCGTCCCACAGGTGACGGTGCAGATCGAGGCGGAAGCGCCGGTTCGGATGCGGGTGGGGGTGACGGCGGGCGGTGGGCTCGGTGTGCGAGCCGTCCCACAGGGCGAGGCTGATGCGCTGCCCGGCGTCCGCCCAGGCGGGCGGGGTCCGCACGACCAGGTGCAGAGGGCCCGGCCCGTCGCGCTCCGGTGGGTCGTAGCGGGCCAGTTCGATCGTCAGCCCCGGGCGCAGCAGCCCGTGCGGGGCGATCCTCGGCATGTGCCAGCGCAGCAGATCGGGAGCCAGGTGGCGGAGGTCCGCCCGGATACGGGCGGCGAGGGCCCGGCCGTGACTGCGCGCCACGGACCGGAGCTGGAGATCGACGTCGACGCCTGCCGCGGCGCACGCTCCTGCCCAGTCCCCGGCCTCACGGCGGGCGGTCGCAGTTTCGATCATCGAGGCCGGCACGGCGAACTCGCGCACGCGCGGCCAGAAGGAAGGGAGAGTCGGGGAAGACGGGCGGGAATCCCGGTTCGCGGTCGAAGGGAGCATCAGCACTCACCTTGCGCGGACGGGTCCCCCAATCTGTTCATGGAGTGATTCATCGCGGGGAGCTTAGCTCCGGATCGCGAGTTCCGCCAGAACTTTCTTCCCGCCCTCAGCGTGTGTGACCGGACCCGCGCAGCTGTTCCGCGAGGGTGAGGAAGACGAAGAAGTTGGGGACGACCGCGACGGGCGACGCCGGCCAGCGAGCGCCACTTGCCCGCGACCTTGATCTTGAGGGAGCCCTGAATGACCCTCAGTTCCTCGACCTCGCGCCACTGCGCGGTGTCGCGACCCGCGCCCACCTCGTCCCGGGCCAGCCACAGCTTGCCGAACTCGACACACCCGCCGGAGTTCAACACATCAACCGCGTCCGGGAGTTGGGCGCGCGTCACGCCTGTCTGGACAGCCGCGCCCCACTCTCCGTGCCCGGAGAACTTCCCTGTCGCCGCTCCGCCCTTGCGGCCCTGGAGGATGACCTGGGCGCCGTCGACATCGGTGAGCTTGTACGTGTAGTCCGTGTAGCCGCCCACGCCGGTGCGACGGAGACTCCCCTGAAGAACGTCCGTGCTGTCGTACCGGACCGCGTGCACCCGGTTCTTGACCGCGGCGGCCAGGCCGTCCTCGTAGAGGTGAAGCCGGATACGGGCGTTCTTCGACGCCGTGGACAGCTCGGCGATCCAGCAGCCCACGGCGATCACCAGGATGAGCAGGGAGAACATCACCCCGGTCGGCATCCCCATGGCGAACAGCGCCACTGCGAGCACCGCGCACACCACCGTCGCGCCCTTCGAGAAGCTGATGGAACTCGCTTCGGGCTGCGCCCCCGTGCAGGTGCCGCGCGGGGCACCCAGAGCGGCGCGCTGGGCCGCCGCCTCCAGCCGGGCCGCTATCTCGCTCTGTACCTGTGCGTGCTTTTCGCTCCCGGCCATCTCAACCCCTGTGGTTCACGAGTCTCGGCCAGGGCCCGGCCCACCGGCCGCCCCCGCGCACGCTCACGCTACCCGACAGTGGTTCTACGCGGGGGCCCGCCCGTGACGGCGAACAGGCCTCTCTCGTAACGTCGTTGCCTCACGGGGATGACTCGCCGGTGGCTCGCCTCAGGGGGCGTCTTCGGCGCTCAAGGCGGCGTCTTCGGCGCTCAGAAGAACACCCCGCACCGCAGCAGCACATTCGCGTACGGCCGTGCCTCCCCTGTACGGACCACCAGGCGGGCCGTCGTCGTCAGCGCCTTCAGATCGTCGTGCGGGACCACCTCCAGCCAGGGGAAGTGGGTGTCCAGGAGCGCCGCCGCCTCCGGGTTGGCGTCGCGGATCTCCTCGGCGGCCGTTGCGCCCTCGACGACCAGTTCGTCGAGCAGGCCGTCCAGAACTTCGGCGAACGACGGGATCCCGGCGCGGAAGGCCAGGTCGACGACGCGGGGGCCGGGCGGGATCGGCATGCCGGCGTCGCAGATCAGGACGGTGTCGCCGTGGCCGAGTTCGGCGATCGCGCCTGCCAGGTGACGGTTGAGGATGCCCGACTTCTTCACAGCGCGTCGACCTCCTCCAGCGTCGGGAACGACTCCTGTGCCCCTCGTGCCGTGACCGCCGCCGCGCCCACCCGCACGGCGAAGGCCGCCGCCTCCCGCAGATCGTCGCCCCGGCCGAGGCGCCAGGCGAGGGCCGCCGTGAACGCGTCCCCGGCGCCGGTCGTGTCGACGGCCTCTACCTTCGGGCTGACGAGGTGGTCCAGGGAGGCCGTACGGCTGTCGGCGACCAGGGCCCCGGCGGCGCCGAGGGTGATGACGACCGAGCGCGGGCCCAGCGCGAGGAGCGCCGGGGCCCAGTCGTGCGGCCCCTCCCCCGCGTCGTCGCCCAGGATGTACCGCGCCTCGTGCTCGTTGACCACCAGCGGATCGCAGGCGGCGAGCACCTCCCCTGGGAGCGGGGCGGGCGGCGACGGGTTGAGGACGAGCCGGGTGTCCGGCCCCCGGCCGCATACCGTTTCGGCCACCGTTTCCAACGGGATCTCCAGCTGTACGGAGATCACCCGGGCGGCGGCCAGCAGCGGGGCCGCCGCGCGGACGTCCTCGGGTGTGAGGCGTCCGTTGGCCCCCGGGGAGACCACGATGCTGTTGTCGCCCGAAGGGTCGACGGTGATCAGCGCGACGCCGGTGGGGGCCCCGCCGACCAGGACTCCGTCCGTATCCACGCCCGCCGCGCGCTGGGTCTCCAGCAGCAGACGTCCGTGGTCGTCGTCGCCGACCCGGGCGAGCAGGGCCGTCCTGGCGCCGAGGCGGGCGGCGGCCAGCGACTGGTTGGCGCCCTTGCCGCCGGGGTGGACGGCCAGGTCGGAGCCGAGGACCGTCTCGCCGGGGGCGGGGCGGCGCTCGACGCCGATCACCAGGTCGGCGTTGGCCGACCCGACGACCAGCAGGTCGTACCGGTCGTCGGGGGCGTTGTCGTGCATGGGCGTGCTTCCTGCTTTCGTCGGTCGGGGTTCAACAAACCGGTGCGCGGGGCGGGTTCAGGAGAAGTCGGCGACATTCTCCCGGGTGACCACCTTGACCGGCACCTTCACCGTGCTCGCGACCTTCTCGTCCTTCGCGGCCTTGACCGCGTTCTGGACGGCGATCTTCCCGAGTTCGGCGGGCTGTTGGGCGACCGACGCGTAGAGCGTGCCGGCCTCGACCGCCTTCAGGCCGTCCGGGGTGCCGTCGAAGCCGACGACCGAGACGGACTTCCCGGCCTTGCTGCCGAGCGCCTTGACCGCGCCGAGCGCCATCTCGTCGTTCTCGGCGAAGACGCCGGTGATGCCGGGGTGCGACTGGATCAGGTTCGTCATGACGTCGAGGCCCTTGGTGCGGTCGAAGTCCGCGGGCTGCTTGGCGACCACCTTGATGTCCGGGTACGCCTTGAGGCCCTCGGCGAAGCCTGCTCCGCGCTCACGGCTGGCGGAAGTGCCCGCCGTGCCCTGGAGGATGACGATGCTGCCCTTGCCGCCGATCCTGTCGGCCAGCGCGTCCGCGGCGAGCTTGCCGCCCGCCACGTTGTCGGAGGCGACGAGGGTGGCGGTGTCGGCCTTGTTGACGCCCCGGTCGGCGGCGATCACGGGGATGTCGGCCTTGTTGGCGCTGCGGACGCCCGGCCCGACGGCGTCCGAGTCCACCGGGTTGACGATGATCGAGGAGACTCCCGAACTGGTGAAGTTCTGGAGCTGGTTGGCCTGCTGGGAGGCGTCGTTCTGGGCGTCGGTGACGGTGAGGTCGATGCCCGCCTTCTCCGCTTCCGCCTGTGCGCCTTCCTTCATCTGCACGAAGAAGGGGTTGTTGAGCGTGGAGAGGGACATGCCGACCTTCGTCGTGCCCCCGGACGAACCGGAGTTGACGTAGGAGACCGCGCCGACGACGAGGGCCACGCAGAGCGCGGCTCCGGCGAACTTGAGCGCTCCCCTGCGCCCGGATCCCGGTGCGCCGGGCGCCGTTCCGGCCGAGGAGGCCGCCCCCGAACCGGCCTTGCGGCGCAGCGTGTCGAGCAGGACGGCCAGCGCGATGACGACGCCGATGACGACCTGCTGCCAGAACGCCGACACGGAGAGGAGGTTGAGGCCGTTACGGAGGACGGCGAGGATCAGCGCGCCGATCAGGGTGCCGGACGCCTTGCCGACGCCGCCGGCCAGGCTGGCCCCGCCGATGACGACGGCGGCGATGGCGTCGAGTTCGTACCCCTGGGCGGCCTGCGGCTGGGCGGAGACGAGGCGCGAGGCCAGGACGATGCCCGCGACGGCGGCGAAGAGGCCGGACAGGGCGTAGATGACGATCTTCTGGCGCTTGACGCGGAGACCGGAGAGCCGGGCCGCCTCCTCGTTGCCGCCGATGGCGTACATCGAGCGGCCGATGAACGTACGGCCCAGGATCAGCGCGGTGATCAGGCCCATCGCGATCATCACGAGGACCGGTACGGGGAGCCAGCCGCCGAGGGTGTCGCCGAGCCGTGAGACGGAGTCGGGGAAGGCGATCGGGCTGCCCTGCGAGATGACGAGCGAGAGACCGCGGGCGATGGAGAGCATCGCCAACGTCGCGATGAACGGCGGGAGTTTGCCGTACGAGACGAGGGCGCCGTTCACGAAGCCGCAGGCGATGCCGGTGGCGATCGCGAGGACGACGGCCAGGACGACGGGTACGCCCGCCGAGGTCGCCGACCAGGCGAGGACCGTCGCGGACAGGGCGGCCACCGAGCCGACGGACAGGTCGATGCCCGCCGAGACGATGACGAAGGTGACGCCGAACGCGAGGATGGCGGTGACGGCCGCCTGGACGCCGACGTTGAGCAGGTTCTGCGTGGTGAGGAAGTCGCCGGAGAGCAGCGACATCGCCACCACCAGGACGACCAGGGCGCTCAGCGCTCCGTTGTCGAGCAGGACGCGGCGTATCACGGAGGTGCCCCCTGCGCCCGTGTCACTCTTGAGTGTCTCAGTGGCCACGGGGGCCCTCCTCTTCGTTCTTCGGTGCGGGGTGTTCGCGGGGTGCGGCGGTGGAGACCGCGAGGGCCATCACCGCGTCCTGGGTGGCTTCTTCGGCGGGGAGTTCCCCGGCGATCCGGCCCTGGGCCATGACGAGGACGCGGTCGCTCATGCCGAGCACCTCGGGCAGATCGCTGGAGATCATCAGGACGGCGTGGCCGGAGGCGGTCAGTTCGTTGATGAGCTGGTAGATCTCGACCTTGGCGCCGACGTCGATGCCCCGGGTGGGCTCGTCGAGGATGAGGACCCGGGTGTCGGCCAGCAGCCATTTGCCGATGACGATCTTCTGCTGGTTGCCGCCGGACAGCGTGCGCACGTGCTGGCCGAGGCCGGACATGCGGACGCCCAGCTGCTGCGCGATGCGGGCGGCGGCGGTGCGCTGGCCCTTGAGGTCGACGAGCCCGGAGCGGGTGGCGGACCGCAGGGTGACCAGGCCCAGGTTCTCCTGCACGGAGGCGTCGAGCACCAGCCCCTGGCCCTTGCGGTCCTCCGGTACGAGGCCTATCCCGGCGCCCATCGCGGCGGGGACGTCGTGCCGGGCGAGGCGTTCGCCGCGTACGTCGACGGTGCCGGCGTCGTACGGGTCCGCGCCGAAGACCGCGCGCGCCACCTCCGTACGCCCGGCGCCGACCAGTCCGGCGAGGCCGACGACCTCGCCGGCGTGCACGTCGAAGCTGATGTCGTGGAAGACGCCGTCGCGGGTCAGCCCCCGCACGGACAGCAACGCGTCGCCCGTGTCGGGGCGTTCGCGGGGGTACTGCTGCTCGATGCTGCGGCCGACCATGAGCTGGACGAGTTCGTCCTCGGGGGTGGAGGCCGGGACCTGGTCGACGCTGCGGCCGTCGCGCAGGACGGTGACGCGGTCGCCGAGTGCGGCGATCTCCTCCAGGTGGTGGGTGATGAAGACGATCCCGACGCCGTCCTCGCGGAGTTGGCGGACGATCGCGAAGAGCTTGTCGACCTCCTCGGAGGTGAGGACGGCGGTCGGCTCGTCCATGATGAGGACGCGGGCGTCCAGACTGAGCGCCTTGGCGATCTCGACCATCTGGAGCCGGGCGATGCCCAGTTCACGCACCTTGGCGTCGGGGCGCACGTCGACGCCGACGCGGCGCAGCAGCTCGGCCGCGTCCTGGCGCATCCGGCGGTGGTCGACGAGCCCGTAGCGGCGGGGCTGGCGGCCGAGATAGATGTTCTCGGCCACCGTCAGATCGGGGACGAGATTGAACTCCTGGTAGATGGTGGCGATCCCGAGCCGTTCGGCGTCCTGCGCGCCGTCGATGCGGACCTCGCGGCCGTCGGCGAGGATGCGGCCGCGGTCGGGGCGGTAGGCGCCGGAGAGCATCTTGATGAGGGTGCTCTTGCCCGCGCCGTTCTCACCGAGCAGGACGTGGACCTCGCCTCTGCGGAGGTCGAAGTCGACGTTGTCGAGCGCCACGACGCCGGGGAAGGTCTTGCGCAGACTTTCGACGCGCAGCAACTCGTCGGGCGCGGTGGTCGGTTGCTCCTCCGGTGCGGTCACCGGTCGCTCCTCTGGTTCGTTGCGGCCCCGCCGCACGAGCGGCGCACGACGAGGCGGGCGGGCAGGGTGACGGACTGCGGGGTCCGTCCTTCGATCAGGTCGGCCAGCGCGCGCACGGCGGCCCGTGCCAGGTCGGCGGTCGGCTGGGCGATGGCGGTGATCGGCGGATCGGTGTGGACGAACCACGGGATGTCGTCGAAGGCGGCGAGCGCGATGTCGTCGGGCACGCGCAGGCCGCGCGCCCGGATCGCGTCGAGCGCGCCGAGGGCCATCAGGTTGTCGGCGGCGAACACGACCTCGGGCGGCTCGGCCAGGGCGAGGAACCGCTCGGTGGCCCGGCGCCCACTGGCGGCCTGGAAGTCGCCCTGCCCGATATAGGCGTCGGGCAGGGCGAGCCCCAGCTCCCGCATGGCCTCCCGGAACGCTTCGACGCGCTCGTTGCCGGTGGTGGTGGCAGCGGGCCCGGCGATGATGGCGAGCCTGCGGTGACCGAGCCCGTGCAGATGGGAGACGAGATCCTTGACCGCGCCCGTACCGTCGGCCCTGACGACGGGCACGTCGATGCCGGGGATCCAGCGGTCGACGAAGACCATCGGCGTACCGCTCAGGGCGACGTCCCGCATCAGCGGGGAGCCGCCGTCGGCGGGCGAGACGAGGAGCCCGTCGATCCTGCGGTCGATGAGCGTGCGGATGTGGTGGTCCTGGAGCTCGGGCCGCTCGTCGGCGTTGCCGATGATGACGCTGTAGCCGAGCGCGCGGGCCTCCTCCTCGACGAAGCGGGCCAGCTCGGTGAAGTACGGGTTGAGCACATCGCTGATGACCAGGCCGAGGGTGCGGGTCTGGGCGGTGCGCAGCGAGCGGGCCACGGCGTTGGGCCGGTAGCCGAGCGCTTCGACGGCGGCGAGGACACGGGTGCGCGCCTCTTCGCTGACGGACGGATGGCTGTTCAGCACGCGCGAGACCGTGGCGACGGACACTCCCGCCTCGGCCGCGACATCCTTGATGCTCGCCATGTCCGGACCACCTCCTTGTGGTTTCCGTACACCTCGAAACCCGGTGACCGACCGGTGGTGGACCGGTTCACGACGCCGTGGAATCGATTACACGGACGATTGGAATCGATTACATGGCCGAAAGCAAGACCCCCTCCCGTGGCCGAGACCGGATCGTGACGGGAGGGGAGAGGGTGCGGAAGGAGGGCGGTGCGACAGGAGCGGAAGGGGACATCCTGCCGTCGCGGCGGCTCAGCCGTTCCGCTTTCACACGCTTTGACACATGTGAAGGATGTTGTTCAGGGTGCCAGGGTGAAGTCGTGTGAGATGCATCTCCCGGACTGAACCCTGGAGCGTTAGGGTAGGCCTCGGTGCACGCCGGACCGACATGTCGAGGGAGTCGAGCCCTCACATCGAGGCGAGTGGTACCGGCTGCGCGCGTTCGTCAACTCACATCTCGGGGGGCACGTTGAGCCAGTCCGGTGCGTATGCGGTTGTTGTCAACGGTGAAGAACAGTACTCCATTTGGCCGACCGGACGGGACATGCCCGAGGGTTGGACATCTGTGGGAGTGACCGGGTCCAAGGACGAGTGCCTGGCCCATATCGACACGGTCTGGACCGATATGAGGCCGCTGAGTCTGCGTCAGGCGATGGCCGCGGACGACTAGACGCCCCGTCGTGGACGTCATTGCACAGGCACGTGCCGCGTTCGACGTCATGGCGGCAGGCGTCGACACCGTACTCACGCGAAATCCGCGACTGGCGGTCGACTGGTGCCAGGCCGCCCTGGGGCTTCTGGCCGCCGTTCCGGACGGCCGGCGGCAACAGGCCGACCTGCTGCTGTCCATGGCCCGTGCGCACGCGCGCATCGGTCAGCCTGCGCAGTGCCGTGCGGCTTTCGCGCAATGGAGCGCGCTGGTCGGCCCGGACCAGGAGTTGAAGCAGGCGGCCGACGTCCTGGCGTTCCTCTCGCTCGCGGACGGCCGCTTCACCCACGCCCGCGTGATCCTCCGGGGAGCCGTCGGCCATCCGGCGGCCGTGAACACCGGGAGTCTCCGGCTGGAGCTGGCGGCGACCGCCTTCTGGGACACCCGCTGGTCCTGGTCGGACGCTGCTCTGGCGGTCATCAAGGAGGAGCAGCGCCTCCAACGGGCACACGCGCTGGTGCTGCTCGCCGTCGAGGCGCTCGGCCGGGAGGAGGTCGATCACGCGCTGCGGCTGGTGAAGGACTCGGCGGACCTCGTCGACCTGCGGACCGACGAGGAACTGGCAGAACGTCCGGTCATCATGTCCGATCTCGGCTGGGCCGAGACCCACCTCGGTCAGAATCAGCGGGCCCGCCGGCGGTTCCTGCGAGGGCTGCTGGTGTGCGAGGCGAGCGGTCAGTACCTGCCGGTCGCCCCGCTCCAGGCCGGACTCGCGGAGCTGGCGCTGCGGCAGGGAGCCCTGTCGACCTCGGCCGACAGGGCGGAGCGTGCGGTCTCGGCGGCACGCTCCCTCGGCCACAACGACCACTGGGCCATGGCTCTCGTCGTACGGGGCGAGGTCGCTCTCGCTTCGGGCCACCTCGATCAGGCCCTGGAGGACGCCACGTGCGCGATGCGGGTGGTCGACCTGGACAGCCCGCAGTGGCGGCGGGCGCGGCTGACCTACGCCACCGCGGTTCTGGCGGACGGCGACAGCGCGGGCTGTGTCCGCGCGGTGCTGGACGTCGCGGGTGACGAACTCGGCGAACTCCCCGTGTGGGAACGCAGACGGGCGGCGAACCTGCTCGGCCGGGCCGAGCGTGCCGCCGGACGTGTGCAGCACGCTGTCCGCTGGGAAAAGGTCCGTGCCCGGTACGAGGCGTTGCTGGATCTCCCCGAGAAGAATGCCGCGGGGCCGGTCCAGGTGAGCCGGCGCGAGTTCGAGATCGCGCGTCTGGTCAGCGAGGGCCGGACCAACCGGCAGATCGCCCGGCTGCTGGAGGTGAGTCACAAGACGGTGGAGACGCATCTTGCCCGCATCTTCGCCAAGTCCGGTGTCTCCAGCAGGGCCGAGCTGGCCGGGCTGACCGTCGCCAACCGGGTGGTCGCCCGGCCCCGCGCCTGAATCCGGGGGCCTGGATCCGGGGCCTGGATCCGAGGGCGGGCCATCACCCGCCCCCGCGATCGGCAGTACTCCGACCGCCCTGTTTCCCCCTTACTTGGTCCCCTTATTTCACGACGGTCTCCGTACTGGTCATCACGAAGTCGCCGTGGTCGTTCCCGGGCATGGTGCCCTCGGGGCGGTCGAACTCGTCGGCCAGCGACGGCACTTCCTCGATGCTGAAACTGCGGTCGTGGACGCGCAGCGGCAACGGCTCGTCCGACAGAACGACCAGGGTGATGTCGAGGCCCTCCCGGGGGACGGCCAGGAACTCCAGGGTCCACGGAGAACCCTTGCCGTTGCCGGGGGTGTCCTTGCCACCGGTGACCTTCGTCCCGTTGACCACGGCGCTGCGCACCCGCAGACCGGACGGGTTCGTCACGCTGAGGACGGGTGGCATCCGCCGGGAGCCGACCGTGAACCGGACGGTGCGGACACCGTCCTCGACGACATTGCGGAGCACCTTGATCTCCGGGCCCGGGAGGTCTCCCGCAGGGGCGTCCCCGGTCCTGAACGGATAGCTGTTGCGGAAGAACTTCGGCAGCCGGCCGCTCTCGACGGGCTTCGGCGCGTACGCGTCGGTCCACCCGTCCGGGACCGGGTCGGTCGTACCCCACTGCGCCCGTCCGGTGTCCGAGTCGAGGAGATAGAAGAAGGTCCCCGGTTCCGGATGGTCCTTGTCGAACCCGCCGGTGGCCAGGGAGGCGCCCAGCAGCGCGGCCGCTGCGACCGGGGCCACGGGCGTGGCCCACCGCACGAGCGTCCGCGACGGGGTGAAGGGGAGGCTGACGGGCGAGAGGAGCAGGATCAGCAGCGCGGCCGCGAGGAGGAAGACGGCCCAGGCGAACTCCAGTCCGGTGACCAGCAGCGCGAGGTAGCAGGCGGGGACCAGGAGGAGCAGGCCGACCGCTGCCGCGACCGCGTACCCGATGGTCCGGAACGCGGGGAAGGCGAGCGCCGGCCCCACGGTGAGCAGGGGCAGGACGAACACGTACGCGGCCTCGGGCAGCAGCAGGACGGCGGCGCCCATGAGGACCGCCCACCACACCGCGGCGGCCGCCGCGAGGTCTTCGGCGCTCACCTTCTTCCGGGACCACCGCAGCCACAGCACCAGCGCGCAGGCGGTGAGGACGGCGAACGCGGTCAGGAAGAGGCCGCTGTTGTAGACATCGCCGTTGGGGATGTCGTCGTAGCCGGGGTAGAACGCGCGGAGCGCCTCCCACAGGGCGAACGGTACGAGACCGCCCAGCACCGTGCCGCCCACGACGAGCGGCAGGGCCACGGCGAGCCGGCGTGGTGCGAGAAGGCCGCGCCGTACGCCCCTGACGATGCCGGCGCCCAGCAGTGCGAGGGCGAGGCCGCCGAGCAGGTAGGTCACCCACAGGGGGTGGGCGACGACGCCGATCAGCGGGAGGGTGAAGTAGACCTCGTCCGTGGTGGACGACGCGAGGTCGGACGAGGCGAGGTGCGCGCCGACCTCGGTGGCGTACTCGCCGTGATGCTGGAGGCTCCGTTTGTCGACGTGCTCCAGCGAGTCGACGGGGGTGTGGTAGTGCATCAGCTCGCCGACGTAGGCGAAGTTCATGGCCCGGATGCCGGCCTTCTCGAAGACCGTGAAATCGGTGTAGTGCCCGAGCAGCCCGTAGACCGCCTCGCTGACGGAGCTGGCGACCGGCGTGCCCGTCTCGTTCAGTACGCCGGCCGGGGCGCCGCTCGACTCGAACATGATGGACGGCCCGCTCCTGCCGCGTGCCTCGAAGTTGAGCGCGTACCCCACGTCCTTCGCCCACCGGTGGCGTTCGACGAAGGCGCGGGCGCCGAGGCTGCCGGACTCCTCGGCGTCGGTGAACAGCACCAGGATGTCGTTCCGGGCCGGTCCCGCCGCCTTGATGGCCCGGGCCGCTTCGAGGAGGGCGGCGACGGCCACACCGTCGTCGTTGGCCCCCGGGCTGTTGCCCACCGAGTCGTAGTGGGCCGCGAGCAGGACGGCGGGCCCGTCACCCGTGCCGGCCAGCCGTGCCACGACGTTCTCCACCCGCGCGCCGGTGATGTCGCCGGGCCGTTCCTCGTCGAAGACCGTGGCGCGCTGGACCTCGGCCGTCAGTCCCGTCTTCGCGAGCGTCCCGACCAGGTAGTCGCGGACCTCGGCCGTGTAGGCGCCGCCGGTGGGGCGGGGATGCCGCGCGATCCGCTCCAGGTGTTCGTACGCGCGTTCCGCGGAGAAGGCGGTGACCGGGGCGTCGGCCGGCGCCGCCGCGGGCGGCCGCACCGAGGTGAGTGCCGCGATCCCGCAGAGCAGCGGGAGGAGGACGGCCAGGACCGCCCGCAGGACGGCGGATCGTATGGCAGGCATGGCTCAGTCTCTCCACTCGAAGGAAACCGGGAGACGGCGGTATCCGTTGACCTTGGTCGCTCTGAGCCGCTCGGGCTCTCCCGCGTGATGGACCGCGGTGACGTGCTCGGCCAGGCTCTCCAGGAGCATGCGCAGTTCGAGCCGTGCCAGCGCGGCACCGAGGCAGTAGTGGAGGCCGTGCCCGAAGGAGAGATGGCGGTTGGGACGCCGGCGGACGTCGAACCGGTCCGGGTCGGGGAAGGCCCGCGCGTCCCGGTTGGCGGCGGCGAGCCAGCTGACCACGGCGGTGTCCGCGGGGACCGGCCGGCCGGCGACGACGGTGTCCCGGAGCGCGACCCGCAGGACGTGCGGCCCCGGCGTCGACCAGCGCAGCACCTCCTCCACGCCCGTCCTCACCGCCGCCGGATCGGCGCGGAGGGTATCCAGGGCGCCCGGTGAGGTGGCGAGGCCGTCGAAGGCGCCGGTCACCGAGTGCTGCGTCGTCGCGTTCCCGGCGGCGAACACGTTGTCGCAGTTGATCAGCGCGTCGTGCTCCGTCATGCCGTCGCCGAGCAGATGGCTGACGAGGTCGTCGCCCGGGACGCGGCGCCGGTGCCGGACGAGGTCGGCGAAGTAGCTCATGATCTGTAGATGTGCGACCGAGGGCGACATCCGCCGCGGATCGTCCGGCGCGCCGACCGCGAACTGCGTGAGATACCGCAGGCGTTCGTGGTCGGAGGCCGGCACCCCGAGGAGTTCGCACACCACGGTGTTGGGGAGCGCCGAACCCAGCGCCGCCGCGTCCGACACCGCGTGCTCGCGGGCGGCCGCGACGAAGGCGTCCAGCTCCCGCGCGACGACCCGGGCGAGCGGCCCGGCCGTGGCACGGGCGAGGTAGCCGCCCATGACGCGCCGGAGCCGGTCGTGCACCTCGCCCTCGCTCACCACGATCATCCGGCCGCTTCCCGCGTCGGGACGCTGCCGGTCGAAGCCGATGAACATCCCGTACTCGGAGGTGAACGGGGCGTCCGCGGCGAGCACGGCCGTACAGGAGCGGTGCGAGAAGACCGACCAGAACCCGTTGTGCGTGGCGCTCGGGGGCGTCCACACCATGGCGTCGTCCGCCACGAACCGCCGCCACAGCCCGGTCGGGTCGTTCGCTGCGTAGAACTCCTCGCTGCCGAGGTCGGCGACCGGGTACGTACGGGACGTCACGTGTGCACCTCGTTGCGGTGTCGGAGGGTGCGCAGGGGCGCGGCAAGGAGCGGGACGACGGAGGCGAGCAGGGCGACCGGCGCGAACCAGAGGGTGTTTCTCGCCCCGGTCACCTCCGACAGGGCGCCCGCCAGGAGCGCCCCCGCCGGGGTGGCCGCCATGGGGAGCAGGCGGTAGCTGGCGTTCATCCGGGCGTGCAGCGCCGGCGGTGTCAGCAGATGACGCAGGGTCATGGCCGAGGTGCCGACGACACAGCTCCCCGCGCCCACCAGGAACAGGGCGGTCGAGGAGTAGACCACGGTGGCGGTGGCGGAGGTCGACAGCGGTACGAGAACGAACGGGACGGTGGCGAACACGATGCCGCCGAGCAGTGCCTTCCGGTAGCCGAACCGACGCAGGATGCGGGGTGCGGCGAGGGTGCCGAGCACGCCGCCCACGCCGCCGAGCGAGAGCGCGGTCCCGTACCAGCCGGGGCCGACGCGGACGTCGCTGAGCAGATAGATCACCGAGGAGACGGTGGCCAGTTGCAGAGCTCCCGCGTAGAGGGCCGCGTGGACGGCGAGGCAGCGGATCGGCGGATTGGCGAACACCGCCCGCAGCCCCTCCCGGGTCTCCCCGATGAGGTCCCGTCCGGCCGTGGCGGACACGGGGCCGGCCGGGTCGAGTGGCGCCGGGGGCACGGCCGCCTTCTCCCGGCCCCGGACGGAGGCCAGGGTCAGCGCGGAGGCCAGGAAGGTGACGACGCTGATGACCAGTACCGAGACCGCGCCGATCAGCCCGGCAAGGGCACCGGTGACCCCGGGCCCGGCGGTTCCGCTGACGGCCCGGTTCACGTTCATCCTGCTGTGCGCGACGGAGAGCGCGGACGGCGGGACCAGGGTGGGCACATAGGCCGCGGCGGCGATGTCGTACAGCAGGGTCATCGCGCCGCCCGCCAGCGCGACGACGTACAGATGAAGCCAGGTCAGCGAGTCCAGCGCGACGGCCAGGGGAATCGTGGCGACCAGCGCCGCGCGGGCCACGTCCATGGTGACCATCACGGGGCGCCGTGCGGCCCGGTCCAGCCAGACCCCGGCGGGCAGGGCGAGCAGGAAGAACGGGATCAGGTACAGGCCCTGGAGCAGTCCGATCCGCAGCCCGTCGGCGTCGAGACGTGCGACGGCGATGAGAGGCAGTGCCGTCATGGTCACCTGGGAACCGAACTCCGTGACGGAGTTGCCTGCCCAGAGCCGTTTGAAGTCACGCGATAGGGCCACAGCGCTCACGGAGCCTCCTGCCGATCGGTGAAACCCTCCCCCTCGCGGCCGCCGCCGCAGCAGTCGGGAAAAGCACTGACGTCGCGGCTCGGCCCCGCGGTGCGAGGCTGGCCGGGGCAGGGGACCGAGACCGCCCATGAGGAGGCCGCGCGATGACCGCATGGCAGGACGTGCTGGAATCCGCTGCCGTCCGGACGCCGGACCGGACCGCCTTCACCTACCGGCCCGACGGCGACGGGCCGGAGACCCGGCTCACCTACCGGCAGCTGCACGAGCGGGCCGCCGTGATCGCGGCGGATCTGACGGACCGCGGTCTGACCGGTGAACGGGTCCTCCTGCTCCACCCGTTCGGGCTGGAGTACGTGGAGACGTTCTTCGGCTGCCTCTACGCCGGGGTCGTCGCGGTCCCCACGTATCCGCCGAGCCGTCATCCCTCGTCGACCGCCCGGTTCTCGGCGGTGACCGAGGACTGCGGTGCGCGGGTCGCGCTGACGACCGCGGAGCTGCGGGAGAAGCTGGGACGCAGGAGCGATCTGCCGGCCGCGTCGGCGCTCACGATGGTGGTCCCGGAGCCCTCGTCATCGGCTTCCGGCGGCCTCACCGCCCGGCCGCGCGGGGAGGACCTGGCCTTCCTCCAGTACACCTCGGGTTCCACCGGCCGGCCGAAGGGCGTGATGCTCAGCCACGCCAACCTGCTCGCCAACACCGCCCTGATCCAGGACGCCCTCGGGCTCGGCGAGCACACGCGCGCCGTTTCCTGGCTGCCCATGTACCACGACATGGGGCTGATCGGATCGGTTCTGGGCACCGTGTTCTGCGGCGGGTCGACACTGCTGCTGTCGCCGTCGTCGTTCGCCCGGGACCCGGGGCGGTGGCTGAGCGCGATCAGCGACTTCGGGGCCACCGTGAGCGGCGGACCCGACTTCGCCTACAACCTCTGTGTCGAGCGCGTCCCGGCCGAGGTCCGCGCGTCCCTGGACCTCTCCTCGTGGCAGGTCGCCTTCAGCGGGGCCGAGCCGATCCGGGAGCGGACCCTGCGCTCGTTCGCCGCGGCGTTCGCCGGATCGGGCTTCTCCGCGCAGGCGTTCCTGCCCTGTTACGGCCTCGCCGAGTCGGCGCTGATCGTGACGGCGGGGAAGCGCGGGAGCGGCTTCAGGACGGCCGCGGCGAACGGTTCGCACGACACCGTGGTCGGCTCCGGCCGGGCCCCCGAAGGGGTCGGTCTGCGGACCGTGGACCCGGAGACCGGGGCCGTGGCACCGGACGGGGCGGAGGGCGAGGTCCAGGTCCGCGGCGCCAGTGTGGCGCGTGGCTACTGGAACCGGCCGGAGGACTGGGCCGAGGTGTGCCGGGACGGCTGGCTGCGGACCGGCGACCTCGGCTTCC
Organism: Streptomyces sp. PTY087I2; assembly: GCF_001687325.1. GTDB lineage: Bacteria > Actinomycetota > Actinomycetes > Streptomycetales > Streptomycetaceae > Streptomyces. The sequence continues at coordinate 156,011 of NZ_LZRD01000002.1, read as the reverse complement.
TGCGGGACGGCGAACTGTATGTGACCGGCCGGGCCAAGGACCTCGTCATCGTGCGCGGCCGCAACCATCACCCCCAGGACATCGAGTCGGCCGCGGAGGGCGCCGACTCCCGCCTGCGCACGCATGGTTGTGCCGTGTTCGCCGTGCCCGGCGCGGAGGCCGAGGAGCTCGTCGTCGCCTGTGAGCTGCGCCGGGAGGCCGGCCGGGGCGATCTCGACGAGATCGCCCGCCGCGTCCGGTCCGCGGTCGCCGCCGCCCATGACGTACGGCCGCGCCATGTGGTGCTCGTCCCCTTCGCCGGTCTGTCCCGTACCTCCAGCGGGAAGATCGCCCGGAGTGCCTGCCGGCAGCAGTTCCTGGACGGCACTCTCGCGGCGCTCGCCGTGCGCTCGACGGCCCGCACGGCGGTGCCGGAGGCGACGGAACCGGCCGGAGAGTCCAAGGCCGTGCCCGGCGGGGACACCGAGCGGCTGCGGGCGGAGATCGCCGCCCTGCTCGGGATCGGCGCGGACGAGGTGTCCGTCGACACCCCTCTCGTCGATCTCGGGATCGACTCGCTCGACGCGCTGACGATCGCTCACCGGGTCGGCAGGCGAACCGGCCGTGACCTGGTGGCCGAGACGCTGCCGCACCACAGCGTCCGGGAACTCGTCGCCCTGGGCAGCCGCCCCCAGGACGGTCCCGCCCCGTCGTCCGAGCCGGGTGATCACCCGCTCTCCGCGCAGCAGCGCGGAATGCGCTACAGCCATGAACTCGCCCCGGAGAGCACGGCGTACCTGCTCGGTGCCGCGGTCGACGTCCACGGCCTCCTGGACGTGGACGCGCTGCGCGAGGCACTGGGGAGAACCGTCGACCGCCACTCCGTGCTGCGCACCACCTTCCCCGTGGTGGGCGGGGAGCCCGTGCAGCGGGTGCACGCACGGCTCGGGCCCGGCTTCCGGGTCGAGGACGTGCCCCCGGCTCTGCTCGGCGAACGGACCGCGGCCGTCTCGACGACTCCCCTGGACATCGTCGACGGCCCGCTCGTACGGCTCTCCGTGCTGCGTACGGGACCGGACCGGCACCGGCTCGTCCTGACGGTGCATCACCTGGTGGCCGACCTGTGGTCGATCGACCTCGTGCTCCGCGAGGTCTGCGCGCGCTACACGGGATCGGACTCGCACACCGACCCGGTGCCCGACTTCATCGAACTCGCCGCGAGGGAAAGGGAATTCCTGGAGGGGCCGGAGGGCCGCAGGCTGGCAGAACACTGGCGCGCGGCGCTGAGCGGAGCGCCCGCCGACATCGGGCTGCGCACCGACCGGCCGCGCCCGGCTCTCCCCCGCCTGCGCGGCGCGTCCACCACCTTCACCGTGAGCCCCGGTACGACGGCGCGGCTGCGCCGGCTCGCCCGGGCGAACGGCACGACCCTCTTCACCGTTCTCCTCTCCGCGTACGCGCTCCTGCTCTGGCGCTACTCGGGCCGGCGTGACTTCCTGGTCGGCACACCGGTGCACGGCCGCGGCAGCACCAGGTCGTCCGAGGTCGTCGGCTGCTGCATCAACACGGTTCCGGTCCGCTGCCGGGTCGATCCGCACGGCTCCTTCGGCGAGCTGCTCGCCGGGGTGGGTGCGACGAGCAGGGACGCGTTCGGCCACGCCTCGCTGCCCTTCGTCGAACTGATCGACGCGGTCGGCGCCCGGCGGGACCCGAGCCGGCCCCCGCTCGTCCAGGTGATGTTCGCCCTGCAACAGGCCTTCCCCGGCGGCGATCTGCCGATCGCCGCCATGGCCGTCAACCGGCAGGGCGTGACCGGGCGGTTCGGCCCGGCGGTCTGCGAATCGGTCGCGCTGCCCCGTACCGGCTCCATGGCCGACCTCGCGCTGCATCTCGCGGAGGTCGGCGACGGCCTCTCCGGCGAACTCGTCCACGACACCGACCTGTTCGACGACGGGACGGCAAAACGGCTCGCCCGGCAGTTCGTGTCCGTACTGGAGACGGTCGTCGGCAGCTCGGACGGGCCGGTGCGGGAGATCGCCACGAGCGAGCCGGCGGCGCTCACCGGTGCGGAGGCCGGCTACCGGGCCGACGACCATGTCCACCTCCGGATCGCACGGCAGGCCCTGCTGCGCCCCGAGGCCGTGGCGGTCGCCACCGACGAGGAGGAACTGACCTACGGCCGGCTGGAGCGGTCCGCGGGTGCGCTCGCCCGGGTGCTGGTCGCCCGGGGTGTCCGGCCGGGACAGGTGGTCGCCGTCCGGCTGCCCCGCGGTGCGGAGTTCGTGGTGAGCATGCTGGCGGTGCTCAAGGCGGGCGCCGCCTACCTCCCCATAGCGCCCGAGCTGCCGGAGAGCCGGATCGGGCACATGCTGACGGACAGCGGTGCGCACCTCATGATCAGCCGCTCGGGCATCGGCCGGTCGGAGCCGCCCTGCCCCGTCCTCGACCTGGACGCCGTCGGCACCGGAGACCCAAACACCCGGTCTCCCGAGGTCCCGACGCACCCCGAGGCGGCCGCGTACGTGCTCTACACCTCCGGCTCGACCGGGCGGCCCAAGGGCGTACACGTGCCCCACCGGGCGCTGAACAACTTTCTCGCGGCGATGGCGCGCGTGGTGCCGATGGACGCCCGGACGCGTCTGCTGGCACCGACCAGCCTGTCCTTCGACATCTCGGTGCTCGAGGTCTTTCTGCCCCTCGTCTCCGGCGGGACCTGTCATCTCGCCGACGGCGACACCGTCCGCGACGGCCACGCGCTGCGGGCCCGGCTGGACACGGGCGCCTTCACCCATATGCAGGCGACCCCGGTCACCTGGCAGCTCCTGGCCGACACCGGGTGGACACCGGATCCGGGCCTCACGGTGATCACCGGAGGGGAGGCGTTGCCGCGTGAACTCGCCGCGCACCTGTGCGCATCGGGCGGGCAGGTCCTCAACATGTACGGTCCGACCGAGACGACCGTGTGGTCGGCGTACGCGCCGCTCGCCCTCGCGGACACGGCCGAGGCGCCGCCGATCGGCCTGCCGGTGGCGAACACCACGGCCTATGTCCTCGACGAGGACCTGGCCCTCGTGCCGGCCGGCGCCGAGGGAGAGCTCCACCTCGGCGGCCACGGTCTGGCCACCGGCTATCCGGGACGGCCGGGGCTGACCGCGAGCCGCTTTCTGCCCGACCCGTTCCGCGGTGTCCCCGGCGGACGGATGTACGCCACCGGTGACCTCGTACGGGTGCGCGCCGACGGACGCATCGAGTTCCTCGGCCGGATGGACCGGCAGGTGAAGGTGAACGGGCTGCGTGTCGAACTCGGCGAGATCGAGGCGCAGCTGGACCGGGTGCCGGGGGTGACGCGCTCGGTGGTCGAGGTGTACCGCAGCGCCTCCGGGCCGATGCTGGTGGCCTACGTGACCGGAGACACGCCGGCTTCGGACCGGCAGATCCTGGACGGTCTGAGGACCGTACTGCCGGGATACATGGTGCCCGCCAGGCTGGTCCGGCTGCCCGGCCTGCCGGTGAACTCCAGCGGAAAGGTGGACCGCGGCGCGCTGCCTCCGCCTCCGGTGGCGACGGGCGGCGACGAGGATCCCGCGACGGGGCCCGAGGAGCGGCGGATCGCGGCGGTCCTGGCCGAGCTGCTCGAACTGCCGTCGGTCGGCAGAAGCGTCAGCATCTTCGACCTCGGCGGGAGCTCCCTGCTGATGACCCGGCTGACGGCCCGGATCGACAAGGAGTTCGACGTGCGGCTGTCGCTCAGGCAGATCGTCGAGGATCCGACGGTGGCCGGTCTGGCCGCGCGGGTCACCGACGGGCAGCGCGCGTCGGGTCCGCGGCGCCCGGCCGTGGCTCCGGTCGTCCGGGTCGACCGCAGCCGGTATGCGGCCCGGAACGTGCCGGGCGTCTGAGCGGGTCCCGGCCCGTGGCGGTCCGTGTCCCCGGCGGCCGGGGAGGGATCGCCACGGGCCGGCCGTGGCCGGAGCCCGCGCGGGTCAGGACAGGCCGCCCCGGCCGAAGGCGCTCGTCGTCGCCCCCGCCGTCTCGCCGCCGTCGATGACCAGTTCCTGCCCGGTCAGGAAGCTCGCCGCCGGGGACGCCAGGTAGAAGAACGCCTCGGCGATCTCGGACGGTGCGGCGTGGCGTCCGGCGGGAATCTGCCGGTTGGTCTCGGCGAGCATGGTCTCGGTGTACTCGGCGAGCTGCATGGGGGTGAGCACCGCTCCCGGGCTCACGCACGCGGCGCGGACGTACGGGCTCAGCTCCATCGCGAAGGTCCGGCACAGCGCGGCCACACCGGCCTTGGTGGCGTTGTAGTCCGCGTAGAACGGGTAGCCCCGCAGTCCGTTGACCGAGGCGGTGGCCAGCAGCACCCCCTCCTTTCGCCCGACCATGACGCGTGCCGCCGCCTGCCACAGGGCCAGTACGCCGAGAAGGTTCACGGAGGTGGTCCGCCGGGCCTGCTCCTCGGTCAGCTCGAGCACGCCGTTGCGGACGCTGATGCCGGCGTTCGCGATCACGACGTCCAGCCGCCCGCGCTCGTCGTACACCCTCGTCACGGCGCTGCCGACGGCGGCCCAGTCCGAGACGTCGGCCTCGATCCACTCGCCGGGCGCGTCCTTCCGCGGCGGAGCGATGTCGAGGTTGACGACGTGGTCGCCGGCCCGGGCGAAGCGTTCGGCGGTCGCCTCTCCGATGCCACTGGAAGCGCCCGAAATGATGACAGTCCGCACATCTACTCCAAGGTGTTCGAAGACGATCAGTACAGGACGCGTCGGCTCTCCGCCGCCCGGGCGCGTTCGAGGCGGCGCAGGTCGCGCCGGACGGTCAGCTTCTTCAGCCAGCGGTCGGTACCGTCGTAGCGGGCCGGAAACGCCTTCCGGCCGTGCACGGCCAGGTAGTTGTCGAGTACGAGCAGGGAGCCGGTGGAGACGACGACCTCGCGCCGGACCCGGTGCAGCTCCGCCATCAGCGCGTCGAGCGCCTCCTCGGCCTCGGTGTCGCCGGGCGCGCACCGCATGAACGGCCGATCGATCCGGAGGTAGGGGTTCAGCTGGTCCCCGAAGAGGACCGGCACGGCGGGGGGCTGTTCGTACAGGGCCCGTGCCTCGGTCAGGGCGGGGCCGTCCGGCGCCCTCTCCGCCAGCTGCCGCAGGTGTTCACCGTCGGGCAGGATGTGGAACCGCGGTTCGCCCAGCACTTTGCGCGTCCGGTCGTCCAGGACGACGTCCCGGACCGACGAGAGCAGGGTCGGCACCCGGTCCTGGTTGCGTATGCCGAGCAGCAGCAGGTAGTCGCACCGGTCGGGGTGGAAGCCGTCCTCGGTGTGGAACTCCAGCAGCGCTTCGCTGCCGTGGCCGTTCTGCTGCTTCTCGTCACCGCGGATCGGCAGGATGTTCTGCACCATGCGCCCGGACTGGAGCGTCGCCCAGGAGAACGGGTCGCCCAGTACGGCCCCGCACAGGGAGAGGAGGACTTCCGCCCGTCTCGTCGTGGTGACGCCCGCCGCCGTCTCCCAGTGCCGGGGCGTCGGCCCCGCTGTCTCCTCGACCACGGGGAAGCCCTCGACGAGGCATGCCTCGGCCGACTCGGCACGGCGGAAGTCCGTGAGCAGGCGGTGCAGTCGGCCCGGTAGCCGGTCGGCGAGCGGCCAGGAGCGGTCGTGGAATCCGGGATCGCCGGGATCGCCGTCACTCTCGTCGGCGAGCGCCGAGAGCATCGCGGCGTCCGCCGGACTGAGGGTGTGTGCTACCAGAGCCATGGGTCGTCCCTCGGTGATGGGTCAGGTCTCGAAAACGGGAACAGTGCGGGCCTCGGCGAGATAGGGCACCCCGGCGGTGTAGCCGCTGCCCGGCTGGTCGCCGAGCATGCGGACGGCCAGCCGGTGGTGGGTGCGCCGCCAGCGCTCGTAGGCGGCGGCGAACCGCCGTCGCTCCCCCTCCAGTTCGGCACGCGCGGCGGCGCTCGGTGAGGAGCCGAGCGCGGCGAGCGCGTCGTCGACGGTGCGGCGGCCCTCGTTGACCTCGTCACGGACGACCGGAACCGATGCGTAGGCGGCGGACGCCAGCCGTCCGGGGTCGGGTCTGCGGCACAGCGACTCCAGCCGTTTGTAGTTGTTCGACTGGATGGCGCTGGCTCCCTCGGTGTGCAGACGGAACGTCCGGAAGGCTTCGACCTGCATCGTGGCGAGCAGCGAGAAGAGGTGAGCGGTCTCGTCGAACCGGTCCGCCAGATCGCCGAGGACGGCTCCGGCGCCCCGCGCGTCACCGTCGTCCAGCAGTTCCGGGACGGTGGCCAGATGCCGTGCGGAGATCGCGAAATGCATCTCGAAGGCCTGAAGGACCCTGAGGAACAGGTACTCGTCGTGGACGGTGTCGACCGGCAGCAAGGTGGTCCGCAGGAGATGGGTCTCCTGCGGGGTCCGGTTCTTCTCGACCTCGGTGACGACCGCCCGCGCGGCCTCGACGGGCTCCCCCGCCGGGATGGCCGGGCCGCCACGGGTCCGGGCGACGAACCGGGCGAGTGCGCGCAGTCCGTGCCGGCAGCGCAGCCCGACGGTCCTGCGGTCCGGCCGCAGCCCGGGCAGGGGTACGTCCGCGCCGTCCAGCGCCGCCAGTTCAAAGGCGAGTACGTCGGCCACGAGGAGGGTGACCACCCGGTCGGTGACGGTGTCGGCCGGTGCGGGGAACAGTTCGATCGCCAGGTACGAGGTGTAGTCGTAGCGGCCGTCGTGCTTGTCGAGGGCGATGTCCAGGAAGCGGGCGAGCGGGGAGTGCTCCGAGGTCCTGCTCCGGGCCTCCGAGAGGGCCGTGAGCAGCGTCGCGGCGACCCGTTCCTTGCCGGTCCGCTGGAATGCGGACACCACGGCCGGGTACGGGAAGTCGTCCGTGCCGGGATCCCGGAGCCAGCGGGCCAGTGGCGGCGGGAGTTCCGTGTCGGTGTTCATTCTCGCGGCCGGGGCAGGGCGGTCGGCCGGACCGTCGCGCCGTGCGGCGGTATCGCGGGTCCGGCGGTCGTCATCGTCGCCCCGTCGGGCAGGGAGGACGCTCGTGGTAGGCCTTCATCGGCGTTTCCCTTCGGATCGGCAGTGGTTCCGGATGGCCGTGGGAGACAGAGGGGGACGCGCCGGACCGTAGTCGCTCCGTCCCGGCCCGGCCGAGTCGGGGATAACCCCGATAGACCGGACATGGCCCCGAGGCCCACGATCGACCGATGATGTGGGCCGGGTGACGGTCCGCCGCCCGGGAGGAGCCTCGCCCATGCCCGACCATGAGACGTATCTGCTGCCCGCCTCCTTCGGCCAGGAGCGGCTGTGGCTGCACGAGCGGTCCGGCCTCCGGGAAGCGATCTACAACGTGGCGGGCGGTCTGCGCTTTCGCGGGTCGCTGGACGTGGACCTGTTGCAGCGCTGCCTCAACGCGATCGTCGACCGGCACGAGGTGCTCCGTACGGTGTTCCACCTCTCCGACGGCGAGGTCGTCCAGATGGTGGGCCCCTCCGCCGAGGTGCGCGTGCGGCTCGTGGACGCGTCCGGTGACCTGGACGCGGTGCTGCGGGAACTCTCGGCCGAGGCCTTCGACCTGGCCGAGGGGCCGCTGTTCCGCTGTCATCTGCTCGACCTCGGCACCGGCGAGCACATCCTGTACGTCGTCCTGCACCACATCGTCAGCGACGGGCGCTCCCGGGACGTGCTTCTCGGCGAGCTGAGCGAGCTGTACGCGGCGGGGGAAGCCGGCCGGGAGCCAAAGCTGCCCGAACTGGAGGTGCAGTACGGCGACTTCGCGGCCTGGCAGCGGCAGGTCCTGGAGTCCGACGCCCTGGACGACCAGCTGGCCCACTGGCGCGGACGGATGTCGGAGGCCCCGGATCTCGTCCTGCCGCAGGACCACATCCGGCCGCCCCGCCCCTCCTACGCGGTCGGGTCCGCCGAGGTGGCCGTCCCCGCGCAGGTCGTGGAGGAGCTGCACCGTGCCGCCGGCGGTCTGACCCCGTTCATGATCGCCGTCGCCGGGTACGCGGCTCTGCTCAGCCGCTGGAGCGGCCAGTCGTCCGTGGTGGTCGCCATGCCCGTGTCCGGGCGGGAGGAGCCGGAGCTGCTGGGGCTCGTGGGCTTCTTCGTCAACACGGTTCCGGTACGCATCGATCTGGACGGTGACCCGTCGCTGGCCGAGATCCTCCGGCACACCCGGGAGCGGTGTCTGGAGGCGTTCGCCCACGCCTCGGTGCCGTTCGAGCGGCTGATCGACGAAGTCCGGCCGCAGCGGGGCGGCGGCCGGCTGCCGCTCGCCCGTGCCTGGGCGGTGCTCCAGGAGACGATGGACCTGCCGCCGCTGTTCGACCGGAAGGTCACCCCGGTGCTCCCGCCGGGGGAAGGGTATTCGCCGTTCGACGTCCTGCTGGAGCTGTGGAGTGAGGGCGGGTCGCTGACCGGACGGCTCTCGTGCGCCGCCGACGCGTTCACACGGGGGACGACGCAGGACGTTGCGCGCACGTTCGAGGCGATCCTGGGGTCGCCCGCCACGACCACGCTGGCCGAGCTGCCGTTCCTGGTGCGCCAGAGCGACCCGGTGACCGAGTCCGGGGCCGTCCGGGCCCCCGTCGGGGAGCCGGACAGTGCCGTGGAACATCTGCTGGCGCAGCTGTGGGCGGACGTCCTGGAGGTCGACAGCGTGTCCGTCGAGGACGAGTTCTACGCCTCCGGCGGCAACTCGCTGCGGGCGATCCAGGTGATGACGCGCGCGCGTGACCACGGCGTCGAGATCCCCGTGGATCTGGTGCTCGGCGAGCACACGATTCGTGACCTCGCCCGCCGGGACACCGCCCGGGAGCCCGGCGCGGACCAGGACCCGCCGGCCGTCCCCGAGCCGGGGACCGAGGCCCGATGAGCACGCGGCGCCGCCCCACACTGGCGGAGACCCGGCGGACGTTGCGGCGTACCGCCGGTGCTCCCGTACCGGGCGCGGACGGGATCAGGCCGGTCGCCGACCGCACCGGCCTCGCGCTCTCGTTCAACCAGGAACAGCAGTGGTTCCTCCACCGCTGGGAGCCGTCCCGCTCGGAGTACAACGCCACCGTCCCGGTACGGCTGCGCGGACCGCTCGACGTGGCGGCGCTGACCCGCGCCCTGCGCACGATCGTCGGACGGCACGAGATCCTGCGCACCTGCTACGGCGAGGAGGACGGGACTCCGTACCAGATCGTCGACGCCCCCGGGGGCCCGGACCTGCGCGTGGTGGACGCGACCGGCCGCGACGAGGAGAGCGTGACCGAACTGGTCGCCGGGCTGGGGAACGAGCCGTTCGATCTCGGCCGGGGGCCGGTGGTGCGCGCGACACTCGTCCGGACGGGCCCCGAGGACCATGCCCTGGTTCTCGTCGTCCACCACATCGCCTTCGACGGGGCGTCGCTCACGATCCTGGTCGAGGAACTGGTCGCCTGCTACGCGGCCGCCGCCGAGGGCACCGCGCCCGTCCTGCGCGAAGTTCCGGTGCAGTACGGGGATTTCGCGGCGTGGCAGCGCGGCGCCCCGGCCGAGAAGCTGATGGCGGACCAGCTCGGTTACTGGCGCGGGCGGCTGGCCGGCGCGTCGGTCCCCGTCTTCCCGGCGGACCGGCCCCGCCCCGCCCGGCCCAGCGGCGCCGGAGCGGCGCACTCCCTCTTCCTCCCCGCCCGATTGGCCGAGGACCTGGCCGCGCTGGCGAAAGACCGCCGGGTCTCCCCGCTCAGCGTCTATCTGGCGGGGTTCAACGCGCTCCTCGCCGCGTACACCGGGCAGGACGACCTGTGCGTCGGGTCGGTGTTCTCCGGACGCACCCGGCGCGAGACCGACCGGCTGATCGGCTACTTCGCCAACACGCTGGTGCTGCGCACCTCCGCCGCGGGCAACCCGACCTACGGCGAACTGCTGCGCCGTACGCACGAGACGGTGCTCGGCGCGCACCTGAACCAGGACGTGCCCTTCCACCGGCTCGTGAAGGAACTGGGCATCACCCGCCGACCGGGCCGCAACCCGCTGTTCGACGTGTGCTTCACCATGCACCACACGATCGCGGAGTCGGTCCGTGTCGGCGACATCGAGGTCGGCGCCTTCGCCCTGCCGCGGCGCACCTCGCAGTTCGACCTCACCGTGGAGATCACCGAGGTCATCGGCGAAGGCGTCTGCCTCTGGGCGGAGTACTCCACCGACCTGTTCGATCCCGAGCGGATCGAGCGGCTCTGCGACGACTACCTGCGCGTCCTGACGGCGATGGCCGCTTCCCCGGAGAGCCGGATCGGCGCCGGCCGCGAACCCCGGCTGCTCCACGAGCTGTTCGAGGACAGGGCCGCGGAGCAGCCCGACGCCCCGGCGCTGCGTACCCCGGACCGCACGGTCAGCTACGCCGAACTCGACGCCGCCGCCAACCGGCTGGCCGCGGCTCTGCGGGAGCACGGCACCGGGCCGGACGTCCCGGTCGCCGTCCTGCTCGACCCCGGTTCCGAGCTGACCACCGCGGCGCTCGCGATCATGAAGACCGGGTCCGCCTACCTTCCGCTGGACCCGCTCCACCCCCGCGAGCGGTGGGCGGACGTCCTGCGGCAGACCGGCTGCCGTGTGGTGGTCGCCCCCGCCGTCCGCGCCCATGAGCTGCCCGCCTCGGTCACCGTGATCGAACCGGACCGGACGGACGGACCGGACGGCGCACTGCCCTGCCCGGCACGTCCCGGCAACCTCGCCTACATCATCTTCACCTCCGGCTCCACGGGGCAGCCCAAGGGCGTGCTGATCGAGCATGCGGCGGCGGTCAACTTCGTCCGGGGCACACCCGGCCGGCTCGCCCCGGACCCGCGCGACCGGGTCGTGCAGTTCACCAGCCCGGCCTTCGACGTCAGCGTGTACGAGATGTTCGTGACGCTGGCCGGCGGCGGCTGCCTCGTCTCCGCGCCCAGGTCCGTCCTGCTCGACCCACGGGCGCTGGCCGCCCTGATGCGGCGGGAGCGGGTCAGCGTGTTCCTGTCGACGCCCGCCACCCTCTCCCTCCTGGACGGCTACGACCTGCCCGACCTGCGGAAACTGTCGATCGGCGGCGAGGCTCCCAGCAGGGACCTGGTCCGCCGGTGGCGGGCGGACGGCCGTGTCATCCAGAACGGTTACGGGCCGGCCGAGACCACCGTCGAGGCGTCCTGCGGGATTCTGGACGACCGGGACTGGGACGAGCTGCCCTCCATCGGCGGCGAGCGCACCGGCTACCGGATGCACATCCTGGACGAACAGGGGGTTCCCGTTCCCGACGGGACCGCCGGGGAGCTCCACATCACCGGAGCCGGGCTCGCCCGGGGGTACCTGGGCCGGCCGGGGCTGACCGCCGAGCGGTTCGTGCCCGACCCGTTCGGACCGCCCGGTACGCGTATGTACCGGACCGGCGATCTCGCCCGCCGCCGCGGGGAGCGCCTTCAGATCCTCGGGCGCACCGACCGCCAGGTGAAGATCCGCGGGCACCGGGTCGAGCCCGGCGAGATCGAGGCGGTGCTCGCGGACCACCCGGACATCGCCCAGGTCACGGTGTCGGTGGACGACCGGGGGAACGGCGACAAGGATCTGGTCGCCCATGTGGTGCCCGCGGCGGGCGAGGCGCCGACGGCCGCGGCCGTCCGTTCGTTCCTGCGCGACAAGCTGCCCCCGGTGATGATCCCGTCGCGGGTCGTCGCCGTGCCGGCGATGCCGGTCACCGTCGGGGGCAAGGTGGACCGGGCCCGGCTCACCGAGGGCCCGGCCCGGACCCTGACCGAGATCTTCGAGCGGCAGGCGGCCCGGACACCCGGGGCGCCCGCGGTGACCGACGGTTCGGGCGAGCGGACCTTCGCCGAACTCGACGCACACGCCGGCCGGCTGGCCCGGGTGCTCCGCCGGCACGGCGTCGGCCCCGAGGACATCGTGGCCGTGGCCGCGGGCAAGACGGCGGACACCGTCGCGGTCCTGCTGGCCGTGCTCAAGGCCGGGGCGACCTACCTGCCGATCGCCGAGGACGCCCCCGCCCACCGGTGCGGTCTCGTCCTGACCGACGCCGCGCCACGCCTCCTGGTGCACTCGCGTGCCGCCCGCGCGGCGGCCGGGGCGGCCGACGCCGAAGGCGTGCCCCGGCTGTGCCTGGACGGCCTCGCCACGGACGGGGAGGATTCCGGTCCCCTCGGCCTGCGCGTCGACCCGGCGCAGCGGGCCTACATCCTCTACACGTCGGGCACCACGGGCCGGCCGAACGGTGTCGCGGTCGAACACCGCAGTGTGGTCAGCCTGTTCCACTCGCACAGCAGGACCGTCTTCGGGCCCGGCGCGGGCGGCCGTCGGATGCGCGTGGCACTCTCCGCGCCGCTGGGCTTCGACGCCTCCTGGTGCGGGCTGCTGTGGATGCTGGCCGGGCACCATCTGCACCTGGTCGACGACACGGTCCTCGGCGACACGGGAGCGTTCCTCAGCACCGTCGAGAAGCACCGGATCGACGTCGTGGACGTCACGCCGACCTACTGCGGCCACCTGCTGAACGCCGGTCTGTTCGCTCCCGGGCGGCACCGGCCCGGTGTGGTGCTGCTCGGCGGCGAGGCGGTCCCCGAACCGCTGTGGCGGCGCCTGCGCGCCCTGACCGGCGTGCGGGCGTTCAACCTGTACGGACCGACGGAGTGCACCGTCGACATGCTCGTGTGCGGCCTGCACGCGAGTGAGACCCCGGCCGTGGGAACCCCCGTGGACGGAGCCGGGCTGCGCGTCCTCGACGCGGAGCTCGACCCGGTCGAGGACGGCGCGGCCGGAGAGCTGTACGCGGCCGGCGCCTGCCTCGCCCGCGGCTACCACGGCCGGCCGGGGCTCACCGCGTCGCGGTTCCTGCCGGACCCTCTCGGCGGGCCCGGCGCGCGGATGTACCGCACCGGCGACCTCGGCCGCCGCCGGGCCGACGGCCTCGTGGAGTTCCTCGGGCGCGCCGACGAGCAGGTGAAGATCAGCGGGTTCCGCGTCGAACTCGGCGACGTCGCCGCCGCCCTCGCGGACCATCCCGACGTCGCGCAGGCCGCCGCCCACATCGTGGCCGGCGGGCAGCTGTACGGCTTCGTGGTGCCCGGGCCCGACCGGACCGCGGACCCGGCGGCCGTACGCAGGCACGCGGCGGACCGGCTGCCGACGCACGCGGTGCCGGCGGGCGTCGTCGTACTGCCCGAGCTGCCGCTGACCGCCAACGGCAAGCTGGACCGGACACGGCTGCCCGACCCCGGGGCCCGGGCCGCGTCGAGGGCGCCGCGCACTCCACGGGAGGAGATCCTGTGCGCCGTCTTCGCCGATGTCCTCGGGGTGAGCGATGTCGGCATCGACGACGGCTTCTTCGAACGCGGCGGGCACTCCCTCCTCGCGACCCGCCTGGTCAGCAGGGTGCGCAGGACGCTGGGCGTCGAACTGCCGCTGCGGGTGCTCTTCGAGTCCCCCACCGTCGCCGAGCTGGGCCCGCGCCTGGCGGACGCGGGCGAGGCCGGACCCGAGCTGAGGCCCGTACCGAGGCACGGGGCCGTCCCTCTGTCGTACGCGCAGCAGCGGCTGTGGTTCCTGGCCGAGATGGAGCCGGACAGCCCCGCCTACAACATGCCGATCGCGGTACGTCTGTCGGGCGAGCTCGATGCGACGGCGCTGCGCGAGGCGCTCGCCGATGTCGTGCGGCGGCACGAGAGCCTGCGCACCGTCTTCCCGGCCGAGGCGGGGGAACCGTACCAGCGCGTCCTCGACCGGACGCCGGACCTGGCCACACACTCCGTGACGGAGGCGGAGCTCACGGACCGGCTCACCGAGGCGGCCGCGGCCCCCTTCGACCTGCGTGCCGACATCCCGCTGCGCGCGCACCTGTTCGCCCTGGGCGCCCGGGAGCACGTCCTGCTGCTGGTGGTGCACCACATCGCCTGCGACGGCGCCTCCATGGGGGCGCTGATCGACGACACGGCGTCCGCCTACGCCGCGCGCAGCGGCGGCGGGGCCGGCGGCCTGCCGCCCCTGCGCCTCCAGTACGCCGACTACACGTACTGGCAGCGGGAGTTGCTCGGGGACGAGAGCGATCCGGACAGCAGGATGTCCCGGCAGCTCGGCCACTGGCGGGAGGCCCTGGCCGGGCTCCCCGAGGAGCTGGCTCTCCCCGCCGACCGGCCGAGGCCCGTCCGTCCCACCGGCCGCGGGGGCACGGTGCATCTCGGCATCGAACCGGCCCTGCACGAGGCCCTGTCGCGGGTCGCCAAGGGCAACAGGTCGACGCTCTTCCTGGTGATGCAGGCGGCGCTCGCCGCGCTCTGGACCCGGCTCGGCGCGGGCGAGGACATCGCCGTCGGCGTACCCACCACGGGACGGGACGATCCGCGCCTGGACCCTCTGGTCGGGTTCTTCGTCAACACTCTCGTGCTGCGTACCGACACCTCCGGGGACCCCTCGTTCACCGGTCTCCTGGAGCGGGTCCGGGCGGTCGCCCTCGATGCCAACGCCAACGCCGACGTGCCGTTCGAACGGGTCGTCGACCAGCTCGCCCCCGTGCGCTCCGCCTCCCGTCATCCCCTCGTGCAGACCATGATCGCCTTCGATCAGTTCCCCGACGGGACGCGGGCCGTCGAGGGCCTGACCATGCGCTGGGAGCGGACAGAGGTCGCGGCGCCCAAGTTCGACCTGCTGTTCAACGTACGGGCGCACGGCGAGCACGGCGAAGCGGCCGGGATCGACCTGGGCCTCCAGTACAACGCCGACCTCTACGACCGGGTCACCGTCGAGCGCATCGGGGCCTGGTATCTCGCGGTCCTCTCGGCCGTCGCGAAGGCCCCCCGCACCCGCATCGGCGCACTGCCCGTCCTGGACCCGGCCGAACGGGACCGCGTGCTGCGGGAGTGGAACGACACCAGCCGTCCGGTGCCGCCCCGCACCCTGCCGGAGCTCATCGAGGCCCAGGTGGAGCGCACACCGGACGCCGAGGCCGTGCACGGCGGCCTCACCTACACCGGGCTGAACACCCGCGCCAACCGGTTGGCGCGGTGGCTGATCGAGCGGGGTGCGGGACCCGAGTCGGCCGTCGGCCTCGCCCTGCCGCGCTCGCCGGAACTGGTGGTGGCCGTGGTCGCCGTCCTCAAGGCGGGCGCCGCGTACCTGCCGATCGATCAGGAGCACCCCCCGGAGCGGATCGCCCTGCTCTCGTCCCGGGCGGACCTCGTCCTCACCGCCCTGCCGCCGGACCTCGCGGCCTTCTCCGGGGACGACGTCACCGACCGGGAACGCACCGCCCCCCTGCTTCCCGCGCACCCCGCATTCGTCGTCCACACCTCGGGTTCGACCGGCACGCCCAAGGGCGTGGTGATGCCGGGCAGTGCCCTGGTGAACCTGCTGGCCTGGCACGCCGACCGGGTTCCCGGCGGCCCGGGGACACGCACCGCCCAGACGGCGGCGAGCGGCTTCGACGTCTTCGCCCAGGAAGTGCTGTCCGCCCTGACCACCGGTCAGTGCCTGGTGATCCCCGAGCGGGACCTGAGGCTCGAACCGGAGGCGATGCGGGCCTGGCTGCGGGAGCAGCGCGTCAACCGGTACTTCGCGCCCAACGCGGTGATCGAGGCGGTGGCCGAGGCGCCGGGCGAGGAGACCCCCGAGCTGACCGACGTCGTCCAGGCCGGTGAGGCCCTCGTGATGACCGACGCCATGGAGCGCCTGCGCACCCGGGTCCGGATCCACAACCACTACGGTCCCACCGAGACCCATGTCGTCACCACGTACACGGCAACGCCCGCGGACGGGCGGACCGTGCCGCTCCCGCCGATCGGCCGCCCTGTGTGGAACGTACGCTGCTATGTCCTGGACGGCCGGCTGCGACCGGTCCCCGCCGGAGTGACCGGTGAACTCCATGTGGCAGGCGCCCAGTTGGCGCGGGGATATCTGGGGCAGCCGGGGCACACCGCCGCGTCCTTCCTGCCCGATCCGTTCGGCGGCCCCGGCGAGCGGATGTACGCCACCGGCGACCTGGCCCGCTGGACGAGGTCGGGCGATCTGGAGTACCTGGGGCGGGCGGACCGGCAGATCTCGCTGCGGGGGTTCCGTATCGAACCGGGTGAGATCGAGGCCGCGCTCAGCCGGCACTCGTCCGTCCGGCAGGCGGTGGTGCGGGTGCGGGACGGGCGGCTCATCGCCTACGTCGTCCCGGAGGCCGGGGAGATCGATGGCGAGTCGCTGCGCGAGCACGTGGCTTCGATCGTGCCCAGGCATCTGGTGCCCTCGGTGTACGTCCCGCTCGACGCGCTGCCGCTCAGCCGCAACGGCAAGGTCGACCCGCGCGCGCTGCCCGATCCCCCCGCGGCGGACGGGGCCACCGGAGGACGTGCGCGGACCCAGCGGGAGGAGATCCTCTGCGGACTGATCGCCGAGGTGCTCGGCATCGACACGGCCGGGCCGCACGACGACTTCTTCCAGTCGGGCGGCCACTCCCTGCTCGTGGCCGCCCTCGTCCGCCGGATTCGCACGGCCTTCGGCACGGACCTGCCCGTGCGGGCCGTGTTCGACGCCCCGACCGCGGCCGGGCTGGCCCGGCTGCTCGAACGCGCCGCCCGCACCGGGACCGGAGAGCCGGCCGTGCCCC
Organism: Streptomyces sp. PTY087I2; assembly: GCF_001687325.1. Classification (GTDB taxonomy): domain Bacteria; phylum Actinomycetota; class Actinomycetes; order Streptomycetales; family Streptomycetaceae; genus Streptomyces. The sequence continues at coordinate 139,440 of NZ_LZRD01000002.1, read as the reverse complement.
CGCTCACCCGGCGGCCGGCCGGTGAACCCGCCCCGCTGTCCTACGCGCAGCAGCGGATCTGGTTCGTCGAGCGGCTCGGATCCGCCGGCGACGCCTTCCACATCCCCTGCACCCTGCGGCTCACCGGGGATCTCGACGTCCCCGCGCTGCGCCGGTCGATCAATCGTCTGATGCGGCGGCACGAAGTCCTGCGCACCGTGTGCGAGGAACGCGACGGGGTGCCGTGGGCAGATGTGGTCGAGGTGCCCGAGGACGTCCTGCCGACCGCTCAGGTCACCGAGGACGACATCGTGGCGCGGAGCCGGCAGGAGCACGCGGTCCCCTTCGACCTGGCGCGCGACGTACCGGTCCGCTGGCTGCTGCTGCGCGTCGGCCCCCACGAACACGTCCTGGTGGTGACCTTGCACCACATCGCCGGGGACGGTCTCTCCCTTCAGGTGCTGACGCGTGAACTCTCCGAGACGTACCGGGCCGGCGGCTCGGACGCGGGTCTCGCGCCGCTGCCCGTCCAGTACGCCGACTACGCGCACTGGCAGCGCCGGCTCCCCCTGGCGGACCAACTGGCGGGCTGGCAGGCCGACCTGGCGGACGCACCGCTGCTGGAGCTGCCGACCGACCGGCCCCGGCCCCGCGTGCAGACCTTCACCGGCGGCCGGGTCCACGCCGAGCTGAGCGCCGCGTGCGCCGGACGCCTGCGGGCGCTCGGCCGACCGGCCGGGGCGACCCTGTTCATGACGCTGCTCGCCGCCTTCCAATTGCTGCTCGGCCGGGCCGCCGGGCAGCGGGACGTGGTGGTCGGAACCCCCGTGTCGGGGCGGCACCACACCGAGGTGGCGGAGCTGGTCGGCTGCTTCCTGAACATGCTGCCGCTGCGCACCGACCTCTCCGGAAACCCCGGGTTCCGTGAGCTTCTGGACCGGGTCCGCGACCATGTGCTGGCGGCGTTCGACCGGCAGGACGTGCCGTTCGAGCAGATCGTCGAGGCCGTGGCGCCGGAACGCGACCTCAACAGGCAGCCGCTCTTCCAGGTCATGCTCAACATGCTTCCCGGGACCGCGCCGGAGGGCGACCTCGCGGATGTGACCGTGACGGCGGAGCTGCCGGACGCGGCGGACGGGACGGCGTCGAAGCTGGACCTCACGCTGTACGTGGACGACCAGGGCCCCGGGCTGTCGTTCGCCCTGGTCCACAACACCGATCTGTTCCTGCCGGAGCGCATGGAGCGCCTCCTAGGGCAGTACGTGGCCCTGTTGGAACAGATCGCGGCCGATCCGGACCGCCCTGTCGAGGAGTACCGGCTCCAGCTCCCGGCGGCCGGCGCGACGCGGACCGCGGCGGCGCTGCCACGGCGGGCCGAACACGCCGTGCACCACCTGATCGAGGCGCGGGCGGACCGCGCCCCGGAGGCGGTCGCGCTCACCGACTCCACCGGGACCTGGACCTACCGCGACCTGGACGAGCGGGCCAACGCGCTCGCCCTCGAACTGTCCGGCGCCGGGGTCCGGCCCGGGGAACGGGTCGCCGTGCACGGCCCCCGGTCCGCCGCGCTGGTGGGCGCGGCGACAGGCGTGCTGAAGGCGGGGGCGGCGTTCGTCCTGCTCGACCCCGCGGACCCGCCGGCCCGGCTCCGTCGCCTGCTGGCCGCCTCGGGGGCCCGCGCGCTGGTCCTGGTCGGGCCACCCGTGGATACGGACGCACCGGGGGATCTGGACGCGCCGGGGGACACGGACGTACCGGTGGTGCTGCGAACCGACCTCACCGCGACGGCCCCGCGCCCCCGCGTGCCGGTCGATCCGTGGGACGCCGCCTACCTCGCGTTCACCTCCGGGACCACCGGCTCCCCGAAGGGTGTCCTGGGGCCGCACGCCCCGCTGACCCACTTCTTCGACTGGCAGGCGCGTGAGTTCGGCCTCGGCCCCGGCGACCGGTGGAGCGCGCTGGGCGGGCTCGGGCACGACCCGTTCCTCCGCGAGGCACTCGGCCCGCTCACCCTCGGCGGCACGGTGTGCGTACCGGACGAGGAAGAGGCGCGGTCCCCCGAACGGCTCGTGCGCTGGCTGCTCGGGCAGCGGGTCACCGTCGCCCATCTCACCCCGGGCCTCGGCGAGCTCGTCGCCCGGCCGGGCCGGGACCTGCCCGGCCTGCGGTACGTCTTCTTCGGCGGCGACCGGCTGACCGCCCGGCACGTGACGGATCTCCCCGCGTCGAACGCCGAGTTCGTCAACTTCTACGGGACCACCGAGACGCCTCAGGCGGTGTCCTGGCACCGGATTTCCCGCCCGCCCCTCGACCCCGTCCCGATCGGCACCGGAATCGACGGGGTGGACCTGCGGATCCTGACACCCGGCGGATTCCCGGCGGCGACCGACGAGGTCGGCGAGATCGTCATCCGTACGCCGTATCTGTCGGCCGGATACGCGGGCGATCCGGCCGCCACCGCGGCCCGGTTCGGCGAACAGGACGGGGAGCGCGTCTACCGCACCGGTGACCTCGGCCGCCGGTGCGCCGACGGCACGGTCCTGCTGCTCGGCAGGGCGGACGACCAGGTGAACCTGCGCGGTCACCGGGTGGAACCCGGGGAGATCGAGGCCGCCCTGCGGGCCGCCCCCGGCGTCCGTTCGGCTGCCGTCCTCCGGCGGAAGGACGAGCTGGTCGGCTATGTGACCGGACCGGATGCCTCGGCCGAGGGCGTACGCCGGTATCTTCGCGGCCTGCTCCCCCTGCCCGTGGTACCCACGGTGACGGTCCTGGACGAACTGCCCCTCACCCCACGGGGAAAGCTGGACCGCTCCCGGCTGCCCGCCGCCGGACGGACGGCCGACAACGCCGCCGTCCCGCCCCGGCCCGGGCTGGAGAGCGACATCGCCCGGATCTGGGACGAGGTGCTCCCCCGGGGAGGAGTGGGCAGGCAGGACGACTTCTTCGACGCCGGCGGCAACTCCCTCCTCGTCGTTCGCGTACAGGCCCGGCTGGAGGACGCGCTCGGCCGACGCGTCCCCCTGGCACGCCTGTTCCAGCACACGACCCTCGCGTCCCTGGCCGAGTGGCTGCGGAGCGAGGACCGCGCCACCGGCCCGGTCGTCACTCTGCAACCCGTCGGCGGCGAAGCCCCGTTCTTCTGCGTCCACCCCGTCGAGGGGGGTGTGGGCGGCTTCCGCCTGCTCGCGAACGCCCTCGGCACGGACCGGCCGTTCCACGCGCTCCAGGCGCCCGGCGTGGACGGAGAACAGGAGCCCTGCCGGGACGTCCTCGAACTCGCCCGGTACCACGCCCGCCACATCCAGGAACTGCGGCCGGACGGCCGGATCCTGCTCGGCGGCTGGTCCTTCGGCGGCGTGGTCGCCACCGAGGTGGCCCGGCAACTGACGGAAGCGGGACGTGAGGTGGGACCGGTCGTGCTCCTGGACAGCAGGGCACCGCACCGGATGGCGCGTCAGACGGAAGGCCTCGCGGAATTCCTCGACCGGTGCGAACCGCATCTGCCGGCGCTGCCCGGGCTGTTCGCCGGGCCCGGCGGCGGAGGGAACGGGACGGGCGGTTCGGGTGTTCCGGCGGACCTCGTCGAGGAACTGCTGTCCCTGGAACCCGACTCCGTACACCGTCTCCTGCTGCTCGACGCGCACGCCCGCAAGGTCACGCGCGCGCACCTCCACGCCATGAGCCGGTACCGGCCCGAGCCCCTGGGGACACCCGTGGTGCTGCTCCGCGCGGCCGACCGCTCCGGAGACCCGGTCGACAGCCCCGACCTCGGGTGGCAGGACCTCATCCGGGCCTCACTGACCGTCCACGAGGTTCGAGGGGACCACTTCTCCATGCTGGCGGACCCCCACGTGACGGCGCTGGCGACCCGCCTGCGCACCGTCCTGGCGAACGCCACGCACCGATGACCCCGGACACCCCGGCCCGTTCAGCCCAGGGCCGCCCTGTCGAGTGCGACCCATACGGAACCGGCCACGGCGAGCGGGGGCCCGTCCGTCCTCCCGTACAGGGCGGTGCCGATGGTGGCCGTACGCCCGTCCAGGCGCTCCAGCCGGCCCACCAGGACCAGCGGCACCCCGGCCAGCGGGAGTTCGCGGACGGCGGCGGCCATCCGGCCGAGCACACGGGGCCTGCGCGCCGGATCCGTCGTCCAGCCGCCCGGGCAGTCGAGTGCGCTCCAGACGAACTCCGCGCGGATCCGGCCCTCCTCATCGGCCAGATCGGGGGCCGGGCTCCAGGTGCAGGCCACGGTGCCGGGACTGCCGACGACCGGTCCCGGCCGAAGCCCCAGCCCGTCCAGGGGGCGTTCGGTGCCGCACACGAAGCAGCCGGGGAAGGGATGCCCCGTGGCGTCGAATGCCTCCTCCGCCGCCCTGGCCTCCGCCCACTCCACCGGTGGTGGGGCCGCGAGGGGGGCGCCAGCAGCCGCCACGGAGGCGACGAGGTCGTCCCCGTGCCAGGCGTGCCCGCGTCTCCCCGCGACCTGATACGTCAACGGAGAGTCCAGCGGCACCGGCAGGTGCAGCGTGACCGCGGCACAGCCGTCCAGCTGCCCCGCCGCCCGGGCGAGCGCGGCCAGCCGACCACAGGCGTAGCCGCCGTTGGCACTGCCGGGCGGCCCGTTGAAGCGCCGGGCGATGGCAAGACCTGGTACAGGCGGCACGGGGGCCTCCGGGGAACGTCGACGGTACGGGGCGGGAAGCGGGCGGTTCGGCCCTCGACCCTAGGACCGGGCGGCCCGCCGTGGTGCGGGACGGGCGGCAGTGCCCCGTCAGGAAAGTCCCGGACTGTTCGCGAGCCCGCGTTCCTTGCCAGTCTGTCCCCGCCACCGGGTGTTCCGGACCGTGTCCCGGAGTGTGTTCGACCGCCTGCCGACCAAGACCGCAACGCCTACGTGTGGAGACGGCCATGCAGAATTCCCCGCCGACGATCTTTCCCATGGCCTCCGCGCAGGAACGTCTGTGGATCGTCGAACAGCTCACGCCGGGCACGACCGCCTACACGATCCCCCTGGCCATCCGTCTGAAGGGCCGGCTGGACCGGGAGGCGCTGCTCGGGGCGCTCCGGAAGGTGACCGACCGGCACGAGGCGCTGCGTACCCGGTTCGCACAGGTCGACGGCAAGGCCGTGCAGATCGTCGACGCGCGGGTGGACATCGGACTGCCGCTGACCGATGTCACCGGGGAGGACCTGGACGCGGCGCTCTCCGCCGAGGCGGCGCTCCCCTTCGATCTGGCGAACGGGCCTCTGCTGCGGGCCCGGCTGCTGCGGCTGGCGGCCGACGACCATGTGCTCGCCATCAGCGTGCACCACCTGGTCTCCGACATGTGGTCGTGCGGGATCCTCCTGCGGGAGACGGGGGCCCTGTACGCGGCCCTGGTCTCCGCGGCGCCGGACGACCTGCCGGAACCGGAGGTGCACTACCCGGACTTCTCGGTGTGGGAGACCGAGCACCTGTCCGCGGAGCGCCTGGAGTCCCAGCTGGCCCACTGGCGCGAGCGGCTCAAGGACGCGCCCCATCTGCTCGACCTCCCCCTGGACCGGCCGCGCCCCGCGGTGCAGACCCTGCGCGGCCACCAGCTGCCGGTCGCCCTGTCCCCCGAGCTGTCCCGCGCCGTGGTGGAGATGGCGCGCGCCGGGGGCAGTACGCCGTTCATGGCGCTGCTCGCCGCGTTCAAGGTGGTGCTCGCGCGGAGCACCGGCCAGCGGGACATCGTGGTGAGCACGGGCGTCGGCACCCGCGCCCCGGAGACGGAGGGGACCATCGGCTGCTTCATCAACACCGTGCCGCTGCGCACCTCGCTCGACGGTGCCGGCACCTTCGCCGAACTGCTGGGGCGGGTCCGGGCCACCACGCTGGCCGCTCTGGAGAACCAGGATCTGCCCTTCCAGCGGCTGGTCGAGGAGCTGCGGATTCCGCGTGATCTGAGCGTCAACCCGCTGGCGCAGGTGTTGTTCCTGTTGCAGAACGCTCCCGAGCCCACCCTCGATCTGCCGGGGCTGGAGGCCGTCGCCACCGGTATCGACCGCAAGGGCACCCAGTGTGATCTGAATGTCCAGCTCCGGCAGGTGGACGGTGTCTTCACGGGGTTCGTCGAATACGCGACGGACCTCTTCGACGCGTCGACGATCCGCCGGCTCTGGGAGCACTTCGAGGTGCTGCTGACCGCCGCGACCGCCGATCCCGACAGCCCGCTCGACTCCCTTCCGTGGCTGACGCGGCCGGAGGTGGAGCGCGCGGTGGTGGAGTGGAACGCCACCGAGGTGCCCGCTCCGGAGGTGTGTCTGCACGAACTGTTCGAGCGGTGGGCGAGGGAGCGTCCCGACGCCCCGGCGCTCGTCTGGTCCGGGGGCTCCCTCAGCTACGGAGAGCTGGACGGACGAGCGGAACGTCTGGCGGCGCGGTTGCGCGCGGCGGGTGTCGGGCCGGATGTCGCGGTCGCCGTGTGCCTGGAGCGTTCCGCGGCCGAGGCCGTGGCGGTTCTCGGCACGCTCAAGGCGGGTGGTGCGTATGTGCCGCTGGACGCCGGTTATCCGGCGGAGCGGCTGGAGTTCATGCTCCGCGACGCCCGGCCCGCCGTTCTGCTGACGGACGAGGAGCGTCTGACCGGGCTGCCCATGGACGCGTTCCCGGGCGGGACCGGCGAGCCGGGTCCGGCACCGGTCGTGCTGCTGCCCGGCGACTGGGACGAGGAGGCCGGACCGGCCGGGGACGGAAGGACCGCCGCGGCGCGGCCCGACAATCTCGCGTACATCATCTACACCTCCGGCTCCACCGGCCGGCCCAAAGGCATCGCGGTCACCCACCGCGGCGCGGCCAACAACATCGCCGACCTCAACCGCCGTCGGTCGATCGGTCCCGGCGACTCCGTGCTGTCCCTGTCGTCGCAGAGCTTCGACATGTCGGTGTACGAATTCCTCGGTATGCAGGCGGCGGGCGGCACCACGGTGCTGCCGGACGCCGAATCGGCCAAGGACCCGCGGCACTGGGCGGAGTTGGTGGAGCGGCACGCGGTCACCGTGTGGAATTCGGCGCCCGCCCTGCTGGAGTCCCTGGTGGAGTCCTACGGCTCCGCGCGCCCGGCCGTGCCCTCCCTGCGCACCGCGTTCCTCGGCGGTGACTGGGTACCGGTGTCCTTGCCGGACCGGGCCCGTGCCCTGTTCCCGGAGCTCGACGTCATCGTGATGGGCGGCGCCACCGAGGCGTCGATCCACTCCATCGTCCAGCGGGTCACGCGGACCGGCCCCGACTGGGTGCGCATCCCGTACGGGCGTCCCATGGACAACCAGCAGGCGCTGATCGTCGACAAGCGCGGGGAACCGGTTCCCGTCGGGGTCGCGGGTGAACTGTGCCTGGCCGGAACGGGCTTGTCGCGAGGGTACCTGGGGCGTCCGGCGCTGACGGCGGAGCGCTTCGTGCCGCACCCGTACGCGGGAGCCTTCCCCTCGGTTCCGGCGGGGGCCAGGCTGTACCGGACCGGCGATCTGGCCCGCTACGCGGAGGACGGCACGATCCACCTCATCGGGCGGCTCGACCACCAGGTGAAGGTGCGGGGCTTCCGGATCGAGCTCGGTGAGGTGGACGCGGCCCTGGGCCGGCATCCGGGCCTCGCCGATACGGTGACCGTCGTCCGGACGAACGACGACGGGCACGGGGTGGGGCTGACCGCGTACGTGGTGCCCGCGGGCCAGGCCGTTCCCGGTGCCGGGGAGCTGCGGACGCACCTCACTGCCGTGCTTCCGGACCATATGATTCCCGATGCCTTCGTGCGGCTCGACGCCCTGCCGCTGTCGGCCAACGGAAAGGTCGACCGTTCGGCTCTTCCGGATCCCGGTCCGGAGCGGCTGGGCACGTCCACTCCGTACGTGGCTCCCGCCACCCCGCTGGAACACGCGCTCGCGGACATCTGGGCCGATGTGCTGCGGATCGAACAGGCCGGTGTCCACGACGACTTCTTCGCGCTCGGCGGCAACTCCCTGGGCGTGACCCAGATCGCGTACGCGCTCAGTGACCATCTGCGGATCGACGTGTCGCTGCGCGATGTCTTCGAGGCGCCGACCATCGCCGGCCAGGCTGCCGTGGCCGAGAGCACCGCCCGGGCGGCCGGCGCCGACGCGCAGGCTCTCGCGGAGATCTATCTGCACGTGCGGTCCCTGGACGGCGCACAGACCCAGGTCATGCTGGACAGCCTTGAGGAGACCCCCTGATGGCGGGCATCCTGCACCAGACCCTCGCCCACGGCGCCGATCGGCTCCAGGCCCGTGACGAGGAGTTGTACGGGCTGCTGCACCGGGAGCAGGTCCGCCAGCACGAGACGCTCGCGATGGTCGCGGCGGCCAGCACGGCCGACCCCTCCGTCCTGGTGTGCGAGGCGAGTGCCACCGGCAATGTGACCACCGAGGGATACCCGGGAGACCGGTATCACGCGGGCTGCGAACTCGTCGACGAGGTGGAGCGGCTCGCCGTGCGCCGGGCGAGGGAGGCCTTCGGCGCCGCGCACGCCAATGTCCAGCCGCACTCCGGTTCCACCGCCAACCAGGTGGTGCTGTGCTCGTTGCTGGGCCCCGGGGACACCGTGCTCGGCATGGACCTCAAGGCCGGGGGCCACCTCACGCACGGGGCCTCCGCCTCGGTGTCGGGCCGCTTCTTCACGCCGGTGCGCTACGGTCTGGACGAGAACGGGCTGATCGACCACGCGTCCGTGGCGGAGCTGGCCCGCCGGCACCGGCCGAGGCTCATCTTCTGCGGGGCGAGCGCGTATCCGAGGACCATCGACTTCCGGCGCTTCCGCGAAGTGGCCGACGAGGTCGGCGCGTATCTGGTGGCCGACATCTCGCACATCGCGGGCCTGGTCGCCGCCGGCGTCCATCCCAGTCCGGTCGACGTGGCCCATGTGACGACCACCAGCACGTACAAGCAGTTGTACGGCCCGCGTGGCGGACTGATCCTGCTGGGCCGGGACGCGGAGACGCGCACCGCCTCGGGCCGGACGCTCCGAGCCACGCTGGAGGACGGGGTCTTCCCCGCCCTCCAGGGCACTCCGAGGCTCAACACGATCGCCGCGAAGGCCCGGGCGTTCGCCGAGCTCGGCACCGCGCAGTTCCGGGAGCGCGGCCGTCGCATCGTCGCCGCCGCCCGCGCCCTCGCCGGTGAGCTGGACGACCGGGGCCACCGCGTGCTGACCGGCGGTACCGACACCCACATGGTCCTGCTGGACGTCGGGGCCCGCGGTCTGACCGGGCGCATCGCCGAACACGCCCTGGAGAGCTGCGGAATCGTCGTCAACAAGAACAGCATCCCCGGCGATCCCCACGGACCGCGTGTCACCAGCGGCGTACGCCTGGGAACCAACGTGCTCGCGCTGCGCGGGATGGGGGTGGCCGAGATGGCCGAGTGCGCGGATCTCCTCGACACGGTCCTGAAGGCCGTCCGGCCGGACGGTCCTCGCCACCACCACCTCGATCCGGTCGTACGGGCCGAGGTGGCCGCCCGGGTGGCGGATCTGTGCCGCCGCTTCCCGCTGCCCGAACACCCCCTGCCTCTGACGGCGCCCGGGACCGGCCGGGCCACCGCGACCGTGTGATCCCCGGGGGTGGCGCCGTCGGTCCCCTCCCCCGGACTGCCACCACGACCAGCACCGACGACCAGCCACCGAAGGCGAGGCGCGCATGCGACCGGCCCCACTCACAGCCGAACAGCGGGAACTGCTCGACCGGTTGGTCGCGCGACACACCGCCGCCACGTCCACCGGACGCATCGCACGCCACGACGGCGACCGCCGGGCCATGCCCCTGTCCCCCGCCCAGCAGCGCATCTGGTTCTTCAGCCGGATGGAAGCCCAGAGCATCTTCTACAACGTGGCGGGCGCCGCCCGGCTGCGCGGCCGCCTGGACCCGGATCTCCTGCGGCGGTGCCTCGGCGAGATCGTCGAGCGGCACGAGGTGCTGCGCTCGACCTACCACCAGGTGGACGGCGCGCCCGTGCAGTGCGTCCATCCGTACACGGGGCTCGATCTCGCGCTGGTCGATCTCGGCTCGTTGCCGGAAGAGGCGCGGGAGGAGGCCGCCCGGCGGCGCTGCGCCGAGGAGACCGGCCGGCCCTTCGACCTCGAACACGATCTGATGCTGCGGCCCACGCTGCTGCGGCTCGCCGACGACGAGCATCTGCTGCTGATGGTGCAGCACCACATCGCCACCGACGGCTGGGCCATGAATGTCCTCATCCGGGAGCTGGGCGAACGCTATTCGGCCCGCGTCGAGGGCCGCGAACCGCGACTGCCCGACCTCACCGTGCAGTACGGCGACTTCGCCGTGTGGCAGCGCGAATGGCTCGACGGGCCGGAGGTCCGTGGCCAGCTCGACCACTGGCGCGAACGCCTGGCGGACACCCGTCTCGTGGACGTCGCCACCGGGCTGCCGCGCTCCGCCGCGCTGACCTGGCAGGGCGGATCGATCAGATACCGCCTGGAGCCCGAGGTGGTCCGTCGCCTCACCGCGCTGGCGGAGGCGGAGCGGGCCACACCGTTCATGGCGCTGCTCGCCGCCCAGTCGCTGGTCCTGTCGCGGTGGAGCGGACAGGACGACATCATCATCGGCTCGGCCGTCGCGGGCCGCCGCCGGGCGGAGCTCGAACACCTCACGGGCTGCTTCGTCAACGAGCTGGTGCTCCGCATGGACACCTCCGGCTCGCCGTCGTACCGCGAACTGCTGCGGCAGGCGCGGGAGGTGAGCCTGGGGGCGTACGAGAACCAGGACGTGCCCTTCGAGCGGATCGTCGAGGCCATCACGCCCGAGCGGGACAACCGGGCCCGGGTGCCGCTGGTGCGGCATCAGATGGGCTTCGACAACTCGCCCCGCTGGAGTGCGCGACTGGGCGACCTCACCTGCGCCATCGAGCCGCTCAGCACGAACACGGCCCGGTTCGACCTGGAGGTGGACCTGGAGCCGGACGACGACGGCGGTGTCCGCGGCACGGTCTACTTCTCGACCGATGTCTTCACCGAGGACATCGTGCGCCGCATGCTGGACTCGCTGACCACGGTGATCGACGCCGTCTGCGAGGCTCCGGACGTCCCGGTGTGCGAGCTTCCCGTCGTGGGCCGCGGTGAACTCGCCCGGCTGGACGAGGTCTCGGGACCGGCGGCTCCGTCCCCCGCCACCACGGTGAACGCCCTGGTCGAGCGGTGGGTGCGGGAACGTCCCGAGGCCACGGCCGTACGATGCGGCGACGAGGCCCTGGGCCGTGCCGAGCTCGACGCCGCGGCCAACCGGCTGTCGTGGCGGCTGGGCGAGCTGGGGGTGGCGGCCGGGCAGCCCGTCGCCGTGTGTCTGCCGCCCTCGCCCCGGCTGGTCGTCGCCCTCCTCGGTGTGCTCAAGGCCGGGGCCCTGGCGGTTCCTCTCGACCCGGCGGCCCCGGTCGGGGACCTCAACGAGGTACTGCTGGACTGCTCGGCGGCCGTGGTGCTGACCGACGGCCCGGGCCCGGACGGCCTCGACCCGATGGTGCTGCCGTTCGACATGGCCACCGATCTGTCCCGGTGGCCCGCGGACCGGCCCGCGGTCGTGCCCGAGCCCGGACAGGGTGCGTTCGTGAACTACCCGGAGGTCGTGGACGGGTCGGCGAGGGGCACCGTCAACACGCATGCGGGAGTCGCCCATCGGCTGCTGTCGGCCGCCGCGCTGCATCCGGACGCGGACACCGGTACGGGCCAGGGGGTCCTGACGGTTCCCCGCGGGTTCGACCTGGGGCCGTGGGAGCTTCTGTGGCCGCTGGTCGCGGGGGTTCCCCTGGTCCTGCCCGTGGACGGGACGCCCGAGGCGCTCGCCGCGACGGTGCGGAGCGTGCCGGTCGCCGTGCTCGGCTGCACCCCTTCGACGCTGCACGAGCTGCTCGGCACGGCCCCTGAGCTGCCCGCGCTGCGGCGGGTGGTCTGCGCGGGGGAACGGCCCTGGCCCGCGCTGGTCGCGCGGCTGCGGGCCGCCGCCCCGGAGAGTGAACTCCACCTGCGTTCCGGGCCCGCGCACCTGGCGCTGGACGTGATCGTCCAGGCGGTCGGTGACACCGTGGAGCCCGGCGCGCTGTCACCGCTCGGCGCCCCCGCACCCGGGGCGGGGCTGTGGGTGCTGGACGGGGCGGGACTGCCGGTTCCCGGTTCCGTACCCGGAGAGCTGTGCGTCGGCGGAATCCCCCTGCCCGCCGGGGTCCTGGGCCGGCCCCAGGAGCTGAACCGTCTGCTGGTGAAGGACCCCCTCACGGCGGGGCGCGAGCTGCTGCGCACCGGACTGCGCGCCCGGGTCCTGCCCGACGGGTCCGTGGAGACGCTGGGCAGCGGCATCAGGATCCGCGGCCACCAGGTCGAGCCCACCGATGTCGAGTCCGTCCTGCACGCCACCCGCGATGTCGAGCGCGCCCTGGTCGGCGTCCACGCCGGAGGTGACACGGATCCGGAGCTGGTGGCGCACGTGGCGCTGGCCCCGGACGACGGCTGCGGCGAGAAGGAGCTGCGAGCGGCGTTCGAGGAGACCTACGGGGCGCGGGCCGCCGAGGACGACCCGGCCCTCGGCATCGCGGGCTGGAACAGCCCGCACACCGGTGAGTACCTCACGGGCGCCGAGATGCGGGAGTGGGCCGACACCACGTTCCGCCGGGTGCGCTCGCTCGGGCCGTCCGACGTGCTGGAGATCGGCTGCCGTACCGGCGCCCTGCTGTTCCGGCTGGCGCCGCGCTGTGCCACGTACACCGCCACGGACCTCTCGGCGGTCGCGCTGCGCCACATCCGCGAGCACCAGGACTGGCTGGCGACCAAGGCGGAGGACGTCACGCTCCTGCAACGGGCGGCGGACGACTTCGACGGGCTGCCGGAGCGCGGATTCGACACGGTCGTCCTCAACGCGGTCACCCAGTACTTCCCCAACGCGGCCTATCTGGAGAGAGTCCTGTCCGGCGCGCTGCGGGTGCTGCGTCCGGGCGGCCACGTCTACCTGGCGTCCGTACGCAGTCTGCCGCTGGCCGAGGCGCTGCATCTGCCGGGGCGGCTGGAGGCGCTGGATCCGGGTGCGGACGCCCGGCAACTGCGCCGCGCGCTGGCCGCCCGGGTCGGCCAGGAGGAGGAACTGCTGCTGGACCCGGAGTACTTCACCGGGCTGGCGAGGCGTCTGGACGGGCTGGCCGAGGTGTATGTGCTGCCGCGGACGGGACGGCACCGCAACGAGCTGAGCGCCTACTGCTACGACGTGGTCCTGCGGGCCGGTGCGCCAGTCGCCGACGGCACGCCGACGGACACCCTCGACTGGGTGTCGGACGGCCTGACCGCCGAGGCCCTCACCCGGTATCTGGAGGGACACTCTCCCGAGAGGCTCCTCGTGACCTCGGTACCCGACGCCCGCGTGCACGGGCGGCTCGCGGCCCTGGCACTCGCCGGGAGAGGTCCGGCCACCGTCGCCGATGTGACGTCGGCCCTCGCTCCCCGCCCCGCAGCGCCGGGCGGCCCCGTCGACCCCGCCGCTGTGACCACGGCGGCCGAGGCCGCCGGGTACACGGCGCTCGTCCAGTACGGCCCGGCGCCCGGGTCCCTGCGTCTGCTGCTCGGCACACCCGCCGAGCGGCCCGAGGCGGAGGAGGGCACCGAACGGGCCGAGGCGCCGCTGCCCGGCTTCGGCAGGCGCCCGGGCGACAGCGGCGAGGAACAGGGACACAGCCCGGTGGTGAACGATCCGCGGTCGGTCGCCCGCGGCCGCCGGGTCGTGGCCCGGCTGCACCAGCGCTTGCAGGACCGGCTGCCCGCCCCCGCGGTGCCGTCCCACATCGTCGTCGTGCCCGGCTTCGCCGCCGACCGGACCGGGGTGGTGCGTCGTGACGCGCTGCCCGGCCCGGACCCGTCGGCCGACGCGGCACAGCAGCACCAGGCGCCGAGCACGCCGACCGAGATCGCGGTGGCCGCCATCTGGACCGAGGCTCTCGGGCGCGACCGGGTCGGTGTGCACGACGACTTCTTCGCGCTGGGCGGACACTCCCTGCTCGGCTCCGAGGTCATGGACCGCGTTCGCCAGCAGTACGAACTCAATGTGCCGCTGAGTCTGCTGTTCGAGTCCCCGACCATCTCGGCGGTCGCCCGTTACGTGGACGAACTGCTGGCCAAGCCCCGGGCCGCGGCCGTGCCGGCGATCCGGCGCATCGACCGGTCCGCCCTGCGCCGGCCCCGCCCGGCGGAGCCCGCCCGCTCGAAGGAGACCCCGTGACACCGCAGCCCGAACCGCAGCCGATGGTGAAGTCCGCCGCCGAGCTGTCCCCCGCTCCGGTGCTCGCCGCGCTGGCCGCCGTACTGCACCGCCGCACGCTCCAGGAGACGGTACGCGTGGTGTACCGGGATGCCGACGGTGAAGGCGGGGTGACGGTCGAGGTCACGGAGAACACGGGCCTGCACGCGCTGACCGCCGATGCCGGGGAAGCCCTCCTCGGCCTGGTGGACGCCGACGATGAGGACACGGGCCCGGGCGGCCTCGCGGACGCCCGGCTGGAGTGGGCGGTCGAACCGCGGCTTCCCGCCCGTGGCCTGACGGTCGTGGCCCGCCCCGACAGGGTGGCCGTGCTGCCGGGCTCCGGCCCCGGTGCGCTGTCGGCGCGGGAGGCCGCGCATCTGGAGGGGCAGCTGCACCAGGCGCTCCTGGCCGGGCGAGGGCCGAAGGACGTCGCGGTGTCCGTACTGCCGCTGCTGCCCCCCGATGAGCTGGCCGAGGTCATGTCCCTCGCCGGTTCCGGCGTCGCACCGGTCGCTCCCCGGCCGGTGCACGTCCTGGTCCAGGAGCGGGCGGAGAGCAGCCCGGACGCGGTGGCGGTCACCTGCGGCGACGCGTCGCTCACGTATCGGGGGCTGGTCCGTGCGGCCGACGCGCTGGCCGCACGGCTGCGCCTGGCGGGGGCGGGCCCCGACCAGGTGGTCGGCATCGTCGCCGAACGGTCGCTGCGGCTGGTCGTGGCACTGCTGGCCGTCCTCAAGACCGGTGCGGCCTATGCCGCGTTCGAGCCCGATCTCCCCGCCCCGCGACTCCGTGCGCAGCTCACCGCGGCGGGAGCCCGTCTGGTGCTCGCGGCGGACGGCTCGGCCGTTTCCCCGGGTCTCGATGTGACGGTCCTGCCGCTCTCCCCCACCGACGGGGAACACGAGGCGGGGCCGCCGGTCTGTGTGCGAGTGCCGCCCGCCGCTGCCGCGTACGTCGGTTTCACCTCGGGCTCGACCGGCGAGCCCAAGCCGATCTGCGTCCCGCACACCGCGGTGGCGCGGCTGGTCGTGGAGCCGGACTGGGCCGAGTTCCGCCCGACGGACACCTTTGTGCACCTCGCGCCGATGGCGTTCGACGCCTCGACCCTCGAAGTGTGGGCCCCTCTCGTCAACGGCGCCCGACTGGTGGTCCATCCCCCCGGCCGGCTCTCCGTCGAGGCTCTCGCCGCCACGCTGGTCGACGAGGGGGTGACCGTCGCCTGGATGACCGCCGGGCTCTTCCACCGGATGGTCGGCCGGCAGCTGGGCGCGTTCGCGGGGTTGCGCCATGTGCTGGCCGGTGGCGATGTGATCTCGGCCGGTCATGTCCGCCGTCTTCTCGGCACCCATCCGCATCTGCTGTTCACCAACGGCTACGGCCCCACGGAGAACACCACGTTCACCACGTGCTGGACCTCCCGCGAACCGGCCGCGGGCAACACGGTCCCGCTGGGCCGGCCGATCAGCGGTACCCGGGTCCTGGTCCTCGACCCGGAGCTGAACCCCGTACCGGTCGGTGTGCCCGGTGAGCTGTACGCGGGCGGCGACGGCCTGGCGCGCGGGTACCTCGGACGTCCGGCCGCCACCGCCGAGCGCTTCGTGCCGGACCCGTTCGCCCCGGTGCCGGGTGCCCGGCTCTACCGGACCGGAGACCTGGTCCGGCGCCTGGCCGACGGAACGCTGGAGTTCCTGGGGCGCGCCGACCGTCAGCTCAAGGTGCGGGGCTACCGGGTCGAGCCCGGTGAGATCGAGACGCTGCTCGACAGCCACGAGGACGTGCGCCAGGCCGTCGTGATCGGCCAGGACGACGGCTCCGGCGGCAAACGGCTGCTGGCGTACGTCACCGCCGTACGGCCCGGGGACGACAGCCCCGCGGAGCTGGGCCGGCGGCTGCGGGAGTGGCTGCGCGGGGAGGTGCCCGGCTACCTGGTGCCCTGGGCTGTTCTCCCGCTGCCCGAGCTGCCGTTGAACCGCAACGGCAAGGTGGACCGGGCCGCGCTGCCCGCGGCCCGCCGGGCACCGCGCACTCTCGTGGCGGAGTACACCGCGCCCAGGACCCCGACCGAGGCGGCGGTGGCCGAGGAGTGGGCCGACCTGCTGAGCGTCGAACCGGTGGGCGTGGACGACGACTTCTTCGAACTGGGCGGTCACTCCCTGATCGCCGCCGATCTGCTCACCCGTCTCCAGGAGCGGTTCTCCGTGGACCTCCCCGCACGGACGCTCTATCTGCGGCCCACGGTGGCCGAGCTCGCCGAGGAGCTCCGGGAGCAACAGGCCCCGGCACCCGCTCCTTCCGTTTCCGCCCCCTGATACAGGAGACATCAGATGAGGCTCAACAAGTCCCCGCTCCCGGACGGGTTCGATCTGGACTCGGTCGACCTGACCGACTCCTCGCTGTACGCGCACGGTGACCCGCATGCCATCTGGGACGTCATGCGGGAGCACGCCCCGGTGCACTGGCAGCGGGTCGACGACACGCTGGGGTTCTGGTCGGTCACCAAGTTCGAGGACGCCGACCTCGTGCTGCGCGACCACACCCTGTTCACCTCCCAGCGCGGCACCATGCTCTTCCTGCTGGGCAAGGACGACCCGGCCAGGGGACGGCAGATGGCCGCGACCGACCCGCCGAGGCACACCAGGATGCGGGGCCCGATGCAGCATGCCCTGACCAACAAGCGGGTGGAGAAGTACAGCGACGCGGTCACCGCGGAGGTACGCGCTCTGCTGGCGCCCGCGCTCGGGGCGGAGCGGTTCGACTTCGCCGAGGCGATGATGGCCCTGCCGATGGCGACGGCCGGCACCATGATGGGTCTGCCGCGCGAGGACTGGCCGCGCCTCACCCGGCTGACGACGATGTCGATCGCCCCGGAGGACCCCGAGTTCGCGGGCCCGGACGGGGTCAACGAGACGCTGCAAGCCGCTCACCGCGAGCTGTTCGCGTACTTCCACGACCTGTTGCGCGAGCGGCGCAACAACCTCGGCGACGACCTCGTCAGCCTGCTGCTGGAAATGGAGATCGACGGGCGTCGGCTGGAGACCGGCGCCATCCTGTCGAACTGCTACAGCCTGATCCTCGGGGCGAACGTCACCACGCCGTTCGTGCCGACCGGTGCGATGGCCGAGATCGTGGGCACCGGCGTCTGGGACGCGTGGCGTACGGATCCGAAGCTGCTGAACACCGGGCTGGACGAGGCACTGCGCTGGTCCTCCCCCGCCAATCACTTCATGCGCTACGCCCTGCGGGACGTCGAGCTGCGGGGCAGGAAGATCCGCGCGGGCGACGCGGTCGTGGTCTGGCTGGGCGCGGCCAACCGGGATGCCGAGGCCTTCGCCGACCCGTTCACCTTCGACATCCGGCGCAAACCCAACCGGCATGTGGCGTTCGGCAGCGGCCCGCACTACTGCGTGGGCCACACCGTGGCCCGGATGAGCCTGAAGATCCTCTTCACGGAGCTCTTCCAGACCTTCGAGTCGTTCGAGCTCGCGGGCGAGATCGAGCATCTGCACTCGAACTTCGTCGCCGGCATCAAGCACTTGCCGATGGTGGCGCAGCTGCGCGGCGACGCCGCCGGCCGGCTCGGGCAGCTCGTCGCATGAGCGCCGCCCGCTGGTTCCTCCGCGAGCCCTCCGCCGAGAGCGCCACCCGTCTGTTCTGCCTGCCCTACTCCGGTTGCGGCGCCAGCATGTACCGCAAGTGGCCGCGGTTCGTCGGCGACATGGAGATCGTTCCCGTACAGCTGCCCGGCCGGGAGAACCGATTCCGCGAGCCGTCCTTCACGACGTACGAGCAACTGGCCGACGAACTCGCCGACGCGCTCCTGCCGTATCTGGACCGCCCGTTCGGGCTCTTCGGCCACTGCGGTTCGGCGCTTCCGGGGTACGAGACGGCCGTCCGGCTGCACGAACGCGGAGGCCCGGTGCCGGCCCGTCTCTTCGTCTCCTCGCAGATCGCCCCGCACAAGGGTCCGCACGGCCGGTTCCTGCGGATGTCGGACGCGGAACTCACCGACGAGGTACGCACCTTGATCGTGGAACTCGGCGGCACGCCCCGGCCTGATCTGGTCGAGCTGAGCCTGGAGGTCCTGCGCGGCGATGTGGAGACCAACAAGCGCTACCACCCCGCGGAGCCGGTGCGCCTCCCCGTCCCGATCACGGCGCTCGGCTGGGACGAGGACGCCGAGGTCGACCATCGGCTGATGGACAGCTGGGCGGAGTGCGGGGAGACCACGTTCCGGCTGCTGCACGGCCCGCACTACCGGTTCATGGACGCGCCCGACGACCTGCTCGACGCCTTCGTGACGGACCTGACCGGCTGACGCGGCGGACCGCGTGACGAGGAGGGCAAAGGTATGAACGCGCGAAGTGAGGGACGGCCGACCGCACAGGAGTGGAACGCCACCGACGTGCCGTACGACGCGGCGAAGGGCTTCCTCGACCGGTTCGAGGAGGCCGTGCTCCGCACCCCCGCGGGCCCTGCGGTGATCGCGGCCGGAGGCGGGGCCGGGACCACGGCCTGCCGGGGAGCCGGATCGCTCGACTACGCCCGTCTCGACCGCACGGCCAACGCGATCGCCCACCGGCTGCACGACCGGGGGATCGGCCCCGGCCGTCGTGTGGCCGTGCTGCTGCCGCGTACGCCGGCCCTGCTCGCCGCACTGATCGGCGTCATGAAGGCGGGCGCGGCCTATGTCCCCCTCGACCCGGCGCTGCCCGCCGAACGGCTGGCCTTTCTGCTGAAGGACTCCGGGTCCGCCGCCGTACTCACCGACGGCCGGGTCGATCACGCCGTGGTCGTCCGGCCCGACGGCAGTGAGGCGCGGAAACCTCCCGCCGTACGGCCGGGACCGGACCACCCGGCCTACGTGATCTACACCTCGGGGTCCACGGGCACGCCCAAGGGCGTCGTCGTACCGCACCGGGCCCTCACCAACCTGCTCACCGCGCTCGGGCGCGACTTCCCGCTCGGCCCCGGTGACGGCTGGCTGTCCGTGACCACACCGTCGTTCGACATGGTGGTCCCCGAGTACTACCTGCCGCTGGCCCGGGGCGCGACGATCCATCTCGCCGACGAGGAGACCGCGCGCTCCGGCCACCGCCTGCGTGCGTGTCTGGAGAGCCCCGGCATCACCCATCTCCAGGCCACACCGGTGAGCTGGCAGTTGCTGCTCGACGCCGGCTGGGCCGGCACCCCGGGGCTGACCGCGCTGTGCGGGGGCGAACGGATGCCGGCGTCGCTGACCCGCGCCCTGCCCGCCCGGGGAGCCCGCCTGTGGAACCTGTACGGGCCGACGGAGACCACCGTGTGGTCGGTGAGCACCCGGGTCGAGGACGCCCTCGACGACGTACCCCTGGGCGCTCCGCTGGCCAATACGCAGCTGCACGTCCTGGACGCCGCTCTGCGTCCCGTACCGGTGGGGACGACGGGTGAGCTCTACATCGGCGGCGACGGCGTGACCCAGGGCTATCTGCGCCGGCCCGCGCAGACCGCCGAACGCTTCGTGCCGGATCCGTTCACCGCGCGTCCCGGGTCCCGTATGTACCGCACGGGTGACCTGGTGCGCCGGCGTACCGACGGCCTGATCGCCTTCGTCGGACGCGCCGACAACCAGGTCAAGCTGCACGGGCACCGCATCGAACCGGGCGAGGTCGAGACGGCGCTGGAACGCGACCCGCGGGTGCGCCGGGCCGTGGTGGTCATGGACGGCGAGGGGGCGGGGGCCCGGCTCGGCGCGTTCGTGGAGACCGACCGGGACGAGGGGGTGGCCGGGGAGCTGCGTGAGGCCCTGCGCTCATGGCTGCCCGCCTACGCCGTGCCCTCGCTCATCACGATCGTGGACGCGCTGCCGCTCACGCCCAACGGAAAGGTCGACCGTCACGCGCTGCCCCGTCCCGGGCAGAGTCCGCCCGACCCGGCGCGGGACGCTCCCGAGCCGCCGCGCACCGACGCCGAACGGCGCGTCGCCGGCATCGTCTCCACGCTCGTCCCGGAGGTCCCGATCGGGCGGGACGACGACCTCTTCGACCGCGGGGCCCACTCTCTGGTGATGGCGCGGCTCGCCGAACGTGTCCGCGACGAGTTCGGTACGGTCCCCCCGCTCGGACTGCTCCTCGGGCGGCCGACCATCGCCGCCATCGCCGCGTACGTGGAGGAGGCGGGAGAGATGGAGAAAACTGTCTGATCCACGCCCGGACTACGGCTGCCGGACCGCGGAATCCCGGTGATAGGGTCCCCCGAAAACCGCGGCCCCGGGCGCGACCGGAGGGGCCGGACAGGGGGGCTTGATGCGTTGGGATCAGGTGCACATCGCCGCGACGGGTGTCTGGTTGCCCGCTCGCCTCTCCGCCGAGGAAGCGGTGAAGTCCGGCCTGTACGACGCGGAGGAACACGCGGCCAACAGGATCGTCTCGGTCACGGCCGCCGACGCCGAGCCGGGTGGGGCCCTCAGCGCACCGGATATGGCGGTCCGCGCCGCCCGCGCCGCGCTGGACCGGGCCGGGGAGGCGGCGACGAGGGTCTCCGCGGTGTTCCACAGCCATCTGTGGTTCCAGGGAGCCGAGTTGTGGGCGCCGGCCTCCTACATAGCGGATCGCGCGGGGTTTCCGGGTGTTCCGGCCTTCGGTCTTCAGCAGTCCTGCAACGCGGGTATAGCCGCGATCGAGCTGGCCGCCGGCCGCCTCGGAACCGCTGACGCGGCGCTGCTGACCACTGCCGACCGGTTCACCGGCCCCTCCTTCGACCGGTGGCGCTGCGAACGCGGTCTCGTGTACGGGGACGGCGGGACGGCGCTGGTGCTCTCCGCCACCGGGGGCTTCGCGCGGTTGCTGTCGACGGCGACCCACGTCGACAACTCCCTGGAGTCGATCTCCCGGGCCGCGCGGCTCGCCGACGATCCCGGGGCCGTCAAGACCCCGCTCGACCTCTCCGCCGCCGCGGACGCCTACGCACGGGCTCCCGGGAACATGCGCCAGACCGCGCAGCGCATGGCGGAGATCGCCGACGCGTCCGTCCGCCGCGCGCTGACCGACGCGGACATCACCATGTCCGACGTCGACCGGGTGGTCCTCGTCTCCACCGGGCGGTCGCGGATGCGCTGGCAGCTGGAGCTCCAGCTCGGCGTCCCGGAGAAGATCTCCAACTGGGAGCTGAGCAGCACAGTGGGCCATCTGGGCGCGGGCGACCATTTCGCGGGCCTCGACCACCTGGCGCGCTCGGGCCGGGTGGGGGCGGGGGACAGAGTGCTCCTCGTGGGCGGCGGCACGGGGTACAGCTGCTCCAGCGCGGTCCTGGAGATCACCGATTCCGTGGGCCGACACAAAGAAGCCGGTCAGAGCGGTGATATTCCGCTCTGACCGGCTTCTTTCGGTCGTTCGACCTCGGTGTCCGAGGGGGGACTTGAACCCCCACGCCCGATAAAGGGCACTAGCACCTCAAGCTAGCGCGTCTGCCATTCCGCCACCCGGACAAGGTGTCTGTCGTTCGCGGTGTGTTCCCCGCGGCGACATGGAAAACAATACCAGGGGTTCGGAGTGCGTTTCACCTGCATATCGGGGGCATACCCGGTGGTCAGTGGGGTGCGGCGTGCCGGTACGAGTGACCTCCGTGGTCCGGGGAGGCCGCGGGGCTACCTTCGCGTCCATGAGTGATCGCGGCTACCGCCGGCCCCGTCCGCTGTCTCCCCTGCGCGAGCATCTGCGCGACACGTTCTGGTTCGCCCCGACCGCGGGGTTCGTCTCGGTGTTCGTGCTGTGGCTGGTCGCGTCCGAGGTCGATGACGAGATCGTCGCGTTCCTCCGGCGGGAGGAGGCCTACGACGAGCTGGAGACCCTGATCTCCCTCGCCCAGGACACGAAGACGATCGTCACCCAGATCAGCTCCGCGATGCTGACCTTCATCGGTGTGGTGTTCAGCATCTCGCTGGTCGCCGTGCAGATGGCCAGCGGGCAACTCACCCCCCGGGTGGTGCGGATCTTCGTCCGCAGCCGGATCAGCAAGGCCACGCTGACGGTGTTCCTGGCGACGTTCCTGTTCTCGCTGCTGGTCCTGGCCTCGTACGAGAGCGAGACCGACCCGCGCCGGGTGATCTCGGTCCCGCTGGTGCAGAGCCTGCTCACGCTGCTCCTGGTCGGGCTGAGCCTGCTGTTGTTCGTCATCTACGTCAGCTCGACGCTGCGGCTCATGCAGGTCGGGCCGGTCGTCGACCGGATCGCGCGGGACTCGTTCCGGGTGCTGAGGCGGGTGCCGCGGGGGCCGCAGGGGGACGACGATGTGGGGCCCGAGACCGCGCGCGTCCTGTACGAGGGGCGGGCCGGGGTGCTGCGGGACGTGAACACGGCGCGGCTCGTCCGGGTGGCCCGGCGGCAGGGCGTCGTGCTGCGGCTGATCCCCCGGATCGGGGACTTCGTGGTGCCGGGCACCCCGATGTTCGCCGTCCACGGCGGCGCCGTACCCCCACGGCACCGGCTGCGGTCGGCGGCCTCCGTCTCGGTGGAGCGCTCCCTCCACCAGGACCTGTCGTTCGGGCTGCGCCAGCTCACCGACATCGCGCTGCGGGCCCTGTCGACGTCCGTGAACGACCCGACCACCGCCGTCCAGTGCCTGGACCGGATCGTGCAGTTCCTCACGGTCGTGGTGCGGCTGCCGCTCGGCACGGTCCACCATCGGGACCGGGCGGGGAAGGTGCGGCTGGTGCAGGAGGGGCCGGGGTGGGAGGACCTGGTGGATCTCGCCTTCGAGGAGATCCGGTGGTGTGTGGCCGGAAGCCCTCAGGTGTCACGGCGGCTGCTGGCGGGACTGGACGATCTGCTGCTGCTCGCGCCGGAGGAGCGGCAGAAACCTCTGATCCGGCACCGGGCGCTGCTCGTCGAGGCCGTGGAGCGGAGTGTTCCGGTCGCCGCCGACCGGGAGTTCGCCCTGCTGCCGGACCGGCAGGGCATCGGATAGCCCCGCCGGTCCGGCATGCGCCCCGCGCGTCAGTCGCCGCAGCGGCCCTCGCGCAAGGAGTGCAGGTGCTCGCTGGACTTGCGGGCGAAGACGAGCGAATCGACCGGGTTGTCGTGCTCGGCCTGCCAGTGGTGGTAGGTCCGGCCCTGGTGGGTGCGGTGGGTGACCTTGGACAGGAACGTCTTGTAGTCGATGTCCCCGTCGCCCACGTCCGACATGCGATAGCCGTCGCGGGTCGTCTCGTCCCGGACCCCGTCCTTCACGTGGAAGAGGGGGTAGCGGTTCGGGTGCTTCAGGACGTACTTCAGCGGGTCGAGCGGGGCCGGGGTGCCGTCCACGCGCTTGCTGAAGCGGAACTGGGCGCAGTACGCCCAGTAGATGTCCATCTCCAGGTAGACGAGGTCCGGGTCGGTCTCGGCGAGCAGGACGTCGTAGAGGCGCACCTTCGGCTTGTCGGTCGCGAAGGAGAACTCCTCGGCGTGGTTGTGCTGGTAGAACTTCATGCCGCGCTTGCGGGCCGCCGCCCCGTACGTGTTGAAGTCCTCGGCCGCCCGCTTCCAGCCGTCCACCGTGTCGCCGTAGCGGAACGGGCCCGAGGCCGTGCCGATGTGCTTGAGGCCGAGCGCCTGGGCGTCGTCGAGGACCTGCTCCAGGTTCTGGGCGAAGGTGTACGCGCCGGGGTTGTTGTCGTCGTAATAGCCGACGTGGCTGCCGATCGGGTTGAGGCCGTGGTCCCGGGCCAGCCGCTTGAGCTGAGCCAGGGTGATGGGGCCGGCCGAGCCCTGGGTGTAGCCCGCGAGTTCGATCTCGTCGTAGCCGTACTTCTCCAGCTCGGCGAAGACCGGCGCGAAGCCCAGCGTGGCGATCTGGTCGCGGAGGCTGTAGAGCTGGATGCCGAGGCGGCCGGGGGGCAGGACGGGCTTGCCCTTGCCGTGTCCGTGGCCGTGCCCATGGCCGTGGTCGTGGCCATGCCCGTGGCCGTTGCCGTGGCCCTGGCCCCGGCCCTGGTCAGCGGCTTGCGCGCTCGCCGTGCCGATGATCGTGGCGGCCGTGGCTCCGGCGGCGACACCGAGGACGTTGCGGCGGCTCAGTCTGCGGGCGAGTTCGGTGTCCTTGGGGGTGCGGCTCATGTTCGCGTGTCTCCCTTGCTGACCTGACGGGGTGAGTGGTGCGGTGCGTGGGGGTGCCGGGTGCGGGACGGGGATTGTCAGTGCAGTCCGGCAAGCTGGAGGAGCAGGGACTTCACTTCGGTGGCCCTGACCCGGTCGGTGAACGCGTGGGGGGTGGAGCAGAGGATGAGCGGACCTTCGTCGTCGCTCTCGGGGAGGCGGCCGTGGCTGCCGCGAACAGGTGAGGGGTCCAGGGGGACGACCGCCATGCGGTAGCGCAGGCCGAGCTTCTTGCGGGCGACCGCCGAGACGGCCTTGACCCGGACGTAGGGGTCCTCGGGGTCCATGAAGAGCTCGACGGGGTCGTAGCCGGGCTTGCGGTGGATCTCGACGAGCTGGGCGAAGTCGGGGGCGTGTGCGTCGTCGAGCCAGTAGTAGTACGTGAACCACGCGTCCTTCTCCGCGACGGCGACGAGTTCGCCGGAGCGGGGGTGGTCCAGGTGGTGCGCCTTCTTGCCCTCGTCGTCGAGGAGCTGCTCGATGCCCGGCAGGTCCACGAGGGCGGCCCGGGTCGCTTCCAGGTCCTCGGAACGGCGTACGTAGATGTGGGCGAGCTGGTGGTCGGCGACGGCGAAGGCCCGGGAGGCCATCGGGTCCAGGTATTCCATGCCGTCCTGGGTGTGGACCTCCAGGAGGCCCGCCCGGCGCAGGGCGCGGTTGATGTCGATCGGGCGGTCGACGCGGGTGATGCCGTATTCGGAGAGGGCGACGACCGTACGGCCTTCGGCGCGGGCGTCGGCCAGCAGGGGGGCGATCGCCCGGTCGAGGTCGGCGGCGGCCCGGTGGGAGCGGGGGTCGTCGGGGCCGAAGCGCTGGAGGTCGTAGTCCAGGTGCGGCAGATAGCAGAGGGCGAGGTCGGGGGTGCGGGTGGCGATGATGTGGCGGGTGGCGTCGATGATCCACCGGGAGGAGACGAGGTCGGCGCCGGGGCCCCAGAAGTGGAAGAGGGGGAACGTGCCGAGTTTGTCGGTCAGTTCGTCGTGCAGGGCGGGGGGCCGGGTGTAGCAGTCGGGTTCCTTGCGGCCGTCGGCGTAGTAGACGGGGCGCGGGGTGACGGTCCAGTCGGTGTCGGCGCCCATCGCGTACCACCAGCAGATGTTGGCGACCGTGTAGCCGGGGTGGGCGCGGCGGGCGGCGTCCCAGAGTTTGTCGCCCTCGACGAGCCCGTTGTGCTGCCGCCAGAGCAGGACGTCGCCGAGCTCGCGGAAGTACCAGCCGTTGGCGACGATGCCGTGTTCGGCGGGCATCGCGCCGGTGAGGAAGGTCGACTGGGCGGCGCAGGTGACGGCGGGCAGCACGGTGGACAGCGGGGCCTGCGCACCCTGCTCCCCCAGGGCCCGGAGGTTCGGCATGTGGGCCAGGAGTTGGGGAGTCAGCCCGACCACGTCGAGGACGAGGAGGGGGGTGGGGGCGCCGGTCTCCTGTGCGGTTTCCGGGCCGGGTTCGGGCGCGCTCATGGCAGTTCCTTGAGGCCGAGGTCGACCAGGAGGTCGCGGGCGAGGGTGAGTTCGGCGGCGATGCCGTCGGCGAGCTGGGTGCGGGTGCGGGGCCGGAGTTCTGCGGGCAGTGCCTGCCAGGTGTACGTCTCGACCTCCAGGTGCCGGGTCAGCGGCGCGGGCCCGCCGACGAGCCGGGCGAGCGTGTCGCGCAGCACGGGGAGCGTCGAGGTCAGCGGGGGCGCGGGGGGTGCATGCAGCGGTACGTGGAAGTGGGCGCGCCAGGGGGTGGAGTCCGGAAGGGCCCGGCCGGTGACGGCCTCGTCGAGGTCGTCGGTGCCGCGCAGCCCGGCGGCGGTGCTGGTGCGGGTCTGGTGCAGGAAGCGGGGTTCGGCGAACGCGGCGAGCGCGGCGCGGACCTCGGGCAGATGCGGGTCCTCGGCGTGCAGGGCGGCGGAGAGCTGGGACTTGACGATGCGGACACCGGCGGCGGACAGGGCGTCGAGCGCGGTCGCGGGGTCCTCGAAGGAGGTGGCGAGGTGGCAGGTGTCGACGCAGATACCGATGCGGTCGTGGCCGATGTCGGTGAGCGGGGCGATGGCGTCGGCGGTGGTCTCCACCGTGCAGCCCGGTTCCGGTTCGAGGCCGATGCGGATGGACTTGCCCGTCATCTCGGCCAGGGCGTCGAGGCGCTGGGCGAGGGTGGTGAGGGCAGAGCGTGCGGTGCGGGCCGCCTCGGGGTCGCCGTCGTAGGGGGTGCGCCAGGCGAGGGGCAGGGTGGAGATGGTGCCCTCGGTGGCGTCGTCCGGGAGCAGGGCGGCCAGGAGGCGGGCGAGGTCGGTGGTGTGGGCGAGGCGGTCGGGTTCGGTCCAGTCCGGCCGGTAGACCCGGTATTTGACCTCGTCGGCGCCGAACCCCTCGTACGGGAAGCCGTTGAGGGTGACCACTTCGAGGCCGCGGCTGTCGAGTTGGGAGCGCAGGGCGCGCAGTTCGGCGGGGTCGTTGATCAGGGTGCGGGCGGCGTCCCGGGCGAGCCAGAGGCCGATGCCGAGCCGGTCCCGGCCGAGTCGGCGGCGGACGGGTTCGCAGTGGTCGCGGAGCTGGGCGCGGACGCCGTCGAGGGTTTCGGCGGGGTGGACGTTGGTGCAGTAGGCGAGGTGGACCGTGGAGCCGTCCGGGTGGCGGAAGCGCATGGCCGCCTCACTCCCCGCCGCGCAGGATGGAGTTGCCCTCGTGGAGCGGGTCGGGGGTGAGCACGTCCAGCTGGAGGCGGCCGCTCTGGCCGTAGAAGGCGACCGGGTTGCGCCACAGGACCTGGTCGACGTCGTCCTCGGTGAAGCCGGCCTTCAGCATGGCGTCGGCGACCTTGCGGGTCTTGAGGGGGTCGCTCTTGCCCCAGTCGGCTGCCGAGTTGACGAGGATCTTCTCGGTGCCGTGGTTCCGGAGGATGGTGACCATGCGGTCCTCGTCCATCTTGGTGTCGGGGTAGATGGAGAACCCGGCCCAGCAGCCGCTGTCAGTGGCGGCCTTTACGGTTGTCTCATTGAGGTGGTCGAGCAGGACGAACTCCGGGGGGAGGTTCGATTCACGGATGACGTCGATGGTGCGGTGGAGACCGGCGAGCTTGTCGCGGTGCGGGGTGTGGACGAGGGCGGGCAGAGCGTGGTCGGCGGCGAGCTGGAGCTGGGCGGCCAGCGCGTGGTCCTCGGCCGGGGTCATGGAGTCGTAGCCGATCTCGCCGACGGCGACGACGGAGTCCTTGACGAGATAGCGGGGCAGCGCGTCCAGGACGGGGGTGCAGCGGGGGTCGTTCGCCTCTTTGGGATTGAGGGCGAGGGTGCAGTGGTGGGCTATGCCGTATTGGGAGGCGCGGAAGGGCTCCCAGCCGAGGAGTGCGTCGAAGTAGTCGAAGAAGCTGGCGGGCGAGGTTCGGGGCTGGCCGAGCCAGAAGGAGGGTTCGACGAGCGCGCGGACGCCCGCGTCGTACATCGCCTGGTAGTCGTCGGTGGTGCGGGAGGTCATGTGGATGTGGGGGTCGAAGATGCGCATCAGGACTCCTCCGTGGGGGCAGGGGCTGCGGTTGAGGTCGTGAGGGCGAGGACCGTGCGCAGGTCTTCGGGGACGGGGCGGCCCGCCGCTGTGCGTTCGGCGGCGAAGTCGCCGAGCATGCGGGCGAGTTCGGCGTCGCCGCGGGCGCGGTCGGCGAGCCGGGCGACGGCCGCGACGGGCACCTCGGTGAACAGGCACTTCAGCACGGCGTGCCGCCAGGCGTGCGGGTCGAGGTGGTCGGCGCCGTAGGGACCGACGGCCGCCGCGACCAGCCGGGTGTCGTTGGCGCGCAGGGCGTCCTCGACGAGCGGGAGAGCGGTGTCGCCGAGGCCGAGCAGGTGCAGGGTGAGGAGGACGGCGCGGCGTTCGGCGGCGGTGCCCTGTTCGTAGAGGCGGGTGACGGAGGACAGCGGGGCGCGGGCCTCGACGAGCAGAAGGGAGCGTACGGAGTCGGCGTGCTCCGGTCCGCAGTGCCGGCCCGCGGCGGCGTAGCGCAGTTCCCAGGGCGGGGTGGCGTACGGGCTCGCCTCCGGGCGGGGGGCGCCGGGGGTGGCTGCCGCACCGGCCGCTTCGTGGGCGGCTTCGGCGAGGGCCTCGTCGAGCCAGGCGCGGGCGGCGCCGCCGAGTTCGGCGTCGAGTTCCTTGCGGGACTTGAGTGAGTTGGGCGGCGTCAGCACGGGGCGGCTCCCTTCGGCACGGTGGTCGTGGCCGACGTTGCGGGCGTGGCGGGCGTTGTGGTGCGGAGGCCCGCGTCCCGGGTCATGGCTTCGCGCAGGAAGTCGATCGACGTGCGGGCCAGTTCGGGGCCGGCGTGGGAGTGGCGGGGCAGTTCGACGACGGTGAGGCCGCGGTAGTCCGAGGCGGCCAGGGCGGCGAGCACGGGCGGGAAGTCGATCTCCCCGTCGCCGAACGGCAGGTGCTCGTGGACTCCGCGCCGCATGTCCTCGATCTGGACGTGCCGGAGCCAGGGGGCGGAGTCCCGGATGCACTCGACGGGCGAGGCGTCCTCCAGGCACTGGCAGTGGCCGATGTCGAGGGTGAGGCCGAGCGGTCCCGGGTCGCCCAGGAGACCCCGCAGATGGTGGAAGTCGGCGAGGGTGGCGAGGAGGTGACCGGGCTCGGGTTCGATCGCGAGCGGGATGCCGGACCGGTCGGCGGCTTCGAGAACGGGGGTGAGCGCTTCGGTGAGCCGCTTCCACGCGGTGTCCGCCGGGGTGCCGGGCGGGGTGATGCCGCTGAAGCAGTGGACGGCGTGCGCGCCGAGTTCGGCCGCCACGTCGACGGCGCGGACCAGGAGGGCGGTGCGAGCGGCGCGGGCGTCCGCGTCCGGGTCGAGGAGGGAGGGGCCGTGCTTGCGGCGCGGGTCGAGAACATAGCGGGCGCCGGTCTCCACGGTGACCCGGAGCCCGAGGGAGGTGAGCCGGCGGCGGACCTGGCGAGTGCGCTCGGTGAGGTCCGGGGCCATCGGGTCCAGGTGCATGTGGTCGAGGGTCAGGCCGACACCCTCGTAGCCGAGGTCGGCGAGCAGCCCGAGGGCGTCGTCGAGGCGGAGGTCGGTGAGCCCGTTGGTGCCGTATCCGAGGTGGAGGGTCATGTGAGGCTCACCTTCCGGGCGAGGCTGCGGGCGAGGGGGACGAGCCCCATGACGGCGAGACCGGTGACGGGCGAACCGGCGCGGGCGGCGAGCGCGGCCTGGAGCGGGATCATGGCCCGGATACCTCCGCCGACCGCCCGCTGGGTCAGGGGCGGCGACGGGTTCAACGCGGCGTGCAGGAGGGGTGGTCCGGCGGTACGGAGGTAGGCGGTGGTGAGTGCGAGGGTCAGGAGGCGGGTGGGGTCGGCCCACCCTGGGAGGCCGTTCCCAGCGGTGGCCCCAGGCCGCGGGGGCACGCCTGGAGCGGGGGCCGGAAGGCGGGTGGGGTCGGCGGCCCAGCCGGGGAGGCCGCTCCTGGACGTGGCTCCGCGCCGCGGAGGCGCGCCCAGGGCGGAGGTCAGGAGGCGGGTGGGGTCGGCGACGGTTCGGCCGAGGGGGCTTGCGGGCCCAGCCGTAAGGCCCGGGCTTGCGCCGGGGTCGGTGGCCCGGGCGGGGAGGCCGCTCCCGGACGTGGCTCCGCGCCGCGGAGGCGCGCCCAGGGCGGAGGTCAGGAGACGGGTGGAGGCGGAGACGGTTCGGCCGAGGGGGCTTGCGAGCCCTGCCGCAGGGGCCGCGCTTGCGCCGGGGTCGGTGGCCCGGGCGAGGCGTGCCTCCGGGCGTGCGGCGGCCCGTCCGGGGACGCCGCCCCCGGAGGCGGCCCCGGGCCGCAGAGCCGTGCCGACTCCTGGGCTCCGCCCCCGCCACTCCCCCAGCACCGCTGCCGCGAGTGCCGTCGTCGTGGCCAGGACCGCGAGCGGCGTTCCCGTGGAGCCGCCCTGTGTCTCGTGGCGCGACACGGCGGTGACGCCGTAGGTGTGCGCCCCGAGCACCAGGGCTGCGGGCAGCGCGGGCAGGCCGGGCAGGGCGGTCGGGGATGACTTCGGCGTACCCGGTGCCGGTATCGCTCGCGCGGCCGCCGACGCCCCGGCAACGTTGTCGCGTGCACTGCTTCCGCCCGGCGCGCTCCCAGCGGTGACCGTGGTCGTCGCCGTGGCCGTGGCCCCCAGCAGGAGGTCCAGCGAGCGGGCCGCCGCCATGGCCGCCGGGCCCGCCTTCGTGTGCTTGAGGTGCAGGTCGTAGGCCCAGACCGTGGCGGCCAGGCCCGTGGCGACCGTCAGTGCGGGGCGGCCCGCCCGGGCCGCCAGGGCGAGTCCCGCGGCGGTCAGTACCCCGGCCGCGCCCAGCGCCGCCGCCGGGCTGATGCGGCCCGAGGGGATCGGGCGGTGCGGGCGGTCGACGGCGTCCTCGTCGCGGTCGGCCCAGTCGTTGAGGGCCATCCCGGCCTCGTACAGGCAGAGGGACGCTCCGACGGCGAGGGCGGTGCCCCGGCCGGGCCTGCGGCCCACCGCGGCGGCACCCGCCAGGGCGTCGCCGGGCACGGAGAACAGGGCGGAGACGCGCAGCAGTTCGGCCCAGGCCCGCAGGCGCTGCCGGGGCGCGCCCGGGCCGGTGCCCGAGCTGATGCCAGGTCCGGCGCCCGACCCGGTGTCGGAGCGGACACCCGGGCCGGTTCCTGAACCCACGCCCAGCCCGGCGCCCGAGCCGACACGCGAGCCGGAGCCAGGACCCGTACCCGATCCGGCACCTGAGCCGGTGCCAGGTCCGGTCCCTGAGCCGGTGACCGAGGCGGCACCCAGCCCCGCACCTGAACCAGTCCCCGGCCCGGCACCTGAACCGACACCCGGACCGGTTCCTGAACCCACGCCCAGCCCGGCGCCCGAGCCGACACCCGGGCCGGAGCCAGATCCCGTACCCGATCCGGTGCCAGGACCCGTGCCCGAGCCGGTCCACGCCCCGGCGCCTGAGCCAGCGCCCGATCCGGCATCCGACGCGGCCCCCGGGCCCGCCCCCGGCCGCCCCGGCCCCGCATCCGCGCGCTCTTCCTCCCCCTCTCGGCCCCCGAGGAACGGTCCACGCCTGTCCGGGGCGGGCGCAGTCCCGCCCGCGCCGGACAGGCTGTCATGGGTCACGGCATCTTTCCACGCGCCGTGAGGAGAACCGTTCCGTCGGCCCGGCCCCGCCGGGAGCGCCGACAGGGCCGCGATCAGCGCGGCCGGCAGGGCTCGCGCCCGCCGCATCACGCCTGGTCCCGCAGACGCTCGGCGAACGTGAGCAGGGTGGCGTACTGCTCGGCCAGTGCCGCCGATGTGCCGCCGTCCGGGTCCTTGAAGTAGAAGCCCAGCTCCGGCAGGGGGCCGCTGATCCCCACCTCGTGGGCGCGGGCCAGCAGCCGTGCCAGGTCCAGGACCAGCGGGGCTGCCAGGGCCGAGTCACAGCCCTGCCAGATGGTCTGGAGGATCATGCGGGAGCCGAGGAAGCCGTCAAAGGCTATGTGGTCCCAGGCGGTCTTCCAGTCGCCCATGGCGGGCACGTCGTCGATGTGCACCTCCCCCTCGGGGGCGGTACCGAAGGTGTCGGCGAGGACGCGTTCCTTGCCCGCGTTCTTCGCGGCGGCCGCCGCCGGATCGGCCAGCGCCGCTCCGTCCCCGCCGCCCAGGAGGTTCGACCCGGACCACGCCCGTACGGCCAGGGCGCGCTGGAGGAACATCGGGGCGAGCACGGAGCGGAGCAGCGTCTGGCCGGTCTTCCCGTCGCGTCCGGCGTGGGGAAGTCCGCTGGAGGCGACGGTGTCGGTGAGCGCGGGGGTGCGCAGCCCGGTGGACGGGGTGAAGTTGACGTAGGAGCAGCCGGCGCGCAGGGCGGCGGCCGCGTAGAGGGAACTGGCGGGCAGCCGGGTGTCGCCGGGGCCGGGGGCCGGTTCGGTGGAGGCGACGTTCACGACGACGGTGCGGGCCAGGTCGTGGCGGTGGGCGAAGTCGGTGAGGTCGGCGGCGAACGCGGCGATGAGTTCCTGGTCGGTGCGGGTGTCGCCGGGGAGGGGGCCGCCGGGGCGGATCTCGGCGTCGGCGGCGTCGAGATCGGCGCGGACGGCGGAGGGCAGCCCGTGCGGGAGTACACCGCCGTCGGCCAGCGCCTCGGCCCGCTTGGACAGCGGGCAGTCCAGGGTGTCGTGACCGCCGAAGACCAGGTCGGTCAGGGCGGGCAGCCCGCTGCCGGCGAAGGGGGGCGTCTCGGTGACCATGCCGGTCGGCGGGTGGAGCCCCGCGGCGATGGCGGCGCAGCCCGCGGTGGCGGTGGTCGCCACCGAGCCGCGCGCTCCGATGAACCAGACGCCGGTGCGGCCCGCGACCTCCGCAGGGTCCGCGGCACCGGCGAGGCCCACGGCCTCCGTACGGTCCACGGAACCCGGGAGGCCCGTGGCCTCCGCACGGTCCACAGAACCCGCGCGGCCCACTCCCCCCGCACGGTCCACAGCCCCCACGAGGCCGGCAGCCTCCGAAGAGATCGGTGCGTCGACGCGGCCTGGGGTGTCGGTTCGGCCTTCACGATCGGCGGGTGCGGTCACGGGCTGCCTCCCTGGGGGGATGTGTCGGGGTGGAGGACGGCGGGCGGGGGAAGGTGCGTGCTTCCCCCGCCCGTCGTCGGCAGAGGCGGCTGCCCTACTTCGGGGGCAGCTCCTTCAGTTGGATGTTGCGGAAGGACACCTGGTCGTCGGCTCCGTGGTTCTGGAGGCCGATGTAGCCGTCCTTCAGGCTGCGGACGGGGTCGGTGTTGGTGAAGTCGTTGATCTTCGCTCCGTTGAGGAAGACCTGGAGGCGTTCACCCTGGACCTTGATCTCGTAGCTGTTCCACTGTCCCGGCGGCCGCAGGACGCGGTCACGGGTCTTGATGTTCGCCGACTTGAATCCGTAGACGGCGCCGGTGGTGCGGTCGGCGGCGTCCGTGGCGTCGATCTGGATCTCGTAGCCGTTGTTCACCGCCGACCAGGGGTCGTCGGACTCCGGGAAGCCCACGAAGACACCGGAGTTGTCGTCGCCGGCCATCTTCCAGTCGAGCTTCAGCGAGTACGACGTCAGCTCCTTGGCCTGGTAGGTGAGGAGACCCATGCCGCCCTCGGAGTGCAGGGCGCCGTCACTGATGGAGAACTTCCCCGGGCCCGCCTGCTTCCATCCCTCCAGCGTCTTGCCGTTGAAGATCGGCCGGTAGTCGGTGTCCGGCTTGCAGTCGGCCTTGACCTGGCCGGTGGCGTAGCGCAGGCCGCCCAGGACGTGGCTGCGGAAGGCCGGTTCGGCGTAGGACTCCTTGGTGTGGCCGAGACCGGTGTAGAAGGAGCGGCCGCCCTGGTAGGTCTGGCACCAGGAGATCGGGTGGTCGCCCTTCATGGTGCCGCCGGTGTAGGTGGTCTCGTCGAGGGTGGCCAACACCTTGGCCTTGCCCCGGGGGTTGGTGCCGTAGTTGTACCACTCGTCGGTGCGCTCCCACTCCTCGTCCAGGTGCGCGGTGGCCGGATGGCTGTGGTCCTCGACGCGGACGGTGGCGGGCTGGATCTGCGGGTGGGAGTCGAAGTAGGCGCCGACGAGGCCGCCGTAGAACTCCCAGTCGTACTCGGTGTCGGCGGCCGCGTGGATGCCGACGTAACCGCCGCCGGTGGCCACGTAGTTCTCGAACGCCTTCTGCTGTTCGGCGTTGAGGACGTCGCCGGTGGTGGAGAGGAACGCGACGGCGTCGTAGCGGGCCAGGTTGCTGGTGGTGAACTGGGCGGCGGACTCGGTGGCGTCGACCGTGATGTTGGTGTCCTTGCCGATCTCCTTCAGGGCGGCGATGCCGTCCGGGATGGAGTCGTGGCGGAATCCGGCGGTCTTGGAGAAGACCAGGACGCGCTTGGCGGTCTTGTCTACCGGGGTGTTGGAGAGTTCGAAGTCGTCGACGTCGTAGAGCGCGCCGTCGCCGCCCTTGAAGACGAGGAAGAGTTCGGTCTGCTTCTTGGGGGCTCCGCGCAGCGGGATGTCGATGTCCTGGAAGGTGTCCCAGCTGCCGGTCACGGGGACGGGTCCGGAGCCGAGGATCTTGCCGGTGGGCGATCCCGCGCGGACTTCGAGGAAGCCGCCGGAGCCGGCCGAGGAGATCCGGGCGGTGAGCTTGGTGGTGTTGCCGAGGACGTAGGTCTTGAAGGAGATCCAGTCGTCGTTGTGGATGTCGCCGACGGTCTTTCCGCCGTGCGCGCCGGCCTTGCTCGGCGTGGTGACGCCGGAGGAGTCGTCGAAGTGCTCGGCCTGGCGGTGCCTGGGCTGGAGCCGGGAGGTGTCCTTGCCGGTCAGCTTGGGCTGGCCGCCACCGCCGTTGTCGGTGTACGAGGCCGAAATGCCGCCGTAGATATTGGCGTTGGGGTCGTGGCCGCCTTCCATGGCGGTCTTGATGGTGCCCTCGCAGCCGTGCTCGGTGGTGATGTCGTGGCCGTGGCTGTCGTGGCCCAGGGTGAACTTGACCTCGACCTTGGTGCAGTCGATGGTCCCGTCCTCGGGGTCGCTGACGTTCACCTTGAACGGTACGGAGTCGCCGAACTCGAAGAGCTGGCCGTCCTCGGGGAGCACCAGCTCCACGGTCGGGGCGGTGTTGCCGACGGTGACATGGACGCTGGCGGAGCCGGTGCGGCCGGTCGGGTCCTCGGCGGTGACGGTCGCCACGTACGTACCGTTCTTCTTGTACGTGTACGTGGGGTTGGCGTCCGTGGAGGTGCCGCCGTCGCCGAAGTCCCAGGAGTACGTGAGCGGATCGTCGTCGCCGTCCGCCGTGCCGGCCGAGGAGAACTTCACCTTCAGCGGCGCGGTGCCCGACGTCTTGTTCGCCGAGGCTTCGGCGATGGGCGATCGGCCTCCGGTGGCGTTCTCGATGCGGTAGAGCGCGGAGTTCTCGTCGCCGCCGAACCAGGCGAGGCCGTAGTCGAGGACGTACAGGGCCCCGTCCGGGCCGAAGGCCATGTCCATGATCTGGGTGCCGGACCAGGGCACGTCGTTGATGGACTGGACGGTGCCGTCGGCGTCCTGCTCGATGCGCTTGATCCACTGGCGGCCGAACTCACCGGCGAAGAAGTCGCCGTCGTAGGCCTCGGGGAACTTGACCGGGGAGTCGAGGCCGGCGTCGTACCGGTAGACGGGTCCGCCCATCGGGGACTCGGATCCGGTGCCGAACTCGGGTACCGAGCCGCCGTCGTACGGGATCCACGCGGCCTCGGCGGGCGGCAGGTCGACGAGTCCGGTGTTGTGCGGCGACTCGTTCTTCAGGTTCGCGCAGTCGAAGGCGGCGCCGGAGGTCTTGGTCGCGAAGTCGTAGTCGATGTACGGCTCGTTGTCGCCGACGCAGAAGGGCCAGCCGAAGTTGGCGGCCTTCGTCACGCGGGCGAACTCGACCTTCCCGGCCGGTCCCCGCTTAGGGTCGGCAGCACCCGCGTCGGGGCCGTAGTCGCCGACGTACACAGTGCCGGTGGCCTGGTCGACGGAGAAGCGGAAGGGGTTGCGGAAGCCCATCGCGTAGATCTCGGGGCGGGTCTTGTCCGTGCCCGGCTCGAAGAGGTTGCCCTCCGGGACGGTGTACGAGCCGTCGTCGGCGACCTTGATGCGCAGGATCTTGCCGCGCAGGTCGTTGGTGTTGCCCGAGGTGCGGCGGGCGTCGAACGCCGGGTTGCGGTCGGGGCGTTCGTCGATCGGGGTGAAGCCGTCGGAGGCGAAGGGGTTGGTGTCGTCGCCGGTCGAGAGGTAGAGGTTGCCGTCCTTGTCGAAGTCGATGTCACCGCCGACGTGGCAGCAGATGCCGCGCGAGGTGGGGACGTCCAGGACCTTCTTCTCGCTGGCGGTGTCGAGGGTGCCGTCCTCGTTGAGGACGAAGCGGGAGAGCCGGTTGACGCCGTCGAACTTCGCGAAGTCGGCGGCGGTGCCGGTCTCCGGGGCGTCCCCGGCGGGGGTGTCCATCGGCGGCGCGTAGAAGAGGTAGATCGCCCGGTTCTCGGCGAAGTCCGGGTCGACGCCGACGCCTTGGAGGCCTTCCTCGTCGTGCGTGTACACGGGGAGGGTGCCGGAGATCCTGGTGTTGCCGGCGCTGTCGGTGATCCGCAGCTCGCCGCCGCGCGAGGTGTGCAGCACGCTGCGGTCCGGGAGGACGGCGAGCGACATGGGCTCGCCGGTCTCCTCGACGCCCTTGGCGAGGGTGACTTGCTGGAAGTCCTCCGCCACGGGCTCCTCGTGCCCGGGGTGGCCCGGGTGGGCGGTGGCGCCGGGGGCGGAGCCGAGGGTCAGGGTGGCGGCGGCGAGCAGGCCGCCGGTGAACAGCGCGAGGGTCTTTCGGACGCGGGTCCGGGCCAGGAGCCGCTTTCTGGTTCTGTGCACGAAGGTCCTCCGGAGAGTGCCGGTTGTACGGGCGGGTGTAGCCGTGCCGTGCCGCGCGGGGACTGCCGCGCGTGCGTCACCGGAGACAGGAGCGACCCCGGTGACGCGAGTCATGTCGTGTACACGAAAAGGACGGTAGACCTGTTCGTCCTCGACGGAAAGCCCTTGTGCAACAGGTAAGCCGAACTTCTGCTTCCGGCAGGACAAAGGGATTTCCGGGCAGGGCGAGGCAACCCCGGGGGCGGGGGCCGTGCGGCGCGACATGCCCCCGGGGCGGAGTCGTCCGTGCTACTCGCCGCCGCCGAAGGCCGCGTCGAAGGAGGCGGACGGCGGGTCGAAGTCGTACCGCTTGAGGCTGGCAAGCGCTTCCGGGGCGCCGGTCAGCCGGTCCATTCCGGCGTCCTCCCACTCGACCGAGACCGGGCCCTCGTAGCCGATGGACCGGAGCATCCGGAAGACGTCCTCCCAGGGGACGTCACCGTGGCCGGCGGAGACGAAGTCCCAGCCGCGCCGGGGGTCGCCCCACGGCAGATGCGAGCCGAGGCGGCCGTTGCGGCCGTCGAGGCGCTTGCGGGCCTCCTTGCAGTCCACGTGGTAGATCCGGTCCCGGAAGTCGTAGAGGAAGCCGACCGGGTCGAGGTCCTGCCAGACGAAGTGGCTCGGGTCGAAGTTCAGCCCGAACGCGGGCCGGTGGTCCACCGCTTCGAGCGCGCGCTTGGTGGTCCAGTAGTCGTACGCGATCTCGCTCGGGTGCACCTCGTGGGCGAAGCGCACCCCCTCGGCGTCGAAGACGTCCAGGATCGGGTTCCAGCGCTCGGCGAAGTCCTCGTAGCCCCGCTCGATCATGTGCGGCGGGACGGGCGGGAACATCGCGACGAGGTGCCAGATCGAGGAGCCGGTGAACCCGACGACCGTGTCGACGCCGAAGGCGGCTGCGGCCCGCGCGGTGTCGGCGATCTCGGCGGCGGCCCGCTGCCGTACGCCCTCGGGCTCGCCGTCGCCCCAGATGCGGGCGGGCAGGATGCCCTGGTGGCGTTCGTCGATCGGGTGGTCGCAGACGGCCTGCCCGACGAGGTGGTTGGAGATCGCGAAGCACTTCAGCCCGTACTTGTCGAGCAGTTGGTGCCTGCTGTCCAGGTAGCCGGGGTCGGCCAGGGCCTTGTCGACCTCGAAGTGGTCTCCCCAGCAGGCGAGTTCGAGTCCGTCGTAGCCGAAGTCCCGGGCGTGCTTGCAGACCTCCTCCAGCGGGAGGTCGGCCCACTGGCCGGTGAAGAGGGTGAAGGGGCGGGGCATGGGCGGGAACCTCCTAGGAGGGGACGGCGGTGTGTACGGAGTTCTTGGCGGCGCTCTCCTCGACGGCGGCGAGCACCCGCTGCACCTGGAGGCCGTCCGCGAACGACGGTACGGGCGGGGCCCCTTCGGCGATCGTGCGGACCACGTCGCGGGCCTGGTGGACGAAGGTGTGCTCGTAGCCGAGCCCGTGGCCCGGCGGCCACCAGGCCTCCAGGTAGGGGTGTTCGGGTTCGGTGACGAGGATCCGGCGGAAGCCCGCGGTGGCGGCGGGCTCGGTGTGGTCGTGGAAGGACAGCTCGTTGAGCCGCTCCAGGTCGAAGGCGAGCGAGCCCAGCTCCCCGTTGATCTCCAGGCGCAGGGCGTTCTTGCGCCCGGCGGCCATCCGGGTCGCCTCGAAGGAGGCCAGTGCGCCGGAGGCGAGGCGGCCGGTGAAGATCGCCGCGTCGTCGACGGTCACCTCGCCCCGCTCCACCGCGTCGGCGCTGCCGGAGAGCCCGGCCGACGCCCCGGCGAGCAGGGGCCGTTCGCGTACGAAGGTCTCGGCCACGGCGGAGACTCCGGTCAGCAGCTCGCCCGAGAGGTACTGGGCGAGGTCGACGATGTGCGCCCCGAGGTCGCCGAGCGCGCCGGATCCCGCGTGCTCGCGCTTGAGCCGCCAGGTGAGCGGGGAGGCCGGGTCGACCAGCCAGTCCTGGAGGTAGGTGGCCCGCACATGGCGCAAGGGGCCGAGCCGGCCCTCGGCAACGAGCTGCCGGGCGTAGGAGATCGCGGGCACCTTGCGGTAGTTGAAGCCCACCATCGCCACCTGGCCCCGGGTGGCGGCCGCTTCGGCGGCGCGGACCATGGCCTCGGCCTCGGCGACGGTGTTGGCGAGCGGCTTCTCGCACAGGACGTGCTTGCCGGCTTCCAGGGCGGCGACGGCGATCTCCGCGTGGCTGTCGCCGGGGGTGCAGATGTCGATCAGCTGGACGTCGTCCCGGGCGATCAGGGCCCGCCAGTCGGTCTCCGCCGCCGCCCAGCCGTGCCGGGCGGCGGCGGCGTCGACCGCCGCACGGTCGCGTCCGCAGATCGCGGCGAGAGCGGGCCGCAGCGGCAGGTCGAAGACGTGTCCGGCGGTGCGCCACCCCTGGGAGTGGGCGGCGCCCATGAACGCGTATCCGACCATGCCGACCCCGAGCGTTCCCGGCGCCTGCCGCGGCGGCGGTGCTGAGGTGTGCGTTTCCGTCTCTTGACTACGGGCCATGCGGACTTCCTCCTCATCGGTGTGCGGTAACGGGCCGGGGGACGCGCTCGCCGCCTCCCCCGGAGTCCCGGTCAGTTGAAGCCCGTCGGCAGGTACTGGTCGATGTTGTCCTTCGTCACGACCGCGGAGTACAGGGTCAGGGAGGTCGGGATCTCCATCTCGGAGAGGCCGCTGATGCCCTTGGACTGGCCGAGCGCCCGGGCCAGGTCGATAGCGGACGCGGCCATCGTCGGCGGGTAGAGGACGGTCGCCTTGATGACCGAGTTGTCGGCCTTGATGGCGTCCATCGCGGACTTGGCGCCGGCGCCGCCGACCATGATGAACTCGTCGCGTCCCGCCTGCTCGATGGCGCGCAGCGCACCGACGCCCTGGTCGTCGTCGTGGTTCCACAGGGCGTCGAACTGCTTCTGCGCCTGGAGGAGTTGGGCCATCTTCGCCTGGCCGGACTCGACGGTGAAGTCGGCCGCCTGACGGGCCACCAGCTTGATGTTGGAGTAGTTCTTGAGGGCGTCGGCGAAGCCCTGGCTGCGCTGCTTGGTCAGTTCCAGGTTGTCGATTCCGGCGAGCTCGACGACCTTGGCGTTCGGCTTGTCCTTGAGCTGTTCGCCGATGTAGTGCCCGGCGTTGAGGCCCATGCCGTAGTTGTCGCCGCCGACCCAGCAGCGGTAGGCCTGCGGGGAGGCGAAGATGCGGTCCAGGTTGACGACGGGGATGCCCGCCTTCATCGCTTCCAGACCGACCTGGGTGAGCGCCTTGCCGTCGGCGGGGAGGATGACGAGGACGTCGACCTTCTTGTTGATGAGGGTCTTGACCTGGCCGATCTGGGCGGCGGTGTCGTTGGAGCCCTCGGTGATCTCCAGGGTGACGTCGGAGTACGTCTCCGCCCGGGACTTGGCGTTCACGTTGATCGCGTTCAGCCAGCCGTGGTCGGCCTGCGGTCCGGCGAAGCCGATGGTGACGGCCTTGCCGGGCTTGTCGTCGGCGGGGGCGCTGTTACCGGCGGGCTCGGTCTTCTTGGGCTCGTTGCTGGTACAGGCGGTGAGGAGCGCGCCCGCGGAGACGGCGGCGGTTCCGAACAGCAGCCCTCTGCGGCTGGTTTCTGGCATGACGGTCTGACCCTTCATCCGGTGGGTGCGTACGAGGTGCGGGTGCGGGGGGTTCGTTGTGGGGCGCTCGGGCGCGGTTGCGCGCGCGGTCAGGTCTCCCGGCCGCGCATGGTGCGGCCCTGGACGAGGACGGCGGCGACGATGATGGCTCCCTTGGCGATCTGCTGGACGTCGCTCTGGAGGTTGTTGAGCGCGAAGATGTTGGTGATCGTGGTGAAGATCAGGACGCCGAGGACGGAGCCGACGATGGTGCCCCGGCCGCCGCTGAGCAGGGTTCCGCCGATGATCGCGGCGGCGATGGCGTCGAGCTCGTACAGGTTGCCGTTGGTGTTCTGGCCGGAGCCGGCCAGCACGATCAGCATGAAGGCGGCGATGCCGCAGCACAGGCCGGACAGCAGGTAGAGGTACAGGCGCTGGCGGCGAACGTCGATCCCGGCGAGCCGGGCCGCCTCCGCGTTGCCGCCGACGGCGACCGTACGGCGGCCGAAGGTGGTCCGGTTGAGGATCAGCCAGCCGACGATGACGACCACCGCGAACATGATGACCAGCGGCGGGATCCCGAGGATGTAGGAGTCGGGCAGGCCGAGGTCGAGAACCGAGTCGACGGTGACGATCTGGGTCTTGCCGTCGGTGATCTGGAGGGCGAGTCCGCGGGCCGAGGCCAGCATGGCCAGCGTCGCGATGAACGGGACCATGTTGCCGTACGCGATGAGGACGCCGTTCACGAGTCCCGCGGCGAGGCCGACGATCACCGCGGTGAACGCGATGCCCGCGAAGCCGTACTCCTGGGTGGCCAGGGTCGTCGCCCACACCGAGGCGAGGGCGACCATCGCCCCGACGGAGAGGTCGATGCCGCCGCTGATGATGACGAAGGTCATGCCGACGGTGACGACACCGATGACGGACGCCTGGGTCAGGATCAGCTGGAGGTTCCCGGTGTCCAGGAAGGCGTCCGGTTCGGTGATGCCGCCGACCAGGACCAGCGCGGCGAGGACGCCGAGCAGGGACAGGATCCGGACGTCGAGCCGCAGACCGAGGGCCGGCCTGCCGCTGCCCGGCTTCGCGGGCGGTGCGTCCGAGGGGCCGGTGGGAGCCCCCTTGTCCGGCCCGTTGTGCTGCGCCGACGGGGCGGGCTGTGTCATGGCGTCGGGCTCCCTTCCATCACGAGGTCGAGTACGCGGTGCTCGTCGAGCTCCTGGGCGGGGGCCGTGTGGACCACTTCGCCCTCGCGGAGGACCAGCACCCGGTCGGCGAGGCCCAGGACTTCGGGCACTTCGCTGGAGACGAGCAGGACGGCGAGGCCTTCGTCGGCCAGCCGGCGGATCACGGCGTAGAGCTCGGCGCGGGCGCCGACGTCGACGCCACGGGTGGGTTCGTCCAGCAGCAGGACCCGGCAGCCGCGCAGCAGCCAGCGGGCCAGGACGGCCTTCTGCTGGTTGCCGCCGGAGAGGGTGCGGACGGTGGCGTCCGGGTTGTCGGGCCGCATCTGGAGTTCGCGGGTGGCGCTCCGCGCGGCCTTCCGCTCGCCGCCCCGGTCGATCCAGCCGATGCGGGCGAAGCGGGAGAGGGAGGAGACGGAGACGTTACGGGTGACCGACTCGGTCATCAGCAGGGCCTGCGCCTTGCGTTCCTCGGGGGCGAGACCGATCCCGGCGGCGACGGCGGCGCGGACGCTGCCGGGGCGGAGCTGCTTGCCCGCGACGGTGACGGTCCCGGTGGTCGCCTTGCGGGCCCCGTAGATCGTCTCCAGGATCTCCGAGCGGCCCGAGCCGACGAGTCCGGCCAGGCCGACGATCTCGCCGGGCCGCAGTTCGAGGTCGACGGGGGCGAACTCGCCCTTGCGGGACAGCCCTTGGATCCGGAGCACGGGTTCCGCCGTGACGGCGGCCGGCTCTTCGGGGCGCGGCGGGAAGACATAGGCGACGTCGCGGCCGGTCATCATGGCAACGATGTCGCGCGTGGGAGTGTCCGCCGCGGGCAGTCCGACGGCCACGGTCCGGCCGTCCTTGATGACGGTGACCCGGTCGCCGATGCGGCGGATCTCCTCAAGGCGGTGCGAGATGTAGACGACGGCCACCCCGTCGGCGGTGAGGCCCTCGACGATGCGGAAGAGGTTGTCGACCTCGTCGGGGTCGAGGGCGGCGGAGGGCTCGTCCATCACGATGAGCCGGACCTCGTGGGAGAGCGCCCGCGCCATGGAGACGATCTGCTGCTGGGCGGCGGAGAGGTCGCCGACGTGCCGGGCGGGGTCGATCTCGGGATGCCCGAGGCGGGCCAGCAGCGCCTTGGCTGCCGCGCGCCCCTCGCCCGTACGGACGATGAAGCCGGCGCTGGTCGGCTCGTGGCCGAGGAAGACGTTCTCGGCGACCGAGAGGTCCTCCACCAGGTCGAGTTCCTGGTAGATGGTGGCGATGCCCAGGCGCATGGCGGCGATCGGCGACTTGAGCTGGACCTGCTCGCCGCGCCAGGTGATCTCGCCGTCGTTGGGCTGGTGGGCTCCGGCGAGCACCTTGATGAGGGTGGACTTGCCCGCACCGTTCTGGCCGAGGAGGCAGTGGACCTCGCCGGCCTGGACCTCCAGGTCGACGCCGTCCAGGGCGCGGACGCCCGGGAAGAGCTTGGTGATGCCGGACATGGTGAGCAGGGGTGGTTCTGGTGCCATGACGAATCCCCTCGGCGAATGGGGTCTCCCCTGCTCGGGCGGGTGCCGAGGGCCGGGGAGGGCCGGTGAGCGGACAGGGCGCAGGGCTGGAGGTGCCGTGGAGCCGGCGGCACC
Organism: Streptomyces sp. PTY087I2; assembly: GCF_001687325.1. Classification (GTDB taxonomy): domain Bacteria; phylum Actinomycetota; class Actinomycetes; order Streptomycetales; family Streptomycetaceae; genus Streptomyces. Next base: position 96,337 of record NZ_LZRD01000002.1, on the reverse strand, counting down.
GCGAACGGCTGCTGACGGGAGGTGGTTCCGTGGTGCGTCGTACGGGCCCGGGGTCGGGCCGGGCGTGGTGCGTACGGCCTGGGGTCAGGCCGGGGAGAAGAGGTGGTCGCTGATGAGCCGGGCCGCGCCGATCACTCCGGCGGTGGGCCCCAACTCGCCGAGGACGATGGGGAGATTGCCGGTGGCCAGGGGCAGGGACTGCTTGTAGACCTGCGTACGGACACTGGCGAGGAGGTTGTGACCGAGGCCGGTGACTCCGCCGCCGATCACCACCAGACCGGGATTGAAGAAGCTGACCAGGCTCGCGATCACCTGGCCGAGCCGGTTGCCGCCTTCGCGGATGAGGTCGAGCGCGGCGGCGTCCCCGGCGGCGGCCGCGGACGCCACGTCGGCGGCGGTGAGACGGCCCGCCGCCTCCAGCCGGGCGGCGAGTTCGGGCGAGCGGCCCTCACGGGCGGCGTCCTCCGCGTCGCGGGCGAGGGCAGCGCCGCTGAAGTGGGCTTCCAGGCAGCCCTTGTTGCCGCAGGCGCAGGGCCGGCCGTCGGGGTCGACCTGGATGTGCCCGATGTCCCCGGCGCTGCCGGTCGTACCGCGGTAGACCTCGCCGCCGACGACGATGCCGCAGCCGATACCCGTACCGATCTTGACGCACAGGAAGTCGCCCACGGAGCGGGCCACGCCCGCGTGCTGTTCCCCCATCGCCATGAGGTTCACGTCGTTGTCGACCATGACGGGGCAGCCCAGCTCCTGGCTGAGCGCCTCGCGGACCGGGAACCCGTCCCAGCCGGGCATGATCGGCGGCGCGACCGGCACGCCCTCGGGGAAGCGGACGGGGCCGGGGACCCCGATGCCCGCGCCGTCGAAGCCTTCGGCGAGCCCGGAGGCCCGCAGTTTGGCGGCGAGTGACAGGACCTGCTCGAAGACGGCGACGGGCCCTTCGCGCACGTCCATCGGGTGGTTGAGGTGTCCCAGTACCTCCAGCTCCGCGTTGGTGACGGCCACATCGACCGAGGTGGCGCCGATGTCGACGCCGAGGAAGCGCAGTTCGGGGGCGAGCCGGATGTTGTGCGAGCGGCGCCCGCCGCGCGATGCGGCGAGTCCGTCGGCCACCACCAGACCGGTCTCCAGGAGCCGGTCCACCTCGACGGCGAGCTTCGACCGCGACAGCTCGACCTGATCGCCCAGCTGCGCACGGGAGTTGGGACCCCCGTCGCGCAACAGCCGGAGCAGCCGCGCCTGATGCGCGTTCGCGGGTCGTGCCGTCATACGTCTCACGCGTCCCTCCCCGCCACATCGGCCAGTCCGTCGGGCTTTCGAGGGGAACGTAGCAGCGCTTTCCCGGAGTGGGAAGAAGTTGCGCAGGAATCAGCCCCAACTTTTTCCACACTCAGGACAAAGGTCGGCGGGGAGGGGTCCCGGGGACCGGCGGGAGGGGGTGACGGAGGCCGACGGGAAGGGCGTCACGGAGATCGACGGGGAGGGGTCGCGGAGATCCCCGGAGCGCGGTCAGGGGCAGCGGATGACCTGGCCCGCGTAGGAGAGGTTGCCGCCGAATCCGAAGAGCAGGACGGGCGCGCCGGAGGCGACCTCGCCGCGCTCGACCAGCTTGGACAGCGCCATCGGGATGGAGGCGGCGGAGGTGTTGCCGGAGTCCACGACGTCCCGCGCGATGACGGCGTTGACCGCGCCGATCTTGCGGGCGACCGGCTCGATGATCCGCAGGTTGGCCTGGTGCAGGACGACCGCGCCCAGGTCCTCCGGGGCGATGCCCGCCTTCTCGCAGACCCGGCGGGCGATCGGGGGGAGCTGGGTGGTGGCCCAGCGGTAGACGGACTGCCCCTCCTGCGCGAAGCGCGGCGGCGTCCCCTCGATCCGGACCGCGTTGCCCATCTCCGGTACGGACCCCCACAGCACGGGTCCGATGCCGGGCCCGCCCGGGGCGTCGTCGGCGGCCGGGTCCGCGGTGACGACCGCGGCACCCGCGCCGTCGCCGAGCAGGACACAGGTGGAGCGGTCGGTCCAGTCCGCGATGTCGGCCATCTTGTCGGCGCCGATGACCAGCGCCCGGGTCGCCGCACCGGCCCGGATCGCGTGGTCGGCGGTGGCCAGCGCGTGCGTGAAGCCGGAGCAGACGACGTTGATGTCCATGACGGCGGGCGAGCCCATGCCGAGCCGGGCCGCGACGCGGGCCGCCATGCTCGGGGACCGGTCGATCGCGGTGGAGGTGGCGACGAGGACCAGATCGATGTCCGAGGGCCCGAGGCCGGCCGTGGCCAGCGCCTTGGCTCCCGCGTGCGCGGCCATCTCGTCCACCGGCTCGTCGGGTCCACCCACGTGGCGGGTCTTGATGCCGACCCGGCTGGTGATCCACTCGTCGCTGGTGTCGACCAGCGCCGCCAGATCGTCGTTGGTGAGCACCTTGGCGGGCTGGTAGTGGCCGAGCGCCACGACACGTGAGCCGGTCATACGGGTTCCCATCGTCGGGTGGGGGCAGGAAACAACCACAGTCTTGGTCGCTACCGCCGGGTACGGGGGCACGTGATCCCACAGGAATCGGGCCCACACGTTGGAGCATTGACAACAGCCTGGTCAGCGCGCTGAACAGCTCGCTGCGACACGCCGGTGGGCGTGCCGGAGAATGACCCGGAGAAACGAACAGCCGACGACGAACAGCCTCACAACGATCAGCCGCACACGGACAGAATCGGGTTCAGCTCTATGGGACGGGTCACCGAACGCCGCCGCACCCTCCGCATCCGGGACGGTGCCGTCTCCTCCCGTCCGGACACCCTGGTGGCGGAGGAGCCCCTGGAGATCCGGCTGAACGGCCGGCCGCTGGCCATCACCATGCGGACGCCGGGGGACGACTTCGCGCTGGCCGCGGGCTTCCTGGTCAGCGAGGGGGTGATCGCCGAGGGGGACGAGGTCCAGTCGATCGTCTACTGCGCCGGGGCGACGGCGGACGGCGTGAACACCTACAACGTGGTGGACGTGAAGCTCGCACCCGGGGTCCCGGTCCCCGACATCACGCTGGAGCGCAACGTCTACACGACCTCTTCGTGCGGCCTGTGCGGCAAGGCCAGCCTGGACGCGGTGCGCACCACGACCCGGCACCCGGTGGCCGACGCTCCCCCGGTGCGGATCACGCCCGAGCTGCTGTCCGCCCTCCCGGACCGGCTGCGGGCCTCGCAGCGGGTCTTCGACCGGACGGGGGGCCTGCACGCCGCCGCCCTGTTCTCGGAGGAGGGCGAGCTGCTGGACGTACGGGAGGACGTCGGCCGGCACAACGCGGTCGACAAGCTGGTGGGCCGGGCGCTGACGGACGGGCGGCTGCCGCTGTCGCGGGCGGTGCTGCTGGTATCGGGGCGGGCCTCGTTCGAGCTGGCGCAGAAGGCCGTGATGGCGGGGATCCCGGTGCTCGCGGCGGTCTCGGCGCCGTCGTCGCTGGCGGTGGACCTGGCGGCGGAGAGCGGGCTGACGCTGGTCGGCTTCCTGCGCGGACCGTCGATGAACGTGTACGCCGGTGAGCACCGGATCGCGCTGGAGGCGGCCTCGCAGGGCTGAGTGGGGGGGCGCGTACGCCCCCCACTCACTATGGGTCCACCGGCTACCGGCCCACCGTAACGGCTGGGTCTGACAGGGGGCCGGAGGCGACGGCCCCCGCCCGATCGTCCGGGAGCGGCGGCTCCTCGGCGTCGCGCGCGCGGCGCTTGGCGATCACGGCGCAGACCATCAGCTGCATCTGGTGGAACAGCATCAGCGGCAGCACGGCGAGGCTCGCGTGCGCCCCGAAGATCACGCTCGCCATCGGCAGCCCGGCGGCCAGGCTCTTCTTCGATCCGGCGAACTGGATGGCGATCCGGTCCGCCCGGCCGAACCCGAGCCGTCGTGCCCCGTACCAGCTCAGGGTGAGCATCAGCGCCAGCAGGACCGCTTCGGCGGCGAGCAGCGCGCCGAGGCGGGCGGGGGTGACCTGGTGCCAGACGCCGGCGACCATCCCCTCGCTGAACGCGGTGTAGACGACGAGCAGGATCGAACCCCGGTCGACGAGGCCGAGCACCTTCTTGTGCCGGGTGAGGAAGCCGCCGACCCAGCGGCGCAGGAGCTGTCCGGCGAGGAACGGGACGAGCAGCTGGAACACGATCTTCAGCAGGGAGTCCGCGGAGAACCCGCCCCCGGTGGACCCGAGGAGCAGGGCGGCGAGCAGCGGGGTCACCAGGATCCCGGCGAGGCTGGAGAACGATCCGGCGCAGATCGCGGCGGGCACGTTGCCCCGGGCGATCGAGGTGAAGGCGATGGAGGACTGGATCGTGGAAGGGACCAGGCACAGGAAGAGGAAGCCCGCCTGGAGCTCGGGCGTCAGCACATACGGAACGAGTCCGCCGCTCGCCAGCCCCAGCAGCGGGAAGACGACGAAGGTGCAGGCCAGGACGGTGAGATGGAGGCGCCAGTGCTTGAGCCCGTCGAGCGCCTCGGCCGTGGAGAGCCGCGCCCCGTAGAGAAAGAACAGCAGGGCGACGGCCGAGGTGGAGGCCCCGCCCGCCACCTCGGCCGCCGTACCGCGGGCGGGCAGCAGCGCCGCGAGGGCCACGGTGGCGGCCAGCGCCAGGAGGTAGGCGTCGAACGGCAGCCAGGACGGCAGGCGCGGGATACGGCGGGACATGTGCGGGGGCGCTCCGGCGGTCGGGGATCCGTTTCGGGGTCCATCCTGCTCCCGTACGGCACCATCGGGAATCCCGTACACCGCTCTGACTGTCATCACGGATCCCGATAACGTGCACGGTATGGACGTGGAGCGGATGAACGCGGGCGGCGAGAGTGCGGACCGGGTGAACGTGCACCGTGCGGACTCCACGTACGACCCCGCCCAGCTGCGTACCTTCCTCGCCGTCGCGCAGACGCTGAGCTTCACGCAGGCCGCGCGCCGGCTCGGGATCCGCCAGTCCACGGTCAGCCAGCATGTACGGCGGCTGGAGGAGGCGGCCGGGCGGCAGCTGTTCGCCCGGGACACGCATCGCGTCGATCTGACGGACGACGGCGAGGCGATGCTCGGCTTCGCCCGGTCGATCCTGTCCGCCCACGAGCGGGCCGCGGCGTTCTTCGCGGGCACCCGGCTGCGCGGGCGGCTGCGGTTCGGGGCCTCCGAGGACTTCGTGCTGACCCGGCTCCCCGAGATCCTGGAGTCCTTCCGCCGCGACCATCCGGAGGTCGAGCTCCAGCTCACCGTCGAGCTGTCCGGGACGCTGCACCGGCAGCTCGCGGCGGGCCGGCTGGATCTGGTGCTGGCCAAGCGGCGTACCGGGGACACCCACGGCGAACTGATGTGGCAGGACGCGCTGGACTGGATCGGCGCGCCGCAGCTGCGCCTCGATCCGGAGCGCCCCGTACCGCTGGTCGTCTTTCCGCCACCGGCCATCACCCGGGCCCGCGCCCTGGAGGTACTGGAGGAGCACGGGCGGCCTTGGCGGATCGCCTGTACGAGTACGAGCCTGAGCGGCCTGGTCGCGGCGGCGCGGGCGGGCCTGGGGGTGATGGCGCACTCCCGGGGGATGATCCCGCCGGGTCTCGTGCCGGTTCCGGCCAGGGCGGGGCTGCCGGAGCTCGGCGGGGTCGACTTCGTGCTGCTGCACGGGAACCGGCGGGGCGCGGCCCAGGAAGCGGCGGACGCCCTGGCCTCGGCGATCCTGGCGGGCGGCGACCGACTGCACCGCGGAACGGGCGGCACGGGTAGCACGGGCGGCGCGGAAGGGCCGTAGCAGCTCCAAGGGGACACGGGTGACTGCCGTGGCGCGGCCGACAGCCGCTCTCCGGACCGGCACAAGCCGCACCGGCCCCACCGGCCCCAGTGCTCGCGGCGGTCGGATTCGGTGGAGATTCCGGCGCGAGCCGCTTACCCCTCGGGCAGAACTGGACCCCCGCACGCCCGAGCCTTGCCCATCTGGCCGGATTTCGACGGTTGACCTGGGGGGTCGTCCTGGTGTGCGGAGGTTCCGGGCCCCTCCCGCCGGGCCCCCGCTTGGGGTAGCGTCGCGGCGCTGTGCGGAGCGCCACGAGGAGCATGTCATTGCGCGAATTCACTGTCCCACCCATGGCGGCGCCGCCTCAGGTCGGCGGTCTGGCCGATGTGGTCTTCGACCACGCGGAGGATGATCCGCACCGCGTCGCGCTCGGCCGCAAGGACGCCGGGGGCCAGTGGCGCGATGTGACCTCCGGGGAGTTCCGCGATCAGGTGCTGGCCCTGGCGAAGGGGCTGATCGCCCACGGGGTGCGGTTCGGCGACCGGGTCGCGCTCATGTCCCGTACGCGGTACGAGTGGACGCTCTTCGACTTCGCGCTCTGGAGCGTCGGGGCCCAGTCGGTGCCGGTCTACCCGACTTCCTCCGCCGAGCAGGTCCTGTGGATGCTGCACGACGCCGAGGTGGTGGCGGTGATGGTCGAGCACGAGGACCATGCCATGACGGTCGGCTCGGTGATCGACCGGCTGCCGCATCTGAAGCGGCTGTGGCAGCTGGACGCCGGAGCGGTGGACGAGCTGCTCGGGGCGGGGGTGGGCATCGACGACGAGGTGGTGCAGCGGCACCGGCGCGCGGTGACGCCGGACTCCGTGGCGACCGTCATCTACACCTCGGGGACGACGGGCCGCCCCAAGGGGTGTGTGATCACCCACGCGAGCTTCATGTTCGAGAGCGACACGATGGTCGGCCGCTGGGAGCCGGTGTTCCACTCCAAGCCGGGCGACGAGGCGGCCACGCTCCTCTTCCTGCCGCTGGCCCATGTCTTCGGGCGGATGGTGGAGATCGCCGCGATCCGCGGCCGGGTCAAACTCGGCCACCAGCCGGAGCTGTCCGCGAACGCGCTGATGCCGGACCTGATGACGTTCCGGCCGACGTTCATCCTGGCGGTGCCCTACATCTTCGAGAAGGTGTTCAACGGGGCCCGGCGCAAGGCCGAGACGGAGGGCAGGGCCGGGCCGTTCGACAAGGCCGTCGACATCGCGGTGAAGTACGCCGAGGCGATGGAGCTGAAGGCGTTCGGGGACGGTCCCGGCCCGTCGGCCGGGCTGCGGATGCAGCACCAGTTCTTCGACAAGGTCGTGTACAAGAAGGTCCGCGACGCGATGGGCGGCCGGGTGCGGCACGCGATGTCGGGCGGCTCCGGCATGGACCGCCGGCTCGGGCTGTTCTTCGCGGGCGCCGGGGTAACGGTCTTCGAGGGGTACGGGCTGACCGAGTCGACCGCAGCGGCGACGGCGAATCCGCCCGAGCGCACGCGGTACGGGACGGTCGGGCAGCCGATCCCGGGGACGTCGGTGCACATCGCGGACGACGGCGAGGTGTGGGTGCACGGCCCGAACGTGTTCTCCGGCTATCTGGGCAACCCCGAGGCCACCCGGGCGGTGTTGGAGGACGGCTGGCTGGCGACCGGGGATCTCGGTTCGCTGGACGAGGACGGCTATCTGACGATCACCGGACGGAAGAAGGAGATCCTGGTGACGTCCGGCGGCAAGAGCGTCTCCCCGGCCGGTCTGGAGGAGCGCGTACGGGCGCATCCGCTGGTGGCGCAGTGCATCGTCGTCGGCAACGACCGCCCGTACATCGCGGCGCTCGTCACCGTGGACCAGGAGTCCGTGGACCACTGGCTGTCGATGCAGGGCCGCGCCCCGCTCGGCCCGGCCGAGCTGGTGCGGGACCCGGACCTGGAGATGGAGGTCCGGCGGGCGGTGGTGGCCGCCAACACGGCCGTGTCCCAGGCCGAGTCCATCCGTACGTTCCGGATCCTGGCCCACCCCTTCACCGAGGACCTGGGGCTGCTGACGCCCTCGCTGAAGCTGAAGCGGAAGGCGATCGAGGCGGCGTACGCGGTCGAGGTCGACGCGCTCTACCACTGACCGGCCGACGACGACGGGAATGCCTGGACCCGCCCGGTCGTTGTCGTGGGGAGTTATCAACCGACGACGTTAGGATCGACCGCTCGTGAGCCAGGTCCCCTCCATCACCCTCAACAACGGCCTCGACATGCCGCAGCTCGGTTTCGGTGTCTGGCAGGTGCCGGACGACGAGGCGGAGAAGGCGGTCGCCACGGCCATCGAGACCGGGTACCGGAGCATCGACACCGCCGCGATCTACGAGAACGAGACGGGCACCGGCAAGGCCATCGCCGCCTCGGGCGTCGCGCGCGACGAGCTCTTCGTCACCACGAAGCTGTGGAACAGCGAGCAGGGCCACGACAGCACGCTGCGCGCCTTCGACGCCTCGCTCGACAAGCTCGGCCTGGACTACGTCGACCTGTACCTGATCCACTGGCCGGTCCCGGCGAAGGACGCGTACACCGACACGTACAAGGCGTTCGAGAAGATCCTCGCCGACGGCCGCGCGAAGGCCATCGGCGTGTCGAACTTCCACCCCGAGCACCTGAAGCGGCTGCTCGCCGAGACCTCCGTGGTCCCGGCCGTCAACCAGATCGAGCTGCACCCGCAGCTCCAGCAGGCCGAGGCCCGCGCCTTCCACGCCGAGCACTCCATCGCCACCGAGGCCTGGTCGCCGCTGGGCCAGGGCAAGGGCCTGCTGGAGGTGCCGACGGTCGTCGCCGTCTCCCAGAAGCACGGCCGCACCCCCGCCCAGGTGGTGCTGCGCTGGCATCTTCAGACCGGCAACATCGTGATCCCGAAGTCCGTGACCCCGTCGCGGATCAAGGAGAACCTGGACGTGTTCGGCTTCGAGCTGGACGCCGACGACCTCGCCGCCTTCGCGGCCCTGGACGAGGGCAAGCGCCTCGGCCCGGACCCGGCGGAGTTCAACGTCGGCGCCTGAGCGCGCCCGGCCGACGACGGCGCCCCCACCGTGCTCGCGGTGGGGGCGCCGTCGTCGGCACCTGGACCGGCGGCAGCCCGCAGCACACATCCATCGGGGAGACTGGGAACATGAGCGGCGAACTCGCGCCCGTCGTCGAGGCGGGCCCGTACCGTCTGCGCAACGTCGGCAGCCAGCTGGTGCTGGAGGTGTACGGCGCGGCGAAGGGCAGCGGGGCCCGGGTCCAGCAGGGCGAGGACGACGGGACGGCCGCGCAGGTGTGGCGGCTGTCCCCGGTGCACGAGGGCGCGGCCCTCTTCCACCTGGTCAACGAGCACAGCGGGAAGCGGCTGGACGTGGCGAACGCCGACACGTCGAACGGCACCCGGATCCAGCAGTGGAAGGCCAACAACTTCGGCGCCCAGGAGTGGCTGATCGAGCAGCATCCGGAGGCGCCCGGGACGGTGACGCTGGTGAGTTTCATCAGCGGGCTGGTCATGGAGGTCGCGGACGGTTCCACCGAGGCCGGGGGCACGGTCCAGCAGTGGGAGGACACCGACTCCCCCTTCCAGTGGTGGCAGTTGGAGCCGGTGGCGTAGGTCCGGCAGAGGAGTTCGCGGCGAGGTCGCCCGCTCAGCCGCGACGGCCCAGATGCACCGTGCGGGCGGCGAGCAGGTGGACGTCCGGGCGGTGGTGCAGGCCTTCCGGGTCCTCGGGGTCCAGCAGCCGGTCCAGTACGGCGCTGTCCTCGGCCGTCAGCAGGTCGCCGAGCACCTCGCGCTCGCGGGTGATGCTCGCGATGATGTGGTCACGGACCGGACGGGAGACGGGGGCGGGCAGGTCGAGGAGGAAGCTGCGGGCGCCCTGCGGGACGAGGCCGACGGCGGTGAAGAGCGCGGCCCAGTCCTCGATCTCCCGCTTGGCGCCCGGGAGTTCGGACCGCATGCGCTCGAAGCGGGTGGCGGCGGCCGCGGTCATCCGGGCCTCCAGACCGGGCTCTCCGATACCGATGTCGCGGGGCAGCCGCCGGGCGGGCAGGCCGCCCTCGACGAGCGCGACCGTTCCGCCGGCCCGCAGGAGCCCGGCGAAGCCCGCCAGCGCGGCGCGCTGATCGCCCAGATGGTGCAGGGAGTTGCCCGCCCAGATCAGATCGGCCTCGCCCAACCGGTCGAAGTCCGAAGGGAGTTCGGCTTCAAATGTCCGGAAGCGGTCGATCACGCCGAGGCGGCGCGCCCGGTTCCTCGCGCGTTCCAGGAGAGCGGGCGTGGCGTCCACGGCCACCACCTCGGCCTCCGGAAAGACCTGGGCCAGCAGGCAGGAGACGACCCCGGGGCCGCTCCCGATGTCGAGGACCCGGCGGACCTCGGGGGCGGTCGGCAGGGCGGCGATCCAGCGGGCGGCCTCCTCGTACTGCGTACCGTTGAGTTCGGCCTCCTGCTCCAGCAGGGGGCCCAGGACGTCCCAGTCGATGTCGGCGGAGTGCGTGTCGTGGTGGCCGTGACCGGCGTGGCTGCTCATGGGGCCAGCTTCCTCACGGGCCGGTCGCGCGGCAAGGTTCCTTGCCGATCCGGCAAATCGAGGCATCCTACGGCGTGTCGAGAGGGGTGCCCGGCGTGCCGGCGCGGTACTCCTGCGGGCTCACTCCCCTCACCCTCTTGAACGCGGCGCTGAAGGCGAAGGGCGTGCTGTAGCCGGTCTTCCGGGCCACGGCCTCCACCGTGGCGTCGCTCTCGCGCAGCAGGTCGGCCGCGACGGCGAGCCGCCAGCCGGTGAGGTACGCCATCGGCGGCTCCCCGACCAGTTCGGTGAACCGGCGGGCCAGACCGGCCCGGGACACCCCGGCGCGGGCGGCGAGCGAGGCGACGGTCCAGGGGTGTGCCGGGTCGTCCTGGAGCAGCCGCAGCGCGGTGCCCACGACCGGATCGCCCAGCGCGCGGTACCAGGCGGGGGCGTCGGCCCCGGGCCGGGCGAACCAGGCGCGGAGCACCGCGATGAGCAGCAGGTCCAGCAGCCGGTCCAGGACGACGCGCTGGCCCGGCTCGTCCTGGGAGATCTCCGCGTCGAGCAGGTCGAGCAGCGGCCGGGTGCGCGCGTCGGCGGGGACCGTGAGGAGCGGGGGCAGGGCGTCCAGCAGCCGGCGGCTGATCTCCCCGTCCAGCAGGTAGGTGCCGACGAGGACGGCCGTACCGCCGTCGGCCGCGTTCCCCCAGGTCCGTACGTTCAGCACCATGTCCTGCGCGAGCGGGCGGCCGTGCAGGGTGGTGCAGACACCGCCGGGTCCGATGAGCGCGTGGGGTGTCGTCCCGGGCGCGTCGGCGACGGTGTACGGATCGGGGCCGCGGACCACCGCGATGTCCCCGGGGCCGAGCCGGACCGGTTCGCCTCCGTCGGACGGGAGGACGCAGACCGCGCCGCGCCGGACCGACATGAGGCAGATCGGCGCCCGGTCCTCGATCCGTACCGCCCAGGGCGGCTCCATCACCATGCGGAGCAGAAACGCGCCCCGGGCCCGTGGTCCGTCCAGAAGTCCGGCGAGAGCGTCCATGGCCCGCCAGCGTAGACGTGTGGACGCAGGAGTAGGTGGCTGAGTCTTTCGAACATGTTCCGGCGGGCGCGGCCCCGGGAGTCTGGAGCCATGACGGAGAACGCGTACACACGACGGAACGACGACAGCAGCAACAACGGCAACAGCGGTGAAGGCGAACGGGGCGTGGGACGGATGACGGGAAAAGTTCTGGTGACGAGCGGCACGGGCAAGACGGGCCGCCGGGTGGTGGAGCGGCTGGCCGCCCTCCGTGTGCCGGTCCGTCGGGTTCACGCACGGGCGAGGTGCCGTTCGACTGGCAGGACGACACGGGGTGGGAGGCGGCGTTGCGCGGCACGGAGGCCGCCTATGTGGCGTACTACCCGGACCTGGCGGTGCCCCGGGCGGCGGAGGCGATGGCCGTGTTCGGGCGGACCGCGGCGGCGTGCGGGGTGCGCAGGGTGGTGCTGCTGTCGGGGCGCGGCGAGCCGCAGGCGGCCGTCGCCGAGGAGGCGCTGCGCGGGGCCGCCGGAACAGTGGAGGTCACGGTCGTCCGGTCGGCGTTCTTCGCGCAGAACTTCAGCGAGGGCGCGCTGCTGGACGGGGTGATCGGCGGCGAGCTGGTCTTCCCCGCGGGCACGACGGCGGAACCGTTCCTGGACCTCGACGACCTGGCCGACGTGGTGGTGGCCGCGCTGACCGGCGACGGGCACGCGGGGGCGGTGTACGAGCTGACGGGCCCGCGTGCCCTGACCTTCGAGCAGGCCGCGGAGGAACTGGGCCGGGCGGCGGGCCGGCCGGTGCGGTACACGCCGGTGACCGGGCCCGTGTACGCCTCGCTGCTGGAGGAGTTCGGGGTGTCCGAGGCGGAGGCCGGATTCCTGGCCGAGCTGTTCGCCACGCTGCTGGACGGGCACAACGCGGCGACGACGGACGACGTGAAGCGGGTGCTGGGGCGGGAGCCGAAAGATTTCTCCGACTTCGCCCGCGAGGCCGCCCGGGACGGGGCCTGGCACGGCTGAAGCGGAACGCCGCGACCGACCGGCTCGGCCCGGCGGCGTACGGCCCGTGTACACCGACCGAACGGTAGGCGGAGCACACATATTGCCGGGGTGCTTCAGGGGCCATAACTTGCCCTTATGGAGCTGGAGTTGCGCCATCTGCGAACGGTCCGTGCGATAGCCGACACGGGCAGCCTCACCAAGGCCGCCGCCACGCTGGGGCTTGCCCAGCCGGCTCTCAGCGCTCAGCTGCGGCGGATCGAGAAGGCCCTCGGGGGCGCTCTGTTCGAGCGTGACCACACCGGAGCCCGTGCCACGCCGCTCGGCGAACTGGTGCTGGAGCGGGCCCGGGTGGTGCTGCCCGCGGTCAGTGAACTCCAGGCCGAGGCCGTGCGGTTCGCCAATGCGCGGGAGGCGCTGGACCGGTTCCGGCTGGGCGGTACACACGGTCCGCTGCTCGGCGGTCTGGTGGACCGGATGGCGGCCGCGCACCCGTCGGCGGCGGTGTCGACGTACACCTCGTGGTCGGTGGACGAGATCGCCTCGCTGGTGATCGACGGGCGGCTGGACTTCGCGCTGATCGGGACGTGCGGCGAGAGCGCGCCGCCGCTGGCGGACCGGCTCGTCTGGGAGGTCGTCGGGGTGGACCCGGTCTTCGTGATGCTGCCGGACGGCCACCCCCTGGCCGCCGAAGCGGAACTGGATCTGGCCGCGCTCGCGGACGAGTGCTGGGCGGATGTGCCGGGCGACGGCTGTTTCGCCGACTGTTTCACCACGGCCTGCGCGCGGTCGGGCTTCACCCCGGTGTCGGTGTACGAGACGGACACCTCGTCCGTCGTCCATCTGGTGCAGGTGGGGCGGGCGATCGGGCTGTGCCGGGCGACGTTCCCGCCGACGCCCGGCGTGGTGACGAGACCGCTGGCCGGCGCCCCGCTCAGCTGGCGTCATCTGGTGGGCTGGCATCCGCACTCCCCCGCCGCCGACGCGGCGGCGGAGACGGTGGCGGGGGCGACCCGCGAGGCGTACGCGGAGGCGGTGTCGCGCTCCCCGAGCTACGCGCGGTGGCTCGGCGAGCACCCGCGGTTCGGCACGGTGGCCTGAGCGGGGAAGGGCGGGTGGGCCGTTCCTCTCGCTGCCGGCTGTTCGGCTCCCCTACCGGTGGCTATTCGGCACCGTGGGCCGGGGCGGCGGCGGCCACCCGGGCGGCGAGCGCGAGGTCCTTCTCGGTGATCGCGCCGCCCGCGGAGTGCGTGTGGACGGCGAGGGCCACCGTGTTGTAGCCGAGCGTCAGATCGGAGTGGTGGTTCAGCTCGTCCTGGATCCGCGCGATGTGGACCGTCAGCGCGGCGGCGGCGAAGTGGGAGGGCAGCCGGAAGGTCCGGGTGATCCGGTCCCCTTCCAGCGCCCAGCCGGGCAGGCTCTCCAGCCGGCTTTCGGTCTCGGACGGCGACAGCGGTTCGGCGCTCATGGGACGGCTCCCGTGGGTCTCGGTGGGTCGGCGTATGCGTCACGGCGGGCCGGGCGGCCCGTACCGGCACCGTCCCCGGCCCGCCGGTGACGTTACGGTCTGGGCATGACGACTGTCTTGCCCGACACGGGAGTGGGGCCACTGCTGCGGGACTGGCGGGAGCAGCGGCGCATCAGCCAGCTGGAACTGGCCCTGCGCGCGGACTCCTCGGCCCGCCACATCTCGTTCATCGAGACGGGCCGCTCCCGGCCCAGCGAGGACATGGTCCTGCGGCTGACCGAACAGCTGGACATCCCGGTCCGGGAACGCAACGCCCTTCTCGTGATCGCCGGTTACGCGCCCCGCTACCCGCAGACGCCCCTCGACGACCCCGCGCTGGCCTCCCTGCGCGAGAGCCTGGAGCGCCTGCTCGCGGCGTACGAGCCGTATCCGGCGCTCGTGGTCGACGGCACCTACGGGGTGGTGGCGGCCAACCGCGGGGTGGCGCTGCTACTGGAGGGCGTACCGGAGAAGCTGCTGACCCCGCCGCTGAACGCCATGCGGCTCACCCTCCACCCGGAGGGCCTCGCCCCGCGCATTGTGAACCTCCCCGAGTGGCGGGCGGATCTGCTGGCGCAGATGGACCGTCAGATCGCCCTCGTACGCTCACCGGCCCTGCGCGAGCTGTACGACGAGGTGGCCGCGTATCCGGCCCCGGCCCGGGCGGACGGCACGCCCCGCGCCACGGACGGAACGGGTGGCGCGGCCGGCGCGGGCCGGGTCGCCGAGGGGCCGGACCGTGCGGGCCGGGAGCGGGACCGGGCCGCCGCGTTCGCGCTGCCGATGCTGCTCGAACACGGCGGCCGGGTCCTGTCGTTCGTGTCGTCGATCGCGACGTTCAATACGCCGATGGACGTGACGGTGGCCGAGCTGGCCATCGAGACGTTCCTCCCGGCGGACCGGGAAACCGCCGCCTATCTGCACGCCCACGTCCCGTCCTGACCCAGCCCCTTCGCGCTCCCCTCAGGCCCCCCGGATCCTTCAGGCCCCTCGGATCTCTCAGACGCGGGCTCCGTTGTCGAGCGGATCGCGGCGTGCCGTGCGGGCCTTCCCGCGCGATGTGCCCTTCCCCTTGCCCGGTGCGGGCGGCGGCGGGGCCTTGGCGCTCCGCTCCAGGGTGAGGGCCCCGGGTACGGCGGTGAACACCGAGGACCAGGTGCCGACGACGATGCCGATGAGCAGGGCGAGCGCGAAGTCGGCCAGCGAGTCACCGCCGAGCACCGCGAGGGCGGCCAGGATGAACAGGGCGCCCATCCCGGTGTTCACCGTACGGGGAACGGTCTGTAGGACGGCCCGGCGGGCGATGGTGTCCAGCGGGGTCCGCCGGTTCGCCCCCCACAGCTCCCGTACCCGGTCGAAGACCACCACCGAGTCGTTGACCGAATAGCCGATCACGGTGAGCAGGGCGGCCAGGAAGATGCCGTCGACCGGCCGCCCCAGCCAGGCGAAGGCCCCCACCACCAGGATCACGTCGTGCACCATCGCCACGACGGATGCCACCGCGAACGTCCACCGGAACCGGACCGCCAGGTAGGCCAGCTGCACGGCCACCGCGACGCCCAGGGCGATCAGCGCGTTGCGACGCAGTTCGTCGCCGAGGCTCGGGCCGATCAGCTCGTCCCGTACCTTCGTCGTCTCGCCGCCCTCCTCGGCGAGCGCGGCGCGCAGGGCGTGTTCGCCGTCGTTGTCGAGCTTCCCCGTGCGTACGGACAGGTCGCCGTCGCCCGCCGTGGTGACCTCCGCGTCCCCGAATCCGGCGGCAGCGATACGGTCCCGGGCCGTCTCCACGTCGACCGGGCGGCTGGTGGAGTACTCGACCAGCCGGCCGCCGGTGAACTCGACGCCCAGATCCACTCCGCGCACCACGATCCCGGCCACCGCGACGACGACCAGCACCGCCGAGACGACGAGCCAGCGGACCGGTTTCCGGAAGAGCTTCGGATCCTTGCGGACCAGCCACGTCCGTACGGCACCGGGGCGGCCGATGCCGTTGACGCCCCGGTAGTCGCTGACGAAGCGGGAGTTCGCCGCGATCTCGGTGAGCGCGCGGGCGATGACCAGGGCGGAGAACATCGAGGCGACGACCCCGATGGCGAGCGTGACACCGAAGCCCTTGACCGGGCCCGAACCGAGGAAGAAGAGCAGTCCGGCCGCGATCAGCGTGGTCGCGTTGGAGTCGGCGACCGCGCTCCACGCCTTCTGGAACCCGGACGTCAGCGCGGAACGCAGGGAGCGTTTCGGCCGGTCGGCGCACTCCTCCCTGGCCCGTTCGAAGACCAGGACGTTCGCGTCGACCGCCATCCCGATCGCGAGGACGAACCCGGCGAGGCCGGGAAGGGTCAGCGTGACGCCGAGGGCGATGAGCGCGGCGTACGAGATCACTCCGTACGCGCCCAGCGCCACGGCGGCCAGCGCACCGAAGAGGCGGTAGACGACGGTGATGAAGAGCGCGGTGGCGGCCGCTCCGATGAGGGCCGCCTGCGCGCTCGCGTCGATGGCCGCCGCGCCGAGCGTCGGGCCGACGGTCCGCTGCTCGACGATCTCGACGGGCACGGGCAGGGCCCCGCCCTTGATGAGGAGTGCCAGATCGCGCGCCTCGTCCGCACTGAACGATCCGGTGATCTGGGTGGCACCGGACGGCAGTCCGGCGCCGCAGCCGACCGAGGGGTCGACCTGCGGCGAGGAGATGACCTTCTCGTCGAGGACGATGGCGACCCTCCGCCGGTCGTCCCCGGCGGGGTGGCAGGCGGCCTCCCCCGTCAGCTTCTTCCAGTCCTGTCCGGCGTCCTTGCGGAACTCCAGCGACACGGTCCAGCCCGCTCCGCCCTGCGCGTCGAACGCGGCGCTCGCGTCCTCGACGCCCGCGCCGGAGAGCCGGGGTTCGCCGAGGGCGAGGGGACGGCCCTGCTCGTCGGGGAGCGTCAGACGGTCGGGGTCGGTGTCGGGGGCGGGGTCGGTGGTGGATTCGGGGGCCGGGGTCTTCTTCTCCGGTTGGTCCGTCCCCGGGCCCTCGACCGCGTGGAAGGTGAGTTGAGCCGTCCGGCCGATCACCTCGGCGGCCTGGCGCGGGTCCTGTACGTCGGGCAGTTCGACGATGATCCGGTCCTCGCCGGAACGGGTCAGGGTCGGTTCGGTGACGCCCAGCGAGTCGATCCGCTGCCGCAGCACCTCCAGGGTCCGGTCGGTGGTGTCCCGGTCCGCCTCGACGGTGGCGGTGTCCCGGGCCTGGAGCACGATGCGGGTGCCGCCCTGGAGATCGAGGCCGAGTCTGGGCGACATGGTCAGGGTGATGTAGACGGAGACGAGCAGCACGGCGACAGCCAGCACCGCTCGCACCGCGGTGGCGCGAGTCATGGAAATCCTCCGGTGGGGCGCCGGGCGCCCTCACCTCAGCGAGGACGCGACGCCGGAACGGCAGAACGGGCGGAACAGGACGGCGAATGACCGGTCGTGGGACCGGTGGTCCTGTCCGGAGGCCCCCGGACACCGGGAAGCGCGCCCCGGCGGCTACCGGGTGCGTCGAAGGATTCCGCGGCGACACACTGGACGCCGCCGCGTGGCTCGGCCGGCCCCGGCGGGGCGGGGGTCAGCGCGTCGTGCGGCGGCGGGGGTGCGTGGAGGAGCAGGTACGCCCGGCCGGTGCCCGCCCGGGGAGCCTGCGCCGGATCGGCCGCCGCCCTGGGCTGCTCGTGCCCGGCCCACGCCACGAGGTGCCGGACGTTGTGTGCGGTGTCGTGTGCGATGTCGTGTGCGATGCCGTGCCCGGCGTGGTGGTCTCGGGGGCCGAATACGCCGTCGTGGCAGGTGTCGTGCCGGGACGCACGGACGCTGTCATGCCCTGCGCGATGCCCGGTCCGATGGGTCTGCGGAACGGCCGACGACGGTGCGGCGGGCGGCGGAGCGGCGGGCGGCGGAGCGGCGGCAGTGGTGACGGCGGGCGCGAGGCTCCGGGCGGCCAGGGCGGCGGGCACCGCCCCGTTCGCCGTGGCGGCACCGCCGACCAGGGTGAGGACGGCGAGGAGCAGCGTGGCCAGCACGCACCGCACCCGGTGCGTGTGCGCCCCGGGCTGTCCCCGGTACGACGTCACCTCGGGTGGCCGGATCGCTCGGGCGGCGTCGGCCGGTGGCGGAGCACGGAGCTGAGGATCTGTCCGGCGCCCCGGACGACCGTCGTCGACGGGTCGTCGGCCAGGCGCACCCGGGTGCCGAGGCAGCGGGCGAGGTGATCGGTGACGTCGGACCGCAGCGCGCCGCCGCCCGCGAGCACGGGTCCCTTGCGAAGGGCTCCCTGGATCGCGCCGTGCCGGTCGTGCCGCCACATGGACGTGATCATGTCGAGCACCGTGCGGCCGAGGACGGTGGGCAGCGTCGCCGGATCGAGGCCGTCGAGGTCGTCGAGTCCGCTCTCGGCCTGCCGGGCGTCGGCGACCAGCCCGCCCACGAGGAGCGTGACCTCGGTCAGCTCGGCTCCCATGTCGACAACCAGAAGGGGGCCCGTCTCCCTCGGTCCCGCGTACGCGGCGGCGGCCCGGGCGCTGCTGAGGACCAGGACGCGCGTCGTCCCGAGCCCGGCGAGCAGGGCGCGCGCGGCGGTGCGGTGTTCGGCGCCGGCGAGCACGGGATGGCTGAGCACGATCACGCTGTCGCTGCGGTCGGGGCCCAGGGCCGCGTCGGCGATCCGGCCGAGCAGCCGGCCGCAGGACTCGGGGTCGACGATGCGCCCGCGCCGGACCGGTCGCTCGCCGCCCCCGTGGGGACCGGAGCCCGGGAACGGGTCGAGGAGCAGGCCTCGGCCGGGCACCCAGGCCCGGGTGCGGGAACTGCCGAGATCCAGGGCCAGCCCCCGCGCGGCCGGGGCACCGTTCCATGCCCCCTGGTGCTGGTTCTGCTCCTGGTGCTGGTGACGCGTTCGGAGGCCCGCTCGGGAATCTCCGGAACACCCCGCCCCGAACGCCCCGGCACCGCTTCCGTCACGAAGCGGTCCGGGGCCTTTCCCCCATGGGCCCGCCCCCGGGCGAAACGGCCCTCGCCGCTCGCCGGTTGCGGAAGTGATCGGGACGGCCGGAGCAGGAGCACGATGAGGCGAGGAGAGGACGGCGACGCTCGGGGCGGGAACGTTCCGGGCGGCAGCGTTCCGGGCGGGGCCGGACGGCAAGGAGACGAAGGGGCCCGACGACGAGGAGGACGAGGAGACGGCGGGGTCCGACGCCAGGGAGACGGCGGGTCCGGACCACGGGGAGACGGCGCGACCCGGTCGCTGTCCGTCGTGCACAGAACGCATCGTCCCTCACCCCCGGCCGGCCGTCTCCGCCGCCCACGCACCCGTCGGCCCACTGATAGTGAGGCACGACCGAGCCCTCACTATGCAATACGGGGTGGTGGAACGCCACTTCCTCGCAGATTCACAGGCGCGCCGACGCACCGCGCGCGGCAGTCACCGCCTCAGCCGTCCTCCCCCGCCGCCAGGAACGCAGCCACCAGCTCCGCGAACTCCTCCGGCACCGCGATCCGGACCCCCAGGTCCTCCGCCTTGGTGCGCTTGGATCCGGCCTTGTCCCCGGCGACCAGCAGGCTCGTGCGCTTCGACACGCTGGAGGACGACTTGCCGCCCGCCCGCTCGATCAGCTCGTTCATCTGGTTGCGCGACAGCTTCTCCAGCACGCCGGACATCGCGCCCGTGACCACCACGGTCATCCCCGCCAGCGGCAGCGCGGAGCCGGTGCCGCCGTCACCACCGGTCTCCCCGTCCGCCCCGGCCGCCGCCTCCTCCTCCGTCCCCGGCTCCGGGGGCGGGGTGGCGCCCGGCTCGGTCATGGTCACCCCGGCCGCGACGAGCTTGTCGATCAGCGGCGCCAGCTCCACCAGCTCGGCGACCACTGCGGCGGCCTTCTCCTTGCCGATGCCGTCCACCCGCTGGAGCGTCTCCACATCGGCGGCGACGATCCGGTCCATCGTGGCGAAGTACCGGGCGATCCGGCGTGACATGGAGCGCCCCGTGCCCCGTACGCCCAAGGCGCAGAAGACCCGGGAGAGCGGCCGGGTGCGGGCGGTCTCGATGGCCGCCAGGAGATTGTCCGTGGAGGTCTCGCCCATCCGGTCGAGGGCGAGCAGCTGCTCGCGCTCCAGGGTGAAGAGATCGGCGAAGTCCGCGACGAGACCCGCGTCGACGAGCTGGACGACCCGCGTGGCGCCGAGGCCCTCGATGTCGAGCTGGTCGCGGCCCGCCGCATACGAGACGGAGGCGACGAGGCGGCAGTTGCGGCCCCGGGTGCAGCGCCAGCGCTGTTCGCTCGTGTCGATGCCGGAGCCGCACTGCGGGCAGCTCTCGGGGAAGTCGACGGGCGTCTCGTCGCCGGTGCGCAGATGGACCACTGGGGCCTCGATGCGCGGGATGATGTCGCCGGCCTTGTAGACCATGACCCGGTCGCCCAGCCGCAGGTCGCGTCGGGTGATGTCGGCCGGGTTGTGCAGGGTGGCGTAACCGACGGTGGAGCCGTCTATCTCCACGGGCTCCAGGACGGCACGCGGCGCGATGATGCCCGTGCGCCCCACGTTCCACTCGACCGACAGCAGGCGGGTGATCTTCTCCACGGCGGGCAGCTTGTAGGCGATGGCCCAGCGGGGCGCGCGGGTGCCGGAGCCCGCCTCGCGCTGGTCGGCCGCCAGGTCGGCCTTGATCACGATCCCGTCGATGCCGAACGGCAGCGCGGCGCGCAGGGCGCCTATCGCGTCCACCCGCGCCTGGACCTCCTCGACCGTGGCGGCCAGGACCGGCGCGACGTCCGTGCCCGCGGCCGTGTGCACGCCGAGGCCGGCGACGTACGACAGGACCTCGCTGTGCGGCAGTTCGGGGAGGGTCTCGCCCAGCTCCCCGGAATCGGGCAGCGGCAGCGCGCCGTAGGCGAAGAAGGTCGTCTCCACCCGGTAGGCGCGGTCCTTGGCGCGCAGGGTGCCCGCCGCCCCGTTGCGCGGGTTGGCGAAGGGGGCGCCGCCGTGTTCCGTACGGATCGCGTTGCCCTGGTCGAACTGGTCGTTCGTCATGAGGATCTCGCCGCGCACCTCGATGGTGACCGGCTCGGCCAGCCGCTCCGGCAGTCCGACGACGGCGCCCGCCGCATGCGAGACGTCCTCGCCCGCCGTGCCGTCGCCCCGGGTGATGAGGCGCTCGAACCGGCCGTCGCGATAGCGCGCGGCGACCGCCAGGCCGTCCAGCTTCGGCTCGACGCTCCACGCGGTCACCGGTCTGCCGATGCGCCGCTCCAGCGAGGCGGTCCAGGTCGCGAACTGCTCGGCCGAGAACACGTTGTCCAGCGAGAGCATGGGAACCGTGTGCGGCACGTCGCCGACCGCCGCACCGCCCGCGACCTTCCCGGTCGGCGAGGCGGCGAGCACCTCCTCCGGATGGTCCGCCTCGTACGCGGCTATCCCGCGCGCCAGCCGGTCGTAGGCGTCGTCGTCCAGCGCGCTCTCGCCCGTGGCGTAGTACGCGGCGGCGGCGACGGAGGCCTCTTCCACGGCGGCGGCATAGGCGGCGGCATCGGCGAGCACAGCGGCTGAGTTCGTCATGGTCACCATTCTTCCGCCCACCACTGACAACGGCCCCGATCGCCTCCCCGCCCCATTTCAGGGAGAGCGCTCTCCCTCGTCGCCGCATACAACTCTCGCTCCACCGTGCCGATTTACCGGCCCTGCGCGATCCCTTGACATGCACAGGAGGCACTTCTACGTTCCTTCGAGAGAGCGCTCTCTCGCTTGACCCAGGAATCCCCCACTTCCCCGAACAGGAGTGCCGTGCTCTTCCGTCATCGACGCAACCCCGACCACCGCCGCCAACGATCCCTGCCGTCCTGGCGGTACAGAATCGCCGGGCTGGCCGCCGCCGCCCTCGCCCTCTCCTTCCTCCAGGCCAACGTCGGCAACGCCGCGGCCGAGCGGGCCGCCGCCGAAGCCGCGCCGAAGGCCGCCGCGGATGTGGTGCGGGTGGCCGAGTTCCTCGCCGAATGCCCGTACACCCACCGGCTCCCCGACGACCCGATCGTCTTCCCCGGGCTGCCGGGCGCCTCCCACATGCACAGCTTCTTCGGCAACGACACCACACACGCCGCCTCCGACCTGGCCTCCCTGGAGCAGGGCCGTACGTCGTGCTCCCCCGACACCGACCTGTCGTCGTACTGGGTGCCCACCCTCTACGACGGCGACAAGGAGGTGGAGCCCACCGGAACCACCTTCTACTACCTGGGCGAGGGCGTGAGCGACGACGTCATCCGCCAGATCCAGCCGTTCCCCCGGGGCCTGCGCATCGTGGCGGGCAACGCGAAGGCGACCGGCCCGCAGGACAACACGATCGCCCGCTGGTCGTGCCTGCACGCCGGTGAGGTGAACCCCTCGCAGGACTTCGTGAACTGTCCGCCCGGCACGATGATGGAGTCCTACCTGGACTTCCCGCAGTGCTGGAACGGTACGGATCTCGACTCCGCCGACCACAAGAGCCACATGGCCTACCCGGTGAACGGCGGCTGCCCGTCCACCCACCCGGTGCCGGTGCCCAAGCTCCGGCAGGTGCTGCGCTACCCGGTGAACGGTGACCCGGCCGGCTTCCGGCTGGCGTCCGGGCCCGGCTACACGATGCACGGCGACTTCTTCAACGTATGGCCGGAGGAGGAGATGGCGCAGCGCGTCCGCGACTGCATCAACGCGATCGTGAAGTGCGGCTTCGACGGCAAGCCCTGACCGTCCGTCACCACTGCCCGTCACCACCGTCCTTCACCACCGCTCTCCTTCCACCTCCCGACCCACCCCCCACCGCACCACCGTGTCCGCCCCGGGGCGCCGGCTCCGGGGCGGACACCCTCCCCCCTCCCCGTACGAGGACACGCCATGAACCCCATCGACCTCCCGCTCCCGCCGCTCCGCCGGGCCGCCGTCCTCGTCCTGCTCGGCGCGCTGGCTCTCGGCGGCGCGGCCGGCTGTTCGACGGCGGCGGATTCCGCGCCCCGTACGGCACAGGTGCGCGAGTCCCCACCGACCGGCACCCCCACCTCCGCCTCGACCGCCACCGACGTGGGCTGGGTCCAGCTGATGACCCCCATGAATCAGCAGGCGGTGAAGCTCCTGACGCTGGCCGCCGAGCGGGCGGCCGAACCACGGTTGCGCGATTTCGCGGCGCGGCTGCGCACCGGGCAGGAGGCCGAACTCGGCCGCCTGCGAGCTTTGTCGACCCGCATGGGGCTGCCCGGGACCGATGTGCACGCGGGGCACGACATGCCCGGCATGGTGACGGTACGGGACCTGGAGGCGGCCCGCGCCGCCGAGGGGCCCGCGTTCGACCGGCTCGTCCTCGTACAGATCCGGGACCATCTGCGGCAGTCCGCACAGGTGTCGCGTTCCGAGATCACCTCGGGCGGCCGGGCGGACGCCCGCGAGCTGGCCGCCGCCCTCGTCAAAGCGCGCGAGACGTCCCTCGCCGAGCTGGAACGGCTGCCGGGTGCGGTCCGGGCCCTCGGCTGAACAGGGCGGCCTGCCTGCGGGTATAAAGGGCTGCATGACAGCCGAAGTGCCGCAGCCCGTACGCCCCACGACCTTGGAGGACGTGGCGGCCGTGGCCGGTGTGTCACGGGCGACGGTGTCCCGGGTGATCAACGGGGCGACCACGGTGGACCCGGCCCTGCGCAGCGTCGTCGAGCAGGCGGTGGCGACCACCGGCTATGTGCCCAACCGGGCCGCACGTTCGCTGGTGACGCGGCGGACCGACTCGGTGGCCCTGGTGGTCTCCGAGCGGGAACGGCGGCCGATGTCCGAGCCGTTCGTCGGCCGGATGTTCTCCGACCCGTATTTCGGGCGGGTCGTCAGCGGGCTGCTGGAGGTGCTGCGCCCGGCGGGGATCCAGATGGTCGTGATGCTCGCCGACGACGAGGCGTCCCGCGGCCAGTTGCTCTCCTATCTGCGGCACGGCCACGTCGACGGGGTCGTACTGATCACGACGCACGCCGACGACCCGCTGCCCGGGCTGCTCCAGGAGACCCGGATGCCCGCCGTCCTCGCGGGCCGTCCGCACAAGCCGTCGCCGCTGGCCTATGTGGAGGTGGACCAGCACGCCGGGGCGCGGCTGGCGGCCGACCACCTGGCCGCGCAGGGGCGGCGGCGCATCGGCACGATCACGGGGCCCCAGGACATGCCCGCCGGGCAGGTCCGGCTGACCGGGTTCCTGGAGGCCTGCGCCGCCCACGGCATCGAGGACGTGGCCTGCGCCGAGGGCGACTTCACGCATCTGGGCGGGGCGGCGGCGATGCGCCGGCTGCTGGCGGACCGCCCGGATCTGGACGGGGTGTTCATCGCCTCCGACCTGATGGCGCTGGGGGCCCTGCCGGTGCTGCTCCGGGCCGGTCGCGACGTGCCGTCCGACGTCGCGGTGGTCGGCTTCGACGACAGCAGCGCCGCCGCGGCCTGCGATCCGCCGCTGACCACGGTCCGGCAGCCGGTGGAGGAGATGGCGGCGGAGATGGCCCGGCTGCTGCTGAAGCAGATCGGCGAGCCGGGCGGGCCGTCGCCCTCGGTGCTCTTTCCGCCGGCGCTGGTGCGGCGGCAGTCGGCCTGAGCCGCCGGGGGCCTCCCGGAGGGCACTCAGGGGCGGGCCGTCAGGCAGTCGTTTCCGGCCGGCCCGGAACCGGAGCCTCCGCGGGCGTCTCGGTAGGCGCCTCCGGGGGAGCCACCGTGGGCGGCTCGGCAGGCACCTCGGTGGGCACCTCCGTGCGCACCTCCGTGGGCGTCTCGGCAGGCGCCGAAGTCTCCGCCGGGAACGGCTCGTCCGCCAGGTCCGCCCCGGCGAAGCCCTCCGCGCGCACCGGGACCTGGGGGCCCGAGGACTCCTGGAGCCAGCGGGTGAGCACCCGGTGGACCGTCTCGGCGCCCACCAGACCGCCGCCCGGCGGCGGAGGCGCGCCCTCCGCCGTCTCGGCGGCCACGATGTCGAGCGGGTCCGTGAGCCCGCGCGGCCAGAGCAGGAACGGCCGGGACTGTTCGCCGCCGAGGCCGCCGTGCGAGCCGATCTGCTCCTCGAAGGCGTGCACGGTGCCGGTGCCGGGGTCGTACATGGAGTTGACCATGACGTCGGCGACGTGCGGGAAGGTGTCCGTACGGCGTACGGCGGCGGCCGCCCCGATGTCGAAGCCCGCGAGCGGGCCCTCACCGTCCGTCAGTTCGGCGACGGGGACCTCGGCGCCGCCGGGCCCGAGCACCACGGAACCGTCCTCTCCGCCGACGAGGAGGAAGCCGATCCCCGGATGGTTGGCGAGCGTGGAGAGCAGTGCCGGGTGGCGGCGCTCGATCTGTTCACGGGAGGCGCGGCCCTCGATGTCGGGGAAGGAGATCAGCCCGAGGTTGCCGGAGGCCAGGACGATCGGGTCGGAGAGCTTGGCCGGGTGCTCGTCCTGCTGTTCCCCGACCGGGCGGTGCAGGGCGATACGTACCGCGTCGCGAGCCTCGGAGGCGCTGCGGGTGCGCTGGGCGCGGCGGGGCACGGGCAGTCCGCAGCCCGCCCGGACGAGGTCCTTGAGCGTGAGCCCGTACTTCCCCGCGAAGGTTTCGCCGGGGCTCTGGCCGTGGTCGGACAGGAGCACGATGCGGTAGGCGCGCGGGGTGTGGTCGGCGATCTTGGCGATCAGGGCGAGGGCGCGGTCGAGGCGTACGAGGACCTTCTCGGCGTCGCGGCTGTGGGGCCCCGAGTGGTGGGCGACCTCGTCGTAGGCGACGAGGTCGGCGTAGACGGCGGTGCGTCCGGCGAACATGTCGCCGAGGACGGCGGCGACGACCACATCGCGCTCCACGACGGTGGCGAAGGCGCGGATGAAGGGGTAGAGCCCGCCGCGTTTGATGCGCGGGGTGACCTTCCGGGCGCGGGCCCGGGTCGACTGGCCGATCTCGCGGAGCACCTCGGCGACGAAGGAGAGGGCGGTACGGGTGGCGTTGGCCGGGTCGGAGAAGTAGGCGAAGTATCCGGCGCGGGAGCGGCGGCCCTTGCCGCGCCGGGCGGCCATGGAGAGCACCAGGGCGAGCTGTCCGGCGCCGCCGCTGAAGAGGTTGCCCCGGCTCGCCCCGTCGACGGCGAGGAGGCCCCCGTCGTGGGTGCGCCGGATGGCCCGCCGTTGCATTTCGAGGGCGCTCGCGGGGCGGCTGGAGACCATGACGGTGCGGGTCTCCTTCTCGTACCAGCGGAACGCGGGCACGTCGTGGTTGCTGCCGTGCAGCAGGGCGAGCTGGCTGGCGCCGGTCTGGCTGGACCAGTCGGTACGCCACGGGGTGAGGCGGTGTCCGGAGGAGTCGGCGAGCCAGCCCGCGACGGTCGGCATGAGGCCGTCGGCCGCCGCCTCGACCAGCACGTCGTGGCCGACGCCGTCGAGCTGGAGGAACACCGTGCCGGGCGGTCCGTCGCGGCCCGGTACGGCCGGGTCCGGCGATCTGCCGCGTCGGCGTCGCCGGTCGGCGAGGCGGGACAGCCGGCGGCGGTAGGCCTCGTCGTCGCGGACGGCGAGGGCGGTGGAGGTGGCGGAGGCGACGGCGGACATCACCGCGGCGACGACGACCGCGGTCTCCGGCGCGGCGTCCCCGCGGCCGTCCGGGATCAGGCGCAGCGCTATCAGCAGCAGCGAGCCGTTGAGGAAGAAGACCAGGGCGCCGAGGACCAGCGCGGGCACGATGAGCAGGGCCCGGACGAGGACGGGCCACACCAGGGCGGAGAGCAGGCCGAACGCGCCCGCGCCCCAGGCCGCGGTGAACGCCGTCTTGGTGATCGTGTCGCCGTCGTCGGACTGGAGCTGGAAGTCGGGCAGGGCGCCGGCCAGGACGAGCATGGTGAGGGTGGACACCGCCCAGACCGCGATCACCCGCATCAGGGCCCTGCCCGCCGTCCGCCACTTCCCGTCACCCACGCCGGTCCACCTCACGCCCTCTCCGCCCCCGGGGCCCGGTGTGTCCGGGCCCGCCCTTCAGCTTTTCACAGCGTCGCTCCCGGTCAGCGGCTTCGGGTGGCAGGCCCAAGGCTCGGCGCGAGGGTACGGGGGGCGCATAGGCTCGTACCGGCAGCGCACCCGGTCACGGGCCGCGCGGGCCGCACACCGGGTCGCGGGGCTCGGACGAGTTTCCGGACGAGGGCCGGATGAGGACCGGGCGGGACCGGGCAGGAACCGTACGGGGATCGAGCGAGGAGGCTGGCGGGCCGGTGGAGGTCACCTGGTGGGGTCATGCCACCTGCACGATCGAGGACTCGGGGGTGCGGGTGCTGACCGACCCCCTGTTCGTACGGCGCTTCGCGCATCTGCGCCGCCGCCGGGGCGAGGTGCCGCCGCCGGAGGCCGCGGTCGCCGAGGTGGTGCTGGTCTCCCATCTGCACTCCGACCATCTGCATCTGCCGTCGCTGGCCCGGCTGGCTCACGGCAGCCGGCTGATCGTGCCGAGCGGCGCGGTGGCGGCCGTGCCGGGGCTGCGGATGCTGCGGCGGGTGCGGCAGCTGCACGTCACCGAGGTGCGGCCGGGCGACACGGTGCGGATCGGCGAGGTGCGGGTACGGGCGGTCCCCGCGCTGCACGACGGGCGGCGGCTGCCGGTCGGGCCGCACCGGTCGCCCGCGCTGGGTTACGTCGTCGAGGGCGAGGCCCGGACGTACTTCGCCGGGGACACCGGGCTCTTCGACGCGATGGCCGACGAGGTGGGGCCGGTGGACGTGGCGCTGCTGCCGGTGGGCGGCTGGGGGCCCTATCTGGGCCACAGCCATCTGGACCCGGCCCGGGCCGCCGAGGCACTGACCCGGCTCGCGCCCCGGTCGGCGGTGCCGGTGCACTACGGCACGTACTGGCCGATCGGGCTGGACGCGGTGCGCCCGCACGAGTTCCACGCGCCGGGCGACGAGTTCGTACGGCACGCGGCGAAGCGGGCGCCGGAGGTGGCCGTGCATCTGCTGGGGCACGGCGAGCGGGTCAGTCCGGAGGCCGGCCGGTGATCCAGGAGATCCAGCAGGTGGTGCGGGAGCTGCCCACCGAGTCGACCCAGCAGGCGGTCGGCTATCCGACGCTGTTCGCCCTGGTGGCGCTGGGGTCCTTGGTGCCCGTGGTGCCGACGGGGGCGCTGGTGAGTTCGGCGGCGGTGGTGGCCTTCCACCAGACGTCGCCGCTCGCCCTGCTCTTCGTGTTCCTGGTGGCGTCGGCCGCCGCGTTCCTCGGGGACGTCTGTCTGTACTGGCTGGGGCAGCGCGGGGTGCGGTCGAAGAACGGCTCGAAGTGGCTGGAGGCGCTCACCCGCCGGGCCGCGCCGGAGCGGCTGGCCCAGGCGCGGGAGAAGCTGGCGGAGCACGGGGGGACGGTGCTGGTGCTGTCCCGGCTGGTGCCGGCCGGGCGGATCCCGGTGATGCTGGCGTGTCTGCTGGGCCGGATGCCACTGCGGCAGTTCGCCCGGGGCGATGTTCCGGCGTGTCTCGCGTGGGCGGCGACGTACCAGCTGATCGGGATCCTGGGCGGTTCGCTGTTCCCGGAGCCGTGGCAAGGGGTGGTCGCGGCGGTGGCCCTGACGCTGCTGATCAGCGGGGCGCCGGCGGTGTGGCGGAGGCTGCGGGCGCGGTTCGGGCCGGCGTCGTCGTAGCCGTTCGCCGCGGCGGCCGTTCCCCGTGGCAGCCGTACGCCGTACTCGTACGCGGCGGTCATGCTCAGCGCAGTTCGGCGAAGACGGCCGCGAAGCCGTCCAGTGCCCGCGCCACATGCGGAAGCTCCAGGGGCTTGGCGGCGGCGAGGGATTCCGTCTGCTGCTGCGGGGTGGCCCCCAGCAGCGGACCGGTGCCCAGGCGTACGCGCAGGGCGCCCAGCTCGTCCCCGAAGCGGTGGCCGCCCGGGGCCGGGGCGCCGAGCAGGTCGGTGAGGTACTCCTCCAGCTCCATGGAGTCCGTGACGCCCAGGTCCGCAAGGCGGGAGCGGAGCGGGCCGAGGTCGGCGTAGAGGTGGCGGCCCGCCTGCGGGGGGCGGGCCAGCGCGCCGGAGCCGAGGACCGCGCGGTGGGCGGCGGCGGCGACCTCGGTCTGGAGCGCCGCGGCCCGCCGGATCCGGTCGCGTACGGAGTCGGGCTCGCCCAGGGCGTGGGCGGCCGCGTGGGCGAGCGGACCGGCGACGAGGGCGCCGAGTGCGGTGAGGATGTCCAGGGTGCGGGCGTGCCGGACGGCGGCGCGGGGGGTGTCGGGGAAGCGGGCGACGGCGACCGGCCAGGCGGCGGGTACGAGCGCCCCGGACAGGTCGGCGATCACCGTGACGTCATCCGGGCACATTTCGGCCGGGCTGAGCAGGACGGTGTCGCGCGGGCGGTGCACGGTGTCGCGCCAGGTCTCGTCGCTGATGATGTGCAGCCCCTCGTCGACGGCCGCCTCGCAGGCCTCGCGGACCAGCTCGGGCGGGGCGACGGTGGCGGTGGGGTCGTCCACGACGGACAGGAGCAGCAGTCTCGGCCGCCCACCCTCGGCACGGACCCGGCGGACGGTCTCCAGCAGGGCGTACGGGTCGGGGATGCCGCCGCATTCGGCCGGGGTGGGCACGTGGTAGGCGGGCCGGCCCAGCAGCCGGGCCTGCGGCATCCAGGCGGCGGGGCAGGGGCGCGGCATGAGGACGTCGCCGCCGTGTGCGCCGATGAGGGCCAGCAGGAGCGGCTGGGCCCCGGGCGCGGCGGCGATCCCGCCCGCCGCGCCGTGCAGCCCACGCCGGTCCCAGTAACCACGGGCCGCCTCACGCAGCACCGGCCCGCCGCCGGGAGGCTCGGGACGGGTCCGGGCGGAGGCGGCGGCGAGGACGGCGGCCAACTCGGGAAGAACGGGCAGCCCGGGGTCGGGCGCGGGCGGCCCGTAACGGACGGGACCGTGATCCTCGTGCGCGCGGGGGGCCGGGTGACCGGGTGGGCGGGGCTGGTGCTCGGCGCGGTAGTCCGGGCGGGGGGACTCGCCCTCGGACCGGTGAGCCGGGTGGCCAGGCTGGTCCTCGGACCGGTGGTCCGGGCGGGGGGACTCGTCCTCGGACCGGTGAGCCCGGTGGCCGGGCTGGTCCTCGGACCGGTGACCTGGGCGGGGCGCGTGGTCATCCTGGGCGCGGGCCGCACGGTCAGCCGGCCGGCCGGCCTGGCCCTCCTGGGCCAGGGGTCGGTCCTGGCCGTGGGCCTGGCCCCCCTGCGCATGGGCCGCGTCCTGCCCGTAGGCCCGGCTTCCCGGCCCACCGGCCTGGTCCTGCCCAGGGCGCCCATCCCGCTCAAGCGCGGGGCCCTCCGGCCCCTGGGCGCGGCCCGGCCCGCCGACCGGACCCGGCCCGCCTGCCCGGTCCCCCGGCGGGCCGGTGTCCTCCGTCCCCTGCATCCGCATCCGGGCCTCCTCCGCCGCTCGTCGCTCCGCGCCCTCGCCACCGCCGGCCCGCCCCGCGCACCGGGTCCGGTTCCCGGGTCCAGGGGCCCAACGCCCGGCCGCCCGGGGTTCGAGTGCCCAGGGTTCAAGCAGGCAGCTTCTGGCTTCTTTATACGGAGGTTCCGGGCGGCCCGCCCGTCCAATCGCGCGCCCGCGCCGGGGGCGTCGCCGCGTCGGCCGTATCGCCGGGCGGCGGCGCGTGGCCCGTGTCTCAGCGCGCCTGCTGGTTCAGCGTGGCCCGGAGGGGTATTCGCTGACGCATGTCCACACCGAGAACCTCACCCACCGCCTCCTCCGCCCCCGCAGTCGCCCGGCTGCGCGGCTGGCTGCAAGGGCGCGATCTGGCCGTCTTCCGGAGCGTCGCGGACCGGCACTGGCCGGGGGCCGATCCGCTGCTGCCGCGGCTGAGCCGGAGCGCCAATCACGGGCTGCTCTGGTTCGGGGCGGCGGCCGGGATCGCGGCCCTCGGCAGCAGCGCGCGTTCGCGGCGGGCCGCGCTGCGCGGGGTGGCGTCCCTCGCCGTGGCCTCGGCGGCGATCAACACGGTCGGCAAGGGCGCGGTGCGCCGCGAGCGGCCGATAGCGGACCTGGTGCCGGTGGTGCGGCAGCTGAAGCGGCAGCCGGTCACCACCTCCTTCCCCTCCGGCCACGCCGCGTCGGCGGCCGCCTTCGCCACCGGGGTGGCCCTGGAGTCCAAGGGCTGGGGCGCGGTCGTGGCCCCGGTCGCGGCGGCCGTGGCGGCCTCCCGCGTCTACACCGGGGTCCACTACCCGAGCGATGTGCTCGCGGGTGCGGCGCTCGGCATAGGAGCCGCGTTCGCCCTGCGCGGGGTCGTGCCCACCCGGGGCCAGCTGCCCGCTCCCGGCCGCCCGCCCGGCGAGGCCCCGGCGCTGCCCGCCGGGAAGGACCTCGTCGTCGTGGTGAACCAGGAGTCGGGCACGGCCACCGCGACCGCCTCGCTGGTACGGGAGGCGCTGCCCGCGGCCGAGGTGGTGGAGGTGCCGCCCGAGGAGCTGGCGGCGGCCATGGACCGGGCCGCGGGCCGGGGCCGGGCGCTGGGCGTCTGCGGCGGCGACGGCACGGTGAACCTGGCGGCGTCCGTGGCCGCGACGCACGGGATGCCCCTGGCGGTGTTCCCCGGCGGCACACTCAACCACTTCGCCTACGACCTGGGCATCGAGACCGTCCACGAGACCGCCGCCGCGCTCACCGCGGGCGACGCCATCCGCGTGGACCTCGGCCGCTTCCGGCCGGGGCCCAAGGGCGCGGACGGAGCCGACGGCTATTTCCTCAACGCCTTCTCGCTGGGCGTCTACCCGGATCTGGTGCGCACCCGGGAACACTGGTCGCCCCGGATCGGCGGCTGGCCGGCGGGCGTGCTCGCGGCGCTCCATGTGCTGCGCGGGCAGCGGCCGTTGGAGGCCGAGTTCCAGGGCCGCAGGCGGCCGTTGTGGCTGCTCTTCGTCGGCAACGGGCTCTTCCAGCGGCTGGGCCCCGCCCCGGGCCGCCGCCACAACCTGGCGGACGGGCTGCTGGACGTCCGGGTCGTCCACGGCGGCCGGGGACCCGCGCTGCGCCTGCTCGCGGCGGCGGTGGCGGGACCGCTGACCCGCTCCCCCGCCCATGCCGCGGTGCGTCGGCGCCGGGTGCGGATCGGCGGACTCGCGCCGGGGACTCCGTACGCGTACGACGGTGAAGTGGCCCGCTCCGGAACGGAACTGATGATCGACAAGCTGCCGGAAGCGCTGACGGTCTACTGCCCGATGCCGGTCTGACACCCAGGGACTCCAGGGACCCCAGGGATGCAAGTCCGCATAGCAAGACAGCTATCTCATCATTCGACATCGCGGCGTACGGTGGTTCCGTCGCCGCGCCCGTCGGCGCGGGGTTTCCGGGAGAGGGAGAGGGCGTCACGCCATGCCGAAGGACACCGCCGTGTACACGCACGGCCACCACGAGTCGGTCCTGCGGTCGCACCGCTGGCGGACCGCCGCCAACTCGGCCGCCTACCTCCTCGGCGAACTCCGCCCCGGTCTGGCCGTGCTGGACGTCGGCTGCGGCCCGGGGACCATCACCGCCGATCTGGCCGCGCTGGTCGCGCCGGGCCGGGTCACCGCGGTGGACGCCACCGCGGGCGTGCTCGACCAGGCCGCCGCGGTGGCGGCCGAACGGGGCCTGGAGAACGTCGAGTTCGCGGTGGCCGATGTGCACGCCCTGGAGTTCCCCGACGACTCCTTCGACGTGGTCCACGCCCACCAGGTGCTCCAGCATGTGGGCGACCCGGTCCAGGCGCTGCGCGAGATGCGGCGGGTCTGCCGGCCCGGCGGCGTGGTCGCGGCCCGGGACAGCGACTACGCGGCGATGACCTGGTATCCGGAGACCCCCGGCCTCGACGTGTGGCAGGACGTGTACGGCCGGGTGGCCAGCGGCAACGGCGGCGAGCCCGACGCCGGTCGCCGCCTCCTCTCCTGGGCGCGGCGGGCCGGGTTCACCGACATCACCCCGACCGCGGCCGCCTGGTGTTTCGCCACCCCGGAGAGCCGCGCCTGGTGGAGCGGCCTGTGGGCGGACCGTACGACGGACTCGGTCTACGCCGAGCTGGCGGTGGCGGGCGGCCACGCGAGCGCCGAACAGCTGACGGCGATCTCCGGGGCGTGGCGGGCCTGGGGCGAGGAGGGCGACGGCTGGTTCATGGTCCCGCACGGTGAGGTGCTCTGCCGGGTGTGAGGCGAAGCGGGGGTTCCGGCCCGCCCGGAATCGATCACACCGGTCGCGGCCGCCAACTACCCTCGTACGCATGGAGATCCTGGGAACCACGCTGCGTATCTGCGTCGACGACCTGGAGGCCGCGGTGGCCTTCTACGAGGGGCTGACCGGCACGTCGGCCCTGCGCTTCGAGCGCGGTGGGGTGTCGGTGGCCGCGATCGGCTGCTTCCTGCTGATGAGCGGGCCGGAGTCGGAGCTGGAGGTGCTGCGGAAGGTGGGGGCGACGATCGCCGTCAAGGACGTCGACGAGGCGAACGAGGCGCTGACCAGGGCGGGCGCTCGGGTCATCGCGGGTCCGGTGCCGACCCCGGCGGGCCGCAACCTCATCGCGCTGCACCCGGACGGTTCGGTCTTCGAGTACGTGGACCGCAACGTCACCGTCTGACCGGCCGCCGTCACTTCCCCCGGCGGCGGAAGAGGTAGCCGCCGCAGCCGAGCCCGATGAGGAACATGGCGGCCAGCGCGGACCACAGCGGCATCGTCACCTCGGGGATCAGCACCCGGATGGTGACGTCCCTCGTGTTCACGCAGATGAACACGATGACGAGCGCGACCAGCACGCCGACCGCGATGCGCCCCGGAGTGAGCCACCCCTGGGCGCGCCCGCTGTCGCTCGATACGTCCTTGGGGCTCATGGTCCGGCCCTTTCGCTCGCTCCTCGCCCGGTCCGGCCCGCCGTCGTGCACGCGGCCGCCCCCCGGGATCCCAGCATGAGCGGATGCCGGGTCCGGGGGGCGGTGCTGTTGGGCCGTTCGGGTGAATGGGCGGGTGGGGGCATCAGCCGGCCGGGACCACTGGGAGCTCCAGTACGCCGGTGTCCTCGGGGGCGTGGAGGACGGTGACGGGCTTGATGCCCCGGTTGCCGAAGTACGCGGTGTCGCTGGCGGCGATCACGAACTCCAGCCGGTGTCCCTTCTCGTACCGGTGGACGATGCCGGGCAGCTCGACGGTGAAGGGCCGGGTGACGTCGGGGACCCGGACCGGGGAGACGAGCCGGTTCACCAGCGTCCGGCTGCCGTCGGGCGCGACGTCGTAGACCTTGGCGAACAGGACGAGCTTGTCGGAGGCGTCGCCGCTGTTCTGGACCCGCTCCGCCTTCGGCGAGACGACCTTCAGGGTGGCCTTCGGCGCGCCGACGACGTCGAGGGGCGCGGTGAGGGGTTCGCTGCGCCAGCCGAGGTAGGTGCCCTTCGTGTCGTACGGCTTCGGGTCGGGCAGTCCGATCAGCGGGGCGATGGAGCTTTCGGAGTGGCTGGTGGGCACGAGCCAGTTGGTGTACTGGCGGCTGCCCCGCGCGACCTTGGCCCGGTTGTCGACGAGCTTGCCGTCGCCGGAGAGGTAGAGGGACTGCGAGAGGGCGGGGACGTCGGCCGCCGTGCCGTAGCCGCTCTGCCAGTCGCGGTAGTAGGAGAGGGCGGGCCCGGTGTCGGCGCCGGTGTTCTTGTGGAGGTAGCGGTCGAACCAGGCCAGCACCCGCTGTCCGACGTGGCTGGTCTCCAGATTGCCCTGGCTCAGGTCGAGTTCGCCGGGGGCCTGGCCGCCGCTGTGTCCCCAGGACTGCCAGATCATCTTGGTCTCGGTGCCCTGCGCCTTGAGGGTGCGGTAGGTGGCGGTGGCCTCGTTGAGGTTGAAGAGGCTGTCGGCCTGGCCCTGGACGATGAGGGTGGGGGCCTTGACCCGGTCGAGGTAGGAGACGGGCGAGACGCTGCGCGCGTACGCGAGCATCTCCTTCGCCTTGTCGGCCGGGTAGCGGCCGGAGTTGAGCAGCCGGACGGTCTCGCAGGCGCGGGTGGCGAAGTGCAGGCAGTCCAGCCGGTTGATCCGGGAGGGGTCCAGGCTCGGGTTGAGGAGCGGCTGCCCCTCGCCGATCAGATAGAAGCCGTTGGCCCACTGCCACTTGAAGACGCCGGGGGTGTCGGAGGTGACGCCGGTGTGCGCCCCGGTGTTGTTGGGGGCGAGTGCGTAGCCGAGGTCGTTCCAGGTGATCAGCGGGACGAGGGCGTCGACGCGGGGGTCGACGGCGGCGGTCGCCAGCTGGATCGCGCCGCCGTAGGAGCCGCCGATCATCCCGACGCGCGGGTCGCCGTCGGCGTCCCGGGTGACGAAGTCGGCCCGCGTCCCGTCGTCGGCGGCGCGAACTCCCCCGAGGAAGTCGAGGAGTTCGCTCGCGGCCTGTCCGTCGACGGCGGGGTCGTCGAGGGTGATCAGGCAGCCGGACTTGCCGAAGCCGAGCCCGGAGTAGACGAGCCCGACGTAGCCGCGCTCGGCGAAGGCCCTGCCGATGGCGTCGGTGGAGCCGTCGGACTTGCTGCCGCCGAATCCGTTGGTGGCGAGGACGGCGGGGGCCGGGTTGTCGGCATCGGCCCCGGCGGGCCGGTAGAGATCGGCGTCCACCGTACAGGTGCGGTCGCCCGCCTCGACGGTGAACGTCAGCGGGGTGACGGTGTACGGGGCGGTGTCGGCCCGGGCCGGGCCGGCGAGGACGAGGGGGGCGACGAGGGCCGCCCCGGCGGCCGCGACGAGCGGGCCGCGCACTCTGGAAACAGCACCTGACACGAAGACCTCCACACCGAGGACACCTTACCGACCGGTAATTATTGGGTCGCGCTCATGCTGTGACACAGGTCATAGCCGTGTCAACGCATCGGACAGCGGTTCTTGACGGATGTTCACGTTCTCCGCGCGAAAACACACACGCCCGCGCCCGGGCACCGAAGGCGGTGCGGGCGCGGGTCGCGGAAGTGGCCGAGGAGGCTCAGAGCAGGGCGGGCGCCTCGACGGTGAGCGTGCAACGCCCGCCGTCCGCCGGTGCGTCGAGCACCGCGGGCAGCCCCAGGGGAATCGTCAGCGCGGTCGTGCCGTGGCCGAACCCCAACTCCTCGACCACGGGTATGCCCAGCGGGCCGAGCCGGTCGGCGAGCACGGCGCGGATCTTCTCGTACGGCCCGCACTCCTGCCAGGAGCCGCAGGCCACCCCGGCGATCCCGGCCAGGGCACCGGAGCGCAGAAGCCGGGTGAGGATGCCGTCGAGCCGGTAGGGCTCCTCCCCGGTGTCCTCGATCACCAGCAGGTTGCCCCGGGCGTGGGACCGGCCGCCCGGGGTACCGGTGTCGGCGGCGAGCAGGCTGACGCAGCCGCCGTACAGGACGCCTTCGGCCCGGCCGGGGACCAGGGCCCCGGCCGATGCGAGACCGAGGGTGCGCACGGTCTCCGGTTCGAAGAGGGTGGCGCGCAGGTGCTCGCGGGTCGGCGCGTCCTTGAGGAACGTCTCGGTGGCGACCATCGGTCCGTGCAGGGTGGCGAACCCGGCGCGCAGGGCGAACGCCTCGTGCAGCACGGTGATGTCGCTGTAGCCGACGAACGCCTTGGGCCCGGCGGCCCGGATCGCCGCCCAGTCGACCAGGTCGACCATCCGGTGTGCGCCGAATCCGCCCCGGGCGCAGAGCACGGCCTCCACGGACGGGTCGCACCACGCCGCCTGGAGGTCCGCCGCACGGTCCGCGTCCGCCCCCGCGAGGTAGTCCAACTCCGGGTGCGTGGAGTGGGCATGGGGTCCGACGACGGGTTCGAGGCCCCAGTCGCGCAGGACGGCGAGGCCTTCTTCCAGCCGGTCGGCGGGGACCGGTCCGCTGGGCGCGACGACGGCGACCCGGGAGCC
Organism: Streptomyces sp. PTY087I2; assembly: GCF_001687325.1. Classification (GTDB taxonomy): domain Bacteria; phylum Actinomycetota; class Actinomycetes; order Streptomycetales; family Streptomycetaceae; genus Streptomyces. The sequence goes on along the minus strand of NZ_LZRD01000002.1, from coordinate 59,681 downwards.
GGGGCGCAGCCGGGCGGGCCGGGCGAGCGGGGTGGCCGGGCCGGGGTCCTGGCGGGTCACGTGGTCAGCTCCAGGGGCGGTACGTCGGGCCGGTCGATGCCGAACGTCTGGGCGTAGAGGGAGAGTTCGGCCTCCAGGGCGCGGACCAGGGTCTCCGCGCGCCGGAATCCGTGGCTCTCCCCCGCGAAGGCGATGTAGGCGTGGGCGATGCCCCGGCCGGCCACGGCGGCGAGGAACCGCTCGCTCTGGGCGGGCGGGCAGATCACGTCGTCCAGGCCCTGGAGCAGCAGGAACGGGGTGTTCAGCCGGTCGGTGCGGTTCATCGGGGAGCGTTCCCGGTAGCGCTCGGGCACCTCGGCGAACGGGCCGACGAGGGACTCCAGATACCGCGATTCAAAGTCGTGGGTCTCGTCCGTGGCCCACCCTTCGAGGTCCAGGATCGGGTAGAGGATCGTTCCGCAGGCGTATACGTCGGTGCTGGTCAGCGAGGCTGCGGTGGTCCAGCCGCCCGCGCTGCCGCCCCGGATCGCGAGCCGGTCCGGGGCGGCCGCGCCCTCCGCGACCAGGGCCGAGGCGACGGCCGCGCAGTCCGCCACGTCGACCAGGCCCCATGCGCCGCGCAGCCGTTCGCGGTAGGCGCGTCCGTAGCCGGTGGAGCCGCCGTAGTTCACCTCGGCCACGCCGATGCCGCGCGAGGTGAAGTAGGCGATCTCCAGGTCGAGGACGAGCGGGGCGTGGCCGGTGGGGCCGCCGTGCGCCCAGACGACGTACGGGGGCTTCTCACCCTCGGGGCCCGTGTGTTCGGGGTGGTGCGGCGGGTGGATGTGGGCGTGGATCTCGCGGCCGTCGGGGCCGGTGAAGGTCCGCTGCTCGGGGACCGGGTAGTACGCGGGGTCGACGGCGTCCCGGTGGGGTGCGCCGATGGTGCGGGTGCGCCCGGTCGTGGTGTCCAGCTCGACGACCTCGTGGGCGCTGCGGGGGCTCGCCGCGACGCCGACGACCCGGCTGCCGTGCACGGCGAGCGTGTCGGACCAGGCGGTCCAGGGGCCCGGGGCGTCGGCGAGTTCGCCGGTCTCCGGGTCGAGGATGCCGAGGCGGTGGTCGCCCTTGCCGTGCAGGACGGCGATCAGCCCGTTGTCCAGCGGGTGGAACCAGCGCAGCCCGATCTTCCAGAGCGGCCCGCCGAACTCCTCGCCCCGGGGCGGCAGGAGGCGGCTGCTGGGGACCACGCCGCCGGCGACGGCGTCGGGGCGGATGCGCTGGAGCTCCCACCAGCCGGAGAGGTCGGAGACGAACAAGAGGCTGCCGTCGCGGTCCCACTCCACCTGGCAGACCGATTCGTCGAGGTCCCCGACGAGCGGCCGGACGCCGGTGAACTCTCCCGCCTCGGTGATGTCGGCCAGCATGACGACCGTGCCGTCCCAGGGCATCGCCGGGTGGTCCCAGGCGATCCAGGCGGCCCGTCGCCCGTCGTGGGAGACCTTGGGTCCGGTGACGAACCGGTGCCGCCCGTCGGAGAGTTCACGGACAGCCGACCGGTTCCCGGCCGCCGATCCGTCGAGCGGTACGGCGGCGAGGACCCGTCGTACGTCGGTGGGGGCGGGTCCGGTGAACTCCTCCAGAACGCACCAGACTTCGCCCGCCGAACCCTGCTCCGGACGCACCTGCGGGTCCACCCAGCGCAGCCCGCCGCCGACTTCGGAGACCGGGGTGAGCGGCCAGGGTTCGTCCGGCCCGTCGGGGGCGTAGGCGTACAGCCGCTGGTCGGTGAAGTGGACGAACACCACGAGGAGTTCACCGTCCTCGCGCACCGTGCCGGCCCAGGGCTGTCCGCCGTACTCGATCACCCGGCTGCGGGTGTTCCAGGGGGCGGGCAGCGCGGGTGCGGTGGTGCCGTCCGCGCGGCGGCGGATCAGCGCGCGGCGGCCGCCCTCGGCGGGGCGCGGCTCGGTCCACCAGACCTCGTCCCCGACGGTGCCGAGGTGGTCGGGCCGGCCGTCGTGCGAGGCGGCGAGCGCCGCGTCGATCGGCGACGGCCAGGTGCCGTACGGCGCTGCTGCTGCGGGCGCGGTGTTCACGTAGGTCGTTCCCCCCGGGGACGAGTCGGTCAGGCGGTGCGCAGGTAGTGGTCCAGCACGCGGACGCCGAAGTGGAGGGCGTCGACGGGGACGCGCTCGTCGACGCCGTGGAAGAGCCGCTGGTAGTCGAAGCCGACGGGCAGCTTCAGCGGGGTGAAGCCGTAGCCGGTGATGCCGAGGCGGGAGAACTGCTTGGCGTCGGTGCCGCCCGACATGCAGTACGGGACGGTGTGCGCGTCCGGGTCGAACCGCTCGACGGCGGCGCGCAGCTTCGCGTACGTCGGTGAGTCGACCGGGGCCGTCAGGGCCTTCTCGCGGTGGTGGAACTCCCAGTCGACGAGCGGCCCGGTGAGCCGGTCCAGGGTGGCGTGGAACTCCTCGTCGCCGCCGGGGACCATGCGTCCGTCGACGAAGGCGGTGGCGTGGCCGGGGATGACGTTGACCTTGTAACCGGCGTCCAGCATCGTCGGGTTGCTGCTGTTGCGGACGGTGTTCTCGACGAGGGAGGCGGCCGGGCCGAGCTTGCCGAGGAGCTGGGCGACGTCGAAGCCGGGTTCGTCGAGGTCGGCGGTGATGCCGTGCAGGGCGGCGATCTCGGTGATCGCGGCGCGGACGGTCGGGGTGAGGCGGATGGGCCACTCGTGCTCGCCGATCCGGGCGACGGCGGCGGCCACCGCGGTCACCGCGTTCTCCCGGTTGACCTTGGAGCCGTGCCCGGCCCGGCCCTCGGCGGTCAGCTTCAGCCAGCCGGTGCCACGCTCGCCCGCCGCGATCGGGTACAGCGCAAGGCCGTCGCCCGCGTGGAAGGTGAACGCCCCGGACTCGCTGATCCCCTCCGTACAGCCCTCGAACAGGTCGGCGTGTTGCTCGGCGAGGAAGGCGGAGCCGTCGGCTGCGCTGTCCTCCTCGTCGGCGGTGTAGGCGATGACGATGTCGCGCGCCGGGCGGAACCCCTCGCGGGCCCAGCCCCGTACGACGGAGAGGACCATCGCGTCCATGTTCTTCATGTCGACGGCGCCCCTCCCCCACACGACGCCGTCGCGCACCTCGCCGGAGAAGGGGTGCACGGTCCAGTCGGCGGGCTCGGCGGGCACCACGTCGAGGTGGCCGTGGACGAGCAGCGCGTCGGCGGAGGGGTCGGTGCCGGGGATCCGGGCGACCACGTTGGTCCGACCGGGGGTGCGCTCCAGCAGTGTCGGCTCGATCCCGGCGTCCGCGAGCCGCTCGGCGACGTACTCGGCGGCCGGCCGCTCCCGGCAGTCGCCGCCGCCCCGGTTGGTGGTGTCGATCCGGATCAGCCCGGAGGTGAACGCCACCACTTCGTCGAGGGCCTGCTGGTCCACGGGTCCGAGCAGGTCGGGGGCCTCAGCCATACTGTTCCTCCACGGCGGCCGACACGATCGTCGTCACCGCCTTGAACGTGCGAATTCCTTCGTACATCGTCGCGCTGGTGTACGCGACGCGCCTCTCGCCGCTGGGCGCCACGCCGGGGACGACGGTCGCGGCCGCCGCCAGATGCTCGGCGTCGAACTCCAGCTCGATGGTGAACGTCTTCCCGGCGACAGGGTCACGACGTCCCGCGAGCGCGGTGGCCGCCTTCGCCGCCGCCCGGATGTCGGCGGCGGTACGGGCCGGGGTGCGGCAGACCGCCGCGTACCGGGAGACGTAGTCCTTCACTGCGACCTTCCGGGCACCGGGGGCGTACCCCTCGGCGTCCACGCAGGTCAGGTCGTCGCCGGTGACGAGCACGACGGGCACCCCGTACTCGGCGGCGACGTGCGCGTTGAGCAGGCCCTCGCTGGCCCGGACGCCGTTCAGCCAGACGCCGGTGATGGAGTTGGCGAGGTAGGTATGGGCGAGGACGCCCTCCGTACCGGCCCCGGTGTGATAGCCGACGAAGGCCACCGCGTCCACGTCACCGTGCTGGATGCCCTCCACCATGGACAGCGACTTGTGCTTGCCGGTCAGCATCTGGACGCGTTCGTCCATGTGCTCCAGCAGCAGATTGCGCATCGACCAGTGGGCCTCGTTCACCAGCACCTCGTCGGCGCCGCCGTCGTAGAAGCCGAGCGCGGCGGCGTTCACGTCGGAGGTGAACATCGACCGGCAGCGCTCCCACTGCGGGGTCCCCGGCAGCACGTCGGCCGGCCAGGTGACTCCGGTGGCGCCTTCCATGTCGGCGCTGATGAGGATCTTCATGCCGCCACACCGTACGCCCCGTGAGCGGCGCGGGCCAGGGAGGGGCGGGCGCGTCAGAGGTCCAGTCCGGTGACGCCTTACGAGTCCCGGCGCGGCAAGTGCCCTATGGCATCGCCTCGGGCCGTGCCGCGATACTGCGGGGCCCCACCCGGTGAAACGAAAGGGACCCGTGTGACCCACCAACTCCCCGCAACGGCCCGGATCGGTATCGGCGGCATGGCGCTGCTGCTCGTCCTGGCGGGCTCCGCCCTGCCGGCCGCCGCCTCCCCCGCGGACACCTCCCGCACCCCCGTGGAGGCGACCGTCGAGGAACAGCGCCTCGACCGGGCCGCCCCGCAGGAGATCCTGCGGCGCAGCGGATTCGACGCCTTCGCCCCGCGCTTCGAACGGGCCCTGGAGCGCTCGAAGAGCTATGCGCAGGCCGAGCGCACCGTGACCCGACACGCCTCGGAGCTGTGGCGGCGCGCCGTGGACCGCGCCCAGGAGCGTGGCCCCGCCACGGGCGACCTGAGCCGGGGCGACGACCGCCCGCTGTACTGGGCCCGGCTCGCGCTCAGCCGCGAACTGCGCGCCTGGACGCCCCGGTTCGACCTCGACGACCGGCGGCGCGAGGCCCTGCACTCCGCCCTGGAGACCGCGTCGCGCGGCCAGAGCGACATCCACTACCCGGGCCATCGGACGAAGCGGGTCCTGGTCACCGGGTTCGACCCGTTCACGCTGGACCGGGACGTCCGGATCGGGAACCCCTCGGGCGCGAGCGCGCTCGCCCTGGACGGCACTCTGGTACAGACGCCCGACGGGCCGGCCCGGATCGAGACCGTCGTCTTCCCGGTGCGCTGGGCGGACTTCGCGGAGGGCGTCGTCGAGCGGACCCTCGCCCGGCAGCTGCCGCATCTGGACCTGTTCACGACGGTCAGCCAGGGCCGCCAGGGCCGCTTCGACGTGGAACGTACCAACGGGGCCTGGCGCGGCGGCTTCGCCGACAACGAGAACGCCTCCAGCACCGGGCTCGTCCCCGTCGCCGACCCGGCCACGCAGCCGCAGTGGACGTCCACGACCCTCCCGTACCGGCAGCTCACCGAAGCCGACACGGGCCGCTTCCCGGTGTACGACAACACCGAGGTCACCGAGATACCGGCGGGCGGCACCCAGCCCGTGACCAGGCCCGACGGCCCCACCCCGGGCTCGGCGGCGCGGGCCGGGGGCGGCGGCGACTACCTCTCCAACGAGATCGCCTACCGGGTCACCCTGCTGCGCGACCGGCTCCGCCTGCCGGGCCTGCCGGGCGGCCATCTGCACACGCCTGTCCTCCAGTTCGGCGCGGCGAACACGGACCCGCAGACGGGCACGGTCACCGACCCGGACTTCGAGCGCAACCGCGCCGACATCGTGGGCCAGGTGAGGGAACTGGTGAGGACGGCGGTGACGGCGGCCGACTGAGCGGCGCGGCGGTCGGGGGCGACGGGCGGGCGTGGCGGCCCGCCGGGGCAAACACCATGCCCGCCGGGGCGAACACTATGAACGCAATGCGCGCGGGGCTTCTCCCCCGGGTGCGGCGCTTCCTAGCATCCCGGCATCCCGGCGCACCCCCGTGCCGGGGCAGCCGCACAGATGGTGCCGGTGGCAGCGCTCGCGGGCGCTGCCACCGGTGCAGAACGCCAGGAGCCGCCCTCGTGAACTCCCCTCACAGGCCCGTCCGCGCCCTACCGCTGTACCGCCGCCACCGGCTGCGCTCCGCCGCGCTGGCGGCCACGGTCGCGGCCCTGCTCCTCGGGTCGGCGGGCCGGGCCCCGGCGGCGCCCGCCCCGGCCGGAAGCCCTACCGGAGGCCCTGCCGGAAGCCCGGCCGCCGCCCCGGTCGCCGCCGACTGCCCGGAGACGCTGGCCGGAAAGGCACGGTGTTACACGGGCCGGGACGGGAACGGGGCGCACTACGCGCTCGCCGTCCCCACCCGCTGGAACGGCTCCCTGGTGGTGCACGCGCACGGCGGCCCCGACCTGGGCGACGCGTCGGACCCGGCCCGCTCGACCGAGGACCTGGGGCGCTGGGCCGTCATGGTCGAGGAGGGGTACGCCTGGGCGGGCTCCTCCTACCGGCGCGGCGGCTACGGTACGCGGATGGCGGCGGCCGACACCGAGAGCGTGCGCCGGGTCTTCGTCGACCGGTTCGGGAAGCCGGAGCGGACCTATCTGCACGGCCAGTCCTGGGGCGGGAACGTCGCCGCCAAGGCCGCCGAGACGTACGGCCGGGAGCCCGGGGCGTACGACGGGGTGCTGCTGACCAACGGCGTCCTGGGCGGCGGTTCGCGCGGCTACGACTACCGGGTCGACCTGCGCGTGGTCTACCAGTACTACTGCGGCAACCACCCGCGTCCCACCGAGCCGCAGTACCCGCTGTGGCAGGGGCTGCGCCCGGACTCCACGATGACGTCCACCGGGCTGCGCGCCCGGCTGCGCGAGTGCACGGGGTTCGACGCCGAACCGGCCGCCCGGACCGCGCTCCAGCAGCGCAACCTGGACGACATCCTGGCCGTCACCGGGATCCCGGAGCGGTCCCTCGAATCGCATCTGCGGTTCGCGACGTTCACCTTCCGCGACATCGTCTCGACCCGGCTCGGGGGACGTAACCCCTTCTCCAACCGGGGTGTGCGGTATACCGGTTCGCACGACGACCGGGCGCTGAACGCGGGCGTGGAGCGGTTCTCGGCGGATCCGGCCGCGCGCCGGGACCTCTCGTGGGACAGCGACCTGACCGGGCGGGTGTCCCTGCCCGTCCTGACCCTGCACGCGATCGACGACCCCACGGCGTTCGTGGAGCACGAGGCCGCCTACCGGGCCACGTTGCGCGGCGCGGGCCGGGAGCACCGGCTCGTGCAGTCCTTCACCCGGGAGAGCGAGCACAGCGGGCTGAGCAACACGGAGTACGCCAACTCCCTTGCGGCACTGGATCGTTGGGCGCAGACCGGCCGCAAGCCCACCGCGCGTTCGCTGGCCGAATCGTGCGCCTCCTTCGACCGGACGTACGGCACGGGGTGCTTCTACGACCCGGCGTTCCGGCCCTCCCCGTACGCCTCCCGGGTGCTGCCCCGGCCGGGCGGCCTCGGCTGGCCGGCCATGACGGCCGGTCAGGAACGGGCCTGGAGCCGGATCGACGGGGTGGGCATCGCCCCGTGAGGCCTCCCCTGAGCCCGTTCAGGGGAGCAGCTTCTCGATCCGGTCCAGTTCGTCCGCCGTGAACTCCAGGTTCCGGACGGCCTCGACGCTGTTCTCCAGCTGGGCCACGCTGCTCGCGCCGACGACGGCGGAGGTGAGCCGGCCGCCGCGCAGCACCCATGCCAGGGCCAGCTGCGCGAGCGACTGGCCGCGCTCCTTCGCCAGTGCGTCCAGCGCGCGCAGCCGCTCCACCAGCTGCGGGGTGACGGCGTCGGCGGAGAGGAAGGGGCTCGCGCCCGCCGCCCGGGACCCGGCCGGAATGCCGTTGAGATAGCGGTCGGTGAGGATGCCCTGCTCCAGGGGCGAGTAGGCGATGGACCCGACTCCCAGCTCGTCCAGGACGTCCGGCAGCCCGTCGGCCTCGATGCGGCGGTCGAGCATCGAGTAGCGGGGCTGGTGGATGAGGAGCGGGGTGCCGAGGTCCTTCAGGATCGCGGCGGCCTCCCGGGTCTGCGCGGCGGAGTAGTTGGAGAGGCCGACGTAGAGGGCCTTGCCCTGCCGTACGGCGGAGTCGAGCGCGCCCATCGTCTCTTCGAGCGGGGTGTCCGGGTCGGGGCGGTGGGAGTAGAAGATGTCGACGTACTCGACGCCGAGGCGCTTCAGGCTCTGGTCGAGCGAGGAGCGCAGGTACTTCCGCGAGCCCCACTCCCCGTACGGCCCCTCCCACATGTGGTAGCCGGCCTTGGTGGAGATGACGATCTCGTCGCGCAGCCGGGCGAAGTCGGTGGCCAGGGCGCGGCCCAGGGTCTCTTCGGCGGAGCCGGGCGGCGGGCCGTAGTTGTTGGCCAGGTCGAAGTGGGTGATGCCGAGGTCGAAGGCGCGGCGCAGGATGGCGCCCTGTGTCTCGGGCGTCCTGTCGCCCCCGAAGTTGTGCCAGAGGCCGAGGGAGAGCGCGGGCAGCAGCAGACCGCTGCGGCCGGTGCGCCGGTAGGGCATGGCGGAGTAGCGGTCGGCGGACGGCAGGTACATGGGCAGGCTCCGCTGAAGAGATCCGGGGCGTACGAGGCACCCCCTGGGGGGACGGCCCCAGGCTTCCGTAGATCGATCCAGCAGTCCAACAGGAGATTCCGCTCGGATTCATCGCCTACATTGCTCAATCATGGAATTGCGTCAGCTGGAGCACTTCGTCGCCGTGGCGGAGGAGCAGCACTTCACCCGCGCCGCCGAGCGCCTCGCCGTCTCGCAGTCCGGGCTCTCCGCCTCCGTACGGGCGCTGGAGCAGGAGCTGCGGACCCCCTTGTTCAGCCGCACCACGCGGACGGTCCGGCTCACCGAGGCGGGGCGGGCGCTGCTGGTGGAGGCGGAGCGCACGCTGGCGGGCGCGCGGGCGGCGCGGGACGCGGTCGATGCCGTACGGGGGCTGCTGCGCGGGACGTTGACGGTGGGGGTCGAGCAGTGCGTGGCGGGGGTGAGCCCGGCGCGGCTGCTGGCGGCGTTCCACCGGGAGCATCCGCAGATGGAGCTGCGGCTGCGGCAGGAGGGCACCAGCAGTCTGCTGGACGGGGTGGCGGGCGGCCGGCTCGACCTGGCGTTCGCGGCGACGGTCGGCCCGGCGGAGTGGCGCGGGGAGCTGGTGCCGCTGGCCCGGGAGCCGATGGTGCTGCTGTGTGCGGCGGGGCACCCGTTCGCCGGGCGGGCCGAGGTGGGGTGGGAGGAGCTGCCGGGGGCGTCGTTCATCGACTTCCACCCGGACTGGGGGCCGCGCCGGGCCGCCGACGAGGCGTTCGCGGCGGCGGGGGTGCGGCGGACGGTGGGCCTTGAGGTCAACGATGTGCACAGCCTGCTGGAGCTGGTGCAGGAGGGGCTGGGGATCGCGGTGGTGCCGCACCACTTCTCGCGCAAGCCGGAGGCGGCGCGGCTGGTCGCGGTGGAGCTGGCGGGTCCGCACCGGCCGGTGTACGAGAGCGTGGTGGTGCTGCCGGGGGCGCGGAGCCTGAGCCCGGGGGCGCGGTCGCTGATGCGGCTGGTGCGGGAGGATCCGGTACGGGAGCCGGTACTGGACCCGGTGGGGGAGCCGGTGCGGGCTCAGTCCTGAAGCCCCACCGGCCCCCGGAGCCCTACTGGCTCCTGGAGTCCCACCGACCCCTGGAGCCTCGGCGGCCCCTGGCCCCTCGGCGGCCCCGGGGCCCGGCCCCCGTCCCGTACGGCTCAGTCCTCGTGGCCCAGCTGGAGGTCGCGCTCGGTGCGGCCGCCGCCCGCGACCTGGAGGACGGTGGCGACCGGCGGGTAGCCGGCGGCGATCACGGTGTACTCGCCGGACGACAGGTCGACGAACCGGAACGACCCGTCGGACCCGGTCGTGAGGGTGTCCACCACATTGCCCGCCGCGTCGAGCAGCGTGACCCGGGCGTCCTCGACGGGCCGCCCGCCGGTCGCCCGGACCACCCCGCGCAGCACCGCCCCGCCCGCCAGCTCGATGTCCTGCCGGGTCTCGCGGGCGGCCTGCACGCTGACCGGGAGGGCGGCGGGGCGGAAGGCGGGGGCGCTGGCGGCGAGGGTGTACTCGCCCGCGATCAGCTCGCCGATGACATAGCCGCCCTCGCGGCCCGTACGGGTCGAGGCGACGACCTCGCCGCGTACGTCGGTGAGGGTGACGGCCGCGTCGCGTACGGGGGCGCCGTCGGGGGTGAGCACGGATCCGGCGAGACGTCCGGCGCCGCCGAGCACCACGTCCAGTTCGACGGGACGTTCGCCCACGGTGACGCTGACGGCCTGCGGCTGGTGGCCCCCGGCGGCGGCGATCAGGACGTAGGAGCCGGCGCCGGGGACGCTGAGCGCGTACCGCCCGTCCTCGCCGCTGGCCCCGCGCCCGATCTGCTGCCCCTGGACGTCGATGAGGGTGAGGGCGGCCCGGGGGACGGTGGTGCCGTCGGGGTGCTGGACGCTGCCGTGGACCGGGACGCCGGGAAGGTGACCGGCGGCCGGGCGGCCGGAGTCGGCGCGGGCGGCGGGGATCTGCGTGGTCGGGGTCTCGGCGGCGGCTTCGGGGCTGTGGTGGGACACCAGCGGTTTCTCCTTGAGGAAGAAGGCGAGGAACAGGCCGAGCACGAGCACCGGCACGAGGTAGAGGAAGATGCGCGGCATCGCGTCGACGTACGCCTGGATGTAGGCGTCGCGCAGCGCGGGTTCCATCGCGTGGACGATCTGCGGGGTGATCGACTCGGGGTCGGGCAGCTCGGCGCCGGTGGGCAGCCGGACGCCGAGCGCGTCGGAGAGCCGCCCGGCGAACAGCGTGCCGAAGATCGCCGCGCCGACGCTGCCGCCGATCTGCCGGAAGTAGTTGTTGGCGCTGGTGGCGGTGCCGAGGTCGGAGGGGCGTACGGAGTTCTGCACGGCGAGCACGAGGACGGACATGACCAGTCCGATGCCGAGGCCGAGGACGGCCTGGTAGAAGCTGTACGCCAGCGGGGAGGTGTCCCGCTCCAGCAGGGACAGCAGCCCCATGCCGACCACCGAGACGGCGCTGCCGACGATCGGGTAGATCCGGTAGCGGCCGGTGCGGGTGACGAGCTGGCCCGAGACGACGGAGCCGCCGACGATGCCCATCATCATCGGGAGCATCAGCAGCCCGGATTCGGTGGCGCTGACCCCGTCGACCATCTGGAGATAGGTCGGGAGGTAGCTGGCGGCCCCGAAGAGCGCGATGCCGACGACCGCGCCGACCAGACCGGTGACGTTGAAGACGGAGTCCCGGAACAGCCGCAGCGGAATGATCGGTTCTGCGGCCCGGTGTTCCACGGCGACGAAGAGCGCCGTCGTGACGACCGCGCCTGCCGCCAGGCCCAGGATGGTGCGCGAGCCCCAGGCGTACTCGGTGCCGCCCCAACTGGTCACCAGCACCAGGCAGGTGGAGGCGGCGGCGAGGAGCGCCGCGCCCAGGACGTCGAGCCGGGGGCGTACGGCGGGCCGGGGCAGCTTGAGGACGACCGCGATGACGGCCAGGGTGACCAGGCCGAAGGGGACGTTGATGTAGAAGCACCAGCGCCAGGAGGCGTGGTCGGTGAAGAACCCGCCGAGCAGGGGTCCGGCGACCGAGGCGAGGCCGAAGACCGCGCCGATGAGGCCCATGTAGCGGCCGCGCTCCCGGGCCGGGACGATGTCCGCGATGATCGCCTGGACGCCGATCATGAGACCGCCGCCGCCGATGCCCTGGAGGGCGCGGAAGGCGATCAGTTCGTCCATGGTGCGCGACCAGCCCGCCAGCGCGGAGCCGATGATGAAGACGACGATGGCGAACTGGAAGACGCCCTTGCGGCCGAAGAGGTCGCCGAGCTTGCCGTAGAGCGGCAGGACGATGGTGGAGGCGAGGAGATAGGCGGTGACCGCCCAGGACATCTTCTCCAGGCCGTGCAGCTCACCGACGATCCGGGGCAGGGCGGTGGCGACGATCATCTGGTCGAGCGCCGCGAGCAGCAGGGTGAGCATCAGCCCGAGGAAGACCATGCGGACCTTGCGGGGGCTGATCTCCACCGGGGCCCCGCCGGATCCGGGTCCGTGGCCGGGTCCGGCCGGAGGGGGTGGCGGGGGCGGTGCGGCGGCTTCGGCGGCCGCCGTCGTGCCGTCCGGATCCGTGCCGCCGGGTCCCGGGCCGTCCGGCCCGTCCTTCACCAGCGTGATACCGCCCACCACGTAACGCTCCCCTCGTCGCATCTGCGCCGCCCATTTCTCGCATCGCGCGGCAAGGCGGGGCAAACGTGACGAGGGGCGTACGAGGCGCGCACGGAGGGCTTATGCGCCGGTGGGAGGCGCTACGGCGCACAACCGGCCGCCCCGGAAAACCACCCGTTCCGGTGAGGCCGGTTGTGCCGCGCTCCTACTTCTCGACCTCGGTGGCGAGGTTCTGGAGCAGCTCGTCGTAGATGCGTCCGAGGCCCTTGGGGGCGAAGGTCCGCTCGAAGAACCCGCCGATGCCGCCCGCGCCGTCCCAGACCGTGACCACGACGACCTTGGACCGTCCCTCACCGGCCGGGGTGACGGTCCAGGTGGTGACCATGGAGGAGTTGCGGTCCTTCTCGACGAGCTGCCCGTCGGTCGGCTCGCTGACCTCCAGCAGGCAGTCGCGGACGCGCTTGCTGGTGGCCTGGAGCTTCCAGTGCACGAGGGTGCCCTCGCCGTCGCCGCCCTCCCGGACCTCGTACTCGCTGAAGTGCCCGGTCAGCACCTTGCCGCGGACGTCCTTGTAGTCGGCCAGCGCGTCGAACACCGCCTCTGCGTCCGCCGCGATGATCCGCTCCGTGGTGGCCTCGACCTGCGCCATGGCTGTTCCTCCAGCAATCCGTGGTTCGGGGGGTGAGCTGAGCCAACCACCTCGGGTACGGCCGCTCAAAATCGGGGCCGTACGGGGTCAGGGGCAGCGGGTGCCGAGAACACAGAACTCGTTGCCCTCCGGGTCGGTGAGGACGACCCAGCCCGCCTCGCCCTGGCCGACGTCGGCACGGCGGGCACCGAGCGCGAGCAGCCGTTCGACCTCCTCGTCCTGCTCCCGGTCGGTGGGGTTGACGTCGATGTGGAGCCGGTTCTTGACGGTCTTGCCCTCGGGGACGCGCGCGAAGGTCAGCGTCGGGGGCACGGGCCCGGGGCGGCTCTTGCCCTCGGGCACCTCGGGCGAGCCGATCATGACGACGCCTTCGTCCTCGTCCGCGTCCTGCACCTCGTAGCCGAGGACCGCGCACCAGAAGCGGGCCAGGGCCACGGGGTCGGCGCAGTCGATCGCGAGCTCGGTGAACTTGCTGGCCATGGGTCGGGACCTCCCGGTCCGGTAGCGGCTCGTCCAGGGCCTCCACGCTAGTCCCCCGGCCTGTCCCGCACGATCAAGGGAACAAGTGTTCTATTCTGCGAGGAGTGCTACCGAGGAGGCGTCCATGCGCTGGGACAATCTGGTCGAGAAGAACTCGACGACCGGGAACAGCGCGCTCTTCGCCGCGGACGCGGTGACCACGCGCACGTTCGACACCCCGGAGTTCCGGGGCATCACCTTCCACGAGATCCGGGCCCGTTCGATCCTGAACCGGGTGCCCGGGGCCTCGCGGATGCCGTTCGAATGGACGGTGAACCCGTACCGGGGCTGCACGCACGCCTGTGTGTACTGCTTCGCCCGCAAGACCCACAGCTATCTGGACCTGGACACCGGGATCGGCTTCGACTCGCAGATCGTCGTCAAGGTCAACGCCGCCGAACTGCTCCAGCGGGAGCTGGCCTCCCGGCACTGGCGGGGCGAGCACATCGCCATGGGCACGAACGTCGACTGCTACCAGCGGGCGGAGGGCCGGTACGGGCTGATGCCGGGCATCATCAGCGCCCTGCGCGACCGGGCGAACCCGTTCTCCATCCTGACCAAGGGCACGCTGATCCTGCGGGACCTGGAGCTGCTGCGGCAGGCCGCCGAGGTCACCGAGATCGGTGTCTCGGTCTCCGTGGGCTTCACCGACCGGGAGCTGTGGCGGACGGTCGAGCCGGGCACGCCCTCGCCCGAACGCCGGCTGGACGTGGTGCGCGCCCTCACCGACGCCGGGATCGGCTGCTCGGTCCTGATGGCCCCGGTCATCCCGTTCCTCGGCGACCGCCCGGAGCAGTTGCGCGCCACGGTCGCGGCGATCGCGGACGCGGGAGCGGCCTCGGTGACCCCGCTGGTCCTGCATCTGCGCCCGGGCGCGCGCGAGTGGTACCTGAACTGGCTGGGGCTCCGCCATCCGCATCTGGTGGAGCGCTACGAGCGGATGTACGCGGGCGGGGCGTACGCCCCCACCTGGTACCAGCGCCGGATCACGCGTCAGGTGCACGAGCTGGCGGACGAGTTCGGGATCGGCCCGGCGCACCGGGGCGAGGCCCGCCGGATCGCCCCGGCCCCAACTGCCCCGGCCGCCGCGCCGGAGCCCGGCCCGACCCAGCTGACCCTGCTCTGAGAGCCGTCCGAAGGCCACCGGTGGGGCTGAAGGGGCCTCAGGTCACCGGTGGGGCCTTGAAGGTCACGAGTAGTCCTGCGGGGTCTGAGGCCACCGGTGGGGCCTGTGGGGCCGATGGCGTGACCGTACGGGGCGACTCCGCGCGGAACGGGCCCTTCCGCGAGGGAATTCGGGGAGCATGCGGCGGGGACCGGTGATCCGGCGCCGCGTCCCGCCACTCCGGGAGGCCCCATGACGAAACGTGCAGGAATTCTGGTCGCCGTCGGCGCGACCGTCGCCGGTCTGCTGACCGCGGCGCCCGGCCCGGCCGCCGCCACCGCGGCGAGCACGCCGCCCGCCCCGAAGCTGAAGTGGACCGACTGTCCGACCGAGAACTACCCGACGCTCCAGTGCGCGAAGGTCCGCGCCCCGCTGGACCACCGCCGTCCGGCGGGCCGTCAGGTCACGCTCGCCCTGTCCCGCGTCCCGCACACCGCGAAGACCTTCCAGGGCCCGCTGCTGGTCAACCCGGGCGGCCCGGGCGGCAGCGGCCTGTCGATGGCCGGGTTCGTGGCGTCCTCGCTGCCGAAGAAGGTCGCCGCGCAGTACGACGTGATCGGCTTCGACCCGCGCGGCGTCGGCAAGAGCACGCCCGCCCTGAACTGCCTGCCTGGGCACTTCGATCCGGTGCGCCCGGACTCGGTGCCGACGTCCTACCGCGCGGAGCGGATCAACCGCGACCGGGCCGAGTCCTTCGCCCGGGCCTGCGGCGAGAAGCACGGCGACGTGCTGCCGTACATGGACACGGTCAGCGCGGCCAAGGACCTCGACGTGATCCGCCGGGCGCTGGGCTCCCGGCAGCTCAACTACTTCGGCTACTCCTACGGCACCTACCTCGGCGCGGTCTACGCCAAGCTGTACCCGGAGCGCGTGCGCCGGCTGGTGCTGGACTCGGTCGTCGACCCGGACGACGTCTGGTACGAGGGCAACCTCGGCCAGGACTACGCGTTCGACGACCGGCACAAGGCCTTCGCCGCGTGGGTCGCGAAGAACGACGCCGCGTACGGCCTGGGCACCGACCCCGCGCGGGTCGAGGCTGCCTGGTACCGGATGCGGGCGGACGTGGCGCGGAAGCCCGCGGGCGGCACGGTCGGCGCGAGCGAGCTGGAGGACACGTTCCTGCCCGGCGGGTATTACAACGGCTACTGGCCCTACCTCGCCGAGGCGTTCGCCGCGTACGTGAAGAACCGCGACGCGGAGGCGCTGGTCGAGGTGTACGAGAACTTCGGCGCGGTCGACGCGAGCGGCGACAACGGCTACTCGGTCTACACCGCCGTCCAGTGCCGCGACGCCCGCTGGCCCCAGCACTGGAGCACCTGGCGCAACGACAGCCGCCGGATCCACAAGAAGGCGCCGTTCATGACCTGGAACAACACCTGGTACAACGCGCCGTGCGCGAACTGGCCGGTGGAGCCGCTGCGGCCCCTCCCGGTGAACAACGGGCAGCTGCCCCCGGCGCTCATCCTCCAGGCCACCGACGACGCGGCGACCCCGTACGGCGGTGCGGTCAGCATGCACCGCAAGCTCAAGGGCTCCAGCCTCGTCGTGGAGGAGGGCGGCGGCAACCACGGCATCACGCTGAGCGGCAACGACTGCCTGGACCAGCATCTGACGGCCTATCTGACCGACGGCACGGTCCCGCGCGGCCGGGGCGAGGCGGACGCGGTCTGCGCCGCCCTGCCGGACCCGAAGCCGCTGCCCGCCCAGAAGGCGGCGGCCCAGTCGGTGGACAACAGCAAGGGCAGCCGCCTGCACGGCCTGCTGGGCTTCCGCCCCTGAGCCGGGAACCACCGCAAAACCCCGGGCGGGATGCGCGGGAGTCGGCGAGGATGGCCCGGCATGAGGCTCACCACCACTCCCCCGCACCCGCCCGGCACCACCGTCCGTGACATGCGGATCGACGACTGCGAGGCCGTCGCCACGATCCGCGTGCGCGGCTGGCAGCACGCCTACCGGGGCCTGCTGCCACAGCCGTATCTGGACCGGATGGACATCGCCGAGGAGACCGGGCAGCGGCGCAGGTATTTCGAGGAACGCGGCGAGGCCGTGAACGTGGTCGCCGAACGGCCCGACGGGACCGTCACCGGCTGGGCCTGCGTCGGCCCGCATCGCGCCGAGGACCACGGGCGCCCCGGCTGCGAGCTGTACGCGATCTACGTCCTGCCCGAGCACATCGGGACCGGGACCGGGCGGGCCCTGCTGACCGAGCTGACGGACCGGGCCGCCGCCGCGGGCCACGCGGACATGGCGCTGTGGGTGCTCCGGGAGAACGCACCGGCGCGCCGGTTCTACGAGCGGGCCGGGTTCCGGCCGGACGGCGGCGAGGACACGTTCCTGGCGGGCGGGGCCCTGGTGACCGAGGTGCGTTACGTCCGCCCGCTCACTCCCCCGGCAGCCGGCTGAGCGCCGCCGCGGCGGCCGCGGCCAGTCGCGGGTGCGGGAGGGCCGCCGTGAGGACCGGGCGGGCCTGTTCGTCGGCGAGCCGGCCGAGGCCCTCGACGCAGGCCAGGGCGACGCGCCAGTGGGGTTCGCCGGGGGCCAGCAGGCGTTGCAGGGTGGCGACGAGCGCGGGCACCGACTCGGGGGCCCGCAGGTCGGACAGCAGGCGCACCGGGTGCAGGGCGTAGGCGGTGCGCAGGGCGTTGGTGGCGAGCGCGGCGGCGGCCCGGGGCGTGCGGGGGTCGTTCAGGCGGGCCAGGGCGTGGGCGGCGGAGACGCAGCGTTCGGGGTCGCGGTGGTTGAGCAGGAGCACCAGCGCCTCGAAGGCCCGCCGGTCGCCCGCGCAGCCGAGCCGGAAGGCGGCCAGCTCGCGGGCCCACAGCGGCTGGTGCGGCTCCACCAGGACCCGGGCCAGCTCCTCGGGGTCCTCGGCGGCGACGAGCCGGGCGTAGTGGGGAGACCCGGCTGCCTCGGGCTCCAGCCGGTCCATGAGCGAACGGAACTCCTCGTCCGTGACGTCATCCATGACGCTCAGCGTATCGACGGACACACTCCGTACGGGGCGGGATGAGCGAGCCCGTGTGGCCCAGGGCACACGAACCCAGGGGTGGCGCGCTCGTTACTCGCCGGTTAATCTCATCTGAGCGGGTCACACTCCCCGCAGGCTCCGGTGGCCTGGTGACGCAGCCACCCGGAGTGCTTGTCGGTTCGGCTTCACGTGCGACGCGACTCCGGGACAGAGTCCGTCACCCCTCACGGCCGGGCGTGTGCTCCTCGCGCCTCGGCCCCGCGCTCCACGACACGCAGCTTCCGTACGCCACGCGCCGCTCCCTCATCGCCGCGCGCGCCGTGCTCCCACAGTCGTCACTCACCCTGGAGTCCCGTGATGGACACCCCTCTCTCCACCATCGCCGTCGTCGGCCTCGGCACCATGGGCACCGGCATCGCCGAGGTCCTGGCCCTGGCGGGCCGCGAGGTCATCGGCATCGACATCAGCGAGGCGGCCGCCCTCGGGGCCGTCGCCTCCCTCGAAGCGTCCACCGCACGGGCCGTGGGCCGCGGCCGGATCACCGAGGAGGAGCGGGCCGCCGCGCTCGCCCGGTTCCGTACCGCGGACACGCTCCGGGCCGCCGCCGATGCCGAGCTGGTCATCGAGGTGGTTCCGGAGTCGTACGAGATCAAGCAGCAGGTGTTCCGGGAGCTGGACGCGATCGTCTCCCCCACCACGATCCTGGCCACCGGCACCAACGCCCTGTCGGTGACCCGGCTGGCCGCCGAGTCGCAGCGCCCCGAGCGCGTGCTCGGCCTGCACTTCTTCAACCCGGCGCCCGCGATGAAGCTGGTCGAGGTGGTCTCCTCGGTGCTGACCGCGCCGCCCGCCGTCGAGGCCGTCACCGCGCTGGCCCGGGAGCTGGGCAAGGAGCCCGTCGCGGTCGGCGACCGGCCGGGGTTCGTCGCGGACGGGCTGCTCTTCGGCTACCTCAACCAGGCCGCCGCGATGTACGAGGCGAACTACGCGTCCCGCGAGGACATCGACGCCGCGATGAAGCTGGGCTGCGGGCTGCCGATGGGCCCGCTCGCCCTGCTGGACCTGATCGGCATCGACACCGCGCGTACGGTCCTGGAGGCCATGTACGCCGAGTCCCACGACCGGCTGCACGCACCTGCCCCGATCCTCGGGCAGCTCAGCAGCGCCGGCCTGACCGGCCGGAAGGCCGGGCGCGGCTTCTACACGTACGACACCCCGGGCGGCCAGGACGTGGTGCCCGACGCGCTGACCCCGGCGGCCGGCGCCGAGGCGGGCGCGGGCCGCGAGGTGGCGTCGGTGGGCGTCGCTGGCTCCGGCACCATGGCGTCCGGGATCGCCGAGGTCTTCGCGAAGGCCGGTTACGGTGTGGTGCTGGCGGCCAGGACGCAGGAGAAGGCGGACCTCGCCAAGGGGCGGATCGCGAAGTCGCTGGAGCGCTCGGTGGCCAAGGGGCGGCTGAGCGCCGAGGCCCGGGACGAGACGCTGGCGCGGATCACGGCGGCGGGTTCGCTGGACGCGTTCGCCGAGGTCGACCTCGCCGTGGAGGCGGTCGCCGAGGACCTGGAGGTCAAGCGGCAGCTGTTCGCCGCGCTGGACAAGGTCTGCCGGCCCGGCGCGGTGCTCGCCACCACCACCTCCTCGCTGCCGGTCGTCGCCATCGCCCGGGCGACCGCGCGCCCCGAGGACGTCATCGGGATGCACTTCTTCAACCCGGCGCCCGCGATGAAGCTGGTCGAGGTCGTCCGCACGGTCCTGACCGCCGACGATGTGCACGCCACGGTCCGCGCGGTCTGCGCGAAGATCCGCAAGCACCCGGTGGACTGCGGGGACCGGGCCGGGTTCATCGTGAACGCGCTGCTGTTCCCGTACCTCAACAACGCGATCAAGATGGTCGAGGAGCACTACGCCTCGCTGGACGACATCGACGCGGCGATGAAGCTGGGCGGCGGCTACCCGATGGGCCCGTTCGAACTGCTCGACGTGGTCGGCCTGGACGTCTCGCTGGCCATCGAGAAGGTGCTGCACCAGGAGTTCCGCGACCCGGGCCTGGCGCCCGCTCCGCTGCTGGAGCACCTGGTCGCCGCGGGCTGCCTCGGCCGCAAGACGGGGCGCGGCTTCCGCGAATATGCCCGTCGCTGACCCGGGAGCCGGGTGGGGCGGGCTGCTGGGATCCTCCGGCGGCCCGCCCCCGCAGGCGCGCTCTCCTGCACCGATGCGTTACGTTCATGCCATGTCCCAGCCCGCCAAGTCACCCCGTGCCACCGCCGCGACCGACGCCCCGGAGACCACCGCGGGAACGCGCGCGGCCGCCCAACGGCTCAAGATGCGCCGCGAACTGGCCGCCGCCGCGATGGAACTCTTCGCCACGAAGGGCTACGAGGCGACGACCGTCGACGAGATCGCGGGCGCCGCGGGCGTGGCCCGCCGGACCTTCTTCCGCCACTTCCGCTCCAAGGAAGAGGCCATCTTCCCGGACCACGACGACACCCTCGTCAGGGCCGAGGCCGTCCTGAACGCGGCCCCCGCGCACGAGCACCCGCTCGACACCGTCTGCCGCGGCATCAAGGAAGTCATGAAGATGTACGCGGCGAAGCCCGCCGTCTCCGTGGCCCGTTACAAGCTCACCCGCGAAGTGCCGACCCTCCGGGAGGCCGAGATCGCGTCGGTGGCCCGCTACGAGCGGCTGTTCACCCGCTATCTCCTGGGCCACTTCGACGAGCGCGACCACCATGTGGGCAACGACGACCCGCTGCTCGCGGAGGTCGCCGCGTCCGCCGTCGTCACCGCGCACAACCATGTGCTGCGCCGCTGGCTGCGGGCGGGCGGCCAGGGCGATGTGGAGGCCCAGCTCGACCGGGCCTTCGCCATCGTGCGCGACACCTTCGGCACGGGCATCGGGGCCGGCCGGACCGCGCAGACCGAGCCCGAGCGCACCCCGGCCGCCTCGGTGACCACGGACGGCGAGGTGCTCGTCGCGGTGGCGCGTACGGACGCCCCGCTGGACGAGGTCATGCGGACGATCCAGCAGGCGCTCAAAGAGCGCTGAGGCCCTGCGGGCCGCGCCGTAAACCCGTTCGCGGCGGCCCGGGGCCCGTGGTTCGGTTCGCCCATGAGAGCCGATGAAGTACGCGACCTGTACGACCGCACGATGCGCGAGCACGCCCGCCCGGACGGGCCGGGCGTGCGGGTCGAGCGCGCCGGGCCCGTCGTACGCCAGGCGGGCGGGCCCGACGACTGGAACGGGGTCGTCTGGTCGGACCCGGAGCTGGACGCCGCCGGGGCCGACGCGGCGATCACGGCCCAGATCGAGCACTGGGCCGCGCTCGGCCACGAGGAGTTCGAGTGGAAGCTCTACTCCCATGACCGCCCGGCCGACCTGGGCGAGCGGCTGCGCGCGGCCGGATTCGTACCGGAGCCGCCGGAAACCCTGCTGGTGGCGCCCACGGAGCTGCTGACCGGCCCGGTCGCCCTGCCCGACGGTGTAACGCTGCGCCCGGTGACGGACGCGGCAGGGGCAGAGCTGATGGCCCGGGCCCATGAGCGGGCCTTCGGCACCGACGGGGACCGCCTCCTCCACCAGATGGTGAAGCGGCTGGCGGAGGCCCCCGAGGGCTTTGTGGCGGTCATGGCGGTGGACGGCGACGGGGAGCCGGTCTGCTCCGGGCGGATGGAGCTGTACCCGGGGACGGACTTCGCCGGGCTCTGGGGCGGCGGCACGGTCGCGGAGTGGCGGGGCAGGGGCGTCTACCGGGCGCTGGTGGCGTACCGGGCCCGGATCGCCGCCGAGCGCGGCTACCGCTACCTCCAGGTCGACGCCACCGACATGTCGGCCCCGATCCTGCGCCGCCTCGGCTTCACGGCACTCGGCACGACGACGCCGTATGTGTACCGCGCGGCCGGATAACCGCCTGCCAGCAGGACAGAACGTCTCGTAACGCCCATCGTGTTGCTCATGCGTGCCCACGAGATGACAAGTGAGAGAAATTGTTGGCACTGGGTGCCTTGTCAGGTGTCACGGAGTGCCATACGTTGAAGGTGTCCGGGCGGCCGGCGTGCTGGGAACTCACACGTGTGCCGGCTGTCCCCGCAACCACCGTGCTGCGCGCCCGGACGCCTGCGTCACAGGCACCTTCTTGCTCCACCGAGCAAAGCCAGCTCCACCTGCCGAACCGACGGCAACACCTCCACACCGCACCACTCCCCTGCCAGCAGGGCCCCTCAAGCGTTCCCTCGACGCCGCATCACCGGAGGCAACACCGTGAAGGAAATCCTGGACGCGATTCAGTCGCAGGACAGCACGGCCGCGGACTTCGCTGCCCTGTCCCTCCCCGAGTCCTACCGCGCCATCACCGTGCACAAGGACGAGGCGGAGATGTTCGCCGGTCTGGAGACCCGCGACAAGGACCCCCGCAAGTCGATCCACCTCGACGACGTCCCGGTCCCCGAACTCGGCCCCGGCGAGGCCCTCGTCGCCGTGATGGCCAGCTCGGTGAATTACAACTCCGTCTGGACGTCCATCTTCGAGCCGGTCTCGACCTTCAACTTCCTGGAGCGGTACGGGAAGCTCAGCGAGCTCACCAAGCGCCACGACCTGCCGTACCACGTCATCGGCTCCGACCTGGCGGGCGTCGTCCTGCGCACCGGCCCCGGCGTGAACGCCTGGAACCCGGGCGACGAGGTCGTCGCGCACTGCCTCTCCGTCGAGCTGGAGTCCTCCGACGGCCACAACGACACCATGCTCGACCCCGAGCAGCGCATCTGGGGCTTCGAGACGAACTTCGGCGGCCTGGCGGAGATCGCCCTCGTCAAGTCCAACCAGCTGATGCCGAAGCCGAAGCACCTCAGCTGGGAGGAGGCCGCGGCTCCGGGCCTGGTCAACTCGACCGCGTACCGCCAGCTCGTCTCGCGCAACGGCGCGGGCATGAAGCAGGGCGACAACGTGCTGATCTGGGGCGCCAGCGGCGGGCTCGGCTCCTACGCCACCCAGTTCGCGCTGGCCGGCGGCGCCAACCCGATCTGTGTCGTCTCCAGCCCGGAGAAGGCCGAGATCTGCCGCTCGATGGGCGCGGAGGCGGTCATCGACCGCAACGCCGAGGGTTACAAGTTCTGGAAGGACGAGCGCACCCAGGATCCGAAGGAGTGGAAGCGCTTCGGCAAGCGCATCCGCGAGTTCACCGGCGGCGAGGACATCGACATCGTCTTCGAGCACCCGGGCCGTGAGACCTTCGGCGCCTCGGTCTACGTCACCCGCAAGGGCGGCACCATCACCACCTGCGCCTCCACCTCGGGCTACATGCACGAGTACGACAACCGCTACCTGTGGATGTCCCTCAAGCGCATCATCGGCTCCCACTTCGCCAACTACCGCGAGGCCTGGGAGGCCAACCGCCTCATCGCCAAGGGCAAGATCCACCCGACGCTCTCCAAGACGTACTCCCTGGAGGACACCGGCCAGGCCGCGTACGACGTCCACCGCAACCTCCACCAGGGCAAGGTCGGCGTCCTCGCCCTGGCCCCCCGCGAGGGTCTGGGCGTGCGCGACCAGGAAATGCGCGAGCAGCACATCGACGCCATCAACCGCTTCCGCAACGTCTGAGGTTCCCCGATGAACGAACGTCAGAAGGACCGGCCCTGGCTCATGCGGACGTACGCCGGTCACTCGACCGCCGAGGCGTCCAACGAGCTGTACCGCCGCAACCTCGCCAAGGGCCAGACGGGTCTGTCGGTCGCCTTCGATCTGCCGACGCAGACCGGATACGACCCGGACCACATTCTCGCCCGCGGCGAGGTGGGCCGTGTCGGTGTTCCCGTCTCGCACCTCGGTGACATGCGGCGGCTGTTCCAGGACATCCCCCTGGAGCAGATGAACACCTCGATGACGATCAACGCGACCGCCATGTGGCTGCTGGCGCTCTACCAGGTGGTCGCGGAGGAGCAGGGGGCCGACACCTCCAAGCTCCAGGGGACGACGCAGAACGACATCGTGAAGGAGTACCTCTCGCGCGGGACGCACGTCTTCCCGCCGGTGCCCTCGCTGCGGCTGACCACCGACATGATCACGTACACGGTCAACCGCATCCCCAAGTGGAACCCGATCAACATTTGTAGCTACCACCTCCAGGAGGCGGGGGCCACCCCGGTCCAGGAGATCGCGTACGCCATGTCGACCGCCATCGCGGTGCTCGACGCGGTCCGCGACTCGGGCCAGGTGCCC
Source organism: Streptomyces sp. PTY087I2 (assembly GCF_001687325.1). Taxonomy (GTDB): domain Bacteria; phylum Actinomycetota; class Actinomycetes; order Streptomycetales; family Streptomycetaceae; genus Streptomyces. Next base: position 36,069 of record NZ_LZRD01000002.1, on the reverse strand, counting down.
GAGGAGAAGTTCGGTGACGTGGTCGCCCGCATCTCGTTCTTCGTGAACGCGGGCGTCCGCTTCATCGAGGAGATGTGCAAGATGCGCGCCTTCGGCCGTATCTGGGACCGCGTCACCCGCGAGCGGTACGGCATCACCAATGCCAAGCAGCGCCGCTTCCGCTACGGCGTCCAGGTCAACTCCCTCGGCCTGACCGAGGCGCAGCCGGAGAACAACGTCCAGCGCATCGTCCTGGAGATGCTGGCCGTCACCCTCTCCAAGGACGCCCGGGCCCGCGCGGTGCAGCTGCCGGCCTGGAACGAGGCGCTGGGGCTGCCCCGGCCCTGGGACCAGCAGTGGTCGCTGCGGATCCAGCAGGTGCTGGCGCACGAGAGCGATCTGCTGGAGTACGAGGACATCTTCGCCGGTTCGCATGTCGTCGAGGCCAAGGTGGACACCCTGGTCGAGGAGTCGCTCGCGGAGATCGACCGGATCCAGCAGATGGGCGGCGCGATGGCGGCCGTCGAGTCCGGCTATCTCAAGTCCGAGCTGGTCTCCTCGCACGCGGCCCGGCGGGCCCGGATCGAGGCGGGCGACGAGAAGATCGTCGGCGTCAACATCTACGAGTCCACCGAGCCCAACCCGCTCACCTCCGACCTCGACGGGGCGATCATGACCGTCGACCCCGAGAACGAGGCCCGGGTCGTGGCGGCCCTGCACGAGTGGCGGGACAACCGCGACGAGGCGCGGGCGTCGGAGGCGCTGGCCGCGCTGAAGAAGGCCGCCGCGGGCACCGAGAACATGATGGAAGCCACCGTCGAGTGCGCCCGCGCGGGTGTCACCACCGGCGAGTGGTCCTGGGCGCTGCGGGACGTCTTCGGCGAGTTCCGCGCGCCCACCGGGGTCTCCTCGGCCCCGGTCGCGGTCACCGCGGAGCCGGGCAGCACGCTCGCCCTGGTCCGCGAGAAGGTCACCCGGACCGCCGCCGACCTGGGTGTCGGGCGACTGCGTCTGCTGGTCGGCAAGCCGGGCCTGGACGGGCACTCCAACGGGGCCGAGCAGATCGCCGTACGGGCCAGGGACGCCGGGTTCGAGGTGGTCTACCAGGGGATCCGGCTGACCCCCGAGCAGATCACCGACGCGGCGCTGGCCGAGGACGTGCACTGCGTGGGCCTGTCCATCCTGTCCGGCTCGCACGCGGAGCTGGTCCCCGACGTGCTGCACCGGCTGCGCGAGGCCGGGGCGCCGGACATCCCGGTGATCGCGGGCGGCATCATCCCGCCGGCCGACGCCACCGCACTCATCGAAGCCGGAGTGGCCGCCGTCTTCACCCCGAAGGACTTCGGCATCACGGAGATCATCGGCCGTATCGTCGACGAGATCCGGAAAGCGAACAAGCTCGACCCTCTGGAGGTCCCCGCATGACCACGCCCACCCCCTCGGTCAACCGTCTGCGCCCGCGCCGTTCGTGTCTGGCCGTGCCGGGCTCCAACCCGCGCTTCCTGGAGAAGGCCCAGGGCCTCCCGGCCGACCAGGTCTTCCTGGACCTGGAGGACGCCTGCGCGCCGCTCGCCAAGGAGGGCGCCCGCCACCACATCGTGGACGCGCTGAACAACGGTGACTGGAGCGGCAAGACCCGGGTCGTGCGGGTCAACGACTGGACGACGCACTGGACGTACCGGGACGTCATCACGGTCGTCGAGGGCGCGGGTCCGAACCTCGACTGCATCATGCTGCCGAAGGTCCAGGACGCCCAGCAGGTCGTGGCGCTGGACCTGCTGCTGACCCAGATCGAGAAGACGATGGGCTTTGAAGTCGGGAAGATCGGCATCGAGGCGCAGATCGAGAACGCCAAGGGTCTGGTGAACATCGACGAGATCGCCCAGGCCTCGCCGCGCCTGGAGACGCTGATCTTCGGCCCGGCCGACTTCATGGCGTCGATCAATATGAAGACCCTGGTCGTCGGCCAGCAGCCGCCCGGCTACCCGGCGGACGCCTACCACTACATCCTGATGCGCATCCTGATGGCGGCCCGCAGCCACGACCTCCAGGCGATCGACGGCCCGTTCCTCCAGATCCGTGACGTGGACGCCTACCGCGAGGTGGCCGGCCGCGCCGCCGCCCTCGGCTTCGACGGCAAGTGGGTGCTGCACCCGGGCCAGGTCGACGCGGCGAACGAGGTGTTCTCGCCCTCGCAGGAAGACTACGACCACGCCGAGCTGATCCTCGACGCGTATGACTGGTGCACCTCCGAGGAGGGCGGCAAGAAGGGCTCCGCGATGCTCGGCGACGAGATGATCGACGAGGCCAGCCGCAAGATGGCGCTCGTCATCGCGGGCAAGGGCCGGGCCGCCGGAATGCAGCGCACGTCCAAGTTCGAAGCCCCGGAGGCCTGATCATGCAGTTCGGACGCACGTATGAGGAGTTCGAGGTCGGTGCCGTCTACAAGCACTGGCCCGGAAAGACGGTCACGGAATACGACGACCACCTCTTCTGTCTGCTGACCATGAATCACCACCCGCTGCACATGGACAGCAACTACGCGGAGAAGACGACCGACTTCGGAAAGAACGTCGTCGTCGGCAACTACATCTACTCGCTGCTGCTCGGCATGTCGGTGCCGGACGTCTCCGGAAAGGCCATCGCCAATCTGGAGGTCGAATCGCTCAAGCACATCGCGCCGACCTTCCACGGCGACACGATCTACGGCGAGACGACCGTGCTGGACAAGACCCCGTCGAAGTCCAAGAACGACCGCGGCATCGTCTACGTGGAGACCAAGGGCTACAAGCAGGACGGCACGGTCGTCTGTGTGTTCCGGCGCAAGGTGATGGTCCCCACCGAGACGTACATCAAGGAGCGCGGCGGCGAGCAGCCCGGCCGCCCGACGCCCGCCAAGTAACCGTGTGAAGCCTTAAGGCCATCCGCGTGAAGCCACAGGAGAAGCAGCCATGACGCGACTCGCCCAGACCGCCGGTCTGAACGACATCCAGCGGGAAATCCTTTCCACGGTCCGGGATTTCGTCGACAAGGAGATCATTCCGGTCGCGACCCAGCTGGAGCACCGCGACGAGTACCCGACGGAAATCGTCGAGGGGCTCAAGGAACTCGGCCTGTTCGGGCTGATGATCCCCGAGGAGTACGGGGGGCTGGGTGAGTCGCTGCTCACCTACGCGCTGTGCGTGGAGGAGATCGCGCGTGGCTGGATGAGCGTGTCGGGCATCATCAACACGCATTTCATCGTGGCCTACATGCTCAAGCAGCACGGCACGCAGGAGCAGAAGGACACGTTCCTGCCGCGGATGGCGCTCGGTGAGGTGCGCGGGGCCTTCTCGATGTCCGAGCCGGCGCTCGGCTCGGACGTCTCGGCGATCTCGTCGAAGGGTGTGAAGGAGGGCGACGAGTACGTTCTCAACGGCCAGAAGATGTGGCTAACGAACGGCGGAACGTCCACTTTGGTGGCCGTTCTCTGCCGAAGTGACGAAGGCCACCCCGAGGGGACCGCGCCGCACAAGTCGATGACGACCTTCCTGGTGGAGAAGGAGCCCGGTTTCGGAGAGGTCCGGCCCGGTCTGACCATCCCCGGGAAGATCGACAAGATGGGCTACAAGGGCGTCGACACGACCGAGCTCATCATGGACGACCTGCGCATTCCGGCCAATCGCGTCCTCGGGGGCACGACGGGCCGAGGGTTTTACCAAATGATGGACGGCGTCGAAGTCGGCCGGGTGAATGTCGCCGCGCGTGGCTGCGGTGTCGCGCAGCGTGCATTTGAACTGGGCGTTTCGTACGCCCAGCAGCGCCACACCTTCGGCAAGCCGATCGCCCAGCACCAGGCGATCCAGTTCAAACTGGCCGAAATGGCCACCAAGGTCGAGGCCGCTCATGCGATGATGGTGAATGCGGCACGCAAAAAGGACTCCGGGGAACGAAACGACCTGGAGGCAGGGATGGCGAAGTACCTCGCCTCCGAGTACTGCAAGGAAGTCGTCGAGGACGCCTTCCGTATCCACGGCGGCTACGGCTTCTCCAAGGAGTACGAGATCGAGCGCCTCTACCGCGAGGCGCCGATGCTGCTGATCGGTGAAGGTACCGCCGAGATCCAGAAAATGATCATTGGCCGGCGCCTCTTGGAGGAGTACCGATTCCAGGGCTGATTGTCCGTTTTAGGGTGACTTGGTGGCGAAGAACGTCACACCGGGTCACCCTCGACGGGCGGCGTTCGTCAGTCCGACTCGGCTGCTGGCTTGCCCAGTTGCGCCCGGCAACCGATAGCATCTTCGGAAAGCCGCCGTCCCCCGTTGCCAGCGCGGCATCATCCGCTACGAAGGTCATTCATGCCCGACAGCACTTCCACCGCATCCCGCGGCGGGGTCCGCATCGCCCGCGGCGCTTCCCCGTGGCTCCTGCCGACCGTCGCCACCGCAGCCCTCAGCCTGGCCCGCGCCCGCAAGTCGGGGCGCTGGGCAGCAGCGGCCGTGCCCACCACCGCGCTCGCGGCGGGCATGCTGTGGTTCTTCCGTGACCCCGAGCGCGAGATCACCGAAGGCCGGGTCATCTCCCCGGCCGACGGCGTGGTGCAGAGCATCATGCCGTGGAAGGACGGGCGCACCCGCGTCGCGATCTTCATGAGCCCGCTCAACGTCCACGTCAACCGCGCGCCGCTGGCGGGCACCGTGACGTCGGTCGAGCACATCCCGGGCGGGTTCGTTCCGGCGTTCAACAAGGAGAGCGAGAACAACGAGCGCGTTGTCTGGCACTTCGACACCGAGCTCGGCGACATCGAGATGGTGCAGATCGCGGGAGCGGTCGCCCGTCGGATCGTGCCGTACCTCCCCGAGGGCACGAAGGTGGAGCAGGGCGAGCGCATCGGCCTGATCCGCTTCGGCTCGCGCGTGGACATCTACCTCCCGGAAGGGATCGATGTCGCGGTCGAGGTCGGTCAGGCCACCACCGCGGGGGTGACTCGAATTGACCGTGATTGATCCTGATACCAAGGCCGGCTGGGTGCCGGAGGCCGAAGACGGGAACGACGTCGACGGCACGGAGGACATGCCGCTGTCGATGCGTCTGTCGATAGCGGACACGCTCACGCTCGGTAACGCGACGTGCGGGTTCATGGCGGTGTACTTCACCACCACGGGCATTCTGATCCCGCACCTCACGGGCAGCGACGAGACGGGCATGGCCCGGCACTCGGCCGCCACCGCCGTGATCCTCATGCTGATGGCCGCGATCTTCGACCTGTTCGACGGGCTCGTGGCACGCAAGCTGCGTTCCTCGCCGATGGGCGCCGAGCTGGACAACCTCTCGGACCTGATCAGCTTCGGGCTCGCGCCGGCCTACTTCGTACTCGTGTACGGGATGGTCGCCGACGACGCCCATCAGCGGGTGTCGGCACTGGCGGCGATCGTCGTGCTGCTGGCGGTGGTGCTCAGGCTGGCCAGATTCTCCTGCGTGACCATGAAGGACGGCATGTTCCAGGGCATGCCGAGCCCCTTCGGAGCGCTGACGGTCGTCTCGATCGTGCTCCTGGAGCTGCCCTTCGTGCCGACCCTGCTCGCGATCATCGGCGTGGCCTGGCTGATGGTGAGCCGGGTGGAGTACCCCAAGCCGCGGGGCATCCTCGCGGTGGCGATGCTCAGCTGGATCGTGGCCGCGATGGGGCTGCTCGCCGCCTGGGCGTTCGACGCCCCCGGCGGTCAGCTGCTGCTCCAGACGGGCTGCGCGCTCCAGGTGGTGCTCGGCGCGGTGATCCCGCTGTTCGCCACGGCGCGACGGGTGAACACGTTCCGTGACAACCGGCGCGAGGCGCGGGCGGCACAGCTGCCGTAGCGGCGGATACGCGACACAGGGCGAGGGCCCGGATGCTCCCCGGCATCCGGGCCCTCGTGCGTTTCCGGGGCGGGGCGGGGTCGCTTTACCACCGCGCGCGTCCCGGCGCCAGAGGCGATGCCCTCCCGGTGGCTGAGAATTTTCGGCAACGAGGTGAGTACGGGGTTCCCGTCCCGCCGCAGGCCCGGGCTTCTAGAATCTCCTCGCAACCGACACCCGGGCCATTTCGGCCAGGGCGCGGTCCGGGGGACCGGGGGGTCCGAGATGAAGCTGATGCAGGTGGGGACGCGCGTGGCGGCGGTCGCGGCGGCGGGAGTGCTGCTGGCCGGATGCGGCGGGTCGGACACGAAGGGCAAGGACGGGCCCGACCCGAAGCCGAGCGGTTCGGCGAAGCAGGGCGGCCCGGCGACCGACGGGGAGAAGACGGGCGCGTCGAAGAAGCCCGATCCGGAGCAGTCCACGCTGCCGGGCGCTCTGCCCAGCGCCTACGACTTCACGCCGAACCCGGACCGGGTCCCGAAGAACGCGGCCCAGGCGCGGAAGCTGACCCGTAACGCCGCGCTCGGGGAGAACGACTGGACGGCGGGGATGGTCCGGCACACCCCGTACGAGAGCGCCGGCAGCTGGACCGTGCTGCCGGACTCCTGCGTCTGGACCCGCTCCGCACTGCCGCCGGACATCCTGGACAGCTTCACGCGGCGGCTCGACATCCCGGCGCAGGACGGCAAGGGCCGGGTCCAGGGGGCGGTGACCGTGACCGTGCACCGGACCGAGGCGGGGGCCGACCGGGAGATCAAGGACACCGTCCAGGAGAGCTTCCGCTGCCCGCAGCAGGAACTGGGCGGCGGCCAGCGCCTCAGCGGTCTGATGTCCCTCCAGTTCGACCAGAAGGACGTGCGCAACGCGGACGCCTCGCTGTTCGAGGCCGGGAAGTACACGGGTCCGGAGTCGGGCGGGGTCCAGGACTACGTATGGTCCAAGTCCCGGATCGGCCCGGTCACGACGGCCGTGTCGGTCAAGGGCGCGAAAGGCTACACCAACACCGACCTGCTGCGGATCGCCGCCGAGGGCGGCGCCAAGGTGCTCTACCGCGTCGAGCTGGAGCTGAAGTGACCGCGGGCCTGGAACCGAAGTGACCGCGGGCCCGGACGAAAGGCACTGACCCCTGATGGAACCGCTCCGTTCCACCGACCCGGCACGGATCGCCGGGTACCGCGTCCTCGGCCGCCTCGGCGCCGGGGGCATGGGTGTGGTGCTGCTGGGCCGGTCGCCCGGCGGCGCGCTGGTGGCGATCAAGCTGATCCGCGCGGAGTACGCCGACGACACCGGCTTCCGCGCCCGCTTCCGGCGGGAGGTGGCGATCGCCCGGCAGGTCCGCAACCGGTGGGCGGTGCCGGTGGTCGACGCGGACACCGAGGCGCCGGCCCCGTGGCTGGCCACCGAGTTCGTGCCGGGGCCCGCCCTGAGCGAGGCGGTGGGCGGCGGGGGGCCACTGCCGGAACGCGGGGTGCGGGCACTGGGCTCGATGCTCGCGGAGGCGCTGGAGGCCGTCCACACGGCGGGCCTGGTGCACCGGGACGTGAAGCCCGGCAACGTCCTGCTGGGCCTGGACGGGCCCCGGCTGATCGACTTCGGGATCGCGCGGGCTCTGGACGACACCGTCCTCACGGCGACGGACGTGATCGTCGGCTCCCCCGGCTTCCTCTCGCCCGAGCAGGCGCAGGGGCGGCGGATCGGCCCGGCGAGCGACGTGTTCTCGCTGGGCTGCGTGCTGGTGTACGCGGCGACCGGCGGGCGGCCGTTCGGCACCGGCCCGGTGGAGGCGATGCTGTTCCGTACGGTGCACGATCCGGCGGAGCTGGGCGCGCTGCCGCCCGGGCTGCGCCCAGTCGTGGAGGCGTGCCTGTCCAAGGCCCCCGAGGACCGTCCGACGACGGCGGACGTCCGGCAGGCGTTCGCCGAGGACCTGTCGGGCGGCAGCTGGCTGCCCGGCCCGGTCACGCATCTGATCGCCGAGCGCTCGGCGCGGATGCTGGCCCTGCCCGACATCGACGCGACGAGCCTGGACGCGGGCGGGGCCGACGGTCCGGGCAGCGGCTCGGACGGTGGCCAGTTCGGCGGCCCGTTCGGCGGGCCCGACACGGGCGCCGGGACCGGCGGCGGAGCCCGGGACACGACCGCCGTCTCCGCCTCCCCCGGCCGCCGTCGCTTCCTCGCGTACGTCGCCGGGGGCGCGGCCCTCGCGGCGACGGGCGGCACCACCGCCTGGCTGGTCTCGGGCGGCGACAAGGACCCGGGCGGCAAGGGGAAGGGCGACGACGGGAAGACCGCCCGGCCTGAGCTGCACATCGGGCTCCAGGCCGACCTCAGCGGCCCGTCGGCGGCCGTCGGCAAGGGCCAGGACCGGGCGGCCCGGCTCGCGGTGGCCGAGCACAACGCGCGCGGCGACGCGCCGTTCACGCTGCGGCTGACCACGGTCGACGACAAGGGCGAGGAGGAGCGGGCGACGGCGGCGGTACGCCGGTTCGCCGAGGACCCGCTCCTGGTGGCCGCGATCGGCGCGACCGGCACGGACGCGGCCCGGGAGGCGCTGGTCGCGTACGACGAGGCGGGGCTCCCGCTGCTCAGCGTGGTCGACGGGGACATCCGGCATATGAACCGGATCTTCCTGTGTGCCCGGCCGCGCAACGACATGCAGATGCTGCCGGTGGCGCAGTTCCTCGGGGCGTACGAGATCGACCAGGTGGCGCTGGTCGACGACGGCACCGAGTACGGCCGGCAGACCACCCGCTTCCTCGACACGGGGCTGCGCGGCAACGGCCGCACGGTGTTCGCCGAGACCGTGCGCGAGGGCACGCGCGACCTGGACGCGGAGGCCGAGCGGATCGCCGCGAAACGGCCGGGGGCGGTGGTGTACGGAGGCGGGTGGCGGGACGCCGGACGGTTCGCGAAGTCGCTGACGAAGGCCGGGTTCCTGGGACCGAAGATCGCCACCCAGGCCGTACACGATCCGCGGTTCCTGGCGGAGGCGGGCGAGGACGCGGCGGGCTGGCTGGTCGTCTCGACGGCCGCCGACCCCGCTTCCGTACCCTCGGTGCACCCGTTCGCCGCCGCCTACCGCAAGCGCTTCGACCACGCGCCGCCGCTGTTCGCGGCCGAGGCGTACGACGCGGTGGGGCTGATCGCCTCCTGCGCCGAGAAGCTCGGCCGCGAGAAGCTGACGCGCCAGGACCTGCTGCCCGCGCTGCGGACGACCTCGTACAAGGGCGTGTCCAAGAGCTACGCCTTCGAGTCCGCCAACGGGATGTACACCGGGACCGGGGTCTTCATCTACCGCGTGGAGCGGGGCCGCTTCCGGTACATCGGGATGGACGGCCGGGAGGTCTGACCGGGCTGCCCCGGTCAGACCTCCGTCAGCCTCCGGTCAGCCCTCCCGACGCGGGGCTCAGTCGCCGATGGTGAAGGACTCGGCCGCCGGGGCGACCGCGGCCGGCCGGACCACCTTCAGCCCGCCGGCGGCACCGGCGTCGGGCTTCATGATGACGCTCTCCCGGGTGGACGGCGCCTTCGGGTCCGAGAAGTCGTGCGTCACCCCGAACTCGGTCCCGTACCCCTTGATCGTGAGCAGCGCCTTGTCGATGCCCTCGCGGGTGAGGTCCTTGTCGTCGCAGGCCTTGGTCAGGGCCTCGCCGAAGAGGGAGGCCGCCGTGTACCCGGCGACGACGCCGTTGTCGAGGACGTCCTTCGGGTACTGGGCGGCGTACTCCTTGGCGAGCTTGGCGGGGCCGTCGCCCGGGTCGCCGATGGGCAGCGTGGAGGAGGCGACGTAGTAGTCCTTGAGCAGGGCCGGGCCCGCCTGGGTCTTCAACAGCTGGGGTGCGAAGGCCGAGTTGTTGCCGACGACCGGGACGTCGAAGCCGGTGGCCGCTGCGACGCCGACGAGCGAGGCGGCCTGGCGGGGGCCTGCGCTGACGACGACGGCCTTGACCCCGGCCTGCTTGAGGGCGGCGACCTGGGCCGTCATGTCGTTGTCGGTCGGCTTGATCTTCTGCTCGACGACGGTGAGCCCGGCCTCCTTCGCCGCGTGCTTCGAGCCGACGAGCGCGTTCTCGCCGTAGTCGCCCTCGAAGTAGACGTGACCGATCTTGTCGCCCTTCGCGATGCGCTTCTCGGCGAGGAGGTAGTCGATGAGGTTGATCGTCTCGATGTCGTAGGTGGCGCCGATGACCCGGATGTACGGGGAGCCCAGCAGGTTCGCCGACCAGGCCTGCGGCAGCACGAGGCCCTTGTCCTGGCCGTCGATGCGCTGTTCGACGGCGGCGACGAACGGGGAGCCGATGAACTGGGCGAAGCCCGCCACGTCCGGGGCCAGTTCGGTGTACGCGGCGATGGCCTTCTGCGGGTCGTAGCCGTGGTCGCGGACCGTGAGTTCGATCTTCCGGTCGCAGATGCCGCCCGCGTCGTTGGTCTGCTTGACCCAGAGCTGCTGGGCCTGGGTGACGCTCTTGCCCAGCGAGGCGTAGACGCCGGTCATGTCGGTCAGCACCCCGAGGGAGATCGTCGAGGAGGAGACCCCGGGACCCGTCTTGATCCCGCCCTCGCCCTCCTCGCCGGCCTTTCCGTCGGTTGCCTTGCCGCTGCATCCGACGAGGGTGACGGCGAGGGCCGCGACGACGGCCGTGAGCACTCTCAGTTTCATGACTTCTCCCCTGGATTCTTCGGAGACTTCGGCTTCTTCGTACGGGCGAGGCCGAGGCGGGCGAGGCCGCCGGGCAGGAACAGGACCACCGCGACGACCGCGGCGCCGTACAGATAGCGGGACGCCTCGCCAGGTGCCAGACCGCCCGTGCCGGGGGCGGAGACCAGCGGCAGGGAGTCGCTGTAGTGCGTGAACACCTGCGGGAGCAGGGAGACGAAGGCGGCGCCGATCACCGCTCCCGCGACGCTGCCGAGCCCGCCGATGACGATCATGGCGAGGTATTCGAGGGACAGGATCATGCCGAAGTACTCGGGCACGGTCCGCTGGAAGACCAGGGCGAGCAGGACGCCCGCGAGGCCCGCGTACATCGAGGACAGGACGAAGACCCCGGCCCGGTAGCGGGCCACGGGCACGCCCATCACCCCGGCCGCGATCCGGTGGTCGCGGATGGCGTTCATGGCGCGTCCGGGCCGGCCGCGCAGCACGCCCCGGGCGAACAGGGCGCTCAGCAGGAGCGCGAGCAGACCCGCGTACCAGAGTTTCTCCGAGGAGCCGAACGGGACGGCGGCGACGACGAGTTCGGAGTCGTCGAAGGTGAACCCGAAGACGGACAGCGGCGGTACGGCCCGGCCGTTGTAACCGCCGGTCAGCGAGCCCGCGTTGAACAGGACGTGCTGCCCGATGAAGATCAGCGCGAGGGTCGCGATACCGAGGTACGCGCCGCGCAGCCGTCCGGCGATGGGGCTGAAGATGCCGCCCGCCGCCCCGGCGAGCAGCACCGCGAGGATCGCGGCCAGCCAGGTCGGCAGCCCGAGACCGGTCAGCGTGTGCCCGTTCTCGGTGCTGCTCTCCCCCGCCAGGACGCAGTAGCCGTACGCGCCGACGGCGAGGAAGAAGGCGTGGCCCATGGAGAGCTGGCCGGTGGCGCCGGTGAGCATGTTGAGCCCGATGGCGCCGATCGCGGCCGCCATCGCGAACAGTCCGGCCTGGAGCCAGAAGCGGTCCAGGTAGAACGGGAGGACGAGGAGCAGGAGGGAGCCGATGAGGACGGCGTACGTACGGGGGCTGCGCAGCCGGTCGGCGACGCCCTCGGGTCCGCCGCGTACGGGGGTGGTCACGGCGGGGGCGGCGGGGGCTTCGGCGGTGGTGTCAGACACGGGCCAGCTCCTTCGTACCGAAGAGTCCCGCAGGGCGGATGAGCAGGACGGCCACCATCACGAGATAGGGCGCCAGATCGCCGATGCCCCGGCCGAGGAAGGAGAGATCGCTCTGGTAGCCGGTGGCGAGCGATTCGGTGACGCCGACGATGAGTCCGCCGGCCAGCGCCCCGGTGGTGGAGTCGAGCCCGCCGAGGATCGCGGCGGGGAACGCCTTGAGCGCGGCGAGCGAGGTGGCGCGTTCCAGGCCGGGGGTCGGGAACACGGTGAGGAAGAGCGCGGCGACGGCGGCGAGCGCCCCGGCGACCGCCCAGGCGGCGAGCGAGACCCGCCCCAGCCTGATGCCCATGAGCGCTGCCGTCTGCGGGTTCTCGGCGGCGGCCCGCATGGAGACGCCCCATGAGGTGTAGCGGAAGGCGAGCAGGAACACGGTGATGAGGAGCCCGGCGGCGAGGAACGCGGCGATGCGGGTCTGGGCGAGGGTGATGCCGCCGATGTTCACGACCTCGTTGCCCCAGGGGTCGCCGAGGGCGAGGACGTCCGTGCCCATGCGGCGGGTGAGTTCGGTGATGAGGAGGATGTCGACGCCGATGGTGACGATGGCGAGGACGCTGTGGTCGCTGCCCCGGTAGCGGCGCATCACGAAGAACTCGATGGCCGCGCCGACGGCCGCGGCCCCGGCGATCCCGACGAGCAGCGCGGGCCAGAACCCGATGTCGTCGTGGAGCACGGCGGTGACGTATCCGCCCGCCAACAGCAGGGACGCGTGGGCGAAGTTGACGACCTCGGTGGCTTTGAAGATGACGACGAAGCCGAGTGCGATGAGGGCGTAGACCGAGCCGATCGACAGGCCGCCGAGGAGGAGTTCGACGAACGTGGTCATTGAGGTGCTCCCAAGTAGGCCTGGACGACGGCCGGATCGTTCTGGACCTCGGCGGGGGTGCCGCCGGCGATCCGTCGTCCGAAGTCGAGTACGGTCACCGCGTCGGCGAGCCGCATCACCACCCCCATGTCGTGCTCGACCATGACGATGGAGATGCCGAGGCTGTCGCGTACGTCGGCCACGACGGCGGCGGTGCGGCGGCGTTCGTCGGCGGTCATCCCGGCGATGGGCTCGTCCAGCAGCAGGACCTTCGGCTCCATGCACAGGGCGCGGCCGAGCTCGACGAGTTTCTGCTGCCCGTACGGAAGCGAGCCCGCGGGCCGCTCCAACTCCCCTTCCAGCCCGATGAATTCGGCGATCTCGCGGACGCGCTCCCGGTGGCGTCGTTCCTCGCGGACGGCGGAGGGCAGCCGCAGGCCGGTGGCGAGGAACCCGGAGCGGGTCAGCCGGTGGCGGCCGAGGAGGAGGCTGTCGGCGACGGTGGCGTGCGGGGGCAGCGCCAGGTTCTGGAAGGTGCGGGCGACCCCGAGGTCCGCGATGGCGTGCGGCGGGAGTCCGGTGAGCTCGGTGTCGCCGAGGCGGACGTGCCCGGAGGCGGCGCGGTAGACGCCGGACAGGACGTTGAAGCAGGTGGACTTGCCCGCGCCGTTGGGTCCGATGACGGCGTGCACGCTGCCGGGTTCGACGGTGAAGGAGACGCTGTCCAGGGCGGTGAGCCCGGCGAACCGGACGGTGACGTCCTGGACGGCGAGGGCGGCGGTGGTGCTGTGCGCGGGGATCGTCTCGGTGGTCGTCACGCGGACCACCTGCTCAGGGTGCGGCGGGTGCGGGCGGCCGGGTCGGCGTCCGCCGCCGCGTCCTCGTCGACGACGCCGAGATAGCGGCGGCGCACCTCGTCGGAGGCGGCGAGTTCACCGGCGGGCCCGGACAGGGCGACTTCGCCGACGTCGAGGACGTACGCCGTGGAGGCGAGGCGCAGGGCGATCGCCGCGTTCTGCTCGACGAGCATGACGGAGGTGCCGCCCGCGTTGATCTCCTGCACGGTCTCGGCGATCCTGGCCGCCATCAGCGGGGCGAGGCCGAGCGAGGGTTCGTCGAGCAGGAGCAGCCGGGGCCCGGCCATCAGGGCGCGGCCCATGGCCAGCATCTGCTGCTCGCCGCCGGACAGCAGCCCGGCCCGCTGGTGCGCGCGGTCGGCGAGCACCGGGAAGAGTTCGTGCACCCGGGCGAGGGCCGCGCCGGTCTCCTTGCGCCCGCCGCGGGCCCCGAGGGCGCCCGCCCGCAGATTGTCGGCCACCGTCATCCGGGCGAAGACCTGCCGGCCCTCCGGTACCTGGACCACTCCGGCGGCCACCACCTGGGCGGGCCGTAGCCCTTCCAGGGGGCGGCCGTCGAACCGGATGGTCCCGGTGCCCGTCCCGCGGTGGAAGCCGAGGGTCCGCGACACGGCCCGCAGCAGCGTGGTCTTGCCCGCGCCGTTGCCGCCGAGCACGGCGGTGATCCCGCCGTCCGGTACGTCGACCGAGATGTCGCGCAGTGCCCGGACCGGGCCGTAGCCGACGGACAGCGCGCGGATCTCCAGCGTTGCCATGCGTCCTCCTCCTTCCGCCATGTCGTGTGTCGTGCTGTTCCGTGGGGGTGGTGCCACAGACCAGCACCGGGCGGGACGTGCGTCCACGGGGCGGGGCCGACTCGATGCGGGCGACCAGCGAACGAAGGGCCTCGTTGTGCACGCGCACAGACGCCGTGACGGGCGGGCGCCCGCGGCCGGGCCCGGTGGCATCCTCATCGGTCGTCAGGAGCGCCCGGACCCGGGGACGGAGCGGCGGATGCGGCGTGGAACGCGGTACGGGGCGCTGCTCGGCCCGCTGCTGGCGGGCGGGGCCCCGCCGGACCTGGTGACGCGTGCGGCGCGCGGCCTCGGGCTGCCGGAGCGGGGACGTTACGTCGTGGTGGTGCTGGGCACACCGGCGCCGGACGCGGCGGCGACCGAGGGCCCCGACGGGGACGGGGCGCGCTGGTGGTGGGGCGGAGCGGAGGACTCCCCGGGCGGACCGGAGGACCGGGAGGAGAGCCGGGAGGGCCAGGGGCAAGGTCGGGAGGGCCGGGAGGTAGCGGTGGTGCTGCTGGGCCCGGCGGGTCCGGCCGGGGCGGCGGCACGGCTCAGGGAGTTGGGCGCCGGGCCGGGGGGTGTGAGCCCGGTGGTGGGCTCCCTGGCGGAGCTGGGCGCCGCGCGCCGGCTGGCGGGTACGGCGCTGCTGACGTGCGAGCCGGGCAGCCGGGAGATCGTCCGGCTGGACGAGCGGCTGCCGGCGGCCCTGCTGGTGAGCCGCCCGGAGCTGTCCACGCGGCTGCTGGCGGAGGTGTTCGGCCCGCTGCTGACGCTCGTACCGGCGGAACGGTCACTGCTGGTGGAGACGCTGGAGACGTGGCTGGAGTGCGGGGGTTCGGTGGGGCGGACGGCATCCCGGCTGGGCTGCCACCGCAACACGGTGTTCAACCGCCTGCGCCGCCTGGAACGCCTGACCGCCCGCTCGCTGTCCCGGCCGCGCGAACTGGTGGACCTGGTGCTGGCGCTGGACGTGCTGCGGCTGTCGTCGGCCCCGCCGGGACTCGGGGGCGGGGGCTGAGGGGGTGGGGCCGGTCGGGGGCCGAGCCTGGCCGAGGGGCGCGGCCCGGCTGAAAGGTGCAGCCCGGTCGCGGGCGGGGCCCGCCAAGGGCCATGGCCCGGCCGAAGGCTGGAGCCCGGCCGAAGGCCTCGGGCGGTTGCCCTGACAGGCCGGGCCCGCCAAGGCCTGGGGCGGGGCCGGTCGGGGGCCCGAGCCTGGCCGAGAGGCGCAGCCCGGCTGAAAGGTGCAGCCCGGTCGCGGGCGGGGCCCGCCAAGGGCCACGGCCCGGCCGAAAGCTGGAGCCCGCCCTCGGGCGGGGCCCTGACACAGGCCGGGCTCGCCAAGGTTGGGGCGCCGGGGGCGAGGCCGACCCGGGGAGCGCAGCCCTGCCCCAGCCGACGGGCGCAGCCCGGCCTCGGCGGGGTCCGCCAAGGCCGGGGCTCAGCCGAAGGCCGGGGCCCGGTCGCGGGCAGCCGCCACGGGGCGGGGCCCGGTCGTCGCCCGGAGCCAGCCGCTACCCGGTCGTCGCCCCGGACCCCCTCCCCGTACAGGAACGTACCGACGTCAGCGCAGCAGGAAGTCCCTGGCGATCGACTCCGCCGCCCGTTCCAGCAGCGGGCCTGCCTCGGCCATCGAGACCGCCGGGTCCGGTTCCAGATCCGCCAGGGCGTAGGCGCGCGCGATGCCCGCCCCGGTCAGGGCCTCCTCGGGCAGGGCCAGGCGGCCGCAGACCGCGACGACCTCGATTCCGGCCGCGCGGGCGGCGGCGGCGACCCCGGCCGGGGCCTTGCCGTGGAGGGTCTGCTCGTCGAGCGAGCCCTCGCCCGTGATCACCAGCGTGGCGCGGGCCAGCGCGGGGGCGAAGCCGAGGACGTCGAGCATGACCTCGATGCCGGGGCGGAAGCGGGCGCCGAGGGCGACGAGGGCCCCGTAGCCGATGCCGCCGGCCGCGCCCGCGCCGGGCAGCGCCGCCGTGTCGGGGCCGAGGACCGAGGCGTAGTGCGTGAGGGCCGCGTCGAGGACCGCGATGTCCTCCTCGCTCGCGCCCTTCTGCCGCCCGTACACCTCGGGCGCCCCCTTGGGCCCGGTCAGCGGGTTGTCCACGTCGCTGGCCAGGATCAGGTCGACGTCCTTCAGGCGCGGGTCGAGCCCGGAGAGATCGGCCTCGGCCAGGGCGGCCAGTCCCCCGCCGCCGGGGCCCACCGGCTTGCCGTCCGCGTCCAGGAAGCGGGCGCCGAGCGCGGCGAGCATGCCCGCGCCGCCGTCGGTGGTGGCGCTCCCGCCGACCCCGAACACGATCGTCGTCGCCCCCGCCTCCAGGGCCGCCTTCAGCAGCTCACCCGAGCCGTACGTGGTGGCCGTGAGCGGGGCGAACACCCCGTCGGGCAGGTGCTGGAGGCCCGAGGCCTCGGCCATCTCCACCACGGCGGTGGACCCGCGCAGCGCGTACGCCGCCGTCACCGGGTCGCCGAGAGGGCCGGTCACCCGCGCCTCGCGGCGCTCGAACCCGGCGGCCACCGCCGCCGCGACCGTACCGTCGCCGCCGTCCGCGACCGGCAGGGTCTCCACCGCCAGGCCGGGGACCACGCGCCGCAGCCCGGCCGTCACCCGCTCCGCGACCTGTACGGCCGTGAGCGAGCCCTTGAACTTGTCCGCCGCCACCAGCACGCGGGCGGTCTCCACATCTGCTCCGTCCGTCACCTTGCATCCCTTGCTTTCGAACAGGCAGTCGCGCCGCCCCGACCCTATCCGCACGACCCCTGATCTGCCCATGGCCGTCCACGGTCGTACGGTCCGGACCCCTGCCCACTACGCTGTCGGCCGTGACGACTCCCGACGCCGGCTACGCCGCGTACATCGCCGGGCTCCCCCGGGTCCTCGCCGGTGCCGCCTCGCTCTTCCGCGACGCGAACGGACGGGTCCTGCTGGTCGAGCCGAACTACCGCAAGGGCTGGGCGCTGCCCGGCGGGACCGTCGAGTCGGAGACAGGCGAAGGCCCCCGGCAGGGCGCCCGCCGCGAGACGGCGGAGGAGATCGGACTCGACGTGGCCCCGGGCCGGCTGCTCGCCGTGGACTGGGTGCGGGGCCCGGCCCGGCCGCCGATCGTGGCGTACGTGTACGACGGCGGGGTGCTGACCGCCGACCGGCTGGCGGCGATCCGGCTCCAGGAGGAGGAGTTGCTGTCCTGGCGCCTGGTGGCCCCCGCCGACCTGGACGGCTACCTGCTGGGCCCGCTCGCCGGCCGGGTCCGGGCAGCGCTGGCAGCCCTGGCGTCGGGCAGCGGCCCGGTGGAGCTGGAGGACGGCGAGCCGGTCGCGTAAAGGGGCCCTCCTCCGCGCCGGTCACGTTGGAAAGGGTGCCTCCCTCCGCACCGGTCACGTAGAAGGGGCCTCCCTCTGCCGCGCCGACCGGCCCCTCCCGCCCCGGTCGGCGAGCCGGTCGCGTAGACGGGGCTTTCCGACAGCCGGCCCGACGGCGGTCAGCCCTGCTGTGCCTCCGGTTTGATCTCCACCTCGCGCGCCGCTCCCTCCCGCTCGGCGACGACAGCCTCCGTGCGGTGACCGCGCGCGATGTAGTCGCGCACCACGAGTTCGACGGCGTCCTGCGGGTTCCCCACCCCCGCGAGGACCATCACTTCGACGACGAGTTCGGCATCCAGACTGACGGTCACCTTGGCCATGCGCGGACCCTACCCCGGCGCGTTCCGCCCAGGGGCCGGGATCCCCGAAGAGCACGGTCGGGGGCAGGTGCCGGATCGGTGGCACCACTATCCGGGCCGGCCCCGATGTGTGGCCGTCCACCATCGCCCGGGGGCGTCCGCGATTCCTAGTCTCGTGCGCAGTCGATGCGGTGAGAGGTGTACGGATGAGCAGGGACAAGGTGGTCGCTGACCCGGCGGACGCGGTCGCGGACGTGGGGCGCGGGGCGTCGCTGGCCGTGGGCGGGTTCGGGCTGTGCGGGATACCGAATGTGCTGATCCACGCTCTGCTGGAGCGCGGAGCCGGTGAGCTCAGGGTGGTGTCCAACAACTGCGGGGTGGACGACTGGGGCCTGGGGCTCCTGTTGCGTGCGGGGCTGATCGCTCGGATGACCAGCTCGTACGTCGGGGAGAACAAGGAGTTCGCGCGCCAGTACCTCCAAGGGGAGCTGGAGGTGGAGCTCGTCCCCCAGGGCACCCTGGCGGAACGGCTGCGGGCGGGCGGCTCCGGCATCCCGGCGTTCTACACACCGGCCGGTGCGGGCACCATGATCGCCGAGGGCGGTCTGGCCTGGCGGCACGGCGCGGACGGCTCCGTCGCGGTCGCGTCGCCGGCCAAGGAGACCCGGGTCTTCGGCGGGCGCGAGCACCTGCTGGAGGAGGGCATCACCACCGACTTCGCGCTGGTGCGCGCCGCCGTGGGCGACCGGCACGGCAACCTCCGCTTCGACTCCTCCGCCCGTAACTTCAACCCGCTCGCCGCCATGGCCGGGCGCATCACCGTGGCGGAGGTCGAGGAACTCGTCGAGCCGGGCGAACTCGCCCCCGACGACGTCCATCTGCCCGGGATCTTCGTCCAGCGGGTCGTCCCCATCGGCGCGGACGATCCACGTGCCGAGAAGCGCGTCGAGCGCCTGACCGTCCGGCCTGCCGGCCCTGCCCACTCCGGCCCCGCCGTTCACGCCGTCCCCGCCGTTCGCGAAGGGAACCGCTGACATGCCGCTGACACGTACGCAGATGGCGGCCCGCGCCGCACGCGAGCTGCCCGACGGCTCCTACGTCAACCTCGGCATCGGTCTGCCGACGCTCATCCCCGACCATCTGCCGGACGGCGTCGAGGTGGTGTTCCAGTCGGAGAACGGCATCCTCGGCGTCGGCCCCTACCCCGTCGCGTCCGAGGTCAGGGCCGACCTGATCAACGCGGGCAAGGAGACGGTGACCCTGCTGCCCGGGGCGTCCTGTGGCGACTCCGCGCTCTCCTTCGCGATGATCCGGGGCGGGCACATCGACGTCGCGGTCCTGGGCGCGATGCAGGTGTCCGCCTCCGGCGATCTGGCGAACTGGGTGATCCCCGGCAAGATGGTCAAGGGGATGGGCGGCGCCATGGATCTCGTCCACGGGGCCCGGCACGTCATCGTGTTGACCGAGCACACGGCGCGCGACGGCTCCCCCAAGCTCCTCCAGGAATGCGCCCTGCCGCTGACCGGCCGGGGCGTCGTGCACCGGATCATCACCGATCTCGCGGTGTTGGACGTCACCCCCGACGGCTTCCTGCTGCGGGAGACGGCCCCCGGGGTGACGGTCGATCAGGTGCGGACCGCGACCGGGGCGGAGCTGACCGTGGCGCACGAGCCGGTATCGGTACGCACGTAGCAGCCCGGCGCGCTCCCGGCAACAGGTGGTGGCCCCGGGCTCCCGGGCCCGTTGTGGAGAACATCGCCATTACCCGGCCTCCCGCCCCCTTCCTACGGTGACCGCACCCCGGCCGTACCGCGCTCCCGCATGGCGCGCCCCGGCCGGGGTCACGGGATCACGGGCGATCCCGTGCACCGTCCCACGGGAGGTCACCATGTCGCACATCATTCCCCCACACCCCGCTCCGCCCGGGGCCCGGCGCGGCGGGCGGTGGAGCCGTGCCGTCCGCCGGTTCGCCGCCGTCGTCGCCCTGGCCACCGGGGCGGCCCTGGCAGGACCGGGGACGGCCTCCGCGAGCGCCGCGGCACCCGCCGAGGCGCGGGCGGCCGCCGCCCTGGAGCGGGTCACCTCGTTCGGGGCCAACCCCGGCGCCCTGAACATGTACGTGTACCGGCCCGCGGCGCTGCCCGCGAACGCGCCCGTGGTCGTCGCCCTGCACGGCTGCACCCAGAGCGCGCAGATCTACTCCGACAACGCCGGTCTCAACACCTTCGCCGACCGGCACGGTTTCCTCGTCGTGTACGCCGAGACGACCACCGCCAACAACGCCAACAAGTGCTTCAACTGGTTCCAGCCGAGCGACACCCGGCGGGGCCAGGGCGAGGCCGCGTCGATCCGGCAGATGGTCGCGCACGCCGCGGCCGCCTACGGCACGGACCCCGGCCGGGTCCAGGTCACGGGTCTCTCGGCGGGCGGGGCGATGACCTCCGTGATGCTGGCCGCCTACCCGGACGTGTTCGCCGCGGGCGCGGTCGTCGCCGGGATCCCGTACGGCTGCGGGGTCGACGTCGTCTCGGCGTTCGGCTGCATGAGCCCCGGCGTGGACCGCACCCCGGCCGCCTGGGCGCAGGCCGTCCGGGACGCGCACCCCGGTTTCGCGGGCCCCTGGCCCCGGGTGGCGATCTGGCACGGGGACAACGACGCGACCGTCGCCCCGAGGAACGCCGACGAGCTGCGGGACCAGTGGACCGCGGTGCACGGGCTCGGCCAGACCCCGGACCGTACCTCCACGATCGGCCCCAACAGCACCCGCAGGAGCGAGTATCTGGCGGCGGACGGCCGGAGCGTCGTCGAGGTCGACAGGGTGCCCGGCATCGGGCACGGCACCCCGGTCGATCCGGGCAGCGGCGCCGAGCAGTGCGGTGCGACCGGCACCCAGCACTTCATCGACTCGATCTGCTCCGGCTACTGGATCACCCGGTTCTTCGGTCTCGACGGCACCACCGTCCCCGAGCCGCCCGTGGACCCGCCCACCGAGCCCGCCGCCTGCTGGACGGCGAACAACTACGAGCACGTACGCGCCGGCCGGGCCACCACCACCGGCGGCCAGGTGTACGCCAAGGGCTCCGGCCAGCATCTGGGGCTCTACAACACCTTCGTGACCCACACCCTCAAGGAGTCCCCGGCGGGCCACTACGTCCTCGCCGACGGCTCCTGCGCCTGACAGACCCCACGCACATCGCCCACCCGACGGAGGCACACCTCATGCTGACCCCACCCCCGGTACCACCGGCGCCCCGGCGCGCCGGGCCACCACACGACGCCGCCCACCGCCCGTCCCGGGGCCGGTGGCTGCGCGGGGCGGCCGTCGCGGCGGCCGTGCTGACGGCCTGGACGGCGGCCCCGTCCGCCGCGGCTCCCCTGGCCCCGGACTCCGGCGGGCACGGGCACGGGCACTGTGCACGCCAGGACGCCATCCGCGTCCCCGGAGCGGCCCGCCAACAAGTCGACTGCCTTGCGGAGTTGACCACGGCGGGGACGGTGGCCTCCGGGCACACCGACCCGGCCGACTGGGCGGGGCTCACCCCGGAGGGCCTGGCCACCCCCAGCGGCGTACCGGGCATCCAGATCGACGGGTACTTCCCCGACACGTCGACCGGCAACACCAACCACGGCTGGAACCACGACTCCCAGTTCGTCATCCGGCTCCCGGACCGCTGGAACGGCGGCCTCGTCGTGGCCGGTTCGCCCGGGGTGCGCGAGCAGTACGCCAACGACCGGGCCTTCGGGGACTGGGCGCTCGACCGGGGCTACGCGTTCGCCGCCACCGACAAGGGCAACACCTCGGCCGCGTTCCACCGGGACGGCCGGGCGCCCGGTGACGCGATCGCCGAGTGGAACACCCGGTTCACCCAGCTCACCCGCGCGGCCCGGCTGGTGGTCGCCCAGCGCTATCTGCGGCCTCCCTCGCGCACATTGGCGATGGGCATGTCCAACGGCGGCTATCTGGTGCGCTGGCAGCTGGAGAACCATCCCGGGCTGTACGACGGCGGGGTGGACTGGGAGGGGGCGCTCTGGCGCGCGGAGGGGCCGAACCTGCTCACCTTCCTGCCGCCCGCCCTGCGTGCCTACCCGCGCTACGCCGCCGGGGGCGCGGACGCCGAGGACGCCCACCGGACCATGACGGCCGCCGGATACCCGGCCGGTTCGGAGTTCCTGTGGCCGTACCACCACCAGTACTACTGGGACCTGACCCAGCGGATCTACCGGGAGGAGCTGGACCCGGACTTCGACGGCGCGACCGAGGCGGGCACGCCCTTCTGCGCGCCCGGGACCCCCGCCTGCGACGCCGACTACGTGTACGCGGAGCGGCCGGACGAGGTCCGCGACGCGGTCGCGAAGATCGCTCTGACGGGCCGTATCGGGAAACCGCTGATCAGCTTCCACGGCACCCTGGACGTGCTGCTCCCGATCTCCCGGACCTCGGACACGTACGCGCGGATGGTGCGGCAGCAGGGGCGTGGCGCGCTCCACCGCTACTACCGGGTCGAGGGCGGCACGCATGTGGACTCGCTCTTCGACACCTTCCCGGACCGGCTGCGTCCGCTCGTGCCGTGCCACCGTTCGGCGGCCGCGGCGCTGGAACGCTGGCTGGACGACGGTCGGCGTCCCCCGTCGAGCCGCACCCTGGAGCTGCCCGCGGATGCCACTCCCGCCGAGCGGCTCACCCGCTGCCCGCTGGCCGGAAAGCCGAACGGGGAGCCCGGAAAGCCGAACAGGTAGCGGAGTCCGCCACTTCCCGCGAGCTCACTGTGGAGATTCACTCCATGGGATGTCCGGCCGGGTGTCTCTACCGTTTCCGGCCATGACGAGCCAATTTCACGCAGCCTCCGCCTCCCCGGCGCCGGGCGCCGGGGCCGTGGACCTCAGGGGGCGCGCCGCCCTCGTCACCGGCGGCGGCAGCGGCATCGGGCGGGCCACCGCCGAGGTGCTCGCCGCCGCCGGGGCCCTGGTGCACGTGGTCGACCGGGAGGCGGAGAGCGCCAAGTCCGTCGCCGCCGCGATCGGCGGGGTGGCCCACGTCGTGGACCTGGCCGACGCGGAGGCGGTCGGGACGCTGCCGGCCGGGGTGGACATCCTGGTCAACAACGCCGGACTCCAGCACGTGTCCCCCATCGAGGAGTTCCCGCCGGGCCGCTTCGCGCTGATCCAGCAGGTGATGGTGACCGCCCCGTTCCTGCTGATGCGGCAGTGCCTTCCGCACATGTACGCCGGCGGGTGGGGCCGGATCGTCAACGTCTCCAGCATGCACGGGCTGCGGGCCAGCGCCTTCAAGTCCGCGTACGTCGCCGCCAAGCACGGCCTGGAGGGGCTGAGCAAGGTGGCCGCTCTGGAGGGCGCCCCGCACGGGGTGACCAGCAACTGCGTCAACCCCGGCTATGTCCGTACCCCCCTGGTGGAGGGCCAGATCGCGGGTCAGGCCGCCGCGCACGGGATCCCGCCGGAGGAGGTCGTCACCGACATCCTCCTGGAGCGCTCCGCGATCAAGCGGCTGATCGAGCCCGACGAGGTCGCCGCGGTCTGCCTCTGGCTCTGCGGCCCCCACACCGGATACATCACCGGCGCCTCGCTCCCCGTGGACGGAGGCTGGGGCGCCCACTGAACCCCACCCCGGCTCCGGCCCCCACCGGAACCGGGCGCACCATCCGCATCACCCGCACCCCCGTCCCTGACAGCCCTGCCACTGAAACGCGGTGACTCACCATGGGTTCCCCGAACTCCGCTCCGCCCGGCAACAGCCGCATCGGCCGCATCGTCGCGGCCAGCCTCGTCGGCACCACCATCGAGTGGTACGACTTCTTCCTCTACGGCTCGGCTGCCGCGCTCGTGTTCAACTCGCTGTTCTTCCCCAGCAGCGATCCGCTGGTCGGCACGCTGCTCGCCTTCCTGACGTACGCGGTCGGCTTCGCCGCCCGTCCGCTCGGCGGCATCGTCTTCGGCCACTACGGCGACAAGATCGGCCGCAAGAAGCTGCTCGTGCTCAGCCTGCTCATGATGGGCGGCGCCACCTTCGCCATGGGTCTGCTGCCCACCCACGCCAGCATCGGGGTGTGGGCGCCGATCCTGCTGACCGTCCTGCGCCTGGTGCAGGGCTTCGCGCTGGGCGGCGAGTGGGGCGGCGCGGTGCTGCTCGTCTCCGAGCACGGCGGCGACGAACGGCGCGGCTTCTGGGCCTCCTGGCCGCAGTCCGGTGCGCCCGGCGGCAATCTGCTGGCGACCGGTGTCCTGGCGCTGCTCGCGGCCGTCCAGTCCGACGAGGCGTTCCTCGCCTGGGGCTGGCGCATCCCGTTCCTGCTGTCCGGCATCCTCGTCATGATCGGCCTGTGGATCCGGATCTCGGTGGAGGAGTCCCCGGTCTTCCTGGAGGCGCAGCGCAAGTCGGCCGAGGCGGCCGCCCAGGGGGAGAAGGAGCAGCCCCCGGTCGTCGAGGTGTTCCGCAAGAGCTGGCGCGAGGTGCTTCTCGCGATCGGCACGCGCTTCGGCGAGAACATCTCGTACTACATCCTCACCGCGTTCCTGCTCGTCTACGTGACCGTGCACCTGGAGATGTCCAAGAGCGACGCCCTGAACGCCGTCCTGATCGGCTCGGCGGTGCACTTCGTGACCATTCCGCTGTGGGGTGCGCTCTCGGACCGGCTGGGCCGCCGCCCGGTCACCCTGATCGGCGCGGTGGGCATGGCGGCCTGGGCGTTCGGGTTCTTCGCGCTCCTGGACACCAAGTCGTTCCCCGTCATCGTCCTCGCGGTCACGCTCGGCCTGCTGCTGCACGGCGCGATGTACGGTCCGCAGGCGGCGTTCATCTCGGAGCTGTTCGACACGAAGGTCCGCTACTCCGGCGCCTCGATGGGCTCCCAGCTGGCCTCGATCATCGGCGGCGCCCTCGCCCCGCTGATCGCGGTCGAACTGCTCAAGGACTACGAGTCGTCCGTCCCGATCTCCCTCTACCTCTGCTTCGCCTCCCTGGTCACCGCGGTGACGGTCTGGGTGGCCAAGGAGACCCGGGGCCGCGACCTGACGAAGGACGGCCTGGAGCATTCCGTTCCGGCCGCGCCCGCCGCGACCGTGAAGGACTCGGTCCCCCTCGGCCGCTGATCCCCCGCCCTCCCGCGCGCCGCACCGCTCGTACGGTGCGCGGGAGGGCTGTTCCGTTGCCCGCCGGGGCCTGTCCGGTCCTGATCCGCCGGACCCGCCCTCGGCCCCTCCCGGGAGGCGATCACCGTATGCTCACCGGCGTGACACGCCCCGCCCAGCACTCCGCGCCCGCCCTGCGACGGCTCCTCGATCTGCTGGCGCAGGGTGCGGCGGCCGAGGAGTTCGACCGGCCGGCCGCCGACGCCCGGGAGGCGGGCGCCTCCGCCGCCGAGGTGGCCGAGATCGCCGAGGCCGCCGCCGTGGCGCTGCGCATCCGGCGCACGCTCGGCCAGCACCGGGTGCGCGAGGCGCAGCTCACCGCCCTGTTCGACACGGCGAGCGACCTGGCGGCCCTGCGGGACCTGGACGCCGTGCTGCGGGCCATCGTCCACCGGGCGAAGCTGCTGCTCGGCACCGACATCACCTATCTCTCGCTCAACGACGACGCCGCGGGCGACACGTACATGCGGGTCACCGATGGTTCGGTGGCCGAGGCGTTCCAGCGGGTGCGGCTCGGCATGGGCGAGGGCCTGGGCGGGCTGGTGGCCCAGACGGCCCGCCCGTACGCGACCGGGGACTACCAGGCCGACACCCGGTTCCACCACACCACCACCATCGACAGCGCGGTCCTGGACGAGGGCCTGCGGGCGATCCTCGGCGTGCCGCTGCGTCTCGGGGCCCGCATCATCGGCGTCCTGTACGCGGCCGACCGGTCGCCCCGCGAGTTCACCGCGACCGAGGTGGCGCTGCTGTCCTCCCTGGCCGACCACGCCGCGATCGCCATCGACGGGGCGCGGCTGCTGGAGGAGACCCGGGCCGCGCTGGTCGACCTGAACGCCGCGTCGGAGACCATCCGGACGCACAGCGAGGCGATGCGCCGCGCCGAGGAGGCGCACGACCAGCTCACCGACCTGGTGCTCCAGGGCGGCGGGGCCGACGACGTGGCGGCGGCGCTCGCCGACATCCTGGACGGCGGGATCCTCATCCACGACGCGGACGGCGCGGAGCTGGCCCGGGCGCGCGCCGAGCCGCTGCCGCAGCCGCTCCCGGCGGTGTCGGCCTCCCGGGCCCGGGGCCGGGCGGTGCCGCTGGACGGCACCTGGGTCTGCGCCGTACTCGCCGGGCCCGAGCTCCTCGGCTCCATCGCCCTGACCGGCCGGGCCGGGCTCGCGGACGCCGACCGGCTGCTGTTCGAGCGGGCCAGCGTCGTCACCGCGCTGCTCATGCTGCTGCGCCGCTCGGTCGCGGAGACGGAGGACCGGGTGCGGGGAGAGCTGCTGGGCGATCTGCTCGCGCGCACCGGCGACCCGGGCACCCTCGCCGCCCGCGCCCGCCGGCTGGGCGTCAACCTCAACCGTCGGCACAGCGTGTTCGTCGCGCACAGCGAGGTGGCCCCCCGCCACCGGCTGCTTGCCGCGTCCGCCCGCAGCGCGCAGGCCCTCAACGGTCTGGCCGGGCTCCACCACGACCACGTCGTCCTGGTCGCTCCCTCCGACGCGCCGGGGCCGTCCGCGCAGACGCTCGCCGCCGAGCTGGGCCAGGCGGTCGGCTTCCCCGTCACGGTGGGCGCGGCGGGTCCGGCCACGGGTCCGGCCGAGCTGCCCGACGCGCACCGCGAGGCCGACCGCTGCCTCGCCGCGCTGCGCGCCCTCGGCCGCACCGGGAGCGGCGGGGCCATCGCGGACCTGGGGTTCATCGGCGTACTGCTGGGAGACCAGGCGGACCTGGGCGGCTATGTCCGGCGGACGCTGGGGCCCGTGCTCGACTACGACAGCCGGCGCGGCACCGACCTCGTCACCACGCTGGACGCCTATTTCGCCGAGGGCGCGAGCCTGACCCGGACCAAGTCGCTGCTCCATGTGCATGTGAACACGGTGGTGCAGCGGCTGGAGCGCATCGGCCGACTTCTCGGCCCGGACTGGAACTCGCCCGCACGCACGCTGGAGATCCAGCTGGCCCTGCGGCTGCACCGGCTGACACAGGGCCGGTGAGGGAGCCCCGGCGGCAGCGGGTTCTCAGCCGTCCAGGCCGGCCGAGACCCGGCGCGAGGGCTTGAAGACGTACAGGTCGAGGATGTCCGGGGCGTCCGCGAGCCCCGGCCCGCCCTCCGTCGCCCAGGTCACGATGTCCTGCTCGGCGTGCTCGTCGTTGACCAGACCCAGCCAGACCGGCCGGCCCCCGGCCCTGCGCCCCTCGGCGGAGGGCTGCACGACGATCACGTTGCCCTGCTCGCAGGCGTCCAGGCATTCGACCGCCCGTACGGTGGCGGCGCCCTCCAGTCCGGAACGCAGCCGGGCCAGCTGGGCCGCGTGGTCGACGCCCGGGATCTTCTCGGTGCCGCAGCAGCAGCCCCGGCAGACGCTGACGGTGGGGCGGCCGGCGCCCTGGGCGGGCACGTCCTTGCGGGAGCGGCGGCTCATCGGGGCACTTCCCGTCGCGGAGAGAGGGGTGAGGGGTGATGTCAGGTGAGGACCACGGCCGGTCCGGGTGATCACCACGACTCTACCGAGGCGTCCGCGGTTCGAACACCAGCACCCTCACCAAGCCGAGTGGGGTATCGTTGACGGCTGCGAAGGGGAGTAGCCCCGCAAACCGGTCGTCGACACACTGGAGCCCTCGGGTTCCCGGTGGCCGGGCTCGTGGATCCTGAGAAGGATTTCCGCGGGCGGGCGAGACCTTCGGTCCTGTATGACACGTCCACGCCCTGTGGGCGCTGCCGTCATGCCGGGCCGAGTGGTCCTCCGAAAAGCCCGTGCGGCGCTTCGCGAAGATCCGGGGCCCGGCTCGCAACAGAAAGCCACCCGGAATGCATCTCGACCTCCTGGCGATCATCACCGCCTTCGGGCTGATCTTCCTCGCGGAGCTCCCCGACAAGACGATGTTCGCCTCGCTGGCCATGGGCACGCGGATGCGCCCGCTCTACGTGTGGTTCGGCACGTCGTCCGCGTTCATCGTGCATGTCGCCATCGCCGTCGGTGCGGGGAGCCTCATCGGGCTGCTGCCCGACTGGATCGTCAAGCTCGTCTCGGCCTCGCTCTTCTCGCTCGGCGCGTTCCTCCTGCTGCGCGGCAGCGGCGGGGACGACGATGACGAGACCGAGGTGAAGACGGTGACCGGTTTCTGGCCGGTCTACTCGACGGCGTTCATGGCGGTCTTCATCAGCGAGTGGGGCGATCTGACGCAGATCACCACCGCCAACCTCGCGGCGAGCAACGGCACCTGGTCCACGGCGATCGGTTCGGCCGCCGCCCTGATGTCGGTGTCGGCGCTGGCGCTGCTGGCGGGGAAGTTCATCGCGAAGCGCGTACCGCTGAAGACCGTGCAGCGCATCGGCGGTCTCTGCATGCTGGGCCTCGCCATCTGGACGGCCGTGGAGATCTTCACCGGCTGAGGCCGGCGCGGCGGGGCGGAGGCGTTCCGGTTCCGGGCGCCCCCGCCCGCGGTTTTCGGTGCGAGCCTGCCCGCGGTTTTCGGTACGCGCCTGCCCACGGTTTTCGGTGCGCCCCCGCCCGCGGTAGTTCTGTGCGTCCCCGCCCGCGCTCAGAACAGGGCCGGTGCCTCCTCCCCCGTACCGCCGCTCTCGAAGGCGAGCAGCCGCTGCTTGCGGTCCAGGCCGCCGCCGTATCCGGTGAGGCTCCCGGAGGCGCCGATCACGCGGTGGCACGGGACGATGATCCCGACCGGGTTCTTGCCGTTGGCGAGGCCGACGGCCCGCGAGGCGCCCGGTTTGCCGAGTTCTTCGGCCAGTTCGCCGTACGTACGGGTCTCGCCGTACGGGATCTTCAGCAGCTCCGCCCAGACGCTCCGCTGGAACGGGGTGCCCGCCAGGTTCAGCGGCAGGTCGAAGGCGGTGCGGTCCCCGGCGAAGTACTCGCCGAGCTGCCGGATCGTCTCGCCGAAGGGCTCCGGATCCGGTACGCCGAAGGTCTCCTCGGGCGGGCGGTGGCGCTGGTCGGTCATGTAGAGGGCCGACAGGACGCCGTCGGTGGCGACGAGCGTCAGCGGGCCGTAGGGGCTGTCGACGACCGTGTGCTGCTTGACGACCGGGGTCGTGGCGGTTTTGGGGGTCGTGGGGCTCATGGAGGGGCCTCCTTCAGGCGGGGAGGTGGTTGATGGGGTGGTCGTCCACCGTCCAGAGGTACTGCACGGCGTACGCCCGCCAGGGGCGCCAGTCGGCGGCCCGTGCGGTGAGGGCGGCGGGGGTGGCCCGCAGGCCGAGCCGTTCGGCGGCGCGGCGGATGCCGAGGTCGGTGGGGAGGAAGGCGTCGGGGTCGCCGAGGGACCGCATGGCGATGGACTCGACGGTCCAGGGGCCGAAGCCGGGCAGCGCGGCCAGTTCGGCGCGGGCCCGTTCCCAGTCGGTGTCGGTGTCGAGCCGCAGCCGGTCCTCCGCGAGGGCGGCGACGAGCGTGGTGAGGGTGGTGCGGCGGGTCCGCGGCAGCGCGAGGGCCTCCGGGTCGAGCTCCGCCAGCGCCTGAGGGGTCGGGAAGAGGTGGGTGAGCCCGCCCTCGGGGTCGTCGACCGGGACGCCGTGGGCGGTGACCAGCCGGGCCGCGTGGGTGCGGGCGGCGGCGGTGGAGACCTGCTGGCCGAGCACCGCGCGTACGGCGAACTCCGCGCCGTCCACGGTGCGCGGCACCCGGCGGCCGGGGCCCGCGTCGACCAGCGGGGCCAGCAGCGGGTCGGTGCGCAGTTGGGCGTCGACGGCGACCGGGTCCGCGTCCAGGTCGAGGAGCCAGCGGCAGCGGCTGATGGCCCGGGTGAGGTCGCGGGGGTCGGTGAGGGAGAGCCGGCAGGCGATGTGGTCGGGTTTCGGGGTCAGGGCGACGATGCCGTGTCCGTACGGGAGGGTCAGCGTGCGCCGGTACGCGCCGTCGCGCCACTCCTCGACGCCGGGGACCGCGGTCGCGGCGAGGTGGCCGAAGAGGTTGCTGGGGTTGAGCGGGGCCCGGTACGGCAGGCGGAGCGCGATGACGCCGGGTACGGCGGTGGTCCGCGGGCCCCGGGCGGCGCGGGTGCGCAGGTCGCCGGGGGCCAGGGCGAAGACCTCGCGGACCGTCTCGTTGAAGCTGCGGATCGAGGAGAAGCCGGCGGCGAACGCCACCTGGGCCATGGGCAGTCCGGTCGTCTCGATGAGGAGCCGGGCGGTCTGGGCCCGCTGGGCGCGGGCCAGGGCCAGCGGTCCGGCGCCCAGCTCGGCCAGCAGCTGGCGTTCGATCTGGCGGGCGGAGTAGCCGAGCCGGGCGGCGAGCCCGGGCACCCCTTCGCGGTCGACGACCCCGTCCTGGATGAGGCGCATGGCGCGGGCGACCGCGTCGGCGCGGGCGTTCCACTCCGGGGAGCCGGGGCTGGTGTCGGGGCGGCACCGCTTGCAGGCCCGGAATCCGGCCTGCTGGCAGGCGGCGGCGCTCGGGTAGAAGGTCATGTTGCGGGTCTTGGGCGGCACGACGGGGCAGCTGGGGCGGCAGTAGATCCGGGTGGTGAGGACCGCGGTGAAGAACCAGCCGTCGAAGCGGGCGTCCTTGGACTGGACGGCCCGCACGCAGCGCTCGGTGTCGGTGTGCATAGTTCCAGGATGGTTCACCGGTCAGGGGCTTGGCTGGCGGAAATCCGACACGGACGTCACGCGGAAATCCGACAGCCGTACGAGCGCCGGGACCGCCCCCCGTGGAGTGCGCGCGCTCAGCCGCGCATCGCGAGGACTTCCTCGAACTCCACGTACGCGTGCGCGTCGAAGAGCACGAAGCGCACCTCCTCGACCGGCTCCACGGTCTCCGCCAGGACGGTGCGCACCGCGATCCGGGCCCCGTCGTCCATCGGCCAGCCGTAGATGCCGGTGGAGATCGCCGGGAACGCGATGGACTTGGCCCCCAACTCGGCGGCCAGGCGCAGGGATTCGCGGTAGCAGGAGGCGAGCAGGGCGGAGCGGTCCTGGGCGCTGGAGAAGACCGGGCCGACGGTGTGCACGATCCACTGCGCGTCGAGGCGTCCGGCGGTGGTGGCGACGGCCTGCCCGGTGGGCAGGCCCTTTCCGTACCGCGAGGCGCGCAGTTCACGGCAGGCGGCGAGGATGTCGGGTCCGCCGCGCCGGTGGATGGCGCCGTCGACTCCGCCGCCGCCGAGCAGCGAGGAGTTCGCCGCGTTGACGATGACGTCGACGGACTGGTCGGTGATGTCGCCGCGGACCAGACGTACGGCGGGAGAGACAGAGGTGCTCATGCGGACATCATGCCGCGCGCCGGGGGCCTTCGCCGCCCGGTCGGGGCGACCCGTCGGGCGGACCCGCGGCGAAAGCCGGGGGGCTGGCTCAGGAAGCCGCCCGCAGCCGCCGCCATACGGCCTTGGCGGCGTGGTGACCGGACATGCCGTGCACCCCGGGTCCGGGCGGGGTGGCCGATGAGCAGAGGAACACCGCGGGGTGCGCGGTGGCGTACGGGACGCGGGCGAGCTTGGGGCGGATCAGGGTCTGGAGGCCGGCGAAGGCTCCGCACGCGATGTCGCCGCCGATGTAATTGGCGTTGCGCGCGGCGAGTTCGGGCGGTCCGGCGACCGCGCGGGCGAGGACCAGATCGCGGAACCCGGGGGCGAAGCGCTCCAGTTGGCGTTCGATGACGTCGGTGGCGTCGCCCTCCCAGCCCGCCGGGACATGTCCGTACACCCAGAAGACATGGCGTCCTTCGGGGGCCCGGGAGGGGTCGGTCAGGGTGGGCTGGGCGGTGATGAGGAAGGGGACGCTGGGGTCCCGGCCGTCGACGGCGGCCTTGAGCGCCGCGTCGATGGCGGTGGCGGTGGGGCCGATGTGGACGGTGCCCGCGCGGCGGGCCTCGGGCGCGGCCCAGGGGACGGGACCGGACAGCGCGTAGTCGATCTTGAAGGCGGAGGCGCCGTAGCGGTAGCGGTGGTAGGCGCTGCCGAGTCCGGCGATACGGGCGAGGGCGGCGGGCGAGGTGTCGAAGATGTAGGCGCGGGCGGGCGGCAGTTCGTCCAGCCGCTTGACCTCGCTGCCGGTGCGGATCGTGCCGCCGTGTTCCCGGAGCAGGGAGACGAGGGCGTCGGAGATGGCCTGGGAGCCGCCGCGCGGCACCGGCCAGCCGTTCTCGTGGGCGGCGAGCGCGAAGACGAGGGCGATCCCCGAGGTGGCGAAGCCGCTGGTGGGCGCTATGGCGTGGGCGGCGAGCCCGGCGAAGAGGCCGCGCGCCCTCTCGCCCTGGAAGCGCCGGGAGACCCAGGTGGCGGGCTGGAGGCCGAGCAGACCGAAGCGGGCCAGCCGGTACGGGTCGCGGGGCAGGCTCTCCCAGGGGGTGCGCAGGAAGTCGGCGGCCAGGGTGTCCCAGCGGCCGAGGAAGGGGGCCATGAGGCGGCGGTAGGCGCCGGCGTCGGCGGCCCCCAGCGTCATGGCGCTCTCGCCGACGGAGCGGGTGAGGGCGGCGGCCGTGCCGTCGGGGAAGGGGTGGGCGAGGTCGACCTCGGGGTGCAGCCACTCCAGGCCGTGCCGGTCCAGGGGCATCGCCCGGAACGCTGGCGAGCCGATCCCCAGGGGGTGCACGGCGGAACACGGGTCGTGCCGGAATCCGGGAAGGGTCAGCTCCTCGGTGCGCGCGCCTCCGCCGATGGTGTCGTGCGCCTCGTGGACCTCCACGGAGAAGCCCCGGCGGGCCAGTTCGGCCGCGGCGGTCAGCCCGTTGGGTCCCGCGCCCACCACGACCGCATCGAGCATCGACGGCACCTTGGGACTCCTTCGTCGGCCGGCAGTCGGACTCCCAGGGTATGCGGCCCCACCGACAGCGCGGACGCGGACCCCCGCGGATCCGCGGGGTGGTCGGGCCGGGGCACCCGCTCTCCGTCAGCCGCCCGCCCGCAGCGCCGTCAGGATCCGTTCGGCGGTGGCCGCGTCGCGGGCCGCCGTGAACGGCAGGTCGTTGCCGCCCGCGATGCGGAACGGGACGCCGGACAGGGTCGACTGCGCGCCGCCCGCCTCGGTGACCAGGAGCAGTCCGGCCGCGTGGTCCCAGGCGTACTCCCAGTTGAACGCGGTGGCGTCCAGCTCCCCGCGCGCCACCGCGAGGTATTCCAGGCCAGCCGAGCCGCAGGGCCGGGCGGCGATGCCGTCGGTGCGCAGGCCGAGCAGGGCCCGCTTCTGGGCGTCGGTGGTGTAGTCGGGGTGCGACATCGCCACGTTCAGCACGGCACCGGGGGCGGGTGCCCCGGCGCGTATCGGGGCGCCGTTGAGCGTGGCGCCCCGGCCGCGGACGGCGACGGCCATCTCGCCGAGGACCGGTGCGTACGTCCAGGAGGCGTGGATCTCGCCGTGCTGGGCGAGGGCGACCAGCGTGCAGAAGCCGGCCTCGCCGCGGACGAACTGGCGGGTGCCGTCGACCGGGTCGACGATCCAGACGGGGGCGTCACCGCCGAGGGCGTCGTAGACCGCCGGGTCGGCGTGGACGGACTCCTCACCGACGACGACCGAGCCGGGCAGCAGCTTGGTGAGGGCGGCGGTCAGGTGTTCCTCGGCCAGCCGGTCGGCGGCGGTGACCAGGTCGTGCGGGCCGCTCTTCTCGATGATCTCGTGGGCGGCGAGCTTCCGGTGGCGGGGCACGATCTCGGCCGCGGCGGCGGCACGCACGGCGGCGTCGACCTCGGCCAGCGGTCCGGTGTCCCCGGCGGTCCCGTACAGGAAGTCATCGATCATGGCTCCACCCAATCACGAGCCCCCTGGCCCCTCGATTGGCCCCTCGATCCGGTCACTCGGACACCCACTGTCTGCGGGTCCGCGAGGCGATCCTGCATCTGCCGAAGCTGGTGATCGCGGGGCTGACCGGGGCAGCGGCGGGCGCGGGCGCCGAGATTGCCTGCGCGGCGGACTTCCGGCCGGCCTCCACCCGGGCGTCTACCTCGAGTTCTCCTCGCACCGGCCCCAGCACATGCCGAAGCCCGGCTCGGGGTGGGAACCGCTGCTCCACCACGCCCGGGGCCTGGCCCGCGACCGGGTCCTGTTCGGCACCTCGACCTGGGTCAACCACGCGGGAGGGCCTGACGGCCCGCGCGGCGAGGCCGCCGCACCGGGGCTGAGGGGCCCCGGCCTCCACCCGCGCTCCCGTGTCGCGTCAGACCCAGTCCCGCTGGGCGGGCGGCTCGCAGAGTTCCAGGACGACCGCCCCCGACGACTCCGGCTCCTCACCGGCCAGGGGCTTCACCCGGGCGCCGACCGTCACCATCTGCGGCGCGGCCCCGACGACCTGGCAGCGGAAGACGAAACCCTCGGGGAACCGGACCAGGGACTCGTTGCGAGCCGCCTCGGTGTAGCGGTGGATCACGGCGGTCCGGACGACCACGCCGTGGCCGGTGGTGCGTTCGGGCTCCAGTTCACTGGACGCGCACACCGGGCACAGCAGCCGCCGGAAGGAGGCGGTGCCGCACCAGCGGCAGCGGTGGTAGGCAAGGCCGCACTCCTCGTGCGCCTTCTGGACGGTACCCATACCTGTCTGGGACACGGCTCGACCCCCTGCGCTCGACTCGGACGCGCCGCACCTGCACTGCCGGCGCGTCCGCACCATATGGCACTGAGTGCCGGACAGTAAAGGCACTGAGTGCCCATTGATACTCAGTTCTCGCCGACGGCCGCCTCGATCTGCTGCACGACGCGCCACATCGGGGTCCCTTTCCGCGCGACCATCACGACCACCTCACCGTCACCGTCACCGGAGACCGTGAAGGGGGCGGCAGGGGCAGCGGGGACGGCAGAGGCTTCGGAGGCGGCCGGGGCGGTGGAGGCGGCAGGCCGCCCCCACACCTCGCGCACCAGGGCGAGCGCCTGGTCGACGGCCACCTCGGGGTCGCCCTCCCCGCCCGAACGCAGCCACAGCCGCAGCCCGTTGTTGTGCGCGGCGACCACGGACGCGGCGATCATCTCGGCCCGCAACGCCCCGTCGCCGCCCTCACCGAACCGGCTCCGCAGATGACCGGCGAGCGTCTGCTCGTAGCGGCGCACCACGGACAGCTCGTATGTCCGCAGTCCGGGCACCTCCCGGGTGAGCCGGTAGCGCTGTACGGAGAACTCGGGGTTGGCCGCGTACATCCGCAGCACGATGCGCGCGGCGTCGGACACCGCACCCACCGGATCGCTGTCGTCGGCGGCTGCCAGAAACTCGGTCATCTCGGCGAGGCAGCGCTCATGGTCCGGGAAGACCGCGTCCTCCTTCGACGGGAAGTAGCGGAAGAACGAACGCCTGCCCACACCGGCCCGCGCCACGATGTCGTCCACGGTCGTCCGCTCGAAGCCCCGCTCCAGGAAGAGCTGGAAGGCCGCCTGCGCCAGCACCTCCCGCATGGGTGCCTTCTTCTCGGGTCCTCGCGCCTCGCTCATGCGGCGAAACGTAGCACCGGAAGAGGCATTTTGGCACTGGGTACCTTTACAGAGGGTACTGAGTGCCATAGTCTCTTCATCAGTACGAATGACACCCAGGTGGGACCACACCCAGGTAGGCAGGAGAGCCGGCGTGAGCTTGAGGATCGTTGTCTGTGTGAAGTACGTGCCCGACGCGACCGGTGACCGGCGTTTCGCCGATGACCTGACGCTGGACCGTGAGGATGTCGACGGTCTGTTGTCGGAGCTGGACGAGTACGCGGTCGAGCAGGCGTTGCAGATCGCGGACGAGGCTGATGATGCGGAGATCACCGTGGTGACGGTGGGTCCGGAGGATGCCAAGGACGCGTTGCGCAAGGCGTTGTCGATGGGTGCGGACAAGGCGGTTCACGTCGAGGACGACGATCTGCACGGTACGGATGTGATGGGTACGTCGCTGGTGCTGGCGAAGGCGGTCGAGAAGACCGGCTATGACCTGGTGATCTGCGGTATGGCCTCGACGGACGGTGTGATGGGTGTGCTGCCGGCGTTGCTGGCGGAGCGGCTGGGTGTGCCGCAGGTGACGCTGCTGTCCGAGGTGTCGGTGAACGACGGTGTGGTGACCGGGCGGCGTGACGGTGACACCGCGACCGAGCAGTTGGAGGCGTCGCTGCCGGCGGTGGTCTCGGTGACCGACCAGTCCGGTGAGGCGCGCTACCCCTCCTTCAAGGGGATCATGGCGGCGAAGAAGAAGCCGGTT
>NZ_LZRD01000001.1 GCF_001687325.1 Streptomyces sp. PTY087I2 | reverse complement strand
CCCGCCCCAGGCGTCCGCCCCCACGCCGAACGGACGTCCGCAGCAGCCCCCCGGCCAGGCCCCGCCCCTCCCGCTGCGCGCCGAGCGCATCGACCGGCCCGCGCCCCCCGCCTCCCCGCCCGAGCGCGGCGGCCCGAGCGCGGCGGCTGTCCATGAGCGTGACGACCGGCCCGCCCCGGCCGCCGTCCACGAGCGCGATCACGCGGCGCCCTCTCCCGCCCGGCCCGAACTGCCCAAGCGGACGAACCAGGAAAGCCTCGTCCCGCAGCTGCGCGAGGCCCCCGCCCCGCGCGTCGAGGACGAGCACGCCCTGCACGACCCCGGCCTCATGGCCGCCTTCCGGCGCGGCGTCGACCTCGCCGAGGCCCAGAACGCCGAGGAGGAGAGCCCCGAGAGCGGATACGGGAACCCCGGCGGCACCACGACGACCGGGGGGCAGACCGCGCTCGACGCCCCTCTGGAATCCCTCTCGCCCCTCCCCGTACGCGGGGCCACCGCACCGCACGACCGGCCGGGTCCGGCCCGTGGATCGCGGCCGGACCACGCGCTGCCCGCGGGCGGCCTGCCCGTACCGGACAGCTACCCGCCCGACGCGTACCCGCACGACACCGCCACGTACCGGCGCGGCAGCCGCACCGAAGGCGCCCACGACCGTGGGACGGGCGAGCCCTTCGTGCCGGGCCAGGCCGTCCCGGAACCCCGCAAAGACACCACCTTCAAGGAGTAGACACCATGACGAGCGATATGCCGTCCGGCCAGGTCTCGGACCTGGACTGGCTGCTGAGCGGGCTGGTCCAGCGCGTGCCCTACACGCGCAGCGCGGTGCTGCTCTCCGCCGACGGGCTGGTGAAATCCGTGCACGGCATGGACCCCGACAGCGCCGACCACATGGCCGCCCTGGCCGCCGGTCTGTACTCGCTGGGCCGCAGCGCCGGGGCCCGGTTCGGGGACAACGGCGACGTCCGGCAGGTGGTCGTCGAACTGGACTCCAC
Source organism: Streptomyces sp. PTY087I2 (assembly GCF_001687325.1). GTDB lineage: Bacteria > Actinomycetota > Actinomycetes > Streptomycetales > Streptomycetaceae > Streptomyces. The sequence continues at coordinate 462,144 of NZ_LZRD01000001.1, read as the reverse complement.
GCTCCTGTTCGTCTCCACCGCCGGATCCGGCACCTGTCTCGCCGTCCTCGCCGGACGTGAGGCCGACGCCGCGGTGCTCGGCTACGAGATGGCGATGCTGGTCAAGAGCGTCCGTCCCTATCTGACGACCCCGCTGCGGCAGCCGGCCGGCGCGCCGTTCACCCCGGGGATCTGAGGATGCCGGCCCCGCAGGACGGGCCCCTGCTCGACGACGCGGCCGGCCGGCTGATCCGCCCGTACACGATCAGCAACGGCCGGACCCGGCCGTCCACCGCGTTCGACCTGCTCTCCCTGATCATGGCCACGGGCATCGAGCCGGACATCCCGCTCGGCCCGGAACACACCATCGCCCTCGGCATGTGCGAAGGGCCGATGTCCGTCGCCGAGATCGCCGCACACCTCCGGCTGCCCGCGGTCGTCGCCAAGGTCATCCTCTCCGACCTGGTCGCCTGCGGCGCGGTCACCGCGCACGCTCCCGCTTTCCACGACATGCCCACCGACCGATCCCTGCTGGAGGCAGTGCTCGATGGTTTACGACGACAGCTCTGACCGCACCGGAACCGCCGAGTTCTTTCCCGTGGCCCTCAAGGTTCTGGTCGCCGGAGGATTCGGCGTCGGCAAGACGACGTTCGTGGGCGCGGTCAGCGAGATCGCCCCGCTGTCCACCGAGGAGTTGCTGACCCAGAGCAGTGTGGGGACGGACAACCTGGAAGGGGTCGAGTCCAAGACGGCCACCACCGTCGCCATGGACTTCGGCCGGATCACCCTCTCCGAGCAGCATGTGCTCTATCTGTTCGGCACCCCGGGCCAGGAGCGCTTCTGGTTCATGTGGGACGAGCTCTCGCAGGGCGCGCTCGGAGCGGTCGTGCTGGCCGACACCCGGCGCCTCGCCGAATGCTTCGGCGCGATCGACTTCTTCGAACGGCGCGGCATCGGATTCATCGTCGCCGTCAACGAGTTCGACGGCGCCTACCGCTACGAGCCGGACGAGATCCGCGCCGCGCTCGACCTCGGGCCCGAGGTGCCCGTCGTCCTGTGCGACGCCCGGATCGCCAGCTCCGGCACGGGCGCCCTCGTCACCCTGGTCCAGCACCTCATCAACGCCACCTCGGCGCCCGCCCCACTCCAGACCTTCGGAGCCCACCCGTGACATCCTTCGCCACCGGCCGGATGCTCCTCACACCCGCCGACCGGCACGGCCCGGCCCGCGCCAAGCGGCTGCGCAAACTGGACCTCGGCGAACGCCCCGACGCCTCCTACGACAACTTCGACGCCTTCGCCGACAAGGTGGCCGAAGTCACCGCCACGCCCTTCTCGATGGTCAACTTCATCGACGAGAACCGGCAGTTCTTCGCGGGGCTGCACACCCCGGCGGGCAACCGCGGTGGCCGGGACCTCGGTTCGGCCGCGGCGGGCAGCAACCGCAGCAGCCGCTACCTGGCCCGCGACCACGGCTACTGCCCGCACGTCCTCGTCCGGCGCAAGGCCCTCGTCCTCGACGACGTCTGCGACTACCCGCGCTTCGCGGGCAATCCGGTGGTGGACGACATAGGCATCCGCTCCTACCTCGGGGCGCCGCTGATCGACCGCACCGGCATCGCGCTGGGCACCGTCTGTGCCATCGACACCGTGCCACGCCCCTGGGGACGGGCCGGACTCGACACCATCAAGTCGCTCGCCCATGAACTCGTCCGCCAGATCGACGACCGGGAGGGCCACCGCACCGTCTGACACCGCCGCCTCCCCCCCGGCGCTCAACTCCCGGGCGGCGCACCGGTACTGCCCCGCAGGACCACGTTCCCCTCGATCCGCAGCACCCGCGAGCGCCTCGCCCCCGAAGGCGTCCGCAGGGCGAGGGCGATCACCTGCTCGCCCATCTCCGTGAGCGGCAGCGCCACCGTGGTCAGCGGCGGCGACACCTCCCGTACGACGGGGATGTCGTCGAACCCCGCGAGCGACATGCCCTCCGGGACGCGCACACCGGCCTCCCGCAGCGCGGCCAGCGCGCCGACCGCCATCACATCGGTCACCGCGAACACACAGGTCGGCCGCGCGCCCCCGGCGGCCAGCAGCTGACGGGCCGCCGCGTGCCCGCCCTCCCGGGTGAACGCGCCCCGCACCACCCGCCGAAGGGTGATGCCCGCGGCCGCCAGCCCCTCGCGGAACCCCGCCAACCGGTCGGCCACCGTGGTCAGTTCGGGTGGACCGCTGAGCACCGCGAAGTCCCGGTGCCCCAGCGCCACCAACGAGGCAGCGAGCGCCGCCGCCCCGGCCCGGTTCTCCGGCTGCACGGTGTCCACCCGCATCGACCGGTGCCGGCTGACCACCGCGACCCGGCCGCCCGCCCGGACGTACGGCTCCAACTCGGCGTCCATCGCCCGCTCCCAGGCCCGGTCCTGGAAACCCGAGCCGATCAGCAGGATCGCCCGAGCCCGCTGGGCCCGCAGCATCGAGACGTACGCGATCTCCCGCGCCGGTTCCCGGAAGGTAGAGGCGAGCATCACCAGCAGATCCTGCTCGGCGGCCGCGCGCATCACCCCGCTGGCGATGCCCGCGAAGTACGGGTCGCCCACGTCGTGGCAGATCAGCCCCACCGTACGGTTGCCCTCGGCGCTGGCGAGGGCCTGGGCATGGGCGTTGGGGATGTAGCCGAGGAGATCGGCCGCCGCACGCACCCGGCCGCGCAGATCGTCGCGGACCCGGGTGGTGCCGTTGAGGGCCCGGGACGCGGTGGCGAGCGAGACGCCGGCCTCGCGCGCCACCGCGTCGAGCGTCACATGAGCGGCGGGCGCCCGTCGTCGCGTATCGGGGTGGACCGGTGTTTCCCGTTCACTCAACTCGACCCCCAGGGGTGCGGTGGTGGCAGGGCCCCGAAACTTCGGGACGACCTCTTGACCGTGCGCGGGAGCAGTCATTAGCGTGGCGGCACCTTACCAGAAAGCGCTTTCTGAAAGCGCCTTCACGGTCGGCCCGCAGCATCGCAGCATTGCACAGCTCTCCACAACTGCCCTCTAAGTTCAGGGAGTTCACCGTGAGCCAGAGCGCGCTCAGCAAGCGCCCCGCCGATGCGGCGGGGGTCGCCCGCAGGGCCGGTCCCACGCCCGGGGAGCGGCTCGTCCGCGCGGCGGAGCAGAGCTGGCGGCCCCTCGCCCTGCTGCTGGCCGCTCTGGTCGTCTGGTGGGTGATCGCGGCCGCCGAGCTGATCGGGGCCTATCTCGTGCCGTCGCCCGGTGCGACGCTCGACGTCCTGACCTCGAAGGCCGGTTACCTCTGGCAGCACACCTGGGTGACGACGTACGAGACGCTCCTCGGCTTCGCCATCGCGGTCGCCGTCGGGGTGCTGGCCGCGGTGGTGATGGTCTACTCCTCGACGGTCGAGCGCACGCTCTACCCGATCCTGCTCTTCGCCCAGGTCGTGCCGAAGATCGCCATCGCCCCGCTGTTCGTGGTGTGGCTCGGGTTCGGCATCGCGCCCAAGATCCTCATCGCCGTGCTCATCGCGTTCTTCCCGGTGGTGATCTCGATGGTCACCGGGCTCAAGGCCGTCGACCCGGAAATGCTCCAACTGTCCGCCACGATGGGGGCGAAGCCCTGGCAGACCTTCGTGAAGATCCGCTTCCCGGCGTCCCTGCCGCATCTGTTCTCCGGACTCAAGGTGGCCGTCACGCTCGCGGTGACCGGCGCGGTCGTCGGCGAGTTCGTCGGGGCGAACGAAGGGCTCGGCTACGTCATCCTCCAGGCCAACGGCAACCTCGACACACCGATGCTCTTCGCGGGGCTCCTGGTGATGTCGCTGATCGGCGTCGTGCTGTTCGTCGTCGTCGAGATCGCCGAGAAGCTGCTCCTGCCGTGGCACGCCAGCCGCCGGGACACCTCGGCCACCACCACGTTCTGAACCACGCACCGACCTCCTCGTGAGAAGGGCCAGCCCATGCATGCGCGCAGACTCCTGATCGGTGTCGTCCCCCTCGTCCTGGTGGCCACCGCCTGCGGCGGCGAGGACTCCTCGACCAGCACCAGCGACTCCGGCAAGAAGCTGGACAAGGTCACGCTGACGCTCAACTGGTATCCGTACGGCGAACACGCGCCGTTCTACTACGGCAAGCAGCAGAAGATCTTCGAGAAGCACGGCATCGACCTGGACATCCGGGCGGGTCAGGGCTCCCAGAAGACGGTCCAGGCGACGGCCGCCGGGCAGACCGACTTCGGCTGGGCCGACACCCCGGCCCTCCTCGCGGGTGTCGACCAGGGCGTGAAGGTGAAGAGCCTCGGTGTCTTCCTCCAGACGACCCCGGCCTCCGTGCAGTCCTTCGACGCGAAGGGCATCAAGGGGCCCGGCGATCTGAAGGGGCGGACGATCGCCGGGACGGCCGGGGACGCGCTGTCCAAGACCTTCCCGATCTTCCTGAAGAAGAACGGCATCGGCGAGTCCGATGTCACCGTCCAGAACACCGACCCGGCCGGCAAGATCGCCGCGGTGATCTCCGGAAAGACCGACGGCCTCCTCGGTTACGCCAGCGACCAGGGCCCGACCATGCAGGACAAGGCCAAGAAGCCGGTCTCCTACCTCCGGTTCTCCGAGCACGGCCTGAACTTCTACTCCAACGGTCTGCTCGCCGGGCAGAAGATCCTCGCCTCGAAGCCGGCGGTGGCGGAGCGCATGGTGAAGGCGGTCAGCGAGGCCTGGGCGGCCGCCGCGAAGGCGCCCGAGCCGGCGGTGGCGGCCATGGAGGGGGCCTCCGAGCAACTGCCGCCGAAGACCGTGCTGTCCGAGCAGTTCGCGACGACGCTGACCCTGCTCCACACGGCGGCGACCGAGGGCAAGGCGCCCGGCGTCAACACCGAGGCGGACTGGCAGCAGACCATCGACGTGTTCGCCGAGGCCGGCATGGTCACCAAGCCGAAGGCCGTCGGGGAGTACTGGGACACGAAGACGGCCCTGAAGGGATGACGATGCCGAAGCAGCAGACGACACCGCGCGTCCCGGCCGCCGCAGGGGCGGGACCGGCGGCCGGGGTCCGGCTCGCGGACGTGGCGGTCCGGTTCCGGAGCAAGAAGCGCGATGTCACCGCGCTCAGCGATGTCTCGCTGGACGTGGCGCCGGGGGAGTTCGTCGCCATTGTCGGACCGTCGGGGTGCGGCAAGTCCACCCTCCTCAAACTGGTGGCCGGTCTGCTCACCGCCTCCTCGGGGGACGTCCTGCTCGGCGGCGAGCGCGTCACCGGCCCCCGCCACGACATCGGTTACGTCTTCCAGCGCGCGGCCCTGCTGGAGTGGCGCTCGGCGCTGCGCAACATCCTGCTCCAGGCCGAGATCCGCCGCATGGAACCGGCCGTGGCGCGCGCCCGGGCCGACGAGCTGATCCGGATGACCGGACTGGGCGGATTCGAGGACGCCTACCCGCACGAGCTCTCCGGCGGGATGCAGCAACGCGTCGCGCTCTGCCGGGCGTTGCTGCACGAACCGCCGGTCCTCCTGATGGACGAGCCCTTCGGCGCGCTGGACGCCCTCACCCGCGAGCAGATGAACACCGAGCTGAACCGCATCTGGCGCACCACCGGCACGACGGTCCTGTTGGTCACCCACTCCATCTCGGAGGCCGTCTACCTGGCCGACCGGGTGGTGGTGATGAGCCCGCGCCCCGGCACCGTCACGGAGATCATCGAGGTGGGCCTGCCCGCCGAGCGCGACTACAGCGAGACGCTGGGCCGCCCGGAGTTCCGGGCGGCGGCGGCCCACATCCGCGATCTGCTGGGGGCGGTGTCCGCGCACGACTGAGGGCGTCCGCGTTCGTGGAGAAGGTTTCGGTCCCGGGCAGGGTCTCCTGCCCGGGACCTCTGCGTTAAGGGGTCTAACGAAAGCCATTGCGGTGAGCGCTCGCAGTGGTTATGGTCTCTAACAGAAGCGAGCGCATCAAACTCACGTGCTTCCGCTTCCCTCGCTGCCTCCGCCCGAAGGGACCCGTCATGACCGCCGCCCAGCCCCTCCACACCGTCCTCGGCTCCGGACCCGCCGGTACCGCCCTCGCCCGCGAGCTGGTCCGCCGGGGCCACCCCGTACGGCTCGTCGACCGGTCGGGGAGCGGCGCCGCGCTCGAAGGCGTCGAGCGGTACGCCGCCGATGTCGCCACCTCCGAGGGCGCCCGCGACGCCGTGGCCGGGGCCGCCGTCGTGTACCACTGCGTCAACGTCGGGTATCACCTCCAGGTGGAGGTCATGCCGAAGATCCAGGAGGCGGTCCTCGATGCCGCCGAGGCGGAGGGCGCGCGGCTCGTCGTGCTCGACACGCTCTACCCGTACGGGGAGACGCACGGCGCGGTGATGACCGAGGACACCCCGTGGAACGCCACCACCCGCAAGGGCCGGATGCGGGCCGAGCTGGACGCCCGCTACCTCGCCGCCCACCGTGAGGGCCGGCTCCCCGTCGTTCTCGGGCGCTCCGCCGACTTCGTCGGGCCCGGGGTCCTCAACTCCACGCTCGGCGGGGCCGTCTTCCCGGCCGCGCTCACGGGGCAGCCCGTGCCCGCACTCGGCGACATCGACCTGCCGCACAGCTACACGTACATCGAGGACGTCGCGGCCGGCCTCGCCACCCTCGGCGAACACCCGGACGCCGACGGGCGGGTGTGGCACCTGCCCACCGCACCGGCCCGCACCACCCGGGAGATCCTCACGCTCATCGAACAGCGCACCGGCCGGCCGATCGACCTCACCGTCATCACCGAACCGCGCCCCTTCGGCCCGTTCGACGAGACCTTCATGGCGGAGTACGCCGAGATGTTCTACCAGCACACCGAACCGCAGATCCTCGACTCCTCCGCCATCGAGAAGGCCTACGGACTCACCCCCACCCCGCTGGAGACGGCGCTGGACGCCACCCTCGCCTGGTACGAGGAGTTCTTCGCCGCCCACCGCTGAGACGCGGCCCGGCCCCGGGCGCCGTACCGCACACCCGGGGCCGGACCGCGACCACGACGGCTCAGTAACGCAGCCGGGACAGATACCGGTAGCTGGCCCGCGCCGAGGCGAACGGATCGGCCGGGGCGTCGTGCTCCACCAGCCACTGCTTCACCCCGCCCTGCCGCGCGGTGTCGAACATCGCCGGGAAGTCCAGGATCCCCGACCCGACGTCCGCGAAGTCCCCGTTCGGCGCCATGTCCTTCACATGGAGCGCGGGGAAGCGCCCCCGGTGCCGGACGAACAGCTCGCCCGGGTCGGACGAGCCGCCGTCGGCCGCCCAGTACAGATCCAGCTCGAAACCGACCAGCTCCGGATCGGTCTCGTTCAGCAGGATGTCGTACAGGCTGACGCCGTCCACCACCTCATGGTCGCTGCCGTGATTGTGGTACAGCAGCTTCAGCCCGGACTCCCGGGCGGCCAGACCCGCCCGGTTGAACTGCCGTGCCACCTCCCGGTATCCGTCCGGCGAGTGCAGCGAACCGGGCAGGCTCGGCACCACGATCCACTGACCCCCGAGGGTGTGGACGTCCTCCAGCGCCTGCGGAAGCCCGGGACCGGTCACGATGTCGTAGCCGACATGTTCCAGCACCGCCTTGAGCCGGGTTCGGTCCAGCATCTGCCGTATCGCGGCGGGGGAGTTGCCGTGCCGGCCGCTCACGCCGACCGTCGCGTACCCGATCTCCGCGAGCTGCTCCAGCGTGCCCTCGAAGTCTTCCGCGAGCGGCGTCCGCATGGTGTACAGGTGCATGCCGATCCCCGACGGCGGGATCCGCCGGCACCCTCGGCGGGCCGTCGCGGCGGCCGGGGAAGCGCCCAGGCCGACGGCGGCCACCGCCCCCAACGCCGTACCGAGAAAGGCTCTTCGGGCTCCGTTCGCGTGCTGCGTTCCCACGGGACTCCTCACTTCACGTCGATTCACTTCACGTCGATGCGGACGGCGCCGGTGGTCGTGTCGCCCTTGTTGTCGGTGACCGTCAGATGCGCGGTGTAGGCGCCCTTGCGGTCGTAGGTGTGCGTCGCCGTGGGCCCCTCGGTGCCGGACGGCTTCACGTTGTCGCCGAAGTCCCAGTGGTACGAGGCGATCGTGCGGCCCTCGGCGGGCTCGACCGTGCTGCTCAGCGAGACAGCGAACGGAGCGGTACCGGACGCCGGTTCGGCCTTCACCGTCACCGTCGTCCCGCCCTCCTTCTCCACGCCCGGCCCGTTGAAGTGCAGCCAGTCGACCGAGAACAGGTCGGCCTTGTCGGGAGCCCAGTCCGGGTTGGTGAAGACCGCGTACAGCGTGGTCGACCCGCCCGGGTCCTTGAGCTCCGTCGTCGGGGAGATCAGCTTCTCGTAGCCGCCGGTGTTCGGGATCTCGACCGAACCCAGCAGCTCACCGGTGGGGGAGCCGGCCCGGAACTCCACCGTGCCGCCGAGCCCGCCGGAGGACGCGCCGACCGTCACCGATTCGACGTTGGCGAGGTTCACCGGGGCGAAGGCGACCCAGTCGCCGTCCTCGATCTCGATCAGCCGCTTCCCGCCGGACGCGTCGGCCCGACTCCCGATGTCCGCACCGCCGTTGGCGCCACCGGTCGCCGTGCGGTGCTCGGCCTCACGGAAGGAGGTGCGCAGGGTCAGCGAGGTGGATCCGGTCAGCGCCGGGGCGTCCGGGGCGCCCTTGTCCTCGTACTGGGCGGTGATCCCGTAGTAGAGGTTCTGCCCCGGACCGTGGCTGTCCCCGGCGTCCGTGACGATCTCCCCTGTGCAGCCGGTGTAGTTGTCCAGCGGATGCAGATGGGTGTCATGGCCGAGCTGCGACTGCACCACGACCCGCGAGCAGTCGATCGGCCCGCTCTCGTCGTCCTCCGCGTCGGTCACCTTCACCGTGAACGGGATCGTGTCGCCGAAGCTGAACATCCCGCCGTCCGGCGGCTGTTGGATCGTCACCTCGGGCCGCGTATTGCCCACCGTGATGTCCTGCACCGCCAGCGCCGTCAGCTCGTCGGGGCCGGTCACGGTGAGCCGCGCGGTGTGCAGCCCCTTCGCGGTGTACGTGTGCGAGGGCGCGGCCTCGGTCGAGTCCGTGGTGCCGTCACCGTCGAAGTCCCAGGCGTAGGTGACCGGTTGATCGTCCGGCAGTCCTGAACCCTCGCTGGAGAACTTCACGGTCAGCGGATCCGGCCCGCTGTCCCGGTCGACGGAGATCTTGGCGTCGGGCAGCCGCCCGTCACCGACGTAGTCGATCCGGTAGATGCCCGCACCCTCGTTGCTCCCGCCGCGTCCGGTACCGCTGCCGAGGCCGAAGTCGATGACGTACAGCGCCCCGTCGGGACCGAAGTCCGCGTCGAAGGGCTGGTTCCACTCCATGTCCTCGAAGATGCCGTTGATCGACTGGAGATCGCCCGCCTTCACCGGGTCGAACCGGGGATCGGTGAACGTCTGGTCCTCGCTCTGGTACGAGAACGTCTTGAACCAGCCCCGCGTCAGCTCGTAGTTGAACGCCTTCCCCTCGAAGTACTCGGGGAACTTGGTGCGGTAGGTGTTGTCCGGGTCGAAGTCGTAGACCGGGCCGCCCATCGGACCGCCTCCCCCGGTACCCACCTCCGGGAATTCGGCGGATGCGGAGTACGCGTACCAGACCGTGGCGGGCTGGGCCGGCGGCAGTTCCCGCAGACCGGTGTTGTTCGGCGAGTCGTTCACCAGAGCCGAGCAGTCGAACTTCGGGCCGGACGTCTTCGTCACGAAGTCGTAGTCGTTGAACGGAGTGTTGTCGCCGATGCAGTACGGCCAGCCGAAGTTGCCCGCCTCCGTGATACGGGTGAACTCGACCGTGCCCTCCGGCCCCCGGTCCGCCTTCGCCTCACGGGCGTCGGGGCCGTAGTCCGCGACCATCAGGGCCCCGCTGATCGGATCGGTGGTGATCCGGAACGGGTTGCGCATGCCCATCGCATAGATCTCGGGCCGCGTCTTCTCCGTACCCGGGGCGAAGAGGTTCCCCTGGGGGACGGAGTACGTCCCGTCGTCCTCGGGCGTGATCCGCAGGATCTTGCCCCGCAGGTCGTTGGTGTTGCCCGCGGTGCCCTGCGCGTCCCAGGCGCGGCGGCCCTCGCCCTCGTCGATCGGCGTGAAGCCGTCCGAGGCGAACGGGTCGGTGTTGTCGCCGGTCGCCGCGTACAGATTGCCGTCCTTGTCGAAGGCGAGCGAACCGGCCATGTGCGAGTTGGCCCGCCCCTCGCCGCGCAGCGTCGGCACGGTCAGCAGCCGCTTCTCGGATGCCGGGTCGACGGTGGTGCCGTCAGCGGTGAAACGGGACAGGTTCAGCCGCTTCTCGACCTTGTCGGAGTAGAGCAGATACAGCCAGTTGTTCTCGGCGAAGCCGGGGTCGAGCGTGAGGCCCAGCAGGCCGTCCGACTGACTGGTCATCTCCGGGGTGTACGCGAAGTCCAGCGCGGTGGAGACCTTCATCGTCTCCTGGTCGATCACCTTCAGCTTCCCGGTCCGCTGGGCGAAGAACACCCGGCGGTCGGGGGCGACGGCCAGCTCGAACGGGTCGGCCAGATCGCTCGTGGCCAGCGGGGTCCGCTGGAACGAACCGGTGCGCGTCGCGGTGCAGTCACCCTCCGCCGCACCGGCCGCCCACTGGATGCCGCCGAGCAGGTGCTGGACGAACGCCTCCTCCTGGAAGGCCGCCTTGTCGTGCCCGCCCGCCGTGAACCAGGAGCGGCCCCCGTCGTAGTTCTGGCACCAGGAGAACGGGTGGTCGACGCCCTCGTCGAGCCCGTCGATCCCGTCCCGCACCTTGATCTGGGCGAGGGTGTGCACCTTGGACGTGGGGTTGGTGCGCCAGTTGTACCACTCCTCCTGGCGCTCCCAGAGGTCGGGAAGGTGCTGTGTGGAGGGGTGCGCGTGGTCGAGGACCTTGATCCGGCCGGTCTGCGGGGCGGGGTGCTTGTCGAAGATCGCGCCGACCAGGCCCTCGTACCACTCCCAGTCCCGCTCGCTCGCGGACGCGGAGTGCAGCCCGACCCAGCCGCCGCCCGCGCGGATGTACCGCTGAAGCGCGGAACGCTCCTCCGCGTTGAGCAAGTCACCTGTCTCCGGCGTGGAGTTGGTGTTGTTGAAGACGACCGCCTGGAAGCGGCCGAGGTCGGCGTCGTTGAAGACCGAGGAGTCCGCGGTAGCCTCGACCGCGAAGCCGTGCTCGGCCCCGAGCTTCTCGATGGCCTCGATGCCCGCCGGGATCGAGGGGTGGTCGGAGTTGGTGACCTCGGAGTACACGAGCACCCGGTACGCATCGGCCGCCTGCGCGCCGGCCGGCGAGGCCACCAGCAGGGCGAGGACCAGCGCCAGGAGCGAGGTGACGACGATGAGGGGGGACGGGCCGCCGGGGGATCGGCCGACGCGGCCGGCCCGGCGTAACGAACGGCGTCTCATGGGGCGCTCCCTGTGCGGTAGAAGCCGACTGTGGGGTAAATAGAAAGCGCTTTCTGAAGTACGCCGTTCAGAGTAGGTTCAGCCCTTCGGCGGGGTCAATGGGTGTGCAGGGCCCACGGTGTGGAGCGGGGCGCGGGGTCGTGGGCGGGGGGCCGGTCGCGGGTGGATGTCGGTGCTGGGCGTTACGGTCGGATCGAACCCGGCAACAGGGTGCCGGGGCGCCGTCGAAACGGAGACCCGGGATGACCGCCGACGCCACGATCACCGCCGCCGACGTCCGCTCGACGGCGCTCTCCCTGCCCGACACCACCGAGAAGCTCGCCTGGGGGCAGCCCACCTTCCGGGTGGCGGGCAAGATCTTCGCCTCGCTCGGCGACGACGAGATGTCGATGGGCGTGAAGTGCCCCCGCGAGGACCGCGCCGAGCTGATCGCCGCCGAGCCGGAGAAGTTCTTCATCCGCGAGGGGCACGACGACCACTACGCGTGGATGCGCGTCCGGCTGGCGGCGCTGGAGGACGCGGACGAGCTGGCCGCGATCCTCGCCGACTCCTGGCGGCAGGTCGCCCCACGCCGGCTGGCGGCGGCGCATCCGGAGCTGGCTGCGCCGGAGCCGGACGCGCCGGGGAAGGGCGAGCAGGGGGAGGGTTGAGGGCGGCAGACCGCCGGGGTCCCCCGGGCATTCGTCGGGGTCCCCTGGGCATTCGGGGGAGGGGCTGAGGGCGGGGGCAGGCCGTCAGGTCCCCCCACCGGGCATTCGCCGGTCACGTCAGGGGCGCAGGAACCCGGTGATCCGCTCCCGCAGGCCCTGCGGGTCCAGGCCGTGGGCCGTGAGGTGCTCCTCCATCTGCCCGTACCGGCGCAGCTCGGCGCGGCCCACCCCCAGCCCGAGCACCCGGTGCGGCAGGTCCATGAGCGCTTCGCCCGCGGCGGCGGATGAGGTGCCCGCGAGATACGGCTCCACGATCACCACGTCCGCGCTCGTGGCGGCACCGGCGGCCCGGCGCACCCCCGCCGCGTCGAAGGGCCGCACCGTCGTCACGTACAGCACGGTGACGTCCAGCCCCTCGGTGGCGGCGAGGACGTTGTCGAGCATCGGGCCGACGGCGATCACGGTCCCGCGCCGCCCTTCGCGCACCACGCTGAATCCGCCCGCGCCGCCCACCGGCCGCGCCTCCCGGTTCTCCTGGAGCGAGAGACGTACGTACACCCGGTCGTCGCCGGTGACCGCCTTCCGCAGCAGGGCCTCGGCCTCGTCCGGATGGCCCGGCACGTGCACCGTCCAGCCGTCCAGCGTGTCGAGGAGGGCGACATCGCCGGGTGCCATATGGGTGAAGCCCCCGGCCGGCCAGTCGTACGAGCCGGCGGCGCTCACCAGGACGCCGCCGACGCCCTGGTGCCCGAAGTCCAGCTTGACCTGCTCGAACGGCCGCTCCACCAGGAAGCTGGCGAAGGTGTGCACGATCGGCCGCATCCCTGTCAGCGCCATGCCGGCACTCGCCCCGACCAGCAGCTGTTCGCGGATGCCGACGTTGATCACCCGGTCCGGGTGGGTGCGCCGGGCCGGGGCGAAGCCGTCGGCGCTGATGTCGGCGAGCACGACGGCCAGCCGTGGCTCCTCGTCCAGGAGCTGCGAGGTGGTGCTGATGAATCGGTCGCGCATGGTGTCCATGAAGGGTCCCTCCCGGGTTCTCGGTCCGCTGCGGTCAGTTCTTGGGTTCGACACGGGCGACGACGGCCAGCGGCCGGCCCGGGTGGGGCGTGCTGTACGCCTCGTACAGGGCCTCGTGGTCGCGGCCGTCCACGGTCACCGCGTCCCATCCGGCGGACGCGAAGCGGGAGGCGATCCCGCCGGGCCAGCCGTGGGTGGCGGACGCGTTGTCGATCACGAGGGTGTGGAGCTGTTCGAGCCCGGCGGGGCCCGCGTGGGCGATGGCCTCGTGGTTGCTGCCCTCGTCCAGCTCGGCGTCGCCGATCAGTACCCAGACCCGGGGATCGGTGCGGCCCTGGGCGCGCAGCCCCAGCACCGTCCCGACGGCGAGCGGCAGCCCATGCCCGAGGGACCCGCTGCCGATCTCCGCCCCCGGCACCAGCAGCCGGTCCGGGTGGTGGCCGAGCGGCGAGTCGTACGACCCGAAGCCGGGCAGCACCTCCTCGCCGAAGAAGCCGTGCGCGGCGAGGACGGCGTAGTAGGCCATCGGCCCGTGCCCCTTGGACAGCAGGAAGCGGTCCCGCCCGGGATCGTCGACCGTCTCCGGTGTGACCCGGAGCACCCGGTTGTAGAGGACCCACAGGGCGTCGAGCGTGGAGTGGGCGGCGGGGGCGTGCTTCTCCGCCCCGGTCATCAGAGCGATCAGCCGGGGCAGATCCCGGAAGTCGGGCGAGGGTACGGGCGTGGGCGCGGGTGCGGCCTGGCGGTCGGGGGCCGGTGCGGCAGTCGAGTTCGTCATGACCCCGAGCGTTCAACATCAACCATGGTTGAGGTCAAGCGGGGAATGGTGTTGGTGACCACCTGCCGGAGTGCGGTATTGTTCTCATGCGCGTTCGGCCAGGGGAAACCCCAGGTCAGGCGGGTATCGGGACGTGGCGCAGCTTGGTAGCGCACTTGACTGGGGGTCAAGGGGTCGCAGGTTCAAATCCTGTCGTCCCGACTGGAGACAGTCGTAGATCAGGGCCGGTTTCGGAGCAATCCGAAACCGGCCTTGATCGTTTTTGGGGACCGGCTGGGGACCGGTGGTGAGCAACGGGGAAGCCCTCCCTCCGCGGCTTCGACGATCGACCGGAGTCACCCCTCGGCTTCGTCCTCGTCAGCCTTCCTTCCGGAGGCCACCGCCCGCCGCCAGGGTCGATCTTCATTTCGAACGAAGCCACCCACGGGTGAAAGCCATGCCGACGCTCGCGAGCGAGCCTGTCGGGGAGCGCCTGCTCTGGTGGGATTGCCGAAGTCATCCACTGATCCACCTGTTGTCCACGTGGATCGAACCCCGGAGGAATTCATGAAGCTTGTCAGCGGCAGCCGTGTGGGGCTCGCGATCGCCAGTGTGATCGCGTTGCCGATTCTCGCCGTTGCGGTGCCGACAGCCCTGGCCGGCGCCCAGCCCTCGGCTGCCCTCTCGGCCAAGGCCAAGCCTGCGCCGACGGTGACGGTGACGCGTACGGTGAAGCCCAAGCCTGCGCCGACGGTGACGGTGACGCGTACGGCGAAGCCGAAGCCCGCACCCACCGTGACGGTGACGCGTACCGCGAAGCCGAAGCCCGCACCCACCGTGACCGTGACGCGTACCGCGAAGCCGAAGCCCGCACCCACCGTGACGCGTACCGCGAAGCCGAAGCCCGCACCCACCGTGACCGTGACGCGTACCGCGCAGCCCAAGCCCGCACCCACCGTGACGGTCACCCACACCGCACGCCCCTGGATCGACGTGGACGTGACCGCCGACACCCGGTGACCGCCCGATCGAGCCGGCTCGCCGCAGGGATACTGGGGTGAGCGTGCGTGCGCGGGGATCAGGGGGCGGTGCCGATGATGTTCGGCTACGGGGACGAGTGGTGGGTGCTGCTGGTCGTCCCGGTGTTCCTGTGGATCCCCTTCGGGCCGCTCGTCATGGCAGGGATGGGCGTGTGGTGCGCGTTGCGACCCGGTCGACGGCCACGGCTGTGGTCGGTGCTTCTGCCGCTGCTGCCCGTGGCGGTCTCCGCGACCCTGGTGACCCTGCCCATGGACAGCTGGGGCCGGCCCGGCCACACACGCGACGTCGTCCACTACGTTCTCGCGTACGTCGGGGGCCTTACGGTGCTGCCCTGGCTGCTCGGCCACGGCATCGCACGCCTCACCCGCGCCCTGCGCGCCCGCCGCGACCGGGCCGGATCGGATGCGGCGGGCGCTCCGGACCAGCCCTGAAGGCTGCTGCACAACGGCGATCATGCTGAGCGGAACGCGGTGTCCGTCGCGGACACCACCGCCTTCGCGGCCTTCTCCGCGTCGCTGAACGTGCCGGGCAGCGCGGTGACCGCCAGACCCACCGATCGGCCGTCGTCGGTGGCGCCGCCCCGGGTTTCGTAGCCGTCGATGTCGCCGCCGTGCCCCCAGTACTCGCCGCCGCAGCTCAGCGGGATGCTGAAGAGGCCGAGTCCGTAAAGCCATCCGGGCATGAGCGGCGCGTCGACCGTCTTGCGCATCTCGGTGAGTTGCTCGGGTGCGAGGAGCTTTCCGTCGAGGAGCAGGCGGGCGAACTTCGCGAGGTCGCTCGGCGTGGAGATCATCTGGCCGGCGGCTCCGCCCCAGGTTGCACCTGAGGACACCTCGGTGTCCCGCCCATGCCTCCGCTCTCCGGCCGTGCGGGACCGACGCCTATGATCACCAGCCCGGAATCCGACGCTGAGGAGGCGGGTCAACTGCCTGCCGTCGTACTCGTCCACGGCCTGTACCACCGCCCCGAGCACTTCGATGCGGTCGCGCACCGCCTGCGGTCCTCGGGCGTCGAAGCCGTCGCCCCCGAACTCCACCGGGGCTCACTGGCGGCCGACATGAAGGCGGTCCAGGCCGCCGTCGACGCGCTGCACGAGCCGCCGCTGCTGCTCGGGCACTCCTACGGCGGATCCGTGATCACCGGAGTGCGCGGAGCGCGCCATCTCGTCTATCTGGCGGCCTTCGCCCTGGACACCGGGGAGAGCGCGGCCGCTCTGGGCGGGGCGTCCGCGGAGCTCAGGGACGCGATCAGGCCCGAACCCGACGGATCGACCAGCCTGTGCCCCGACCGCGCTGCCGACGTCCTCTACCACGACTGCCCCGCACCACTCGCCGCCCGGGCAGTCGGACTGCTCCGCCCCCAAGCCCCCGGCTGCGGGCGGGGAGTTCCGCGGCACCACAGCTGGAAGGACACCCCGTCCACGTACATCGTCTGCGCCCAGGACCGGGCCATCGACCCCGCTCTGCAACGGACGATGGCCTCACGCTGCACAGCGGTACGCGAGTGGGGGACCGGCCACTCCCCGTTCGTCGGGCAGCCCGATCTCCTCGCGGGATTCCTGCGGGAACTGCTCGTACCGGGGTACCGCCCGTAGTTCGCGACGAGCCCATGGGCCAGAGTGGGGCCCATGTCCACCACATACGCGACCATGCCGTTCCACCTGGAGACCGAGCGCCTGATCCTCCGGCCGTGGGCCGAATCCGACGCCGCCGAGTTCTGCGACCTCCTTGCCGAACGCGGCAACGGGAAACCCCCGGTGGAGCGCATCCGGACATCCATCGCGGAGTTCCTCACCGCGACGGAGACCACGGGGATCGCCCTGCTGCCCGTCCAGCGCCGGGAGGAAGGCGATTTCATCGGCTACTGCGGACTGATCATCGGCCGCACCACGCTGGAGGAGCCCGAGATCGCGTACGAGCTGTTCCGGCACGCGCACGGGCGCGGTTACGCCACCGAGGCGGCCGGCGCCGTACTGGAAGCCGCCGCGGCGACCGGGCGCAAGCGGCTGTGGTCGACCGTCGGCACATGGAACACCCCGTCGCTCCGGGTACTGGAGAAGCTCGGATTCCATCGGGATCACGTCTCCACGGAGGAGAACGGCGAAGTGGTCTGGCTCACACGATCGTTGCCGTGAGGCGAGGACGCGCGTGCTGGGCGTACCTCCGGCGTTCACCGATGCGTCATGGCCCCTTCCGTTCTGTTCGGTTCTCTTGGAACATCCTGTTCGCTTCTGTTTCCCACACCTCAATCCGTTCCCCACACCCCAAGAGGCCCCTCACTCATGGCAGATATGAATCGGCGCCGCTTCTTCCAGATAGCCGGTGCGACGGCGGGATTCGCCGCCTTGTCGGGCAGCATCGACCGCGCCGCCGCCATCCCCGCCCACCGTGCCTCCGGGACGATCAAGGATGTCGAGCACATCGTCGTCCTGATGCAGGAGAACCGTTCCTTCGACCACTACTTCGGCGCGCTGAAAGGCGTGCGGGGGTTCGGTGACCCGCGGCCCGTGACGCTGCCCAGCGGGAAGTCCGTCTGGCATCAGGCCGACGCGGCGGGCAAGGAGACCCTGCCGTTCCACCCGACCGCCGACGACCTGGGGATGCAGTTCCTCCAGGGCCTCAACCACGACTGGGCGGGCGGCCACCAGGCGTACAACGACGGGCGTTACGACCGCTGGATCCCGGCCAAGACGCCGACGACCATGGCCTACCTGACCCGGGACGACATCCCCTTCCACTACGCGCTCGCCGACCGCTTCACCGTCTGCGACGCCTACCACTGCTCGTTCATCGGGGCCACCGACCCCAACCGCTACTACCTCTGGTCCGGTCACACCGGCAACGACGGGGCGGACGGCGGCCCGGTGCTCGGGAACGAGGAGCAGGGGTACGGCTGGCGGACGTACCCCGAGCGGCTGGAGGAGGCCGGGGTCTCCTGGAAGATCTACCAGGACATCGGTGACGGGCTGGACGCGGCGGGCCGCTGGGGCTGGATCGACGACGCCTACCGGGGCAACTACGGCTGCAACTCGCTCCTCTACTTCCACAACTACCGGAACGCCGAGCCCGGCGACCCGCTGTACGAGAAGTCGCGCACCGGCACCGACGTGTCGGCCGGCGGCGGCTACTTCGACGAGATCGCCGCCGACGTCAAGAACGGGAAGCTGCCCCAGATCTCCTGGGTCGCCGCCCCCGAGGCCTTCAGCGAGCACTCCAACTTCCCCTCCAACTACGGCGCCTGGTACATCGCGGGACTGCTCGACGCCCTCACCTCCGACCCCGAGGTGTGGAGCCGCACCGCCCTGTTCATCACCTACGACGAGAACGACGGCTTCTTCGACCACGTCGTACCGCCCTACCCGCCGACCTCCGCGAACCAGGGCCTCTCCACGGCAGACACCTCCACCGAGGTGTACGCGGGCGGCCCCTCGTACGCCCCCGGCGTCTACGGGCTCGGGCCGCGCGTCCCGATGCTGGTCGTCTCGCCCTGGAGCACCGGCGGTTACGTCTGCTCCGAGACCTTCGACCACACCTCGGTGCTCCGCTTCATGGAGCAGCGCTTCGGGGTGCGCGAGCCCAACATCTCGCCGTGGCGGCGCGCCGTCTGCGGCGATCTGACGTCCGCCTTCGACTTCGCCCGTACCGAGCCCGCCCCCGGCGACCTGCCGGACACCGCCGCCTACGAGCCGCCGGACCGCGAACGGCACCCGGACTACCGGCCCACCCCGCCCGCCGTCGGCTCGATGCCGAAGCAGGAGCCGGGCAGCCGCCCCACCCGGCCGCTGCCGTACGCCCCGTACGTCGACGGCGCGGTCGACGCGGCCACCGGAAAGATCTCGCTCACCTTCAGCCCGGGGACGGCGGCCGGTGCGCAGTTCTACGTCACCTCCGGCAACCGCACCGACGCCCCGTGGACGTACACCGCCGAGGCGGGCAGGACGATCTCGGACGCCTGGAACTCCGCGTACTCCGGCGGCACCCACGACCTCACCGTCCACGGCCCGAATGGTTTCCTCCGTACGTTCAGGAGCCCGGGTCCGACCGCCGGTCCCGAGGTCACCGCCCGGCACAACGACGGGAGCGGCAACCTCGACCTGACCCTCACCAACCCCGGTGACACCGAGGTCCGGCTCACCCTCGCCAACGCCGCCGCCTACGGGGGAGCGGAGCAGACGGTCACCGTCCGGCCCGGCGCCACGGTGTCGCGCACGATCGACCTGCGGGCGGGCAAGCGCTGGTACGACGTGTCCGTCACGGCCGAGGGCGACCCCGTCTTCCTGCGCCGCTTCGCCGGCCATGTCGAGACGGGGGCCGCCGGGGTCAGCGACCCCGCCACCATCACCGGCTGAGGGCGGGGCCGGAGGAGCAGAGGCAGACGGCGGGACCCGGGCCGTTTCCGGTCCGGGCCCCGCCGTTCGCCGTTTGTCGTTCGCAGTTCCGTGCGGTGTGGTGCGTGCGGGTCAGACCTCGCCGCCGTTGCCTCCTCCGGCACCGGACGCGGCCTTGATCCCGCCCGTGATCTCGTCCAGGACGGACAGCTTCGGAGCGTCCTTGTTGATGTCGAACCCGGACCGGACCACGACGAGCATGTTCTTGGAGACGGGGGAGGGGAACACCAGCGATTCCACGTAACCGTCGTCGCCCTTCTCCGTCACCACCTTCCAGCGCACGACGTACCCCTTGCCGCCCGCCACCGTGACGGCCTCGGACTTCAGCTCCTCGTGCGAGGTGATCTTCCCGTAGCTCTTGCCGCCGTAGGATTCCGTGGCGTTGACGGTGATGTCCTTCTTCGCCGCCTCCTCCGGACTCCCCGCGGCGAGCTTCATGGCGGCCGCCGGGGCCGAGAACACACCGCCGCGCACACAGGTCTCGGAGCTGTCGCCGGGGCACGCGTGCTCACCCGTCGTCAGCCCGGCGCCGACCGCCCCGGACGTTCCCTTCCACCCCTCGGGCACCGGCAGGCTGATCCCGGCGGCCAGGTCCGTGGCGAAGCCCGGCTCGGTCGGCGGGAGCTGCTGCCCCGGCCCCTGGTCTTCGCCGTTCTCCCCGTCGTTCCCCTCGCCGCCCCGGCCGCCGTCCTTGTCGCCGCCGTCGGGTGCGCCCGGCAGATCGGGGGCGGCGGACGGTGAGGAGGCCGCGGTGTCCGGCCGGCCGCCGTCGCGGTCCTCGCCCAGCAGATACACGCCGCCCCCGATGGCGGCGAGCACCACCACACCGACCGTCACACCGACGCCGACGCGGATCCCGCGACGGCGTGCCGCACCGGGCGACGCGCGGACATGGCCGGTCCACCGCGCCCCGTCCCACCAGCGTTCCTGAGCGGGGCCTTTGCCTGAGTGCCCGGGGTCTGGATGCCAGCCGGGCGGGGTCATCTGGGTCACGGGGGCACCTTATGCGGATCGGGTGAGAATCACATGAACCGACCAGGCGCCCTCGCCCGGTCCCGGTCAGGGTTCGATCAGGCCGGCCCGGATCGCGTAACGGGTGAGCTCCAGACGGTCCCTGAGGCCGAGCTTCTGGAGCAGGTTGGCGCGGTGCCGCTCCACCGTCTTCACGCTGATGACGAGCATCTCGGCGATCTCCTTCGAGGAATGGCCCTCGGCGACCAGCTTGAGGATCTCCTCCTCGCGCTCCGTGATGGCCCGCGCCGGCAGGTCCTCACCCTCCTTGGCCCGGTCGAGGAAGTTGCGGATCAGCGCAGTCACCGCGCCCGGGTAGAGGAACGGCTCGTCGCGCATCGCCGCCCGGCAGGCCTCCACCAGGTCCCGGTCCGCGACCGACTTGAGGACGTACCCGGCGGCACCCGCCTTCAACGCCTCGAAGAAATACTGCTCGTTGTCGTACATCGTGAGCATCAGGATGCGCAGGCCCGGCATGACCCGGGAGAGTTCGCGCGCCGCCTGGAGGCCGGTGAGGCGGGGCATCGCGATGTCCAGGATGACCAGGTCGGGCTGTTCGCTGCGGGCCATCTCGATGGCCTCGGCGCCGTCGCCGGCCTCGGCGACGACCGTCAGGTCCGGTTGGCCGTCGAGGATCAGCCGGACTCCACGGCGTACGAGGGCGTGGTCGTCCGCCAGCAGGATGCGGGTCGGGGCGGCGGCGCCCCTGGCGGGCGTGGCGATGGACGGGGAGGTGGGCATGGTCACTTGCTTCCGTTGCTTCCGTTCGGGACGGGCACATCGAGCCGTACTTCCGTGCCGCCGTGCGGCCCGGGACCGAGGGAGACCTCGGCGCCGACCAGCAGAGCGCGTTCACGCATACCGCGCAGACCGGCCCCCTCGGGGGTGTCGCCGAGACCGCGGCCGTCGTCGCGGATGAGCAGCTCCACCCCGCCCGGGCTGCGCCGCAGCGAGAGTTCCAGGTGGGTGGCGCGGGCGTGCCGGACCGTGTTGGTGAGGGCTTCCTGCGCGATCCGGTAGACGACCAGTTCGGCCTCCGCGCCCAGCTCCGGCAGATCCTTCTCCATCCGGCGGCGGATCGTCAGCCCGTCCGGCGTCGGGGTCTCGGTGATCAGTGCCGTCAACGCGCTCACCAGGCCCAGTTCCTCCAGCACTCCCGGCCGCAGCCGGCGCGCGATCCGGCGGATCTCGTCGAGCGACCCCCGGGTGATCTCCTGGACCTGCCGCAACTCCCCGCGCAACGGCTCCGGGGCATGGTCCGCGACCCGCTTCAGCTCCAGCAGCACCGCGGTCAGCGTCTGCCCGACCTCGTCGTGCAGCTCCTGCGCCACGCGGCGGCGCTCGGCCTCCTGGGCGGAGAGGGCGCGGGCGCTGCTGGTGGCGCGCTCGGCCTCCAGCCGGTCCAGCATCGTGTTGAACGTCTCGATCAGCGACGCGACCTCGCCGTGCCCCGCGACCTCGGGACGCGGGCTCGGGCGCAGCAGATCGGTGGTCGTCATCGCACGGGTGACCCGCTGGAGAGGAAAGAGGCCGATCCGGAGCAGGGCCGCGTTGGCCGCGAGCATGAACGCGATGCCGCCGGTCAGGATCATGGCCTCGGTCAGCAGGACCGGGGTCGAGATGGTGATCGGCCCGAGCAGCAGCAGGGCGCCGGCCGCGACCAGCACGGCGGCGTTGAGCAGGAAGATCCGCCAGAACAGGGACAAGGTCGAACGGCTCCTTCGGAGGGTCGGGTTGTACGTGTCGTACGTGCGCGCTGACAGCCTCCACTATCGCCGCTGCGGCGGGTGTGTTTGTCATCCGCCCGTCCGTTCCCGTCTGCATGGTGCGCACCCCCGGATATGGGTGCTGCCCCTGATGGCCCCCGAAGGCCCTCCCCGACGACCATGAGGTCCAGGGCCCCGGGGGCCCTGCCCCGTGCCGCACCGCGGGGACCGGGGCTTCAGAGGCCGAGAGGTTTCCGTACCGGGAGGGAGACACCATGCCCACGTACGACGAGCGGCTGCGCGATCTCGAGGAGCAGCTGCGCCACGATGATCCCGGCTTCGCCGAGGCGATGTCCGACGGGACCCCGCGCTCCCCGCGCGAGTACCGCCGGCGCAACGCCTGGCTGTGGCTCGCCGTCGGACTCGCCGTCCTGGGCCTGGGCATCACCATGGGTCACGGCCTTCTGATCGCCACGGGCCTGGTCGTCTCCGGCGCGGCGGCCAACCTCTTCGACCCGCAGCGCGGGCGCCTGCACGGGCGGGACATCCCCAGCACCCGCTGACGCGCACCCTCTGCTTCCTGCTCCTGGCGGTGCCCGCATACACCGCCTCCTCCGGCCTCCTTCCGGCCGGTGCCAGGCCTCGTCCGGACGCCGGACGAGGCCTTCGCACGTACGGCACGTGACGAGGTCTTCGCACGTACAGAACAAGAACGCATGGCCGATGGGTCTGTGGTCCGACCACAGGCTCCGTGTGACATAGGCTGCTTGTCCGGATCCGGCCGAGGCAGGGAGTGACGGATGCCCGTCGAATGGCAGCCCGTGCAGCAGTCCCGTACCCATGAGCTCGTGCTCCGCAGCATCGAGGAACGGGTCGTCGCCGGAGAGCTCCGCGCCGGTGACCGGCTGCCGCCCGAACGGGAACTGGCCCCGGTGCTCGGCGTCAGCCGCTCCGCCCTGCGCGAGGCGCTGCGGGTGCTGGAGACCATCGGCGTCCTGGTGGCCCAGCCCGGCCGGGGGCCCGACGCCGGGGCCCGGATCGTACGCAACCCGGACGACGCCCTGGGCCGCCTGCTCCGCCTGCACTTCGCCCTCGGCAGCTACAGCCTCCACGACGTTCTGGAGGCCCGCGTGGTCCTGGAGCGGTCCAGCTTCGAGGGCGCCGCCTGTCACGCTCCGGACGAAGACCTCGACGAGGCGGAGAAGCTGGTGGCGGCCATGGCGGAACCGGGGATCGGCGTCAATGCCTTCAACGATCTGGACACCCGCTTCCACGTCCTCATCGCCCGCAGCTCCGGCAACGCCCTGACGTCCACGCTGACCTCCGCCGTACGCGAGTCCGTGCGGCCACTGATCCTGCGCGCCCTGGAAGCCGCCGAGGACTGGCCGGCCACCGCCCGCGCTCTCAACGCCGAGCACCGCACGCTTCTCAACCTCGTACGGGAGGGGAGCGGCCCGGAGGCCGCAGACCTGGTGGAGTGGCATATCCGCGGGCTGCACGGGACTTTGGTGGACGGCCCCGTCGAGCCCACAGGCCCTGGCAGCTCCTAAAAGGCTGGGCGCAACCCCCCGCCCCGCCCCAGGTTGAGTCCGGCAACGCCACGCGTCGCCGGACGTTCCCTTCAGCGGCCCGCGCCTAGTATGGTCCGACCATAGAAACCTCAACGCTGGCTGAACCCGACCGGGGAGGCGCCCCATGCGCATCGGACTCTTCGCCACCTGTCTGGGAGACACGCTCTTCCCCGACGCGGTGAAGGCAACCGCGATCCTGCTCACGCGCCTGGGCCACGACGTGGTGTTCCCGCCGGGCCAGACCTGCTGCGGGCAGATGCACATCAACACCGGCTACCAGCGTGAACCCGTGCCCCTGGTGCGTAACTTCGCGGACGGGTTCGGTGACGCCTCGATCGAGGCGGTCGTGATGCCGTCGGGTTCGTGCGCCGGTTCCGTCCGGCACCAGCACCGGATCGTCGCCGACCGCTACGGGGACGCAGCGCTCCGCGCCGGAGTGGACGCCGTCGCCGCGAAGACGTACGAGCTCTCCGAACTCCTCGTGGACGTCCTCGGCGTCACCCGGGTCGGCGCGTACTTCCCGCACCGGGTGACGTACCACCCCACCTGCCACTCCCTGCGGATGCTCCGCGTCGGCCACAGACCGCTCCAACTCCTCCGCGCCGTCGAGGGCATCGACCTCGTCGAGCTGCCCGGCGCCGACTCCTGCTGCGGCTTCGGCGGCACCTTCGCGCTCAAGAACGCCGAGACGTCCACCGCGATGCTCCACGACAAGATGGACAACATCACGGCCACCGGGGCCGAGGTGTGCACTGCCGGGGACTCCTCCTGCCTGATGCACATCGGCGGCGGGCTCTCCCGGATCCGGTCCGGTACCCGCACCCTGCACCTCGCCCGGATCCTCGCCGCGACCCGCACCACGCCCGACGTCCTGACGGAGGCCTCCGTATGAGCACGTTCCTCGGCATGCCCGCCCCGCCGCCCCGCTCCCCGTACGGCACCGGCAACCTCCGCGGCGACCGCGCCTTCCCCCGCGCCGCCCACGACGAACTGGGCAACGACCAGCTCCGCCGCAACCTCGGCCGCGCCACCGGCACCATCCGCGCCAAACGCCTGAGCGTCACCGGCGAACTCCCCGACTGGGAAGCCCTGCGCGACGCCGGCTCCGCCATCAAGACCGACACCATGAACCGGCTCCCCGAACTGCTCGAACAACTGGAGCGCAAGGTCACCGAGCGCGGCGGCACCGTCCACTGGGCGCGCGACGCCGCCGAGGCCAACGCGATCGTCGCCCGCCTCGTGAAGGCCACGGGCAGCGACGAGGTCATCAAGGTCAAGTCCATGGCCACCCAGGAGATCGGACTCAACGAGCACCTGGAGTCCATCGGCATCACCCCGTACGAGACCGACCTCGCCGAACTCATCGTCCAGCTCGCCGACGACAAGCCCTCGCACATCCTGGTGCCCGCCATCCACCGCAACCGCGACGAGATCCGGCAGATCTTCCTCGACCGGATCCCCGGCGTCGACCCGGAACTGGACAACGTCCCCGCCCACCTCGCCGCGGCCGCGCGCAGCTACCTCCGCGAGAAGTTCCTGACCACGAAGGTCGCCGTCTCCGGCGCCAACTTCGGCATCGCCGAGACCGGCACCCTGGCCGTCGTCGAGTCCGAGGGCAACGGCCGCATGTGCCTGACCCTGCCCGACACCCTCATCACCGTCATGGGCATCGAGAAGGTCCTCCCGCGCTACCAGGACCTGGAAGTCTTCCTCCAGCTCCTGCCCCGCTCCTCGACGGGAGAGCGGATGAACCCCTACACCTCGCTGTGGACCGGGGTGACGCCCGGCGACGGGCCCCAGGACTTCCACCTGGTCCTCCTCGACAACGGACGCACCGCCGCCCTCGCCGACGCGATCGGCCGGGCGGCCCTCAACTGCATCCGCTGCTCCGCCTGCCTCAACGTCTGCCCGGTGTACGAGCGGACCGGCGGCCACGCCTACGGATCGACCTACCCCGGACCCATCGGCGCCGTCCTCACCCCGCAACTGGCCGGAATGCACGCGGCGAAGGACGACCCCAACAGCTCCCTGCCGTACGCTTCCAGCCTCTGCGGAGCCTGTTTCGACGCCTGCCCGGTCAAGATCGACATCCCCTCGCTGCTGGTGGAGCTGCGCCATCAGCACACCGAACAGACCGGCGTCACCCCGGAGAAGCTGGCGATGAAGGCGGCCGCCGCCGTGATGTGCCGCCCGGCCCTGTACACCGCCGCACAGAAGGCGTCCGCCCTCGGCAGGGTCGTCGCCGGGCGCGACGGGACGATCTCACGGCTGCCCCCACCACTCAGCGGCTGGAGCGGCAGCCGCGACACCCCGGCCCCGCCCCGCGAGACCTTCCGCTCCTGGTTCGCCTCCGAGGAGGGCCGAGCCACCCTGCGAGCCGCGGCCACCGACCGGAACAGCGAGCAGAAAGGCGAGGACGCGACATGAGCAGCGCCCGCGACACCGTGCTGGGCCGGATCCGCGACGCGCTCGCACTGGCCCCGGCGCCCGCCGTCACCGTCCCGCGCGACTACCGCACCGGCCGCGCCCTGCCCGACGGCGAACGCCTCGCCCTCTTCACCGACCGGCTCCTCGACTACAAGGCACAGGTGCACCCCTGTACGGCGGACCGCACCGCCCAGGTCATCGGCGAGGCCCTGCGGGAGCACGGCGTGCGCCGCATCGGCGTGCCGGCCGGGCTGGACGCGCGCTGGCTCAGCCGGTACGAGGGCGAGGTGCGGGAGGACCACCCCGAAGTCCCGCCCGCACAACTCGACGCCCTGGACGCGGTGGTGACCGCATCGGCCGCAGGCTGCGCCGAGACCGGCACGATCTTCCTGGACGGTTCGCCCGGCCAGGGGCGCCGGGCGCTGTCCCTCGTCCCCGATCTGCATGTCTGCGTCGTCGACCTTTCCACCGTCGAGGCGGGGGTGCCCGAGGCGGTGGCACGCCTGGCGCCCGAACGGCCGACGACGTTGATCAGCGGGCCGTCCGCCACCTCCGACATCGAGCTGGAGCGGGTGGAGGGCGTCCACGGCCCCCGTACGCTGGTGGTGGTGATCCGCACAGACGCGTAGGGGGCTTTACGGGCATCCCCAGGGGCCTCTATCCGTGACCGACCGTCACCGCGTCCCGGCCGAAGGCGATACGCGTCCGCGCCCCGTCCTCCGCCCAGTACACGGTGACCGTGTCATCGGCCACCTCCACCCGGTCCACCACCTCGTCCAAGGCCCCATCCCCAAGGGCGGCCTCCGGATCGGCCGTGAGGGAGGCCAGCGCCGCCAGGACCGCCGTGCCGGTCACCTCGGCGCCGAGCCGGGGCACGGTCACCCAGCGTGCGAACGCCGTTCCCTGCGGGGCCCGTACGTCCTCGGGCGCTTCCCACCCGTGCAGGCCCCGCAGCAGCGAACGCACCGGGCCGCCCGGATCGGTCGCCCAGCCCGTCAGCTCGGCCCGCGCCCCGTCCGGCGCGCCCAGCACCCGGTGCACCCGCAGCTCATGGCGGCCCCGCGCCACGGTCACGCTCTCCACCCGCAGCCCGGGGACGGTGGACGGGCCCGCCGGGAACACCGGCAGATGCCAGGAGGCCGCCCAGCCCCAGCCGTCACCGTGCCCGGACCCCAGCGGACGGATACGCCGCCGGGCGCTGCGCGCCCCGCCGACCGTCACCGACAGATGGTTGTCCGCCGTGTTCGCCGCCGAGGTCGGCCCGGTCACGGTGGAGTACGCGAGGCGCGCGTAGTGCGGGTCCTCGTCGGCGGCCGACTCGCCCTCGTCCGGGCGGACATGGTCGCTGCCGTGGTTGTGCAGCCGCACCACGCCGTCCGCCCCCGTCGACTGCACCAGAAAGCCCGCCGCCGGAACGGACAGCACCCGGTCGGGACCCTCACTCGGAGCCGCCTCCTCCGGCGACGCCCACAAAGGATGCTCGGCAGGCGCCAGGAGAGCCACGAACGCTTTCGACGCCCAATAGGGCGACGCGGGACCGGAGTACGTCTGGAGCGTCGCCGTGTGCGGACCGTGCCAGCCCAGGCTCAGCAGCCCGTCGTTCCCGACCGCGCCGCGCTCCAGGAAGTACCGCAGCGCCCCGCTGACCACGCGCCGGGAAGCTCCCGGGGTGAGCGGCGTGTGTCCGGTCACCGCGCCCAGACCCACCCCCGCGCTCGCCGCGAACCGGTAGGTCAGCGAACGCCCGAAGTGCAGCGGAGCCCCGTCGCCGCCGAACATCAGCGAGAAGCTCTCCAGATGCTCGCGCAGCCGCGCCCCGTAGTGTGCCGACTCCCTTTCGTCGCCCGCCAGATGGGCGTCGAGCAGCGGATACAGGTGCAGCGCCCAGCCGTTGTAGTGGTCGAAGGCGCGCCCGTCCCCGTCGGCGTACCAGCCGTCGCCCCGGTACCAGTGCTCCAGCAGCTCCGACGCCCGCTCCCGGGCCCGCGCCGTCTCCGCGTCGCCCCGGCCCACCGACTCCAGGAACCCGGCGACGGTGTACGGGAAGAGATACCAGTTGTTGCCCGCCGGAACATGCCGCAGCGCGCCCCGCAGCCACTGCTCCGCCCGGTCCTGTACGCCGGATGCCAGCCGGTCCCAGAGCCAGGGCCGGGTGAGCCGCAGGCCGAGGGCGACGGAGGCGGACTCCACCATGGGCTGCCCCTGCACATGGTGGTCGAGGATCAGCGGCCAGGACTCCGCGTCGTCCCGGCCCGGCGTCCGCGTACCGGCGTCGAGCCCGTCGGCGTACCGCTCCAGCAGACCGTTCGGGTCCGTGCCGCCCGCCCCCGCGACCCGGAACCCGGCCGCCAGGAACGTACGCGCGTACCCCTCCAGGCCGTCGGAGCGGACCCCCGAGTGCGACGGGGGCCCGGGCAGGTCGAGCCGGGCGCCGCCGGGCGTGGCCCACTTCCAGGCCGCCTCCAGCATGCCGTCGGCGGCCGCCTCCCAGTGGGCGCGCGTGTATCCGGTGTACGGGCTCGACGTGCGGTCTTCCGGAGGGAGTCCGAAAAGGTCACCAGCAGAGGCGTTCATGCGTGAATCCTGATCGAGCGATCAATGAGGGTCAATGAATCGATCAGAGGCAGGCTCAATCGATCAAACGCTCAGGAACGGGATCAGGAGCAGAGATTACAGAGAACAGGGGAGCGGGATCGAGGAACAAGGTCAGGGAAGCAGCAGCCAGTCCGTGCCCACGGCGGCCAGCAGTCCCGCTCCCAGCAGCCAGCTGGCCAGCCGGGTGCGGCCGTTCCTGCTCAGCTCGATCATCACGCCGCACAGGATGAGCGCGAGCCCGTAGACGCCGACGACGAGCACCGATGAACGGCTCGCGATGCGCAGCGCGAGCACGACGGCCATCGCGGCCATGCCCAGCGAGGAGAGCACGATCCGCAGACGCCGGGCCTGACGCGGAGTGAGTCTCTTCTCGTCCTGACCGCCCGAAGCGCCGAGCGCGTCGCCCTCGGCCTGCGCCTGCGCCTGCGCCTCCGCGTCCGCATCCGACTCCACCTCCGGATCCGCATCCGCCTCGGTCTTCGCGGCGGCCCCCGTGGCCGTGTCGGTGTCGGCTATCGGAACGTCGACGTCCCTGCGCTGGTCCTGGTCCTGGTCAGAAGTGCTCATGGAGCCGGATCGTAGTAGCTGTAGAGGCCCCGGGTTCGCGGACCCGGACCTTCCGGTCGCCTGCCCGGGCCCGAAGCAGCCTTCGGGCTATCCCCGCAGGCGGGGCGCCTCGGCCGCCGCGTCCACCGGCGGGCCCGATTCCACCCTGACCGCCAACTCCCGTGCCCAGTCGGACAGGGCCGCGACCTCGATCCCGTACGGATCGGCGTCGGCGAACGGGGCGAGCGCCCCCGCGCCCCGGCGCAGCAGCCGCGCCCCGCCCGCCGTGTTGCCCCGGGCGGAATGGGTCAGCCCCACCGCGAGCTGGGCCAGCCCCCTCCAGAGCTCGCGTTCGTCCTCCGGCCCCGACTTCCAGGCGTCCTCGAAGACCTCGTGCGCATGGAACGGCATCCCCGCGTCCAGCAGGCGCTGCGCCTCCGTGAGCGTCTCCGCAGGCGTGCGGACGACCCCCTCCGGCTGTCGTTCGACGCCCGGCGCCCCGTACGGCAGGGGGCGGCCCAGTCCGTCACGGGGGCGCGCATTGCGCGCCCGTCCCTCGGCATCACGGTCTCTGCGCGTCTCGTTCACCACTCGATTGTGCCCCGCACCTGCGGGGAATCGTGCGAACCCGCTAGACGAGCACCCGCGCACGACTAGGCTCGACCGTCGAGAAGACTGCCTCTGTGGGAAGGGTGGGCATGAAGCCGTCCCGGCCGTTGTACGAGCGTGAACCGGAACTCGCCGCCGCTGCCGAGGCGGTGGACGCCCTCTGCGGGGCGCAGGCCGTCGGCGGGCTCCTGGTCTTCAGCGGAGAGGCGGGGCTCGGTAAGACCGCGCTGCTCGCCGAGATCCAGGCGATGGCCGCCGACCGCTGCACCGTGTGGTCCGCCCGGGGAGGCGAGACCGTCACCTCCGTACCGTTCCATGTCGTACGGCAGTTGCTCCAGCCGGCCCTCGACCGGTTCCCGCCCGACGAGACCCGGGCCCTGTTCGGCGACTGGTTCGAGATCACCGCCCCCGCCCTGGGTCTTGCCGAGCCGAGCGGTCCGCAGCCCGATCCCCAAGGTGTGCGCGACGGACTGGACTTCGTCGTCGGCCGGCTCGCATCCCGGCTCAGCCACCGGCCGTTGCTCCTCATCGTGGACGACGCCCACTGGGCGGACGGCGAATCCCTCGCCTGGCTGGCCTCGTTCACCGCCCGCCTCGGCGAACTGCCCGTCCTCGTGGTGCAGGCCCACCGCCCGCAGGAGCTGGCCGAACGCGACGCCAACTACATCGCCGACCGGGAGGCCGAACGAGGCGGCAGCCAGGGCACGGTGACCCGGGTCGCGCTGCGGGCCCTGACCCCGGACGCCACCGCCGTCCTGGTCCGCGCGGGCCTCGGCGAGCACGCCGACGACCCGTTCTGCCGCGAGGTGTGGGCCGTCACCGGAGGCAACCCGTACGAGGCGGTCGAGCTGGTCGCCAAGGTCCAGGACCGCGAACTGCCGCCGGTGGAGGAATCGGCGGGCGAACTGCGCGAACTCGGCGCGTCCGCCCGGGGCAGCGGGCTCGTCGCCCGGCTGGAGCGGCTCGGCACGAACGCCAACCGGTTCGCCTGGGCCGCAGCCGTCCTCGGCACCGACATCTCCCAGGAACTGGCCGCCACCCTCGCCGGAATGAGCCCGGCGGAGGCCGCCGACTGCACGGCCCGGCTGCGCGACGCCCGTATCGTCAGCGGCTTCGACCCGCTGGAGTTCGTCCACCCGCTGATCGCGACCGCCGTCTACCGCTCGATCCCGCCGGCCACCCGAACCGCCATGCACGGGCGCGCCGCCTGGGCGATCACCCGTGCCGGTCTGGGTGCCGCCGCGGCCTCCCGGCATCTGCTGGAGGTCCACCCGGACGACGACCAGGAACTCGTCGCGCAGCTGCGGGAAGCCGCCGGCCAGCACCTCGCCGTCGGTGCGCCCGAGGCCGCCCGACGCTGCCTGGAACGCGCCCTGGAGGAGCCGCCGCGCCCCAAGGACCGTGCCGTCCTGCTGTATGAGTTGGGCTGCGCGACGCTGCTCAGCTCCCCGCCCACCACGGTCCAGCACCTGCGCGCCGCCCTCGACATGCCGGGGCTCGACGACGGGCTGCGGGTCGACGCGACCTTCCGGCTCGCCGCCGCCCTCGCCCACAACAACCAGCTCAAGGACGCGGCCCTGTCGCTGGCCGCCGAGGCCGCGCGCACCGCGCCCGGCCCCGGGCTGATGCGCCTCCAGGCGGCCCACTTCATGTGGGAGGGCATGCAGGCGGCCGAGGACGACGGGCCGGCCCGCTCCCGACGGCTCACCCGCAACGCCGACCACCTCAAGGGCCGCGACAACTCCGAACGGGCCCTGCTCACGCTGCGGGCCTTCGACGCCATGCTGCGCGGCGAGAACGCCCAGCTCATCGTCGACCTCTGCGAACGCGCCCTGGTCGACGGCAGCCCCGCTCGCGGCCTCGGCTGGACCGACTCCGAGTGGGGCTTCGAGCTGCCCACCATGGTCGGTATCACCTACACGTTCGTCGACCAGCTGGACCGCGCCGAGAGCCTTTTCGGCGAAGCGGTCCGGGCCTTTGAGATCTCCGGCTGGAGCGGCGCGCACCTGGCGTTCGCCCACACCCTGCTCGGCATGGTCCACCGGCGCCGCGGCCGTCTCGCCGAGGCCGAGGGCTTCCTGCGCGAAGGGCTCCGCCTCGCCGACCGTGTCGGCTCCGGGCTGCCCGTGCACTGGGACGCGGCCTGCCTGCTCATCGACACCCTGCTGGCCCGGGGCCGCACCGACGAGGCCCGCAGGATCGCCGACCGGTACGACTTCGGCCCGCCCTACCCCAGCGCCATGGTGCTGCCTGACGGACCGTGCGTACGAGGCCGCCTGCTGCTGGCAGAAGGCCGCAAGGAGGAAGCGATCGCCGAGCTCGAAGCGGCGGGCGCCGCTCTGGAGCCGCGCGAACGCTTCAACGGCATCTGGGCCCCGTGGGCCGGTGACCTGGCCCGCGCCCTCGCCGAGGACGACCCGGCCCGCGCGGCACACCTCGCCGCCCGGAACCGCGTCCACGCCGAACGCTTCGGCACACCCACCGCCCTCGGCGAGGCCCTGCGCTGCGTCGCCCTCTTCGCACCCCCGGAGCGCTCCGCACAACTCCTCGCCGAGGCCGTGGGCCACCTGGAGAAGTCCTCCTCCGCCTACGAGCACGCCCTCGCCCGGGTCGACTACGGCATCGCGATCGGCTCGCACCGTGAGCTGGCCCGCGCCCAGAAGCAGGCCATGGCCTGCGGGGCCGAGGGACTGGCCGCCCGCGCCCAGCAGGCACGCGCGTCGATACGGTCCTCGGAGTGAGGTAATGTTTGTCCTGCGTGGTCACCCGGGGCAACCGGGAGGAAACGCGGCGGGACGTGGCGCAGCTTGGTAGCGCACTTGACTGGGGGTCAAGGGGTCGCAGGTTCAAATCCTGTCGTCCCGACTCGTGAGAGTCGTTCAACTGTGGGGCCGGATCAGAGGAATCTGATCCGGCCCCACAGTCGTTCCGGCGTCAGGCCAGCAGCTTCGCCTTCGCGCGCTCGTACTCCTCGGCGTTGATCGCGCCCTTGTCCTTGAGCTCGGCGAGCTTCGCCAGGTCGTTCACATGGCCGCTGCCGCCCGAGCCGCCCTCCGTCCCGGCGGCGCGGCGTACGTAGTCACGGAACGCGGCCTCCGAGTCCTTGGCCAGCTTCTCGTCGCGCTCGTGCATGCTGCGTCCGCGGACGATGAGGTAGATCAGTACGCCCAGATAGGGCAGCAGGATGACGAGGACCAGCCAGCCCGCCTTGGCCCAGCCGTTCAGGGAGTGGTCCCGGAAGAGGTCGGTGACCACCTTGAACAGCAGGAAGAACCACATGACCCAGAGGAACAGGTACAGCATGGTCAGGAAGAGGTTCAGCAGCGGGTAATCGTCCATGGGAGCCTACTCCGATCGCACGGATGGTCCCTTATTCATACAGCTGGTCCGATTGGTCCGCATCCGGCGATCCGCAGCACGTGTGCCGGCGGGTGCGTGACGCCCAGCTCCGGTCGCCAGGCCGCCAGGATCTGCGCCGACGGATCGAACAGCGGGGCCGGCAGCTCCTCGGGCGCGGTCCACCGCCAGGCGCTGATCAGGTGCGGCTCCGTCACCTCGGGGTCCCCGGAAGTGAGCCGTACAGTGGCCGCCATGCTGATGCGGTTGATCCCGCCGATCACGTCGTGGACCATCGCGATGATCTCCACGGACGCCTCGTCGACCACCAGGCCCGTCTCCTCGCGCAGCTCCCGGACGGCCGCCGCGGCGATCGACTCGTGCGTCGCGTCGACCTTCCCGCCGGGCAGCTCCCACGTACCGCTGTGATGCCGGCCCAGCAGAATGCGCCCCCGGCCGTCCTCGACGATCACCCCGACTCCGAGGGCGGCCTGTGCCGTGGGCGGGCGGGTGTTGCGGGCGGGCGCGGTGACGGGGTCGGCCGACATGGTGCTGGTTCTCCGCTCTCCGGTACGGGTACGAGTACGGGCCACCGTAGCGAAACCGCCGGGCCGCGCGCGCTCAGATCACCAGGCGCAGCGATCTCTCCGCGATGCCGAGCCGTACGCTCTGACCCCAGGTCAGCTCCAGCGCGTCGGACTCCATCCCGTCGCCGAAGACCACGATCCGGTCCGACTCCACGGTCAGCCGCAGCCCCTGCCCGCGCGTCAGCTCGCCCGCCACCCGCGATGTCCCGGTCGCCGGGGACGGCCAGGCCTCACGCACGAACCACAGGAGGCGCGCGTCGCACGGCGCGGGCAGCGGCAGCGCGCTGCCGCGCTCCAGCCACAGCGAGCGGAGCCAGCCGGTGGCGCCCGTGCCGGTGCCGACCAGCACCCCGGAGGACGCCTGCGCCTCGCCGGGGGTGCTCTCGCCGTCGTCGCCCAGGCGGTAGCGGGCCGTCTGGTGGCCGGGTGGCCCGAGGTAGATCTCGTTGAGGGCGATGAGGCGCTGTGTGTCGTCGGCGACGGCCTCGACCATGGTCAGCTCATCCGCTTTCCCTCCGGCGGCTGTCGCGGAGCGCAGCAGGGCCGCCGCGTCGGCGTGCCGGTGGCGTACCAGGACGCCGGGATTGCGCCCCGGGGCCGTGTCGATACCCACCACCGGCTGCCCGGACAGATACTTCGCGGTGTTGGCGACCAGACCGTCCTGGCCGACCACGACCACCACGTCCTCCGGGGCGAACAGGAAGCGGTCCAGGTCCGCCCGC
The DNA here is from genome assembly GCF_001687325.1 of Streptomyces sp. PTY087I2. Classification (GTDB taxonomy): domain Bacteria; phylum Actinomycetota; class Actinomycetes; order Streptomycetales; family Streptomycetaceae; genus Streptomyces. The sequence goes on along the minus strand of NZ_LZRD01000001.1, from coordinate 427,804 downwards.
TCCACCCGGGTGGAACGCCAGGTGAGTGGCACCGCCGCCGCCACCTCGCGCAGCGCCTGCCGGGTGGCCTCGTGGCGGCGGGCCACCTCGTCGATCGAACGGCCCCGGCTGGACAGGAAGAACGCGGCCTGCCCGTGCGTCCCGTGCCGGGCGAGCAGCTCCTCGTACTCCGTCCGCCGGTGGACGAGCACCGCCCGGGGCGCCAGGCTCACGCTCCCGCCCCGCCTTCCGGGCGGCCGAGCTTGGCGAGCAGCCCGGTGAGGACGTCGGGGGAGAGGGTGAGGCTCTCGATGCGCGGCAGGTTCTCCGCGAGCCGGGTCGCCGCCAGGGCGTGCAGCGTGGCCGGATCGACCTCGCCGTGCACCCGTAGCCAGGCGGCCTGCGCCTCGGCCCGGGCCCCGCCCGTCTCGCGCGCCGCCTCGGCCTCCGCCCGCGCCAGGCGCACCTTGCGGGCCGCCTCCGCCTCCGTCCGTACGCCGTCGGCGGCGGCCTTCTCCTCGGCCTCGCGGCGGGCGTTCGTGCCGCGCTGGTCGACCAACTGCTCCTCGCGCCGGGCCAGTTCGATCTGGCTGGCCAGCTCGTTCTCGGCGATGGCGCGTTCGCGTTCGACGGCCACGGCCCGCCGTTCGTAGGTCGCCCGGTCCGCCTCCTGCTGGATCTGCTCGCGGGCCGGGGTGCGCAGGGCGCGCTCCACCTCGGCCTCGGGGCGGATCGCGACGACGCGCACGGCCACCACGTCGATGCCGGTGGCAGGGAGGCGGGGCTCGGCGGCGAGACCGGTGGCGACCCGTTCGCGTACGGAGGCGACGCCGTCGACCAGGGCCACGGCCAGCGGGGTGCGGGCCAGGACGTCCAGGGTGTGCTGCTGCGCGGTCTCGGTGAGGAGCGTGGCGATCTGCTCCAGCGGGGCCCCGCGCCAGCTGCCGGTGTCCGGGTCCACGGAGAAGTCGAGCCGGTTCGCCGCCTCGGCCGGGTCGCTGATCCGGTAGGTGACGGTGGCCTGCACGGTCACGTCCTGGAAGTCGGCCGTACGGGCGTGGAACGCCATGGCCAGCTCCCGGTCGTCGACCGGCACCTCGGAGAGCGCCGCCGACAGCGACCGGTACCAGAAGCTGAGCCCCTGGCCGTCGTGGGCGAGCTTGCCGCGCTTGTGGTGGCGGATGTGGGCGGTGGGCGCGGAGCGCAGGTGACGCCAGCCGAGGCGCCGGGTGATGTCGGCCATGATGGAGACCCTCTTGGATTTCGTCATGACGACGATAAGGGGTGAATGCTATTAGAGTCAAGGTGACTATTAAGGGGGTGTGGGGTGGCGGGTGGCCGCGTACCTGGCCGGGATCTCGCCGCCTCCGTGTACGGCGAGGTCGGCGCCGTTGACGTACGAGGAGAGGTCGCACGCCAGCCAGAGGCAGGCCCGCGCCACATCGTCCGGCTCCGCCAGTCGCCCCATCGGAACGACGCCCGCCACCGCGTTCCCCTCGTCGTCCCCGTACAGCGTGGTCGCGTTCTCGGTCCGGATGAGGCCCGCCGTGATGTGGTTGACCCTGACCTGTGGCGCCCATTCCAGGGCCAGCGCCCGGGTCAGTCCGAGCAGGCCCGCCTTGGCGGCGGAGTAGGCGGCGGTGCCCGGCTGCGGGTCGTGGGCGGAGACGCTGCCGATATTGATCACTCTCCCGCCGCCCGGCTGCTCCCGCATCACCAGGTTCGCCGCCTGGGCCGTATAGAAGGGGGCGAGAAGGTTGAGCGCGACCACCTTCTCCACGAAACGCGGCGAGACTGTCGCCGCGTCGGCGTCCGGGGAGCCGCCGGCGTTGTTCACGAGCACGTCGAGCCGCCCGAACCGCTCGGCGGTGGCCGCGACGAGATCGGCAGCCTCCGCCGGATCCCGCAGGTCGGCGGCGCGGAACGCGGCTTCGCGCCCGTCCGCCGATGGTGGGGCGGCAGGTGCGCCCCGCCCGCAGATCATGACGTCCGCGCCGCTCGCCAGGAAGGCACTCGCGATCGCCGCCCCCAGGCCCCTGGTGCCGCCGGTGACGAGCACGGCCCGCCCGGTGAAATCCATCGCGTGGGAGTGGGATCGGTCATCCATGGTCGGCCCTCCTCCGCGGAATCTACCAAGCGCTTGTTAGGTGCGGTAGAGGGCTGCCCGAGCAACGCGCGGATACACGGGCGGCCGGTGACCTCCGCAGAGGTCACCGGCCGGCCGGGCGGTGCGCCGCCCCCGTCCCCACGGTGCGGCGCGGGTGGACCGTCCCCCTCCGCGGGGGCGGGCGGTCCACGTCTGTCAGGACTCCGGCGCTCCCGCCGTGAGTCCGAGGCCCGGGAGGATCGCCCGCTCCACGAACCGGGTCAGATACGCGGCGTCGGCGTACCGCCCCTCCAGCAGCGGCCGGGCGCGCAGCACACCGAGCAGCTGGGCCGCCACGAACTCGGCCGCCGGCAGGTCCGCCGCGATCTCGCCGCGCTCCTGGCCCCGCCGGACCATCGCGTCGATCGCCGCGACCTCCGGCAGGATCAGCGCCTCGCGCAGCGCGCACAGCAGCTCCGGGCTCTGTAGCGCGGCATGGCTGAGGGCGTGCATCAGCGGGGTGTCGCTCCCCGAAGCCTCGCCGATCGCCCGCGCGGCCTCCAGCAGGTCCCCGGCCAGCGTCCCGGTGTCGATCTTCGGGAGGCGCATTCGCCGGGTGCCGTGCAGCGCGGCCACCACCAGCTCCGGCTTGGAGCCCCACTGCCGGTAGAGCGTCGACTTCCCGCATCGCGTGCGCGCGGCGACGCCCTCCATGGTCAGCGACTCGTAACCGCTCTCCCGCAACAGTTCCAGCACCGCCGTGTAGAGCTCCTGCGCCCGCTCCGGTGTGATCTTCGACCGGGGGGACGAGAGGGCTGACTCCGGTACGGAATCGGGCGACGGCATGGGCTGTACCTCCAGCAGCGGTGCGGCGAGGCTCTCGATACGCCAGTGTACCGATACGCGCGTGTACCGATACGCCGACGTATCGGTACACTGGCGTATCGATACGGCGTGGATCGGAACGACCGGGCCGTCCCGCTACCGCTTCGCATCCAAGGGGGCACGGGTGAGACTCGCCCGCACCGAGCCCACGGACCAGGAGCCGGACATACGTGCCCGACCGCCCCTCGTCCGCGAGTTCCTTCTCGTGGCCGGACTCTTCCTGGCCTACAAATTCGGCCGTCAGGCCGCCAACGGCCATGTCGAGGAGGCGTTCCGCAACGCGGGGAGCGTCTGGGACCTCGAACGTGCCCTGCACCTCCCCGGTGAGGAAGCCGTCCAGAGGCTGCTGCTGTACAGCCAGCCCCTGATCCACGCGGCGAACACGTACTACGCCGCCGTGCACTTCCCGGCCAAGGCCCTCTTCCTGGTCTGGCTCTACTGGCGTCGCCCCGCCCATTACGTCCGGTCGCGCCGGGTACTCGCCGCGCTCACCGCCTCGGCCCTGGCGCTGCACCTGCTGTTCCCGCTGGCCCCGCCCCGGATGCTTCCGGCGGGCGGGCTCGTCGACACCGGCCAGGTCTACGGGCCGACGGTGTACGGGCAGACGCCCGCGACCGACACGATGGCGAACCAGTTCGCCGCGATGCCCTCGTTGCACGTCGGCTGGGCCGTGATGGTCGCCGTCGGGCTGATCGCCGCCACCCGCTCGCGGTGGCGTTGGCTGTGGCTGTTGCACCCGGCGATCACGCTGTTCGTTGTCGTGGGTACGGCGAACCACTACTGGCTCGACGCGATCGTGGTCGTGGCCCTGCTCGCCGTCGCCCTCGCCGCGTTCCGGCTGCCGGTGCGAGGCGGGTCCGCCCCGGCCTGGCCGGCGAGCCGCGTGCCCGCCGGGGCGACCGGCGTACGGTCCGTCGCGCAGGCCACCCCGGAGGCCGCGCGGGAGTGGACCCCGGAGCGCACCCCGAGCGGGGTCGGCCGATGAACGCCACCCTGCTCGCCGTCGCGCTTTCCCTGGTCTCCGCCGGTGCCTATGCGGCCGCCGCCGTCGCCCAGTCCCGGCTCGCCGGGCGTACCGACCCCGGCACCGGAGTCCTGCGGATGCTGGGCCGGGGCGCCTGGTGGTCGGCGGTCGGCCTCAACGCCGTGGGCGCGCTGCTGCACGTCGCCGCGCTCAACTACGGCCCGCTCACCCTGGTCCAGCCCCTGGGCGCGCTCACCCTCGTCGTCGCCGTCCCGCTCGGGGCGCGCGCCGCCGGGCGCCGCGTCGGCCGCATCGAGTGGCGGGGCACCGCCCTGACCCTGCTCGGCCTCGGCGCGCTGCTCCTGACCGCGGGCGGCTCCGCCCCGCACGAAACCCTCACCCTGCCCGAAGCCCTCGGCGTGGGCGCGGCCACCATGGCGGTCGTCGCCGGGCTCAGCCGGCCCGGGGCCCGTCCGGGGCTGCGGCACGCCGCGGCGTCCGGGATCACCTCCGGTGTCGCCTCCGCGCTCACCCAGACCCTCACGGTCGCCGTCACCGACCACTCCGGCGGCCCGCTGTTCAGCTGGCGGCTGCTGACGGTGGCGCTGCTTGTCTCCGCCTTCGCGATGGGCGGCCTGCTGCTGTCCCAGACCGCGTACCGGGGCGGGCTCGGCGCACCGCTCGCCGTGGTCACCCTCGCCAACCCGGTCGCCGCCGCCGCGATCGGCCTGGCCCTGCTCGGTGAGCGTCTCCAGGGCGGGCCGGTCAGCCTGGTGCTCGCCCTCCTCGGTACGGCGGCGGCCGCGCGCGGGGTGATCCTCCTCAGCCGGGCCCAGGCGCGGAACGCGGACCCGGGTGAGGTGGTCGAGGGGCCCGTGCCCTTGGATCCAGTGCCCTCGCGGGTCGTGATCGGGAGCCCTCGCCCCGCGGTCGTTCCGAAACCCGTGGCCGTACGGGCGGGCGGGGCGCCGTACCCGTAACGCGGAGCCGTAGCCGTCATGCCGAGCCGCACGCGCAATGCCGAGCCGCACCCGTAACGCGCGCCGCGCCTGTGATGCGGGGCGCCACGCCCGTAAACGGTCCGTGTGGTCAGGCGGCGTCCAGGTCCGCGATCGCCCTGGTCAGCCAGCCGATCCAGAACGTCTCCAGGTCGATGCCGCCCCGCAGCACCAGGTGGCGCAGCCGCCCCTCGTCGGTCGTCGGCGGCGGGGAGAAGTCCCGCTCCTCGATCTCCTGGTACTCCGCCAACTGCCGCTCGTGCAGAGCGAGGTGGCGGCGCAGCTCCGTGCCCAGGCCGGTCGTCCCGACGACCGCGGCCGCCCGCATCCGCACCAGCAGCGGATCGCGCACCGGGCGCGGATCCTCGGGGAGCGCCACCCAGGCCGCCAGCTCCTCGCGGCCCGCGGGCAGCACCTCGTACTCCTTCTTCTGCCCCCGGGCCGGCACCGCCGTGGGCAGCGCCCTGATCCGTCCCGCCTGCTCCAGTTTGCCCAGCTCGCGATAGATCTGCTGGTGGGTCGACGGCCAGAAGTAGCCGATCGACCGGTCGAACCTGCGGGTCAGTTCCAGGCCCGAGGACGGCTTCTCCAGCAGGGCGGTGAGAATCGCGTGCGGCAGTGACATGACGTGCATCCTAAGGACGGGGGCGCGCGGTGGTACGGCCCCCGCCCCGGGACGGGCTCAGAGTGTGGCGGCCAGCTCCGTGCCTTGGCGGATGGCCCGCTTCGCGTCCAGCTCGGCCGCCACGTCCGCGCCGCCGATCAGATGGACCGGGACGGACCCCGCGCTCAGCTCCTCGTACAGCTCGCGGCGCGGCTCCTGGCCCGCGCACAGCACGACCGTGTCGACCGGCAGCACCCGCCGCTCACCGTCGACGGTGAGGTGCAGACCCTCGTCGTCGATGAGGTCGTACGAGGCTCCCGCGATCATCTCGACGCCCCGGTGGCGCAGTTCGGTGCGGTGGATCCAGCCCGTCGTCTTGCCGAGCCCCGCGCCGACCTTCGTCGTCCTGCGCTGGACCAGGTGGACCGTGCGCGGCGACTTGGGCCGCTCGGGGGCGCGCAGCCCGCCGCGGTCCTCGTACGCCGTGTCCACGCCCCACTGCCGGAAGAACGTCTCCGCGTCCAGGCTCGCCGCGTCGCCGCCGTCGGTGAGGAACTCCGCGACGTCGAAGCCGATGCCGCCCGCACCGACGATCGCGACCCGGTCGCCCACCGGCGCCCCGTCGCGCAGCACGTCCAGGTAGCTCACGACGTTCGGGTGGTCCGTGCCGGGGATCGCGGGCGTACGCGGCTCGACGCCGGTGGCCAGCACGATCTCGTCGAAACCGTCCAGGGTCCCGGTGTCGGCCCGGGTGGACAGCCGCACCTCGACGTCCAGCTCCGCCAGCCGCGTACGGAAGTAGCGGAGCGTTTCGTCGAACTCCTCCTTGCCCGGCACCCGGCGGGCCACGTTCAGCTGCCCGCCGATCTCGTCCGCCGTGTCGAACAGGGTCACCGCGTGTCCCCGCTCGGCCGCCGTCACCGAGCACGCGAGGCCCGCCGGACCCGCCCCGACCACGGCGACGCGTTTACGGGTCCGGGTCGGGCTGAGGACCAGCTCGGTCTCGTGGCAGGCGCGCGGATTGACCAGACAGGAGGTGATCTTGAGGCTGAAGATGTGGTCCAGGCAGGCCTGGTTGCAGCCGATGCAGGTGTTGATCGCGTCCGCCCGGCCGGCCGCCGCCTTCGCGACGAACTCCGGGTCGGCCAGGAACGGGCGGGCCATCGAGACCATGTCCGCCCGGCCGGAGGCGAGGATCTCCTCGGCGACCTCGGGGGTGTTGATGCGGTTGCTCGTCACCAGCGGTACGGAGACCGCGCCGCGCACCTTCTCGGTCACCCAGCTGAACGCACCGCGCGGCACGGAGGTGGCGATCGTGGGGATGCGCGCCTCGTGCCAGCCGATGCCGGTGTTGATGATCGTCGCGCCCGCCGCCTCGATCTCGCGTGCCAGCGTCACGACCTCGTCCAGCGTCGAGCCGCCCGGCACCAGGTCCAGCATGGACAGCCGGTAGATCAGGATGAAGTCGTCGCCGACCCGCTCACGGACCCGGCGCACGATCTCGATGGGCAGCCGGATGCGGTTCTCGTAACTGCCGCCCCAGCGGTCGGTGCGGTGGTTGGTCGCGGAGACGATGAACTCGTTGATCAGATAGCCCTCGGAGCCCATGATCTCGACGCCGTCGTACCCGGCGAACCGTGCCAGCTCCGCCGCCCGGACGAACTCCTCGATGGTCTCCTCGACCTGCTCGTCGGTGAGCGCGTTCGGGACGAACCCGCTGATCGGGGCCTGGATCGCGCTCGGGGCCACCAGGTCGGGGTGGTGCGCGTACCGGCCGAAGTGCAGGATCTGCATCGCGATCCGGCCGCCCGCCGCGTGCACCGCCGAGGTGATCTCGCGGTGCTGCTCCGCCTCCGCCTCGGTCGTCATCTTGGCCCCGCCGGGGAAGGAGCAGGCCCGCTCGCTGGGGGCGATGCCACCGGTGACCATCAGGCCGACACCGCCTCGGGCGCGCTCGGCGTAGAACGCCGCCATCCGCTCGAAGCCGCGCTCGGCCTCCTCCAGGCCGATGTGCATGGATCCCATGAGCACCCGGTTGGGCAGGGTGGTGAACCCGAGGTCGAGCGGGCTCAGCAGGGTCGGGTAGGGGCTCATCCGGGATCTCCTCCGCAGGGGGCGTCGGATCAGTTGTAGACCACCCCGAGCCGGTTATGCAACAAGTTGCATAATGATCTGCGTCGCACGGCGGGGCGTGTGGTGATTGGGCCGAGCCCCGTACGGCGTAGTCGGTCGCGCCCGCCGACCCCCTGCCGACGAGAGTGGGATCCGTATCGGAAACGCCTCGCCAACCTCTCTCGACAACCTCTCGCCCCTCCCTCGACAACCTCTCGCCCCGGGAGTCCTCATGGTCTGTTTCAACCGGCGTGATCTCGGTCTGCTCGCGCTGCGTGTCGGCACCGGCACGGTGCTCGCCGCCCACGGCAGCCAGAAGCTGGCCGGCTGGTTCGGCGGCGGAGGCATCCAGGGCACCACGGCGGCGATGGAGGCGATGGGGTTCCACCCGCCCAAGCCCAGCGCCGTGGCCGCCGGACTCGGCGAGGCGGGCGGCGGCACGCTGCTGGCACTGGGGCTCGCCACCCCGGCGGCGGGCGCCGCGGCCGCCGCCGCGATGGCGGGTGCGGTGGCCGTGCACGTCCCGGCGGGTTTCTTCGCCCAGGGCGGCGGCTACGAATACCCGGCGCTCCTCGGCTTCACCGCCGCGGCCATCGGCCTGACGGGGCCCGGGCGTTACTCCCTGGACCATGTCACCGGACATGTCCTCGACCGCCCGTGGATGGTCGCGCTGTCCTTCGCGGGCGCGGCGGTCGCGGCCGCCACGGTGGTGGGCAGGCGGGCGAAGGGGCAGGCGGCGCAGAAGCAGGAGACGTCCTGATGGGGGAGGACCCGTCCCGGGCGGCTGATGCTTCCCGGGGTGCGGATTCGCCCCGCGCCGTCGATGCGGCCCGGGCCGCCGACTCCGGGGCCGCCGACCCCTCCCGGGCCGGCGACCCGCCCGACCCACTCGACCCGTCTGGTCTCGGCCAGGGTCCCCGCCCCGGGCCCGGTCAGGGCGATACGCCGTGGCAGCGCGGCGACGGGCCGGCCGGGCCCGACCCGGACAACCTCTGGGTGACCGGCGGCGTGCTCTTCGCCGGCGTGCTGATGCTCTGCCAAGGCGTCGTCGCGGCCCTGGAGGGCATCGCGGCCCTCGCCGACGGGGACGTCTACGGCGATGTCGGCGAGTACGCCTACCGGATCAGCCTCACCGGCTGGGGCTGGATCCACCTCGTGCTCGGCGTCTGCGTCGCCGTCACCGGGGCGGGACTGCTCAAGGGGGCGCGATGGGCCCGGGTGACCGGCATCGTCTTCGCCTCCCTGAACCTCTTCGCGCACTTCCTCTTCCTGCCGTACGCGCCCCTCTGGTCGGTGATCGTCATCGCCCTGGACATCTTCGTGATCTGGGCGCTCGCCGCCTACCGGGACCCGGGCTGGGCACCCGGGGACGCACTGCGCCGGCCCTGAGGCGCTTGAGGCCCTTGCTCAGGACCTCTCGCGGCTCAGCGCCCCCGGCCACCACGCCTTCGGCCCGATGTCGCGGACCAGCGCCGGTACGAGGAGCGACCGGACGACCAGCGTGTCCAGCAGTACGCCGAAGGCCACGATGAACGCGATCTGGACCAGGAACGCCAGCGGGATCACGCCCAGCGCCGCGAAGGTGGCCGCCAGGACGACGCCCGCCGAGGTGATGACCCCGCCGGTCGTGGTCAGCCCGCGCAGGATGCCCTCCCGGGTGCCGTGGCGCAGCGACTCCTCCCGGACCCGGGACATCAGGAAGATGTTGTAGTCGACGCCCAGGGCGACCAGGAACACGAACCCGTACAGCGGAACCGACGAATCCGTGCCGCTGAAGCCGAACACATGGGTAAAGACCAGCGAGGAAATCCCCAGCGTGGCGAAGAAGTTGAGCGCCACGGTCGCCACCAGCAGCACCGGCATGAGCAGCGACCGCAGCAGGAAGACCAGGATCACCAGAATGATCGCCAGCACCACCGGCACGATCAGCGTGCGGTCGTCCTCGGCCGTGCGCTGGGTGTCGTACTGCTGCGCGGTGTAGCCGCCGACCAGGGCATCCGATCCCGGTACCGCGTGGACCGCGGTGCGCAGCGCGGCCACCGCCTCCTTGGCCTTGTCGCTGTCCGCCGCGTCTTCAAGCGTCGCGTCGATACGGACCTTGCCGTCGACGACGAGGGGTTCGCCGCCCGGCCGCCCGCTCGCGCTCACCGGTACGGCCGAGGCGACCCCGTCGGTGCGCGTCGCCGCCTCGGTCACCTCGGGCAGGCGGTCCGCAGCGGCGATGATCACCGCCGGATTGCCCGAGCCGCCGGGGAAGTGCTCGCTCAGCGTCTCCTGGGCAGCCACGGACGGCGCGTCGTTGACGAAGATCTCGTCCAGCGGCACGCCCTTGGAGGTGAGGGTCGGGGCGAACGCGGCACAGGTGATCAGGGCCGCCAGGGTGATCGCCCAGACCTTGCGGGGCGCCCGGTCGACGAGGGCCGCGACCTTGTGCCAGATGCCCTGCCCGCCGGACATCTGCCCGCCGGAATCCTGCCCGCCGGAGGCGCTGTGGTCGTCGACGGGCCTGGGCTTCGCCGGCCAGTAGGCCTTCCGGCCCAGCAGCACCAGGACGGCGGGCAGGAAGGTGAGGGCGCTCAGGACCGAGCAGACGATGCCGATCGCGCCCACCGGCCCGAGGGCCCGGTTGTTGGTGAGGTCGCTGAGCAGCAGCGCGAGCAGCCCTGCCGCGACGGTCGCCGCGCTCGCCGTGATCGGACCGAAGGACTCGCGCAGCGCCACCCGCATCGCGGCGAACCGGTCGCCGTGGACGGCGAGCTCCTCCCGGAACCGGGCGGTGAGCAGCAGCGCGTAGTCCGTCGCCGCGCCGATCACCAGGATCGACAGGATGCCCTGCACCTGACCGTCCACGCGCACGATGTCGTGGTCGGCGAGGACGTAGACGATCGCGCAGGCCAGACCGAGGGCGAAGACCGCGCCGAGGATGATGACGAAGGGCAGCAGCACACTGCGGTAGACCAGCAGCAGGATGACCAGCACGGTGATCAGGGCGACCCCGAGCAGCAGCCCGTCGATGCCCGCGAAGGCGTCGGACAGATCCGCCTGACTGGCAGCAGGCCCAGCGAGCCGCACCGTCGTGCCGGACACGGACGCGCCCGCCGTCTCGACCTCCTCCAGCACCGTCGGCAGTTCGTCCCCGAGATCCGGGCTCAGCTGCACGATGCCCTGGAGCGCGAGGCCGTCCTCGGAGGGCAGTGCGGGGGAGGGGGTTCCCACGACGCCGTCCTTCCCGGCGAGTGAGGCGAGGGCGCCGGTCACGGCCTCGCGCTGCCCGTCGTCGACCGGGGCGTCCTTCTCCGCCGAGGTCCAGACGAGGATCACCGGCAGGGTCTCGTTCTGCTGGAACGCCTTCTGGGCTTCGATGACTTGCGTGGACTCGGCGTTCCGGGGCAGGAAGGCTGCCTGGTCGTTCGTGGCGACCTCGCCGAGCTTTCCGGCGTACGGTCCGAGCCCGCCGCCGATGCCGAGCCAGGCGATCAGCAGGACGACGGGGACCAGCCAGCGGACCGACCGTGCGGGGGTGGGCATGTCTCTCCCGAGGGGTGGAGATGTCTCATCGATGAACAATCTCAATTGTTGAAATACATTACGGGACGGCTGCCCGGGAGTTCGTACGGGGGGTGAAGGGGCGGGCGTAGGAACGGAGGAGCGAGGGAAGTTCAGCGACGCGTCGGGGGGACCAGGGGAAGTTCAGCGACGCGTCGGGGGAACCGGGGGAATCTCCACCAGCTCCTCGTTCATCGCGGCGAGGAAGCGCAGGACGGTCGTCAGTTCGCCCTCGCCGAAGCGCGCCCTGGCTCGTGCCGTGGCCTCGGCGAGCGGCATGAAGTAGTCGCGGGCGACGGTCCGGGCGCTCGGCTCGTAGTAGACGTGCACCACCCGGCGGTCCGCGCTCTCCCGGGCCCGGCGGATGTGCCCGGCCCGCTCCAGCCGGTCCAGACAGGCGGTCACCGCGCCGGAGGTGAGCCCCAGATGCTCCCGCAGCGCCCCCGGTGTCAGGGGTGACGGGGCGTCGAGGATGGCCGCGAGCGCACTCACGTCCGTGGGGTGCAGCTGCTGGTTCACCGCGAAACCGTGGGTCATCCGGTTGATCTCGCCGTTCATCCGGCGCAGCTCGACCGCGAAGGCGTGAAGGTCTGCGAGCGGCGCCTCGGAATCCGAGGCGCCGCTCCGGGTCGGTCGGTCGTCGGCGTGTCTCACGCCTTCAGCGTATAGAACCCCCGCTCAGGGGCCGCGCGGTGTTCCGGTGTCCCGGTGTTCCTAGGACGGCGGCATGAGCACCGTGTCGACCAGGTTCACCGTGGCGTTGGCCGTCGGCACATCGCCGCAGACGATCTTCGAGGAGTCGTTCACCGTGAACGCGGTGCCCGAGCCCTTCGTCGTGAGGTCGCTGCCCTCCAGCGTCTTGAAGGTGCCGTCCTCCATCTGCTGGGTCGTGACCTTCTCGCCCACCACGTGGTACGTCAGCACCTTGGTGAGCTGGTCCTTGTCGTTGAGGAGCGCCTCCAGATCGGCCTGCGGGATCTTCTCGAACGCGGCGTTGGTCGGCGCGAACACCGTGATGTTCTCCGCGTTGTTGAGCGTGTCGACCAGGTCGGCCTTCTTCACCGCGTCGACGAGGGTGGAGAGTTCGGGGTTGTTGGACGCGGCGGTGGCGACAGGGTCCTTCGCCATGCCTTCCAGGCTGCCCGCGCCTTCCTTCGGTACGGAGGCGCAGGCGGGGCCGTACGGGTCGGCGGGGGCGGCAGCCTGCGCCTGCGGAGCGAGGAACGCCAGAGAGGCGGGAAAGGCGAGGGCCGCGGCGGCCGCCGCGGTGCGCTGTAGACGGGTGATCGTCATGATGTCTCCTCCGGCGATCGAGGGGGGCTTCACCGTCGCCCCTATGGGTCTTCTCCGACATCCCCACGCTGACGCGCGTCCGCCCGCTCCGCCTGCCGCGTCGATTCTGCGTCGAAACCGCCTCCCGGGACCTCCGCCGCCTCGATGCGCCGCATTGATCCGCGGCGCGGGGGCAACCGGGATGACATGAATACCCGTTCAGCAGCAGCGCAGGGGAGTGGCCGGGCACGGCGTGCCGCGAACAGTGACGCCATGGAGGCGGCGGGCCGCGCCGGGTTCGCCGCCCGTGGGGTGATCTACGTTCTCGTGGGCTTCCTCGCCCTGCGGATCGCGTTCCCCGGAGGCGACGGGAAGCAGGCCGACCGGGGTGGTGCGATCGCGGAGATAGCCGAGAAGCCCTTCGGAACGGTTCTGCTGTGGGCGCTGGGCGCAGCCGTGGCGGGCATGGCGCTCTGGCGGCTGTCCGAAGCGCTGTTCGGCGGGGCCGGACCCGACGAGCACAAGCCCGGCAAGCGGGCCATGGCGGCGGGCCGCGCGGTCTTCTACGCCTTCGCCGCCTACTCCGTGCTGTCCTTCGCCGCCGGGGACTCCGGCAGCGGCAGCGGCTCGTCCGACCAGCAGTCGCAGGACATCACCGCCACGGCGCTCGGCTGGCCGGGCGGTCAGTGGATCGTCGGCATCGGCGGCGCCGTGGTGGCCGGCGCGGGCCTCTGGATCGCGGTCCGGGCCGTCATGCGCACGTACCACAAGCACCTGAAGCTGTCGCAGATGTCCCGCCGGGTCCGCCGGGCCGTGGACGTGACCGGGGTGTCCGGCGGAGCGGCGCGCGGCAGCGTCTTCGCCGCGGCGGGCGCGTTCGCCATCGCCGCCGCCATCGAGCACGAGCCCGACAAGTCCAAGGGGATGGACGACACCCTGCGCTCCTTCGCCGACACCCCGGTCGGCCCGTGGCTGCTGGTGCTCATCGCCCTCGGACTGGTCGCCTTCGGCGTGTTCTCCTGGTTCAACGCCCGCTACCGCAAGGTCTGAGCGGATCCGTCCCGCAGCGGGCCGCCCGCCGCCGTCCTCCCGCGGCGGCGGCTTCGCGCGCGGCCTGCTCGGGGTGGCGGCGACGCCAGTACGGGTTGTCGTGCGGCAGGCCGCCGGTCACCCGCCCGTACATCCCGAACGTGAGGATCAGCAGCCCCATCACAAAGCTGAAGATGACGTTCGGCATGCTGAAGTCCAGGACGTTCGCGGACCGGTCCAGGACGAAGAGATGGCCGAAGCCGCTGAGCAGGAAGAGCGAGCCGACGGTCATGTTCACCGTGGAGGCGACATTGCCGCCCACCGCCGCCCCGGCGATCAGCACCGCACCGACGAGCAGCGAGATCAGACTGAGGAGCCCGTTGGACGACAGTCCGGCGATCCGGCTGCCGTCGGTGGTGAAGAAGCTCAGCTGATTCGCGAAGCCGAGAGATCCGAACACCACCAGGATCGCTCCGCAGAGCCCCGCGCCGATCCGGTACACCGTTGCCAGCCAGTGGTCGACGGGGAGTTCGTCGCTCAGTTTCATGACCGTCTCCTGTCTCTTGTCGCTTCTCTTGCCGCTCCTGTCCCGGTGTCTCAGCGAACCGCTCGGGGATGCGCCGGACAACATGCGTCGCTTTTGCGTCGTATGGTGGATTTATGGATCCGGCAAGCGATCTGGTCCCGGAAGCCCCGGCCGACGGAGGTCTGACCACTGGCGCGGTGGCCCGCCTCCTGGGCGTCGCACCGACGACGCTGCGCTCGTGGGACCGCCGCTACGGCATCGGCCCGGCCGCGCGGGAGGACGGCCGGCACCGCCGCTGGACCGGGGCGGACATCGCGGCTCTGCGGAACATGTGCGCACTGACGAGCGCAGGCCTGCCCCCGGCCGAGGCTGCCCGCACGGTCCTGGCCGGAGCGTCGGGCGCGGGGCCGTCGGCCGCCGCATCGTTCGGCGGGGGAGAGCCGCACACCGGACCGTCGGGCGCCGTCTCGTCGGACACCGGATCGTCGGCCGCCGCGTCATCCACCGCCCCGGGCGCGCCCCGCTCGGCGCGCGCTTCGCGGGCTCCCGGGCCGCTGCCGGTCGGTCGGGCCCGCCAGGAGTGCCGGGGTCTGGCCCGGGCCGCGGTCCGGCTGGACGCGCCGGCCCTGGACGACCTGCTCACGGCGGTGCTCGACCGTTACGGGCTCCCGGCCGCCTGGGACGAGGTGATGATGCCGGTGCTGCACGCGGTGGGCCGTAAGTGGGAGACGGCGGGGGAGCGGTACATCGAGGTCGAGCACCTGCTGTCGTGGCATGTTTCCGGCGCGCTGCGCGGGGTCGCGGCCGGGCACACCCCCGCCCCCGGTGCGGGCCTCGCCCTGCTGGCCTGTGCGCCCGGCGAGACCCACACCCTCGCCCTGGAAGCACTCGCCGCGACCCTCGCCCAACAGGGCCTGCCGGTCCGCATGTTCGGCGCCGCCGTGCCCGCCGGGGCGCTGGAGGACGCGGTCCGGCGCACCGGCCCCGCCGCCGTGGTGCTCTGGGCGCAGTCCCGGGCGACGGCGAGCCCCGCGCTCGTGGCCCGGTTGGACGCGATCGAGTGGGGCGTACGGGGCGCGCGCAGACGTCCCGTCGTCTGCGTGGCCGGACCCGGCTGGGCCGGACGGCGGGCCCCCGGGGCCCGCCGCCTGTCCGGGCTGGCCGATGCGGTGGACACCCTCGCCACGCTCTAGCGGGTGTGCGGCAGGTCAGGGCCGGACACGCGCCCCACTGCCCTCCGTCAGCGCAGGCAGGGGCCAGGGCCTGATAAGCCCACGGCCCGCCGTCAGCCCAGGAAGTCCGACAGCCCCGTCAGAAGCCGCTCCACATCGCCCGCGTCGTTGTACGCGGACAGCCCGACGCGCAGGCCGCCGCTCTCGCCGATCCCCAGATGCCGGGAGGCCTCCAGGGCGTAGAACGAACCGGCGGGTGCCTGCACACCCGAGCGAGCGAGAGCACGGTAGGCGTCCGCCGCGTCCCGGCCCTCGAAGGTGAGCAGCAGGGTGGGGGTGCGCTCGGCGGCCCGCGAGTGCACCGTCACCCCGCCCCATTCGCGTACACCCTTCTCGATGCTCTCCCGCAGCGCGGTCTCGTGGGACTCGATCGCCGCGTACGCCGACAACAGCCGCTCACGACGCCCCGCGAGCCCACTGGCCGCTACGGTCCCCAGGCCCGCGATGAAGTCCACCGCCGCGCGGGTCCCCGCCATCAACTCGTACGGGAGCGTCCCGAGTTCGAAGCGCTCCGGTACGGCGTCGGTGGACGGCGCCAGCTTGTCCGGGCGGAGCGTGGCGAGCAGTTCCGGCCGGGCGGCGAGCACCCCGTGGTGGGGGCCGAAGAACTTGTACGGGGAGCAGACGAGGAAGTCCGCCCCGAGCCGCTCCAGGTCCACCGCGCGGTGCGCCGTGAGATGGACCCCGTCCACGTACAGCAACGCGCCCGCTCCGTGGGCGAGTCGGGCGATGGCCGGGATGTCCGGCCGGGTGCCGATCAGGTTCGAGGCGCCGGTCACCGCGACCAGCCGGGTGCGCCCGGTGATCCGCGCTTCGACGGCCTCCGGGGGCAGTTCGCCGGTCGCCGGGTCGAAGTCGGCCCACCGCACCACCGCCCCCACCCGCTCGGCCGCCTGCACCCATGGGCGGATGTTGGCATCGTGGTCCAGCCGGCTGACCACCACCTCGTCGCCCGGCTCCCAACTCCTGGCCAGGGTGCGCGAGAAGTCGTACGTGAGCTGGGTGGCGCTCCGGCCGAACACGATCCCGCCCGGATCCGCGCCCAGCAGATCCCCCATCGCCCGCCGGAATTCCCGGACGATCTCCTCCGCGTTGATCTCGCCGGGCAGTGTGGTGCCCCGGTTCGACAGCGGACGGCTCATCGCCTCGCCGATCGCGGCGACGACGGAGGCCGGGGTCTGGGTGCCACCGGGGCCGTCGAAGTGCGCCGTACCGGAGCGCAGGGCGGGGAACTGCGCGCGCACCGCGCTGACGTCGTACGACAAGGAGGCTCCTCGGTTCGCTGGTGGGGCTGCCGGATCTCGCCGCGATCATCGCAGGGCGGCGCCCTCCGGCGGAAGGAGCCCGGGGCCCGCCCGCCGTGCACGCCCCGATGAGGAGCACGCGGCGACACCGCTCGCGCGCGGGCGCACGGCTCCCCGCTCCGACGCACGCCCGAGCGCGGGAATTCGCCTCCCGGCGCACAGGAATGCGCCGTCCCCCGACCTGGAGATGATCCTACGAAGTCATTTCCCCGAAACGTGACCTCGCTCGGTTGTGCGATCCTTTCCGTATCGCCTTTCGTGGAGAAAGTCCCGGTCGATTTCTCTACGTCGGGCGTGATTAAAGCCGTGGGATCGGGAAATAGATGATCTGGGCTGATGGGGTCGGGGGCATCAGTTCACGCCACGGCCGAATTCCATCCGAGCCGGGTGTCTGAAATACATCAGTGCGGGGCCATGGTCGCCCAGGAGTTCACCGAGACTCCCAGAGCCGGTCCGGCCTGCGCTGATGCCAAGGAAATGGTCTCTCCCGGTTGCGTTCCCTTGTAGGGGGTCACGTATGGACGAGCGCGAGCGCGCCGCCGATGGCGAAATTCATTCGGCCGACTATTCGGTTCCAGGGGAGGGGGTCGCAGAGAATTCTGCTTCCCGTATTCTCCGTGCCGTCGCCTACCCCGTACTCCTTCTCGCGGTCGTGTGCGTCGCGGCGTTCGCATTGCGCCTGCGATGGGATCCGGCGTGGGTCAGCCCGCTTTTCCTGATCGGGGTGATCGCCTATCTGGCCATCCTGGAGCGGCTGATTCCTTACGACCGGAACTGGCACCCCGGAAAGGCCGAATGGCGTTGGTACGGCATCTACTTCCTGCTCACCATGGCCGGAAGCGGACTGGCGCAACTGCTGGTCGCCCTGGCCGTCGGCCTGATCTCGCCCGAGGAGCCGGCCCACCACCTCTGGGCCGAGATCCCGGGCGCCCTCCTCACCGGATCGCTGGTGAGCTACGCCGTACACCGGCTGGGCCACCGGAACGCCTTGCTCTGGCGACTGCACGGGGTGCACCACGTGCCGGAGAAGGTCAACGTCGCCAACAACGGGGTCAACCATGTGCTGGACATCGTCCTCGCGCAGAGCCTCGTCCAACTGGCCCTGGCCCTCGTCGGGTTCTCCCGCCCCGCCGTTCTGGTGGCCGGACTCTTCGTCGCCGCACAGGGCTACTTCGTCCACGCCAACATCGACGTCCGGATCGGCCCGCTCAACCATCTGCTGGCCAGCCCCGAGCAGCACCGACTGCACCACAGCACCGATCTGTCCGAAGCCGGCCACTACAGCTCCGACCTGTCGTGCTGGGACCACCTCTTCGGCAGCTTCACCTGGCGCCCCGGCCGCGAACCCACCGCCGTCGGCCTCCACGACCCCGCCTCCTTTCCCGGCACCGGTGAAATCCTCGCCGCCCTCCTGCACCCCTGGCGACGCGGACCCGCCCCGCGCCCCGGCCCGGAGTGAGAGCCCCGCTCCCCCCACGTGCCTCACCACGCCTTACCGCACCACGACTTGAGGAGTTCGAATGGCCGACGCGAACAGCCGGGCGTTACGGAACAAGGTGGCGATCATCGGGATGGGCTGCCGCCTGCCCGGCGGTGCCTCGGACCACCGCACGTACTGGCGGAACCTGGTGGCGGGCAAGGACTGCATCACCCCCACCCCGCCCGACCGGTACGACGTCCGCACGCTCGGCAGCCGGTTCCGCGACAAACCCGGGCGGCTCGTCGGCGGCCGCGGCGGATACATCGACGGCTTCGACGAGTTCGACCCCGCGTTCTTCGGCATCAGCCCACGCGAGGCCGACCACATGGACCCGCAGCAGCGCAAGCTGCTCGAAGTGGCCTGGGAAACCCTGGAGGACGGCGGCCAGCGCCCGGCCGACCTCGCGGGGAGCAACGTCGCCGTCTACGTCGGCGCGTTCACCCTGGACTACAAGATCCTGCAATTCGCCGACCTCGGCTTCACCTCGCTGGCCGCCCACACCGCGACCGGGACCATGATGACGATGGTCTCGAACCGCATCTCGTACTGCTTCGACTTCCGCGGCCCGAGCCTGTCCGTCGACACCGCGTGCAGCTCCTCCCTGGTCGCCGTCCACCTCGCCTGCCAGGCGCTGCACAACGGGGAGAGCGACCTCGCGCTGGCCGGCGGCACCCTGCTGCACATGGCCCCGCAGTACACCGTCGCCGAGACGAAGGGCGGGTTCCTGTCGCCCGAGGGCCGCTCCTGTACGTTCGACGCCGCCGCCGACGGCTATGTGCGGGCCGAAGGCGTCGGCCTCGTCGCGCTGAAGCGGCTGGACGACGCCGTACGGGACGGGGACCGGATCCACGCGGTGATCCTGGCCAGCGGCGTCAACCAGGACGGTCACACCAACGGCATCACCGTGCCCAACCCCGACGCCCAGGTCGACCTCATCCGCCGGGTCTGCGCCGAGGCGGGCATCACCCCCGGCGACCTCCAGTACATGGAGGCGCACGGCACTTCGACCCCCGTCGGCGACCCGATCGAAGCGAACGCCCTGGCCCGCGCGCTCGCCGTCGGACGGGCCCCGGGCGCCCGCGCCTACGTCGGCTCGGTCAAGACGAACATCGGCCACACCGAATCCGCCGCCGGGATCGCCGGGCTGATCAAGACCGTACTGAGCATCGAGCACCGCACGATCCCGCCCCACATCAACCTGGAGAACCTCAACCCCGCCATCGACCCGGCGTCCCTGCCGTACGAGATCCCCACCCGGCCCACCGCCTGGCCCGCCCACGAAGGGCCCGCCCGCGCCGGGGTGAACTCCTTCGGCTTCGGCGGCACCAACGCCCATATCGTCCTGGAGGAGGCCCCGCCGCCCGTTCCGCCGGCCCCCCGGAACGCCGCAGCCGCCGAACGGCGCTGGAGCATCCTGCCGCTCAGCGCCCGTCGCCCGGAGGCCCTGCCGGAGCTGGCGGCCGGGATCCGGGCCGAACTGGCGGGCGACGACGGCCCGGCCGTGGCCCTCGACGACCTCGGCCACACCCTGGCCCACCGCCGCCAGCACCTGCCCGAACGGCTGGCCGTCGTCCACTCCTCCCGCGCCTCCCTCGACGAGGCCCTGGCCGCCCACGAGCGGGGCGAGCCGCACCCCCGGGTCGTCCACGGCCGGGCCCGGGACGCCGCCGACCGCAAACTGGTCTGGGTCTTCACCGGCATGGGCCCCCAGTGGTGGGGCATGGGCCGTCAACTCCTGGCTGAGGAACCGGTATTCCGGGAGGCCGTCACCGCGTGCGACCGCGCGCTGCGGGAGTTCGCCGACTGGTCCCTCGTCGAGGAGCTGACCGCCGACGAGTCCGTCTCCCGGATGGCCGAGACCTGGCTCGCCCAGCCCGCGAACTTCGCCGTACAGGTCGGCCTGGCCGCCCTGTGGCGGTCCCACGGAGTACGCCCCGACGCCGTGGTCGGCCACAGCACCGGCGAGATCGCCGCTTTCCACGCGGCGGGCGTCTACTCCCTGCGGGACGCGGCCAGGATCGTCGTGCACCGCAGCCGTCTCCAGCAGACCCTGGCCGGCACGGGCACCATGCTCGCCGTCGGTCTCACCGAGGACGAGGCCGAGCGCCGGGTGCGCCCCTACAGCGACCGGGTCTCCATCGCCGCCGTCAACAGCCCCACCGCGATCACCCTGGCCGGGGACGAGGCGGCGCTGACCCTGCTCGCCGAAGAGTTGCGGGCCGAGCAGCAGTTCGCGAAGTTCCTCACTGTCGAAGTGCCCTACCACAGCGTCGGCATGGAACGCATCAAGGATGAACTGCTCGCGGAACTGGCCCCGTTGGAGCCGCGTGCGGCTCAGGTTCCGTTGTATCTCACGGGTGTCGAAGGAACCGCCCGGGGCGGGGAACTCGACGCCGCCTACTGGTGGAAGAACGTCCGCGACCGGGTCCGCTTCCGGTCGGCGATCGACCGTATCGCCGACGACGGCCACCGCGTCTTCCTGGAGATCGGCCCGCACCCCGTCCTCGGCCACGCGATCCGCGAATGCCTCGACGCGGGCGGGAGGTCCGCGCTCACCCTGCCCTCGATCCGCCGCAAGGAGGACGAGACCGAGCGTTTCGCCGTCTCCCTCGGTACGCTCCACACCCTCGGCGTCCCCGTCGACTGGGACCTGCTCCAGCCCACCGGCCGGCCCGTCACCCTGCCCCGCCACCCCTTCCGCCGCGACCGCCACTGGACCGAGCCCCGCCCGGTCGCCCAGGTCCGGCTCGGCCACCGCGACCACCCGCTCCTCGGCCGCCGCACCGACGCCACCGAACCCACCTGGCAGGCCCGCCCGGACACCGAGGCCCTGCCCTACCTCGCCGACCACCGCATCCAGGACACCGTGGTCTTCCCCGCCGCCGGCTACCTGGAGATGGCGGCCCAGGCCGTCCTGCGGCTCACGGGCGGCACCACCGCCGTCCTCGCCGACATCGATCTGCGCAAGGCGCTCTTCCTGCCCGACGGCGAGGACCGCACCGTGGAGGTGTCCCTCTCCCTGGAGAACGCCGCCTTCACCATCGCCTCCCCGACCGGGGAGGACGGCGAACGGGCCGTCCACGCCGCCGGAATCGTCCGCACCGGCCAGCGCCGCCGCACCGCTCCGCCGCTCGACGCCCCCGCGATCCGGGCCAGATCCCGCCGCCACCTCGAAGGGCCCGACTGCTACACCGCGCTGGCCGCCCTCGGCTACCACTACGGGCCCGCCTTCCAGGCCGTGGAGGAGGTCTGGATCGGCGCCGACGAGGTCCTCGCCCGGATCCGCCCGCCCGAGGCGATCGGCGACGACGCCGCCAGCCACCACCTTCACCCCGTCCTGCTCGACGCCTGCTTCCAGACGCTCCTGACGCCGCTGATCCCCGTGGCCCCCGAGGACCCCGCCCCGGCCACCGGGATCAGGCTGCCGCTCTCTCTGGACGAGGTCGCCCTCGAACCCATCGGCGACCAGCCCTTCTGGGCCCACGCCACCCTGCTGCCCGCCGACGCGGACACCACCCTCGGCAACATCGCCCTGTACGCCGACGACGGCACGCCCCTCGGCCGTATCGAAGGCTTCCGCGCCGCCGACGTCGAGAAGGCCGCCACCGCCGTCGCCCGCACCACGATCGACTCCTGGCTCGCCGAACCCGTCTGGACCGACTGCCCGCCGCTGCCCGCCGAGGACACCGCAGCCCCGGCGCGGGACGTGAGCTGGCTGCTCCTCGCCGACACCGGAGGCCTCGCTGACGCCTTCGCCGCCCTGGCCGAGACCCGGGGCGAACGCTGCCGCCTGGTGCACCGGGGCGCGGCCTACACAGCCTCCGCCGACGGCCGCACCTACACCGTCGACCCCGCGTCCGACACCGACCTGCGACGCCTCTTCGCCGACCTCGACCGCGACGGCGGGCCCTTCCGGGGGACCGTCCTGCACCTGTGGAACCTGGACGCCCCCGCCCTCGCCGCGTGCGACCGGACCGCCCTCGCGGACCACACCGGCGCGGGCGCGTACTCCCTGATCGCCCTCGCCCGCCAGCTGTCCTCCCGGGGCGAAGGGGGCCGCCTGCACATCGTCACCCGAGGCGCCCAGCCCGCCCTGCCCGGCGAAGCCCCCGAACCCCTCGGAGCACCCGCCTGGGGCATCGGCCGCGTCCTGCGCCACCAGGAACTCACCGACCACCCCGGCAAACTCATCGACCTCGACCCCCGGCGCCGGCCCGGCCCCGAAGGCGACCGGGCCGAGGCCGCCGCACTCCTGGCCGAAGCGCTCAGCGACGACGAAGCGGAGATCGCCCTGCGCGACGGCGGCCGCCGCACCGGCCGCCTGTGCCCCGCCGGGGACCTGACCCGGCCGTTGCCGCTGCGCCTGCGGGCCGACGGAAGCTACCTCGTCACCGGCGCGTTCGGCGCGCTCGGCCGGCTGCTGTGCCGCACGCTCGTACGCCGGGGAGCCCGCCGGATCGTCCTGGTCGGGCGCACCCCCGTACCGCCCCGGGAGAAGTGGGCCGGAACCGACCCCGCCACCGCCGAGGGCCGGGCCGTGGCCCTGCTCCGCGAGCTGGAGACGCTCGGCGCACACCCGGTCCCGGCGGCCTTCGACATCACCGACGAGGACGCCCTGACCGGCTGGCTCGACGCCCACCGGCGCAGCGGAGCACCGCCCGTACGCGGGGTGTTCCATCTCGCCGGCCAGGTCCGCGACACTCTTGTCGCCGATCTCGACCGGGCCGCCTTCGACGCCGTCCACGACCCCAAGACCGTCGGAGCCCACCTGCTGCACCGGCATCTGCGGGACGAACCTCTCGACCACTTCGTGCTGTTCGCCTCGATCGCCTCCCTGCTGACCACGGCGGGCCAGACCAACTACGCCGCGGGGAACGCCTTCCTGGACGCCCTCGCCCACCACCGCCGCGCCCAGGGCCTGCCCGCGCTCAGCCTGGACTGGGGCCCCTGGGCCACCGGCATGATCGAGGAACTCGGCCTGGTCGAGCACTACTTGCACAGCCGGGGCATGAGCTCGCTCTCCCCGGACACGGGTATGGCCGTCCTGGAGCGCGTCATCGGCCAGGACCACGCACAGCTCGTCGTCGCCACCGTCGTCGACTGGCAGGTCTTCCTCGCCTGGTACCCGTCCCCGCCGCCGCTGGTCGCCGACCTCGCGGCCGCCGCCGCCCCGCCCGCGGAGACCGCCTCCGGCAACGGGTTCCTCGACACCTTCCGTACGGCCGGGGACGAGGCCCGACGCGCCCTCGTCGCCGAGCGGTTCGCCGCCCTGGCCGCCACCGTCCTGCGTACCGGCGCGGACCGTATCGACCCCGCCACCGGTCTCGGCGAACTCGGCCTCGACTCGCTCCTCGCCATGGAGTTACGGGCCCGGATCCACGCCGAACTCGGCGTCGCCCTGCCCGTGGTCGCCCTGCTCAGCGGCACCCCGGCCGGGGAACTCGCCGCGCAGCTCCACGACGGAATCAGTGCCCTGGCATCCACGACAGACCCCGAAGGAACGGCGGGCGCGGTCCAACTCCACAGCGACGAACGGCAGTACCCGCTGACCCAGAACCAGAAGGCGCTCTGGTTCCTCAAGCACCTCAACCCCGATGGTTACGCGTACAACATCGGCGGGGCCGTCGAGGTGAACGTCGCCCTCGAACCGGATCTGATGTTCGAGGCCGTCCGCCGGCTCATCGCCCGCCACCCCGCGCTGCGCACCAACTTCCTTCTGGCGGACGGGCAGGCCGTGCAGCGGGTCTCCGAGGACGCCAGGACCGACCTCGCCCTCTTCGACGTCCAGGGCGAGGACTGGGAGACCATCCACGCCACGATCGTCGAGGAGTACCGCAAGCCCTACGACCTCGCCCACGACCCGCTGATCCGCTTCCGCCTCTTCAAACGGGGGCCGGACCGCTGGATCATCATGAAGGCCGTCCACCACATCGTCTCCGACGCCATCTCCACCTTCACCTTCATCGACGAACTCCTCGCCGTCTACGAGGCGTTGCGCCGCAACCAGGAGCACCGGCTCCCGCCGGTCGAAGCCCGCTACCTCGACTTCCTCAACCAGCAGAACGCCTTCCTGGCCGGACCCGAAGCCGCGGGCATGCTCGACTACTGGCGGTCCCATCTGCCGGCCGAGGTCCCGCTCCTGGACCTCCCCGTCGACAGACCGCGCCCGGCGGTCCAGACCCACAACGGGGCCTCGGAGTTCTTCGTCCTCGACGACGCGCTGAGCGCCCGCGTCCATGCCCTGGCCCGGACACACGGTGTCACCCCGTTCATGGTGCTGCTCAGCGCCTACTACCTCCTGCTGCACCGCTACTCCGGGCAGGACCACATCGTCGTCGGCAGCCCGGTGACCGGCCGCACCCGGCAGGATTTCGCCTCCGTCTACGGCTACTTCGTCAACCCGCTGCCCCTGCACGCCGACCTGTCCGACGACCCGACCGTCGCCGAACTGCTCCAACAGGTCCGCCGGACCGTGCTCGGCGGTCTGGACAACCAGGAGTACCCCTTCGTCCTCCTCGTCGAGGAGCTGGGCCTCCAGCACGACCCCAGCCGCTCCGCCGTCTTCCAGGCGATGTTCATCCTCCTCACCCACAAGGTGGCCACCGAGCAGTACGGGTACCGCCTGGAGTACATCGAACTACCGGAGGAGGAAGGCCAGTTCGACATAACGCTGTCCGTCTACGAGGACGAGGCGGAAGGCCGGTTCCACTGCGTCTTCAAGTACAACACCGACCTCTTCCTCCCCGAGACCATGCGCCGCATGGCCGCCCACTACACCCGCCTCCTCGACCGGATGACCCGCGCACCGGGCGAACAGTCCGCCTCCCGGCTGGCGATGCTCGGCGACGGGGAGCGGGAACGGCTCGTGGGGGAGTGGAGCCGTCCGGCGCTGCCGTCCAACGGCCCCCAGGACGACGGTCCCTTCACTCCGGTCCACGCGCTGATCGCCCGCGCCGCGGCCGAACACCCCACGGCCGTCGCCGTCATTACTCCCTCTCCGCACGGCGATGCACACCGGCTGACGTACGCGGAACTGGAACGGCGGGCCGCCGACACCGCCGTTCGCCTGCGGACGCTCGGGATCGGCGAAGGCTCGGTCGTCGTGCTCAGCCTGGACAAGTCGCCCGAGCTGATCGTCGCCCTGATCGCCGTGCTGAAGGCGGGCGCCGCCTATCTCCCGCTCCGGCCCGACCAGCCGGCCGACCGGCTCGCCCACCTCGTATCGGCCACCGGGGCGGAGCTCGTCCTCGTCGCCGACGACTCCGGGCCCGGGGCAACCGGAGCACTGACCGTCCCGACGCTCACCCTCGCCGCCCTCGCCCGCACCGAACCGCACCCCGACGGCCCGGCGGCCCCGGCCGCCCCGGACTCACCCGCGTACGTCATCACCACCTCCGGCTCCACCGGCCGCCCCAAGGCCGTACGCGTCAGCCATCGCAACCTGGCCTCCGCCCAGGCCGCATGGCGTGCGGCGTACCGGCTGGACACGGACGTGAGAACCCACCTCCAGATGGCCGAACCCTCCTTCGACGTGTTCACCGGCGACCTGGTGCGCGCCCTGTGCTCGGGCGGCACGCTCGTCCTGGCCGACCGCGACCTCCTCTTCGACACCACACGCCTCTACCGTACGATGCGTCAGGAACGCGTCGACTGCGCCGAGTTCGTGCCAGCCGTCGTCCGCGGACTGATGGACCACTGCACACGGGAAGGACTGCGGCTGGACTTCCTGCGGCTGCTGGTGGTCGGCTCGGACGCCTGGAGCGTGGGCGAGTACCGCAGGCTGGCCGAGCTGTGCGGACCCGGAACCCGGCTCGTCAACTCGTACGGCCTCACCGAGGCCACCATCGACAGCGCGTACTTCGAGGGGCCTGTCGACGACCTGGAGCCCGGCGCGATGGTCCCGATCGGCCGCCCCCTGCCCAACAGCTCCCTCCATATCCTCGACGCCCACGGCGAGCCCGTCCCGCCCGGTGTGCCCGGCGAACTCTGGATCGGCGGCGACGGCGTCGCCCTCGGCTACGCCGGGGACCTCGAACAGACCGAGGAGCGTTTCATCACCCGTACGCTCTCCATGGCCGCCGACGCCCGCCCCGAACGGCTCTACCGCACCGGCGACATCGCCCGCTGGGACGCGCACGGCCGCGTCCATCTGCTCGGCCGGACCGACGGGCAGATCAAACTGCGCGGCCACCGCATCGAGATCGGCGAGATCGAGGCGCACCTCGCCCAGTGGCCGCCGCTCGCCCGGGCCGTCGTCACCGTACGCACCGACACCGGGGGAGACGAGGCCCTCTGCGCCTACTGCGTACCGGAGGCCGGAGCGACCCTGGACGTCCGGGCGCTGCGCCGCCATCTGGCTCGCTCACTGCCCTCGTACATGATCCCGTCGCACTTCACCGAGCTGCCCGAACTGCCGCTCACCGCCAACGGTAAGGTCGACACGGCCGCCCTGCCCGCACCCGGCGCCGAGGCGGGCGACCGGCCGCACGAAGAACCCGTGACGCTGTACGAGACCAGTGTCGCCCGGCACTGGAAGGCACTCCTGGGGCGCGAACAGGTGGGCCTGGAGGACGACTTCTTCGAGCTCGGCGGCAGCTCGATCAAGCTCATCGAACTCCTCCACCTCCTGCGCACCGAGTTCGGCATCGGCGTTCCCGTCAGCAGGCTCTACCAGGTCACCACCCTGCACGGCATGGCCGCCACGGTGCAGGACGTCCTGCTCGGGGCGAGCGCCGACGAGCTGCCCAGCCTGACCTTCAACGCCGGACAGCACCCCACCCTCTTCTGCTTCCCGCCCGCCGGCGGCCACGGGCTCGTCTACCGGGGCCTGGCCGCCCAGCTCCCCGACCACCGCGTCATCGGCTTCAACTACCTCCCCGGCGACGACAAGATCGCCCGGTACGCCGACCTGATCGAGGCCGACCAACCCGAAGGGTCGTGCCTGCTCCTCGGCTATTCCCTCGGCGGCAACCTCGCCTTCGAGACCGCCAAGGAGCTGGAGCGGCGGGGCCGCCGCGTCGCCCACGTCGTCATCCTCGACTCCCGCCGCATCCTCACCGCCTACGAACCGGACGCCTCCGGCATCGCCGCCTTCGAGGCCGAACTCGCCGACCACGTACGAAAACACACCGGATCCGACGCCGTCACCCACGAAACCCTCGCCCACGCCGCCGAATACCTCGCCTTCTGCGGGCGCACCCCCAACACCGGCACCGTCGCCGCGACGGTCACCGTCATCACCGACGAGGAGAAGGCCGCCCTGTACGCCGCCGGGGAACACGGCACTTGGCACGGCAGCTCCACCGGCGCCACCGCCGTACTGCGCGGCTCCGGCGTCCACGCCGACATGCTCGACGCCAAACACCTGGTGCGCAATGCCCAGTTGGTGCGCTCGGTCATCGCCGGGGAGGTGCCCCATGACGGCTGAGAACAGGACCGCCCCCACGGAGTCCTCCGACTGGACGACCAGGGAACGCACCCCCGGCACCCCGCCCCGCGTCATCGTCGTCGGTGCGGGTGTGGCCGGCCTCTCCACCGGCTGCTACGCGCAGATGAGCGGTGCCAGGACCCGCGTCTTCGAGAAGCACGTGCTGCCCGGCGGCTGCTGCACCGCCTGGTCGCGGGACGGCTACCTCTTCGACTACTGCATCGAATGGCTCATCGGCACCGCCCCGGGCAACGACGCCCACCAGGTGTGGGCCGAACTCGGCGCGCTGGACGGCAAGTCCGTCACCAACTTCGAGCTGTTCAACAAGGTCGAGGACGAGTACGGCCGGTCGGTGACGTTCTACAACGACCCCGACCGCCTGGAGGCCCACCTCCTGGACCTGTCGCCCGCCGACGCCCCGCACATCCGGGCCTTCACCCGGGACCTGCGGCGGTTCATCGACATCGAGCTGTACCCGTTCCTGACCGCGCCCGCCCTGCGGACCGTACGGGAACGGGCCGAGACCCTGCGGACGGTGCTCCCCGCCTTCCGGCTGTTCTGGCGGACCGCGGCGACCCCGATGCACGCCTTCGCCGACCGGTTCCAGGACCCGCTGCTCCGCAAGGCGTTCCGCAACATCTTCTTCCAGGACCCGGGAGGCTTCCCGCTGCTGCCGTACCTCTTCAACATGGCGGCCGCCCACCACGGCAATGCCGGTTTCCCGCAAGGCGGTTCGCTCGGCCTCGCCCGGTCGATCGAGGAGCGTTACCGGAGTCTGGGCGGCACGATCACCTACCGGGCCCGGACGGAACGGATCCTGGTCGAGAACGACCGGGCGATCGGCATCGAACTACGCGGCGGAAAGCGGTACTTCGCCGACCATGTGGTCTCCGCATGCGATGGTCACACCACCGTCTACGGGCTCCTGGGCGGCCGGTACACCGGCCCCCGCATCGACAAGCTCTACACCGACCTCCTCCACCGTCCCGGCACCCTCTTCCCCGCCGTCGTCTCCGCCTTCGTCGGCCTGCGCGGCGACCTGGACCCCGACGAGGCGCACAGCACCACCCACCTCCTCGGCCCGGCCGACGCGGACCACCTCCCCGGCGCGTTGCAGGACAGCCTCGTGGTCCAGGCCCGCTCCCGCTACTCGGGAGGCTTCGCGCCACCCGGCCGCTCCGTCCTGCACTGCACCTACTTCAGCGACTACGCCCACTGGAAGGACCTGCGCACCCGCAACCGCAAGGAATACCGCCGCCGCAAACGCGAAGTCGCCGACTTCGTCCGGGACTTCCTGGAGCGCCGTACCCCCGGCATCGCCGACCGCATCGAGATCGTCGAGGTCGCCACGCCCGCCACGACCCACCGCTACACCGGCAACCTGGGCGGCTCCATCCTCGCCTGGAAGGCCTTCTCCGACGCCGACGACGTCGCCGCGCGCCTGGTCGGCAAGGACCGGATGCGGCTGCCCGGACTGAGCGGCTTCTCCATGGCCGGCCAGTGGGTCGGCATGGGCGGTCTGATCCGCGCCGCCTCCACCGGCCGCTTCGCCGTCCAGTACCTCTGCCGCGAACTCGGCCTGGAATTCCGGGCCTGGGAGAGCAAGGGCGACGAACCGTGGCACCCCGGAAAGCTGGGGCACCTGCCGCAGCTCGACCGGTGGTCGGCACGCGAGGGCGAGAACTCATGAGCGGCAACAGGAGCAGGCCCCGGCGAGACGGCGGCGCGCGCAGCCCCCGGGAGACGATGATCATCATCGGGGCCGGGCTCGGCGGCCTCTCCACCGGCTGCTACGCCCGGATGAACGGCTACCGCACCCGCGTCCTGGAGATGCACGAGATCCCCGGCGGCTGCTGCACCGCCTGGGAGCGCGGCGGCTTCACCCTGGACGCCTGCGTCAGCTGGCTCCTCGGCAGCGGCCCC
This sequence comes from Streptomyces sp. PTY087I2, assembly GCF_001687325.1. Classification (GTDB taxonomy): domain Bacteria; phylum Actinomycetota; class Actinomycetes; order Streptomycetales; family Streptomycetaceae; genus Streptomyces. The sequence continues at coordinate 398,437 of NZ_LZRD01000001.1, read as the reverse complement.
GGCAACGAGATGCACCAGATCTGGCTGGAGCTCGGTGCCCTCCAGGGCAAGGAGATCCGCCACTTCGACGTCTTCAACATCGTGCGCGGCACCGACGGGCGGGCCGTCCACTTCTACTCCGACCCGGACCGTCTCGAAGCCCACCTCATCGGCATCTCACCGGCCGACGCCCGCCTCGTACGGAGATTCTGCGGACAACTCCGCAGCTTCCGCAAGGCGTTGGCCGTCTACCCCTTCCTCAAGCCCGTCGGACTGATGGGGCGGCGGGAGCGCTGGCGGATGCTCGCCTCGTTCCTGCCGTACTTCAACGCCGTACGCACCTCGATCACCGTCCTGATGACCGACTTCTCGGCGCGGTTCAAGGACCCCCTCCTGCGGGAGGCGTTCAACTTCATCCTGTACGAGAAGCACCCGGCCTTCCCCGTCCTCCCGTTTCACTTCCAACTCGCCTCGCACGCCAACCTCTCCGCGGGCGTCCCCGAGGGCGGCTCCCTCGGCCTGGCCGAATCGATCGAGGCCCGCTACCGGCAACTCGGCGGCGAGGTCACGTACAACACGAAGGTCGAGTCGGTGATCGTCGAGGACGACCGGGCGGTGGGCGTCCGGCTCAGCGACGGCGGCGAACTGCGCGCGGACATCGTCGTGTCGGCCTGCGACGGCTACACCACCACGATGAAATTCCTGAAGGGCGCCTACCTGGGCGAGGACTACCGCAAGCTCTACACCGAGACCATCCATGAACCCGGCATGGTCTTCCCCGGCTACTTCACCCTCTTCCTCGGTCTCTCCCGCCCCTTCCCCGAAGGTGACCCCTGCACCACGCACCTCATCGACGAGGCCCTGGCCGCCGAGCTGACCGGCATCCGCCACCCCAGCATCAACGTCCAGTTCCGCAGCCACCATTACCCCGAGCTGTCCCCGGACGGCACCACCGTCGTCTACGCCACCTACTTCTGCGACATCGCCCCCTGGCGCGCCCTGGACGAGGGCCCCGAACAGGTCACCCGCACCCGTGGCGGCCAGGAACTGCACACCCTGCCCGTACGTCACGGGCGCGGCTACTACGCGGCGAAACGGCGGGCCCGCGAAGCGCTCGTCGGCTTCCTGGAACAGCGCCACCCCGGCCTGCGGGACGCGATCGTCGTCCGGGACGTCTCCAGCCCCCTCACCCAGGTCCGCTACACCGGCAACTACGACGGGACCGTGCTCGGCTGGCAGCCGTTCGTGGAGAGCGGGGAGAAGCTCGAAGAGCTGGTCAAGAAGCACGGCCCGGGCCTTCCCGGGCTGCGCGACTTCTACCAGTCCGGGGTCTGGGCCACCACCGGCGGCCTCATCCGGGCCGCCGCCGCCGGACGCCACGTCATGCAGTTCGTCTGCCGCGACGACGGCAAGCCCTTCACCGCGTCGGTCGACCCCACCGCACCCCCGCCGACCCACCGGGTCATCCCCGTGCCGATCCGCCCCGCCGCGCCGACGGAGAGGAAGCCATGAAGACCGCGAAATGGGTGGTCCGCGAACACATGGAGGGCGTACCCGACGTGGGCCGCGTCTACGAGAAGGTCGTGGAACACGTCGACGTCACGCTGGCCCCCGACGAGATGCTGCTGCGCACCCTGTACGTCTCCGTCGACCCCTACCTCCAGGGCATCGCCCTGGACACCCCCATCGGCCGGCACATGGGCGCCGACTCGATCATGGAGGTGGTGGAGGCCGGACCGCGCGCCGCCCACCGCGTCGGCGACCTGGTCCAGGGCTTCGGCGGCTGGCGTACGCATGTGATCTCGACCGGCGCCCCCGAACTCTGGCAGACCGGCACGTTTCCCATGGTCTTCCCGGCGTACCGCAGGCTCGACCCCCGCTGGTACGACGACGACCTGCCGCTGTCGACGGCCCTCAGCGTGATGGGCGGCCCGGGGATGACCGCGTGGGGGACCCTCTCCAAGTACATGACGATCAGCCCCGGCGACACGCTCGTGGTCAGCGGGGCCTCCGGCGCGGTGGGCGCCCTCGTCGGCCAGCTCGCGGCGCTCGCGGGGGCCCGGGTGATCGGCACCACCTCGTCCCCCGAGAAGGCGGACTACCTCACCGGGCTCGGGTTCGACGCGGTGATCGTCTACCGCCACGGGGACGGCGCGGACACCGTGCGCGAGGCGCTGACCCGGGCGGCCCCCGACGGCGTCGACCGGTACTTCGACAACCTCGGGGGCACGGTCACCGACGCGGTGTTCCCCATGCTCAACATCGGCAGCCAGGTGGCGGTGTGCTGGCAGTGGGCGACCCAGGTGGGCAACCAGGACACGGGCCCCCGGCTGCTGCCCTACCTGATGTTCCCGCGCGCCACGGTCCGCGGCATCTTCTCCCTGGAGTGGTTCACCGAAAGCAACTGGCAGGCCCTGCACACCGATTTGGGCGGCCGGGTCCGGCGCGGCGAGGTCGTCTGCGACCACACCGTGCACCACGGCTTCGACACGATCCCCGCCGCCTACGGCAGCCTCTACGGCAACAGGTCGGCCACCCGAGGCAAGGTACTGGTCGAACTCTGACTCTGAGCGCGGCCCACATCGCATCCACGCAAATCCCCACCCTGGGAGGCAAGGTGACCGAGACCGACTCCAAGGAATCGCCCCCGGCCCCGGAGCCGATGCACCGGCTGCACTTCGAGGAACCGGGGCCGCCCTGCCCCACCGAACTTCCGGGCGGCACGCCCGCCTGGCTGGTCAGCCGGTACGCCGACGTCCGCCAGGTGCTCTCCGACCCGCGCTTCGGCCGGGCACAGCTGTACGCCCCCGACGCCCCGGCCCTCTCCGGCGTACCGGACCTCGTGAACGACCCCGACCTGATGTTCAACCAGGACGGCCCGGACCACCTGCGATTGCGCCGCACTCTGCGGCGCGCGTTCACGCCGAGGGCGGTCGCCCGCTGGCGGCCGTGGATCGCCGCGATCGTCGAGGAACTTCTCGACCGGCTGGAGGCACGGCCGCAACCTGCGGACGTGGTGGCGGAGTTCGCGCTCCCGTTGCCGGTGGCGGTGATCAGCCGGCTGATGGGACTGGAAGAGTCGGCGTGGAACCGCCTACGGGAATGGAGCGAACACGCTTTCTCCGACGGCACCCACGAGGGTGAACAAGTTGCCGCGGCGCTGGGGGAGTTCAGCGCGTTCGGCGCGGCCCTCCTCGCGGAGCGGCGCCGGACGCCGGGCGACGACCTGGTCAGCGGCATCGTCACGGCGGCGGACGCGGAAGGAGGCGTCCTGGAGGCGCAGTTGGTGAGCCTGGTGTGCGGGCTGGTCGTCGGCGGCCACGACAGCACGATGACGATGCTCGGCAACGCGCTGCTCTACCTCCTGGGCGAACGCCGTGACACCTGGCCCCGCCTGGGGGCCGACGAGGAGGCCGCGGGACGCGTCGCGGACCGGCTCGTGCACCTCGTACCGCTGGGCGACGACCGGGGCAGCACCCGGCACGCCGCCACGGATGCCGAGGTCGGCGGGGTGACGATCCCGGCCGGCGCGATCGTGCTCGCCGACTGCGGCATGGCCAACCGCGACCCGGAGGTCTTCCCGCCCACCACGCTCCACGACCTGTTCGCCCCACTGGAGGCCCCCACGCTCTCCTTCGGCGCCGGCCCCCACTACTGCCTGGGCGCCTGGCTGGCCCGCACGGAACTCCAACTGGCCCTGCACCGCCTGGCCGCCCGCTTCCCGAACCTACGCCTGGCCGACCCGACGGACCCGATCGTATGGCGGACGGGAACCACCTCGCGCAGCCCGCGGCGGCTGGGGGTGAGCTGGTAACGGTGGGGATGGTCAGCGGTTGATCGGGCGTCTATAGCCTGTGCGCATGGGTCGCTAGCCGATTGCCGGCTCGGTAGGGGGAGATATGACGACGGTGACATCCGGGTGGGGACGTGTTGGGCACTGGCTCTTCGGCCGCACCGAGAATCGTGTGCGTGCTCGTGCGGATCAATCGATCAGTGAGGCGCTGGAGCGTATCCCATTGGCTGGGCCCGATCTGAGGGAGCGACTGGAGGCCGCTGCCTGTCGGCGAGATGAAGGAGGTGAGCGCTTCGTGGCCATGTTCATATACTCGCCTTTGGCCTTCGTGATCTGGATACCGCTCGCAGGGATGGCCGTCTTCGGTGGCGCACGGCTTTTCATGATCTTCACAGCGGTGATATTCACTTGCTTCACAGTGATGACGTGGCGAACGGTTCTTCACCGCCTACTGTTCGCCCGGCTGGTTTTCCCCCTGACCGCCTTCTTGGCCGTGCTCATGTGGGGGATGGTGTACAGCTCTGAACCCGGGCTCGTGATCTCGTCCTCCATCGCACTGTTCAGCATGTTGGTGTTGGTTCTCGGCTCTCTTCCCGCCGTCATCTGGCTCTACCGGAAATGGCGTAACTCTGCTCGACAGCAGGCCCACGCCTACGATGCTCTGGCGATGGCCGCAGTTCACGTGGTTGACGTGATTCATGGAGAGCGTCACCGTTGGCACCACGGCAAGCAGGTGCGTCGGTGGTGCGAGTTGCTGGAGAACTTCGCGGTCGAGGCCACTGTCTGCTTGTCGCTCAAGGACCGTGTTGATCCTGCTGATACCGGATTGCGGCGCGAACTTCGGGAGGAGGCGCTGCGTGTGGCTGAAGCGATCCGTTTGCACAAGCGGGTTCTGGTCACTGCCAACTGCACTGAAGATGTGGATGGAGTAGTCGAATCTCTCGTTCGTGGAATCGATGCTCTTGTGCGCGAGGATCGATCTGCTTTGCTGGCCAATGCCCCTGATCTCCCTTCGACGGCGAATAGATTGCGCGTAGCGGGTGCTCGACTGCTCCCCGGGGCTGTAGTCATCGGAAGTGCTTTTGCTCTGCCGCTGGTTCCCGGAATTCCTCCCTCTGTTGAGGAATCTGCTCGCTGGATGCTTGCTTTGGTGGGGGCGAGCATGATCCTTTCGTCAAGCCCGGAAGCGGTGGGGACCGTGCGGGATGTCCTGGGCAAGGTGCTCCCCTTTAAGTGACACATGGCCGCCGCTGCGCAGGAACGGCTGCGGAAGAGGGCGGGCCCGGAGGAAGTAGCATCGTCGCCGACGTGGCGAGGTGAAGGCCGTCGCCTGCTGACAAGGCGGTGTGAAGCGTGGAACAGAAGAAGCCCTGGACGATCCAGTGGCACATTGCCGCCGATGGAACGGTGATCAAGCAGCGGTCGCGGGGCAGTGCGGAGCACGAACAGCTCTTCCAGCAGTTCGCGACGGTGCGGACGCCGAAGATCGAGCAGCTCGATGCCATGGAGGAGGGGCTGCGGCGTGCCAGCACCTCTGGCGAGCGAAGCTCCAGGGCTCTCCTCCATGTGGCTTACGTGGCTTGCGCGGGGCTCGTGGCCGGGATCGTGTCGTCCTGGGCCGGCATCGATACCGGGTTCCTGACGCTGGGGTCGCTCGCTGTGGTCGTTCTCCTCGGGCTCAGCACGGGCGTCATCATGCGGGCATCGATCAGTCGCTATCAGCGCGCCCATCGGGAGGCCGGGTTCGCATCGTCGAACGGCGTCACGCTCGCCGCTCGCGAGGCCCGCACGATGATCGGTGAACCAGGTGCCGTTTCCGGCAGGGAGTTCGCCGCCGTCCGGGCCTGAGGGTCGAAGACCACCCGCTACCGCGATGACGCCCCGCAGGTGCGGGCCGCATCCTCGGTCCTGTCCTTGATGCGGTCGGCGGTGCCGGTGTACTGGCGCTGCACGCCGACCGTGTGCGTGGGTCAGTCCTCAGCCGCTCGGGTCCCAGCGGCGAGCAGGTCGATTCCGCACACCGTCGCAAGCTCTGCGGCCACTGAGGTCAGTGGGGTCTGGAGCGCTGCGAGGTCCGCGCGCATGGCGGCGGATCGTTTCCACTGTCGTTCATGTTCGACGATGCCGGTACCCGGTGGACGGGTGGCTTCGTATTCTTGCAGCGCGGGATGCCAGGTGGTCAGGAACGGTCTCAGGTGCTGATTGGCGAGGGTCGTCGCAAGGCCTGGCAGCGTGAGGGGTCCCGCTGTTTCGCCGGCCATGCGGTGGAGGACCTCGCGGATGGTGACGAACAGCGTGTGAAGTGAGGAGAGGGCTTCCCGCAACGATCCCTGCTCGGCGGCGAGCGGCTGGACTCCGACTCGGGTGACGAGTTCGACCTGGAGGTCGAAGGCTGCTGCTTGCTCAACGGTGCCGGAGGCCGCGGAGGGGCCTCTGTGCAACGGCGCTACGGCGGATGGCGGTCGAGGGACTGTGGAGGGTCGCTCGGAACCCTCGGGCGGGTTCAAAGAGTTCGGCGTCAGCGCGTGCAGGAGCGTGCGTCGGAGATCTTCCTGCCGCGCTGTGTCCTTGTCGTGGCGACGCACCGCGCGGGCCAGCAGAGGGTGGATGGTCCAGGACTGCTCCAGCCGGGGATCCGGGCGCAGTGCCCCGGACCCCAGGAGTGCCTCGATGGCCTCCGCGGCCAGCGACGTCACTTCCCACGGGGCGTAGGAGGTGGCTGTGGAGAGCAGGTCCTCAAGGGCGGAGCGCGTCAGTGGCGCCGGGCAGGCCAGGGCGAGCAGGCGCAGGATGTCGTCGGTCGGGAGATGGCCGGTCAGAGGGGCGGACAGCAGCGCCGTCGCAGAGGTGCGGGAGCCTCGCGCCTTCGGACCGCCCGGAAGGTGCCTGCCGGCCAGAATGTCGGGCCCGGGGGCGTGCAGCTGGTTTCGCAGGTGGATGAAGTCGCTGTGCGGAGCCAGGTTCGCGAGCAGGTTCAGTGCCTGAGGGAGGCCCCCGACGTCGTGGACGAGCGCGATCGCGGACGCGCGCTCCAGGCCGTCAGCAGGGCGTCGTCCGGACGTGAGCAGATGCAGGCCGTCGGAGTCGTCCAGAGGCGGTACGTCGATGGTCTCGGCGAACGAGGGATAGCGCAGCGACCGCGTGGTGACGAGTGTCGCGCTGAGCAGGTGCGGTCCGCGAAGGAGATGGAGATGTTCCTCGGCCAGGCCGTCGGGGACACCGTCCACCACCCACAGGCAGGGCGTGTTGCGTTCCCCCAGGTGCACCGCCAGGTGACTCAGCAATCCGGGCAGGGTTTCCGAACGGGCGTTCAGCCCCAGTGCCGACAGGACGGTAGAGATCTGATCGGCATACGCATCCATGACGTCCGACGGACCGGAGCCTTCACAGGAACTCAGGTCGAACCAGAAGACCCCGCCGGGAAACGAGGAGCTGAAGTGCAGGGCATATTCCTGGGCCAGCAGAGTCTTACCGATGCCCGGCATGCCACGTAGCTGCGCCGTTCGCCCGGCGCCGGCCTGCGCGACCAGCGGAGTGCGATGACGGTGCAGGGCCGTGTGGATGAGCCACTGCTCGGCGAGACGGCCGGTGAAAGCGACCGATCCGGTACGGGCCGGCGCAGGAAGCCACGGGACGAACGGCGCGTGAGCCAGGTTTCCCATGGGCGCGGTGATCACTTCGGTGTGGGCGGCCACGCGCTCGGCCAGCCGGGCGATCGCTGCCTGGGTGACGGGCCAGGGCCAGTGCCGGGCGTCGCGCAGTTCCACGGGATGCACATGATCCGCCGATTGCTCGGGGTTGATGACCAGGGCGCGGCGGCGAGGATCCCCTTCGTGCTGACCGCTCAGATAGGCGTACGTGAGTTCCCACTGGCATGCCCGCCGCTGCGGGTACTCGGTCGAGTACACAGCGAGCAGGACCTTGGAGCGCGAAAGAGCCTCTGTGATGGTGGCGGTGATCGATGCGAAGTCGTCCACTGCCGTGTCGTCGACGAAGACACGCAGCCCGGCAGTCCGGAGAGCGGGCACCAGGGCAGCGATTTTCTGCGCATCGGATCGGCTGTAGCTGACGAAGACGTCCCATTCAGCGTCGGCACCGGCGTGGTCCACCATCAGAGCGCTTCCCTCGCACCGTCAACCGGCAGGCACCCTGAATCCTGCCTGTACCCCGAAAACAGCGGGGGGGGGGGCAGGTTGACGGGTCGCACGTGCAAGGCGGGACGTTGTTGCGTGGGACAGGGAGATCATCACCGAACCATCATGCGACATGCGTGGACCCGGACGGGCGACCGGGCGATGCCGCTATTCCGACTCGCGCGGCCCGGAACCGGTCGTTGTCGCAGGCGGCGCGGACCGTACAGGGTGGTGCAGATACCCCGACGGATCCGGGATGCCGGCGATCTCCCCCAGGCCGATCACATAGGGGCGCAGCCTGAGCTGCAAGGAACGGAGTTCGGCACGGAACACCGCGTTCTCGTCCCATTCCGACGCATCCCGCTCCGGGTACGCCTCTTCGAACGCCCTCAGTCGTGGATGCCACTTGGCGAGAAATGGGGCCAGCTCAGCGTTGCGGATGTCCCGAGCAAGCTCGTACACGGAACTCCCTCTGGCGGCAGGAACCGGTGCGGAGTCGGGTTCAAGGGGTTCACGACAGAGGTCGAAGAGCGTCTTGAGGGATGTGAGCGCTTCGCGCAGGTTGCTGTCGTCGTCCAGTGGATGGATCGCTACGCGGGTGGCCGCCTGGAAGAACAAGCCTTGGGCGGCCTGACGCATATCTTCTGCCTTGGTCCGGAACGACTTCTCGCGGCGGAGCACGACGAGCCGCCCGTCCATCCGCTGGGTGGAGCCGCGGCGAAGCTCCGCTCCCAGGACCAGTGCGACTCCGACGAGACAGCCCACCACGATCGACAGCCGTCGACCTCCCGTCTGGCTGATCGAATATGCCGCGATGCCAACGACACCGCCCGCGAGTCCGGCGAGTACGGTGCGCGTTGCCACGCGTATCGCCATCGCGGTCCGCTGCTCCTGATTCCCTGCCAAGACTCCCCCTGACGGTGGGCCGGCCCTTGTCCCGGCGCACATCCGTCTCGTCCGCCCGTACACACAGCATCTCGCCCAACTCAGCGTGCTCACATAGAGGATAGAGATCCACCGGCACTCCCGAAGCGTGGTCCTGGGAACAACGGGGACATGGAACCGCTGTCCGCCCGACTGGGTGACGGTGATCACAGCCGCCCCCAGGGGGAGAGCTGCATAGGCTTGGGTCCAGAAGAACCCTGGGGAACGCCGCCCGCGCACGCGACGCGTTGTAGCCTAAGGAAACAGCCCTTGACCTGCAATAACGCAGGCAGGGAGCCAAAACTCGGGAGCACTCCGAATGATGCGCACCATGTTCAAGTCCAAGATCTGACTATTTGGCGCCGCCGCAGGTCAGGGGCATCATGTGCCCCCCTCAGGTCAGCAAACGGTCAGCACGCGTCCTAGTCGTGTCCTCGTTTGCTGACCTCGACCTGCAGTGCGCGGAGCCTGAGCATGATCCTTGGGCTGGAACGGATGGAGCTACACATGGTGCGACAGCTGGCCCGCGGCATGGGGTCCTTCTCCAAGAGCTGCGGCTGCGCCAAGCCGACCCGCTGCCCTCATCCCTACCTGATCCGCTTCAGGGATGCCCTCGGCAAGCAACGCGAGGAGTCCGGTTACGGCACGCAGGACGACGCGATCGAACGCCTTACGCAGCTCTACGCAGAGAAGAAGACCACGGCACCGTCGGTGGCGGCGGCCCGTCGGGAACTGGGGCAGCTAACAGTCGAGAAATACGCGAGGCAATGGCGGCCCCGGCAGCGCAAGATGACGGACTACTCCACGGGGGAGCACGTCGACAGTTCGATCAACGTTCACATCGTCCCGCGTCTGGGGTCACGAAAGCTGAACTCGGTCACACCGATCGTGGTCGAGCGGTTCCTGGATGAAATGGAGAACGACGGGGTTGGCCGCGGAAATCAGGTGAACATATTCCGCGTCCTCAAGTCCATTCTGAGGGATGCGTACGCCAAGGGGGCCATGGCGGACGACCCGGTGAAGGGAGTCCAGGACCCGGAATACGTGCGCGAGCAGGTCGCCATCCCGCCTCTCGTCTACGTGAAGCAGGCGCTGATTGTCGCCGATGAGGATCTCGCACTGGAGATTGCCATGATGGCGGGGTGCGGTCTCCGCAACGGCGAGGCGCGGGCAGTGAACGTCAACAACGTCGTGGCCCAGGACGTCTACCGAGTGCGGGAGCAGATCCATTCCAACACCCTGAAGCCGGCGAAGCTGAAGCATCGCAAGGTGGGGGAGTTCCGGGAAGTTCCGCTGCCGCAGTCGGTGCGGGAAGCGATCGAGCGCTACGAGGAGAAACACGGCACCACGAAGGACGGCTATCTCCTGCGAGGTCCGGGCGGCTACTTCACCGAAGGCATGGAGCGGCGGCGCGTCAAGCGGCTTTTCGTGAACCTTCCGCCGGAAGAAGACATCGGGATGTATGGCTTCCGGCACTACTTCGCCTCGAACGCTTTGGGGAACGGCATACCCATCACCGATGTCGCGGAATGGATGGGCCATAAATCCATCGAAGAGACGTACCGGACCTACCGGCATCTGATGCCGGGCAACATCACCAAGGCCGCCCGGATCCTGGAGGCCGGTCTCTGGGAAGCGGCTTAGTTCGGTTCGGGAGGCGCACCCCCCCCTTTAGCCAGTGACGAGATCCATCGGCGTGCGCCTCCCTGGGTGGTGACGCCGTGCTTGGGGCCTCCTCCGTGGCGGAAACATCCGACCGGGCCTGTTCACGCTCGCTGCTGCCCCTGGTGACGTTGCGGTACCTGTCGTCGTGCGGCTGGAGGACCCCCCTGTGCTGAGGATGAGCCCAGGGAACAGTCAGACGATGATCCTTTGTGTTCCCCCCGACGTCGGTCCTGAGCTTGGTTCGCCTGCTTGCGAGGGGGAAATGGCGTCGCTTGTCAGTGGAGGTGGGGAGAATGGGGGAGTGACAGACTACGTTTTCGGTTTTCATGTCCCTCGAGTGTGCAGGGTGCGGGGTGAGCAGGTCGCTGCTGAAGATCTGATCGTGCAGGCCGCCGAAGCGTTCCGAGCGGGCGATGAGAACGTGGTCATGGACGCCGAGCAACTTCGGCCGGGAGCCTTGGCGCTTCCTGCTGTCGTCGCGGCGGCAGGGGCCATGGTGGTGTTGGGAGAGCCCGGAGCAGGCAAGACGTCCGTCCTGGAGCAGCTCACCAATGAATTGCCCCGTGTCCTCGACACTTGGAGCCGAGCTGCCGACGCGTGTCTTTGGGTGACAGGTGGGGATCTCACCGAGCACTCCTACGAGGAGGAGCTGGGGTCTCATCTTCTCTCCTTGCCTTTCGGAGGAGACTCTGCCGGAGGCGCAGGAGTGCTGACGGTGGTCCTTGACCAGGCCGATGAGAGTCCACTTCTGTCTCGTCTGTCCAGGTTGCTGAGAAGGTCGTTGAGCGGCCGGGACACTAGCAGGGTTCGGTTTCTGATGGCCTGCCGCACCGCCGACTATCCGGCGGCGCTGACGTCTGCCTTGGCTGAGGCTTTCGGCGCGTGCCGATGCGTCGATCTGGCTCCGTTGAGCCGCATGGAGGCTGTCGCATTGGCCGACAGCGCCGTCGTCCGGGGAGAGGACCTGGTGGTAGCAGCTGAGTCGGCCGGCGCCGCTGTCCTGGCTGGCGTGCCGTTGACCTTGGAATTGCTGGTCCTGACCTATCAGGCTGACGGTCAGCTGCACGGGCGGCCAGAAGAGTTGTTCGCACGTGGAGTGGCGCGGCTTGCTGAAGGCCCCGCCCCTCACCGACTCAAGAAGCCGCTGATCACCACGGCTCTTCAGCGTCTGACGGTGGCGGGACGCATCGCTGCGTGGATGCTGTTGTCCGGCCACCGGACGGTATGGCGTGGCGCCGCGTTTGCGGCCGGCACCTACGATCTGCCCGGCGACGTACTAGTTGGGGGAACGGAGCGGACTGCGGCTGGACCGTTCGAGGTTTCGCCCCAAGTGGTCGAAGAATGCTTGGCAACCGCCCTGTTCACAGCGCCGGATGACGGCAGGAGGGCATTCCGCCATTCCTCCGTAGCCGCCTACCTCGCAGCCCGGTACCTGACCGATCGGAAGATCACGCAACGGCAGCTGGAGAATCTCTTCCTGGTCGGCGCACCGGACGGCGAGACATCGACCATTCCAGCACCGCTGCGGGAAACCGCGGCCTGGCTGGTGGCCATGAACCCCTCCGGCGGCGATTGGCTTGCTACCGCCGATCCTGAGAGCCTCGCGGTGCACAGCGCGCTCGTGCGTTCCGACGAGGTCCGGCGGCTCACGGTCACAGGCTGCTGGAACGTGCGGCGCAGGTCGAACTGGGAGACACGAGATGGCAGCTCGCCCGCTGGGATCTGCGCCATCCCGCACTCGCTGACCAGCTCGCCGACAACTTGGAGCTTGACCCTGCCGAAGGTTCTGCCAGCTGGCAGTCCACAGCACGAATCCGTCTGGCGATCCAGCTGGCCCAGGAAGCCGGTACCGGTCACCCCAGGTTGGCGGGCGCCCTGCTGAGGTTGGTGCAGGACGACACATGGCATGAAACGGAGCGTCGTTTGGCGGCGCGTGCCGCGTTCGCCTGCGACCCAGGCCGTGCCGTGCCCGTCCTCGTCGAGGTGCTCGACACGCTGTCCGACCCGCCTTCCGCCGAGCGGGTGGACCCCGACCACGAGCTCCGGGGAACTCTGCTGGGCCTTCTGTGGCCGCACCATTTGGACGCCGCGACGATGCTCGGTGCCCTCCGGCCTCCGTCTCCGGACCTGTACGGCAACTACGCCCACTTCCTCAGGAATATGCCAGGGGAGTGCAGCGATGAGGATCTGCCAAATCTTCTGGCTTGGGCATCCAACGTAGTCTGCCGACCGGACAGTGGCTATGTCTTCTCGCGCGATCGCTTCGAGATCTCGCTGATCAACGGGGTGATTGACCGTGTGATGAAGACATCGGAAGCGACCGAGTGCGTGGACACTTTGGCGAAGATCATTTTCAGTCTCCTCCATAGCCACCACAAGGTCCAGCTGCCGGACTGCCTGCAACCCGATGAGTACGGCGACGAGACGCAAGAGACTCGCTCACGACGCAGGCTTCTGACCCAAGCCCTTGTCAGAGAGGCTGTCCGAGCAAACTTCGACCCGCGCACGGCGGCCTACCAGATCGCGTACGACTGGGAACGACGCTCGTCGCTACGGCTCGACGCCGCCTCGGTGCCTGAGCCGGCGACCCGTCATCAGCTCATCGATCGGGAGGACTTCCCCTGGGCCTTGGAGCAGACCGCCGAGGCGGCGGGAGCCGGCGATGAAGCGGCCACCCGGGTGTACGGCGAGCTCGCCTCCTGGACGTTCCCATCGGACGACCTACATGCGTTCGAACTGGCCTACGACGAAACGCACCCGGCCTGGCCATATCTGCGCTCCTTCTATACGGCCATCCCTGTCAACAGTCCGCTAGCTGAGGCGCTGCGCCACAACTACAGCGCTGACAGAGCGCATTGGCCGGAAGCCGGAGCGTTCATGGCCCAGCAGGCACGGCTCCTCGCTGAAGCAAGGGCGGGCGACAACGACAGCCTGTGGCAGTTTCTGTGGGGTCTACGCGTTGACCTGCAGACGGGGGAATTTGCTCAGAATGCGTCGGGTGCCCTCTCAACCTGGCCAGCCGCCGTAGCTCTCGGTGACGATCTGTCGGATCTGCGTGAGCTCGCTCGCCGCTACCTCACCACCGAGCATGACCGTGCGGATTCCTGGCTTCCGCTCGCCCGTCGCAACAAGTGCTCCTGGGCGGGATACGCCCTCCTCACCGAGCTGCACAGAGCGGATCCCCTGATCGAATTCCCCGCGGAGGTCTGGAGCTCGTGGGCAGCCGCGATTCTCACCGAGTTCATGGGCATGGCGACGAGCTACATGGAACCCGTGCGAGTGGACTTGCTGCGCCTGGCAGCCCGTCATGCACCTGAGTCCGTTGCCCACCGCGTTGCCCAGGCAGCCCGAGCGGCGCTGACAGCAGGCCGACAGCCTATCGTGCTCAATGCGATTGATCCGCGCTGGGCTGCTGACCTACGCGTGTGTTTCGAGAACCTCGCCATTGAACTTTCCAGCTGTCTCGGGCTCGCGTCCGGGGCGGTCGAGAGGGCTCTAGCAGGCTCACCAGAGAATTCAGGTCACTTGGCAGGCTTGCCCGACAACGATGAGGGGCGTGAGGCCGCGCTGCGGACCTGGCACAGCATCCTGGCCGCCCTTCTCACCACCGACAGCCGAGTCGTGCACGAGATCATTGATGCCAGCGTCGACGGACCTCGAGAAACTCCACTCGCCGTACGAGCTGCCGTCCTCGCTATGCACGCCCTATTGACCGCGGACGCCGAGACGCACTGGCCACGAGCCAAGAGTTTCGCGGCGACTGACTCTGAACTCGGCCGCAGGCTGGCCGAAGCATGCGCTATGACGGAGGCGGAGCGCATCCAAGGCTCCCTCAGTGAGCCTCGCGTCGCCGACTTGTACTTGTGGCTCAGCGGGTTGTACGACCCCGAGGAGGACGAGCCTCTTCGCGGAGTTCGCTGGATCACGGATGAGGATCAAGCTCGCACATGGAGAGACCGCCTACTAGCTGAGCTAAGCCGACGAGCCACCGCTGAGGCAATTCGTCAACTGCGCCACCTCGCGACTCAGTACCCCACCCGACTGGTCATTGCCGCAGCACTCGGCGAGGCGACCAAGCAGTATGCCGTTGCGAGTTGGGGCCAGGTGCGCACAGAGGACGTCATACGACTCCTGCAGGACCCAGCACGGCGCGTCATCCGCACTAGCACAGATCTCTTGGATGTGGTGTACGAGGCCCTTGAGGAGGTGGGGCGGGCGCTTCCCACGCACTGTGAGTTGCTCTGGGACCGCACACCGGGCAACAGGCCCCGAAGGCCATCCGCGGAAAACCCAATCATCCCTGACGTGTGGCGTCCCAAGCCCGAAGCAGCCCTCTGCGCCTACCTCACACATGAACTGCTTCTGCGGCTGGCCGGCCGCCGTGTCGCGGTCAACCGGGAAGTGCTGATCCACCCCACCGACCCATACGGCGCGGGCGACCGCACTGACCTCCTCGTCGAGGCGATGCCCTCGCTGGGGGACGACCCCAACATCACTGCAGGGGAGTCCATCAAGCTGGTCATTGAGGTCAAGGGCTCCTGGAACGACGAAGTTCCGACGGCACAAGCGGAGCAGCTGGCAGATCGATATCTTCCGGAATCAGGAACGGACGCAGGCATCTACATCGTCGGTTGGTATCCGATCGAACTCTGGAACGCCACGGGTGACAAGCGCAAGACCCAAGCGAAGAAGCTCCGGCAGGATACGCTCCTCGCCCATCTGCTGGACCAAGCGGCGAGCCTCTCGCGAATCGGCACTGTTCACGTTCGCCCCATGGTGATGAACATTCCGAGGCCAGAGAGGCAAAGGGAGTGAACGGCAGAGCTCAGCGCAGCGCTCGTGCAACGGCCTGTCGGGAGTGGTCAGAGTCCTCTGTGGCACAGCAACCAGCTGGCGCCACGCTCGTGCCTTCCCGACAAACTGCCATCTTGAGTAGTTGACGTCTTCCTTCTAGGCGGCCTTGGCCAGTGGGCCCTGCGGGCCGGGACACGGCTGAGGGGCGACGCCGCTGGTGGCCCCGGTCCGTGCGGCCCGAGCCGCCCTGGTCGTTGCCCTGACCGCCGCCGTCATCCTGGTCGCCATCGGCTGGTGGCTGTGCCATGACGTCTACCGTCAGAGGACCAAGATCGCCCAGGACCAGGCTCAGGCCCCTCTCCTCGCTCTGGCCGACCCACTGCTTGAGGGCATGATTCCCAGCCGCAGAAGCGCCGTGCCGTACGAAGTCGTCGCGACCGGCCGCAGCACATCCGTCGCCTCCCCGGTGAACTCAGCAGCGCCGAGGCCGCAAACCTGGGCGTCGCCACGGACGCCACACTTCGGGTCCATGTGGTGGTGCTCCCGCACACGACGGGGGCGATCACCGACGAGATGGATCTCCTGCTGCTGCGGGCCTGATTCGTCGGCCTGGTACTGATCTCAGCCGTCACCTAATTCACCGTACGCATCGCTCTGCGGCCGGTCGAAGCGATCCGCGTCGCCACCGCCTCGCTCACCGCGAGCGACCCCCGTGAACGAGTCGCCGTTCCCGCTACGGGGCGCGAGATCACCGGCCTGGCCACCACCATCAACACCACCCGGCAACGCCTCGGTGACGCTGCCGCCCGGGAGCGACGCTTCGTCGCGCACGCAGCACACGACTGCGTAGCCCGCTCACCACCCTGTGGGCCAGCCTCGAGGTGGCCCACATCTACCCGGAACACACCGACTGGCCCACGGCGATCACCACCGCCGCGTGGCAGACCAGACTCTGGAGACCCTCGCCGAGGACTGCTGCTCCTCGCTTGCCTCGGCGCCCAGGCGCCGGCCGACTGTGGACCAGTCGACCTGGCGGCTCTCGTCTCGCAACTCGCCGAACGGGACGAACAAGCTGATCCTGTTACGAGTTCTCATCCTGGTGTTCCACGTGGCGAAGAACGTGGTTGCCTGGCTCAAATTAGGTAGCAAGTCCGTCGTCTATCGGCGGGGACGGGTGATGTACCAGGTGCCACCGACCACCAGCAGGGTGAAAAGCACGTGGAAGGCGCCCCACGCACCGATGAGGGCGAGTCTGTCCTTGAGGGTGAAGGAGCCGGTGAGGGAGACCTGCAGGCTGCCGACGGCGAATGCGATGGCGGAGGTGAAGACCGCGACGAGTTCGACGGAGCGTACGTGGTTGGCCCGAGCGGTCTCCTGGCTTTCGCGCTGGGCCTTCTCCAGTTCCTCGCTTCGCCGGTCGAGCTCCGAGCTGAGCTGCTCCCACCGCTGGTTGTGGCGGCGTTCCTGACCGGCGAGGACCCGGGCGTGTTCGGTGTCGAGTTCGGCGCGCAGGCGGCCTTCGAGGATGGCGTCGCGCTTGGCGATGAACTGTTCCTGAAGGAGTTTGTGGCTGCCGCGACTGCCCGATGCGGGGAGGTGGCGCAGTGCGGTGTCGATGCTGTCCAGGGCCGCGTCGTTGGCGCGGACCATGTGCTGCCCTGAGGCCAGCCGGAAGTGGAACATGTGGTCGTGCGGGTGGTCGCGTACCGCCTCTGCGGCCCGGTCGCGCAGGAGTTCGCCGTGTCCGTCGAACGGAGTGGCGAATTGAATTCCGTTGAGGCAGATGTCCACGACATGGCGGGTGCGCTCGGGGGAGGACCAGGCGTGATCCAGCAGTCCGATCGCGTGCTCGGCGGTGATGGCGCGGCTACCGAAGGCGGCGAAGGAACGCAGGGCGGTGAACAGAGGTGCTTGGCGATGTACGCCAGCGGCGAGGGCGAGGAGCGAGGAGTCCAGGAACTGGTGCAGTTCATCGAAGCAGAGGTTCGCCCGCAGCTTTCCTGCGTGGTAGAGGGTGGCGAAGTGGGCGGTGTCGCCAGCCGAGGTGTCGGTTCCGACGATTTCTTCGGCTGCCCGGGAGAGCTCCAGGGCAGATTCGACACTGTCTCTGGTGATGAACGCGTACCCCAGGCTCCACTTCTCTTGCACCTCGGTGCGGTGCTCGCGGGCGATGTGCCTGATGAGCCAGGCGGAGCAGGCTGCTGCTGTGCGAATGTTCGGCCGGTCGAGGAAGCGCAGCCGCCAGTAGCGGTCGGCGCAGATCAAGCGGGCGTCCCCGCCGAAATCCGCCGACGTCACGTCGAACGACGGCTCTGTTCCTGCTTCGAACAGGGCGGTGGCGACCTCCTCGCAGACGCGGTCCACCTCACGTGAATCCGATGTCGAGACCTGATCGAGCCGTGCGAGATGTGCTGCGGATTCCACGATGATCCCCCAGGGTCGAGTGCTTCCGCTACGTGCCTACCACGACACGGTGGGCCAGGGAGCCATATCATTCGATCATGTGGGTGGATGTGGTGACGGCGGTGCATGAGCCCTACTCGGTGTTCCTTCCATCCGCGTGGCACTCACTCCGTAGGCAGGGGCATGCGGAGTGGACGTGGCTGGTGCAGATCGACGGACCACCGGACGAAGTCCTGGACGCGCTGCGCGGCTGCGGCGCCGCAGACGATCACCGGGTCTCCGTCGCAGCACACGGTACGACGGAGGGGCCGGCCGTGAGCAGGAACATCGCCTTGGGCCGGGCGACGGCGGCCCTCGTGCAGAACATGGACGCCGACGACGAACTGGAACCGGACGCGCTCGCCGCCCTGGCTGAAGCGCTCACTGCGCGTCCCGCCGTTGGCTACGCCGTGGGGCACGCCCGCGACCTCCTGCCCGACGGAGACCTGATCGACCATGCCCTGCCGGTGCCGGCGGGCGTCCTGCCTCGCGGTGCGCTGCTTGATCAATGGGCTGACGACGTGCCTGTCCATCCTGCGGGGGTGATGTGGCGGCGCTCCCTGCTCTTGTCGCTCGGCGGCTGGTCCGCACTCCACGGAATGGAGGACACCGCTCTGCTCATGGCCGCTTCGGCCTCCGCGGATGGCGTTCTCGTCGATGCGCCAACCCTCCGCTACCGCCGACACGCGGCTCAGCGATCTAAGCAAACCTCAAAATTTGCGGGGGGGGGGTGCAGGTTGCGCTCATCCGCAGACGAGCCGCCCTCCTCCGCGCACTGCCGTCGTGGACTGAGACAGCGGGCGATACTGAACCATCTTCTGACGATGGCTTCTGAGGCACCGCCGGGAAGCCCTGACAGCCTGGGAAGGTCGACGCGCTCGTCAGGGCCCATCCCGTCAGCATTTGATGATGCTCACTGCGACCTCGCCGCGTGCTCTCTCCTTGCACTTCACGGACCCGTCCGTGCCCTGTCGCGCTATGCCCTTGACCTGGATTTTCGGGAGGAGCTGAGGGCCAAGCGCGCGATTGCGGCGCGATTCCGCTCGCTCCTGACCGCAGGTCCACTCGTCGAGCGCCGGCATCCGGTGCATCACGCGCCGTCCCGTGCGGTAGCTGGGAGGTCTCAGGGCTTAGAGACGCCCTATTCTTGCTGTTCAGGGGCGCGTCCCTCCTGCGTGCCCCCGCCGGACATCCCGCTTCGTGAAGGCGCAAGACTAGCGGTCATACTGCGAGGCGGCGCATAACTGACCCAGAACGGAGACGCCGTGACGGACCTCCCCGAAGACGGCCAGGCCATAGAAGCCGTACCGACGGTGTACAGCGGCACCACCTTCCGTTCTCGGCTCGAAGCCGACTGGGCCTGCACCCTCGACACCCAACGCATCCTCTGGCAGTACGAGCCCGAGCAAATCACTTTGCCGTCAGGGGTGCGTTACCTGCCGGACTTCTGGCTGCCTGAGATCGGGACATGGCTTGAGGTCAAGGGACCAGCCACCCCCCGCAAGGAAAAGGCCGTCGAGTTGGGCAAGATGCGCGCCTGTTGTTGCGACGGCCCCTGCGCCTGCGCGTGGCCCGGTGGCGAGATGGTCCTCCTTGGCTGGGTCGCGGAACGCACTCACGGCGACATCAACGTGGCTCGCAGCCGGTCGGGCTACGCCAGTTGGGCCGCCGCTCACGGCCCCAGCGCGTACTTCGCGCTGTGCCCCTGGTGCGGGCTCAGGCAGTGGATTACCCTGCGGCGCCCGTGGCAGTGCCGCGCCTGTCGCTGCAGTCTCGAAAGCGAGGGGCTCTACCAGCCCCACGACCGTGTGCTGCCTTTCGGGAGCGGCTCAGGGTGGTCGCCTGCGGACACAGTGGCCATCCGCAGGGAGATAGCCGAACAGATAGCTGAGGAAGAGGCCGCCGACTCGGAGGACTCTTGCCCGTAAGCCCCGTACGAAGAGTGAGGGCGCGGACGCGCAATGCTCGCCCACTCGTGGGTGAAGGTCCACCCTCGGCTTGTACCGACTCGGCGCCGTGCGGTCGCCACAAGGCGGCGATATTTCGGAGGCCCTCCAGCCAGGTCGGTCGCAGCCGCTGAACCTTGCGGGTCTGAAACAGATCGGCGTGGCCGGCGTTCCGACAACATGGCGGCCTGACGCTGCGGGCCGCTTCCGCCGAAGGAGGCTCATCATCCGCGTCCACCGCCGACACCCCTACGCCGTCTTGGTCGATGCCGTCACCCTTCTCAATCAGGACCTGAGCCCCACCGCCCGCCTTGCATACGCAGTCCTCGCCGCAGACCAGCTGGTCGACGTGGGCAGCGCCACCTTTGACCTGGAACACATTGCCCGCACTGTGGGCCTGGCCGACTCGGACGCGCTGCTACCAGTCCTTGCTGAACTCACCGCGGTCGGTGTAGTCGACGAGCGTGAGCACCACGGACTGGGGCTTGCCCTCTCTGTCAACCTAGAGGCGATACCCCCAGCGAACCAGCAACCGTGCGTGCCCTGCGATGACTGCGGCCAATGCTCGTGCGGCGGCCTGAGAGGGGTTTGTCAGCCCTGCTCGGAGGCCCGGGCGTCCCGTGTCCCCGAGGCTGAGAGAGCCAACGAGATGGACTCCCGGTGGGTCTATGCCGTGTCCACCGAAGCCGACCCGACGTCCATAAAGATCGGTGTTGCCGCGAACATCCAGAAGCGCCTTAAGCAGCTCCAGCTTGGATCAGCTTCTCCCATAGTGCTGCGATGGCAGTCGCCGGGCGGATTCCCGTTGGAGAGCCACCTCCACGAGAAGTTCACCCGGCTGCGGATCGCAGGGGAGTGGTTCAACTTTCAGCGCACCGCAGACCCAGTGAAGGCCATCAACAAGGCGACGCAGACCTTCCTTCAGCAGTACGAATCCATCCACTGAAGTTGAGTTCGTGATGACGTGGCCGGTCGGGCGATTCTGATACCCAGTCCGGTCTTGGCGAGGCTGCGCCTCGCCAACTCATTGTCGGAGTCACTACCGACCAGCTGCGCCTGCACAGTGACATCAAAGAAGCGGCGGTTGTATTACCAAGTCCTAGGCGGATCACGCCCGTCGGGCGAGCGTAAGCAACGCACGGTGGACCGCATGATGGGGCCGCCCCCCCCCGCCTGATCGGCGTGGGGCGACCTACGGCGGTCCTGGGGCGCACTCCGGCGAGTCGGTTAGAGAGGTCGAGGCATCGGTCGCGAAAGAGACGGCTGGGCACAGGACGGTCACCTCGTGCACGGGCGGACGTATCAGGCGCGGCCAGCGGTCCAGGGCGGCGGGCCAGGAACCGAGGAGTGCCTCGGCAGCGGTGAGGACCGGCCCGTAGGCGCGGTGAACGGTGGACAACAGCGGGCGTCACCTAAGAGGGTGAAACGCTGCTCCCTCGTTGCACCCTTGGCTGTGCACAAACGCCCTGGTCAGCGCTGTGGGGACTTTGTGATCGCGACACGCTGGCTCACATGCTTGCCTTCACGTCCCGATAGTTCCGGCATCATCACCTCAATCACGCAGAGCTCTCTGTCAAGAACACTCAGTAAAGTGAGATGGAGGAGTGGCGGTGCTCGATGCCGTTATGAGCCGGCGCATGACCACGCTGGTCAGTGCCACGATTCGCCTTGGGTACGCCTGGATGGTCCGGCGCGAGGAGCCCCGGGCTTGGCGCGAAGTCATGAGTATGACCGGGGTGGTCAACTCAATCCTCGGCGCCGACCGAGAAGCCCTGAGCCCGGCTGAACTCGTAGACCAGCTGTCGAGGAAGCCGCTTCGGCATATCGCTCCCGACATTTTCAAGGATGATCCTCTGGGGCGGGTCACGATCCTGGAGTGGGGCGAGCTCAGTGACGACGTCTACTCCGATGGGTGCTCAGCGATTGTCGCCGTGCTTGAGCGAGGCGATCGCGGTCGTGGCTGGATGCCCACTTGGACGTGGATGCAGCACGAGATCATCGAGAACGAGGCGTTCCTCGGACTCAAGGCGGGGGCGAGCGATGCGGACTATGTGACGCGTCGGCGGTTCACGACCGAGCACCCGGCCGGCGAGCGTGAGGCCATCGCTGACGCCTGCAGCGATGCCGGGATCTTGCCGCCGGTCCGCTACGTTCCCCTCCCGCCGGATCGCGCTTACGAGGGGCGGTACTGGTGGCCCTGCCCTGTGTGCCGGTGGCCCATGCGCGTCAACGGGGCTTCCGTACGCTGCAGTTACTGGGCTCACAACGCCGAGTACGCCATCCGGAGCTTGAAGGATGGCCAGCCTCCCAAGCTCCGGCCCCGTGACGACACAGTGCGCAGGCAGCCAGCGGCCAAGACCGTACACCGGGACGGCGGCCGTCAGACGGTCTGCGTCGAGTTCTCCGTGTGGCGTTTTATCGTCGTACCAGGGATCGAAGAGCTCAAGTTGTACAAGAGGTGGGCAGGCAAGCCGCCGCTGATCGTCGAACTCTGGCCCCGTCAGGATCTCTACGACGTGAGGTTCGCGATCAAGGAGCTGGGTTGGGAGCTGGCGGTCGACCTCAAGGATGTTGCCAGCGCCTCCGGTCTGGCCGGCGAGATCGCCCAGAAGCCGCTCGCCGCGAAGACCATCGTCCTCCCGGATCATCGCGGCACTGCGCAGCGAGCGGAATTGCAGGACCTGCTGCCCGACTACACCGTCCTCATGGTCGAGGACGTGAACCGGATCGTGAAGAAGAAGCTCGCCGAAGCCAAGAAGGCACAGTGAAAGACGAACGCGATCGAGATGGCCTTGAGCGGAATCAATCCCGGCTCCTGTCGCGCCTACTGGCCTGCGCTTGTGCCTGTGCACAGGTATATTTCCCCGACGGGCGAGGAGGCACCACACTGACGGCCTCGCACTACCTGTTGACGGGAAAGTACGACACCTGGGCAGCCTTCGCGGACCTTCCTCTGGACGATCAACGTCGTCTCAGCCGTCTGCTCGCCCACAGGGCGAACCCTCTGGCAAATGACACAGCGTTCCGTGATTACGCCAGCACGAACTTCTTCGAGCGTCGGGTTCCCGGCTTCCGCCTGCAGGACGGTGAGGAGCAGGTAGTCGGCCACCACGGTCTTGACCCTCGAACCTGTGCGGATCAGCTCCTGGCGGAGATGGACGACATCCGGGCGTCCGCCCTGGTCGTGAGCGCGATTGCGAAACCGGGGGAGTACTCCCACACACTGCGTGTCCCGATGGCAGGCCGTCAGAAGGCCCCCGTACTCGCCTACTACACTTTTGAAGAGCACCAAGCGCCTCCACGCCAGCCACAACCGGTGCCACTACAAACGGCCCCCGAGCTTTCAGAAGTGGTGCTCAAGGTTGAGGACTTTCTGCAACTGAACACGGAACTCGATGAGGGGAAGGGAAGCGCGTTCCGGGCTGCGACGCTCGTCCCCTTCTTCGAGAAGATGCGGACCGTACAGGGGGAGGCCGCTGGTGGCGCCATGAAGTTGCGGGCGGGCCCGACCAGTGTGCTGAGCGCCCCCACAGGCTCAGGGAAAAGCGTCCTGCTTCGAAGCTACGCCACCTGGGCCGTGCAAGAAGGTCACACCGTGGCCCTGGTCGTCGATACCAACGCCAACGCGCTGAAAGTCGCGCACGGGATCGAGGAGGATCTTGAAGAGTGGGGTGTCCGAGAGCGGCTGGGAACCGAAGCCTCAGCGGTAGTGGTTCCGCTGATGTCGCCGAACAGCCTGATGCGGGAGCTGGATCGAGCCGTCAAAGGCTCGCATGATCCGGACTACATCGACTGGGTCTTCGCGAGGATCGGCTACTCCTGTCAACTGCCCGCGTGTGCCTCGGTGGAAGAAGCCGTCGACACGTGGGTGCCGGGTGGCGAACCCTGCACGAAGTTGACTCCCGTACGTCCCGAGCGTGGAGAACCCTACCGGAGCATGCCGGCACCGAAGGTCTGCCCCTTCAAGCAGGGATGCGGGAAGTTTCGGCTGGCCCGGCGGGCAAGCTCGGCACGCATCATCGTGACCACACACGCCAACCTCTACGAGGGACGCATGCACATCCCGTTGGAGGCGGATGACGGGACGGTGGACGAGAAGGTCAGTGTGGAGAAGTTCCTCATGACGCGCGCCCAGGTTGTGCTCATCGACGAACTCGACGCCTTTCAGTCGACCGTAATGGACCGATCCGGGCGCGGGCTGACTTTGGCGTGGGGCGATCGTGGACACGATCGCCCTCTCCTGGAAGTGGACACTCAGCTCGTCAGCGCGTTCGGCCGACTTCCCGGGGCTCTGGAGGAACGCACCCGGTCGAACGTTTCGGAGTGCAGGCGCCTGGCTGAGACGTACACGATGCATTTGGCCCGGGGCGATCTCGCTCTGAGTGACCAACTCCCCGACGAGCCACACCAGAAGCCGCGCAAACAGCGAGGCGGCCGTCGATGGATTGTCCCCCAGCGCTGGGATGGATGGCTGGGCAGACACCTCGCCGCCTTCCTCGCCGACGACGCGTCCAGCTCGTCGACCGATCCTGATCCACGAGATGCCGTGGGGGCGGCAGTACTCATGGAAGCGGTGTACGACAGCAATATCGCGAGCCATCTTCTGCCCGAGCACATCCGCGAGTTCGCGCGGCTGGTGCGGGGGATCACCTCCGCCACCGATACCGCCGGAGTCCTGGAGCATGCTCGCGGCGAGTTGTTCGAGTCACTTGCCCCCTGGGTTCCCGCGCCGAAAACACGGGCGGCGGTGATCGACCGCCTCGTGCGCAGGATGTTCCTTGTCCCGCTGAGGGGCATGCTGTATAGCTTCGTGCACGACGCACCGCAGCTCAAACTCGCCGGCGTTCCCGCGGCAGAGGAAATCACCCAGGCTCTGGGCGGCTACGAGATCTGGAGAGCAATTCCGCATGGTCCGCTCGGACGGCTAGTGTTCGCCTTTACCGAGGACCACAACCCCAAGTCGCCTCATGAGACCAAACTGAGCGCTGCTGCGTTCGGCGGTGACCCCCACCGGTACATCACCTCGCTGGGACAGATCACGGCGCTCGCTCACTCGGGGCACCCGAGAGTAGTCCTGGGGCTCTCGGCGACCGCTTACATGCCGGGGGCCCACCGGCACCACATTCACATCCGCCCCGAGTTCATCGTGCCGGACGAGGCATCGACCGTGGTCATTGATGCCCGGGCCATCCCGGACCTGGCGGGCGAAATGATCAGGATCTCGGGGCTTTCCGGAAAGCGGAGACGGGAAGCCACGCGACAGCTCGGGATGAAGCTGTGGAGTGAGCTCTCGCGAGAGCTAGAAGACCTCGCAACACAGGACGTCCCCGGCGTTCAGGACGCGATCTTGCTCGCCACGACCTCCTACCAAAGCTGCCGTGACCTAGCCGAAGGAATGCGCGCCGCCGGTGCTCCACCCGGGCTGATCGCGGTCGCAGTACGGCCCGACGCGGATGCTGACTCCGCGACGGAACTGGAGCCCGAGGACCGGCCTTGGATCGAGATCGCGGGAGACCAACTGGAGGACTTCGGCTCCCGAGCGCACGCACGGATCCTCATTGCTCCTCTCAAGCGAGCCGAGCGCAGCCTCAACATCCTCACACCGGGTGAGCGCCGATCCCGGATCGGTTCCATCTGGCTTGCGGTGCGCCCCATGTCCATCGTTGACGACCCCGACGAGCTGCTCGCCCACGTGGGCGCCAGGGCCCTCGACGACCGCCGTTCCTGCGACAAACCCTGGCTCGAACTCGCGCGCTCCAAGAAGACGGCCGGTCAGTACTTCGACGAACTGCTGAGCAGCGAGCGTTACTTCAGTGCGTTGCCTCGCCGGGCCAAGAAGGCTATCGCCGCTGAGCTCATCGCCTCCATCATCCAGTTGGTCGGCCGTGCGCGCCGGGGTGGGACACCAGGGCGTATTCGCCTCGTCGACTATGCCTTCCTCGACCCCAAGGGCAACTCCGACCTGCCCAGTCTCATCCGCCAACTCCGGGCCGACTGGGCCCGCTCCGGTGAACTCGGCACCATGCTCACGACCAACGGCGAGGCGCTCCGGGCCTTCTTCACCTTCGCCGACAACCACAAAGTCACCACAGACTCATTGGACACCGCATGCTGACCACCCTGGCCTACCTCCTAGCCCCCGAGCGTCTCGGCACCGTAGTCCTCTACCGACTGAACGAGGACTTCGCCGAGGCATGGAGCCAGCTGCCTCGCTTTCGCGACAACTACACCTCCAGGCCGATCCGGCCCGCATACGCAGGACTCGCCACAGCACTTTCCGCGGTGACCAACCAGCCCATCGTGATCATGCCGGACATCGACACCATGCCCGACGACGACCGCGCACTTCCCACCGTCCTGGCTACCACCAAGCCCATTGCGCCACGTCTGCTCACCAGGGCCGTCCGCAGCTGGGAACAGCTCATCCACGGTGGCACAGACGCCAACACCCTCTCCCCGCTTCTGGCGCAGAGCGAGATGGACAAGCCCAAGCTCGGATCCTTCATCCGCCACGCGGCCTCTGGCCGGCCGCGTGCCCCACAGTGGTTCTACCGAGTCGCCGCGTGGAACTTCGCCGCCGCACTCGCGCGCGAGCCGCTCCACCTTCCTGCCGGCACTACGGACGCAGGCCGTCGCCTCGAATGGCTGATGGATACCAGAGGCAGCCTGCTCGCCTGGGATCACGTTCTGAAAGGCAAAACGGAACGGCCGGCGAGGATCGGCTACGCGATGCACAAGCTCGACTTCCGCGTCATCACGCTGCCCGGCGAGCCACGGATCGGTATCCACGTTCTGCCCACCTTCAGCAGGATGGCCACACACTGGGCCGGCACGCGCACCGCATTCGTCGAACGAGGCAAGAACAACACCGTGCTTCGCCTGCCTGTCGGCCATCGCCGCGTAGGCGAAGGATGGGAGCCGTACGCTCGCAACTTCGCCGCCCAAGTCGTCGCTGCCTGCAACCTGGAAGCCATCAAACTTGGGACCAACGAGGCTCTCGCTGAGGTGAAGGAGTCATCGGTGAGGGCCTTGGTCCCTGGCCCCACCGACCATCCTCTGGGCAAGGGCACAGGTACGCGCTTCAACCTCTATCTCGCCAACCACGTGAAGGAGGTTGCGGCGAAGCTGAAGGTCGAACAGGTTGTGTACGAACGGACCGACGTCGAGGTCGTCCGTTACACAAAGGGCCCTGTCGCGCGGGAAGATCTCGACCACGCTCTGAGCGGCACGGGCCGAGACCAGGTGCGGGTCCTCGCCCTGTACGACGACGAGTACACGCGGGAGCGCATGATCACCGCTCTTACTCCATACCTTGAGGAACCGGAACAGACGGAGGAGTGGGGGGACAACCGCGATCACCGTCTTACCGAGCGGCTGTGCGTACAGCTGCGGCGCTTGCCCGCTTTGACCTCGTCGGCGCCGCCCGACTGGAATCGCGAGCTCTCCTTCCTCGCACCACTCTCGAGCACCATGCTCACTGGCGTGTGGGTCGAGACGATCTGGAATCCGAAGAAGCGAACCCCACGAAGGGGGCAACCGGACGTCTACGACCCGAAGCAGGATCTCCGCAGGCACTTCCATCGGCGCGGCGCTGTCTCCCAGTTCATTGCTCAGCGCCCTCGGCCGAAGCCGCCGAAGCTTGAAGACGAAAACGGGCTGTCCCAGGACTCGGCGTTGAACGCTGACCTTCAGGCAATGGTGGGTGACCTTGATGCAGAGCTTCAGGTAGGCGAGGAGGTAAAGAAGCCCAAGGGGAAGCGCCCGCGCCTGGACTACCCGGCCATTAACGGACTGCGTGACCTGATGTTCCGCCTCGGAGCGGTCGACGGACGCCTGGCCGAGGGCGTAACACTGGATCGCCCCACGATCCTGGTTGGCCTGCATCTACGTCAGCAGCGGGTCAGCGCGAAGTTCGGTTCTGCTGACAAGACCCAGATGGTGGAGGTCCTCACGGCACTCCACACCGATCCGGACCCGAGCAAGCCCTGGCGACTGGAGATGTACAGCCGTCGCGACCACGCCTGGCTACCCCTTCCGCTGGGAGAAGCAGCCTTCGGCTCCGGCCCGATCGGTGTGGACCAGCACGCC
This sequence comes from Streptomyces sp. PTY087I2, assembly GCF_001687325.1. Taxonomy (GTDB): domain Bacteria; phylum Actinomycetota; class Actinomycetes; order Streptomycetales; family Streptomycetaceae; genus Streptomyces. Next base: position 370,673 of record NZ_LZRD01000001.1, on the reverse strand, counting down.
CGTCACAAAGAAGGAGCCGCGCTTGTCCGCGAGCACATCAAAGCCGCGCTACGGATCCTGCCCGGACAGTCGCCCCTCGTCATCTTCGTGGACACAGAAGCGTGCCGGACCATCTGGCCGGGACTGCAGCATGCCCAACTCGGCGAAGGAACGCTCCCCAGTGAGGGGCTCGACGACAACGACCGCTCGGTTGCCGTGGTCAGCATCAACACCTCGTACGGCGAGGTCCCCACGCCTGTGGACCGTGCCGACGCCCGGGGGCGACGCGACCCGGCGCGGCCACAGGCCCCGGACGCCTGGCTGCACGAACGAACCAGCTCCACAGGAGTATCCAGCTGGTACTTCGCCCAGAAATCACGTAGCTACGACGGCTTCGGCCAAACCGCCGTCAACGGAAGTACGTACACCCGCTTCACGATCCCCGAGGACCTCAAAGAGACTCTGCTACGCAAGGACTGGCACAGCTTCACCGCGACCCAGATCACTGTGCCGCAGCCGGGCGCGCATCGGCCGAAGGACCTCGCCGCGCTGGCGGCGGCGCTGTGCCATCAGTCCCTCGCCTGGGACGCGCGAACCCGCCATCCCGTCCCGCTCCACGTCGCCGGTGCGGTGGACCGAAACCACCCCGAGTACCGGGGCTCCAGCTTTGAAGCCGAGACCGACGAGCCCGGCGAGGATGCCTCCTGATCGCTGAGGCCGACGCTGTGGCCGCACCTGGTGACGCTCCGAGGACACCGGGCCGGCCAAGAAGGCACCAGAACCATCGATGAACGAGAAGGAACTGGGACATCCCAAGGACTTTTCGGGGATCTTCCGTCGCGTAAGCAGGGAAGGCCCGGACACCGCCGAAAGACACGAAGGCGCTGGGCAGGGCCTCGTTCAAAGCACTCGATGATGTTCACCGAGAGCCCGCCCCGCGCGGTCTCCTTACTTCACGCTCATGTGGGCCCTGGTCTCCTTCATGGCCTTGAAGACCTCGTCGAGGGAGACCTTGTGGCTGCCGTCGTCCCGTAGCACCATCCGGGCCGCCGACCATGTGGCAGGTCAGGCCCGGGCTGTGTTCCGTGGCGACCCGGGCGGCGTTCTCCACCTGCTCCGGGGAGCCGCCGAGGACCTCGGCCAGGGCGCCGACTGCCATTGAGCCAGCCGAGCCGACCTCTGCCCTCTGGTACGAGTACGCCCAAGACCAAGCTGGTGCCGCGGTCTGCACGAACCCGTCGGAACAAGGCCACGAGTCAGTCCTTTGGGGTATCGCGGTGGATGCAGTGGGAACTGGCCCGGCTGGGTATCTGCGTCAGGTATGTGCCTCGAGCGCGGCCGGACCGTGCTTGAAGTCCGGGTCGACCTGCTCTGCCAGGTCAATGCCCGTGGCCTGGTTGGCCCAGGCGGCGGCGTTGCGCAGGTGGAACTCGACGGCATGTTTCTGGAAGGCGGCCCAGTCTTTGGTCCGCTCGTCTACCGCTGTACGCAACTGGGCCAGAGTGTGCTGGTTGTGCGGCTCCAGATCGCCCTGAAGGCGACCCTGTTCCAGGGACCGCACCCAGGGCGAGTGCTGACAGTAGGCCAGCAGGTCGTCGCCGACGTGCTCCTTGAGGTAAAGCAGGTCGTCTTCCCCGGTGACCTTGTTGCCGATCACAGCGATCGGGATACCGAACTCATGTGCGTGGTCGCGATACTGCTGGTAGACCGAAACGCCTTTGCGGGTGGGTTCGGCCACGAGAAACGTCATGTCGAAGCGGGTGAAAAGTCCGGATGCGAAAGCATCCGCTCCGGCTGTCATGTCGACAACGATGTACTCGCCAGGGCCGTCGACGAGATGGTTGAGATACAGCTCGACCGCACCGAGCTTGGAGTGGTAGCAGGCCACTCCCAGGTCCCTCTCCTCGAACGTGCCAGTCGCCATCAGAGGGACGCCTCCCACGCTCTGGACGTGCCGTGTATGGATCTCGTCGTCGCCTAGCGGGCGCAGCAGCTTGGAACCCCGGCCTGGCGGAGTGGTCTTGACCATGCTTTGGCCGGATGCGATGCGCGGATTCGAGCCGCGCAGGTAGTCCTTGATCTCACGCAGGTTGTCGCTGAGCGGCGGCGCAGTGAACGGCTCGTCCCTGCCGAGGCTGAGGGCCTCGGCCAGATGCTGGTTGATGTCACCGTCTATGGCTACGACGGGTGCGCCCGAGCGTGCCAGCTGACGAGCGAAGAGAGCCGACAGTGTGGTCTTGCCACTACCGCCCTTCCCGACAAACGCGACGCGCACGACTAACCACCCCTATTGAAAATGAATGTCATGTGAGTTAGGTCTACTGGGGTGGTTGCGCCTCTGTCAAATCCGGTCTTCCTCAACTCGCTGGCACCGGAGCCAAGTTGACGCCAGGCCCTTGCTGCCTGCGGCCGGGGTGGGTCTTGTTCCTGAAATCCCCCAGCCGCCAGTGGTCGTTGGCCGGGTCGAGCGGGCGGCTCCCGACATGTCGGGAGCCGCCCGGCCTGCATGCTGACCGTCACGTGAGGCAGCGCCTTGGTTTCTGAGCAAAGAGGCGGCCCGGGAGTCGCCCCGTGACTCGCGGCCTCGCTCCCGGGGCGTAGCGGCAGTGTGGAACGGCTTCGGCGTCCGCCGCGATCAGTACTTGCGGCGTGTCGGTCAGGCCCTGGCGGCCTGGCTCGCGACGTGGAGAGCGCTGAGCGGCGGGGCTGGGGCAGTGTCTCCCTTGGTGGTCGAGTCCAGACCCCGCGCACCATGCCCAATATGGATATGATAACGATTGTCAGATGCGGTGGTGTCGGGAGGGTGAGACATGGCCAAGACGAAACGCACCACCGAGCTGCCTCTTGCAGCCGACGTTGCGGCACGGCTGGCGCGGAATCCGGAGGTGATGGCCTTCGTCATGAGCCCCGTGCTGCAGCTGTACCGCATGGACGTGCCCCGGCACGTCGAAGTGGGGGCACACGGCAGAGCGCGCCTGTGGTGGTTCGGCGTGATCCCTGGATGGACCCACCACATCATTGTGCGAGGGCTCGACTCGTTGGAGATCTGCACCGAAGAGCGCGGTGGGCCCGTGCGCATCTGGCGGCACCGCCTCACGTTCGTCCCCCTCGGAGAGCGCCGGTGCCGCTATACGGACGAGGTCGAGACCGAGGACGGCTGGCGCGGAGCGCCGGTACGGCTGTTCATCCGGCTCATGTTCCGTCACCGTCACCAACGGTGGCATCGACTGGCCCGCATGGTGAACTGAACTCACCGCGCGATCACCAACCCTGTAGCGATCCAGAGCGTCCTCAGTTGGCACACGCAGCAGGGTGCATACGGCATCGGAGAGGAACTGGCGATGGTGCACAGACATCAGATCGTGTTGGGGCCGGCGCAGGAGACGTTGCTAATTCCGCTCTATGGGCGAGCCGTCGAGACTCGTAAGCGTCATCCGATGGCGATCGACCCCCGCGCCGTGGAGATCGTAGAGGCGATCGACTACGACTTCGCCAAGTTCGACGGCGACCGGAGCCTGGCAGGTTCGGTCCTGCGTGGATTGATCTTTGATCACTGGGTTGCCGGCTTTTTGCGTGCGCATCCGTGCGGCACGGTGGTGGAGATCGGCGCAGGACTGAACACGCGGTTTGAGCGGCTTGATAACGGTTCTTGCCACTGGGTTGAACTTGACCTGCCCGACTCGATGGACCTGCGGAGGAAACTGTTCGAGGAGAGCGATCGACGTTCCATGATTGCGGCCTCGGTCGTGGACGACGCATGGGTGGCTCAAGTGCGTGAGTACCCTGGTCCGTACTTTTTCGTCGCTGAAGCGGTACTGATCTACCTCACCGAGGCCGATGCACGCAGGGCAGCTGGCCGGATCGCAGGCAGCTTCCCCGACTCCACGTTGGCCTTCGACACCTGGGGTGAATGGATCCTGCGCAACCAGCGGCGCCGTGTTCAGCGGCGGCGCGACCCTCTGAGAAAGATGTCCGCCACGCTTGAGTGGGCATGCGACGATCCCCGCGAGATCGAGTCGTGGCACCCCGGCATCACGTTGACTGCCAGTCACACCCTCGCAACGCCACCGCGCGCTGTCCGAACAGCACTCCCCTTGCACATGCGCGCTTTGCTGCCGGTGATGGGTGCACTTCCGCAGACGAAGGCCTATCGACTGAACCTGTTTGCTCTGGACTCAAATGCGAGCAAGACAGAGTAGTAAGCGACCTGGGGTTGATGGAGGTCCCTCAAAGCCTGGGGCGGCGCCGCTGAATTGAACCAACACGGCGAGGAACCGGAGGCGGCGCCGGTCGGCGAGGGCGGTCGCCGACACGCCGGGAGCGCGTTCGTTCAGGTATCGCCGCGCCCAGTCCAGTCCGCCACGCCTCTGTCAACCGGAGCCGCGGCCCGGCAGGCGCCCCACTGCGTCGATAGGAGCTCCCAGTGACCGCGAGCAGCGACTTGCGATCACGCGGCTATTGAAAACGATTACCATTGCGCTTATTCTCGCCTGGGAGGCTGCGCGTGGCGCTTCTTCGGCAGCCTAGGGGGGTTTGCCGGGGGAGTGCCGCACGCAGCCGACTCTCTTCGCGAAGGGTGGCTGCGGTATGTAGCGCTCGATGAATGACAGTCGGGTGTGATGGCTGGGAGCTGGGCTCGATTAAGTGCCTGGTGAGGCTGAGTGCGGGCCGCGAACCGATGCTCGGCTGTTGCTTCGCGGGAAGAGCGGACGCGGTGGGTGCCCGCTGGTGGGCTCCGATAGTGCGGCGAAGTGTGCCGTTCGGTGTGGGGCTTTCAGCCGGGAAGTTCGGGCTGGTCGCCTTTGTGCAGGTCGGCTGGGAGTGTTGGGCTGCCATTACCTCGGCTGAGGATGGTCTCCAGGCCATGGATACGTGGGCCCAGAACGCGTCGTGTCACCTCGGCTTCCATTGCTCCACTGAAGCCGCCTGTGGTCGGTGGGGCCGCGGCGATCGAGGTGTGGTCGCAGACCAGAAGGTCCAGGTTGATTGCTGTTGCAGCAGCGGATCCGGCCGCAGCCGCTACCGGTGCGCTGGCCAGTACATCGCTGACGCTTCCGGCCGCCCACACGCCGCTGACACCTGTGAAGCCGGACGAGTCCACTGCGACCTGCTCGCTGGCCTCCGTGGGGTGTGGGCGAATCGAGACGCCGAGGCCGTTCAAGAAATCAACACACGCCATGACGCGAGGTGAGATCACGAGTCTCTGTGCGGGTACCTGCGTGTTCGAGGTCAGGTGCGCACCGGCTAGTTGCCCGTGGCTGTCGATCTCCAGTCCGCCGATCTCGCCTTCCAAGATTCGAACTCCTAGTCCAGTCAGCTGCGCTCGTTGACCCATCGAGAGATCGTCTGCTCCGCGCAAGATCAGAGTCAGCTTCTCCGTGAGCTGGCGAAACAGCAGCGCCTGACGGAAGCTGCCCACCACGGCAATCGCCAAGTCGCGGGCTTCCCAGCGGTGGGTGTGACGCCAGTGCAGCACTTCGTGACCCCACCGCTCCTTGAGGCCTGGCACATCGGGCAGCTCGGCCGCGAGTCCAGCGGCCACCAGTACGCGACGGGACTGTATCCGTTGCCAATCCTCTGTCACGACTGAAAGCTCTTGTCCGTCCCGGTGCACCTGCGCTACTCGGCTTCCAAGGGTGGGACCTTATGCCGGGAGGCCTGCTCGCGCCCCATTCTCAGCAACTTCGTGTAGGAGGTTGTTCGACGGCCCAGGAGGCCGTGCATGTTGAAAGCGTCGCTGTCCGGGGCGGCGGGCGACTCCCCCGCGTCGATGACGAGAACCGACCTTCGCAGTCGTGCCAAGGTCAACGCTGCCGAGATCCCGGCAACCCCGCCACCGACCACGACCGCATCCCACACGCGTCCATCAAAGCTCAACTGCTCGATCTCCCTCATGGCTTCACCATGCGTCCGCCGGGCCGGTGGCGCAATCGTTCTTGCTGTTCCGGCAAGGCCGTGCCCTGCAGGGTGCGTCCCGGTGGGTGCGATTGGCCGGTTGGCGTCCTCGCCTTCGCCGGCCTGGTTGTCGCCCCAAGGTGTGGCGAACAGGGGTGCCTTGCGGTCGAGTCGTTACCGGGGAGCATTGTCAGCCCTTAAAATAAATGATAATCATTTTCAGTCATTGTTCCTCTCCTCCCGTGAGCCTCCTGTCGGGAGGGTCGTCGGGCTGCTCGCTCCCTGATGGAGCGATTCGAGTAAGCAAAAGGACACGCAAAGTGAGCTCTTTCAATCGTCGATCCTTCCTGGGGCTCGGCGCCCTCACCGCAGCAGGGCTGACGGGATTTCTGGCAGCATGCTCATCCGGATCCTCCGGGGGGCAGGGGGAGGGGGGGACTGTCCGTGCCGCCTTCGCCGGAGGCGGTTCCAGCGAAACCCTCAACTACTTCGTCGGGCCTACTGCCCTGGACTTCGTCCGCGCCCGACTTGTGCACGGGGCGCTCGGCGCCGTCGATCCCAAGCGCCCCGACGGCGTCGAGTACGGCGTTCTCGAAACGATCGACGTCAGCGACGACCTGACCACCTACACGCTGCGCTTGCGGGACGGCCTCACCTTCACGGACGGTTCCCCGCTGACCTCGGCCGACTTGCTGTACTCACTCTCTGCGCCGGACACTTTGCAGGGGCTCCCCTTCACCCGCATCGTGGGCCGAAGCTTTGACCTCAAGTCCGCCAAGGTTGAGGACGAGCTGACTGTCCGTCTCCCGGCCCGGACCCCGATCGCGGACGGGCGACTGCTGCTGTGCCAGAGCATGTTGGCGATCAAGGACGGCACTACCGACTTCACCCCGGACACCCCGTCGTGCGGGCCGTTCGTCATCCACTCGTACGAGCCTGGTCGGCAGACTGTGCTTCGTCGGAACCCCAAGTACGCGGCGCCTGACGCTGAGGCCATCAGCCTCAAGGAGATCCAGCTGCTTTCCATCGGAGACGCCGAGGCTCGCGTCAACGCGTTGCGCGGTGGGCAGGTGGAGTTCGTCAACGCTGTTTCGCCCACCGCCGCCCGCACATTGGCCAAGGCCAAGGGCTTTGAGGTCTCGGCAGGCAAGCCTCCGTACGTGTCGAACCTGCGCTATGTGATGAACCTTCAGCACAAGCCCTTCAAGGACGAACGGGTTCGGAGCGCGTTCCGACTGGCGGTCGACCGTGAGGCCATCGTCCGTTCGGTCTACTTCGGCCGCGCCTACCTTGGCAACGACGTTCCGGCGCTCGGGTTCGCGACCTACAACAAGGACCTGGAGCAGCGTGCTCAAGATGTGGAACGGGCCAAAGCGCTCCTTCGTGAGGCCGGCTATGACGGCATGTCCATTGAGCTGACGGTGGGTCCCGAACTGACCGGCATGGTGGAGACGGCGACGCTGATCATCGAGAATCTTCGGTCCATCGGCGTCGATGCGTCCCTCAAGGAGTTGCCGGCAGGACAGCTCTACGCGGATTTTGAGGCGTACCAGAAGCTTCCGTTCGCCGCTGGGTACAACCCGCCGGCGCCTTTCGAGCCCAACCATGTCCCTGGCAATTTCCCCGATGTCGACAAGCTGGTGGCTACCGCGCGCAGCGCCACCGAGCAAGCCGAACGGGCATCAGCGTCGGCAGACGCCCAGCGTCTCCTGTGGGAGAAGGGCAACGAGATCATTCCGGTATTCGTACCCACGGTTGATGTCCACGTCGAGACGATGAGCGGCGTACGCCACCTGCAGTTCCCCGACCTCTCCGCTGTGGAGATCGAATCGGTGTGAAGGGGAGGGAGGTAGTTTCTCGGGTCTTGGCGGCCCTTGTCACCCTGCTGGTGCTCTCGGTGGTGAGGTTCTTCGCCACCGAGTTGCTACCCGGGGACGCCGTCGGCGTGGCGGCCGGCAACGACGCCACGGAGGCTGAACGCGCTGAGATACGAGAGCGCCTGGGCTTGGACCAGCCCGCTATGAGCCGCTACTTGGAATGGCTGACACAGCTCCTTCGGGGGGACCTGGGACGGTCGCTGTCGAGTGGACGGGCGGTCGGTGACATGCTGAGTTCACGGTTTGGCTATTCGCTGGTACTTATCCTTCTGGCTGCCGCTGCTGTAGTCGTGCTCGCCGTCGTACTGGGCCTTGCCGCGGGGATGAGGGTCGACAGCAGGCTTGATCGGCTGCTGTCGGCCGGGACCGTCACATTGATCGCGGTGCCCGAGTTTCTGCTTGCCAGTGCCCTGTTGATGGTGCTGGCACAGCACTGGCGACTTCTCCCCGCAGTCTCGATGGTGCCGCCCGGGGACGCACCCTGGGCCCACCCCGATTTGCTTGTCCTGCCGGTGACAAGCCTCGTTCTCGGTGGGCTGGGAGTGGCCACCCGGCTGGTGCGGGCTGCCACGGCGGCCGTAGCCGACAGCCCTGCCGTCGAGCAGGCTCGTCTGGATGGGGAGTCGGGTTGGGCACTGGCGGTGTGGTATGTGCTGCCCGCTGCGGCTGGCCCTGCGGTTCAGGGCATGGCCGTCATGGTCTCCGGACTTCTTGGAGGAAGTCTGGTCGTCGAAGCGCTCTTCAACTACCCAGGTGTAGGCGCCGAGCTGGCCCGCGCCGTCGCCTACCGCGATGTGCCGGTCGTGCAGGGTTTCGGGCTGGCTCTGGCCGCAGCCGTACTAGTCGTTCTCTTTTTGGGCGACCTGCTCGGGAGACTCTTGGACGTGCGGTCGCGGCCGGGCACGCGGCGAGATCCGATAGCGGGGGGAGCGCCATGATCCGCCCCATTCTGAGATCACTTCCGATAGCAGTCCTGGGGCTGGTGGTAGTGGTCGCCCTGCTCGGCCCGTGGCTTCCCCTGCCGTCACCCACGCAGCAGGTGGGCATCCCGTTTGAGTCAGCAGGTGCCGATAGGCCGTTCGGCACGGACCTCCTTGGTCGCGATGCCCTCACAAGAACGCTGCACGGAGGCCGGATTCTCGTTCTGCAGGCCCTGGTGGCCACGGCCCTGGGAAGTGTCGTGGGCCTGGCTGTCGGAACTCTGGCCGGTCTGGCCGACCGCGGCCCGCTCGTCGGCCTCATGAGAATGGTGGACACGCTGGCCGCCGTGCCCCCGCTGCTCGTCATGCTGCTGGTCGCCGCCGGACGGCCCGGCAGCGACTGGGCCGTGATGGTCGCTGTCACAGCAGTCAGCCTGCCCTTCTCCATACGTGTCATCGGGGGGGCGACCGCGCGACTGGCTCACCTCTCCTATGTACGCACGGCGCTGGCGCGAGGAGACGGCAGGCTGCGCGTCATCCGATACGACATCCTGCCGAACATCGCACGGGAGGCCCTTGCCGAGGCGGGCATCCGATTCATCGCGGCCACCCAGCTCGCGGCAACAGCGGGATTCCTAGGGCTGGGATCCCCGGCTCCGGCAGCCAACTGGGGCCGCTTGGTGCGCGAGAACCTTCCAGGTGCGACCTTCAGTCCCTGGCCCGCCCTTGCCCCCGCCGTCTTGCTTGTGATCCTCGCACTGGGAGCCACTCTCGCGGTGGACCGTCTGACCCCCTTCCGGGGGCCTGCCAGGCATGAACGGAGCGAAGCGCAGTGAACCTGATCGAGATGTCAGGGCTGAGTCTTGTCGCGGCAGAGCGACCCGTGCTGACCGACTGCTCATTGAGCGTGCGGCAGGGAGAGCGGATCGGTCTGACAGGGGAGTCCGGATCCGGCAAGACTGCACTCGCCCATGCCTTGCTGGGATACACAAGGCGAGGCATTTCTCGCTCAGCAGGAACCGTACGGGTCACCGGTCGCGACCCGTTTGATCCGGTAGCAGCGAAGGCCCTACGAGGCACCACGGTGAACTACCTGTCCCAGGACAGCTCTAGTGCACTCCCTGCCGAACACCGCATCGCATGGGTGCTTGACCGAGCGGCACGGCGGGCCGGCACTCCGCAGGCGCACAGGCGGGTTCTTCGCGCTCAAGCGCTGGAGCGCATGCGGTTGCCCGCCAGTTTGGAACGCGCCTTTCCCCATGAACTGTCCGGTGGGCAGGCTCAGCGTGTTGCCTTGGCCGCCGCCCTGACGGCGGGAGCGAAGCTGCTGATTCTCGACGAACCGACCAGCGGTCTCGACCCGAAGCTGGTTGATGAGACAGTACGACTCCTCCGTACCATCCCGGCCGACATCGCCTTGCTGGTGGTGAGTCACGACCTGGAGGTCGTTTCCCGCCTCACTGAGCGCCGGCTGAGTATGGAGGAAGGACGACTGGTCGAATCCGGCAGGCCAGGGGCCCGCCCGGTAGTCAGCCAGGGGTCGGGCCTCTCAGGCGCTGCGCGGAAGGCGTCCCCGATGCTCGGCAACGTCGCGGCGAATGGGAGCAGTCCTGTCCCGGAAGGGGGACAACCCCTACTGAGCGCTCAGAACGTCGGTGGCATCTCCGACCGGCCACCCGTCCTGAGGGGCACTTCGTTGAGCCTGGTAGCGGGCGAGTGCGTGGCGATCGTAGGAGGATCGGGGGTCGGTAAGAGCACGCTGGCGTGTGCTCTGGCTGGGACATTGGCTCCGACCAGCGGAACCTTGTGGTTCGAAGGGAAAGCTCAGCCGTGGCTGACTTCCCGCCGCACGAGGGCTGGAAAGCTCTTCGTCGCCCATGTGGACCAGGACAGCAGGGCGGCGCTCAACCCTCGGGAACGCGTGGGGCCGGCTCTGGAGAGGGCGCGCTCTGCCGCGAGCCGAGGAGGCGGCGCGCCGCTGTCGGTGGCCGAGCTCCTGCAAGTCGTCGAACTCCCCGACTACGCGGCGGCCCGGCTTCCGAGCGAGCTCAGTGGCGGTGAACGGCAGCGTGTCAATCTGGCCCGTTCATTGGCCTCAGGGCCGCGGGTGCTGGTGTGCGACGAGGCAACTTCGGCGCTCGACCTGAGGACCGAACAGAAGGTCCTCGAGAATCTGGCTACTTTGCGGGCGGCCCAGGGCCTGTCAGTGCTGCTCATCACGCATCGTCGGCAAGTCGCAGCGGTGGCTGACCGGACCTACCTGCTCGCGGGCGGGACTCTCACCCCTTACGTCGCCGGTGACCCTATCTCCGGTGCGATTGATCGCTCTACCCCTTATTGATCCGCAGGGTCGGCCAAGGCTGCGAGGACGCTCCAGGCGGCAGCCGCCGACGGATATCCGAAAGCGAGACAACTGCAGTGAAACCTTCTCTGGCATGCGTAGAACGGCGAGTTCCGTTTGATCGTGACGTCATCGCGGTGGCGGCCGCGCTCGCCGCGGAGTCGACGGACGCCTACGTGCTGTACGAGAACCGAGAGGAGGTCTGCTGGGCGGAGGGCGAGGCCGCAGCCGTGGAAGTCGATGCCACGGGGGTCTGGCTCGAATGCGGAGGCGAGCGCAGCCCTCTGGATACGGACCTACGACCGCTGGCCGCTGCCGGACAGGCGCTGGCTGAGATGGGCGGAGCCGACTGGCGGGCTTACGGGTGGGCAACGTTCGAGCTGGCCACTTCCTGTAGCGACGCCGGTAAGTCGCCTGGGCCGCTGGCGCGGCTTTTCCTGCCCAGGGCGGAGATACGGTTCGGAGACGGAGTCGCGGTCCTGCGAGCCCAGGACGAGAAGGCTCTGGACGCCATGGTGCTTCGACTGGCGGGGGCGGAGAGCCGACCTGCTATCTCTGAAGGCCGGATTGAGGCCGATGTAGATTTCCACGGCGCCGATGCGTATCGCCAAGCGGTGGCCGAGGCCGTACGAGAAATCCGTCAGGGGGCCCTGGACAAGGTCATTCTCTCCAGAGAGGTGCCTGTGCCCGGGGAGATCGATCTGCCGGCCACCTACGTGACGGGGCGGAGGAACAACGATCCGGCCCGGTCATTCCTCCTCCGTCTCGGGGAATGGGAGGCGGCAGGGTTCAGCCCGGAGATCGTAGCCCGGGTGACCGCCGAGGGCGAGGTCAATGCGCAACCGCTGGCGGGTACCCGTGCCCTCGTGGGCGAACCCGCCGTGGATGACGCAGCACGAAAGGAGTTGCTGCGGGATGCGAAAGAGGTCTTCGAGCATGCCATCTCGGTGCGGCTGGCTGCCGAGGAGCTTGCCGAGGTCTGCGAGGACGGCACGGTCCGAGTGGCCGAATTCATGTCAGTCCGTGAACGCGGCAGCGTTCAGCATCTCGCCTCATATCTGGTAGGCAGCCTGCGGGAAGGAGCCACCAGTTGGGATGCGTTCGCCACGCTCTTCCCCGCGATCACCGCGTCCGGCATCCCCAAGAAGGAGGCGTGTGAACGGATTCGCCTCTCTGAGAAGACCAGTCGGGGGCTGTACAGCGGCGCCGTGATCATGGTCGACGGCGACGGGACTCTGGACGCGGCGCTTGTGCTCCGCAGCGTGTATCGGCGCGCCGGCCGTACGTGGCTGCGGGCGGGTGCCGGAGTCGTGGCACAGTCCGATCCGGAGCGGGAGCTGGAGGAGACACGAGAGAAGCTCCGCAGCGTAGGCCGCTTCCTGGTGCCTGCCGTTGAACCGGTGCATTCCGCTTCCTGAGCCGACGGGGCCTCGCTGTCCGAACCCGGGCGGGTGCCGGACAGCGAGGCGGTGGCCCTTCAGTCCTCGAACAGCTCGATCGCGCCGGCCGGGCACCGGTGCACAGCCTCCCGCACCGATTCGAGTTCAGTGTGTGGCGGCTCTGCATGCAGGAGCACGACGAGACCATCGTGTTCGTCCTGGTCGAACACCGTTCTGGCGGCTATCACGCACTGCCCGGCTCCTACGCAGACATCCTGATTCACCTGGATACGCATGACTCTCCCTTCTGCTGCTCTGCCCGGCTCGTCGACCGGGGCGGCGTACTGATCACTGAGTCTGGCTGCTGGATCCGTTCTCGAAGAGCGCTCGGAGTGCCTTCTTGTCGGTCTTTCCCACGGGGGTGAGCGGCAGGTGGGCGATCTTCCGTACAGAGTCGGGCGTCTTGTAGGGGGCGAGGCCGCGGTCCCGTAGGAACGCGGCGAGCTCGCGAGGTGTGGGCTCCTCTCCGCGGCAGACGACGAATGCCACGGAGCGTTCACCGAGGGCGATGTCTGTGGCCGGGACCATTGCCACGGCGAGGATGTCCGGATGCGCCAGAAGGTGATCCTCTACCTCTGTGGCGGCGATCTTCTCGCCGCCGCGGTTGATCTGGTCCTTCACCCGGCCCACGACATTCAAGTGACCGCTGGGCAGACGGCGCACGAGGTCTCCGGTCCGGTAGAAACCGTCTTCGGTGAAGTGGGTGGTGTTGTGCTCGGGGGAGCGGTAGTACCCGCGTAGCGTGTACGGGCCGCGGGTCAGCAGCTCACCCACCTCACCGTCCGGAACCTGCCTGTCGGTCCCATCGACGATGATGACCTCGTCCGCCGGGGAGACGGGATGGCCTTGAGTGGAGCACACGAGGTCCTCGGGATCGTCGAGCGCGGTCAGGTTGAGCAGACCCTCAGCCATGCCGAACACCTGTTGCAGACGGCATCCCAGCGTAGGACTGACGCGCCGAGCCAGATCATCGGCGAGCCTCGCACCGCCGACCTGGAGGACCTGAAGGCTACTGAGATCCGCCTCGCTCGTCTCGAACTCAGTCAGCCAGTAGGGAACGAGAGAGGGGTTGACGGCAGTGATCGTTACCCGCTCCCGCTCAATCAGCTCGAAGGCTGTGCTGGGGCTCGGACTGGGAGCGATGACGACCCTGCCCCCGGCCTGCAGAGTGCCCAGGATACCTGGGCAGCTCATCGTGAAGTTGAAGGCGATGGGGAGAATGGCCAGGTAGACGGTATCCGGCCCCATCTCGCAGGCCTCGGCCGCGGCTCGTGCGTTGTAGAGGTAGTCCTGGTGCGTCCGCGGTATCAGTTTGGGCGTCCCTGTGGTTCCGCCCGAGAGCAGCAGCAGGGCGAGTTCGCTGGCAGCCACGTCTGGGCGAGGTGCTTCCGCCTCAGGCACCTTCGAGGAGCGCAGCTCTTCGTACGTAGTAAAACCTGAATCACTGGCCACTTCTCCGACAACGATTACGTGGCGTAGCGATGGGTGCGCCGCACGCACGTCAATGGCCAACTCTCGGTGGTCGAAGCGAGCGTGCCGATCAGGGATGACGTAAGCCACCGCTTCGGTGACGGTGGCCAGATGGGAGATTTCGTACCGGCGGTGCCCCGGCATGGCGTGTACGGGGACAGCCCCCAAGCGTTGTAGCGCAAACCAGGTCGTGACGAACTCGGCACAGTTGGGCAGCTGCACGATGACGCGATCACCCTTGCGGAGGCCCAAGCGGTACAGCGCGCGGTAGACGGCGCCCACCTCGGCTTCCAGCGCACTGTAGGTCCATCGTCGGTGCCCGTCCACCAAGGCGATGTCGTTCGGCCGCTCTATCGCCTGGGTGGCAGGGAGCGCGCCGAAGACCTCTTCCTTCCAGTACCCCGCGGCTCGATAGCGCTGCTGCGCCGCCTCGGGCCAATCGGGCCAATCGGCTGGTTGGAGGGTTCCGGGTGCCGGTCGGGGGTTCGTCATGGGTGCATCTCCCTGCTGTTGCAGCGCTGTTCATCGCGCCGGAGGCCTGGGCTAAGGTACTTGAATATGATTATCATTCTTAACTAGTGCGAGGAGGGCATGTTCGTGGCAGAGATTTCACAACCGGAAGCCGGGACGCCGGGCGAGTCTGAGGTCGTGGCGGCGGTCTGCGCCGTTCTCGAAGTGCCCGCCGAGGACATAGCGCTCGATGTGGACCTCTTCGAGCTGGGGCTGGACTCGTTGGGCCTGATCCGACTCACGGCCGATTGGCGCCGGCGAGGGCTGAAGGTCACCTTCGAAGAGCTTGCCGAGGCCTCCACCCTGCGCCGGTGGATCGAGATCCTGCGCGACGCGGGAACAGCTACGTCGGCAACTGCCCAGAACGAGGTGCACAGGAAGACCAGGGAGCAGGAGCCGGCCTCCACGGACGAAGGCTTCCCTTTGGGCGTCATGCAGCACGCCTACTGGATCGGACGTCAGGACGACCAGCCCCTCGGTGGGGTGGGGGCACACTTCTATGCCGAACTCGATGGGGCGGGTGTGGATCCGGAGCGGCTCGATCGGGCCGTGGCCCAACTGCGCCGACGCCACGAGATGCTGCGTGTGACCGTGCTTGATGACGGGCACCAACGGATCCGCGAGTCCGTGTCCGGCCCCAGCGTCGTGATCCACGATCTGACCGGCCGGAGCGGAGAAGAACTCAACGAGGAACTCGGCCGGCTCAGGGACCTCTACACCCACCGCCGTATGGACGTGGAGAAGGGGCAGGTCTTCGACGTTGCTCTCAGCCTGCTCCCCGACGGTGCGACCCGACTTCACATCGACCTCGACATGGTCGCCGCGGACGCCGCGAGCATGCGCGTGCTCCTGCGGGATCTGCGGCATCTCTACGCCCGCCCCAACGCGCCGTTGCCCGAGATCAGCGGCAGCTACCGCGACTACTTGGAGACTGTGCGGTCGAGCCGGGAGGGGGACCGGGCCGACGCACGTAAGTGGTGGCAGCAACGGCTACCCGAGCTCAGCGCTCCGCCACAACTGCCCACCGTGGAGGACCCACTGAGCCCGGCCGCCGCCGGCAGCGCCTACCACCACACCACCCGGCTGTTCCACCGACTCGACGCCAGCCGCAAGCAAGTCCTCCTGGAACGGGCAAGGCGACACCGGTTGACTCCTACCGCAGTACTGGCTGCCGCCTTCGCAGAGGTGATCGCGGCATGGAGTGCGGAACCCCGCTTCCTCCTCAACCTCCCCCTGTTCCACCGCGATCTGGGCTATCCCGGAGCCGCGGACATGGTCGGCGACTTCAGCAGTTCGGTCCTGCTCGATGTGGACCTCACCGGCGAGAAGTCCTTCGCCGCTGTTGCGAACGAGATTCAGACCAGCCTGCGGACAGTCATCGCACGGGGCGCCTACTCCGGCGTGGAAGTGCTGCGTGATCTCACCCGTGCGGCCGGCGGGACACCCGTCCTCGCCCCAGTCGTCTACACGAGTGCGCTCGGACTCGGCGAAGTCTACGACCACGAGGTTCGGCACACATTCGGTGAGCCGACGTGGATCATCTCGCAAGGCCCGCAGGTGTGGCTCGACGCGCAGGTCACGGAACTCGACGAGGGACTGCTGCTCAACTGGGATGTGCGGGATGCCTTGTTCGAACCAGGCGTCCCGGAGGCCGCGTTCGACGCGTACCGGCGCCTCCTGGAAACGCTCCTTGACGACGAGGGGGCATGGTCCCTGCCAGCTCCGGTACACATCTCCGAGACGCAGCGCAGTACCCGCGCACAGGCCAATGACACCGACGCCGAAGGAGTCGAGGAGCTTCTCCACCAGGGTTTCCACCGGGCGGCGTCCCGCTCCGGGGAACGCGTCGCGATCATCGACGAGTCCGGACGGCAGGTGACCTACGGGGAACTCGCCGAACGAGCCGGTCGGCTGACAGCGCTCCTCACCGCTGAAGGGGTGCGTCCTGGAGACTCAGTAGCCATCTCGCTGCCGCGAGGCGTGGGGCAGGTAGCAGCCGTGCTGGGTGTCCTCGGTGCCGGCGCGACATACGTGCCCATCGGGCTCGACCAGCCGGCAGAACGCGTCACACGCATCCTCGATGTGGCCTCCGTTGCCGCGTTGCTGACTGATGCCCCGCATCTGGACGCGGAGAGGGGAACCACGGCCAAGATCCTGTCGGTGGAGCAGGCAGAAGGACTGCGACCCGCTCCTCCTTTCCTCGACCAGCCGGTCGAATCGATTGCTTATGTCATCTTCACGTCTGGGTCCACCGGTATACCCAAGGGCGTAGAGGTCTCCCACGGCGCGGCGATGAACACCATCGTGGCGATCAACAAGAAGTTCGACGTGAACCACGGCGATCGCAGCCTGGCTCTGGCGGGGCTGGACTTCGACATGTCGGTCTACGACCTGTTCGGTCCGCTGTCCGCCGGAGGTTCTGTCGTCCTGATCGGTGAGGGCTCCCGGCGTGACGCGGACCACTGGGTTCGCCTCATCCGCGAACATGGCGTGACAGTGGTCAACTGTGTTCCCGCACTACTGGAGATGATCGTGACTGCCGCCGAATCCTCTGCGGCGGTCATGGGGGAGTCACTGAGACTGACACTCCTGGGCGGTGACTGGGTGGGGCTGGACCTCCCCGGGCGCCTGCGCCGTCTGGTCCCGGAGGCGCGGTTCGTCGCGCTGGGAGGCATGACGGAAGCCGCAGTGCACTCGACCGTCTTCGAAGTCGATGAGGTTGACCCGCGATGGTCCTCCGTCCCCTGGGGGGTGCCGCTCGACAATATGCGGACGAGGGTGGCTGACTTCCGTGGCAGGGACGCCCCCGACTGGGTACCCGGCGAGCTATGGGTCAGCGGCGCGGGGCTGGCCGCCGGATACCGCGGTGACGAGAAGCGCACCGCGGAAAGGTTCGTCGAGCACGAAGGACGCCGCTGGTATCGGACAGGAGACCGAGCCCGCTACCGCTCCGACGGTGTCCTGGAATTCCTCGGCCGCATCGACCACCAGGTCAAGCTCCGAGGTCACCGGATCGAACTCGGCGAAGTGGAAGCGGCCGCCTCGGGCATAGACGGGGTGTCCGCCTGCGTGGCGCAGGTCATGGGAGCACCGCGGCGACTGGTACTCGCTGTCGCCAGCATGGCATCACCCACCCTCTCACCTGATGTCGTTCTGGAGGAGTTGGCGCGCCTGTTGCCGCCCTTCATGGTGCCTTCTCACGTACTGGTTCTCGATTCCCTGCCGCTGACTGCCAACGGGAAACCCGATCGCGCCAAGGTCGCGGCTCTCGCTGAGGCCCGCGCAAGCGACGGAGGGGACGAAGAGCGCGGAGAGACACCCCTGGGCTGGGCTGAGTCAGTACTCGCACAGGTGTGGTCCGAACTCCTCGGAGTTTCCGACATCCGGAGGGGGGACAACTTCTTCGGCCTCGGTGGAGATTCCCTGCTGGCCACTCGGCTCATCGCGGCCCTCCGAGCCCGCGGGGTCGGCGGAGCCAAGGCGACGCGGCTTTTCGCGAACCCGGGGCTCGCCGAGTTCGCCGAAGGGCTCTTCCGGGAGGACCAGGCCGGGGCGCAAGCCTTGGGGCCCGGCGACCCGGAACGGCGCCACGAGCCTTTCCCGCCCACGGACGTACAACGTGCGTTCCTGATCGGACGTGATGATCGCCTCCCGCTGGGGGGCGTGGGGACTTATCACTACAGCGAGTTCGACGGGGCGGACGTTGACATCGACCGTCTCCAACAGGCGTGGCGTGTCCTCATCGAGCGCCATGAAATGCTGCGGGCGGTCTTCGATGCCGAGGGTCAGCAGCGAATTCTTCCGGAAGTCCCCGACTTCGTCATCAGCGTGACCGACGTCGCAACCGAGACCGAGGCGGTCGAAGCTCTGGAGCGGCTGCGGACTAGTGCATCCCACGCGCGGCTGGACGTGACCCAATGGCCGCTGTTCGATCTTCAAGCGGTGCGCTATCCCCAGGGCGGTGGCACCAGGACCAGGGTTGCTCTTGGTCTGGACTACATCGTTCTCGATGGTGCCTCCATCATCGCTCTCCACGGAGAACTGGACGCGCTCTATTCCGACCTCAACACCCCTCTGCCGCCCATCGATGTCTCCTTCCGCGACTACGTCCTTGAGATCGTGCCCGAGAAGGACGACGTCGAGCGGGCCCGCGCCCACTGGTTGCGTCGGCTGGACGAACTCCCGCCCGCCCCCGCTCTCCCCCTGGCCGTCGATCCCTCGACCGTGTCCCGCCCCTGGTTCACCCGTCGCAGTCGTCCACTGGAGGCGGAGCGCTGGGAAACGCTGCGGGCCAAGGCACGGCACCACGGGCTGACGCCCTCAGCCGTTCTCCTGATCTGCTACGTGGATGTCCTGAGCGCGTGGAGCGACCAGGCCGGCGTCACCGTGAACCTCACCCTTTTCAACCGCCTGCCGGTGCATCCGCATATCTACCGGGTGGTGGGCGACTTCACTTCGGTATCCCTGGTCGGTCATGCGCCACAGGCGGGGGAGACCTGGCTGGAGGCCGCCCACCGTCTCCAACGTGTCATGGGGGAGGACCTCGATCACCGGGAGGCTTCCGCGATCTGGCTCATGCAGGAGTTGGCCCGGCGCACCGGCACGGTCGAGGCAGCGATGCCGGTGGTGTTCAGCAGCTCCGTCGGTGTGGGCGACATCGGGGTGAAAGACCTCTCGGAGACCTTCCCGGCGAAGGTCCACACCATCTCGCAGACTCCTCAGGTGATGCTCGACAATCAGGTGACTGAGTCGCGCGGCGGCATCATGGTCAGCTGGGACGCGGTGGAGGACCTTTTCCGCCCCGGGGTGCTCGACGCCATGTTCCATGCCTACAACGCCCTCCTGGACCACCTCGTCGATCACGACTGGGAGCACGAACCTCCATCGTTTGAGCAGCCGTCGTTCCCTGCGCTCGACCGCTCTCCCCGGCCTTCGGCTAAGGCCCCTTGCCTTGCTGGGACGCTGCACGCGGACGTCCTGCGCAAGATGCAGGAAGCACCTGACCTGACGGCCTTGCGGTGGCCGGGCGGCTCGATGACCTACGGGGAGCTGGAAGAGAACAGTGCCCGAGTGGCTTCGGGGCTCATCCGCCAAGGCGTCGGGCCCGGCAACGTGGTCGCGATCTCGCTGCCACGAGGCCCTGGGCAGGTCGTCGCCGCGCTCGGCACTCTGCGTACAGGCGCAGCCTTCGCCGCCGTGCCTGCCGATGATCTGACGGGACCGACGACCCAGTTTTTCCGAGCTGTGGACGCCCGGCTCGTCATTGAGGACACGCCGGCGCCGGACGCGGCCGAAGGAATCATCTCGACGAGCTTGGCCCAACTCGCCGAGGCCCCGGCGCAGGGATTCCCTGTCGTGTGCGATCCGGCCTCACCTGCTTACGTCATCGTGCTCACAGGGCAGGAGGACGGCCCCCTACGGGCGACAGCTATAAGTCACCATGCCGCGAGCAGTGCGGTTGCGGATGTCCGTAACCGGTCCGGCCTCGCCGAGAACGACCGGATGCTCGCCCTGACCGGACTGGAGTCGGACCTCTTCGTGTTCGATGTGTTCGGTCTGCTGGGCGCAGGCGGGACCCTTGTCCTGTCGGACACCATCCGGGTGACAGCTCCCGAGACCTGGGGGCGGAAGGCGACCGAACACGGGATCACGGTCTGGAACGGCCCCTCGGCGGTACTCGACGACCTGCTGACCGCCGACGCGCTTACCTCTGGTGAGGCCCTGGTCCCCACCGGGCTGCGTTTGGCACTGGTCTCCGGTGACCGGGTGAGCGCCGATCTGCCGGCCCGGCTCCGTGCCACCACCGCGCATCCATGCCGCTTTATCTCGCTTGGCCATGAGCCGGCAGTGGGTATCTGGGCGGCCGCGTACGAGGCGGGCGACGCGGTGCCCGAGGACCGCTCGTCGCTTCCCTACGGGGAACCGTTGGCAGGAAGGCGCCATCGGGTCGTTCACGTTCTGGGCCACGACTGCCCCGTGTGGGTTCCAGGGGAGTTGTGGGTCGGCAGCGAGGACAGCCCGGACTCGTTCGGTGAGAACAGTGGTGGGGCCGGAGCGGACCAGTGGCACCGCACCGGAGTCCGGGCTCGCTACCGGACCGACGGCACTCTGGAAGTGCTGGGGTCCGCTGACCGGCAGGTGAAGATCCGCGGGCGACGTGTCGAACTCGCTGAGCTCGAAGCCGCTATGGAGACGCATCCGGGCATCGTCCGGGCCGTGGCGCTGACCGTCGGGGAACAGAAGGACCCCAGGCTGCACGCGGTTGTGGTAGCACCCTTCGGGTTGCCAGCCGATCTCACGCGCCATGTGGCGGCTCTGTTGCCTCCTCACGCTCTGCCGGGCGGTTTCACGGCTGTGGAGCGTCTGCCTCTGGACACCGACGGACGCATCGACCGTCCGGCACTGGCCGCGTACGTCGCCGACCAGCCTGGTGCCGGCACCGAACCGAGCGGTCCGGTCGAGAAGAAGATCGCCGCCGTGTGGGCCGACCTGCTCGGCACCCAGGTAACGGACCGGCACGTCAACTTCTTCGGCGAGGGCGGAGACAGCCTGACAGCGCTTCGACTGGTCGCGGCGGTCAACGAGGCCTTCGGTGTGGAAGTCCCCGTTCGCTCGTTCCTCGCTGCCTCAACGCTGGCCGACCTTGCCGCACAGGTCGAGATCGCGGACAGCATTCGCACGACTGAAGAAAGTGGAGTCATATGAACGCCCAACGGATCGTTACGGATCTGGAGAAGGATGGCATCCGCCTCTGGGAAGAAGAGGGGCAGCTGCGCTTTCGTGCACCGCAGGGCGCGCTGACCGAGGAGCGCCGCGCACTGTTGCGCGGGAACCGGGAAGAGGTTCTGTCGTATCTGGCGGAGAGGGCCCAGGCGACGCAGCTGACGCCGGACCCCGCTGCCGCGAACCAGCCGTTCCCGCTGACGGACATCCAGGCCGCCTACCTGGTAGGACGCGGAGGCGCCTACGGCTACGGCGGAGTTGCCTGCCATGTCTACGTCGAGCTCTCCCATCCCGCCGATACCGACCCGGATCGTCTGGACGACGCGTGGCGGCAGCTCGTCCAGCGCCACGACATGCTGCGCGCCATCGTTCACCCGGACGGATTCCAGGAGGTCCTGCCGGAGATCCCGCAGCACCCCACGCCCGTGGCCGACCTGCGGGGCGCAGGGAAGCGGCAGGTGCATGACCACGTCGCCGGGGTTCGTGAAGAGCTGGCCGCACGTGTCCCGCGGACCGACGAGCCCCCTCTCTTCGAACTGCGTATGACCCGCTGCGACGACGAACTCATTCTGCATCTGTCGATCGACCAGCTGATCGTCGACTTCGCGAGCCTTCTTCTGCTTTTGGCCGAGTTGGAGGACATCTACCAGGGCGCCACCCTGGCACCACTGGAAGCCCGGTTCCGCGACTATGTGCTGACCCGGCGCAAGCAGACGCTCACCGGTGACTACGTTCGGCACCGTGAGTACTGGATGCAGCGCCTGCCGGACCTGCCACTGGCCCCGGACCTCCCCCTCTCGGCCAACCCTGACGAGGTGGGCCCGTTCCGCCGGTTCGAGACGGTGATGAGTGCCAAGGACCGCAAGGCGTTCGAGGCGAACGCGGCAGCCCACGGTGTCACCTCTTCCGCAGCCGCACTGACCGCCTATGCGGAGGTCATCGGCCGGTGGAGTCGCAACCAGCGCTTCATGCTCAACGTTCCCACCTTCACCCGCCTTCCCCTGCACGAAGAAGTCGATCGACTGGTGGGGGACTTCACCGCGGTGGAACTGCTCGCGGTGGACCTCAGGCCACAGCAGAGCTTCACCGAACGCGCCACCACCTTGCGGGCGAACTTGATGGAAGACCTGTCGCACTCGCTGTTCACGGGCAGCCAGGTCCTGTCCGAGATGACCAGGCTCAGCCCGTCGGACACCCTCCTCATGCCCGTCGTGTTCACCAGCACCCTGGGCTCGGCGACCACTCGGCAACCGGCGGCGACAGTCCGACATGCACAGACCCAGACGCCCCAGGTGTGGCTCGACTGTCAGGTAATGGAGCGGGGGGAAGGCCTGGCCATCAGCTGGGACGTACGAGAAGGCGTGCTCGCCGGCGACACAGCGGAGCACCTCTTCAGTGCCTACACCACGCTGCTTTCACGACTGGCCGCAGAGCCGTCGGCATGGGGCGAACCCGCCCTGGTCGAACTGCCCGAGGCCACACTTGAGGTTCGCCGGAGCGTCAACGACACCAACTCTCCTCTGACCCCCGCGTTGCTCCAGGACCCGGTCCTCGCTGCCGCTCGACGCGAGCCGGATCGGGTGGCCGTACGCGACGGCGAGCAATCGGTCACTTATCGAGAACTCGTGGCGAGGTCCACCAGTGTCGCCCGGGCCCTGACAGCTTCCGGAGTGGGAGCCGGGGACGTGGTTGCGATCACGATGGACAAGGGGTGGGAGCAAGTGGCCGGCGTGCTGGGTACGCTCCTAGCCGGTGCCGCCTACCTGCCGTTGGACACCACACAGCCCCTGCGGCGCCGTAACACGATCCTGTCGGACGCCGACGCCCGCACGGTCCTGACCCAGTCCTGGCTGGCCGCGGAGGGGGAGTGGGAGGAACATCTTTCGGTCATCGCGGTGGACACCCTTCCCGAGACAGACGCTCCCGCGCCTACCGCCGTGCACGTCGAGCCCGACTCGCTGGCTTACGTGATCTACACCTCGGGGTCCACAGGGGCCCCCAAGGGCGTCATGATCAGCCACCTCGCCGCTCTGAACACCATCGTCGACGTCAACCGCCGGTTCAACGTCACGCAAGAGGATCGTGTGTTCGCGCTGGCGCAACTCGGGTTCGACCTCTCCGTCTACGACATCTTCGGCCCCCTGTCGGTGGGAGCGACGATCGTGCTGCCCGACCCGGCGCGCCGTGGGGATCCGTCCAGCTGGGCCGAGATTGTCCGGAAGGAGGGCGTCACCCTCTGGAACTCGGTACCCGGACAGCTCCAGATGCTCAATGACTACCTTCGTGCCGACGACCCGCCGCTGCCTTCGATCCGACTGGCAATGCTCTCCGGCGACTGGATACCCCTCGCTCTCCCGGCATCGGCACGCCGCTGGGCCCCGGCAGCAGAGATCCACAGCCTGGGCGGTGCCACCGAGGCATCGATCTGGTCCATTCACCACCCCATCGTCGAGGTCGACCCCTCCTGGCGGAGCGTGCCCTACGGCAAGCCCCTCACCAACCAGACCTTCCACGTCCTGGACGAGCGGATGCGGCCCTGCCCCGACCACGTGACCGGCGAGCTCTACATCGGCGGCCTCGGACTTGCCCAGGGATATCTCGGGGACAAGGACCGGACAGATGCGAGGTTCGTGCTCCAGCCTCACACCGGAGAGAGGCTCTATCGCACCGGTGACCTGGGGCGCTACAACCCGGACGGCGTCATCGAATTCCTCGGCCGTGAGGACCACCAGGTCAAGATTCGTGGCTACCGGATCGAGCTCGGCGAGATCCAGTCCGTCCTGGAGGCCCAGCCGTCGGTCGGTGCCGCGACCGTGGTCGTCGCCAATGGCCGAGGGGACGCGAGTACCGGTTCCTCCCGTGCTCTGTCAGCTTTCGTCGAACCGGCCTACCGGGACACGATGCTGCCGCTTCCGGAGTCTTTCCTCGCCGCCGTGGAGAAGGCCGGACAAACTGCGGTCGCCGCGGTGGACGTCCCGGCGCTGGACGCGTTCCGCGCGGCGCTGAGCGAGGCAGCTCTGCTTTCCATCGCCGAAGCAGTGGAACCAGCCTTCACCGATGCGGCCAGGAGGCCGACCGCTGCTGAGGTGTGCGAGGCACTGGCTGTCGACGAACCGCATCACCGGCTCGTCCGCCGATGGCTGCGCGGACTCGCCTCCATGGGCCGCCTGCGCGCCTACCCCGGCGGCCGATATCACGGACTGGCCGCCCCCAAGCCCGGGGCAGTTGAACGTGCATGGGAATACGCGGCTGAGCTTGAACGGGCCGCCGCCTGGAGCACCGAGCTCTTCAGCGTGGTGCGGGACTGTTCTCGCAACCTTCCTCGCCTGCTCACGGGCCGGGCCGGTACAGGCGAGTTGCCGTTCTCGGGTGAGACCGCAGGAGCCCTCGCCGCCGCCTATAAGGACAACGCGGCTGCCAGCAGCCTCATGAAGGTCCTGATCGCAGGTGTGACCGAGATTGCCAGGGAGCACCGGGGAGACGCTCCACTTCGCGTCATGGAAGTCGGCCTCCGCGGGGGTGGGATCGTCTCCGATCTCCTCCCTGCCCTGGAGACGCATGAGATCGAGTACGTGGCCACAGACTCCTCGGCACAGAACAGGGCTGCGGTCGAGAAGCGGTGGGCAGAGGATCCACGCGTGCGCTGTCGGAGTTTCGACCCGTCCGCCAACGCCCGAGCCCAGGGGTTCCTCCCGAACTCCGTCGACGTTCTGGTCTGCGTCGGGGTGCTGGACAACCTGCCGGACGTGAACGCGGCACTCGCGGAACTGGAGACACTGATCTCTCCCGGAGGCTGGCTCGTACTGCTGAGCAATGCCGACGATGACGATCACGCTCTCCGCATCTCCACCGAGTTCCTGCCCGAACACTCCGGGCCTTTCACCGATGTGCGCGCAGACAGCGAACAGTCGTTCCTCAGCGCGGAACAGTGGACGGAACACCTGACCAGCCGAGCAGGCAGGGTCGTCTCGGAGTTCCCCACCGACTCCCGGGCAGCGACAGCCTTCGGGCAGCGTCTCTACTTCGCACAGCCGAAGCCTGCGCGGGAACCGGTCTCCGTGGCGGAACTGACCCGTCGCAGTGCCGAACTGCTGCCCGAATACGCGGTGCCCACGCGGTGGCAAGTGCTGGACAAGCTGCCTCTGACGGCCAACGGCAAGCAGGACAGGGCGACGCTGGAAAAGTGGGCCGGCATGGCCGACCAGCAGCTCGAGGCACCGGTTTCGAGTCAGCCTCAGGACGAGCTGGAGCGGGCGCTCGCCGCGCTCTGGGGCGAGCTGTTGGAGCATGACCATGTGGGCCGGGACGACGACCTGTTCGCCCTGGGCGGGGACTCGCTCCTCGTGGCTCGCATTGTCGGCAGGCTGCGGGACGGGCTCGACGGGATGGAAGGCGTCGAGTGGGACCTTGAATGGGAGGTCGTCCTGCGTCATCTGCTGCGCAAGCCTACGGTCGCCGGCCTGGCCACCTACCTGCGCAGCGTTTCCGCTGACCCTGACCAGGCTGCGCAAGGTGAGGCGTCGCCCATTGTGACGCTCGAGGAGTCGGACGGCGGACCTGTCACGGTACTGGTACACGCGGGCACCGGCACCCTCCTGCCGTACCGTCCGCTGATCACCGAACTCCGTGCTCATTCCACAGGCCGTAACGGTCTCGTCGGGCTGGAGATCCCCGAGCTCGACTCCTTCCTCGGCGCCGACCCGAACGGACTGATCGACCGGCTCGCCGCGCGATACGCCCACGCCCTGCTCGACGCCGGGCACACCCGCTTCGACATCGTCGGCTACTGCGTGGGCGGCGTCATCGCGACCGAAGTCGCTCGGGTGCTGTCGGAGTCGGGTGCGGAGGTACGGTCTCTCACAGTCATCAGCAGTCACAGCCCCACGTTCCGCCTGGACGATGAACTCCTCTCGGAGTACTCGTTCGCCCTCATGATGGGCATGGACCTGGAGCAGATCGGATTCCCAGCTGACCAGAATCGCGTGGGCGCCACTGTCGGCGCTGTGCTGGAGAGGTCACCCGAAGCGGTCCATGACGGAGCCGTTGCCGAACTCGACGGGGAATTCGCTGACATCGCCGCCGCGTTCTCCGCGCTGGAGACATCCCCCCGGATGCGCCGTGTCTCGCGCATGTGTGAGGCGCTGCCGCCGGAGCTGGCCGGCACATACCAGCCGGAGGGGCTGCTCCGAGCACTGCGGACTTACCAGCAGAGCACCTTCGCCCTGAGTCGGCACCGGGCCGAGCCGTACGCCGGCGACATCACGTTCCTGCGGCACAACGGTGCCTACCCGTTTCCGGGCAGTGCCGACACCATCACCGATCACTGGGCGAAGATCTGTCTCGGTGAGCTCACCAGCCGTGACATACCCGGCCAGCACTTCACCTGTATGACGGGCGAGCACCTTCCGACCGTCTTCGGTCACCTGAGCGACATCATCGAAGGGGCGGCCTCGTGATCGGCGTACTGGGGGCGTCCGGCGCCGTGGGGCGGCACGCTGTAGAGGCGCTCATCGCGTCCGGATGCGGCCCGTTGCGACTCGGAGCCCGAAAGCCCGAAGCCCTCTCCGCGGAGTTCTTGACGCAAGCGGTGGAGACACGTGCGGTCGATGCCACCGAGGAGGCCTCCCTCGCCGCGTTCTGCGACGGAACCCAGGTCGTCCTCAACTGCGCCGGCCCCAGCTATCTGCTCAAGGACTCAGTGGCCCGGGCCGCGCTGCGGGCAGGAGCCGACTACGTCGATGTGCTCGGCGACGATCCCGCACGCGAGGCACTGTCGGCCGCAGGCGAGCCCGCCACTGAACGCACCGTGGTCCTGTCCGCAGGCACCGTGCCCGGACTGTCGGCGCTCGTGCCCTACGTGCTCATGGAAGGCGGCGCTGGTACCTCTCCCCCCGAGCGCCTGGTCGCCTATGCGGGTGGACTGGAACGCGCTACGCCCACGGTTGCCGCTGACATCCTGCTCTCCCTCGATGTCGGCGGTGCCAACGGTGAGCCGTTCGGCCTTCCCCTCGCAGCCTGGCGACACGGCCGTCGTGAGCAGCGGGCCCTGCGCGTCGAGGAAAACGCCGAAATTCCCTTCCACCCGCGGCAGGTAGCACTTCAGCCCCTGCTGACGGCCGAGGTCGAACGCCTCGCGGCAGCGATGGGGCTCCGCGAGGCGGAGTGGTACAACGTTTTCCCCGGTCAGCAGATACGTTCACTGTTCACCGCACTTCCGACCCTGCCGGTGGATACTCCCGAGGAGCGGGAGGCTGTGATAGCTCGCATCCTCACAGCGGGGCAGATCGATCTCGCCGGTGCAGAGCCCTACTACCGTCTGGTGATGACGCTGTCCGGTGAAGACTGGTCCCGTACCGGCGTGGTGAGCACCGACGACAGCTACAGGCTCACCGGCGCCACCGCCGCCCATACCGTCCGCGCCCTCCTTGATGGCCGGATACCGCCAGGGCTGCACTTCGCCGCCGACGTTCTGAAGCCGCGGAATCTCATCGACGACCTTGTGCTGACCAAGGCTGCGGACTTCTCGGTCTATGAGGGCGCTGCAGGCAGCGGGGAGCGGGATGGAATGGGCTTCGAGGACGGTGAGCTGTGAACCCGTCGTCGAACCGACCGCTGCGCACGGTGGTGGCCGGCACGAACTTCGGCCGTTTCTATATCGATGCGGTTCGTAACCACCCGGCCTTCGAACTCGTCGGCATCCTCTCCAGGGGCAGTGGCCACTCGGCAGCCCTCGCCGAACGGCTTGGAGTCCCCTGCCACGTCGGGATCGACCAGATCCCGGCCGACCTCGATGCCGCCTGCGTCGCGGTTCCCGCCGCGGTGATGGGCGGAACGGGCACGGAGTTGAGCCAGGTTCTCCTGGACCGCGGCGTGCACGTGCTTCAGGAGCATCCAGTACACCCGGAGGAGCTGACGGAATCCCTGCGGCTGGCGCGAAAGAAGAGCGTCCAGTTCCGAGTCAACACTCACTACATCCACGTCGAACCGGTCCGCCGTTTCATCGAGGCCGCCCGCGAACTGCGCAAGAAGCAGAAGGTGCTGTTCGTCGACGCCACGGCACCGGTGCATGTCCTCGCTCCTCTGGTGGACATCCTGGGCAAGGCACTCGGAGGGATGAGGCCCTGGCGTTTCGACGATCCGGTCCAGGTTTCCGAGGAGGTCCGCACTGCCTCGAACGGAGGAGTGCCGGTTCGTCTTCTCCACGGCGTCGTCGCGGGGGCCCCGTTGACGTTGAGGGTCCAGAATCAGATCCATCCAGGTGACCGCGACAACCACGCGCTTTTCTGGCACCGTGTCTCGATCGGAACCGAGGGAGGGGTCCTCACCCTGGCAGACACTCATGGACCGGTCCTCTGGCATCCGCGGATGCACTCCCCACGGGACGCCGATCACCGTCTGGTCTTCGAGGCAGGCCCCGGGGCCGAAGCTCTGAGGCTGCCGACATCTACCGTTCTTGCCGCCCCGCAGGACGAGCAACTCACCTTCGAAGGGCTGTTCACCCAGGGCTGGCCCTCTGCTGTGGATGCCGCGCTGAGCGGATTCGCGGAGGCGATTGCAGCAGGATCCGATCCTTTGCGTACCGCACAGGGCGACTTGACGGTCTTCCAGATCTGGCGGGACCTGATGGCCAGGCTCGGCCCGCCTGAGCTCATCCGGCCCGCAACGCCCGTGCCACTCTCCGCGGCTGACCTGGGATTCGCGGCGACCGGCGTCGAGGCCAAGACGGTGCGAAAGCATCGTGCTGTCGCTGCCACGCACGCGGTGCACGAGAGGGAGGAGGGAGG
Source organism: Streptomyces sp. PTY087I2 (assembly GCF_001687325.1). Lineage (GTDB taxonomy): Bacteria > Actinomycetota > Actinomycetes > Streptomycetales > Streptomycetaceae > Streptomyces. Next base: position 341,735 of record NZ_LZRD01000001.1, on the reverse strand, counting down.
CGCGGGCTACACCAATCCAGCTGAGTTCTTCGACCTCGGCGCACGGGAGCACACCGCACGCACGGGACCGGCTGTGATCGCCTCGCTCAGGGGCATCGACGTCGGCGCGGGGCCGCTGCTCGACATCGGGGCCGGAACAGGCCTGGTCACCAGGCAGGTGGCGGAGGCCTTCCCGGACGCTCGCATCCTGGCGACGGAGCCGTCGGCCGGAATGCGAGCGATCCTCACCAGCAGAGTGGCGGACGACCCCGATCTCGCAAGGCGGGTCACGGTGCGCGCGGCGGCCGCCAACGACCTGGCTCTGCCCGACAAGGTCAGTGCTGTGGTGGCCTGCGGTGTGCTCGGGCACATCGCCCCCGTCCGGCGGCGAGAGCTGCTGAGAGAACTCGCCGCGCGTCTGCCCGCCGGTGCGCCGATCGTCGTCGAGTTGATGGGATTTCACACCCCGGTGGTGATGCCATCGACTCGGCTCAGGCAGGCCGAGCTTGGCGGGCTGCGCTACGAGTGGTGGATGGCCGGTGAGCCGGCGGGCGAGGACCTCATGCGTCTGGATACCACGTGGCAGGTCTTCTCCGGCACCGAACTGGTGCGGGAGGTGAAGGACCACTACCACTGGCACACGGTGGACTTGGCCGGAGTTGCGGAGGAGAGCGGCTTGGACTTGGAGAGGCCCCCGGCGCCCCACGACATCGCCGTCCCGCACCTCGGCGTACTGCGAAGCACGGGACGGCGGTAGGTCACCAGGTCACGAGAACCTGTTCCGGCCCGAAGGCGATCCCTTCGTGCCGGAACCGGATCTCCTGCAGCGGTGCGACGGAGCGCAGTGTCGGGACGCGGTCCAGAAGCGTGCCGATCGCGATGCCGAGTTCCAGGCGCGCGATATTTTGCCCGACGCACTGGTGGATTCCATAGCTAAAAGCGACGTGCTGTCTTCCCTGCCGCTCAAAATCTATCTGACGAGAATCAGGGAAGACAGCGCTGTCGTGATTTGCTGCTGCCAACAATGGAATTATTCCGTCGCCTGCGGGGATTACTTGGCCACCGATTTCTATGTCTTCGGTGGCGGTGCGGAGTGCGATTGAGTCACCCACGGAGAGCACCCGGAGAAGCTCCTCGACCGCAGCAGGGAGCCGGGTGTGGTCCTGGCGCAATTCTTCAATCAGGTGAGGATTTTCCAGGAGGGCCAAAACGCTGAGTGCTATCTGGTTCGTCGTGGTCTCCCAGCCGGCCACGATCAGGATGGCGATGGTGGTGATCAACTCCTGCCGGGTGACTTTGCCCTCCTTCAGCTGTTCGACGATGAGCCGACTGAGTAGGTCCTCGCCGAGACGGGTCTCGCGGTCGCTTACCACCTTGTCCATTACGTCCGACAGGGCGCCGATGCCTTCGCTCGCCACCTCTGCGGTGCTCGCGCCGCCGCCGAAGACCTGGGACCCGAGTGTCCCTGTCACGCGCCGGAACCAGGGGTCGCTACGAGGGATGCCGACCAGCTCGCACATCACCGTGCTGGACACGGTATGAGCGAACTGGGTGACAAGGTCCACCGGCGGACCTCCGTCAAGCATCTCGTCGATCCGCTCGTCCACGATCCGCTGGATACTCCGGCGCATGCGCCGAGCCTTGCGCACCGTCATCTCGGCGAGCAGCATCCGTCGGAACCGAGTGTGCTCGGGGGGATCCATCCTGATGAACGGGCGGGTCCTCGCGCCGACTTCCTGCTCTCCTTCTGTGAGCGCGGGAAAGTTTGGGTGGCGGATGTCCGCGCTGATCCGCGGGTCAGCCAGGAGAGCGCGGACCTCCTGGTATCCGGTCACGACCCAGGCGGGACGTCCGGTGGGCAGGAGCACCCTGGAGACCGGGGCCTTCGCGTGGAGATCCGCATACGCGTCAGGTGCGGAAAATGGGCACGAGCGCGGGATCGGGAAAGGGTGCGGGGCGGTTTGATCGCCTGTGTTGTTTGTCATGAGTGATGCATCCTCCCTGCAATGGTGTCACTAAGGTATCCGTGGAACTGGTGCATAGCTAGAGCAAAGATGCAAGTCTTCAGGGTTGCGCATGACTTGTTTGTCTGCTGGGGTTGAAGTCAAGCATAATGCTGGAAGTCAGCCGTCCGAAGTCGTTGAAAAAAATCAAGAACGGGGCCCTGATGTCCATCGCCCATCAAGACCTGAGCGGCTGGTTCCGCCGACCCGTCAAGCGTCCTGATGCCCAAGTGCGCCTGATCTGTTTTCCTCACGCGGGAGGCGCCGCGTCGTCCTTCAGGCCATGGCAGCGTCTCCTCCCCGCCGGCATAGAACCTGTATCGGTGCAATACCCGGGCAGAGAGGACCGGTTCGCGGACCCGTTCGTGGGATCGATGGACGACGTCGTCCATGCGGTCGTCGACGGCTTGGTCCCGCTGTTGGACCGACCTTTGGCTCTCTTCGGCCACAGCATGGGCAGTGCCATTGCCTACGAGGTCGCTCTGGAACTTCGCCGACGGTCCCTGCCGGAGCCCGTCCGACTTCTGGCTTCCGGCAGGCCGTCGCCGCACCATGCTGCAGTTGGCGACATTCATCTTCAGAAGGACGCGGCGGTCACTGCCGAGTTGATGCGATACGGCAGCACCCCTGTCGAGGTGCTGTCCGACCCGGAACTGCGTGCCACCGTGCTGCGCTGCGTCCGGAACGACTACCGCCTCATCGAGACGTACAAGCCCCGTCAGGCTGTCGACCCTCTCGACTGTCCGATCAGTGTGCTGGTCGGAACTGAGGACCCCGAGTGCGGGGAGGTTGAGGCGAAGACGTGGGGAAGTGTCACGGCCGGATCGCTGACCATCACAGCGTTCGACGGAGGTCACTTCTTCCTCGTGCCTCAGCGCACGAGGCTTGTCGAGACCATTTGCAGAGAACTCGGGGTCGTCGACACCACCACCACGTCCGCTTGGCCCAGCACCCCCTAGCGCGAGAGAGGATCATTCATGGTTGCCGACTACTACACGAAGTCCGCCGAGTTCTACGAGATGGTCGCTGCCCGGCACGCCCACACCAGCGCCGGGCCACTGACGACTGCGCTCTCCTCCGTGTGCACGGAAGGCGGGCCCGTCGTCGAGATAGGGGCAGGCACTGGCCGGATCACCGAAGTCATCGCCCGGGCCCTTCCCTCAGTGCCCATCATTGCCGCCGAGCCGTCCGTGCCCATGCGTGCGATGCTCACCAGCCGGGTCTTCAACGATGCCGATCTGCGCAAGCGTGTGACGATCGCTGCGGAGCCGGCTCAACGACTCGCCTTGCCCCAACGGATCAGCGCAGTGGTGATCTTCGGTGTGGTAGGCCATTTGACCCAGGCCGAGCGCAGAGACCTCTGGCGTGAGCTGGGGGCCAGGCTTCCCGCCGGTGCTCCGATCGTGGTCGAGCTCATGGGGGTGGGGACCGCCCGCCACGTGCCCCCGTTCAGGATGCTCCGGGAGACCATAGGGGACCAGACGTACGAATGGTGGACCGAGGCGGAGCCACTCAAGGGGCAGGTGATGCGGTGGCGCACCTCGTGGAAGGTCCTGCGGGACGGCGAATTGGTACGCAGCACCACCGACAGCTATGACTGGGAGAACCTCACGCTGGAACAGCTCGCGGAGGAGGCGGGCATGAGTAGCAGCCTTATCAGCGCCGGAGGAGTGCCGGGCGCTCCGGAGATCGGCAAACTCTACCGCTGACCCTTTGTCGATCACAGTTCGACAAAGGGTCAGCAGTCCAACCACGAGTCAGCGCACGCCCGTTACCAGAAGCGTGGGATGGACGACGTAGTAGCCGGGGTCATCGAGTACGTAACGGGGCCCCGGCGACATGAGCTCTTCGGCCTCACGGACTTCTTCCGCGCTCATCCCGGCCTTTTGCCCGGCCGACCTGGCGGCTTCGAGTAGTTCAGGGAAGACGACCTTCTCCAGGTAGGGGCGTACGGAGGGGTCGCTGTCGGCCGGGAACCCGATTCGAGGGATCACGCGCAGACCCACTTCGCGCAGCCCGGACGCCAGCACCCAGTGGACATGGCGTTCGTAGTGGGTCGGCCCGCTTCCGGGAATGCCCCAGTTGAGCTCAGACGCCATCCGGAGCTTGTTCTGGAGCTGTGAGTGCCCCGGCAGGAACATCGATTGGTAGTAGTTGCTGGTGAAGATCGCGAGGGTGCCATCGGGAGCCAACGCTTGTGCCATCAGCGCTACTGCCTCCGCAGGGTCCTCGAAGTTTCCCGGCCAGACGACATCGCTGGCCCAGATCGCGTCGAAAGTACCTCCAGCGGCACCTGCTTCTCCGAGTACGTCCAACAAGTCAGCTTCCTTGAAGCTCACTTGGGATGCTACGCCCTTCTCGGTTGCATGCGTGTCCGCCAAGGTCAGGGCATCGTGATGGGCGTCGACGCCCAGAACCAGTGCGTCCGGTCCCCCTGCGAGTGCCAGCGGCGGGAGCGCGCCACCCGCCCCGGTGCCCGCGTCCAGGAGCCGTCGCCGTCCCGCCAAATCCAGTGTGTCGACAGCCTGCTGTACTGCCTGCGCCATGAAGGCGCGGTTGCTCAGTAGGTAGGAGACGAGTCCGGTCTGCCGGATGTCAGTCATGCGGCCTCCCCTTTCCGGGAGTTGCTGTTAATGATCTTTCTGGTGAGGCGGTGTTCGGTTCGTAGACGCCCGCCGACACGCCGGGCCGCTTCAGGCCTTGGTATTGAAAATGATTACCATCTCGCATAGCGTAGTGCCAGTCGCTTGGTCAGACCGGCGTCAGGCCGTTTTCGCTCAGCCGGTCGTGTGCAAGCGGGGGGAGCCAGAGAGGCAGGTGGGGAATGATCCGAACTTCTGCACGGTCGGCGCGCACAGCTGGAGTGATGGTCCGTTCGTCGCCGGGCCTCCTCCTGCGGGTGCTGGCTGCGGAAGGAGACGCAGACGGTGCCGGCTTCCTGCCGTCGGCCTAGGCTCCTGCGACCCAGTTGCTTCGAACAGGGTGTCCGCAGCTCCCCTTCACCAGTTGCAGGCACCCTTCCGCAGGTCGGCGCCGGGCACCCTCCTCACCCGGCGCCGACCCACCCCTCGCCTGTCGGAAGGTCCTGGTTGCGGGCGTTCCGGGTCGGCCCATGGGCCGCAATACGCCTGCGCCGCCTCCGGTGCCATCCAAGACGAATTACGCGCCTGTCTCGGAGTGTCAAGACGTGAACGTCAACCTGTTGCGTAAGAGAGCCTGTGCCACCGCGGCGCCGCCACTGCTGGCAATCTCGCTTGCCGTGCCTGCTCTCATGTCCGGGAACCCGCAGCTCGTCGAAGAAAGGCGCGCCGTTGAGCAACCCTGTCGCGGGGGTGCCGGGCCTGGTGACGTTCGTTTCGTCGTGGGCCTGCTGCCTTCCCGTGGCTCCACGGTCGTACGGACTCGTGATGACGCGATGACCCTTGCCGCCGACCGGGACTCGAAGAACGCTGTCCTGGACCTAGCGGGAACGGAGGGCGGCATCTTTGGTCCCGAGGCTGGGGGAATGCGGTGCTTTGACTGCTGGGTGGGCCCGCCCCGGCCCGCGCGGGGCGACGCCGTCTTGTCGAACGGCAAGGTAACGAAGTCGGTCGGAGAAGGAACCGCGGCATCCCACGAAAGTGCCGCACCGCTCTGGTGGGGGGTAGGCGTGGCAACCGTGGTGGCCGCCGTGGCCGGGACCGTGGTGTGGCACTCCGGGCGTCGGGAAACCCGAGTGGACCGTGTTCGCGGCACGGACAGGGCGGAGGAGCAGTAGAGATGGCTGGAGTTTGCCCACCCGAACCGCCAGTTCTCGGATCACGGCCAGCGGTGGTGGAACCCGGAACCGGCTCTTGCCTCAGTCGCATCGGCCCGGCTGCTTACACGGGATCGTGCGTCGATCAACAGGTGGGCCCGGGGAGTGATCTTCCGGTAGCGGCGGGGGAGTTGAGACAGTGAGACGGGTGAGGCCGAAACCGCAACGCCGACGGCGCGGACGAGAGCGCGTTGCTGAGCGACGGGCCGATGTCATTGCGGCACTCAAGGAGAACGCCGGCTTCCTCACCGCCTCCGAGCTGCACGCAACCATGGTGCGGAGCGGCAACACTATCGGGCTCACAACGGTCTACCGGGCTCTTGCCAGGGCCGAGCGTGAGGGGCTGCTGGAGGCGGTTCGGCAAGACGGGGGAGCTCGCGCCTACCGGCATCTGCCGCAAGTTCACGCCCACCACCTCACGTGCAGGGAATGTGGCCACGGCGTACTTTTCGCCTCGGCAGAGTTTGAGGCATGGGTCGAAACCCTCGGGCAGCGCTACGGGTTCCTGGACGTGCGGCACGCGGTGAGTGCGACGGGCACGTGCTCAGGGTGTACGACGGCGCTCAATCCTGACAGTGATTGAGCAGGGTGAGAGATGGCCTGTCGCTCCCAGACGTGAGTGTCGAACTTTGGCCCATCAGGCGGGCAGCCGTGTGGAGGGAGCTGCACGGAACGATGTCACGGCTACCCGCGAGTTTCAGGTGCGGCGTAGCTACGGGGACGTGAGTCCTCCGCCCCCACCGACTCTTAACGGCCCAGCACAGCAGACGCGTACAGTGTTCGCATAAGGTCACCCTTATTAGGGGTCGGCGTACGGCTGCGAACCCTTGGCGTGCCGCGGCGCGGCCTGAGCCATCAATGGCAAGGAGGAGACATGGTGCAAGCGAGATCCCTCACGGATCCTCAATCGACCGAGTCGGGGGAGAAACGACCGGGCAGCCGAGATCCCCTGATGTCCCTGCTCGGTAGCGTTCGTGGCCGGCTGATCCTCGCTCTCGCTGTGGGCGCGGCCGCGGGTGTACTAGGCGTTGTGGGTCTCGTACTGGTGGGGCTTGCACTTGAGGAGTTGTTCAGAGGGGAGCCTTCGAGTGCTGCGATCGCCTGGTTGCTGATCTTCGCCGGCCTCGCCATGATCGGCCGGTTCGCCCTGAGGAAGTGGGCGTTCGACCTTTCTCACCTGGCCTCCTTCTCGCTGGAGGCCACCCTTCGAGGTGACCTGGCGAAGCACCTCGCTGTCGTACCCTTGGGCCGGGTCCAATCCCTGGGTTCCGGCGCCTTGAAGAAGATCGTCCAGGACGATGTGAGGGCTCTGCACTCCGCTGTCGCCGACGCGACGCCGATGGTCGGAGCCGGGCTGGCCCAGCCGGTCGCGGCCCTCGTCGCGCTAGCGTTCGTGGACTGGCGACTTCTGCTCGCGGTTCTCGCGGTGGTTCCTGCCGTGGCGATCGGCTTCAGCCTGGTCACCCGCGACTATGCGGAACATCGCCGCGCCTATGACGAAGCGAATGAGGCCGTCAACGAGGCAGTGGTCGAGTTCGTCCAGGGCATGCCGGTTGTCCGTACCTTCGACGATGGAACCACCTCCTTCGCGCGCTTCGCGGAGAGGGTGGAGAACTTCAACCGGGCCACTGAACTATGGCAGCGCCAGGGGAAGACCGCCGGAGTGCTGACGCGTGCGGCGATGACCCCCCTGCCCACGTTGGTCATCGTCCTCGCGGTCGGTACGTGGCTTGTCTCCACCGGCTCCATGTCGATCATGAGCCTTGTCCTGGCGGTGCTGCTCGGCACCATGCCGATCGAGTCGGTGGTCCCCCTGATGTACCTCAGTAACTTCATCACCGAGTCCCGCGCCGGTGCGGTGCGAATCAACGAGATCCTCGCCCTACGGCCGCTGCCTGAGGCGAAGGCGCCGCAGCGACCGGTCGACGGATCCGTCGTCTTCTCCAATGTCGTCTTCTCCTACGACAGTGACGGACCGAACCCTCGTAAGGCCTTGGACGGAGTGGACCTGCACGTCCCCGCCGGCACGGTATGCGCGCTCGTCGGCGTATCAGGATCCGGCAAGTCGACGATCGCGCGACTTGTTCCCCGGTTCTGGGACGTGGACGCCGGATCTGTGAGCGTCGGTGGTGTCGACGTTCGAGACATCAGCTCGGAGATGCTCCTGAAGCACGTGGGCATGGTTTTCCAGGAACCGTTTCTCCTCGACGACACCGTGGCGGAGAACATCAGGCTTTCCCGGCCGGATGCCACCGATGAAGAGGTGGAAGCAGCTGCTCGGGCTGCTCAAGCAGACGAGTTCATCCGCACCGAGCTTCCCGACGGGTACACCACGCGGGTCGGCGAACGAGGCAGCCTGCTTTCCGGGGGCCAACGCCAGCGGATCACCATCGCGCGGGCGCTACTCGCTGACTCCCCGATCATCGTGCTGGACGAGGCGACAGCTTTCGCCGACCCGGAAAACGAAGCGGCTATCCAGCGCGGCCTGGCCGAACTGACGCGGAACCGTACTGTCGTTGTGATCGCGCATCGGCTGAACTCGATTGTCGACGCTGATCAGATCGTCGTCCTGGAGCGGGGGCGGGTGGCCGAGAGTGGCACGCATGACGCACTCCTGCGAACCGACGGACGATACGCGGCGATGTGGCGACAGCACATCCGGGCCGACGAGTGGGGCCTGGACAGCCACCGACCGGTCGCCTCCTCCGCCGACAAGACCACGGAGATACCGATATGAAGCGCCTCGTTCGACTGATGATGCTCGCTGCCGGATCACGAGGGCGACAGTTCTTTGCCGCCCTGAGAGCGTCCGTCGTCGGATCGGTCGCCCAGGCGGCCGCCTATGGCGTGCTGATTGGTCTCATCAACGAACTGGCCCAGCCCGAGGTGGACAGGACTGCGGCGTGGTCCTGGTTCGCGGCATTCGGCGCCCTCTACGCTGTCGAAGCGGTCTGTCGTCTGTCCGAGCTGCGTTTCCACTACGAAGAGTGGGCGCGGGTGATGTCCGATCTGAGGCTTGGGCTGGGTGAGAAGCTTCGCGCCATGCCGCTGCGTGACCTGGAACAACGTGCGGCCGGCGATCTCGGGGCACTGGTAGGGGGGAACGTCGCGACTGCTTCGATGGGAGCCTCCCAGGTTGCCTTCCTCTTCGTCCAAGCCGCAGTCGTACCGGTGGTTCTTGTCGGTGTGCTCCTGGTAGTGGACTGGCGCATCGGCCTGGTGCTCCTGGTGACCCTCCCGGCCGCAGTGCCGTTCGTCCGCAGAATCCAGCGGCGCTCGGGAGAAGGACTCAGGCTAGTCAACACCACCGACGCGGAAACCGCTTCGAGGATTGTCGAGTACGTCCAGGGGCTGCCGGTGCTGCGGGCGACAGGGCAGGCGGGCCCGTCATCCAAGCGTCTGGAGCACGCGTTGAAGCGGCAGACGCATGTCATGAGCGATACGCAGAAGTCGCTCACGCTGCCGAGCATTGTCGCGACGACAGCTATGCAGGTGGCCATCGTCGCAGCGGTGGCCGTGGGCGCGTCGCTCGTGCTCAAGGCCGACATGTCCGCGCCGCTTCTCGTGGCCCTGACGGTGGCCGCAGTGAAGCTTGCCGAGCCGCTCGCCAATGTGGCGTCCATGATCGCAGTCTTCGATCTGGCGGACGCGTCATTGGAGCGCATCGCTGAGGTGATGGACAGCGAGCCTCTACCGGTCGGTGACCCGGAGGCCCGCCTCGATCGCTTCGACATCGAGTTCCGGGACGTCACCTTTCACTACCACGCAGCAGCTGCCGAACCTGTCCTGAACGACGCTTCCTTCAGGTCGCCCGCGCGGTCGCTGACGGCGCTTGTGGGTCCCTCGGGCTCAGGCAAGACCACGATCTCAAGGCTCATTACCCGATACGCCGACCCGGAATCCGGCGCCGTGCTCATAGGGGGAAGAAACCTCAGGGACGTCGACCCCAAGGAAATCTACCGGTCCGTCGCCGTCGTCTTCCAGGACGTCTATCTCTTCGACGACACGATCCGAGCCAACATCGCCATGGCTCGCCCCGACGCCTCGGACGCAGAGGTGGAGGCCGCGGCCCGTGCGGCGAATGTGCACGGCTTCGTCACGAGACTTCCGCACGGCTACGAGACGAGAGTGGGCGAGATTGGGGGCGCCCTCTCCGGGGGCGAGCGCCAGCGGATCTCCATCGCCAGGGCCATACTGAAGGACGCTCCGATCGTACTGCTCGACGAACCAACTGCCGCGCTGGACAGCGAGAGCGAAGTCGCCGTTCAGGAAGCCATCGACGCACTTGTCGCGGACAAGACCGTGCTGGTCATCGCGCACCGCCTGTCGACCGTGGTACGAGCGGACCAGATTCTCGTAGTCGACGACGGCAGAATCGTGGAGAGAGGTGGCCACGACGAGCTGCTGCAGTCTGGAGGCCGGTACGCGGACATGTGGAAGGCTCAAACCGGTGTACGCCGGTGGAAGGTGAACAGCGCCTCAGCGTGACGAAGTCTCGTGCACGGTAGGCAGTGAAGCGCGTGGGCCTCGGCGTCTCACCGCCAACCGTGCACCAGTTCGTCAGTTCTACTTCTGGCGAGTGATGGTGTGCAACCCGTGGGCCGCGTCCACTGAGGAGACCACCAGACCGTGTGCCTGGAGTTCTGCCGACAACTGGTCGGTGGTGAATACGTGCCACAGATCGGAGGCGGTGAACTCATTGAGCGTAGTGCCGTTCTCCGTGACTCTGTACGTCATACTCCACGTCACGGAACTCTCGCCGGAGGGCTCGGCTGAGGCGGATGCAGCATAGACGCGGCGCCCGACCTTCACCTCATCCATCGGCGTCGAGGGGACGGCTTCCGGCCGGGTCGGCGGGTAAATATTCAGTACGGCCCGGCCACGCGGAGCCAGGTGTCGAGCCAGCAGGGCCCAGAGGGCGCCGCGCTCATCGGGTGTCAGGTGCCCGATGACGTTCATCGCCACGAACCCCGAAACCTGTTCGGGCAAGGGCGCCGACAGGATGTCCTCATCCAGCACCGTGACGCGAGTGGCCAGGTCGCGATCGGCGACGGTCCTGGCCAGCAGCGCGGTACGCAAGGAAGGATGGGGCTCCACCGCGAGGATCTCGGCCGTCGGGAGGGCAGTGGCTATGGTGACGGTGCCTCCACCGGTGCCGGCGCCGATGTCCACTATGGGGCCTGCTGTGGTGTCAGTGCCATCGAGTGCTCGGCCGAGGGCTGGACCGAGATCCTTCCATGCGCCCGGAAGCAGGAGAGCCACGTACTCAGCTGTCCTGTCGTAGAAGTGCTGCCCAGTGTTCGCGTGCATGTCGTCTCCAGAAGACCCGAGGATTTCGGCAGGCTTGTCGAGGGAGAGGCCCGGTGCCGCACACAAGGGCTGTACTTATTCGAGTCTGCCTGGCGAATTCGCAGCGGGGCGAGCGTCTCAACCCTGCAGCCCATCCTAGAGCGAAAATGATAATCATCAACAGATGGGCGCGGCCGACTCTTGGAGGCAGCGGTCAAGCCGGTGTGCCGCTGTTGCTGATCAGCGCGGTCAGGAGAGGCTTGACTGTCTCCGCGAACTCGTCCCGCGCATTCCCGTTGGCAGCAGTTGCGGCAGCTGCCAGGGAGGGGAAGCGATACGCGTCAATCCGTCTCACCGCCTCCTTGCGCTGGGTAGGTGGTTGTGGAGGAGTGAGTGGGTGCTGTGCCAGCAGCTCACCAAGGATGAGGTGCCAGCAGGCTTGAAACGCGCTGAGAGCTTCCCTCGCAGAGAGGCCGGCGGCGATGAAGTCGGCTACACAGGCTTCGGCGAAGTGAAAGGCCGTTTCGGCGACGAGTTCACCGCGGATGAGAACGTGCAGTACCCAGACATGGTGGGCCATATAGTCGTGGGCTTCGACCAGGCGTTCCAGCAGCCGTTCTTGGGGTGCTTCTCCTCGCACCTCGACTGGCAGGCCAGACGCCACCTGCTCCAGAATCGCCACCAGGAGGGCCTCGCGATCGGCTACGTGCCGGTAGAGGGAGGTGGCCGCAGTGTCGAGTTCTCGTGCGACTCCTCGCATGGTCAGCGCGTCCAGTCCCTCTCGCTCGATGAGCGCTCGGCCGGCTGCCACTACGGACTCGGGCGTCAGGCCTGGTCGGGGTCGACGCCGACCGTAGCGCCCCTGTGCGTTCGCCTCCTGTGTCATGGCGTTCATCGTTTCATGCCGGAGAAGGCTGCAGCGCACCCGCGAGCCGGTGCAGAAGACCCAGGTGGTGTTGACCTGGGAGTTCACGGTGCTATGGCGAGGTTGCGCATGGTGGCGACGGGTTGGACGACGCGCGGGCGAAGGTGTGCTCGGCACGGGCGTGTATGTGCCGGTGCTCGACGTCGTTTCCCGTGGCCGCCCAGGAGTGTGGGTCCGGCACTTCTGCGGGACAATGAGCCCGGTGCCAAGGTCCGGTTCCAGCGCGCCGCCTTCCCTTTTCGTCGACCCGGCCCGCTCTCCGCGCTCTTGCGCTGGGCCACCTCGGGGTTGCCATCGACGCCACCCGGGCTCCGGCAGCACGCCCCCGAGGTCACTCGAGCATTAGGCAGCGTCCGTGCACTTCAGCCGCTGAGGTATGACGGGCAAGTGCGCAGGGGGGGCATCGGAGCCGGGCCCAGACGCACTTCCCGCCGCACGGGCGCGGGACCCATCCGTGGTCGTCGGCCGGGATGTCCAGTAGGAGCAGACCGCGGCCGCCGTCCTCGTAGCCGGGGACACGGGCGGGGCTTGGGGGAAGGGGCCGGTCGCTGGCGTCGGTGACGGCAAGCACAACGTGACCGTACGACGGGTCGACGATCAGCTCCACTTCGTTGTCGTCAGTTGCGGCGATGGCCTCGTCGGCGACAACCGCGTTCGTCACCAGCTCGGAGACGGCGAGTACGACCGGGTCGCGGACGTCGGCCGGCAGCAGCGGGGCCGCCCATCGCCTAGCGGCGCTCACGGACATGGGATGCGGCGGCAGCAGCAGATATGGCATGGCGCTGAGTCCTCCCAAGGTGGTTCGGCGACCGACCGGTTTAGAGGCCCACCTCTTCGACGCTCAGGAGGAGGGCGTGTGACGCCCGCCTCCAGGATATCGCCGCCGAAGCACTCAAATTTTCCGTCCGCTGCGGCCACGGGCATTCTGCCCGAAGGACCGGTACGTGGAAGGTGTTTGGCCTTCCAAATGTGATTGCTTACCGGCGACAACGAGCGCGCGGCCCGGTACCTGGCCGCCCAGGTCGGCATCACCGACGTCCGCGCCCGACTCCTCCCCCAGGACAAGGTCGCCGCGGTCAAGGCGTGGGAGGCGGAAGGACGGCGGGTGCTGGTGGTCGGCGACGGCGTCAACGACGCCCCCGCCCTTGCCGCCGCGCACTCCGGTAACGCGCTGGGCAGGGCCGGCTCAGTTCGCTGGGCACGAGGACTCCACTGTCATCGTCGGCCTCAACGGCCTGCGCCTGCTGCGCGAAGCCGCCCGGCCCCGCCTGACCAATGACACTGCGTGAGTGCCAACGCATCCGCCGTATCGCTCCACGTCCTCCGTCGGTCCTCAGGGCGCCTGGACCATACGCGCCAACGACTGCCTCGACGCCCGCGAACGCGTCAACGTCATCGTCGTCCAGCCCCCACCGAAGGCCGCCGCAATGGGGGTCGGCCCGTCTGGCTCAGTCTGGTCAACGACCCCGCGGTCGCGCGAGGTGATCGTGGTCCCGCCGCTGCGCGCTGTAGTCCGGCCCGACCTGCCCCATAGCCCTCGGGGTTGCCGGGCATTTCCAAGGGGCGTCGAGTTACTGATGTACATGGGCACGCTGTCCGGCACGGTCGAAGACCATGATCAGCTCGGCCGGGCCGTCCAGGGCGGTGATCGCGTGCGGGACCATCGTCGCGAACTCCGCTGCCTCTCCTGTGGCGACATCGATACGCCGGTCTCCCAGCCACAGCCGTACGCACCCTTCCAGTACGAGGAACCAGTCATGACCTGGGTGCACCCGCCGGCCGGGCGACTCCTGGGACGGCTCAAGGCGGATCTTCACCGCGACCGTACGCCCGTCCGGACGGCTCAGCGGCCATGTCGTCCATGTGCCGCTGCTGTGTGCGACCGGACGAATGACGACGTCGTCATCGGCGGGCACCTCGAAGAGTGCGCCGAGACTCAGCTGAAGGGCGTTGGCCAGCGGAACGAGCACATCGAGACTCAGCGTGCGCTTTCCAGTCTCCACACGGCTGATGGTTGACGGGCTGAGGTTGGTGCGTTCGGCCAGTTCATCGAGGGAATACCCGAGGGTGATGCGCATGCTGCGCAGGCGGGACCGGGCCAGGGCTTCGATGTCGGCGACTTCGTTCATCCGTCCATGGTGGTGTGTCTTGCTGATTGTGCAAGGTTGCTTGCGGAAAATGCCAGCGGTTGTACCGTCGAGTTCATGAGCGAGCACCCCACACACAAGGCGCACTCGGCCTCGTCCGAGCCCACCGAGCAGGTCGGCCGCATCCCGTATCCCACCCTGGAACGCCATTGCGACGTCGCGGTGATCGGCGGTTCGGCCGCCGGTCTCGCGGCGGCCCTGCAGCTTTCCCGTCAGCGGCGCGGCGTTGTCGTGGTCGACGACGGCACCCCACGCAACGCCCCGGCCGCGCACATGCACGGATACCTGGGATGTGAGGGGGCCGCGCCCGGAGAGCTCGCGGAGGCCGGGCGCGCGGAAGTACGCATGTACGGTGGGGAGGTGCTCCCCGGGCGAGTCGTGGGGGTGTACCGTCGCGATGACGGCCGGTTCCGACTCGACCTCACCGGTGGACACACGCTGGTGGCCCGTCGCGTTCTTGCTGCGACCGGCCTGTCCGACGAGCTCCCTGCGATCGACGGCCTCGCCGAAGGCTGGGGGCGTGGCGTGATCCATTGCCCCTTCTGTCATGGCTTCGAGGTCCGCGATCAGCGCCTGGTGCAGATCGTCACACACCCGCTGGGCCTTCACCCGACCCCGCTGTACCGGCATCTGAGCGGCCGGCTCACCGTGGTGCTGCACGACCCGACCGGGCTCGACGAGAGTGGAGTAGAAGCTCTCGCCGCCTCAGGCGTCACCGTCGAGCGTGGCGAGGTCAGCCGAGTCGTTACCAGGCCGGGCGGTGAAGTGTCCGGGGTCGAGTTCGCCGACGGTCGCATGATTGAGGCCGACGCCGTGGTGGTCAGTTCACGCTTCCGTGTACGCGCCGACGTGCTGGCCGGGGTTGGGCTCACCACGACCCCGCACCCGACCGGTGCCGGTGACTTCGTCGCGGTCGACCCGCGCGGTGAGACCGCTGTACCGGGGCTCTACGCGGCCGGCAACGTCACAGACCCGAGCCTGCAGGTGCTGCCGTCGGCGGCCCAAGGCAGCCAGGTCGGCGCCATGATCGCCTTCAGTCTCGCGGAGGAGGACGTGCGCGCCGCCGTCCGGCACTCGGGCGAGGAAGCCGACTGGGACCACCGCTACGGGGGCACCGACCGCGCCTGGAGCGGCAACCCCAACGGCACGCTGGTCCACGAGGCCACCTCCCTGGCCCCGGGCCGCGCGCTCGACGTGGGCACCGGCGAGGGCGCCGACGCTCTCTGGCTGGCCGAGCACGGCTGGAAGGTGACCGCCACCGACATCTCCGGCAACGCGCTCGCCCGGGTACGAGCCGAGGCGGAACAGCGCGGGCTCGCCGTCCAGCTCGTCCGCAGCGACGCCAACGACCCGGCCCCCTTCGGCACCGAGGTCTTCGACCTGGTCTCCCTCCAGTACGGGTCGTTCAAGCGCACCCCCGACCAGCGCGGCTTGCGCAGTCTGCTCGCCGCCGTCGCCCCCGGCGGCACTCTCCTCGTCGTGCATCACGACCTCACTCCCCTGAGCGACCCGGTGGACGTGGCGGTCCAGACCCGGATGTACGACCCGGAGGCGTTCGTCGGGGTTGACGAGATTGCTGACGCGCTCGCCGCCGACCCCGAGACCTGGCACGTCGAGACCCACGAAACCCGGCAGCGCCCGCCCGGCGCGGCCAGCACCCACCATGTCAGTGACGTCGTGCTGCGTGCCACCCGACGAACCGGCTGAACACGCTGGAGGGATCGGCCGGCGTGTTCACGGATCGGTTCGGTCCCCGGACGGACTTGCCGCCGATACGGCCCTGCGCTTTGACCGCTCTGAAGCGTGTCAAGGCGCAGGGCCGTCGCATTGGGTGCCCGAGCCAGGATGCTTGTCCCCGCAGTAGCAACCGGAGTCCCGGCGGTTTGCGACGCCGCTCAGAAACGGTGCCGCCGGCTGCGCCGCCAGAACACCAGACCGGCGCCGACAGCTGACATGAGCGCTGCCACAGCGAGGAGCCGGCAGACCTCTGTGCCGGTCCGGGCGAGGGTACCGCCGTCCGTCACCGATACCTTGCCCACGTCTGAACCATTGCTGGTTCCGGCCGTACTCGGAACCGCCCCGGGAAGCGCCGAACCCGGGTGAGGTGCAGGGTCCGGCGGGAGCGCGGGGGAGGGGACAGGGGACGGAGAGACCACCGTCACCGGGGCTGAAGGCGCGGAGGTCTCGGACGGCCCTATCGCGTTCACCGCGGTGACTGTGGCCGTCCACCTGCCGGCCGGTACTCGGGTGAAGTCGGCGGACGCCACTCCTCCGCCCACCGTCCGGGTCATCCGCCGACCTGAATCGGGGGTGAGAGTCACGTGGTAGCGGGTGATGGGGGAACCGCCGTCGGCGGGGACCTTCCAGGACGCCGAGACGGTGGACCCGTCCGCCAGGGCCTTTGGTGCGGCGGGCGCCGTTGGGACGGTCGCCTGGGGATCGGTTCCGGAACAGTCGGCCGGATTCACGGAGGTGGGGTCGGTCCGGCCGACGACGACGCCGAGCGTGAACGCGTCCGACGTGTCATGGCCACCGGAAAGCGTGGTCGACCGTTCGAAGGAGAGGCAGTACACCCCCTCCGCGGAGAAGGCCCAGGAACCGTGCGCGTGCGTGTTCTTGGCGATCTCGAACGAATCCGCGCCGGTGATTCCGTCGCCCGTGTCGAACAGCACGTTTGGTACGCCGGTGAAGTCGGTCTGATACAGCGCGAACCTGCCTGGCCCGGTCAGGCCCGTAAGGGCCCACCGGACGCCGGTCCGGGTCGCCTCGACCGGGATCTCCTCAGTGGACCAGCCGGGCCAGAGCAGCCCGAGTTCGGTCTGCTGGACCTGCGTCACCTCCCAGACGGGTTCACCGGGCGCCCCCAGGAACTCGTAGGCGGGCTCGGCCGGCACCTCTGACCGCGACTGCGGCAGGAGTTGGAGAACGGTCTCCTTCATGGCCCGGAAAACGGGTGCGCCGTTCGAAGTGGCGTCCTTCACCGTGGTGCGCAGAGAGCCGTTCTCGATCGTGGAGGCGATATCGATGTGTCCGTTGTTGAGGATGGTCGCCCCCGAGTCGGTTCGCGACCCGTTCGGGACGTCCCAGTCAGGTGTTCCGGGGCCCGGGTCGCCTCCGCCGGGCGGTGTCGCCTTGCCCCCGTCGGCGCAGGGGACGATCTCTTCGCCGGCGATGTGGTCGGGCGAGGAACTGTCATCGGAACCGACCGCGAAGGTCAGGGTCTTGGTGACCGAGGCGTTCCGCCCATCGGGAAGCGTCGCGGTCCAGGTGAGCGGAACGCAGTACACGCCTGCGGCTGAGAAGTCCCACCAGGTGCTCCCTGCGCGGGAGGAGACGGGGAGCGTGGTGGAGGTAAGCGCTGGGTCGGCCGAGGACAGCCCCCCGGGACTGACCGGATCGAAGACGTTCTCGTAGCGGAAGGTTCCCGGCCCCTCGATCGTGCCAAGACCGAGCGTGACGGCGGTACCGGGCTCTGTATCGGCGGATGTGATCCCACCGGTGTCCAGGACCATGCTGGTGGCGTCCCGCCACGTACCGTCGGCGCGTTGTGAGTCAGGGCGGAAGATCACCCGCTCCGTGTCGACGTAGGAGTGCGGTTCCGGCACGGTTCCGGCGACGTCCGCCACCACGTCGAGGTTCTCGCCGCGCAGGTGAGCGGCCAGTGCGACGCCTCGGGTGGCATGGGGATCGTCGACGACGTGCCGGTCGGGGGAGACGGGCGCGGGGACAGCCGGTGGCGCGGGGGCAGGGATGGTGATGCCCTGTTGGGTGCAGGGGGCCACGGACCTGGGATCGCCGTGGTCCCCGACGACCATGGTCAGCAGGCCGGTGTCCTCGGACCAGTGGCCGTCGGCGAGTTGGCCCGTCACCGAGATGGACAGGCAGTACACCCCCGGCCTGGTGAATGCCCATAGAGGATGAGCGTGCGCGTGCGTGCCGATCTGGAACGCGGACGGTGTCCCGAGGCGGGTGTTGAACCAGGAGTTGGTGCGAAGGGAGGATGGATTCGACAGCAGGGCGACGTCGGTATCCTCCGGGTTGACGATGCCGTCGCGGGTGAAGCCGTTGAGGGAGAAGGTCAGAGGAGACCGCAGGTGTTCGGCGTCGAGCGACTCGGTACTGAACCCTGGCCACGCGTAGTTTTCTCGCGAACTGCTGGTGGGGAAGTACCAGTAGGGCGTGCCTACAGGGCCGATGGCCGTCAGGTCCGACGCGTTCGTCGGTGGGAGCACGGTTGCGCCCGGTGGGGTGCGTGCGATCACCACCTCGCGCCACGGGGTCAGTTCGGCGTCCAGCCCGAGTGACAACTCGTTGTCGACGATGCCCGCCCGTACGTCGTGGTGCCCTTCTGTGATCGTCTCCCAGGGGCGGTCGCCCGGATCACCGGGGTCCGGGTCGACGCCCTCCGGCGGTGTGACGCCGACCTGGGTGCACGGCCGGAGATCGTTGGGCACCGCCTGGCCTACGACGACCGTGTAGGTCGCTGCGTCCCAGACGGTGCCTTTGCTCGCCGAGATCAGGTCGAGGTCGACGGTGAGGCAGTAGATCCCCGGTGCAGTGGCATGAAGTTCGTGCACCGTGTCGCCGTTCTTGGCCCCGGTCAGCGGCTCCTGGGGGACGCCGTCCTGCGCCGACGCGCAGTCCCAGACGGGTGACGAGCCGTCCGGCACCCGCAGGGTGCCGCCCGACGCGGTCGAGCAGTTCCGCAAGGTGAACCGCGGTTGACGTGGCGTGGTCTCGATGTCGTTCTGGTACGCCGCATTGGGGCCGACGCCGTTGAAGAGGTTCGCGGACGTCACGCTGGCCAGGGTGGTTCCGAACAGGATCCGCCCGTCCTCGCCCTTGAGATATTCCTCTCGCTTGCCCGGTGTCGGTGGGAAGAGGAAGTCGGCGTTCGCCGTGCGGTACGCGTTCGGTGATGCGTCGAACTCGCGCTCGCTGAGGTGAAGGACGGCCTCCTCCGGGGCGTACCAGCGGTAGTCCGAAAGATCGGTCTTGTCGATCCACCCCATCTCGAACGACTCGATCCGGCCGTCGGCGCCCTCCATGAGTGGCGCGAGCATGAGGTTGCCCTTATCGAAGACCACCGGCGGCGCCTCGTCCCGGACCGAGGCGAGTGTCGGGTGCGCGGTGGCTGCGCTGAGCGACGCTCCGGCGATCACGGCGGCGGTGAACATCCCCAGCAGTGAGGAGAGCGAGCGGGGCACGGAGACCTCATTCGTCGGTGACGAGGGCGGTGACGGCGAGCGCCACGTCTGGTGAAGGACCGGCGGGCAGGCAGGACCGCCCGAGGGTGGTCCTCGCGTATTGCCGGGGAGGCGCGGGCGGAAGCCGCGCTCCTCCCCGGCGGAACGGCTGCGTCAGGAGACGAGGAACGTGTAGGTCGAAGTCGACCCGGTCCAGGAGTTGAGCGTGGTCGAGTTGTACGCGTAGAACTCCAGCGCGTACGTTCCCGGAGCGGAGAACGCCCACTTCGCGTGCTCGTGGATCGCTGACGAACCGCTGCCGACCGAGAAGTCGTGGCGGTCACCGGCACTGTCGTACCAGGTCGCCCCGCCGTGCGTCACAGTCACGGTCCCGGTGCCCGGCGATCCGTCGGGGTTGGTGTGCACGACGCTGTCGAGGAGCAGTGCGAGCGTGTCACCCGAACTGAACGCACCACTGCTGATCAGGTTCGAGGCTCCTCCGAAGCCCGCGAAGGGAACGTTGTAGGTCACGGAGTCGCTGTAGCTCTCCGGCAGTACGTAGCCGCCGAGTTCCGGCGTGTTGGGCACCGCGATGTCCCAGGTGCCGGCTGAGACGGACGGCCCCGGGTCCGGCAGGGTTCGCAGCGTCAGGTTCGTACTGCTGGTCGCTTCGGCGTACACGATGTCGATGTGGCCCGAGGCCCATGTCGCGGCATGGGCGGGACTGGCCCCGAACAGCGCCGTCGCCAGAGCCAGAACGACCGCCGCAAGCGGCGTCGCGAACCGGTACCGGACGGTCGTCGATCTTTCCTTCACTGCTGTCACTGAGTACTTCTCCTCACGTGAAGTGGATTGAACCGGACGAGAGTGGGGTGATGGCCTGCATTTATGCGTAATGCGTACGATTTGCAAGCCTTGTCAGACATGCGGAGGGTGGCCGCAAAGCGGCCTCCCTCATGCCTCGTGGGTGGTGCTCGACTGCCTCTGGAGCCGTCGGCGCGGACTCCGGGGAAGGTTCTCGGCGGTCCAAACGAAAATGATTATCAATACGATAAGGGAAGGTGTGGTGCGCCTGTCAAGTGCGATGAGTGTGGGGCGGCATGTCAACTGTGTTGCGAGCGGGTGGAGTTGATATTCGGTGACCGGGCTCGCCCCCGTTCCAGCGGGTGGTGCCGGAGGCGCCGTCGCGGCCGCAGGGTGGTGGGCGGCGTCGGCATGGCGACCGGGAGGTGCTGGCCGCGATCGTGTTCGTGGCCAGGTCGGGTTGTACCTGGCAGCAGTTGCCTTCGGCGTCGTTCGGACCGTCCTGAGCGACCGCCCACCGGCGGTTCTCGGAGTGGTCGAAGGCCCGGGTGTGGGCCAAGCTCCACCGCCTGGTCCTCGACGAACTCGGCGCCTGCGGCGAGCTGGACTGGTCGCGGTGCGCGATCGACTCGGTGAACATGCGGGCTCTGAAAAGGGGGACCTGACAGGTCCGAATACTGTCGACCGGGGCAAGTACGGCTCGAAGATCCACTCTGAGTACCCGGTCGTGCGCGTACGCGGACGCCGAAGCCGTGGCCTTCGTCGACGACCTCGCCGATAAGGGCGCCGAGTTGATGCGGGCTACCACCCTGATCGCCGATGAGCTTGTGCAGGCTTTCGGGATCCCTGAGGTCGCATTCACTGACCAGACGGCAGCCTCCGCTCGTCAACACGACTTGGCCTAGCAGGGCTTCGTACGGAGACCCGCTCCTCGACCCGAGCTGGTGCCGGACTCGGCGATGTGCAGGAGGCTGTGGGTGTTCCGGCGCGTGTCGGCACCTCGGCTGAGCCTCGTACTGCTGAGGGGGCTACCGCCCGGTGGCAGCCGACCAGCTCGGGCCCTTGGCCGAGCGAGAGGTGTGATCGCCCGGGCCCCAGACGTCGATTCCGCATGTATCTGCGCTCAGCGGCATGCGGCCGAGGCTCGCAAGCAAATCGCCAGGGGGGGGTGAACAGCGAGCCTCGCGATCACGGGCGAGGCGGAAACCCATGTCGATCGAGGTGATGGGCGGGGCGGCGCGGGCACTCACCACGAGATCGTGATCGGGGACCCGGTCACTGAGGTTCGCATCGTGGACGAAATCCGCAGCGGTCTTCTCACCCGATGGTCTCGCGGAGGCCGGCGCTAGGCAACCAACACAGAACCAGAGCGGACATTGGCCGCTGCCGCCGATTCCGCTACAAGCTGCAGCTTTGGTGCCTGGACTCGCTGGCACCACTTCTTGTACACGCCCCTGAACGGCACGAAGGCGAGATGCGGGGTACTGCCCTGAATGGTGCGGTGCCCCGTATCTCGCCGTGCGCGTGTCAGTGATCGTCCCAGTGGCCGTCGTGCTCGGCGTGGCGGTGGCCATCGTGGACATAGTCCACGTGATCATCGTGCGGAACGGCGACATGGCCGCAGTTCTCACCGTGCTGGTGATCATGGTCGGCATGGACCGAGTGCTGGGGGTTTACGCACTCGTCCGCGTGGTCGCCGTGCATGCGGTGGAGGTGATTGTCGTGTGCGTAGTCGACGTGGTCTCCGTGGGGTACCGCGACATGCCCGCAGCCCGAGGTGTGCTTGTGCGGGTGATCGAGGTGGGGGTGGTGTGCCGTCGTGGCAGACATCCTGGATGCTCCTCTTCGACTGAGCGTGGTCGGGCCCACGGAAGCGCAACCGCACTTCCGGCATATTCCGACCATATCGCCCTGCTCGATCAGGTGCCCTTCGGGAAACGCCGAGGTGGCGAGACCTTGCCCATCGGGCAATCACGGCTGCACCGCAGCGGAATCACTTGCTGGAACTGGAGTACGGGAGAAGGGCCATCTCGCGGGCGTTCTTGATGGCTGCGGCCACCTGGCGCTGTTGCTGGGCGCTGATCCGCGTGACGCGGCGGCTGCGGATCTTCCCCCGGTCGGAGATGAACTTCCGTAGCAGGTTGGTGTCCTTGTAGTCGATGTACGTGATCTTTGCCGCGTCGAGCGGATTCGGGCGGGCCTTCACAGGCCTGTGGGAATTGGGGTGGCGGGCCATCTGGGTCCTTCGCGGGGAAGAGGTGGATTCAGTGGACTGGATCGAGTATGTCGTCGAAAGCGGGAGGCAGGCTCTTCCACGCTTCTCGCCCGGCTGCATACTCCGCGTTGGTGAGCAGGCACGACTCAAGGAGGGCCGAGACACCCTCGCGGTCGAGGTCAGGGGAGACGAAGACCAGGTGCTGGCAGCAGTCGCCGTGCTCTGGGTGCCAGTCGAGAGCTGCAGCCGCGCGGCGGAACGGCGGCACCATGTCCCAGGCGGCGTCAGGCAGGGAAGCCAGCCAGGGGCCGTTGTCCTCAATGCACAGAGCGCCGCCGGCGGCATCCCACGAAAGGAGGGTGTCGGGCCGGTCGGCGAGCCAGAAACGGCCGCGGCTGCGTGCTGCCGCGCAGCACAGATCTTCCAGGGCCTCATAAAGGCGTTCAGGGTGAAAGGGCCGGTGCTGTCGCCAAACGAGGGTGCTGACACCGCATTCGTCCGCTTCCTGGGGAAGAAGTGCGCAGGCCGGGTGCTGGGCGGCGCCTGCCGCCTCTACGTCGAAGCCGGAGAGGGCCAGTGAAGTCAGCGTGTCCGACCCGGCCGCTGCCTGCGACGCAGTCGGGTGCAGCTGCCCGACGAGTGCGCGGTCTGTTTCATCAGCTTCCTCGCTTTCCACGAGGGCAATCACGGAGGAGTACTCCAGCTGTCGGGCCCAGGTGTCCCCGACGGTGCGCTGATCGGTGGCGGCTGCCGCAAGCCCTGCTTCTGCCAGGTCGTCGCCGTTCACCAAGTAGGGCAGGACAAGAGCTGGATCGACGGCGGCAACGACGCTTTTCACTTCCGCCCATCCGCTGCCGTGCGTGGCGATGACCTCGGCCATGGCCGAGGGTTCGACAGAGTCCCAGAGCTCGAGGACTGCCAGCCGGGGGGTGTCGTCAGCGGCCAGTCGCTCCAGCTCGGGAATCAGATCCTCGCGCAGCGCGCAGCAGGCGCAGTCGTTGACGAGCGGTACGTCACCGCTTGACTTCACTCCGCTCGCGTCGCGCACAGTGCGGCGTACGGTCCCTTCGACTGCCGAGGACAGGTCGTGGTGCAGGACGACACTGCCGGGGACGCTGTTGAGCAGCCCTTCCACCACTTCTCGCCGAGCGTCGGAATGGAGCCCGTTGACGATGATGACGGGCAGCTTCTGATTGGTCTCCATCACCGATCCGCTCGGGGGCCGTAGCGGCGCTCGAAGCGCTCGACGCGTCCGGCGGTGTCCAGGACGCGGGCGGTGCCCGTGTAGAAGGGGTGGCTCGCGGAGGAGATCTCCACGTCGACCACCGGGTAGGTGTTGCCGTCCTCCCAGGTGACGGTGCGGTCGCTGGTCATGGTCGAGCGGGTCAGGAACGCGAAGTCGGCGGCCTTGTCGCGGAAGACGACGGGGCCGTAGGAGGGGTGGATTGCGGGCTTCATGGGGGTGTCCTAGGTGTCTGGGCGGGTCAGCGCTCTTCGCGGAAGTCCACGTGTCGGCGGACCATCGGGTCGTACTTCCGCAGGACGAGCCTGTCCGGGTTGTTCCGTCGGTTCTTGCGGGTCACGTAGGTGTAACCGGTGCCCGCCGTGGAGCGGAGCTTGATGATCGGGCGTACCTCGTTGCGAGCCATGAGGCTAGTATATGGGAATGGTTTCCATGTTCAAGAATGGGGCCATGCTCATGAGAGGCAGGTAACACCGTGTCCGCCCACTGCCAACTGACCGGCGCACAGCCGGGCTTCGGCAACAACATCTCCCACTCGCACCGGCGTAGCTCACGCCGGTTCGATCCGAACATTCAGCGCAAGCGCTACTGGCTCCCCGCTGAGGGGCGCCACGTTCGTCTGACATTGAGCGCCAAGGCCATCAAGACCATCGACAACATCGGCATCGAAGCCGCGGTCGCGCGCATCCGCGCTCGGGGAGGAAAGGTCTGATGGCGAAGAAGAGCAAGATCGCGCAGAACGAGAAGCGCAAGGCCACAGTCGAGCGGTACGCGGCCCGTCGCGCTGAGCTGAAGGAAATCATCCGCCGTCCCGGCACCCCGGAAGGGGAAAGGGTCGCTGCGGTCGAGGAGCTGAGGCGTCAGCCGCGTAACGCAAGCGCCACGCGTGTGCGGAACAGGGACAGCGTGGACGGCCGCCCTCGGGGCCACCTGCGCAAGTTCGGACTCTCGCGTGTCCGTGTGCGTGAGCAGGCCCACGCAGGGTTCCTCCCCGGGGTGACCAAGTCGTCCTGGTGAGTGCCGCTCACCGGGGGAAGCTGTGACATGGGGAGGGGCGTGTCAACCTGATCAGGTTGACACGCCCCTCCCCATTATTCGTGCGGCCGCTTGAGCGGTCAGTGCTTCTTGACGCCACTCAGCTCGTTGGGCGCCTTCGGCAGATCCGTCGAGGCGGTCTGCTTCCCGGTCTCCAGATCGATGGCCAGGATCTTCTTCGCACCGGGGTCGGAGACGTAAGCAGTGTGGTCACGCACGAACAGGCTCGGGCGAGACTGCTGCCAGTCGAGCGGCTCCTGCCAGGAACCAAGGGCAGGGATCTGCTTGGTCACCTTGCCGGAGAGCGGATCGATGACATGGATCTTGCCGTCGGTCCCCAGTACAAGGGCCTCGCCGTGCGGTCCGCGAGACAAGGAGCGGAAGGTGTAGCTGGTGCCGATGTCGACGAGGCGCATCTTGCCCGTCTCCGTGTCGATCAGCGAGACCTGCTCCGGCCGCTCCAGTTCGGCGTCCGGGTCCTTCTTGAAGTCGCCGAGAACAACATGCGACGCGTCGGATCCGGCCTGGTTGCCGATCCTGCCGTACTCGCCGGGGCTCTTCACCTTCTTGATCTTTCCGTCCTTGTAGATCAGGACGCCGTCCTCGCAGCCGATCACTACGGCCTCGTTCTTCGCTGTGGCCTCGCCGTGAACGCCGGGGCATTCTTCGCTGCGCGTGATCTCCTTGCGGTCCTTGTCCAGGACCATGATGCCGACACGCTTCTCCTCCGTGCCAAGCGTGGTCACCAGCTCGCCATTCGCCAGCTCGATCGCAACGCCGTGGTGCGGCTCGGCTGAGGTGTACTTCTCGCTGTCGGGCTTGGCCGCGCCGAGATCGGCAGGGTCGAAGATCGTGACCTCGCCGGTACCGTCGGAGAAGAGGATGGTCTTGCCGGCGTGGCGTACGACGTGGCCGGGCTTGCTGCCCGCGAACTCTACGTCGGTCAGCTTCTGGCCCGCCGCGTCCATGACGCGGAAGCCCGTAGCGGTCGAGACCATGACGTGGCGGTCGTCGCCGGCCGGGTTGACGCGGTTGAACCCCTCCAGGGGTATGTCCTTCGTGACCTTCAACGTCGAGCCGTCGAGTACGTACAGACCGCCGTCGTAGGTGGTCACGAGCGGGTCCTTGACCAGTGCGGCGGGTGCGTCGGACGCGGTCCTCGGCTTCTCTGCGGTGGGGGATCCCTTGTCGCCACCGCATGCGGTGAGCGCGACGGATGCCACCAGCAGGACCGTGGTCGCTGCGGTCGCCCGGGAGCGTACTCCATGCTTCATTACAGGATCTTTCCTTTCCAAGCTGCCGCTCAAGAGCGGCGGCAGCACGTCTATCGGGGGTTGAGGCCCTCAGCGATGGCGGTGGTGTTGGCGCGCATCATTTCCAGGTAGGTGGCCGCACCTTTGCCTTCGGCCGTAAGAGACTCCGAGAACAGCTTCATGACGCGTACGTCGATCCCGCTCTCGTTCTTGAGTACGTGGGCGAGCCGGTCCGGCTGAGAGGAGTCTGCGAAGATGGCCTTGACGTTCGCCTTCTCGATCGCGCCGGCCAGGGACTTGAGGTCTGAGGCGCTGGGTGAGGCAAGAGTCGTCCCGCTGGGAATCACAGCGCCGACCACTCGGAAGTCGAAGCGCTGTGCCAGGTATCCGAACACGTGGTGGTTGGTCACCAGTTGGCGGCTTTCAGCGGGGATCGCATCGAAGCGCTCCCGCATCCACCGGGTGAGTTCGGAAACCTTCGCACCGTAGGCGGAGGCGTTCCGCTCGATCGCTGACCTGTCGGCCCCCTTCACGTGCTCGATGAGGTCTTCGGCGATGAGCTCCACGGCGTCCGAGACCCTCTTGGGGTCTGTCCAGAAGTGAGGGTCGGGCTCGTCTGCCGACTCGCCGGCTACGTAGGTGATGGGGGCGACGGAGTCTCCGACGGCCAGAGTGGGGACGCCGGATTCCCTCGCGGCCTCCACATGGCGCAGTACGTTCTCCTCCAGGCCGAGACCGTTGTAGACGACGAGGTCGGCCTGTTCGATGGCTGCGGCCTGCGGGGCGGAGATGCCGAAGGAGTGCGGGTCGGCGTTGGCTTTCATGAGCACCGTGACATCGGCCTCGTCGCCGACGATATTGCGTGTGATGTCACCCAGGATGTTGGTGGTGACGACCACAGTGGGGCGCCCCTGACCATTTGTGGAGCAGCCGACCAGTGTTACGGACAGGCAGGCGAGGGAGACCAGGAGAGATATGAGTGCCAGGGGAGAGCGGCTCGGGCGGAATCCTGTGCGGGCGGTCATCGGCCGGTCTCCACCATGTGTGTGGGGGAGAGGTCGAGTTTGAAGGTCCGAGCCATGCGGAGCTGGTCGTTGTAGTCGACCTCGTAGACCTTCCGCGAAGCGGCGTCGTTGATGTACGCACGGCTCGTGTCCACCTGTATGGACGAGGAATCGAGCGGTGTGGTGAGCACCCGCTTGTCGGCGGTCCGCTTGCCCGTGGAGATGTCGTAGGCGGCGAGGACGCCGTCCTTACCGAGCGCCAGCAGGGGCGAGCCCTCTCCTGCCGTGTTGGCCGATATGACGGGACCCGTATTGATGCGCTTCCACGAGCGTTTGGTCACGTCGAGCACCCACACCGCGTCCCTGCCGGACGGGCTCACCAGGGTCGTACTGCCGGGCCGATGGCGGAACTCCAGCGCGCGGTACCCAGCGTCGACATCGCTGTTGTAAGGGATCTTCTCCGCGGTGAATGTCTCCTTCTTCTCGCTGACTAGGAGAGCGCCGTCCGAGCAGCCGAACACCACGCCTCGGCGCGTCACTGCTTCTCCGTGCGGCTGCGGGCACTGCTCGGAGAGCGAGGAGACCCTTGCGCCCTTCCGATCGCGCACTTCTACGGAAGTGTTCGCCGCCCCGGCTCCCGCGACGAGGAGGTGCTCCTTGTAGGGAACGACAGCTCCGGAGCCCGCGTCGGGAAGGGAGCGGCTGTCTCCAACCGCACCTCCCTCGGACACCTTGCGGTCAAGAAGTCGGGCCGCGCCGCTGGATGAGGTGACCGCAGTGACTGCTGGATCGCTGTGGATGGCTCTTGGTGAGGCTCCCGGAATGGTTCCGACGTCACGTATGGCAGCTCGGTAGTAGTGAACATGGTCGCCGTGGTCGACCATCCATGCGCCGCTGTCCACCACGCGGGTGCCGTTTCCGGTGCTGAGGTAGGCGAAACGGCCGTCGGTGCGTATCGCCTTCACGCCGGTTGCCGGTTTGAGCGGCTTGACGTCGCCGGTGATGAGATCCAGCGTGCGGATCGAGCCGGTGCCGGCGTCGGCGATCACGAGGCGAGACTGCTGCTCCGCAGCCTCCTCGGCCCCTTCGATATAACCGTGCGGGGTGGCTGAGGGCTGGGGCTTTCGGTCTGCCGCATCACCGTTACCACCTTGGCAGCCGGAGAGCAGAGCAGCGCCGGCGAGCACGGCGAGCAGGACGATGGCGGTTCGGGACTTCCTGAGGGTTGTCATGAGGACATTTCCGTACGGGGAGTTAGGCGGGAGGCGGGGCGCGCGTACTGGGAGCGTCTGTCGCGGAGGGCGGAAGCCACTGTGGAGATCAGGAACTGGAGGACCGCGGTTGCGGCAATCGTCGCTCCGGCAGCCGTGTGGAGGTGCCACGAGAGCAGCAACCCGAAAAAGGTGGCGGTGGTCCCGAGGCATCCTGCACCGAGCATGATCATCGGAATACGTCGAGCCCACGGCAGCATCGCTGCGGGAGGTGCGATGAGCAGGCCGAAGACGAGCAGAGTCCCCACAACGTGGAAGGAGGCGACGATGGCCAGCGTGAGTAGGCCGAGCAAGGCCGCGTGTGCGACGCGTGGTCGCATGTGCAACGTGTGCGCTTTGCGCTCGTCGAAAGCGAGAGCGACGAAGGGCCGGTAGCCAACTGCGGAGACTGCCAGTGCCGCCACCAGGGCTATCGCGAGGTAGGCAAGGTCACTCGGTCGCACGGCGAGCACGTCGCCGAAGAGGAACCCGGTCAGGTCGACGGCGAACGACTGCGACCTGGAGACGATGATGACCCCGAGCGACAGCATTCCCACGAAGAGCAGGCCGATGCTCGTGTCCTGTGAGAGCCGTGGGGTGCGGCTGAGAGCGCTGACGCCGAGGGCCATCACGGCCGCACTGACCGCCGCTCCGAGTAGCAGGTTCCCTCCGAGGAGGGAGGCGAGCGCGATCCCTGGCAGCATCCCGTGCGACATGGCGTCCCCGAAGAAGGCCATGCCTCGGAGGACCACCCAGGTTCCGGCAAGAGCGCAGATCAGAGACACGAGGATGCCGCCCCACAGGGCTCGCTGGACAAAGGCCACCTCGAAGGGGCCCAGCAACCATTCCATGTAGCGGGACACTACAATGAAAATCATTATCACTACAAACAAGCGTGATGGGATGAGTCGAAGTGCGTCAACAAGTGGTGCTCGCCGGGGTCGCCGCCGGATACCCCGGTCGGCGGGTCCTTTCGCAACTGACCGCGCAGATACCGGCGTTCGCCACGACGGCTGTGGTCGGGCCCAATGGCTCCGGGAAGTCCACGCTCCTGGGAGTGATCGCGGGAGTGAACCAGATCACGGCCGGAGAGGTGGAGCACCACTCGGCCAGGCGTGCGGCCTTCGTGGTCCAGCGGAGCAGGGTCTCCGACGTGCTCCCCCTCACGGTGCGGGAAACGGTTGCGATGGGAAGGTGGGCCCACCTCGGCCCGTGGCGCAGGTTGAGCAGCGCTGATTGGGCAGTTGTCGAGTCCAGCATGGAAAGGCTGAACATCGCTGACCTCTCCCGTCGGCAGCTGGGGGAGCTGTCGGGTGGTCAGCGTCAGCGTGCGCTGGTAGCCCAGGGGCTTGCGCAGGAGGCCGACCTTCTCCTGCTCGACGAGCCGACCACCGGTCTGGACGTGACGGCTCAGGGCCTGATCTCGGACGTCCTGGCCGAGGTGGTGGCGAGCGGGGGCACGGTGGTGCAGGCCACCCATGATCTACAGGCGGCCAGAGCGGCCGACCATGTACTGCTCCTCCAGGATGGGCGGCTTTCCGGTAGCGGGCATCCGGACGCGGTTCTCACTGATGAGGCGATTGAGCACGTCTGGCAGATTCCGCGCCGCCGCTAGGAGTGGTTCAACGGGTGCCGGAGAGCGCGGTTCAGGCGCAACGGGTGCGCTGCACTCGACACTCAGGGGTGAAGTCTCAGTCGCTGGGAGGCCGGTCGATATACGGGGCGGAGGGCTGGGTGATTCGGAGTACATCCGAGACGTCCAACGCCACGGTGGCAGTGGGTGTGCCGAAGACGCCCTTCGGGTGCCAGGATCCCGTCACCCGGACCCATGCGTCAGCCGGTGGGGGTCGTACACCGTGCATGCGCACTGTCAGAGACTGGGAATCGGCGGCGCAGCAGGCGATCAAGAGCCGCGTCAGGTCCCAGGAGCCGTCCTCGCGGGGGGTGACGAACCCTTGCAGGACGACACGGCGCTCGGGGAGGGTGCCTCCGCGGTCCTGCTGGACCCGGGCGGTGAACTCGGTGAGGGAGAGCGGGACATCGCCGCTCTCCGGCAGAGGGCGGAAGCGGCCGTGGGCTTCGACCACCTTGTCGCTGCCGCGGGCCGCCGTGTAAGAACCGAGCGCGGGAGGCGCGAAGAACAGGAGAGCCAGCGTCGGGAGCAGCAGCAACCAGGCGACTCGGGGGCTATGGGCATGGCCGTGGTCGTGCTCCACGGAGTGACGGCTCATCGGGAGTGCATCCGAGGCGCCATGTTCGGTCGGTGAGGTCGATCGGGTGCCGACGTGCGCGGGAAGCATCTCCTTGACGATGCCGACCATCCCGGCGGCAAGAAGCACGAGGCCCGAGATGACGAGAAAGGGCTGGAGGCCCGCCTTCACGTAGCGCAGATAGATGTCGTCGAACAGCGAGATGCGCAGGAGGCCGACGCCGGTCAGTAGAAGCAGGAGTGGTTGGGTCGCGCGCCTCACAAGAACCACCACCCTACGACGGTGCTGGTGGCGATGGCGACGACGGCAGTGGCCATCGAGAAGCGAAGGGCGAAAGCGCGGCCGAAAGTGCCTGCCTGCAGGGCGGCCAGCTTCACGTCGACCATCGGGCCGACCACCATGAAGGCAAGCCGCGCGGTCGGTGAGAATCCGGTCAGGGAGGCTGCGACGAATGCGTCCGCTTCGGAGCACACGGCCAGGACGATGGCGAGCACCGAAAGGAAGAGCACGGACAGCCATACCGAGCCGGAGAACGTCTCCAACCATGAACGTGGCATGGAGGTGTTGAAGGTCGCGGCAGCCATCGCGCCGAGCACGAGGAAGCCGCCGGCGTGGAGGAAGTCGTGCTGAAACCCGAGCCGGAACTCGGACCACCGGCTGTGCCCTGTCCGGTGCCCGCGGTTTGCTGCCGACAATTGGAGCCACTCCGGGCGGCCGAGCCGAAGCCATAGCCATCCCATGGTCATGGAGACGGCGAGGGAGGCGATCAGCCGCGCAGCCACCATCTCGGGGCTGCCCGGGAAGGCCATGGCGGTGGAGATGAGCACGATCGGATTCACGGCTGGAGCGGACAGGAGAAAGGCGAAGGCCGCGGCGGGCGGGACGCCGCGCCGGATGAGGCTTCCGGCCACGGGTACCGAAGCGCACTCACAGCCCGGCAGGACGACTCCGGCCGCACTGGCCACGGGTACTGCCAGCTGAGGTTTCCGAGGTAGGGCCTTGCTGAAGGCTTCCGCAGGTACAAAGGCGTTGATGGCGCCGGAGATGAGCGTGCCCAGCACGAGGAACGGCATCGCCTGGACCGCGATGGCGACGCAGGTCGTCTGCCAGGCACGAAATCCTGGGCGGTCCAACCAGCCGATGGCACCACCCTGGATCAGGAGTGCCCCGAGGACCAGCACGGAGACAGCTACCCCGACCCCGGTCGTGGTGTCGATAAGACGGTTCGCACCTTCCTCGTCCGGCTCGACGGCGCGGTGCGCGGGCTCTAGCTCAGGTGCCATATTTGCGACTTACCCCTATTTTGTGGCATTTGACCTACCTGAGGTCTCAGGTTATCCGGTCGATCTGCGTGTCTGTGAGTTCCGTCATGGCGCGTCTCGTCTTGCGTCGCGTGCCGCTCCGGAGGGTGTGAGGCGTGTTATAAAAATGGAAACCATTTCCATTAAGAGGGGTGAGGTCCATGGAGAGGCAGCCGGGCCGTTCGGAAGCGGCAGATGGAAGCCGCCCCTTCACGTTGGTGCTGTGCACCCTCTGCCGCGACGGTAGGGGCGCCGATGTCACGGAAGTCCTGCGGCGCGCAGTCCGACAGTGTTCTCACGGCGTCATGGTGACCACCGGCTGTCTGAGCCGGTTTCTGGACTGCCGAGAGCAAACGGGCGTGTACGCGGCCGTGCAGCCGTGCACCGTGCAGCGTCGCCCGACAGGACCTGCGACGAGGCTGGGGCCCATGGTGACTGAAGACGACGCGACTCGCGTCGCGGACTGGCTACGTGCTGGTATGCCGCGTGGACGTCTGCTGCCGAACTCTCTGCGGGCGGCAGCCGCCTCGCGCCGCACTGCAGGGTTCAACTGATGTCGACGGAGGGATCCAAGGGGCTGCTCAGTGTCGTTACGGGCAACACGCCTGACGCTCGGCGGCGGGCTGTGGAGCGGATCCTGAGCGTCTCACCGCAAGCTGTCGTCATTGCCGTGGCGGTGCAGGACGGGGGCGAGGGGCAGCCGATAGTCCAGCGCAGTATGTCAGGGGTGGACCCGCGGCTTTTGGCGGTCCCGCCTCAGGCTGCGACGGGACGGCCGGCGGTGATTGTCCGGCAGGACCTCCTGTCCCTCCACCGGGTCGCCGGACGCGGCCACGTAGTCCTGGCTCTTCCGGACGACGCGAACGTGCTCCCCTTCCTGGTCGAGCTCTGGCGTTCCGGGAACGATGGCCGCAGCCTGGGCGATCACTACCATTCCGGGCCTGTCCTTGTGGGGGTCGACCCTTCCCGACTTCTGTCAGATATCGCATGCGCTCACCGGGCCACCCCCGTTTGGGAGGGCCGGGGCTACGGCTCCCCCCTCACGCTGGCCGAAGTCGCGGCGCGACAGATCGAGTCGGCGGACGTGCTGATGTTCTTCTCCAGAGGCGACGAGAACTCGAGTGCCCAGGGCGCAGCTGCACTGGCAAGGCAGCTCAACGCAACTGCCGACTACCTACCATCAGATGAGGGTGCGGCGGGGGAGGCGCTCATGAGATGTGCTCCTGCTGGGTTCGTCGACCGCTGGCTCGAGCGTCTGGAGCCCGTGACGACCGTCGGACTTCGGAGGGAGAGCGGTCAGAGGGTTCGATCGGTGCTGTGGCGCTCTCGCCGACCAGTGCATGCCCAGAGGTTGGCGGAGGCTCTTCATCCGGTGATGCAAGGGGTCGTGCGCAGTAAGGGGCATCTGTGGCTCTGCAATCGGCCTGACGCGGTACTGGCGTGGCGTTCAGCCGGGCCTCACCTGCAACTCAGGGAATCGGACCGCTGGCTGGGGCCGGATGACCGCCTGGCGTGGGAGGCGGCCTCGCCGCAACGGCGCACTCTCGCATCTTGGTTCTGGCACGACTACTACGGAGAGAGGCGCAACGAGATCGTCTTCACGGGAGTGGACTTGGATGAGGAACTTCTGCGCTCGACCCTCGACGCGACACTGCTGACGGACCACGAACTGTCTCTCGGGCGGGAAGGGTGGGTTTCGATACACGATCCGTTGCTTGACGTCGAAGGGAATTGAGAAACGCCCCCATTCAAGCCGGGCTCTTCCTGTCCAGCGGTTCTACGGGACAGTGAGATTACGGTGAGCGCGGTCGACGTCCTGTGGAGTACCAGGACGTCGACCGAGACCCCAGTGGCGTCCCCATCCGGGCCAGCCGTATCTCCCAGCGGTGCGTCCGCTCGTTACCGAGGAGCCCTTGCTGCCGAGCGCAGGATGGAGGTTGGGGAGATCTCGAAGGACGTGTGGAAGTGCCTTCTATGCCCTACGGGAGCTGGACGAGGCTGAGTCGATAGTCCTCGACCTGAGGGAGTCGCATCTTCGCGAGGCTGCTGCACGTCTCCTGATATGCGGCCGGCAGGCGATCGAACAGAGCTGGCGGAAGGTTGGCGAGCGTATGCGAGGCGAGCAGTTGTCCGCCTGACACCCAATCGGCGACGTGGGCCGGGTCGCCGCACGACCACCGCATGCGCGCTTCGACTTTGCTCAGTGCGTCGTGCTCGTCCTGGGCGTCGTACATGCCAGGTCCGGCGGTGTCGAGCGCCAGAAGAGAGTGGGGGAAACGGTCAGCGATCAGAGCCACAACCCGCTGCACATCCGCCTCGTCGAGGTAGGGCAGGACCGCCTCGGCGCAGAAGAGGTGGGGGCCGCCGTCTCCCTGTGCGGTGACGATGTCCGTCCAGGCCGTATCCGTTACGGACCCCTCGATCATCCTCCTTCGGGGGGTGTCCTCGAAGAACCTCCGGCGCAGCGCGATCACATCGGGTAGGTCGAGATCGAACCATCGAGCCCTTCCGTTGTCAGCGCGCTCGAAGCGGGTGTTGAGTCCAGTGCCGAGTTCCACGACGGTCCCAGTGGGATTCTCGGAGAGGAAAGCACGCACCCAGGCGTCGAACAACACGGTGCGCAGCACCGAGCCGGCCAGACTGGGGAGTTCGTGGAATTTGGTGAAGTCGTAGTCGATCGAATGGACCATCTCCTCAGCCTTCGGGTCGCGCAAGGCGGCATCGGCCTTTCGGTTCTCCACCGCGCGCCCGTAGAGCGGTATCAGCAGAGTCTCCTGGATGGTGCCCAAGCGAACTTGTCGGTCGGACATGTCGGTCTCCATTCTGTAGGTGCCCGCAGCGAGGAGCCACGACCGGAGCCGCCCCGGCGTCCACGGGTGTGGATGCCAGGGCGGCTGGTGTGTTGCCGGATCGGGCGGTGCCGTGGCTGCGACCACCGCCCGACCCGAGTCGGGAGTTTCGTGCTCACACGCATCGTCGAGGCCGTAGGTCTCCCAAGCGGGGAATGAGTCGGTGAGGGGGGCGGTCTCGCCGTCGGTGAGAAGGCACTCCCTCAAGGCATCCTGCAACGCCTGGGCCCGCAGTCCGGTGCCGATGAAGACCAGTTCTTGACCTTGCGTTGTATCCGTGTCCCGGGCTCCTGACGGTTCGAAGCGGGCGACGGCGCCCGCCTGAGACCACAGTCCCGTCACGCGGGGCCGACTGGCCAGCCAGAAGAATCCCTTCGACCGGAGCACCTGGCCGAAGCGGCCACTGTCCAAGTGCTCAGTCACAAGACTCCAGAGCCGACCGGGGTGGAAGGGGCGCTCGGATCGGAACACGGTCGAGGAGATGCCGTACTCCTCGGTCTCCGGGATGTGGTCTCCGTTGAGTTCCCTGACCCAGCCCGGTGCTTCTTGGGCCCGCTCGACATCGAAGAGCCCTGTGCCGAGGATGTCGCGTGGCTCGATTGCGCCCTGAGTGGCGGGGACGATCCGGGCAACGGGGTTGAGACGCACAAGAGCCGCCTGGAGACGCTCGGATTCCTGTGCGGGAACAAGATCGAGCTTGTTGAGCACGATCACGTCAGCGAACTCGATCTGGTCCATCAGGAGGTCGCTGACGGTTCGCTCGTCGTCCTCGTATTGATCAAGCCCTCGCTCGGCGAGCCCGTCCCCGCCAGTCAGTTCCGGGAGGAAGTTGGCTGCATCGACAACCGTGACCATGGTGTCCAGCCGGGCAAGGTCGCCGAGAGTTGCCCCGTCATCCCGAGGGAAAGAGAACGTGGCGGCCACCGGCATGGGCTCGGAGATGCCACTGGACTCGATGAGCAAGTAGTCGAAGCGGCCCTCGCGGGCCAGCCTGTCGACTTCCTCAAGCAGGTCGTCGCGCAACGTGCAGCAGATGCAGCCGTTGGTCATCTCGACGAGCCGTTCCTCCGTGCGGGAAAGGGCTGCCTCGCCCCCACGGACCAGAGCGGCGTCGATGTTGACCTCGCTCATGTCGTTGACGATCACGGCGACTCGAAGACCGTGCCGGTTGCTCAGGACGTGGTTGAGGAGAGTGGTCTTGCCCGCGCCGAGGAACCCGGACAGCACGGTGACGGGGAGGCGACGGTCGTCCATGGGGCGGTTCACCCCTCGGGACGCAGCAAGCCGCGCTCGTATGCCTTGGCCAGCCGTTGAGGCACCAAGTAGCTGGAGCCGTCCACTGTGATCGGCACGAGTTGAGGCGTGCTGGCCTTCCACTGTGCGCGCCTGTGGCGGGTGTTGCTGCGGGACATCTTGCGTTTGGGGACAGCCATGCGCATCTCCTTGGGATATGACTGAGCCAGCGTATATGAAAATGGATTCCATTGCCAAATAGGCATCCCGGGTGGGCTTCGCGCGGGAAGGTCGGCGGTGAGGCTGCCCGAAGGGGGCCTGTCGGCGTGCGGTGCGATCGCTCGCGCAGTCGCGTCCGTGGCGGCAGGTGGTGGGTGCGCCGAGGGTCGTGGGCTTCCCTGTTGTTCGGCCCGTGTCGGCCGAGTCGGTCGCGTGGGTTCTTGTGGGGCTCGTAGCCGCCCGCCGGTTCTCGGTGCCGGTTGATCGCGAGGGCGGTTGCCCTCCTGGTGGCCGCTCGGGCGTGATATACAAATGGAAACCATTTTCATTAGGGGGTGATGATGCGCAACACTGGACATGCCGAGGCTGGTGCTGGCGTCCTGCGTCCCTACACC
The DNA here is from genome assembly GCF_001687325.1 of Streptomyces sp. PTY087I2. GTDB lineage: Bacteria > Actinomycetota > Actinomycetes > Streptomycetales > Streptomycetaceae > Streptomyces. Next base: position 305,399 of record NZ_LZRD01000001.1, on the reverse strand, counting down.
CTGATCAGCTGCGCGACCTGTGGTGACCGCGCTGCCCAGGGGGTAATGAGCACTCTGCGTCAAGCTGTTCGGGAGTGCCCGCATGGCGTCATGGTGGTGACGCAGTGCCTCGGGAGCGTTCTCGACTGCACGGCAGGCCGAGGCGCGCATTTCATCGTGCAGCCCTGCACGGAAGGTGGGGCCCCGAGCGCGGCGGCCCTGCCGCTGGGGCCGGTGGCGAGCGCGGCCGAGGCCGAGATGCTTCGAGCGTGGCTGATGGAAGGTGCGCTCGACGCGGGAAGCCTCCCGTCTCTTCTTCGGGCTTCGCGCGCCTGGCGCGCCTCGGGCACCTGATGTCTACGGGCTCGCCGAGGGGCAGGTTGACTGTGGTCATCGGCAATACGCCGCAGAGCCGCGGTGACCTGATCGCTCGGTTGCCGTGTCCCCAGGCCGACCTGGTCGTCCTTTCCGTTTCGGTGACGAAGGCGCATTCGGGGCGCTATCCAGTAGTCCAGCGCTTGGTGAACGCGGGTGATGCGCGGAAGCCTGTGCCGGCCTCCGCGGGTGCGGTCGGCGACCCGGCGATCATCCTGCGGCAGGATCTCATCTCCCTCCGGCGTGCGAACGAGGCGGTTCACGTCGTCTTGGCGCTGCCCGAGGAGATCGACCTCCTGCCGTTCCTTCTCGATCTCTGGCGGCCCAGAATCGGGGCCGCCAGTCTGGAAGACCACTTTGACGCCGCCCCGGTCCTTATGTGTGTGGACCCCGCAGCTTTCACGGAGGAAATTTCCTGTACGCACCGTCAGGTCCAGGTCTGGGGCGCGGGATCCTGCGGTGAGCCTCTTACTGTGGCCGAAGTTGCCGCACGCCAGGTGGAGGCGGCCGATGTCCTTGTTCTGGCACACGTCTCACCAGGCGGTGAAGGTCCGGACCGGGACGCCGCACTTGCCCTGCGTCGCCTCAACGCGCGGGCGGGTATGACCACCCTCCAGGCAATCGGCGTCGGGCGAAAGGCCGCCGGTCATGCCCTCTCGCGTTCACGCCAGGCGGCGCGAGCGCGTGCTGAGTGGGCTGAGCGGCTGGATCCGGTGACTGCTCCGTACGCCCTCTCGGCGTACCCACACTCCGACTCCGGCTTCGTGTGGCGGGCGCGGCGTCCGTTTCACCCGCAGCGACTTATCGATGCGCTGGGGGAGGCGATGGCCGGCGTTGTGCGAAGTCGCGGAGTCATCTGGCTCGCCAATAGGCCCGATGCGCTTCTCACGTGGCGCTCGGCGGGCGGCCACTTGGAGATCGTCGAGGCGGGTCGGTGGTTGGAAGCTCCCGCGTCCGATGCCTGGGTGTCGGCTACGCCTCAACGCCGAACCATGGCCTGCTGGCTTTGGGATGACTACTACGGCGAGCGCCGCAACGAAATCACGTTCACGGGCGAAGGCATGGACAGCTCGCGCATCGCCAGCGCGCTTGACGATGCTCTGCTCCGAAATGAGGAGCTGGCGCTCGGTCGGGAGGGCTGGGCCCGTTGGGAGGACCCCCTCCTTGGCTCGCGGTAAGAAGGATCAAGGGCTGCCGGACAGCAAGTGACGGGCACCGGGGTGAGGTGCGGGCTCGTCCGTGCGATGACCCGGCACTTCAGGGGTGAATCGTGTCCGAGACGACACCCCCAGAGCCTTGATGAAAACGATTATCGTTATATCCTGCTGCTCCGGAAGCCTCGCGCCGACCGCGCTGTGATTCGGACAGTCGGCCTCCAGGGCCGCCCAAATCAGGCGATAGGCCCTCGTAAGCAAGTTGACAGAAAGAGAGATCCGGAATGATCGAAGCGCGCAGACGCTCCAGGTGGCGGCTAGGAACCGCCTCATTCCTCGCCCTGTCCGTGGCCCTGGGGGGAACCTCCCAGGCAGCGGACCCGCTTCTCCTCGACCACGGTCACATCGACGCCTTCAACGTCTCCGTCGAGGAGGGCGAACTCATCCTCGACCTCAAGGAGGACGTCACCGGCTCACACGTCAGGCATGCCGCCGAGGACGTGCTGATGCACGTCAAGGAGGACGCCCGAATAGACAACATCCCGGAGAACTACCCCGGCTCCCCGAGCGGTTACGTACTGCCGCTCACGCAGAACCAGAACCTAATCTGGCCGGGCTGGGACACCAACGGCACGGCAGGCAGCGGCTACACGGATGTCACGATCGACATCCAGGACGTGAGCGGGCCGGGCAAGGTCTACCTGTACACGCTGTCGGGCTTCGGAACGGTAACTTCGCTGTTGGAGGGTGGGGGTTACGAACTGCCCGGCAAGCTGCGGGAGAAGACCCCGGCGCACACGCATGCGCAGTGGACCTTCAGCAAGGCGGGCCAGTACACCCTCACGGCTCAGGCCAAGGCCACCAACCCCGCCAACGGCAAGAGCATCACGAGCAACACCGGTACGTACGCCATCTCGGTCGGTGAAGTGGAGGATCCGAAGCCGACCAGCTTGTCGATCGACGGGCTTGCCGACCACTATCACACCGGCGACCAGGTCGAATTGACGGCGATTCCCAACGTCGAGACCGACCTGGATCACTACCACTGGTACACGCGGGACAGCGCTGACGCGCAATGGAAGGCGGCCGCCGGCGGAAGCGGAGACAGCTACGTCGGTACAGCTGAGTTGGATGGCGAGCAGATCAAGGCCGAGCTGTACGACGAACACCATGAGGTGATCGCATCCTCCGAGCCGGTGACCGTGCACATTGACGACCACGGAGGTGACACCTCAGGAGGCGGCGACAGCACGTCTGGGGCAAACGGTGGCTCGGGCACGGACGGTGGCTCGGGCACAGACGGCGGAGGCAGCGACTCAGGCGGTACCGGCACTGACGGCGGGACGGGCGCGGACGGGGGCTCCAGCTCCGGGACCACGGCGGGCGGCTCCTCAGGAAGCGCGGCAAACGGCGGTGCGACCGCTGGCAGCACCTCTGGCGGTAGCGGCGGTGACAAGCAGATCTGCCTCCCTGTCGAGAAGCAGGGTGAGGCAACGAAGAAGCCGGACTCGGCAGGGGCACTCGTCCTTGACCACGGTCACATCGACGCCTTCAACGTAGGCGCCAAGGATGCGAAGCTCGTGCTGAACCTCAAGGAGGACGTCACCGGCAGCCACGTCACCCGTGCGCCCGAGGGAGTGACCCTCCACGTCAAGCCGGAAGCCCTCACCGCAGACATCCCGTCCGGCTACCCGGGGAGCCCTAAGGGCTACTTGCTGCCGCTGACTCAGGACCCGGACCTGATCTGGCCCGGCTGGGACACCAACGGCACGGCAGGCAGCGGCTACACCGATGTCACCATCGACATCAAGAGCGTGAATGGGCCGGGCAAGGTCTACCTGTACACCACGAACACCTTCGGCGGTGTGACCTCGCTGTTGGAGGGTGGGGGTTACGAACTGCCCGGCAAGCTGCGGGAGAAGACCCCGGCGCACACGCATGCGCAGTGGACCTTCAGCAAGGCGGGCCAGTACACCCTCACGGCTCAGGCCAAGGCCACCAACCCCGCCAACGGCAAGAGCATCACCAGCAACAGCGCCACCTACACCTTCGCGGTTGGTGATGCTCCAGCTCGGGGCGGCGCGCAGAAGGGCACAACGACGCAGACAGCTCTGGTCGGCAAGACGCCTGAGGGCAAGAACTGTGAACTCAGCCCGCAGGACAAGCTGGCCGCCAGCAACCAGCACGACGCACAAGGCAATCTCGCGAGCACCGGCAGCGGCATTCCGATGCCGCTGGTGGTCGGCAGCGTGGTCCTGCTTGTCGCCGGCGTCGTCCTGTTTGTCGTGATGCGGAGGCAGCAGGCAACGCGGAGCTGATACTTCCAGATTCCGAGGTCTCCATCGCGCGAGGTGGGGGAGGGGCCGGCTCGGCCCCTCCCCCACCCGGCATGGTGCTCCATGCCCCTGGCCCGACAGAAAAGTGACAGAGAGATTGACAGTTTCGATGAGCGGTAGAAGCCGTCCAGGGCGACGGCCGCGGGTGCTGTCGGCCGCCGCGGCCGTGCTGGCCATGCTGGTCAGCGGATGCGGCGGAATGTCAAGCCCGCAGGATGAGGAGGAGGAGGTCCGCGTCGTCACGACGACCGGAATCCTTGCCGATCTTGCGCGCAACGTTGGTGGCGAACGAGTGGATGTCAAGGCTCTGGTGCCAGAGGGCGGAGACCCGCACAGTTACGAGCCATCCTTGCGCGACGTACGCGACATCGTCTACGCCGACGCCGCGTTCAGCAACTACCTCATGCTGGAGGAGCAAAACCTCATTCGTGCGCTAGATGCCAATCTCCGCGCTGACGTCGTGAACATCTCGCTGGCCGAACGAGCAGTGAAGTACGCCGCCGAGATCATCCCTCTCGTTGAGCACGTCAACCTGGATACCATCTGGCTCGGCCTCAGGGTCAAGGGCACCGGAGCCGAACTGGGGGCCGACCGTTCCTCGGAGGTACGGCTGAAGGCCACCGGCCTGGATGGGCCTGGCGATCTGATCGGGTATCTCACCGAGACCTTTGGCGAACCCAGCGTGTACTTCGACTCCTCAGATGGCTTCGATGCCGGCGACGGATACCGAAAAGACACCGCGGTGCTGCCACCGGACGCCCATACCCATATGAGTTGGGCCTTCACCCGCCCTGGCGTCTACCGGCTTCAGCTGGCCGCCGAAGCGGTCCCCACTCCGCAGACAAAGCCTGTGCCGCTGGGGGAGGCCACCTTCACCTTCGCGGTAGGCGTCGACCCGCACACCGTGCCGGGAATGGCGGATGCCACTGTGCTTGACGGCGGGCACGCGGACATCACGACCGACTTGGACCGAGCGACGGGCAAGGGCCCGGGCAGCCTCTACCTCTACGCGGACCCCGAGGGAGGCGGAGACGCCCGCCAAGAGATCCACGACCCATCACGGACTGTCATCGAAGTACCGAACAAGGCGCGGACAGAGGTGCCCGGCGACCCTCGGTTCCGGCTGCTCGGTCGAGCCGGCACGAGCATCCATCAGCTTCCCCAAGCAGTCCTCGGACGTCACGTTCACGGAGAGATCGATCCTCATCTGTGGCAGAACGTTCGCAATGCCATCGCCTATGTGAAAATCATCCGCGACACGCTCATCGACATCGACCCCGAATACGCCATCACGTACAGGCGCAATGCGGAACGGTACATCGGGGAACTGGAGAAGCTCGACGCCTACATGGCGGAGACCATCGCCGAGATCCCCGAATCTCGTCGCTATCTCGTGACCACCCACGACGCCTTCGGCTACCTCGGCGAGGCGTACGGCATTGACATCGCCGGATTCGTGACGCCGAACCCGGCCACTGAGCCGAGCCTGACGGAGCGGCGAAAGCTGAGCGAGACCATTAGTAACCTGCACGTCCCCGCCGTATTCCTGGAACCCAATCTCCGTAGTCGCTCCAGCACCCTCGTGCAAGTTGCGAAAGAGAAGAGCGTCGAGGTCTGCCCGATCTACGGAGATGCATTCGACCAGCACGTCACCAGTTACACGGAAATGATGCGAGCCAATGCCGACTCGCTTCGCACTTGCTTGGGCGGAACGACGTCGAAGCGCATGTCCAAGTGAACGTGAAGCGACCTGCTTCGCCTCCGAACAAATCAGGAACCCCCATGCATCAGTTGCACATACCGCAGAGACCCTTGCGCCGATTCGCCTCGGTCCTACTTTCCGTCCCTCTCCTCCTCTGTCTGCTGGCACCGGCCGGATACGCCGACGACGGCGATCTCAAACAAACAGTAGACCCCGCCGAGAAGAACGTGGACGGCCGGGCTGTTCTCGACGCCGGGCACGTCGACATCGGTCCGCGGTTCATCGATGGCACCTGGCGTATCCAAGGACGGGACGATTCGAAGTCCCCGCCCGTCTGGCGCTCCCTTACGGATGTCGTCACCAAGGTGGTCGACGAGTCCAAGCAGAAGGCTCCCGACAGCCAGGACTTCTCCTTCCTGAATGCTGAACCAGGCAGCGAGGTGTTCGTCATACCTCAGACCCAGGCCCCCGAGATCGTCTGGCTGGGTTGGAACACGCAGGACCCCGAGGTCATGGAGAAGGTGAACCGCGGGGTGACTCTGACCATGCACAGCGTCAAGGGGCCCGGTCATTTCAGTGTGTTCCTCCAGAACGGAGACCTGGGGGCTCCCGACGTTCTCTGGGACGGTGACAAGTCTGGCGCGCAGGACCTATGGGTGGATGTCAACACCCACACGCACGCCAATTGGGTTTTCACCGAACCGGGTGTCTATGTCGTGGACTTCGAGGTTTCTGCTGAACTGGTCAGCGGCGAGCGCGTGACCGATCGTGCACCCCTGCGTTTCGCTGTCGGCGAGGAGACCGCGGTCGACGACGCATTCGATGTCGCAGCCCCGAGTGAAGCGGAGACTGGGCAGCCGTCGGTCACGAGCGCTGCGGACGATGACCCGGCGTCGGCTTCTTCAGAGAGCTCATCGCTCCCCGTGGTGCTGTTGGTCGTCGGTGCTGTGACGGCCCTCCTGCTGGTTGCTGTCGCGGCGGCCGCGGTGCGCGCCCGCCGTGCCCGACGGATCGCCGGGGCAGACCTCCCCACGGCGGAGTCGAAGAACTCCGAGGAAGGCACGCCGTGACTGCACTGTCCGTACGGGACCTGAACGTGTCTCTGGGGGGACGACTGGTGCTGCGTGACGTTGACCTCGCACTGGAGGCGGGTGACTTCATGGGGCTCATTGGCCCCAACGGAGCTGGCAAGACGACCCTCCTGCGATCCGTCCTCGGCCTTGTCGCGCCGCTCTCGGGCACAGTCCAGGTGACGGGGGCGACGATCAGGCAATCCCGGCGCCACGTCGGATATGTTCCCCAACGCCACGAGTTTGCGTGGGATTTCCCCATCAGTGTCGCTGACGCTGTTCTCGCGGGGCGCGTACGCCGCATCGGCTGGTTGCGCCGTGCGGGAGTGGCGGATTATCGGGCTGCCAATGCTGCGCTGGCCAGAGTCGGCATGACGGACCTGCGCGACAGGCCGGTGGGGCAGCTGTCCGGCGGGCAGCGGCAGCGCGTCCTCGTTGCCCGTGCGCTTTCCGTCGAACCGCGCGTCCTGCTGTTGGATGAACCATTCACCGGGCTGGACGTCCCCACCCAGGAACTGCTCACTGATCTCTTCAGAGACCTCAGCCGTGAAGGTAAAGCGGTGCTCATGACGACCCACGACCTGGTAGGAGCCCTGCACACCTGCGACAAGCTCTGCCTGGTCAACAAGACTGTGCTGGCCACCGGCGCGCCCGAAGATCTCCGTGACGCAGACCTGTGGCAAAGGGCATTCGGTATTCGCTCGGGCAGCCCGCTGCTCGCCGCCCTGGGAGTCAACTGATGCTTACTCCACAGGAGTTCATCGCGGACCTGTTCAATCCTGCGCTCTCCTTCCTTCCTAAAGCCCTGTTCGTGGCGCTACTCTCCTCGGCAGTATGCGGAGTGATCGGCTGCTATGTCGTACTCCGAGGTATGGCCTTCATCGGTGACGCCGTTGCCCACGCCGTCTTTCCGGGCCTCGCGGTCGCCTTTGTGATCCAGGGCAACCTGGTGCTCGGCGGCGCGGTGGCCGGCGTTCTGACTGCGGTCGGTGTCGCCGTCTTCTCCCAGAACCGCCGGTTGCGCGAGGACAGCGTCATCGGCGTCTTCTTCGTCGCGGCCTTCGCTCTCGGTATCGTGATCATCAGTCGTTCGCCCGGGTACTCCGGCTCCCTCCAGCAGTTCCTCTTCGGATCCATCACCGGCATCCCTGACGAGGACCTGGTCGTCGTCGCTGTCTCGACGGTCATACTGCTCCTGCTCGCCTTCCTCTTCCACAAGGAGTTTGTCTCCGTCACGCTCGACCGCGAGTCCGCACGCGCCCTCGGGCTTCCGGTCTTCGTGCTCGACCTTGCGCTCTACGTGATGGTCTCGGTCGCAGTCGTCATCTCGGTTCAGACCATTGGAAACATCCTTGTTCTCGCGCTCCTGGTCACTCCGGCAGCCACGGCTCGACTTCTCACTGACCGGCTGGGCGTGATGATGTTGCTTGCCCCGCTGTTCGGAGGTCTCGCTGCCTTTGTCGGCCTGTACTTTTCCTGGAGCCTGGATCTCCCTACGGGGGGCACCATCGTCCTGGTGGCCACGGCGTTCTTTCTGCTCTCCTGGGGCATAGCGCCACGGCATGGGGTGTTGGCCAGGCTCTGGCGGCGACGCCCCCAAGGGGAGGATGGCGGGGACGACTCCGAGGCCGACGCCGTCGAGCGCTCTCGCTTCGAGGCGGGTTCAGTGGAAAAGGCTGAGTCGCTTTGAGGAGCAGCACGCTGACCCGACTTCGGGGAGGAGCGGCCGGTCTGCCTCGTGGCGGAATCGGCTGCTCCGCTGCGTAGCACTGTTCATTCGGCAGCTTCTGTCCGTCACCGTTGCTGTGATGTCGGGTCCGCAGCTGTTGCCTATGGCGATGGCGCTGCTCCCACTGCGTAGTCTCTTGCAATGGAAGAGGCGGCGGACGAGCGCACGTGTGGCAGGGAACCGGACGCTGCTCCTGCGGAGGGCGGCTGTCCGGGGCGACTGGAACGTGCCCGCCAACCTCCGTTCCACAGGATCACGTTTGTCGCAATCGTCGTTCCGTACGCTCGAACCGCCCCGCCGGCATCCCTCGCCGGGCCTCGCAAGTAGCCGAACGAGCATGTGCGGCCACAGACATTGCGCTCCCTCCGCAAACGTGGGACTTCACCCCCGGAAGCGGACCGATGACGCTTAGAAGCGGGTGTACCTGGAAACGACTACTCCCGAGCGATCGTCGAATCGACGTTCGGCCGGCACTCGGGAGGGGCCTTACGTGGACGCACCTTTGTATCTGGGCCCCAGGGTGGAGCCGCCGCTTGCCGCACTGCTGGCGGACCGGTCGTTCCTGCACTCGCTCGTCGACGCCCTGGGGTCGCCGCTCAACGTGCTGCTCCCCGGAGCCGTAGCCGAGAACGCGGCCCGCTTCCGGGGCGTCTACGGTCGCCACCATCTCACCGGGCGGGTGTATTTCGCCCACAAGGCGAATAGGTCCAGCGCCCTGTTGCGGCGACTGGCGGTGGAGGACCCGGCCACCGTCGGTGTCGACGTCGCCTCGGTGGAGGAGTTGAAGCACGCGCTGGGTTGCGGGTTCACCGGCGACCGCATCATGGCCACCGGCCCCAAGGACGCGACGTTCCTCTGGCTGGCGGCCCGCGTCGGAGCGACGGTCAACCTGAACTCGCCCGGGGAACTGGAACGACTCTCCGGCCTCGTGCGCACGCATGGGCTCGGCCGGGTCGCCGTGCTGGTACGCCTTTCGGGGTTCGAATACGCCTCCGGTCGCGAGGGAGGGGGTACCCGACAGCTCTCTCGGCGCAGTCGTTTCGGTACTCCGGTACGGGACACGGAGGCGCTGTTGTCGGCGCTCGAACGCCACATGGAGACAGTGGAGTTCATCGGTGCCGCCTACCACCTCGACACCACCGGTGTCGAGGAGAAGGCGCGGGCGCTGGAGCAGTGCGTGCTCTTCATGGACGAATGCCGGGCACGGGGACTTACGCCGCGCGTCCTCGATATCGGGGGCGGATTCGGCGTTGGCTACGTTGCCGAGGCGGAGGAGTGGGAGCAGTGGACCACCGCGCTCGTCGAGGCAGTGCTCGGTGTACGCCCGCCATTGACCTGGCGTGGACACGCATACGGGCTGCGTAATGAGGGCGGCACAGTACGCGGTGCCGCCGCGCTCTATCCCGCGTACCGACCCACCGCCGGGCCCGGCTACCTGGACGAGCTGCTGTCCCTGCCTGCTCCGGTGCTGGGCCGCCCGCCTGCCACTCTCCTGCTGGAGCATCTCCACGACCTGTACATCGAACCCGGCCGCTCTCTGGTCGACCAATGCGGACTGTCGCTCGCCCGCGTGCTGGACGTACGCTCCGTGGACGCGGAGTCCGGTCACTATCTGGTGCACCTCGCCATGAACGCGGGCGACATGAGCCTGGAAGAGCACGGAGTCCTGGTCGACCCCGTCTTGCTGCCGCGGGCTGAAGCCGAGGCCGGTGATGGGAAGCCGGTCGGTGTCTACCTCGCCGGCAATCTGTGCTTGGAAGCCGATCTGATCACTCGCCGCTTGGTCTTCCTGCCCCGGCTGCCGCGAGCGGGGGAGCTGCTGGCTTTCGTCAACACCGCGGGCTACGCCATGGATTTCCACGCACATCGCGCTCAGCGGCAGCCCGTCGCGCGGGCAGTTGCGGTGGAGCGTCGAGGTACATCCTGGAACTGGTGCCTGGACGAGGACTACTGGCCGATCACATCCCTGGGAGAGCAGCCGGATGAGGTATGACAGCATCACCGAGGCCATAGGGAACACGCCTTTGGTGCGCATCGATCCCGCCGTGCACGGACTGCGCAACATCGACCTCTACGCGAAGCTGGAGATGCTCAACCCCTTCGGGTCCGTCAAGGACCGGCCTGCCTGGCACATGGCCCGGCCCCACCTGGAGGATGCCACTGACAGTGGCGGGACGGTTGTGGAGCTTTCCAGCGGCAATACGGCCAAGGCGTTGGCCCTGCTGGCCGGTATGCACGGAGTGAGGTTCAAGAGCGTCACCAACCGCATGCGCGTACCTGAGATCAAGGAACTTCTGCTCCTCATCGGTGCCGAGATCGAGGAACTTCCTGGGCGTAGTGAGTGCCTCGATCCGACCGACACGGACGACCCACTGACGCACTTTCACCGGGCGCTGTCCGACCCGGGGAGCACATACCTGCACACTGACCAGTACTTCAACCCCCGCAACGTCGAGTCGCACGTGGGGAGCACCGGTCCCGAGATCGTGAAGGATTTGGACGGCCGGGCGCCGGACTGGTTCATCGCCTGCGTGGGCACAGCCGGTTCGTCGACGGGTGTCGCCAAGGTTCTGCGCGAGCACGACTCACGCGTGCACGTCCTCGGCTTGGTCGCCCACAAATCGGACTTCATACCGGGCATTCGCACCATCGACGAGGTCCAGCAGGTCGGTCTGTTCGACCCGGCCACGTACGACACCATCGAGTCGGTCACCTCGGACGAGGCCATTGACGGGATGATCACCCTGATCCGCCGTTGCGGGCTGTTGAGCGGTCCCACCGGGGGCGCGGCCTACCAGGGGGCAGTTCGACAACTACGGTTTGCCGACGACGAGCTGGAGGGAACGGGGCAACGCGGCACGGCGGTGTTCATCGTGTGCGACCGGGCCGAGAGCTATCTCAGCTATGTGCGTCAGCGGCGCCCGGAACTCCTGGGCCGAACGGTCCGTGGGCGGTCTGCGGCAGCCGTCACCGACGCCGAAGCCCGGGCGGAGGCACAGGTCATCGGGGTGGATGAAGCTCGGCGCTGGTCTGCCGAAGGCGACCCCCGCCCACTCGTCGTCGACCTGCGCAGTCCGCACGCCTATGCCGCCCTGCATATCGAGGGCTCGGTCAACATCGTCGACGAGGTGTTCGATGACCTTCTCCGCGGCGGGCTTCCCTTTAGCAAGCGCACTCCTGTGCTGCTCGCCTGTCCCGTCGGCGAGAAGTCACTGCGTTACGCGGCCGCACTGACCCGGATGGGTCACCCGGACGTTCGCAGCCTCGTCGGCGGGATCGTGGCCTGGCGGGACGCGGGCGCACCGCTGGTGCGCGAATGAGCGCGAAGGGCCCACGTCCAACCGCAGAACCTGAGGACCCTGAGAACCCGTTCTGGCAGCAGGAAGCAAGGAATCAGTTTCCCATCGTCACGGCGCACCCGGAGCTGACATACTTCGACAGTGCGGCAACGTCCCAGAAGCCACATGCCGTGCTGGAGGCCGTTCAGACTTACCTCACGACGTCGAACGCCAACGCCGGCCGCGGCACTTACCCGTGGGCCAACCGGACGACTGAACTGGTGGAATCAACCCGGGAAACAGTCAAGGAATACCTCCACGACCCCGAACCGGTCCGCTCCGGAGTTCACTTCACCAGTGGTACCACCGATGGATTGCGGACCGTCGCCCGCGACTGGCTCGTGTCCTACCTCGCCGACGGGGACGAGATCCTCGTGCCGTACGGCGACCACAGGGCGAATCTCGACCCCTGGATCGAGGCTCGGAGGCTGCTGGCCGAGCGCGGCATCCACGTCCGGGTGCAGGCGCTGCCGTACCAAAGGGGCTCCGGAGACTACGACCATATGGCCCTGGCCCGGGCAGTGAGCCCGCGGACCCGCTTCGTCGCTGCCACCCACGTGCACCACGTCTATGGCGGTGACATGAACGTGCACCGCATCCGTGAAGTGGTCGGCCCGGACGTGCCTATCTGTCTGGACGCAGCACAGAGCGTCGGCCACATGCCCGTCCGCGTCGACGATTCGGCTCTCGACGTCGACTTCGTGGTCTTCTCCGGGCACAAGGCGATGGCTCTGCCGGGCTCAGGGGCGATTTGGGCGCGCAACGCGCGCGGGCCTGTGTTCCGGCCTGACGGCTGGCAGGGTTCGCCCAACACAGCGGGCATCGTCTCGCTGCGGGCCGCTCTCGACTGGCTGGACGCGATTGGACCGGAGCGCGTCGCGCAGTGGACAACCATGCTCTCCACCCGGTTGACGGACAGGCTCGGGAAGCTCGGGCCGTACGAGGTTCTCGGCTGTCAGGCGAGTCTGGCTGCCGACTCCGCCCTGCCCGCCGAGCAGCGCCGACGAGGCATCGTCACCTTCCGGCACCACGACATCCCTTCCGGCGATCTCGGGTTCATTCTCTTCAGCCATGGCTTCATGGTTCGAGCCGATCACCTGTGCCAGGCTGGAGCCGACGCCCGAGACGCGTCGGTGCGCGTGAGCCTGCACGTGTACAACACGACGGAGGAGGTCGACCGCCTGCTGACTGTCCTCGCGTCGCTGACTTGAAATGAAATTGATAATCGTTACCATTTATAGATCCGTCGGTGCCTCCGCGCGGACGAGAGACGGACGAGGTGACGCGAACTATGGGTGTGAGCATGGCGACGGCCCGGACCTGGGTCGAGCGCTGGGAATGCCAGCAGGAGCGGTATGCGGTGGATCGCGAGGAGCGGTTCACCGTGATCGCGGACGTCGTCGAACACGCCGTCAAGGGGCTTACCCGTCCCCTGCTGCTCGACCTCGGGTGCGGCCCCGGCTCCCTGGCTGCCAGGCTGGCCGATCGGTTCCCGCACGCCGAGATCGTGGCCGCGGACATGGACCCCGTGCTGCTGGAGCTGGGACGCACCCACCATGCCGACGCCGCCCGCTACGTTGACACTGTCATCGGCGCGGAAGGCTGGATCGGCGCCCTCGGGCTGGACCGCCCCCTGGATGCCGCCGTCTCGACGACCGCCCTGCACTACCTTTCCGAGCCGGTGCTGCTGCGCACCTACCGTTCCCTCGCCGCCCTGCTGCGCCCCGGCGGCGTCCTGGTCAACGGAGACCACTTTCCGCCGGACGTGGCAGCCTGCTCGGAGCTCACCGCTCATGTGGGCCGTCGCAGGTCTGAGCGCACTGGGGGCCACGCCAGGGAGGACTGGCGATCGTGGTGGGATGCTGCGGCTCAAGACCCCGAACTTGCCGACCTCCTGGACGAACGCCGGCGGCGGTACGCCCTTCATGCCTGCAGCGGTGGCGACGAGCAGGTCACGGTGTGCCGACACGCCGCACTGCTGCGCCGGGCTGGCTTCGCGCATGTCGCGCCTGTCTGGCAGTTCGGCGACAGCACTGTCCTGGTGGCAGTCATGGGCGGCACGGCTGAGGCGACTCCGACAAATGGGTGATCCGTAGCCGCTTACAAAGCCAGACTCATCAGGATCTCATCGCGGTCGTCGCCAGGGGCCACGCGCAAGGCGCCTGGCCACCTGCCTACCTCTGCCCACCCTGACTTGCGGTAGAACTCCTCCAGCCCCAGACCCGACCGCACGGCGAGTTGCAGCCGCTCCAGTCCCATCTCGTCGCGCGCGATGCCCTGAACCCCCCGCATCAGTGCCGCACCGACGCCCAGGCCGCGGAAGTGAATATCTGTCTGAACATGGTTCACCACGCCGCAATGCGCCGCGAGGGGATGCAACTCGCGGCGCAACAGCAGCCAGCCCGCGAGCGTGCCTTCCGCGGTCGCCAGGATGAGTCTGCTGTGGCTGGGGGACAGGCCATGAGCGATTCTTTCGACCGCCGGGCTGAGTGCCGCCTGGGATACAGGCGGAAGCGGACAATCCATCGGGATGACGGCCCCTCCCGCGTTCACGACTGCTGTCCAGCACGCCGTGAGTTCTCGCCGGACGGCTTCCGTGGCCTCACTGGGTCGGCTGAGCTGTGTGATCACGATGGTGGGTACCGCCTCATACGCTGTCACACCCGGTAGCTTGCCAGGTGCCCGAGACGTCGAGGGTGCCATCGGCAGTACTCGGCGGTGTTTCTCGTAGGAGGCCGGCGGCGCCGCGATCAGTACGGCAACAGCAACGTCAAGCGCGCCGAACCGTGTGGTGGCCCCCTGAGCGCCGGCCCGGGCGGCGTGACACTTTCCGGATCTCTTCCGTGAGCCTCCGCCAACCTGAAGCCGCAGTTCGAGGGGCTGGTGTGACTGGTCCTCAGGGTGCTCACGCTGGTCATAAGCGGCAGTCCGCAGAGAAGATCGTCCGCCAGCGGTTGACTTCGAGGTTCGCCATGACGAACAAGGCTCGCAGGAGTCGGGTGGCGCGTGCGGGGTCGGTGCGGAGCTTGGTGAGGATCTGCCAGTTCTTGAGGTGCGCGAAGCCGTGCTCGGCCGGTGCGCGTCCGACGGCAAGGACGCGGTTGGCTCCCTTCTGGCCGGGGGTGAGCTTGTGGGTGCGGCTGGCGGTGTAGCCGGTGACGATCACGGGGTCGGGGATGTCGTTGTCCAGGCCGCGGAAGCCCGAGGACGGCCAACGCGCCAAGGCTGGCGGCGCGCAGGTGGGCACGACCGGGATGAGAAGGACGGGCTGATGGTCGTCCGGCCCGTCGGGGGATCTTACCTAGCAGTAGTCCTCAGCGGACCGACTGAGTCAAGGGCGTTGCGGACTGGCTGCGCATGCGTCCGCACCACTACGAGCACCCGCCCGCCCGCCCGCCCGCCCGGATGGATGGATGTGGTCACTCTTTTGTCCCCCATCGCTTCGGGAGCCTCAGCCCCCTGCCGGTGTGTCTCCGCGTGCTAGACGCTGATGCATCGAATTCAAGGCAGCCCTGAGGGCTTTCTGCGCATAGCTCTCAAGTGACAAGTTCTGCTCAGCCGCCAGTCTCGCGAGATCCTGGTGGTCCTGTTCATCAAGCAGGACCACGACTCTGCAGGGTCGAGCAATATTCAGGCTCTGTGGCGTGCAAGGCCGACCCAGACGCTCTGAGAGTAGTTCAGCGAGAATTCCGGGTACCGGGGCTCTCGGCTTCTCGCCATGGCGAATCCAGCGGCTGACGCGAGTGCTGGACACGGCTATCCCGTTGTGCCCGTTCTTCACGGCCCGCAAGTTCACCCGTCGTGCCGTCTCGTGGTTGCTCCACCTCGCCTCTGAAAGGGCAAGGGCGAGCGGGTAGTTAGGTTTCTTGATGATGCATCTCCGACATAGGGGGTGGGCCTCTTGGGGGTGCGAATGTGTTCGCACCCCCAAGATGTGTAGACCTCGGATATTCGGAATGGCGATGGTGAGTGTGCATCCCTCAACCACGGGATGGCGGCTACCTTCTGAGGTGGCTGACGGAGCCTTCGAGGAGGCATTTCATGGAAACCGCAGTCCCCACGATCACCCCGGACGCCACAGGTGAGCTGTCCGACCTGCGCCGCCTGCATTTCATCGGTATCGGCGGAGCGGGCATGCAGTCCGTGGCCCGTGTCTGCGCCGAGCGCGGCTACAGCGTCTCGGGCAGCGACGCCCGGCCGTCCGCCCGACTCGAATCCCTGGCGCGGGTCGGCGCGCAGGTGGTGATCGGTCACCGGCCGGAGAACGTCCCGGCGGACGCTACCGCCGTCGTCTTCACCCACGCCATCGGTGACGACAACTCCGAGGTGGCGCAGGCGCGCAGGCTCGGAATCCCGGTCGTGCACCGCTCGTTGGTGCTGAACACGCTGATGGCCCGGAACACGTCGGTTGCGGTGATGGGGACGCACGGCAAGTCGTCCACCGCGGCGATCCTCGCCTTCACCCTCGCGCGTCTGGGCCAGGACCCCTCGTACATGGTCGGCGCCGACCTGGAAGGGCCGGGCAGCGGCGGGCACGCCGGACGGGGGGAGCTGTTCGTCGCCGAGGTCGACGAGTCCGACCGTACGCACATCGGTACGAGGATGGACGTCGCGGTCGTCACGAACATCGCGTACGACCACGTGGAGAACTACGCCGACCCGGCCGAGTACATCGCCGGGTTCGAGCAGTGCGTCCGTGCCGGCATGACCAAGAACGGCACGCTGATCCTGAACGCGGACTCCGCGGGATGCCGGGAGCTGGCGGCCCGGCTGGAGCGCAGCGGCAACGGCCCGAAGGCCGTCATGGTCGGAACGGCGGACGACGCGGACTGGCGCCTGACCATGGCCGTCACCTCGGGTGGTCGCAGCCGCGCGGTGCTGAGCGGCCCGGACGGGACGATGGCCGAGCTGGTGCTGCGCGTGTCGGGCGTCCACCAGCTCACGAACGCCGCCGCGGCGACGGTGGCCCTGCACGTTCTCGGACAGGACCTCGACCAGGCGGTCGAGCAGCTGCGCTACTTCGACGGGGTGCAGCGGCGTCTGACGCCTGCCGGTGAGACGGCCGGGGTGCGTGTCCTCGACTCCTTCGCGCACCACCCGGACGAGGTGCGAGCCGATCTGGCGGCGGCCAGCTCGCTCCTCGCCCAGGGTGGTCGTGTCATCGCGGTGTTCCAGCCCTCCGGCGCCCGGCGTCTGGACGCCTTCGGCGGTGACTTCGCCGTGGCGCTGTCCGCGAGCGACCTGACGGTGCTCACGGACAGCACCCGCGGCCTGCCGGCGGATGCGCTGGAGGTCCTGTCCACGCAGGTCTCCGACGCCGGGGGCTCCGCCCGGCAGGTTCCTGACCGTGCGGAGGCGGCGGTCTACGCGGCCGAGGCCGCGCGGCCGGGCGACGTCATCGTGCTGATGGGCGCCGGTGACATCGTCGAGACCGGCCCGGCGGTGCTCACGGCGCTGGAGGCGGTGGCCGTCGTAGCGGCCTAAGCCCCAGCAGGACCGGCGGGGGTCGGCTGCAACAGCGCGCTCGCGAGCTGTTGCAGTTCGACCCCGCGGCTGGCCTTGACTAGGACGACGTCGCCAGGCTGGAGGGTCGAGTGGAGCAGATCGAGAGCAGTCTCCTGGTCCGGCATCCACTCGGCCTTCCGGCCCGCACTGCGCACACCGTCCGACATCCACTGCGCTTCGTCGCCCCCCACCAGGATGATGCGGTCGAGCCCTCGCTCCGCCGCGTAGCGCCCGATCTCCTCGTGGGCGGTGCGCGAGTCGGTACCGAGTTCGTTCATCCGGCCGAGCACGGCCACCGCGCGCTGTCCGATCCCCCGGGTCATGGATGCCAGCGCGTCCAGGCTGTGCCGCATCGAGGACGGGTTGGCGTTGTAGGCGTCGTTGACGATGGTGACGTTGTCGGCCCGCGTCTCCGTCTCCATCCGCCATTTGGAGCGCGGCAGCGCACGCGACAGGCGCGCGGCGATCTCCGCTGTGTCCAGCCCGGTCTCACGGCCGACGGCGGCGGCGGCGAGGCTGTTGTGCACCTGGACGCCGCCCACGAACTGGAGCTGCACCGAGGCGGTTCCCTCCGGAGTCGTGAGGGTGTAGGAGGTGCGGCCCTGTGCGTCGGTGGTGATGTCCATGGCCCGGATGGTGGCGTTCTCGCCCAGGCCGTAGGTCACCACGCGCCCGCCGGAGCGTTCCGTCATGGGCTGTACGTAGTCGTCGTCGGCGTTGAGGACGGCGAGGCCGGCCGGGGGGAGGGCTTCGACGATCTCGCCCTTGGCCTGGGCGATGTTGTCGCGTCCGCCGAACTCACCGATGTGGGCGGTTCCGACGTTCGTGACGACGCTGATGTCCGGCTGCGCGATGCGGGTGAGGTCGCGGATGTCGCCGATGTGGCGGGCGCCCATCTCCAGGACGAGGTGGTCGGTGCCGGTGTCGGCCAAGGTGACGGTGAGCGGCAGGCCGATCTCGTTGTTGAAGCTCTGCGGGGTGGCTACGACGGTGCCCGGCAGGACCTGTGAGATGAAGTCCTTGGTGCTGGTCTTGCCCGCTGAGCCGGTGATGGCGACGACGCGGGCGCTGGCGAGCGGTCCGGTCAGCAGGGCGTGGGCCAGCTTCCCGAAGGCACCGAGGACGTCGTCGACCACGATGGCAGGGACGCCGACGGGGTGCGTGACGATGGCGGCGACGGCACCCTTGTTGCGGGCGGACTCGGCGTACGCGTGCCCGTCGACCTGCTCGCCCTTCAACGCGATGAAGAGGCTGCCGGGCTGTGCCTCCCGGGAGTCGAATACGGCGGGCTGCGTGACCCGATCCTCGGGGTCGAGGACATCTACAAGACGGCCGCCGACGACCTCAGCGATTTTGTTCAAGGACATGGAGTGCAAGGGGTTCTCCCTGTTCAGGCGATGGAATGTGACGCTACCGGCCGATGCGCGGTCGGTGGTGAACCGGCAAGTCGACCGGTGGCGCGCGTCATGCGTGGGACGGACGGCACGGCGAGCCGCCGTCTGTACCGTACGAAGTACGAGGCGAAACCGTCGGCGGGTGGCTGGGACAAGGCGCGGCTGCGGCGTGATGCCCTCCTGACGGGCTACGCGCCGCACGGTGCAGGTCGAGCGTGCGGGGAGAAGCCGAGGGAGCGGCTTCTCCCCGCACGCGATGGCGTCCGACCCCGGCCCTTGCTCAGGCCCGGCTGCCGGGTGCTGCACCCGCCCCCGGTTACGGAGGGCGGGCGTTCGGGGGCCCGTGCTCAGGAAGCAGGTGGTCGTGCCGGCGCGTGTCAGGAGCGAGCCGCCGAAAGCTGATGCGCGAGGTCATTGGGGGGTTCCCTTACTCGCTCTGGGGGACGCAGTCTCGGACACTTTGAGGTGATGACGGTGACCGAAACCCGTACGGATGAAGTCGGCGCCGTCGGAGGAGCTTTCGGTGCCCGATCCGGGGCGGGCGGTGTCCCTTCGCTGACGCGGGTCGCCATCGGGGCACGCGGCTTCGGCAGGGCCGGTCCTCGTCCTGTACGAGGCCCATACGGTCTCGCCGCGTGCCCTGGTGGTGGAGTGACCGAACTCATCGGCCAGGTCGAGGGCTCGGAGGATTTGCCCGTGCTCAACGGCGCCGAGTTCGTCTCGGAGAGCTGCCTCGGCATGGATCGCCGTGGGATTGACCGACATGGTCAGTTGCATGCCGTCGATGTGGCTGAGGACGCTGATGAGGATGGCGGCCCGCTCCTGGGGAGAGCGCACCGGGGGTTGAGAGGTTCCGGCGTCTTGCGAGTCGATCATCATGTGGCCGGTGGTCGCCGCAGCCTTGGAGATCCGAGCTTGAAGCGCCTGGGACCGTGCCGCTTCCTGCGGGTCCTGCACGCCGAGTTCGACGGCCACGTCCGGCGGGAACGTGCGACGGCTATGGCGCCCGGTGAATCGCTCGGCGGTCAAGATGCCCCCTGGCAAGTCGAGTTGAGCAGGTGGTCGAGCAATGTCAATGCGTGATGCCACCCGGAGCTCCCGGCTTCCGCCTGCGGAGAAACGGACGGGTGGCGGTACGGGCGGGTGGGCCGGCCGATGACTCCCCCACAGAGCCGTCGGCCGGGGCGCGGTCAGGTGCGCCGTCTCCCTCGTGCCCGAAGGAGACCCCGTTCTCGGTCCGCTCCCTGGTGCGGGGCGGAGGGCTGTGCCTCAGCGGCCCGCGGGCTCCCGTGCGGCCTCCTCGTAGGCCAGGGCCAACGCCTTGTTGACCGCCCGGCCCGTAGCGTCGCTGCTGACGGCGGTCTCGTCCTCACGGACGACTCGGAACTTCTCCCAGTACATGCGGCACGGCTTGGACCGCATGAGGTACCGGGCGTAGTGGAGCAGCTGCCGGTCGTCAGCGGCACCGAGGCGCTTGCGCAGACTCACCATGCACAGCAGCCAGTTCCCGCTCATCGCCTCCTGGTAGGACGGCGGTTCCATGTCGGCCGGGGCCCACATCGCGGCAGTTTCGCGGTGTGTGGAGACATGACGGAGCCAGGCGAGCTGGTTGCCCGCGAGCACGATCTCGTTCCTCTGCTCCTGGTGCCGGGCCTCCTGAAGAAGCCGGGCGATGCCGACGCCGACGAGAGCAGCCCCCGTCGACAGAATCGCGGTGCTGGTACGCATGCTTGAGACCCTTCGGTTGTACGGGCGGGTTACTGGCGTGGCCCCGCAGCTGCAAGGGAGGCGCGACGCGGTGCTGGCGACCGGGACTGGAACGGCAGCGACGGCGTGGTCGAACCGTTCGGAGGGGCGCGTACGGGGGCTGTGGTCATGCCGCCTCCGCGAGGTCGGCGCCGCCTGCCGCCGCGCCCGGCCGGTGAACGGCGGGCGGGTCCTCCGCGAGGCGGCGGCGCAGGCGTTCGAGCGCCTCCGCAGCGGGCGGGAGGTCCATCTGCGCCCTGCGGGCGTCGAGCCCTTCCGGCTCGTGTACGTCCGCCCGCTCCGGCCCGTGAGGACCGAGGAGGCGGCGGTACTGCGTGCCGTACACCTGGGGCGATCCGATGTTCAGGCGGTACCGGTCGTGCAGGTGTGCCCACAGTCGCGAGGAGGCGGTTCCCTGCTGTACGGCTGCGTACATCAGCCGGGCGGCGGAGAGTTGGACGTCCTTGCGGATGTCCGCGCGCAGGGCGATCTGCCATGCTGCCTCGGCGCCGTCGTCGCCGACGAGCTGTACGTCCGGCCAGCCGTAGTCCTCGATGATCCTCTTGAGGTACCCGGCGTTGAGGTAGTCGGTGTGGCGGCCCTGGCCGACCTGCTGGTCGGGCAGCGATACGCGGACGAGGCGGTGCCAGTGTTCGTCGGCCTCTGCGGCCCGGCAGATCAACTCGGCAGCCAGATCGGGGCGTCGCGGTCCTGCACTCATGCCGCACCGTCCTCCGGGTCGGGGTGCCGTGCGGTGATGTCGACGGAGACGATGACCGGCAGGTGGTCGCCGAGCTTCCGGGTCTCGGCCGTGTCCAGGACGTAGTGGCTCCGGAGACCTGGGGCGAGGCGACGTGACAGGAGTACGTAGTCGGATCTGCGGTCCCACGGTTCGCTGCCGCGCCCCCAGTGGCCTGCCGTACGCGGGGGCGTCATACCGAGCTGTCGGGGCGGGTCGACGAACCCGGCGCGGAGCAGGGCGTCCATGGCCCGGCGGTCGCATCCGCCGTACGTGCCGTCCGGCAGCATGATCCTGTGCCGTGAGTGCAGGTGTGCCGGTACACGGTCCCAGTCGTCCGGCTCCGGGTCTCCGATGCCGCCCGAGTTCGCATCGAGGATGAGCAGGGCGAGCTCATTGCCGTACTCCGTCAGGAATCCGGTCTCGGACAGCCGGATGCAAGGGCACATGGGGCTCAGGTGTCCGAGCAGTGCCGTCAGGTCGACTCCGTCGACCTTCAACTTGGCGCGGGCGACGGTGTGGTGGAACTTGCCGTCGGAGATGTCGGGCCGCCAGCCCAGGCACTGTACGCGTGGCCAGCGGTAGAGGAAGGCGACGTGGCAGCCGTGGCTCCGGGACAACGCCAGCTGCGCCTGCATCCCCAGCGCCTCGGCGGTTTCGAAGAGTCGGCGGCGGTCGTCGCGGTCCCAGTGCTTGGCCTCCTGGAGCCCCAGAATGTCCAGGTCCTGCGCCGCCAGAACGTCGAGCTGCGCGAGCCACCTGTCCTGTCCGCCGTCCATCACGTTGTAGGACGACACCCGAAGAAGCCCGGGGGCCTCCTCGGGCACGGCCGGAGCGGGGCGGAGGCCCGGACCGGGCATCCGGAGCGGTTCGACGAGTTGCACGCCACGGAGGGCACCACCCTGGCCCAGCGCAGGGTGCTCCGTACCTCGGGGCCCGGTGGTCAAGACCCTCTCCGGCGCTTCGCGGCGCCGCGGGGGAGCGGCCCCACCGCGAAGGCCGGAGAGGGGGATCACGGGGGTGAGGGAAGCCGCGCTCATCGGTCGCCCTCGGCGTCCTCTTCGACGAGGCGAAGAACGTGAAGCACGGCGACGCCCAGGCACGCCGTCCGCCAGAGCCGGCCGTGCGGGATGGAAGGAGCGTCGGCGAGCGCGGTCTCAGCAGTCCAGCGCAGCACGGCAAGAGCATCGGCGTCATCCGCATAGCCGTCCTGAGCAATCCAGATCAGGCGCGCGGCCGCGGCCACAAGTGCCCGTGTCGTGCTCTCCAAGGTCTCGGGGTGAGGGCTGAGCCGACGGATCCACCAGCCGCGCGCGTTACGCGCGGCCTCCCGGACAGCGGAATGGCTGAGGACAGCACCGCCCATCGCCTTCGTGCGCAGGTAGACGAGAAGGGTCTCCAGCTCGGGCGGGGAGGCCGCGGGAAACGGGAGGGTGGAGCGCACGGTCGAGCGCGCTCCCCGGTAGGCGGTGATGGTGCCCTCGTGGTGGAGGACGTGCAGGGCCTGACTCACGACTGACTGCGGAACCAACAGAGCGGCACACAGCTCCGGGAGCCGGGGAAGACGTGAGCCCGGCGGATAGACACCCTTCGCGACCATCATGCGCAACCAGGCGGCGATGTGGAGGGCTCGGTCACCGTCATGTTCCGTACCGGCGACGCGGGCCTTGTTGGAAGGGGAGATGATCACCGCACCCTCGGCGGCCAGGTCGCTCAGGGCCGTCTCGACACGGACGACGGAAGCCAGGGTGAGGCCCACGTCCACCGCGAGCCGTTTCACCCCGAGGGGCCTGCCCGGCGCGTACTCGCCGCTGCTGATCCCCTCGCGCAATCGGCGTCCGACCTCCTGAACGCTCGGACCGGGGCGGGCCGCCTCACGAACAGCCTGCAACAGCCGGCGCGCGGCGGCGTACAACAGCACAAGGTGGCCGGCCTTCTCGGTGTCGGGGCCGGGGCGCCGCAGTGGGCCGATGAGGTCCCGCCACCGGGCGAGGTCCGCAGGAGATCCCTCCGCGCCTCGGAGCCGGGCCTCCGCGACGACCACCCACCGGTCCATGAACGCATGGACCGTCTCCCGGTCGTCAGCGCGATCGGCAGTCCAGTCCATCTCGCTCGTCGTGCGCTGTAAAGCCCTTAACGCCTTGGTGGCTTCGTCGTACGTCGGCGACTGCGGCTGCTCGGCGGCGGCCGTCTCGACGACGCTGGTCTTCGCGGTGCTCATGATGCTCCTGATCACGGTGAAGAAAGGAAAGGGAAGACGCCGCTAGGTGCCGCACGACCGGTGCGCCGCGGGCGTCCCGCCCGGTGCTGGGTCGCTTCGACTTCTCGCGGGGGAGAGGGAAGCCGTGGTCTGCCAGCACCGGGCGGTCGCTCGTCGGACCGCAGGGGGCGCGGCCCGACGCGGGCGATGGGAGAGGTCATTCGACGTCGTCTCCCATCAGGTCGAGGAGAGCGGAGAGGACCAGGGCGTATCGGCGCAGATAGGGCCGCGCGTCGTCCAGGTCGGCTCGCTCGTTGGACAGGTCCCGCAGAAGCCGCAGCTCCTCCGTCGGATAGCCCGGAGCGCGGTACGGGGCGATCTGCATGAACAGGACGGTGGCCCGTTGGAACCGGGCCCGGACCCGTAGCGCGTCCTCCCTGCTGAGCGGTGCGCTCTCGAGGGGACGCGATCGGCGAGCTGGGAAGCCGAAGCGGACCAAAACGTCGTCGAGCCGTCGACCGCCAAGGGCCGGCGCGTCGCTGAGGACTTCATCGATGGTGACAATGAGGTCGTAGGCGATTCCCTCGGACAGGAGGGAGCGGTACATGACGTGGGCGAGCCGCCGCTTCGCTTCGTCCAGGGGCGTGATCTCGCGGCGCCGCAGAGGGCTGGCCGTCTCCTCGGTCACGATCATCACGGGCTTCCAGCTGGCGAACGGAGGACTGCCCAAGTGGTTCGTCCTTCGTCCTCAACGCCCCAGTCATGGGCAATGGCGTCGACGAGGACTAGGCCGCGTCCATGCACGTCGTCGTCCGAGGGGGTACGCATCTGCGGCGGAGTCGAATTCTCGTCGTTGACCTCGATACGGAGGATGCCGTCGTGTTGGAGAAGACGCAGGGTGACACGGCCGCGTCCGTGCACGATGGCGTTCGTGACCAGTTCGGAGACAATGAGCCGCGCTTCGTCCGACAGAGAAGTGGGCACCGCCCATCGCTCCAGACTGTCTGCCGTGGCGCGGCGCGCCACGGCGACATCAGCTTCGACCGGCGCCAGCTTGACCACTCGGACACACGATGTCAGGGGCATCGGACGTGCTTTTACGGGCGCGACAGCCGACGCCATTGCGCTACCCGTCCACGCGTACCTCATCGTCGGCGCGTTCACAGCCGCCCCTGGACTGAAGGCGCGATGACTCCTACGAACGCGCGGTGCAGCGCGAACCAGCGCAACTCCCGTTCGTACTGCTCAAAGTTGGGACTGATCACGCTGGTTGTCGCCACGACCACACCGTCTGCGTACCCCGCGCTGATCTGTCGTCGTACGAGCCCCCAACCCGGGCGCGCCTCGGGGGCGGGCGCTCCATGTGGATCGGTGAAGCTCTGCTGGTTCCCGTAGGTCTGCCATCCACTGCGGGTCGCGAAGATGGCAGCCGCTTTCAGCGAGTTGGATGGCCGCACCCCGCCGACGGAAAGGGCGTACAAGCAGACACGCGGCGCCCTACCGCGGTCCCGAACCGCGGTGACGACAGACCTGAGCACGTCGCCTCGCAATGCGGCGAGCCGCGCATGAGGGTCCGGCTCGACACGCACCTGGTCCGGGTGTAACTCCGCTTCGTACTGGCGTTCCAGGTCCATCCAGTCGGACCCCTGGAAACGATCGGCGGTGCTCTGACTCATCGATGCCTCGGCTCAGACTCGGGAGTGGTCGGGTCGATCCGAAGCGGCTTCAGGCCTCGGGGAGCCACCGCATCAGATCTGTGAGTAAGAGCTTCGTGAGCTGAGAGAGACGGAGCTACCCCAAGATCACCCTCGGACTGAGTCCCGGAGAATGAGGAGTCTCCTCGGAATGCCCTCTGCCCACCTCGAAGTCGTCCAACTACGCTGTTTTCGATGCGCTCATGGAGTTGGACGACCTACTGTCGGGGCTGGTGGCGCGTTGTGGTCCCAGATCAAGGAGGCGCGATGGTCACGTACTTCCGCAGACTGTTGGATGATCAGGGAATTCGGAGCCCGGCGGCGTTTCTGCACCGGTACAAGGGCGTGGCGGCGTCGCTGGAAGGGGGCCCATACGACCTGCCGGCAGAGAAGACGATCGAAGGCTGGCTCTACCAGGAACGACGGCCTCAGAACGCCTTTCGACCGGTAATCGTGGCGATGCTGGGCATGACCTTCAACGAGCTGTGGCAGGAAGCACCTGAAGGTGCCCCTCTCCGAGGTGCCACCACACCTGCGACACCACCATTTGGTTATGCCAATTCGGGCATGGCCGTGAGCGACATGAGAAGGACAGGTGCTATGGCGGTCCGACGTGCCCGGAAGTTTCTCCTCGACAGTGACCAGCAGCGTGTGGGAGAGAATTCTCTGCCGCTGCTTCACACCGAAGTCACACGGCTTGTCCGCGAGTACCCACGTGTTCCCCTCGGGGACATCTGGGAAGATCTCCTCGACGCTCAGGACCAGGTTCTGCACCTGATCGAGACGCGCCGATTCAACCCGTCCCAGCTGCGGGACGTGAACTTCTTGGCCGCGGTGGTTGGCTTCCTCGTTGCCAAGGGATTCAACGATCTTGAGGATCGCGACCAGGCACGCACGATGGCACTTGTCGCTGCTTCATCGGCTAAGGATGCTGAACACCCTGGACTCTTGGCCCTCATCAAGGGGCTCCAGTCTCTGATCGAGTATTGGGCTGACCGACCCACGGATGCCTTCTTCTACGCCAAGACTGGGGCGGACACGGCGACCAATCTCCGTGGCTCTGTCGGCCCGTGGCTGCTCGGTCTCCAAGCCCGCGCCTCCGCTCGGCTGGGAGACGAGGAGACCGTACGCATCGTGACCGCGCAGGCGGATGATTTGCGTGAGCGCGTCGTACCAGATGACCTTGACGAACTCGGTGGTCTGCTCACCTACTCCCGGACGAAGCAGCTCTACTACACGGTGGAGGCTGAAGCCCTTCTGGGGCATGGAGACGCCACCGTGATCGGTCAGGCGGAGGAGGCGGTCGCTGGGTTCAGCGACGTGCGGGCCGAGGATTGGGCGTTCGGAGACCTTGCCGGCGCTCAATGCAACCTCTCCCTGGTGCACTTGCACAGCGGAGACGTTGACGGTGCGGCGGAAGCGATCCGGCCGGTGCTCGATCTTTCCCCTGCCCTCCGCAACAACGGAATCGTCGTCTCCGCCTCGCGTGTCCAGGAAGCCCTGAGGTACAGCCCGGCTCGGACGGCGGTCACTGCTCGTGAGCTGAGTGAGGAGATCACGGCCTTCCCT
This sequence comes from Streptomyces sp. PTY087I2, assembly GCF_001687325.1. Classification (GTDB taxonomy): domain Bacteria; phylum Actinomycetota; class Actinomycetes; order Streptomycetales; family Streptomycetaceae; genus Streptomyces. The sequence continues at coordinate 278,869 of NZ_LZRD01000001.1, read as the reverse complement.
CCACAGCGCCGCGCTCTGATGCCGGGCCGCAGTAGCTAGACGGTAGGGTGCGCCCGTGAACCCTGTATCGCGTGATGGCGCTCGGCTTCGGCTCCGTGAACTTCGTAAGGAGGATGCGGAGGCCGTCTTCGCGATCTACGGCAGCGCGGCCGCGACTGCGCACCTCTCCTTCGAGCCGCGCACCTTTGACCAGGTGCGCGGCATCGTGCAACGCGCGATAGCAAGTGCGCAGGAGACACCCCGCGCTGAGTACGTTCTTGCTGTTCTCGATCCGCAGCAGGAACTTGTCGGCTTCGGTCGACTGGCACTCGACCCCCATCAACCCCGCGCTGCCACCTTCGGGTTTGCACTGCGCCCGAGCGTGTGGGGACGTGGGTACGGCCTCGAAACTGTAGAACTCCTCTTGGGGTTGGCATTTGACGAGTTGGAACTGCACCGTGTGTGGGGAGCCAGAGCGCCGGAGAACACCGCGTCCGCTCGCACCATGGCCGCGGCGGGAATGGTGGAGGAGGGCATCATCCGTGAGCACATCACCAAGCGCGGTCGTTGGCGAGACTCCGTCGTTCACGCAATCTTGGAGCGAGAGTGGCGGGCGCGCTGCACCGACGCGCGTTGGTAGACGGCTTCGCCCCCACATCCATCAGCCTGTCGCGGGCTCGGTGGTGATAGTGGAGCCTAGGGGGTGCCGCGACCGTGGTTGCGTTCGTACGGCCCCTTCCCCCTTGATCGCGTGCCACTGAAGGGTTGCTCGCCGGACAGTCACTGCTCGGCGTAATCCCGGCGAGCACTGTGCCGTATGCGCTCCAAGGGCGGCACCGCGAAGTGCGCTCAGTTGGCGGCCCGGCCGAGATGCAGACACCTCCTCGCCTGCATGGCGACAGCACCCTCCCGGGCGGGTCGGCTGGGCAGACCTGTGCCGACAGGAGCGTGACGTTCGCGGGCACTCGCTCGATCAAATTTGCGACTGCGAGTAGATCCCGCGAGGACTGTTGCCGCGAGGCGGCGAGTCGAGCGAGCCGGATCGGCGCCCCCGGACCCTCGGTGGTGGACATGGGCATGGCTGGATCGATTCGGTCTAAGGGGGAGGGGCGATTGCCCTCATGTCCCAGCGGTCTGTCCGTATTGGGCTATATGAGATATATATCTCATGCCGAACCGACCGCAGGTCGGGTTTTTGGGTGTGAGGTATCTCGAATTGACAGCGAGCTAACCGCTTGGCTGGTCATGGCGCAGCATGCGCAATTACTCGCAAATTCCCAGCTGGGGGCGTCAGCCTGCTCATCGGCATGCTCGTTTTGTGAAGTTTTTTCTGCGGTGCAAACGCTCCCGCTATACCAACCGCTTGTCAGTTTTCGGTCAGGGTCCACTCAGACTTTCGCGTACTGTCCTAGAGGTCCCCGAAGCTCGGCGCGGTGAGGGGCGAATGCGTTACTCGTTCGCTACCGCGACACGTCGGCGTCGATGAGGCGCAGCTCCCTGGGCTGCAGCGGTGTCGTGCCGGATGTAGCCGAAGGCCGACGCCGCGCGCCGACCGAGGGTGGAGGGAACTACGAGTCATTGGTGCGCACGCGCCTAGTTCGGGGGGAGCTAACCGGTAGAAGGGATTTGTCATGTGGCCTGGGAAGAGTCTTCACGCTGAGCCCACGCAGCCGACCCGGGGGCAAGAGTCCCGACGGGCACCGAGTCGCCGTCGGGCGGTGGAGAAGGACCTGCACCGCTTCCTCCGTCGGGAGCTGCGCGATCTGGGGGTGCATCCGCCGCTGAACGTTGAGGAGCTGTGCTCGGCGCTCAGCCGTCGGCGGGGGCGGCCCCTCTATCTGCGGGAGGCGCCGCTGCCGAAGCCTGGGCCGACGGGGATGTGGGTCGAGTACGACGGCTATGACGTGATCTTGTATCAGCAGGAGACGACCCGTCTGCATCAAGATCACATCAAGCTCCACGAGATAGGGCACATCCTCGTGGCGGAGGCCGAGGACGCCGAGCAGGCGCCGGCCGAAGCGGCGGATCAGCCCCCCGCGCTCGATCCCGAAGAAGAGTCGGCCATCCTCGTGGAGGGCTGGGCCGCCATGCTCCCGGTATTCGACCCCAAGACGATCAAGCGCGTCGCGCGTCGTTGCTCGTACGACGACGGCGAGGAGTGCTCCGTCGAACTCGCCGCGACGATCGTCCTGGAATGGGCGTCAGTGCTGGACGACTCGGCTCCCCTCTCGGAGGACCCGTCGCTGCGGCGTGTGGAATCGGCCCTCGGAGACCGGCGAGGATGGCTGTAACCCGTGGAACTGCTACTCCTGGGGCTCGTGGGTGCCCTTGCCTGGAAGCTCTACAAGCTGTGGCGAACCCCCCACGACGCGCCTCTGCGGTCGGTGACCCTCTGCCTGCTCTGTGCCACGCTTTCCTATCCCATCGCTATGCCGGGAGGCGCGACCGGCGTCGACACGGTTGCGGGGCACGGGGCGGCGAAGTTGGTCCAGAACGTGCTGCTGATCGTCTCGATGTACTTCCTGATGTGCTTCTACCTCTACTCTGCGGCTGACGAGGAGGCGAGCCGTCGCAGGGCGAACAAGGAGGCGGTCGTCGTCGTGGCCGTCGTGGTGGTCATCACCTTGGCCGCCGTGTCGGTGCCTCACGAGGTCTTCGCCGGCAGTTTCAGCACCGCGGACATGACGGTTCCGCAGATCGCTGTCTTCTATGGCGGAGCCGGGTGCTACCTGACGTACGTCCTGGGCCTCGCCGCGAGGTGGACCCGCACCTACGCCCGAATGTCCCGGCGCCCTCACGCAACAGGGCTGTGGATGGCGGCTGTTGGTCTGGGCACGATGGCCGTGGCCTGCGCGATCAGGGCTGTCATCGTGGCCGTCCGCTGGGCGGATATCGAGGTACCCCAGCCTCTGATGGCTGCCGTCGCGTTCCTGTTGGTCGCATCCATACTTCTGTTCACGGCCGGCATCACTTACTCGGGGGTCCGCGCCCGAGTAGCTTCTTCGAAGCTCTGGTTCCAGCACCGGCGTGATTACCGCCGCCTGGCCGCCCTCTGGGAGCTGTTGGCCGAGGCGTTCCCCGACAACGTCCTGCCGCCGGCGTCTTCGTCCGCCCACGACCGACGGCGTGCTCGGGGGATTCACCGCCGTTACCACCGCCGCATCGTGGAGATCCGGGACGGCCTGGTCGCCATCAGCCCGTACCTCTTGGCGGACGACACCGACGCTGCAGCGCCCGATGTTGAGCCGGAGGAGCTGGCCGCCCGGCTTCGGCACGCCTCCGCCCGGATCATGGACGGAGGCCCCGCACCCCGCCGGGCGGTCCCCCTTGCCATGGCCCTGGGCAGCGATCGAGCGGCGGATGTGAAACAACTGATTGCGGTGTCCGACGCGCTGGTGGCAGACCGCGCGACCCCTCTCATGATCAAGGAGACACCATGCTGATTAGCGGAGGACGTGTGCTCGTCGGCACGGGCACGTATCTGGACGACGGCGCCGTCCTGGTCGAGGGCGACTCGATCGTGGCTGTGGGGCCGCGCAAGGAGATCGAGGAACAGGCCGCCGCCGACGTGCCGCGGTCGGTGTTCGACGGCACCCTCCTGCCCGGGTTGATCGATGCCCACGTACACCTCGTTTTCGACGGGAGCCCCGACCCGGTGTCCGCTCTCCAGGACTCGACGGATGAGGCCCTGCTCGCGGTCATGCGCCGCCGCGCGGAGGAACTGCTGCTCAGCGGCGTCACGACGGCTCGTGACCTCGGAGACCGGAACGGGCTGGCACTTCGCCTCGATGCGGAGATCGCCGACCAGCGCACGCCGGGACCGATGATCGTCTCCGCAGGCACGCCCCTGACCACCGTCGGCGGGCACTGCCACTTCCTCGGCGGTGAGGTCTCGGACGAAGCCGAGATCCGCGCTCTCATCCGTCTCAACCTCGAACGAGGTGCTGGGGTCATCAAGTGCATGGTCACTGGTGGCGGCCTCACCCGGGGCGGGCCCGCAAGTCACGAATCCCAGTTCTCTGCAGCGGAACTGCGACTTCTCGTGGATGAGGCTCACGCGGCAGGCGTCCCCGTCGCGGCCCACGCGCACGGAGCCGACGGCATCGCCGCAGCCGTGGAGGCCGGAGTGGACACCATCGAGCACTGCACGTGGATGACCGGCGACGGCCTCGACTTCCGCCGGGACGTGGTGCAGCAGATCATCGACCGTGGGATCACCGTCTGCCCAGCGGTAAGCCCCCATTGGCGGATGCTCCCCGCGCTCTTCGGCGAGGAGCGCGCCGCCGGGATGTTCGACCTGGTACGTCAGATGGCAGACGCGGGCGTGAAGCTGATCGCCGGCACGGACGCCGGAGTGCAGCGTGCCACCTTCAGCGGCCTGGTACCTGCCCTCTCGTTCTACGCCCACCTCGGCCTGGCGAACGCCGAGATCATCAACATGGCGACGACCGCAGCAGCCACAGCCCTCGGGCTCGGCTCCACAACCGGCCGTATCGCTCCCGGCTACCGCGCGGATCTCATCGCTGTCGGGGGAGACCCGCTCTCGGATCTCGACGCCCTCAAGAACATCAAGGCCGTATTCGCCTCCGGTCGGCGACACGAACCGAACGCACCAGCCGAGTAGTCGAGGCTGACCGAGCCCTGCCCTCCGGAGCCTCCAGAGGCCCGGAGGGCAGGGTCCTACTCGGCGTCCTCGGAGCCGACCTGTTTATCGAACTCGGCCTGCAAGTCCGTCAGGAGCGAGAGAACCTCGGGCGACAGACCCTCCGGGCCAAGGCCACGAGCCCGAACCCGTCCGATCTTCCCGTTCCGGGAAGCGAGCAACACACGAATCCCCTGGTACACCTGACGGGCGACGGCCTCGTCCGGCTCGAAGTACATGCGCTCGACGCCGAAGAACTCGGCAAGGCCCTCCAGGACAACGGGGTCCGGGCCGTCGGCGTCACCGGCACCTGTTCGGAGGGCCTCGACCTCCTTGGCCGTGACAACCTCCGCCCCTGCATGCCGGTTCACCGCCTCTGCGATTTCTCCATCCCCCGGAACTGCGCCCGCCGGGTAGGAGTGTTCCAGTAGGAAGCTGATCTTTTCCCCGAGAGCACGGGGGTGCTCGTCGGCCTCGGCCGCAGCGACGCTCTCGTCCCCGCCCTCTTCGACGACGTTTCCGAACGAGCGCTCCTGAGCTTGTTCCAGCGCCTTCTCCGATACGCTGTACGCCGCTGCCAGCTTCGGCACGTACTTCTCCTTGAGCCGCCGTACGCCGTTCTCGGCCGCAGCCACCGGGCCGTCGCTCTTCGTGCCGATGAATCTCGCCACCTCGTACCGGTAGAGGCCCGCGTCGCACCGCAGGTCGATCAGGTCGGGCGCGCCTTTACGGGGGAACAGCTCATCCAACGGTTTCCGGAGTACACGCGCGATGCCCGGCAGCTTCTCCTGGTCCGGGACGCTTGAGCCCAACTCCCACCCCGCGACGGTTGAGTCCGCAGCGTCGACGGCAGCCCCCACCTCGGCCTGCGGGATCTCTGCAGCCCGTCGTACGGCGCGCACCACTGTTCTGTCGAAGTGGCGAGCTGGCATCGAGACCTCTTTTTCGTCCGAGTCGAAGAACTATCGGCTCGTTGACCTTTCGTGCGAACCGGGATAGCTTCAGACTACCGAAAAACGGGGTGCCATGCATCCCCCGGCCAGGTTCCGCGCCTGCCGAGGACGTGAGGCTGAGGAGGAGAACACCTCCCTCGGCGCGCGCCCTGCAAGAGGGGGTGCCGACCGAACACGGGTCAAGGAGGGGGCGGGGGATGCACGCCAGCGGCCCGTAACACGACGAAGCAACGAAGAACCGGCGCCCGGGAGTTACCAGCTCCCAAGCGCCGGGCCGGCACCCCGAAGGGCGCCGATTCACATCTCGCGGGCGGCGGGGCTTTTGCACGAGAACCACCGCACCGCGCTCCTACAAACCACGGAGTATCGCATGCCTGCCATGCCGAGCGGAATCCTGGCCTGCCCGGACACCAGCCGCCGACACCGCCTCGCCGCCCAACTCGCCGACATGATCCCGGGCGCAGCCACTATCCGAGTCAGCCTCACCGACCCGGCGCAGGTGTGGCCCCACCCGCACACGATCGTGCAGGACGAGGCCGGTCGGTCGATGGAGCTGGGCCGGACGACATCCAGGGTCGCCGCTCGCTGGATCCTGAGGGTCTGGCCGGACGAGGACTGGACCCGCCCGCACACCTTCCGCCTCGCCGACGCCACCCTCACTTGGAGCGACTCGATCGCCGCCGAGCGGGGCCGCTGAGATGGCCCGGATCCGAACCGTCAAGCCGGAGGCGTTCACCTCCGAGTCGCTCGCCGAAGTGACCGTGGCGGCCGAGCGGACCTTCTTCGGCCTGCTCACCCAGGCCGACGACCACGGTCGCCACCGTGACAACGCCGCGATCATCGCGGGACTCCTCTGGCCTCTGCGCGCCGAGCACACCTCCGTCCACGTCGAGGACGACCTCCACCAGCTCGCGAACGCCGGTCTGATCTGCCGATACACCGGATGCGACGGCCGCCGCTACCTCCACATCGTCACCTGGTCCGAGCATCAGAAGATCGACAAGCCGAGCCAGTCCCGCCTGCCATCGTGCCCGCAGCACCAGGCTGCCGACCGGTGCGCACCGTGCAAGGGCTCCTGCACCCGGCGGACCGAGGGCTCGCACACGGCTCCCCGAGGACTCTCCGAGACCTCCGGGAGGGCTCCCCGAGCCCTCGATCTGCCTGCCGTACCCACCTCGCAGACGTCGAGCCACGCAGACGAGTCCGTCGCCGACCGGCAGGAGGCTGCCGACGGCGCGATCGGCACAGCGGGGCGAGCTGGTGCTAAGAGTGCAGGTCAGAAGGGATTCTCCGAGGACTCCCCGAACCTTCCCCGAGGCCTCTCCGAAGGCTCGGCGCCTGGATCTAGGATCTTGGATCCTGGATCTCTTGTCCCTACGGGGCGCACAGCGCCCGCAGTCGGCGTCTCCGCCAAGGACCTCGTCGGCGAGTACGTCGCCGGGTGCGACCAGCGCCCCCCGAACGACGTGATCGGACACCTCGGGCGGATCACCAAGAAGCTCCTGGACGAGGGGATCGCTCCGGGGCACATCCGGGCCGGTCTGGCGAACTTCGCGGCCAACCCGAAGCACCCGAGCGTGCTGACCAGCATGGTCAACGAGGCGATGAACGCGCGCCCCGGCGGTTTGGCGCGGCCGGGAATCCGGCCTAACGTGCCCGCCCACCAGGCGTGGACCAATCCGGCCAACGCTTCCGCCGCCTACGCCGAGGAGCTGTGATGCACACCCGTCACCGCGAACCGCAGCTCCTCGGCAACGAAGGCACCCTGGAGCGCATGGCCCGGATCCTGGCCGCCCGAAACATCGACCCGGCCGACGCCGCCGCGCTCCCCGACGACCCCGAGCCGTTCTCCCCGCTCGACGTCCTCCTGGCTGGTATGCCCCCGCGCTACCAGTCGGCCCTCGCCGACCACCCGATGGTCCTGGACTGGGTCGGGAAGGTCACCGAGGCAGCCGTCGCCCCCAGCCGGGGAGCCCGGCGGCAGGTCACCACCGGGCCCAGTCTCCTGATGGCCGGAGTCGTCGGCGCGGGCAAGACGCACCAGGCGTACGGCGCGATCCGAGCGCTCGTGGAGAGCGGGATCGGCGTGCGCTGGCGCGCGACCACCGCCGCCGACCTGTACGCCGATCTCCGCCCCCGGCCCGGGGCCGACAGCGAGCGGGAGCTGGCGGCGGTCAGCCGCTGCCCGCTCCTGATCATCGACGACCTCGGCGCGGCCAAGGCCAGCGAGTGGGTCGAGGAGATCACGTACAGGTTGATCAACCGCCGGTACAACCTCATGCTCCCCACGCTGATCACCACCAACCTGGCGATCAAGGACCTCCGCTCCTACCTCGGTGACCGTGTCGCCTCCCGACTCGCGGAGATGACCACCCGAGTCGAGTTCGAGCCGCTCGACCGCAGACGCTACCGCGCAGCAGCCTGACCTGCCGCAGGTCACCACTTCCGGGCCGCGCCCCTCTGCGCGCCGCCACGAGCAACTTCACGACCAGCGCACCTCTCCGCCGACGCCCCTGTGCGCGGAGAGCGATCGGAGCAACCCGCATGACCAGCACGACGAACAGCCCTGTCCGCCACCGCCGGCTCGGCGACCAGACCTGGCAGACCGACGCCGTCTGCCAGAGCACCGAGTACAACCCTGTGGACCCCGAAGTCTTCTTTCCCGAGCCCGACGAGACCGGCAAAATCGCCACGGCCAAGGCCCTGTGCGGCCAGTGCCCGGTCCGCCGCACCTGCCTGGACGCCGCCCTCGAAGCGGGTGACACCGAAGGGATCCGGGGCGGTCTGACGGAGGAGGAGCGCGGGCCGCTGCACGAGAAGCTCCCCAACCGCCTCGACTACAGCCGCGTCAACGCCACCATCGCCGGGCGCGACGTGCACCTCACCCATACGGAGCGCCGCGCGGTCGAGCACGCTGCCTACCGTCACGGGGTGAGCGAGCAGCGCCTGGCCTGGCTTCTGAAGGTCACCGAGGAGCACGCCAAGAAGCGATACCGCGAGATCCGCCGGGCCGAGCGCAACCGAACCCTGAACCAGCCCGAGGAGACCACCCTGTCACCTGAGGTCGACGGTGAGCACCCGGTCCGCGACGACTTCGGGACGGCGGCATGACCACCACGAGCACACCGAAGGCGGCGCATATATCCGCCTGGGACCGCGCGGTGGTCATCGCCCTGGGCGGCGCGGGGTGCGCGCTGTCGTACGACGCCCTCCAGCAGATGGCGGTCGCCATCCACGTCCGGGGGCTGTTGACCTTCGTCTTTCCGCTGGTGATCGACGGGTTCATCGCTTACGGCGTCCGCGCGCTCCTGGTCCTGCGCGACGCCCCGCTGCGCGCCCGGCTCTACGTCTGGACGCTCGTCGGCACGGCCACCGCCGCCAGCATCTGGGCCAACGCGCTCCACGCGGTGCGGATCAACCAGGACGCGGTCGCCGGCACCAGCCTCCGGCTCGGGGACACGGTGGTCGCGGTGCTGTCCACCATCGCCCCGCTGGCCCTGGCCGGAGCCGTCCACCTCTACATCCTCATCGCCCGGGGACCGGTCAAGGACAGTGACCGCGAGGACCTCGGCAAGGCCGGTCACCTCGGTCAGGCCAACCGGAGCGACGGCGCAGAGGTCACCCGGACCGACCTGGTCGGTCAGCAGCCGGAGGCCGGTCAGCCGGTCACCGCCCGGACCGACCGGCAGCCGCTCTCCCTGGACAAGCCGGTCTCCGCCCCCCGGTCGCTGAGCGGGGGCAGGGCTCCGGCGGACAGCAGCGCCCCGGTCACCGGTGACCGGAGCCAGCCGCACGAGGCCGCTGACCTGCCCGGACAGCCGGACACCGCGCGCCCGGTCACTGACCGCCCCGATGACACCACCTCGGCGACCGGCGATCAGGACAACCGAGGGTCGGACACTGCCCTGCCGGTCACTCCGTCGGTCACCGCCCCGTCGGTCACTGACCGGCGGGCCCGGACAGCCGGTGACCGGCGACCCGACCAGGACACCGAGGAGCTACTGAAGATCGCTCGGTCAGCGGTCAGGGCCGAGGGCAAGCTGACCCGCAAGGTGGTCGGCCAGGCGATCCGAGACCAGCAGATGACGCTCTCCAGCGACACCCTGACCACCCTGATGGCCCAGCTCCGCAAGCAGAACGGACAGCCGGTCAGCTCCGCCCGAACCTGATCGGACACCACGGAGCGGGTGACCGAGCTGGTCACCCCGGCCGGTCACCCGCTCCGCACACCCGCCCCACCTTCCCCCAGAGCAAAAGCGGAGTACACCCGATGCGCACTCACCCGGCCACCCCCGCCGAAGTCGACTCCTGGCTGACCGTCCTGCACCAGCGCGGCCACCTCCACCGCGCCCAGTCCGGCCCCGACACCACCTGGATCGTGCAACGCGAGCAGCACGACCGGCCCTGGACCCTCCACCACCCGGTCCTGGCCATGGACTGGATCGCGGACCTTGTCCACGAAATTCAGCAGCAGGACCCGGAGACGAGCCGGTGACCACCGACGACCCGGCGGTGGTCACGGCTGGGCAGCAGCGTGACCCCACCACGGCTCCTGGCGGAGCAAGCTATCGCGTACGACGGTCCTACGGCCCGTCGTACGCACTTGCCCCCGCCCAGGGGGGCGGGGGAAGCCCGGCTGGTCCCCGAGCGAGGGCGCACGGGGACCAGCCGGGCAACCGGCACCAGGGGGCGCCGGTCACGGGGGGAGAAGCCGAGTGCGACGACCAGCGTGCGCTGCCGAGCCCGAGCACGCCCGCCTTCCCCGACCGTAAGCCGCGCCGCCGCACCCGCAACGCCAGCGAGCGCACCCGTAAGACGACGACCCGCCTCTCCGACACCGAGAAGGCCGAGATCGCCGACGCTGCCGCGCAGCGCGGCATCACCGTCGCCCGCTTCCTCGCTGGTGCCAGCCTCGCAGCCGCCCGCGGTTCGACCGCCCTCCACCCCAACGAACGCTGGGACACGGCCATCGACGAACTCGCAGCCCTACGAACGGCCTTGGCCCGAATCGGCAACAACATCAACCAGATCGCCTACGTCCTCAATGCCGGCGGGCAGCCCCGCCCCGGCGAACTCGACCACGCGCTGAGCACGCTGCTCCGGCTCCTCGCCCGCGTCGACGACGCGGCGAACAACCTGGTGAACAGGCGGCTGTGATGGTTCCCAACATCGGACGCGGCTCCCGGACCCACGGCCTGCTCGTCTACCTGTACGGCCCCGGGCGACGGGAGGAGCACACCGACGTTCACCTCGTCGGCTCCTGGGACTGCTTCGCCCCGGATCCCGGCCGCGACACCAGCCCCAATCCCGATCCGAAGATCACCCTCGCCCGGCTCACCGCCGCCTTGGACCTGCGGGTCAAGCAGGCCGGAGACCGGGCGCCCGCCAAGCACGTCTGGCACTGCTCGGTCCGCACGGCCCCCGGGGACCGGCGGTTCTCCGACGAGGAGTGGAACGCCGTCGCCCAGCGCATCGTCCACGCCACCGGCATCGCACCAGACGGGGATCCCGACGGCTGCCGGTGGATCGCCGTACGCCACGCGGCAGACCACATCCACATCGTCGCCACCCTCGTCCGAGGAGACCTGCGCATCCCACGCCTGAACTACGACTTCAACAAGGCCCAGGCCGAATGCCGCCGCATCGAAAAAGAGATGGGCCTGCGCCGCCTCAACGCCGGAGACGGCACCGCAGCGAAGAACCCCACCAGCGCCGAGAGGTTCAAAGCCGAACGCACCGGCCGCCCCGAAACCCCCCGGGAGACGCTCCGCGAAGCCGTACGCCGGGCGCTCGCCGGAGCTGAAGACGAGAAGGAGTTCTTCACCCGTCTCCACGAGGCCGGCCTACGGGTGAAAGTGCGCCACGCCCCGTCCGGTGACGCGCTCGGCTACAACGTCGCCCTGCCCGGCGACCGCAACCGCGACGCCGAACCGGTCTGGTATCCCGGCTCCAAACTTTCCCCCGACCTGTCCCTTCCCAAGATCCGCCGCAGGCTGGCCGACGGCGCCGTCGAACACACTGCGCCTCCGGACTCCGGGGGACGGGCGGACTCGTCCCCGCCTGCCCGAGAACGACGCAGCGCCACCGCCATCGCCGAACGTGCCACCGTCATCCTCGACCAGGGTGACGACGGAGAAGCCGCCGCCCAGCTCGTCGGCGTCGGAGAACTCCTCGACGCCGTCGCACAGACCTCACCGGCCGCGACCCGCACCGAGCTGGCCGCCGCTGCCCGAACTTTCGAACGGGCGACCCGCAGCCACGTCCAGGCGGAACGCGCCGACACCCGAGCACTCCGCTTCGCCGCACGAGGAATCATCCGGGCCGGCGGCGCGCTCGGCCGGGGCGAGGACGGCGGCACCACCGCCATGCTCCTCTCCACCCTCGTCCTGGTCACCCTCGCCGCCGCCCACTGGCACTCCGCCCGGGGACATGCTCAGCAGGCCCACGCCTCCCGGCAGACCGCCGTGCACCTGCGCACCGCCTACCGACAGGCCGCCAGCACCCCGATGCGAACGCTGCACGAGCAGGGCCGCGCCCTCCCCGACGCCCAACGGCGGGCGTACGAGACCACCATTCGCGCCGCCCTACCGAACCATGGCGTACGAGAGGACGGTGTACCGGCGAAAACCGATGCCCTGGCCGCCACCCTCGCCCAGGCCGAGCAGGCAGGCCACGACCCCGAAGCTCTCCTTCGTCAGGCCATCGACATGCGCGAACTCGACACCGCCACAGACGTCAATGACGTCCTGGTCTGGCGCCTGCGCCGCATCGCCCAGCTCCCCGCCCACCCGGGTGCAACTCCCCGCCGCCCGAAGGACGGCAACAGCAACCCGAAAGCCTCGGCCAACCGCACCAGCAACCGAACGACACCAGCGACTGGAGTTCGCCCCGTCGCCCCCACTCCACGAAACCGCCCACCACGCCGCTGACGAAGATCCGGCGGGCTGGCCATCGGCTCGCCGGACTCCGAGAAGTCCCTGGACAACCGGTTCCACCGGCTGTTACGGATGGAAACAGAAGGACCTCGACCGGGAGATGACGCTCGTGCTCAGAACCACCGACCGCCCCGCGGAGTCGACACCCGCGCAGCCGGTCCTCCCCGCCGGCACCGATCCCCTGCTGCAACTCGCATACGAGACGCAGCCGCCCAGCGGCCCCGGCGCGACGCGCTGCCTCAGCCACCCTCGCGAACTCGCCCTTCGCGGGATCCCGGTGACGTGCACTGCCTGTCGCGCCCGGCGCGACTGGCTGCTCATCAACCACGGGCGCAACGTCTGGGTCTGCTGCCGCTGCAGCAACCAGTGGCTCGAACCCGAGATCAGCCGCGCCGACTTCGACGCCCTGATCGCGATCCCGGACGGAACGATCTACCCCAGCGTCGAGCAGGGCCTGGCCGCCTTGGGGTTCGACGGGGCCTTCGCCGGCACGTACCTCGACTAGGCGAGCGCAGGCGCGGAACGAGAAGGGGCGATACCGGCGGGTGTCGCCCCTTCTCGTCATAACTGGTCAGCTGTCGATTCCGTCTCTCGATAGCTGACCCCGGAAGCTGCAGCCAGGGCACTCGTCCTCGCCCTGAATGTGGCCCTCGTACCATCCGTGGACAGCGGCGTGCAGGATCGCCTCCTCCACCCGAGGCTTGACCGCTTCTGACTGACGCGATGGCGTTGCCGACGAAGTCGGAGCACGGCGCTGTCCAGTGAGGGGAAGGCTGGCGATGGCATGGGTGAGGCGGTCATGCCCTGAGCCTAGAGGCCCAACCTGCCCTATTCAGAGGAACCGGCGTTCGAGCGAAGCTCGCCGGAGCTGGTCAAGCGGTAGATGCTGAGCCGAACTGCAGCAGGGCGAAGCCCCAGTTCGCTCGCGAGAACGTCGACGGGCTGGTGGGGAGACGCTCGTAGTCGGTGGAGGACGGCGCGGTCGTTCGCGGCATCCTGGCACCGGCTGACGACGTAGGCACCGATGCCACCGGACGCCACGGCGAACAGAGCGACGCTGCAGACGGCGTAGTTGTCCTGGACAGCGGCGACGATGGCGGTGACCGCCCCGGCAGCGCTGAGCAGTGCCGAGCCTATGAACAGCCTGTTCATGAGGTTCCTCGTGCGGGAAGCGGTGTTGAGCCAGAGGGAGGCAGGCTGCCCGGGCTGTTCCGGTTCCGGGCCGTGCGGACGCTGGTGCCCCGGTGGGCAGCGCCTCCTCGATATCCCCAGAGCCGCTTTTCGTCGGACATCGGATCCTCCATGTCGGTCAGGTAGAGAGTACGCATCAGGTGGCTGGGCGTACGGCAAGGCCGCCCCTGCCTGATCCTTGGGTTCTAGTGGTCGTTGCAACACCCCAGTTCAGGGGATGCGATGGACTTCAAGATCCGCAAGGACCGGAAGCCTCAGGGAGCGAGAAAGCTCGCTGAGGAGCGAGCGGCATACTTCCAGCTCATGCAGCAGGGCATGAGCAACCCGCAGGCGTGCCGGGTTCTCGGGATCCACCGGCGGACCGGGCAGCGCTGGCGGAACGGGCGTAACGCGTCCGGCAAGGACAAGGCGGCACCACCGATTCGTGCGGTGGTGCCGCCTTCGATGTCGTCGCGGTACCTGCACGAGGCCGACCGAATCCACATCGCCGACCGGCTGCGGGAGAGGGCGACGATCCGGACGATCGCCGCCGAGCTCGGCCGCAGCCCGTCCACGGTCAGCCGCGAGATCCGCCGCAACCGGCACCCCATCAGCGGTCAGTACCGCCCGTTCGCAGCCCAGGCCCGGGCGGACGGGCGCCGCCCCCGCCCCAAGCCGGGGAAGATCGCCTTCAATCCCGAGCTGCGGAAGGCGATCCAGGACGGTCTGGACGAACTCTGGAGCCCTGAACAGATCTGCCACGCTCTGCGGGCACAGTTCCCCGATCGGCCGGAGATGCACGTGGCCCACGAGACGATCTACCAGGCCCTCTACATCCAGGGCCGCGGCGAAGTGCGGCGCGAGCTCGCCGGCGCCCTGCGCACCGGCCGGGCCTGCCGCAAGCCACGACGCCGGCCCGACTGCCGCCGCCCCCGCTTCATCGACCCGATGGTCATGATCAGCGAGCGTCCCGCCGAGGCCGAGGACCGGGCGATTCCCGGCCACTGGGAGGGCGACCGTGCGACACGAAGTCGCACGAATTTGAGTGGACTGACCGATTGGAGAGGCGGCTGATGGTGGGGCCGTAGGTGCAGTCACGGGTCCGTGTCCGTATGACCCGTCCCCGCCCTTGACGTGCGATGCCGGTAACGGTGTGGTGCGAAGCTCAGGGGGAAGCCCAAGGACTCCCGTTCCATCCGGGGGTTACCGGCAAGGGGAAGACCGGACGGGTGAACGCAAGTGAACTCCCGATGATGCCTCGTGATCCCAAGCCCCGCCGATGGAAGGTTCCAGTGGGGTGCATGGCTGGCCGCTGAGAAGCGGCAGGCGCTGGCCGGCAGAGGTCACTCCGGCCAGGTGGACACCGCCGCCTCGGGGTAAAGGGAGCACCCACCCCGGTCGTATCTCATTCGTGTGGAACGTGGAAACCCCGATGGGGTCCGGGCCTTCGTGGCCCGGTCGGCCGACTGTGAGGAAGGCTCAACTCCCCAGCGGGAACAGGATGGCCCAAGAAGCCAATGCCGGAAGCCGAAAGGAAACGGGAACCCGGGGCACCATGACCGGCCTCTCCGCTGGTCGCCCCGCATAACCGTCCGGATACGGGCGTCTGCCCGAGCCCGAAAGGGTGCTGACGTGGGCCAGGTGAGCCCGTGCGGACTCACTGGACAAGGACGACGGAACCGAGGGACAAGTTGGACACCATGACGGACACGGACGGGACGGTCCCGGCCGTCCCGTCCGCCGTCGCGACGGTGAACGGACCCGAGGACGAAGACCTGGACTGGGCGTCGATCGACTGGCGTCGGGTCGAGGAGGACGTACGGCGTCTGCGGCAGAGGATCTTCACGGCATCGCAGGCAGGGGACCTGAAGAAGGTCCGCAACTTGCAGAAGCTGATGCTCCGTTCCCGCTCGAACACGCTCCTGAGCGTGCGGCGGGTCACGGAGATCAATGCGGGACGCGCGACGGCGGGAGTCGACGGGAAGGTGGTACTGATGTCCCAGTCCAAGGCCGCACTGGCCGACTGGGTCCAGCACCGCGCCCGACCGTGGATCCCCAAGCCCGTCAAGCGGGTGTTCATCCCCAAACCGGGGACCACGAAGAAGCGCGGACTCGGGATTCCCGTGATCGTTGACCGGTGCCTACAAGCTGTGGCACTCGGTGCACTGGAAC
This sequence comes from Streptomyces sp. PTY087I2, assembly GCF_001687325.1. Lineage (GTDB taxonomy): Bacteria > Actinomycetota > Actinomycetes > Streptomycetales > Streptomycetaceae > Streptomyces. The sequence goes on along the minus strand of NZ_LZRD01000001.1, from coordinate 263,018 downwards.
CCGAGTGGGAAGCGCGGTTCGAGCCGAAGTCGTACGGCTTCCGGCCCGGCCGCGGCTGTCACGACGCGATCGGGGCCATCTACTCCACGCTCAACGGGAAGAACCCGCAGCGTGTGTGGGTGCTCGACGCGGACCTGACGGCGGCGTTCGACCGAATCGACCACGACCGGCTCATGGCCGCGCTTGGCACCTTCCCCGCCCGGGGGCTGGTCCGGCAGTGGCTGAAGGCCGGGGCGGTGGATCGAGGCCGGTTCACCCCGACCGAAGCGGGAACTCCGCAAGGCGGAGTGATCAGCCCGTTGCTCTTCAACGTGGCCCTGCACGGAATGGAGGAAGCCGCCGGGGTCCGCTACTTCGCGACCGGCAGAGATGCCGGGAGCGCGCAGAGCGGCAGCCCCGTACTGGTGAGATACGCAGACGATTTTGTCGCGATGTGCACCAGCCGTGAGCAGGCCGAACAGGTCAAGGAACGGCTGGCCGCATGGCTGACGCCCAGAGGGCTCGCCTTCCACGAGGACAAGACACGCATCGTCCACGCGGAGAGCGGGTTCGACTTCCTGGGGTTCAACGTCCGCCGCTATCACGGCAAACTGCTGATCAAGCCGAGCACAGCGGCCCAACGACGGATCCGGGAACGGCTGAGTGCCGAGATGCTGGCCCTGCGAGGGGCCAACGCGGGTGCGGTGCTCAAGAAGATCAACCCGATTGTTCGGGGTTGGTCTGCCTACTACCGGACGGTGGTAGCCAGCGAGGTGTTCACCGCGCTGGACAACCACATGTGGAAGCTCGCTTACAAGTGGGCCAAACACAGCCACCCGAACAAGCCGAAGCACTGGATCTCTGACAAGTACTTCGGCCGGTTCAACAAGGCCAGGAAGGACCGGTGGGTGTTCGGCGACCGCGTCAGCGGCGCCTACCTGCTCAAGTTCTCCTGGACAAAGATCGTCCGGCACCAGCTGGTCAAGGGCAGGGCGTCTCCGGACGACCCGGCGCTTGAGTCGTACTGGGCCGAGCGGCGTCGCAAGGGACCAACTCCACCGGTCGACGGCATCACCGTGCGCCTGCTCCAAGCACAGCAAGGTCGCTGTTCGATCTGCGGAGGACTCCTGCTGCACGCCGATCACCCGCCACAAAGCCCCCAGGAATGGGAAACGTGGCGGGTCGTCGTCAGGAAAGCGATCTCCAAGCAGTATGTAGCGTTCCCTGGCGGTGACTCACCGGGCGATCAACGGCTCCGTCTCCTTCACACCCTTTGTCAACGGCGGGCTGGAGCCGCCGGGTCGACGAATCCTGCACCTTCTCCTGACCGCGAGCCCTTGGGGCTTGCTTGAGCCGTGTGCGGTGAATAGCTGCTTGCACGGTTCTGAGGGGGCGGGGACGCAGCAATGCGTCCCCGCTACCCGACTCATCATCGGCAGAGACGGGACCTCCGCGATCGGCACGCTGGTCGAACGCGCCACACGCTACGTGATGCTCCTACACCTGCCCCACGGACGCACCGCCGAGCATGTGCGAGACGCCCTCGTTGCCTCTGTCCAGACCCTGCCCGCCCACCTGAAGCGGTCCCTGACCTGGGACCAGGGCGCCGAGATGGCCGCCCACAAGAGCTTCACCATCGCCACCGACATCCCGGTCTACTTCTGCGACCCGGCCAGCCCCTGGCAGCGCGGCTCCAACGCGAACACGAACGGCCTGCTACGGCAGTACTTCCCCAAAGGCACCAACCTCTTGCTCCACGCCCCCGAGCACCTGGCCGCCGTCGCCGACCAGCTCAACCGCCGCCCACGCAAAACGCTCGGCTGGGAAACCCCAGCCGAGCGTCTGGCTAAACTCCTCGCTGCCTAGACAACCGACCACGTGTTGCAACGACCCTTAGAAACCACCGATCGGCGTGGGGCGGCCTTCTGCGGTTCGGTCAGACGTGGGCGAGGCGGTGCGAGAGGTTGAGGGCGGCGGTCGCGACCGAGAGGGCGGCGCAGAGGCCGAGCACCTCGTGGAGGGTGGGGCGGACCAGGTGCGGCCAGTCGTCCGGGGCGGCGGGCCAGGAAGCGAGGTGCACCTCGGCGGTGGCCAGGCCCAGGTGGGCGGTGACGTCCCAACCTGTGTGGGAGGCGGGCTCCCAGTGCAGGCGCACGCGGCCCTGAGAGAGTCTCGGGGTACCGGCGGCGAGCCAGGAGATGTCGAGCGGCCCGTCGGGCAGGCCGGAGATGCGTTGGACGAGCGCACCGCGCACGTCGTCTGGCATCGGGCGTACGGCAAGGCGGTGCAGCGGAAGGGTCTGCGGTGAGCGGGATCGCGACGGGATATGAGCCTCCGAGGTGGTTCGTGTGACGGTCAGGCCCAGGCCAGGGCATCGCTGACGGAGGGCGGGAGGTAGTCCTCCTGGCCGTCGTCGGCGATGAACGCTTTGCCGTCCCGGACGACGATCTCGGCTCCCAGGTAGTGGGTGAAAGGAAAGTCGGGGTTGATGGCGAGGCGGATCGGCAGGCCAGGGTCCAGGTTTTGGAGCTGGCGGAGCAGGTGTCCGACGGTCAGGTATTGGGGCAAGAGGACCTCCGAGAGCGGTACGGGATGAGGGGTCAGGATGCGGAGGAGGCGTTCTGCCCCTCGGCGTGGCTGGCGAGGTGCCGCTTGCGGCACTCGTTGACGTAGCCCTTTCCGGACTCCTCCTTCTTCCAGCCGCAGGAGCAGACGGCGCGGGTGTACGCGCGGCCGGGGCAGTCGGTGTGGAGCGGCTTGCCGGAGCTGGTGTGCTTGTGGTCCGCCGGGCAGAGACTCCCGTCGGCGTGATGGTTGGTGAGCGGGGCGCGAGAGGTCATGGTGAGGCGACTCCTCGTGGGAGGTGTAGACGGGCATCCGGAGCGACAGGTGTGGGGAGCGCGCCGCCAGGCGAAGGCGTCGCGCCGCCGCTGGCGTGTCACGGCGCGACGGGCGGCCCGGTGACGGAGGAGTCAGTGGGCCAGCCGGTAGAGCCGGGCCGGAGCGGAGGGTCCGGTCTCCGCTATGACCAGGCCGTCGGTGATCAAGCGCTGAAGCGAGCTGGCGACGCGATCGTGGTTCAGCCCAGTAGTGGAACTGATCTTGGAGAGGGGTGCGTTGGGGTTCGCGGACAGGCTGGCGACGACACGGGTGTCGCGGCGGCGGAGGTAGTCCTGGAAGATCCCGGCGGTGTACAGCAGCAACATCCCGCAGCAGACCTGAGGGATACCGCGCGAGGCCGTGCCGGAGCCCGCGATGGCGTCGTACGCCGCGAGGACGGCGGTGCCGGAGCCGACGATGTGGTTCGCGATTCTCACGAGGTCATCGGAGTAGAACGTCATTTCAACGCCTTTCGGTCAGGAACAAGAGGTTCGGCGGGTCTGCCGGGGTGGGCGGTGCGGGTGCCGGTGGGCGGGGCGTTGTCGGCTCGCTCTGGTCGTTCGGCGGTCAGTGCGAGGAGTGGGCGACGAGGGCGGCGAGGAATCCGGCGACGGCTTCGGAGGGGGTGTGGATGCCGAACTCCTGAACCCAAGGAGCGCCGTCGGCGGGCAGCACCTGGACGCGCCAGACGATGTCGCGCTTCCAGGCGGCGGGGTTTTCGGGGAGCCAGCCGACGTAGACGTGACCGTCCGGGCTGGTTGCGTGGACGTTGGCCTCCGGGGTGTCGACGACGGCCCAGCCGAGGCTGTTGAGGAGGTCGAGAACAGGACCGGCGCAGTGGTCGGAGGAGAGCCAGTAGCGGTCTTCCTGGGCCGGGCGGACGACGGCGGGCAGGAGGGTGGCGGAGGTGGTCACGGTTGAACGATCCCTTCGTTGACCTGCGGTTTTCCCAACACCCGTACGTTGACATGGGGTGTGGCGGAGTACGTAGTCGATTCGCAGGCAGCGGCGTCTGCCGTGGGCGAACTGGCCGACGCCATCAGGGCCGTGCGCCGGGAATGGAACGGCGAAGGGAGTTGTCGTACTGGGGTTGCGGCAAAGGGCCGCACGGGGTCGAAGGGGGAGCAGGGATGGCGAAGCCGAGCAGACACGAGGTCGGGATCGGGCTGGAGCGCAAGATCCGCGCCGCCGGGCGACCGTGGACGGTGGGCGACATCGCGATGGTCGCCGACGGCCAGTGGGCTGTCGGCGTCCAGCCCGAGGCGCGGTGGGACGACGGCGAGGTGGTCCTGGACCGCAGCGCTGACGGACATCGCGTCGAGTTGACGGTGGAGGAGCTGGCCCGCGCGGTGGGCTCCAGCATCTGGATGCGCACGGACGGCCAGAGCGATCCCGCCCACCGCGACGAGGACCACGACTGATCGATCAGCGACTTGGCCCCGGGCCAGGTGCCGGCGGCCGGACGACGGCCGGAGGAGCGGCCTGGTCCGGTACCTGGCCGAGGACGTGTTGATCGCGCCCGGAGCGGGCAACAGCGGCCTGCGCCAACCGGGTTGCTGGGACACGGCCCGCCCACGCGGCGGCCTCACGCGCCTGGACCACATGGCTGATCGCCTGAAGGGCCGTACGGCTTTCGGCTTGGGCGACGCGAAGGTCGGCTGCGGAGCTGGTGATCCGTTGCAGGTCGTAGAAGGCCGGGGCGTGGCCGGGACGGGTGAGGGCGTGCAGGCGCTCCTGGTGCACGGCCACGGAGCTGCCGGCGGTGACCAGGAGGGCCGAGCGGATGTGCATGACCGAGCGCAGGAGAGGGTCGTCGGTCGGGCGGCGGACCGCGATCGACTCCAGAGCTTCGATCGGACGGCCCCAGGCTTCCTCGATCATGGTCGTGGCCTGGTCGAGTGCGGTGGCGTCGGGCATGGGGGAACTCCCGGCATTCGAAGGGGGGTGGAGGCGGTGCTCCGGAAGAGGAGCAGGGGTCAGCGGCTGCGGCGCGGGGTCGACGCGCTGGCCGACGGCCTGGCCGCGAGAGCAGGCGCGGGACTCCCGGACGGGTTCAGGGCCGAAGCCGACGTGCGGCTTCGGGCGGCCATGACCCGGAGATCGGCGGCCGTCCGGGGGAATCGCGCGGCGCGTTGGACGGCCTGCGTGACAGCAGTGCGGCGTACGTCGAGGGGAGTGGGAGCCCGGGGGACTTGGGGTGTGCTCGGGGTGACGGGGGTGAGCGAGACCAGGTGCGCCACCTCTCGGTGGATGTGGTGGCGCTCGCGTACCACCGGGGCTGGATCGACCATGGTGGCTGCAGTCGCGGCTATCAGGTGGGAGGGCGTACGAGCCGAGAAGACCGCCTCCGCTCGGGTGCCCCAGCCGCGTGGACCCGCCCAGAGCGTGACGGCTTCGTCGTCATGACGGTAGAGGCGGTTGTCGATGAGGGCGCCTGCTTGTCCGTCCGGAGCGACGATCTCGACGGTGCCGGATGCGGCTCCGCCGTTGCGAGTCCAGCCGGCGTCGGTCAGTGGCCGTACGGCGTCGGCCCAGTAGATCGACGGGTTCTCAAGGAAGCGTCCGTTGCCGTCGTAGACATCGGCTTCGGCGTAGTCGCGGGCCAACGCGGTGGTCAGGCCGACGACGATCTCGGGGGGCGTGTTGTGGTTGAAGGTGGCCGTCCAGCGGGTCGAGGAGGTGGCCTCTGCGGCTGCGGTGATCTTCCACAGTTCGAAGTCGTCGCCGTACCAGCCGATGCGAATTCGGTCGTCCGGCGAGGTGATGACGAGCTGGCAGGGGCCGTCGTCGAGGTAGCGGTGAGGCCAGTGGGCGACCGGTTCGAAGCTGGGGTCGCCGGTCCCGCCGGTACCGGCCAGGTACATCGGGCTGACCAGTACCTCCTGGGACAGATAGTTGTCGTTGGGCTGCTGGACGCTCATGGTCGAGACTCCGGGCACGTAGGGGGGAACGAGCCCGCGTGTGCGGCAGGGTGAAGGGCTGCGGTGCACGCGGACGCGGTGACAGCGGCGAGACGACACTGGCTCTCAGCACCAGCACCTGGATCACCGCCCCCGGCCCGGGGCCGACCGGGCGGTGACAGCCGCTGGCATCCGCGGTTGCGGCTGCGGCGCGTGGCTGAACAGGTCGTTCGGCGCGGTGGCACTCCGACGCAGGGCCGCTGCGGTCCGGCCACCGTCCCCTGCCAGCCGGGCATTCGTGTGGGCCCGTGTGGCCGCCGCGACGCGGGCGGGACTCGACGAGGTCTTGAGCGTGGTGATGGGTTCGCTCCAGTGCTCGACGGTCGTGTAGACGGCTCCCAGCGCCTGACCAGCATCGGTCAGCGTGTAAGGGTCACCGTGGCGCGGGCCTGTGCGAGTGATCAGGCAGGCAGCCTGGAGCCGGGAGAGCTGCTGCCCGCTAAGACTGTTGCTCAGGCCTGCCTCCTCGGCGATGTGGGCGTATCGCATCGGGCCGACCGCGTCGAGGATCTGAATCACGGCGGTCGAGTGCCGATGATGTAGACGGCGCAGTGCGTCTTCGACGCGTTCGGCTTCTGCCATCTGGCCGAGCGGGAGGTAAGCATGGGACCAGTCCGAAAGGGTGTGGAATACGGGAGCGAGGGACTCGCCGAGCGTGCTCAGCCGGTACGGAGCACCGCGACGGTCGTCGTCCCGAGTAACCAGCCCGTCAGCGTGCATCGTGGCCAGACGCTTACCGATGAGTTGCTCGCTGACGAAGGGGAGCTGGGCGGCGACGTCGCGGATGCGCATGGGACGGCTCTCCTGGGCCAGGGTCATCGCCGACCAAGCAGTCCACTTCGGCCCCATAAGGGAGAGCGCGTCTTCGACGCGCTGAGCATCGACCGCGCCTATGGGGAAGGAGGGAGGCTTCATCGAGGTGGACACGGGCGCGTCCTTTCTGGAAGGGGTCAGCGAGAACGGGAGGGGGCGCCGGCCGTTGTGGTGATGGGAAGGGTGGCCGAGTCGGCGAGCGCGCCAGACTTGGTCTGCATGGTGGTGCGGCCGAGGGCGGCGGACACCCGTGACGTCGTCGCACGACCATCACGTAGGGCGGCTTCACCCTGCGCAGTGAGCGAGAGGAGCTGGCCTGGCTGATACACGTTCTCGTTGGTGTCCTGATGCAGTAGCCCGTCGGCGACCAGCCGCTGCATGGTCTGCGGGAAGACCGCCAGGTCCTGCCGCTGGGCTTTCTCCCCTGAAATGTACGGGTCCTCGCCGATCGCGTTGCGACGAACGCGAACGCCTCCGGCCGCTACGGCTTCGAGGGCTGCCAGCCCGCGCTCCCCTGCGACGGCCCAGTCGTCGTTCCGGTCGGGCCTCGTCTTCTGGACCTGCCCGTGGCTCTTGTCCGTCGCACGCTGAGCAGGATCAGGCGAGGTAAGAAGCCGCCGGTAGTCGGACATCGACTCGACGAGCTGGCTGTATGCCCGGTCTTGCTGCGCTAGAACGTCACCGAGTTCGGGGAGGGCGGCCTGCAGCAGCATGTACGACACCTTGGCGCGGCTGACTTCACCGCGACCGACGCCATCGAGCAGCCGCTGAGCCCGCTGGACCACGTTGAGCACGTTCTCGTGTCGTTCATCCAATGCCGCTGCGGCTCCGATGACGCGCGTCGCGGCCTGGTGCAGGGCCTTCCCTGGACGATGCGCGAGGGCGGGCACGCTGACATTCCCGACGCCGAGCACTTCGACGACGTAATAGGGCCCAGGCTGTGTGTCTGCGTCGTACGGGTTCACTCCGTGGCCTCCATCCGGGCGAGCAGCGAACGGACTAGAGTGGGAAGGCTGTCAGGACCGTCGCCGAGCCGGACGTGGTCAGTCACCTCGTCGAGGACGTACGTGGCGTCTTCGAGAAGGCCGCCGGAGATCTCCATGCAGGCGTCGGTGATCCGGGAGGCAGCGAGCAAGGACTCGGAGAGCACCTCGACGTATTCGTCCGGCGCGAGACCGGCGGCGTCGGCCGCAGTACGGATCGCCTCCAACTCCAGCGCGCTGAAACTGAAGTCGAAGTCATGGCCCTGCTCCACGCTGGCCGGGGCGGAAAAGGCGGAGTCCGGTGGTTCCGTGGGGATGCCGACGCGTGTGCAGATCCGGTCGACCGAAGCGGTCAGCTCGGCCAGGGACTCGGTGAGCCATCCCAGCGCGGAGGCGTAGGAGGCCAGGGTGAAGAGACCTGCCGGCGTCGTGGGGAGCGGATCGTCGGCCACGAACCCTTCGAGCCGGTCGTTCAGCTCGCAGATCACCTGGGGCCCGGCGGACAGAGCACCGAGTACGGGATGAAGGTAGGAGCGGCTGGCGGCCGTCGGATAGTCGGCGGTGAGGATTCCAGAGACGCGGTGCGCAGCATCGGTGAGCAGGCTTGCCAGTTCGGCCCTGAGCGGGGCGTGATCGGAGGTCATCGCTGGGGAGCCTTTCGAGAGGCAGCGGCCGGAGACTGGGCTGCTGCTGGATAGGTCGACGGAGCAGCCGTCGACTGGTTCGCAAGGGGCGAGCGGGCGCGGGCGGCCTGCACCCGGGCCGCCGTACGGGAGTCCGCCTCGGTACCTCGCTCAGGGCCGGTACGGAGGTGAGCGGAGCGGTAGACCGAGTAGTCCTTCCGGCTTCCGGCGGCAACGAGGTAGACCTCGCGCTTGTGGTTCGAGCTGGGCGGGGCCGGGCGGAACTGGATGACCATCCGGTAGGAGACGGACGGATCCACGTACACCTTGTGATATCCGGCGAGACGCCCCTTCAGGGGTAGGCAGTCGTCGCTTCCGTGGACCAGGTTCTGCAGCTCCAGCAGCGCCAGATCACGGATGCGATCGGGGAGGTTCCGCAGATCCTCAATGGCGTCGGGATGCGCTGCGAAGGCGAAGCGGGCGCTCACAGCAGCCTCCCCTGTACCGAACGCTGTACCGGTACGGCTGCCGCGGACTGGTGGGCACCAGAGGCGGTCTTCGGTATCTCGGAGCTGCCGGCCGAGCGGGCGAGGGCGGCACGGGTCCGGAGAGCGGCAGCTTCACCGAGGTGGTCCGGTGGCTGCGGCAGCGGGGTGCTGCGGTCGTCCAGCCAGCGGAGAGCGGTCTCCTCATCGGGGAACGCGCCCTCGCGCAGCGTGTACGTGTGGGCGTTGGAGTCCCCCTCTTCGAGGAAGAGGCGAATGGGTGCCTCAACGGCCTCGCCATCGCGGGTCAACGTCCATGCCTCGCACGGGTCGTAGTCCGAGGTCTGGCTCTCGATGACCTCGTACCGCGCGCCTGACTCCCGGATCTGTGCTTCGATACGAACGGTGAGATCGTCGGCGGGAGTGGAGAATCCGGCGCCTACTTCGGCTATCTGGTCGGGTGGACAACCGTGCTCGATCAACCAGTTCTGGGCGAAGGGGACCGTGGCGTGGTAGGCCGCCTCCATGGTGAACGTGTTGAGGCTGAGATCCCGCGCGACCTTGATCGCGGCTACCTGCGGCTCGCCGGGGACACCCCACGTGACCGACCCATCATGAGCGACGACGTAAGAGTGTGAGCCGTGGGGAGCTGTGTGGTGCTCGGTCAGGACCGTCAGGTCGCCTGACCAGAACTGCTGCTCCGCGTACTCGGAGTCAGCGTCGGCGGGTGCAAGATCGTCGAGGTGAAAGTCGAGTTCCGTGCTCATTCCGTCGCTCCCGACTGCTCAGGCGCCGGGGTGACCAGCACTCGGTGGTTCGGCCGGGTCGGGCTCGTCGTACACGCGGCGAAGGGGCCGTCGGGGGCCCGGAGGTGGACCAGCGCCTGGTCCAGGTGGTCGCGGTGCCAGGTCGAAGGACCTGACAGGCCGGCCTCGGTATCAGTGAGCTGCTGCCACGCGAGCCAGAGCGCGTGCAGCCGGGCGACGGCCTCCGGGTGTTCGTCCCACCGCGCGCACCACGGGCGGGACGAGCTGATTTCTCGTCCGTAGACGGGGAGGAAGAGGTAGTTCACCCAGTCGCTGAGCGCGGTGAGTTCGGCGGTGTACGCTTCCCCGCCCAGGGCGAGGATGAACACCGAGGCGGGGCCCTCTCCCTGCGCGGAGTCGGCCGCCTCGGCTTCCGGAACGTCGTCCGTGTGCTGGTTGGCAACCGGAACAGGATCGGAGCCGAGGCGGTCGAGGAGGGCGCCGTGCTGCCTGACCTCGGCCATGGTCTTGGCGAGGGTGCTGGCGAGGTCGTCGAGATCCCCGTCGGGGATGCGGAACGGCTCGGGGCCGGGGGTGGTCGGGCTGGTGTCGGACATCGGGGCGTGCTCCATCTGTGAGACGGCGACATGCCCGAGAGGATCCGGAGAATCCGCGGTTTGGTGCGGCCGGAAAGATCCGGTAGTGGGGCGCTACCCGCCCGCGCAGCGAGGACAGCGAGGGAAGGACGGTGCCAGCAACTGCATTGCCCTTGCCGCTTGTTGAGGGACGACACCGTTGCCGAGCGCGGTGAGCTGCGCCGGTCGTCCGAGTCCCGGCGTGGCGGTGACCCAGCCGGCATCGAGGCCCTGCAGCCATTCCACGAAGTCGGCGCGGAGCCGACCGGCCGCGTCGGTGGGCTCGGGGACCGGCCGGGTGAGCATCTCCCATCGGGTGATTGCTGCTGCGTACGGCCCCCATCGCCGGTCCGCTCCGCGGACTCCGTCGACTCCTCCGTCCAGAGCGGCAGGACCACCGCCGACAAGCAGGGACGCCACCCCTTCCCCGGGCGGCGGCCCGGAGTCCCCGTGTCGCTGGCCCTCGGCGTGGGCAGCAGCGACGCCGCCGCACTGGGCAGGGTCATGTCCCCGTTGCCGTGCCGCTGGTTCGGCGAGCCCTTGATCCCGTCCGACGCCTTCGGGGTCGGCAGCAGCAGCCACTCGACCTCGTCGGCCAAGTTCGGACCGTGCCCCCCGCTCTTCCTCTTCGCCGGATGCTGCGAGCCGCCGTTCTTCCCGATGTTGCTGGTCGGCGTCTTCAGCAGGGTCTCCGGTGGGCCAGGCGGCGAGGAAGGTCCGCTCGCGGCGGTGCGGGGCCCCGACGTCGGAGGCACGAAGCACGAGCCACGTCGCGTCGTACCCGAGGTCGGCCAGGGATCCGAGTACGGCACCGAGTGCCCGCAGAGGAGGCTGACCTGCGGTGTCTCCCAGACACCACGGGCAGAATTCCACGTCGCCAGGGGAACCGGCGGGGGAGGTGAGGAGGCCGCGCACATTCTCGATCACAACCAGGCAGGGACGGAGGGCCTCGACCGCACGGGCGACGTGCAGCCAGAGCCCGGAGCGGGTCTGGGCGTTGAGACCGGCCCGACGGCCGGCGACCGAGACGTCTTTGACAGGGGAAGCCGGCCGTCAGGACACACACCCGGGGAACGAGGGACCAGTCGACGGCTGTGATGTCGCCCAGGTTCGGGACGCCCGGCCAGTGGCGGGCCAGGATGCGCGAGGCGTTCGGATCAACCTCGGCGTGCCAGGCCAGCGTCCCGCCGAGGGCGGACTGCACGCCCAGGTCCAGCCCTCCGTACCCCGAGCAGAGCGACCCGATGAGCGGAGGGCGCACGATGGCGGTCCGCATGTCACCGCCCCCGTGCGGTCCGGCTCGAGGCAGCAGCCGCCGGTGGAACGGTGGAGGGAGCTGCGGCGGGAAGCGGGGCCGCGGTCGTGGACCGGCTGCGGGCGGCCCGGAGCTGCCGGGACGGAGGCGACGCCGCTGCCGCCGCAGCGTAAAGGGAGTAGGAGGCGTCCCGGAGGGACGCGTCCGCCAGACCGAGCGCGTCACCTATCACCAGCGTGGCCGCTTCGCGCGCATCCATCGCGTCGGGCTGGTCGCGCAGGTGCTCGGTTCGCTCAAGGAAGGAGAGCTGGTGCGCCACCGAGCCGAGCGCGGAAGCCACCTCCCCGGCGGGCTCCACAGCAACGGCGAAGCCCCTGACGACCCTGGTCGTGTGATCGTCCAGGTCCGGAGACGCGGTGCGGAAGAGGATCTCGTCGCCCAGGGCGGTGATCCTCTTTCCGAGTTCCGAGATCTGCTTGGCGACCGTCACGCTGTCCGGTCCGCGGAGAGGATCTCCGGGGATCGGGAGCTTGCCACGTAGAGCGTCGAAGTTCTCGGCTGCGGACCGCAAGGCTCGGACGTCGGATACAGGTGTGGTGTTCACGATGAGGTCCAGTGGAGAGGAGTGACGTGCGGGGGAGGCTTCAGCTGGGGCCGAGGGACCGTGGTCGTACGGCGGCTGACCTGGGCGCACCTCGGGATAGCGCCGAGGGCGGCGAGGGAAGGCTCGGTGAGCTGCGGGCGAGGGCGGCCTGCACCTGGGCGGGGCGAGGCACGTTGTCCGAAGGAGCTGGGGCCTTCGGCGCCGGAGGCGGGTCGCCGGTCGCCAACTGCCAGCGGGTGCGCACCTCGTCGAGAGGACCGAGTACATAGAGCGCGTGGTTGATCAGTGGCCCGGGGCCCAGGGCCTCGTCCTGGGCCAAGGCTCGGACGGCGCGGGCGGAAGCAGCTGCGGTGCGGGTCACGGAGGACCGCATGACCCGTTCACCCAGCCATTCCGCGCTGCCGGGGCCTACGCCGTCGCAGATCGCGGTGAGCTGCTCGCCCGACAGCGTGCCGTCCGCCAGAAGGCCCCGCCGCTGGGCCTCCCAGAGCAGGGTGATCCGGTCGATGGGCTCGCCCCGGTGGTGCAGGGCACCGAGACACCGGTAGAGCTGCCCGTGGCCCGGGTCGGCGAAGTCCCCCGGCCGCAACCAGCCCACCACCTCCTCCATGCCCTTCGGCTGCTCGGCGAGGACGGCGAGCAGGAAACGCTCGTCCCCGGCAACCTGGTCGGCCTGAACCGTCGGCGTGGTCGGAACGGTGGTCGGCGGGGCAGGCGGCGCGACCGGACGCGGTTCGGTACCCCAGCGCCGCGCGAGATCGGTGAGCACCCCGGCCAGGACATCCGCCGACCGCAGCGCACCCTCGACCTCTCCCCGCAGGACGTCGGCCCGAGCCGCCTGGTGGAGACGGATCGCGTGCTCGGCAACGGTCCGGTGGATCGCACCCTCCAGCACCATGCGGCCGTACACCGGAGCATGCTCGGGACGCGGGCAGGCCGAGACCAGGGTGTGGGCGTACACCGCGGTCAGCCCTCGGACGTGACGGTCGGCCTCGACGACGGAGTCGGTCACCCACGACAGAGGCACCGGACCATCAGCCGCTGCCGCCGGGTGACCGTCGTGTCGGAGCTTCCGCAGCGCGGTGAACAAAGCCCGGTGAACCGGACGGTCGAAGTGATCGGGCGCGAGCCAGTCCAGGTGCGCGAGCTGGTTCGGGTCGAGCAGTACCGAGCCGAGGACTGCCTGCTCCGCCCGCAACAGCGGGTTCATCGTCGCCCTCGGCTACGAGAAGCCAGCGGATCGCCCTGCGCGGTGCGCAGAACGGCGACCGACTGGTCGGCGGCGGCCATCAACGCGGCGAAGCGGTCCAGCTCGCCGGTGAAGGCCGGATCGGTAGCGATGACCGAACCCGAATCGACGACTAGGCACCACTTGCCGTCACGCCGTACGGCCGGCGACCCGGCGAGCCGTCCGGAGCGAGGTACGGAGAAGGGCACGGAGGAGTAGTTACTGCGCGAGGACACGATGGGACTCCAGAACGCGGAGAGGTGGGGGGCGCCCGACTGCCTGGACGGGGGCGCCGGATCGGCAGGGAACAGCGGTCCGGCTTGCCGTTCTCCGGGGTGGCGTCCGCGACGGCGTCGAAGACGTCGACCGTCGTCCCGAGCGCTCGTGGACAGTGCCCCGGTCGATCGGTGCCTGATCCAGAGGCCGCCGGCTGCTATGCAGAAGCGCCTCGGGGACGGGGGCGATCATGCCGACAGCTCGAAGTCGTCGTGGCCGATGGTCTTGGCGAGGGCTCGCTCGGTGATCGCCTTCGTGGCACGGGCGGAGGCCGGCCCGACGACCTTGGCGGAGGGCTCCTTGTACCAGGGCCTGAGGTTGAGCATGGCGACCCGGATCCCGGTGGCCAGCAGCAACACCTTGCCCTTCGGGAGGGCGCGGATCGCGTCGGGCGGCAGGATCCGCTCGGTACGCATGCTCACCGAGGTGGACTTGCCACCCTCGCTGGTCGACACCGAGGTGGTCTGGACGTCGTGGTCACCGACCTGCCGACTGAGACGGTCGGCGAAGTCGGCGTCATCAATGCCCGAACCGATGATCTTGACGGTGGCGGCGGAGTACAGGGCGTCCATCCCGGCCTCGCCCCAGCACCGCTGGCCCTGCCGATAACTCTGCAAGATCGTCATCGGGATCACGCCCCGGCTGCCCAAGTGGCTGTAGAGATCGGGGAGATCGGAGATGCGGCAGACGTTCGCGGCCTCGTCGAGGACGCACAGAGCAGGCGGGTCGAGTCGCCCGCCGGAGCGCTCGGCGACGATGACCGCCGCGCGCATGACGGCGTCGGCCGCCGCCGCGATGATCGCGCTCGCGCTGCCGCCGCCGTCCTTGCTGAGGAGGTACAGCGTGTCGCGAGACGTGGCGAAGGCGAAGGGCTTGAACTCGGGGAGGTCCTCGTTCGGCGTGACCCAGGCGGCGACATCCGGGTCGAGCAGGCAGCTCGCGTACTGCCTCGCGGTCTCGAAGATGCCATCGCGGGTTTCGGTTGCGCCGGAGACGGTGCCCTGGAGCTGGGCGGCGACCGCGTCGTGGCCGGCGTCGGTGAGCAGGTCCACCGGGGTGCGGTCGGCCGGGGTGGCGAGCCAGGCCAGGACGTCGGTGATCGGCCGCCGGTGGCTGGCGGCGGCCAGGAACAGCGCGCCGAGGGTGTTGCTCGCGGCGGTGGACCAGAAGTCGGAGCCCGACGACTCGTCCACGCTCGCGGAGACGAAGTGCCCGGCCAAGCGTTTCGCCCCAGCCAGGTCGCGGGCGTCGGCCAGGATGTCCCACCACATCTCGCGCGGGTGGTGCGCGATCTGCTGCGGATCGAGGGTCCAGACGGTGCCGACCTCGGCGCGGGCGTCCACCGTCGCGGTGAAGGCGTCGTTCGCGGCCTTGTTACTGGTGAGCAGGACCGGGCCGGGAGCCGAGAGAATTGCGGGGATCGCCAGTCCGGATGTCTTCCCGCTTCGAGGAGCCATGATCGCGACGATCACGTCCTCCCAGGAAGCCCGGACCTCGGCACGACCGGGGTCGAGGGTGCCGAGCAGGATGCCGCGGTCGGCGGGCGCGACCTCTTTTACGCTCCCGGTCGCTGAGGGAGGGGCGGAGGCTCTTCGCCTTCGCGGTGCTCTCCTTGTCCAGCAGCGGCGCCAGCTCGCCCTTCCGGGCGAGGCCGGTCCTGGAGCCGGAGCGCCAGCGCATCCACAGCACGAGGCCGGTGGTGGCCAGGGCCAGGGTGATCAGGCCGGGGACGAGGCGGGCGCCGACCAGCAGCGCGGTGGTGCTCAGGGTCGGCCACAGCACCTCGGGGTGCAGCAGGGCGTCCGTCGCGCGGAACGGTGTCCACGGCCCGCTGCCGAAAAGGGAGTTCATGACATTGCCGGTCAACCAGGCGAGAGAGCCGAAGGATATGGCGGCGCCGAGGACGCCGAAGAGGAGGTAGAGGAGCGCGTCCGACCCGGTGGTGGTCGAGGGCGCACTGGTACGTGGGGGCACGGCGGTTCCTTGAGGGTGCGAGCGGGCGATGGCGGGGCGCGCTCGGCTCTCGTGTCGTTCACGGGTCTGCTCCTTGACGGCCGGAGGGGAACGTTTCAGCGCTGGGGACTGGCAGGCCGTGCCGTGGGCGGGGGCGGCGTGGCGGGGCACTGGTCTCGACGCCGGCCTTGGCCGCGACGGGCGAGACCTGGAGGGCGACTGCCTGCAGCCGGACCTCGGGATCGAGATTCCCCTCGGTGGTGCGAGCGACCAGGTCCGGGGCGACCGAGCCGGCACCGAAGACGTCGTCGAGCAGTTCCCGGCTCCGCAGGGTGCGGACGTTCTCGTGATGCCGGAGGTCTGCCCGCTGGGCCGGGCACGCGGCGACCCCGTCCGCAGCGACCGCCAACTCCTCGTGGACGTCGCGGAGCATCTCGTGTGCGGCGGCCAGTACCTTCCAGGTCTCCCAAGTGGGGTAATAGACTTCGGGGTCGGCGGGAAACTCCAGGCGGCCACGGGTCCAGTCGGCGGCAGTGGCGACGAGTTCGGTCAGTTCGGGCAGAACCCCGACCAGCGCGCCATTGATCTCCTTGATGATCCCGGCCACTTCGTCGGGCGTGGCGTCCTCGTGGAGGCGAGCGATCATTCCGCGGACTGAGTACGGATCGGCGGAAGCGCTGGGCAGGTGCCGGGCCTGCAGTGGGCTGTCGGAGCCGGGCGCGTTGCTGCGCTGGGCGAGCCGGATGTTGTGCTGCATGGCAGCGCCGACGGCCTCGCCGATGCTGGAGTAGTGCTCGGGCATGTCGCCCTCCTTAGTAGTGGTCGTGGACGGGCGAGCCGACTGCGGGCGCGCGACGGGCTGGCGGCTGGCGGCGGCCAGGACGACCTGAGTCACAGTCGGGGGCCTGGCGCGCGCGGCGGGAGGCCGGCCGCGCTGGGCTGCGTCGATCGAGAGTCGGGAGACGCGGAGACCTGAGCCTTGGCCGCTGCAGGCGAAGCGGCGACGGCGGCGCCTCGGAATTGAGGGAGCCATCGAGAGCGCGTCTGCGCCTGGTCCGAGGGCTGTTGCCCACGGCCGACACCGAGCAACTCGTCGTCCGAATCAACGAGTTCCGACATGGCCGAGTGGACGAAGTCCTCGGCGAAGCCGAACCGGTCGGCGAGCTGGAACGCCTCATCGTCGAGATCGGTGATCTGCTCGCCTGCCGCCTCCAGCGCCTCCCGGATGCGCTCCAGCGCGCCGTGCTCGGGATCGAGGAGGTGGTCGAGAGCCTGCTTCAGGTCGACGCCGGTCTCGGCGGACCTGATCTGTTCGGTGAGCCGGAGGAGTTCCGCTCCGGCGGCGTAGGGCCCGAGCGGATTCGCCGAGGTGAACGCCTTGGTGGTGTCCAGGGCGGGGTCGAGGTCGACACCGTAGCGAGCGGCGCGGAGCATCTCGGCAGCGTGGGTGGCGATGGCCGCCCGGTCATCGGTCGGGGTAGTGGTGGGGAGGCGGTGACGTCGGCCGTACCAGTCGTCGATCTGCTGGAAGCCGGCGTGCTTGAGGAGTGTGGCGGACAGGTCGTCGCTGGCGCCCTTGGCCGAGACGCTGCCGCTGGGCTCGGCGGTGATGGTGATGGAGGGGGAAGGCATGCGGGTCTCCTGGGTGCGGGGCGTCGATTGCGGAGCGATGGGCAGGTGGCCCAGCTCGGCGGCGAGAAGTTGGCACTCGGATTGCAGACGGAAGGCGTCGCGATAGCCGTTGTGGAGGCTTCCGTCCTCACGAGCGATGGTGGCCACGACGTGCACCTGCCGTGGCCGGTTACGTACGGCGATCCACCGACAGGCATCCGGATCACCTTCCGGAGCGATCCCGGTGACGTCCACCAAGCGCCGGGCGACAGCGGCCCACTGCGAGTCGGTGAGGTCCGGCTGTCGAGGATCGGAGCGAACCGAGCAGACCCACGTCGGCTGCGCGGGTACACGAGTACCGAGCCGTTCGACGGGTGCGTCGAGGGCGTGCGCCAAGTAGGGCAGCGAGCCGGGCTCGGCAAGCAGTTCGATCGGGGCTCCGTGACCTTCGCCCGCGATCAGCCGAGGGCTGACGTGGTCGCCACGTTCGCCGGGACCGTACAGGTACGAGAGCAGCCCCTCGGTGTTGCTGGCACGCTGCAGGTGAGCGATCACGGCGTCTACCTCGAAGGAGTAGCGGACACGAGCCCGGTGTTCGGGCCGTCACGGGAGAGGATCCGCGGAATCCGCGATTTGGCCCGGCCGGACTTTGCGGGTAGGTGTCGCCGCTTATCCCAAGGCACTGAGGGCGTGTGAGTTGCCGCGACCGGCGGCCATGGTTCGGCTCGGGGGAAGTGGTGTTGGACGGATCGCTTCGCGCCCGTCGGCCAGCAGTTGGAGGCGTGCTGTAGTAGCGCCCCGCCCGGATGGGTGACATGTAGTGGTTCGACCAGCTGTCAATCCCGGTTTGCGAGACCCTCAAGCTATGACGGAACACAGCGCAGCAGCATCCGAAGTCCGCGTCAATATCACTGCCTTGAACCTGTCGTTCGCGGATCTGGCGATTACCAGCGCGTCCACCGACGTGGTACGTGGGTTCGGAGGAGACCTGGTTGAACTAGAGGAATGGGTGCGGGACGGCTTCGCCGATGGCGCCTCGTGGTGCCGAATCGGCAACGAGGCCCATACCGTGAGCGAAGGCGACGCCGAACTCCGCCTTGTGCCGCGGTCGGATACACCGGACTGGCACCTGAACTACTTTTACGCCGGTTGGGAATCTGAGGAGGGAAAGCAGATTCCGCCGCAGTATCGGCTGCAGTACGCGCGGTATGTGGACCGCCGACACGAGGTGCGTGAAGGGTGCCTCACAGGCAAGGACCTGCGTGTCGTTGCGGCGAAGGATGGGGCTGAAGGCGTTGACCTGCTGGTACGGCACCATCGCGCCCAGCTCACCGAGTGGTATAAAGCCCTCGACGCCCTTCTCTCTTCGGTCCAGAGCACCCCGGACCTCCCTGGATGGGCAAAGGCGGTTGCTAAGGAAGAATTGCTGAACTGGCACCGAACCCGCGAATACATGACGAGCGCCGTGATGGAGTACCACCACGGCGACGCCGGGCTTCGCCCCGAGACCGTGTGGGGAAATCTGCGTTTTGACTTCTCCGCGACCTCGGTGGACCTGGTTCCCTGATTCCGGTCGATGGCCATTACAGCTCGGACTGCGCCCCGTCGTTAGCTGAACCTCACGAAGGGAGGCGGGCCGGGGCGGGGCGCCGGGCCGTCAGAAGTGGGGGTTCTCCGTCGGCCGGTCGGCCTCGGTGGCGGCCTGGAGCAGCTCGGCGAGGTCTCCGGGCTCGGAGGAGCGCTGGTCGATCCACCAGCCGGCGCGAGTGACGAAGCGCGCGGCCTCCTCGATCGCCTCCCACTCCTTCTCATCGGTTTCCCCTTCGAGTACCAGGGCGGTGTAGGCGGCGGCGAGGACCTGATGACGACAGCGCACACCCCAGGCGACGGCCCGCTCGGTCCCCTCCAGCGGAGGCATCCGGTACTGCTCCGACCAGGCTTCCGACTCGGCCTGCTCTTCGGCTCGCTTGGCCTCCAGCCAGGCCGCCTTGTCCTGCTCGTCCCCCACCTTGGCGGCCCGCCAGCAGTCCGTGCACTCCTGCTTGGCGAGCCATTCGGCGAAGCCCGCGCGGCGATCGGCCGCCCGGCCGGACAGGTCGCGCTCGGTGTGGTGGCCGCACGAGTGGGTGATGGGCCAGATGGTCTTCACAGCCATGAGAACTGCTCCTTACGGAAGGTGAGTTAGCGATTTCGGGAGAACGCGATGCGCGGGTCGACGGGGCGACCTGAAGCTCCGGAGGCAGCGGCGGCGGGAGTCGGCGCCTTGTCCCGGAGGCCCGAGCGCGCTGGGCTCGCTGCGAGCGCGGCGGCGTCGCGAGATTTGTTGGGCGTGGCGCCCTGACCGGGGAGGAGGCGCTCGGCGCTCGTGGGCGCGGGAGCGCGGCGCAGCGCCGCGTCGTGGGCGAGGTGGGGATGAACAGCGACCTGGAGACCGGACCGCTGCATCGCCACCGTGGCGCTGGCGACCTTCTGCACGGACTCGGTGCGGTCGGCGGTGACGGGCAGCGTGTAGATGTCCAGATTCGGGTCCAGCCGCCAGCCGTGCTCCTCCAGGATGAGCTGGCCGCCGAGCGCCGAGGAGTGGTCGCTGGTGGCCGCAACGATGCCGAGCTGCGGATGCTCGGCGAACGCCACCTCGGGATCTGCGCGCGGGGCCCGGTCACGGGTGGAGTTCGCACGGGAGGCCAGCGAGGGGTCGTACGCGGCGTCCACGTCGACCTGGTAGCCGGCCTCGCGCAGCAGCGCGACTGCCCGGGAGGTACGCCCCGGTCCGTCACGCTGCTGATCAGCCAGTGCGTACAGCGTCGGCTGGTCCGGTACGGGGTGGAAGTCGAACCGAGCCAACATCCACACGGTGGAGACGAGTTGCTTCGGGTTCGCGGCGACGATGCCGTGGTCAGGGTGGTGACCGAAGGCGACATCGGGAAGTGATTGGTAATGGGTGGGCATGGCTGATCCATCCGGTGTGGGCGTGCAGGGCAGGGGCCAGGTCCGGGATGGCTCTGGTGGTACGAGGCACGGAGGACTCTGAGAGGGGAGGCGGTCAGCGACCGGGGGCGGACGGGGGGCGGGCCGGAGGTACGGGACTGACGGCCGCCGCCGTGGAAGGGAGCGCCGAGGAAGCACGGCGCTGCGCAGCCGTCGGCGAGGGCGCGAGAGCAGCACGTACCCGTGGTGGCGCAGGCGTCGACGCAGCGACCTGGTTCTCGCGGACCCGGTCCTTCCCGGGGCGCACGGCATGGCGGTCGGCCAGATCGCCGCGTATCGCGCGCAGCTCGATCGCGTAGGAGTCGAGGCTCTCAGCGATGGTGCGCAGACGCTGCGCGTAGCGGTGATCGGCTGGTTCGCCGAACCCTTCCCACCACTCGGCCGTCGTGTCGAGGATCTCCACGACCCGCTGAAGAACGCCGTCGCCCGGGGCGGTCACTTCGCTCAGGTTGGCGACCATGTCGCGCGTATGCGTCGACGCCTGGATGTGTTTGGCCAGAAACCCGAGGCGGTCGCCGAGGCTCGTCTCCGGGATCCAGTGGGGAGGCATGTCGTGTTCCAGCAGGTCAGGGTCGCACGAGACATCGAAGCCGTCGGCCCGCAGCATGTCGAAGGCCCGGGTCACCACCAGCCGCTGCTCCTCAGGGTCGGTCATGGCCGAGGGCAGCCGGTGGTAGTGCCCACCGCCGAACTCGACGGCCGGGACGAAGCCCGCGCGGTGGAGCACCGCGTCGGCGGCGATGTCGTGAGCGAACCGTTTCGGCTCTGTTCGTGGAGGTACGCCGAGCTGATCCAGACGGGTGTCGACGGCGGCCAGCAACCTTGTGACGTCGCCGCGGTGCCGGGCGTGCGGGCCGTCCGGCTCCGAGTCGTAGATCACTTCGTAGGCTGCTGGCTCATCGCTGCGGTGGCGGGTGACGAGCCAGCTCTCGGGATACCCGGGTGGGTGCTCGCTGGACGGTTCCTGCGGCGGCGAGATGATCACGTCGCTGCCGTCTGGAAGCGAGGCATGGACGAAGTAGTCGCTGAGGCCGTACTCGACGGTGCAGACCAGGCCGCGTTGCCGAAGGGGGGATGTGAGGTGCCCGTACCCGCGTTCCTGCTCCGGGTCGCTGTCCGGCGCCCGTGAGGCAGCGGGCCCGCTTGTACGCGCGGTGACACGCGCGCCCTCCCGTTGGAGGGTAACCAGGGGCTGATCGGGGGGCATCGATGGTCTCCGTGGCTGAGCGCCCCAGAGTCGACGACACGGGTCAACGTGAGGGGCGCGTGTATGGGTACCGGTGTTATGAGGATCCGGAGATCGGCAGGTTTGGCCGAGCCGGAATGCGGTGGTAGTGGCGTCAGCGGGACCGATGGGGAGGTGTCGGCGACGCCGGAGGCACAGGGGGCGGGGTTGGTGGAGCTGTGCTGGTGCCGGAGGCCGATCGCTTGAGCGCCACCCGCACCCGCTCGGTCTGCGAGGGCTGCTCGGGTTCCGGCCGAGAGGTCACGTATTCAGCGGCCCGCACCAGCGCCGGGCCGTGCAGCGACAGCTCGTGCGCGTCGTGCCAGCCCTCGGCGTTCCGGATTTCACGGGCCCGGCCCTCGTAGAGCGCCCGGGTGCCGGGGAGGGAGCCGTCCATGATCGTCATGACGTCGTCCCACTCGCGCTGGATCTGTCCGGCGCGCTTCAGGGCGGCGTCGATGCTGCTCAGGCGCCGGAGGTCCTCACTGATCGGCTCCCCGAGGTAATCGGCACCAGTAGCGGCAGCGCGGACCCCGGCCAATACCTCGGGACCGTGAGCGAGGAAGACCTCGACGTGTTTCCACGCCTGGGCGTCGCGTACGACCTTGCCGTCCGCGTAGCCCTTCTCGTCCACCGGCCAACCGTCGTGGTCGCAGAAGTAGTCCGAGACGGCGTCCCAGGCGTCTTCTGCCTGCTTGATACCGGCAGAAGCGGAGGCCAGTGCCGGGACGTGTTGCCGCCACGCCATGTGGTCGTTGCCTGCCGGTGACTGATCTTCGTTAGGTGAGGGAGAGCTGGACGAAGTGGGCACGTTGAGTCCTTGGTTCCGGTGGCGGCGCCACCGCGAATGCGGCAGCGAAGAGGGATGGCGGCGGGTGGACGCCGACGGGTTCCTCTGCGTCCCGGCGGAACCGCGTCCGAAGGCGGGCTTCGGCACGACGGCCCAGTGGTGAGCTGGGCTGGGCTGGGCCGGCCTTTCCAGTCGTCCGGCGGTTCGCGGACACTGAGAATCACCGCAGGGGTGCAGCCCGTCTCGGGAAGCAGGCGATCCGTGAAGGTAAGCAACTCGACTGCGGCTAGAAGCGGTTGAGCTATCCCGACATGCGTGCGTCAGTGTCGAAGAGTTCGCGTTCGGAAGGGTGGAGGAGGTGTTGGGTGACGAAGCTCCGACCGGCGACCTTCCACAGGCCCCTGCCCTTGGTGAGGGAGGAGACGGCCTGGGTTTCTACTCCAGTGAGCCCCAACAGTGCTGCTGCCGCTGCTAGTTGATCGCTCTCCTGCCGGTAGATGATGCGTGTGCTGCAGTCCGCGAGGAGCCCCTCGGCCAGTACCCGGCCGCGCGATCCGGCGTCGCCCGCGCTGAGCAGGTCGGAAAGCCGGTGGATGACCAGCAAGTTCGCGATGCCGAGCCCTCGACTGAGCTTCCACTGGCTCTGCATCCGTTCCAGCAGCGCGATGTGCTTCAGGACGCGCCATCCTTCGTCGTAGATCACCCAGCGTCGGCCGCCGCCAGGGTCTGCGAGAGCGGACTCCATCCAGGCGCTGGCGCAGGTCATCGCCAGAACCAGACCGGTGTCGTCGCCTGAGTTGCCGAGCCGGGAGAGGTCGATCGAGAGCATCGGCGTCGTCGGGTCGAAGGCGACGGTCGAGGGGGCGTCGAACATCCCGCTGAGGTCTCCATGTACGAGCCGACGCAGGGCGTGGGCAAGGTCCTGAGCTGCGTGACCCATCCCGTCGGCGGGGCGGCCGAAGCCGCGGTCGAGGCGGTCCGGCGAGCCCATGACATCGGCGATGTCGCCGAGGAGCGGCACCGTGCCGCGAACCTTGGCCTCGGCGACGACCAGGTCCAGGCCGAGGTCGAGGGCCGTGTGCTCCATCGGCAGCAGATCGCGGTTCAGTACGGTGCGGGCAAGGCTGGCCAGCAGCGCGAGACGCCGTTTGCGTACTTCGGCGGACCAGTCCTCTTCGGTCACCGACGCGGGCCGCGCCGGGGCATCCAGAGGATTGAGACGTCCGGGGAGCCCCGGTCCCAGGGCGATGGTGTGGCCGCCGAGAGCCTGTGCCACGTTCGACCATTCACCCTTCGGGTCGCTGGGCACATAGATCTTGTAACCGTGGGCGATGGCACGCGTCGCGATGGACTTCGCCAGCGCCGACTTCCCCATGCCGATGATTCCCGCCAACACCGCGTTGGGGTTGGTGAAGCCCTCGATCCGCCCGCTGTTGTACAGGGCGAACGGGTCGTAGCAGAAGGCGGCCTCCGCGTGCACGTCCCTGCCGATGAAGATCCCGGACGAGCCGAGTCCGCCCTCGGCCAAGAACGGGTAAGCGCCGCTGACCGTGGCGGTCGTCATCCGGTGAGCGGGCAGCCGCAGCTTGCTGCCGCGCGCCGAGGCAGGTCCGGGCCGCCCCGACGCCGGGTAGACCGGTCGCAGCTCCGGGTCGAGGGCGGCCTCCTTGCGGTGCTTGGGCGGTGCCCCGGCCAGTTGTGCCTGGCGGCGGGCGGCGGCGAAACCGGCGCGGGCCGCGCGCTGTTGGGCGCGGGATGCCTTGCGGGGGACGAACAGGTGGGAGGCGCTGGCGCGGGTCCTGGGCATGAACGTTTCTCCGGGGGGTGAGTGGTCAGTGGCGGATCTGGCCGGTGAACGGCGCGCGCAGGTCGGCGGGGCTGGAGTGGCGCCGTACGAGGCGGGCGGTTCGCTGGTGGCGCTGGCAGATGGTGAGTTCCGGAGCGCCTTCGGGCAGTCCGGGGCGGCACGCTTCCCGGGTAGGAAGCTCGCCGGAGCCGGGCCGGGGGGATGCGTGGTAGGCGCTGTGGATGTGGTCGGCGGCCTGCCAGATACGGGTGCGCGCACCGTGGAGGTGATCGCCTTCGACCGGTACGAGGGGACCGGTGCGTGAGGTGTGCGCGTCGAGCAGCCCGTGCAGGGACACGAGGTGGGCGTGCAGGGCGTCCAGCTCGTCCCGGGACGCGACGAGCGGGCCGGCGGGGAGGTTGAGCGCTCGGTGGAAGTCGAGCGCGGCGGTCGCGAAGGGTACGAAGTCCTGCGCGGGCGGGGCAGGGGTACGGGACATGAGGGTGCTCTTTCCGGACGCGGGGAGGCGCGGGCGTCAGGCGGCGAGCGCGAGCGGCATCGCCGCAGCGGTGAAGGCGCTGGCCTGCTGCCAGGTGAGCGGGCGCAGGTCGAGCCCGGCGCCGACCGCCGCGGTTTCCACCACCGCGCAGTCGGAGCGCAGCTCGTCTTCGGAGTCAGCGGAGACGGTCAGCAGACCCGTCAGGGCCACATCCGCGTGGCCGGCGATGAGCTGACGCTCACGCGCCTGGATGTCCTGGTACTCGATCGCGTCCGCCTCGGATTCGACCTGGCCACGCCGTGCGCGCTCGGCGGCGTCCGCGACCACGCTCGCCTTCTTACGCTGGATGTCGCGCAGGGCGGCGTCCACGCTCACCGGCTCGTAGGCGAGCGAGAGCGTGCGGCGCACGCCCGCCGTGAACAGGAGCTGGTGCAGGAACCCGGCTCCGACCGTGGTGCGGGGCCAGTTCTCCACCCAGTAGGTGGAATGGAACGCGGAGTCGGAGACGATGTGGTCGCCCTTCTCCACGACCACGACGGGGCCGGCGGCGGCGGGCTCGGCCTCGGGGCGGCCGGAGGCGGACCAGCGGTCCAGCGCGGGCAGGGCCTTGGGGTCGTACGCCGTGCGCACGACGGCCGCTATCTCGCGAGCCGTGAGCCAGCCGGTGGGGTTGAGTCCGGCGGTCCGCGCGGCCTGTTCGAAGGTCGATGTCAGCTGGGCCAGGACGCTGAAGCTGCCGGGGAGGCCGCCGCCAGCCCGGTTGATCAGCCGCTGTGCGGCCTTGGCGTCCAGGCTGATGGCGACGTACGCCTCGTGCGGCGCGGCGGCGGGGCCCGCGCTCTGGATCAGCTCGGTGTAGATCGCGCCCGCGAGCGGGGTGTCGGGCCGGCCGTGCTCCTCCCAGTACCGGCGAAGGGCGTCACCGCTGTCGGGGACCGTACGCTCGACGACCTGGATGCGGGCGACGTGCCCGGTACGGGCCAGCGCGGCGAGCGCCCGGCCCCACCCGGCGACGTTCGCGTTCTGCGTGCCCGGGTCCAGGAGCGCGTAGGCGCGGGAGGAGACCTTGACGACGGCGGTCAGCGACCCGGTGTGGGGATCGTGCACGGCGCCGTACCGCCGGTCGGGCGCGGTGACGACACGCAGGCTGGCGGAGGTGCCCGGCAGATTGAGGTGCCCCTCACGTACGGGACGTCGGGACGGGCGGGCGAGCCAGATCAACTGGCCCCGCATCCGGCGCAGCGCGTACCGGAGGACGATCGGAGTCCAGTCGGCGAGGGACCGACCGCGCTTGCGGACGAACACGAGCAGGGCGATGGCGCTCCACAGCGGGATGAGCTGGAGCGCGCCGACGACGCCGCGGGTCATGATCACGGCGAGCAGCAGCAGCCCGGTGAGCCCGGCGACGATGAGCTGGGGGACGGTGAGGCCGAGCAGTACGCCTCGGCGACTGCGGTGCGGGAACTTGACGGTGGCCGAGGCGGTTTCGGCCTGGGATCGGGCAGACATGGCGGGTCCAGACAGTGGGTGCGAGTGCGGCAGGGCGGAGGGCGCGGCGCTCTTCTGGAGGACATGGCAGGGCTCCTTCGGTGGTGATCGGGGGAGTCGGGGGCGGACTGCTGGGTGCCAGCCCGCCCCCGTACTCGTGGCGGGTCAGGATCCGGACGGCGGACGGGTCGGGAAGACCCAGTTCGTCTCGGACCCGGTGGGCGATGGACCGCCGCCGGTCGGCGGCGGAGACCCGGGGCCGCCCGGAGCTGCCGAGCCGACGCGCGGCATGCTCCCGCCCGGAATCGACACCGCAGCGGGCTGGGCTGCGGAGCCGTCCTCGCCATCGGCGGCTTCCGTGCCGCCGGGTCGGTTGATCAGCGGTGGGATGCCGGGCCGCTGGATGAGGGCCCGCCCCTTGTCACCGGAGGCGTCCGGGTCTTCGCCGTACCGGAAGTTCGTCCGGGCCTTCGGCGGTCCGGAGTCGATGCCCTCCTTGCTCAGGTTCCCGCCGGTGGGGTTGATGCCGGAGGTGACACCGTCGCTCCCCGCGCCGGGAACCTCGCTGGGCCCCTGCGGGGCGGGGGTGCCGGTGCCGGCCTGCATCGCGAGGGTGCCGGCCGTCTTCGCGGCGCCTGCGG
Source organism: Streptomyces sp. PTY087I2 (assembly GCF_001687325.1). Classification (GTDB taxonomy): domain Bacteria; phylum Actinomycetota; class Actinomycetes; order Streptomycetales; family Streptomycetaceae; genus Streptomyces. The sequence continues at coordinate 236,570 of NZ_LZRD01000001.1, read as the reverse complement.
CAACCGCCACTCCGGCGACGCCGGTGCGGTGCAGATCGTCGTTACCGCCGCCGTCGCTGGCCCAGTGAATGAACTTGTACGTCGCGTAGGGGCAGAGCAGCACCAGGATCATGACGACGAGTCCGGCCAGTGCGTCGGAGAGCGCGGCCATGCCGTCCTGCGAGTCGGCCTTGCCCATCGCCGAGACGCCGATGAGGAAGACCACGGTCATCAGGAGCTTTGACACGACGAGCGTTGCGGTGGCTTCGATCCAGCCGCGCCGCCAGCGCTTCGCCACCTCCCAGCCGCCGCCCGCTCCGGCGAAGACTGCCAGGGAGACGAGGATCAGCACGCCGACCTTCCGCGCGACCATGACGCACCAGTACATGAACGCGCCGATGGCACAGCCGAAGGCGACCAGGGACGGGACGCCCCAGCCCAGGCCGTACATCGCTCCAAGTTGCTGAACGTTGATGATGCGGCGGATGGCGTCGTCCACCGAGGTGTTCGCGGCTTGGAACAGGCCGTCGGACAGCACGTCGACGACCGTGATCGCGACGGACGTGAAGGCGACGGCGCAGAAGCTGAACAGGATCCCGGTCATCGTGCCGACCGCAGCCTGCGCCAGGGCACGCTCGTCCCGCCTCCAGGCGGCGGACACCAAGGCGATGCAGAAGAAGCCGACGGTAAGCGCGAGGCCGACCGGAAGCAACAGCTCGTAGTTGGTCCTAAACCACTGAGCGTTGAGGTCGATCGCGGTGGTCGAGTTCACGGCGTCGGCGGCGAGATCCGCAGCGCTCGCCGCGAGTTCACCCGCGGACTTCGCGATCCACGCCCCGATGCCGTCGGTGACGGCCCCGGCCGGGTTGCTGGCGAAATCGACCGCGCCGCAGACCTTGTCCATCAGCGGAAAGTCGCAGACTCCCATGGCGATACCTCCTTTCTGAGGGTGGGGTCAGGGCGCGACGGCCGGCAGAACACCGGCCAGCGTGCAGGGAGAGGAGGGGCGGCACTGGACCGCGAGGGTGGTGACGCGGCTCTCCGCGCCTCCGGCCGGGGAGCCCTTCCACGCGATCGACTGCTTGCCGGAGACCGTCACGGCGTACAGGTAGGTCTGCGTGATCGCTCCGGGATCGTCCTGGAGAGCCCGGGTGAACGAGTCGGGGAAGTGCCCCTCGTTCACGACCCCCTTGGCGCGCTGACCGTTGTCCGCCATCTGCTTCCAGAGCACGGGCGACGGGACGAGCTTGGCGACCGAGGCGGTGTCGACGTACTTCTTCTCTCCGGTCATCCACTTGCGCAGCCCGGACAGCAGTGCCTGCTGGGAGTAGGCCCGGGTGTCGTACGACCACAGCGCCGCTGCCGCCGCCTTTCCGTAGACGATCGGGTCGTGCGTCTTCGGCGGTCGAGGCAGAGCCCGGTGATTCGCGTGCGGAGGCGGCGATGCCGACGGCGCCGCGCTGGAAGGAGGCGGTGTCGCCGAACTGCTGTGTGGTGTGGGCGTGGAGGGGGCCCTGGCGTCGCGCGTGAGGAAGGCGAGTAGGCCGGCGAGGGCGACGAGCACCACCAGGACGGCGGTGCCGAGCAGCGCCCGGCGGCGCACGCGAGATGCGCCGCCGGGGTTGGAGGAGTGGGCAGGCATCAGCGGACCTGCGTTCCCAGCGTGCTGAAGAAGGCAACGATCCCATTCGCTGCCCCGAGCAGGAGGGCAGCTCCAGAGCTGACCAGCACGCCCTTCTTGCCGTTCGCCTCCGCCTGGTGCCCACCACTGTGATGGCCCCAGGCCCAGACGCCCGCGCTGACGGCGAGCGCGCCGACGATGGCGACGAGGCCGAAGAGGTTGATGGAGCCCATCACCTGCTTGAGGACGGAAAGGCCGGGGAGCCCGCCCTCGTTCGGCTTGATGCCGGGGTCGTAGGCGAGCTGGATGACCTTGTCGGCCAGATACATAGCGAACTCCAGTTCGATTTAGTGCACGCCGAAGCCCGAGAGGTGGAGCGGCGACGCGAGAAGAGAGGAGGAGGGGAGGGGAGAGGCCGGGTCAGACGACGCGGCGGGCCGCGAGGATCTGCGGCTTCCAGGAGGCGAAGGTCGTGATGCGCACGACGTCACCGGTCTTCGGCGCGTGCACGATCAGCCCGTGGCCAATCGCCATGCCGACGTGCTCCGGCGTGGCGGCGGACCCCTCGGTGAACAGGAGGTCCCCCGCCCGTACGGAGCCGACCGCTACCGGCTTGCCTTCCTTGACCTGCGTGTAGGTCGTCCGCGTGAGGGAGACCCCGGCGGCCTTGTAGGCGCCCTGCATCAGGGACGAGCAGTCGCACCGGCCCATCGGGTCCTTGCCGTGCGAGTCGGCGCAGCTCCCGCCCCACTGGTACGGGGTGTCGAGCTGGCCCAGAGCCCAGCGGATCGCCGTCTGGACTTTGGCCGGAGCGTCCGCCGGGATCTGGTACTCGTCGGGTACCGATCCGGGCGGGATGGTGCCGAAGTCGGTCCCGTCCGAACCGGTCGTACAGCCCCCTGCAGCGGCCGGAACTCCTCCGGGGCCGGAGGGAGCGGCCGACGCGTCGTCGCCTTTCGTGAGCAGCGGCTCGATCGCGCGCTGCAGGGCGGTCGCCAGCGGCTCCCACTTCGCGTACGCCTCGGGGTAACCGCTCAGCTGCACTGCCTGGGCGGCCTGAGTTACGGACAGGGATTCCCAGCCCGAGACCTTCTTGAGCCCCTCGTAGAACTTGGTGCTCGCGTGGACCGGGTCGAGAACCTCGGTCGCCGAGCCCCAGCCCTGGGACGGGCGCTGCTGGAAAAGCCCCAACGAGTCACGGTCGCCGTAGTTCAAGTTCCGCAGACCGCTCTCCTGCAGAGCGGTGGCCAGGGCAACGACCTGCCCCCGGGGAGGGACGTTCATCGCGACGCCGGTGGCCTGGATGGTCTTGGCGTGCGGGATCTGCTCGGCGGGCGCGTCCAGACCCGGCACGGACACTGAGTCCTTTTCGCCCCCGTCCAGAATCGCCTTCACCTGCTTGGCGACGGCCGCACTGTCCACCGACTGCTCACCGCCGACGGGGCAGGTGGCCGCCGAGGCGTTGCTGGCGGCGTAGCCGAGAAGCGGCAGGGCCAGCAGGGATCCGGTGGCACAGAGACCGGCGACGGCTCCCAGGGCCTTCTTCATCGCGACCGCCGGTCAACAGCGGGGCGGGGTACGCCGAGAGACGTGGGCGTGGAGGGGTGCGGGCGTATCAGGGCATGCTGCATCGCAGCGGCTCCTCGTGTTCGTAGGAGGCGCGGTGCCGACCTCTCGTGCAAAGCCGTCGGCACCGCGCCGATGTGCGTCCGCCTCTCAGGGCGGGCCCGGGTCAAGGGAGTTGGTAGCTCCCGGACACCGGTCTCCGGTCAAGCGCGGCAGCGAGCCGCGCTCGTAATCTCAGGCGGTACACCTTGCCTCCTGACGGCGCGTGGAACGAGGGAAAAGCGTGCCGCCCCGGGCTGCTCGATAGGACAAGACAGCACGGATAAGCACAGCTCAGCAGGGGTGAAGCGAGGCTTCGTCCCGGTGACACGGCGAGACAGTAGACCGGGAATCCGGCCGCACCAAACGACTCCCGGACCCGGGGCCGCAGCACGGCACACCTCGTTAGGCCCGGCCGGAGATCACGGCTAATCTCCGGCACAACCCCGCCCGAGATGAGTGCCGTTGAGCATGGTCCGGAGCGGGAACAGCCCCGTCATGCCCTGAAAGAGGCCCTCCACATGAGCTACACGCTGCACCGAGGCGACGCCCTCACCGTGATGAAGACCCTTCCGGATGAGAGCGTCGACGCGTTCATCACCGACCCCCCGTACAACAGCGGTGGCCGAACCAGCTCCGAGCGCACCGGTCGAACGGCGCGAGCGAAGTACGTCACCAGCAACTCGGCGCACGACCTCGCCACCTTCCCCGGCGAGAACCGTGACCAGCGCTCGTACCGCTCCTGGCTGACCGAGCTGCTGACCGAGGCATACCGGGCATCGACCGAGCACGCGGTCGCCGTCGTCTTCTCGGACTGGCGCCAGGAGCCCACCACGTCCGACGCCCTCCAGATGGCGGGGTGGACCTGGAGCGGAACGATCCCGTGGATCAAGCCCGCCAGCCGGCCTCGCAAGGGCGGGTTCAAGCAGTCCGCCGAATTCATCACCTGGGGAGTCAAGGGCAGCCTGGCCAAGGGCCGGGACCTCTACCTGCCCGGACACTTCATCGCGTCCCAGCCCCGTAAGGGCAGGGTGCACATCACCCAGAAGCCGGTCGAGGTCATGCAGCAGCTCGTACAGATCTGCCGCGAAGGCGGAACGGTGCTCGACCCGTTCACCGGCAGCGGCTCCACGGGCGTCGCGGCCCTGCGCGAAGGCCGCCGCTTCGTGGGCGTCGAACTGTCCTCGCACTACGCCGACGTGGCCGAGCAGCGGCTCCGCGCGGAGCTGACGCAGGACGACGTCGCCCTGGCCGGACCGGAGGCATGATCATGAGAGCGAAGAGAGCCCGGGGCCAACGGGCCGCAGACGCCGAAGGGCGGCTGGAGCATCGAGAATCGATGCTCCAGCCGCCCTTCTCGTTACGTCAGGCCGCCTCGAACGCCTTCCGGATCAACGGCGTTGCCCTCTCCAGGTCGTCCGCCGACGCGAGGCGCACCTCCACGTCCCCGGTGCCCAGGTGCCCGATGCCGCGCATGTCCCGGGAGAAGCCCTCCTCCAGCACGACCGAGCCCGGGTCGAGTCTGAGGTAGACCAGGATCGCCTCGTGCCTCGGACGGAACAGCACCGATGCCACGTTCACCAGCCGCCGGTAGGCGATGTAATGCCGAAGCGCTGCCACCTCGACCTCGCCCCACGCCGTCAGGGCGTCGTCCAGTTCCGCGTACAGGTCCCGCAGGCACTCCGGGACGAGGCCGGCACTTCCCGCCGCTGGACCGGCCGGCACCGTCGGCGCGCTGACGGCTGCGGCGTCCCGCTCCCGGTGCCGCCGGGACGCAGCCGGGTTCGGGGAGCCTGGTGAGGAGTCGACGAGCAGCAGGCTCAGCAGGCCGCCGTCGAAGACGCGGTAGCGCACCAGGTCGATCCGCTCGGGCAGCCGCTGCACGGCAATGCGATCGTGGTGGGAGAAGCCGGCCGCGATGCAGACCATCCGCGGTCGACGCCAGTCGATCGACTCGACGGCCTCCGCGCCCAGCATCCTCCGGACAAGCGCCTCGAACTCGTGGTGCGCCGAGTCCAGCCAGGACAGGTAGGAGACGGCCTGCGACAGCACCCCGCTGTCGGAGCCCTTCTTGAACTCGATCACCACCGGGGCACCGTTCTCGTCCAGCCCAAGGGTGTCGATCCGCCCTCGATGCCACGGACCGGTCGGGTACTCCGACGCCAGGAACCGGATGCCGAGCATCTGCTCCAGACTGGCCTCGACCCGCCGCTGCAGCTCCACCTCCAGCGCCACCGTCGAACCCCGCAGCTCGACGTCCTGCCCGTCCGCGTCTCGCCGGAACAGCATCAGCTCGCCCACCAGGGCCCCCTCCTGAGATAACTACTAAGGGGAATCGAAATCGCCAGAGGGATATTCCGGAACCGAGCCCCCCGTTGACGCTGCTAGCGTCCCTAGTCGAGGTACTCCTCGGGGCCCTCGCGCGAGGAGCGAGACCGGCGGCCCGGTCGGACTGTGGAGGACTGCAACTGGCTTCGCGCACACCGCCGACGTCGGTGAAGTTCTGGACGATCCGTATTCCCCGCTTCGGCACCAGCAGCCGGCCCGTCTTGATGGCGGACGCTTCCGCCTACCGGATGCCGTTGTACCCCAACGTGAAGATCATCAGCTGGTACTCGCCCGCTGCGGGAGCCAGGTGCTCCGGCTGGCTGTAGTGAGGTAGACGTGCTGATCCTCATCGTCCGATCGCGGGAGTTCGTGGTCGTGACACGGGCTCGTGCTGATGCGCTTCGAGAACACGGCGTGCTTCATCACCATCGACAGCACCCGGTAAGCCTTGATGATCCGCGCGGACCCGAGGAGCTTCCCTGACTTGCCGGGCTTGGTCTCGAGCTTGGTCAGCCAGGCGGGCACGTCCTCCCCTGATCGCCGAGACCTGCCAGTCACGCCACTTCGGGATGACGTAGTTGTCGAAGAGATCCCGGTAGTCCCGGCGGGTGGTCGGGCTGATCTTCCGCTTCGAGGTGAACCACTCCTTGGCCGTGATCTTCGCCGCGGCCTTCCCCGACTTCGGCTCCCGGTAGCTACGGCCTGCCGCTGGTCGTTGCCGGGGATGACGAAGGGGAGCGGACGTCCTGTTGGAGGGCCTGGAACGGATGAGTTGGAGGCTGTGCGTCTGGGCCTGGCCAGGATCGTGACGCAGGCGGTTGAGGTGCTGGGCGAGACGGCGGGGGGAAGCGGATCCGAGGGCGGCCATAGTTTGCCTGTTGCAGGCTGAGGCTCTGGGGGCGTCGGCAAGTGAGGATGGCGCGAGCGCCTGATACCGATCGTGGGGGCGGGTGCTTCCTTCCGTGCGCCGTCAGTCCTCCTCGTGGTATGCCTCGCTTAGGTGAGGGGGGAAGCCATCAAGCACCGCGACGTAGCACGCTGCGGCACGGAAGGTGAGGCGGTTGAGCTCTCTGGTCAGGCCGGTGAGGTCTGCCATGTCGAGGGGGACGAAGTCGGGTTCGGGTTTGAGGCGCCTACTACGGGAGGTGCCGGGCAGCCCGTCCGGGCCCTGCCAGCTGACTGCGCCGTGAACGTAGCGGTTCCGCCGCTCGAACGCTTTCCCGCAGTCGTCGAGGGTTTCCTTGAACCTGGCGCGCCATTCGTCTGTGGCGTCCTCGCGGGCCAGGATGAGTGCTCTGCACCCTGCTATGACCCGGCTGACGTTCTCTCCGCTGACCAGCAGGGCACCGTAGGGGCTGCCGCTGAGTGCTTTGGCGGTCTGCTCAAGGAAGTATTCGAGCGTTGATGCCTGGCGGACCATCTTCCCGAGGTGGACGTCGAGGGCTTCGTCGGCCCTCATCCATTCGATGGGGTGCATCGTCACAGACTCGGCTGCTGGCAGCTACCTCCGCAACCTGATTCTGGGTACTGGTGGCGCGCGGTGACGTTGAGGGCGAGAGTGCCCGCCCCGGGGCCTTAGGGTGGGCGCTCAGCTGTGTGGGCCGCCTACTCGGGCAGGTACACGCCAGCGGCGCGGGCAATCTGCTGGACGTCTATGAAGGGCTGGAGCGGGGACGGCTTGCGCCCAGAAGCCTCTTGGATGAAGCCGCCCTTGTCGGCCTGTTTAGCGTTTCACCCGCGGTCGAGGACGGGAAGGCGCAGCCAGTTGACGGGCTCGCCGGTCTTCTCGTGGGCGGGGTGGGTGGAGTGGATCAGGAAATCCTCGCCGAGAAGGTAACTCGAGGGCACGGTCTGGTGAGAGGCGTTCTCAAACGCGCCGTCACCAGCGCCGGGCTGGCGGCCGAGCCTCTTGATGTTCGCCTCGCGTGGCGCATCCACCGCACACATGCGAGGGTTGCTATATATTGATGTCGCCATGTGTGTGGCGCAAGGCAGGGTTCCGCCTTGTCCTGCACCGAACGACGAACAGGGAGCAGTAATGACTACAGCCGCTGAGCATCGCACGCACGACAATCACGGCCACGCGCACGGTGAGGGGTGTGGACACGTCGCCGTCCCGCACGGTGACCACACCGACTACGTGCACGACGGCCACCTCCACAAGATTCACGACAGTCACGTCGACGAGTGCGCCACCGCTGGCCACGTCGCCCATGACGGCCACACCCACGCGCATGGTGAGGGGTGCGGTCACGTCGCGGTCCCTCATGGGGATCACACCGACTACGTGCATGATGGCCACCGCCACGCCGCCCATGAGGGTCACTGGGACGACCACTGAGGGGGTAGTCGGGCCCGGCGGCCCAGGGGTCGAAAATGATTGTCACATGCTAATATGCGCATATGGCAACCCTTCCTTCTCCGACGGACGAGCCGATACGAACATTGCAGGCGGCCAGCGAACTCCTCAGGGCGCTGGCCTCACCTGTGCGCCTCGGCATCGTCCGCGAGTTGTCGAAGGGACAGAAGTACGTTCACGAATTGGTTGCCGCACTTGGAGTGAGTCAGCCGCTCGTCTCCCAGCATCTACGGATCCTCCGCAACTCCCGTATCGTGACGACGCGCCGGGAGGCTCGTGAGATCCAGTACGGCCTGACTGACGATCACATCGCCCACATTGTGCTGGACGCGATCAAGCACGCCCAAGAATAGCTGGGTGTACCCGGGGCCGCAGGCACGTTTCACCAGAGGGGCAGCGGGCCGCAGATTTCGCCAAGCCGAAGATGCGTGTGCGTCGAGCCCTTGTTCGTCCAGTCCAGTCACTTCTCTGAAGTGGCACCTCCGCGCATGCGGGAGCTCTCGGCATGCTGGCCGGCAGAGCCCAACGTTGGCCGACGCTACGGTCCTCCCTGCCGAGGGTTCCCTGCTCCTGTGTCTCCTGCCAACAACGAAGCGGTCCTCTACCCGTGCCGTCGACAGATTGGTGCCCGATTGCGGCTGCACTGGGCGTGCGGTACTCGCGGGCTGACGGTGGGTTCCCCGTGAGATGTGCCGGCATCCTGCGCCGGGCCCCGGGGGCAACCGCGATGAAATCCTCACGAGCTTTCCCTGTGGGCTTCTCCGACCGCAGGGTGGTGGGGAGGCGAGAGTCTGTCAGTTCTTCTGAGCCACCAGCGCGCAGCCTTCTTCGACCTCCCGGACACGGGCAGTTGGACGACCCCGCTGCGCGGAGGAAGCGTCAGCTTCGAGACCCAGGCAATGGGGGAGAGTAACGAAGACGCATCGTGACCAGCCGGACCTCGAGGGGGCAGTCAGATGCGTGTGGACAGGCCAGCCATCGGGGAACGGGAAACTTGCCCGCCGCGACGTGTCTGGACACGCATATGCTCCGCCGCCGGTCATGGGCACCTGTCGTACTGAGACTGACCAGACGGATCGTCACGCAAGCCTTCGGGCCAGTCTGTGCCGACGAGGAGTCGCCTAGGGCGCGAATCGAGTCGTGATCAATCTGCGGGATTCGCTCTCGCGGCGGGGCCTCGTCTGGTAGATCGTTTTCATGACGCGGGTGCAACTGACGGACGCAGAGTGGGAGTTCATCGGGCCGTATCTGCTGATCGGTAGGTACGGCCCGTATCGCGAGCGGCTCCGGCAGCAGTTCGAGGGTATGATCTGGCGGTTCGGGACCGGCGGGCAGTGGCGGGAGATGCCGCGGGAGTTCGGCGCCTGGTCGACCGTGCATAACCGCTTCCGGCAGTGGCGTGACGCTGGCGTCTTCGAGGCCCTGCTGGAGGGCCTGATCGCGGGAGCGGCGAAGCGGGGCGAGGTGGGCCTGTCCCTGGTCAGTATCGACTACACCACCGTGCGGGCACACCACGATGCCGCTGGGATGCACCTGAGCGAGGACGCCATCACTGCGTTGGAGAAGGCTGCCGCAGAGGAGGAGAAGGCCAGGTCAAAGGGGGCAGCCTCAAGGAACAAAGCGGGCAGGATCTCACAGCAGATCCCGAGCGGGAGGAGCGACGACGTATCCGGCGCCGGCGGAGAGTCCGTCTGAAGGCCGCTCTCCTCGGACGCTCCAGGGGCGGACAGGCCAGCAAGGTCCATCTGGCCGCCGACCGCAAGTGCCGCCCGCTGGCGTTCGTGCTGACCGCGGGCCAGGCCGCGGACAGTCCGCAGTTCATCCCGGTGCTCAAGAAGTTACGGGTTCGCGGGCCCGTCGGCCGTGCCCACACCCGGCCGGACGCGATGGGCGGAGACAAGGCCTACTCGTCCCGCGGTAACCGGGTCCACCTGCGAAGACGCGGTATCAAGGCAGTGGTCCCGGAGAAGAAGGGCCAGGCCGCCAACCGGAAGAAGAAGGGCTCCGGGGGTGGTCGACCCGTCAGTCACGACGCCGCCTTCTACAACGAGAAGAACACCGTCGAGCGCCTGATCAACAAACTCAAGTCCTGGCGAGGCATCGCGACCCGATACGGCAAGACCCCGGACAGCTATCTCACCGGCCTCCACCTACGAGCCTCGATGATCTGGATCAAAGACCTCGCCCGGACCACACCTTGAATCACCATCCAATATGCAACCGACCGACCTCGTACACGACTTACCGTGCACGGGGTCGTTAGTCCCACACAAGTGACAGGAGATGGTGCCGCTCTGGAACGGCAGGTATCTCTGCGAACCAGTCAGAGGGGTAGACAAGTCCTTCGATGATGCCGCTGCTCTGCAAGAGTTCGGCGTCCAGGCGCCGTTCAATCTCGTCCGCTGCGGCGCTTGTGCAGATGGCGACCGCTTCAGCCGAAATGTCGGGAAAATCGCTGTCGAACATCTCCTCGTGCAACTGGACTCGCATCCAAGCCACATCAGCTGCCTCTTGAAGAACGGACAAGCGCTGATGGATCGTCTGGAGCGGCGGGCGCCCGTACCCCCACTGGTTGGGCGCGACTGATTCCTGCTGCTCGTTGTCGGCGAAGAACTCGTCCAGCGTGAGAAGTGGAAGCGCTCCGTCTCCTGCGGCGGCCCGCTCCAACACCTCAATCCGTGTGATCACCCCACCACCATAGCGACCGGCGCACTCGGGCCACCCATTGATCACAACCCAATACGCGCCCTAGCTGGATCATCCGGGAGCTGGGTGACCGGCATCGTCGCGAGGATGGCAGTGAGCTCGCCGGGCAGGCGACAACGTCCTCAGAATCGGTCGCCCAGCAACAGCCCCTCGTGGCGTCGGCTCCTGGTCGGACTCCGCTGCCAAGGCTGAGTGCCTTGGGCGCGGCGGAGAGGACAGCTGACGCGCTCGGCGGTGTCCTACGCGGCGCGTCATCGCCCCGCCAGTAGCCGTAGGCGCGATCGCCCGTACGCGTGTGGACCGGCAATGACTTGGGACGGCCCGCGATGGTGATCTTCAAATCGGCATACGTGGACGGCGCTAGGATTCCGGAATGACCAATGCTGTGAACGGGCGGATCAAGAAGAGGAAGCCCGCCGACGCTGCCTTCTGGCTGGCGTATGAGAAGCGAGTGGCCGCACTCGTAATGGCGCTGGACGCCAACGCATCGATCACGCACAACGAGATACGAGTCGGTGTGATGAGCGGCGTGCCGCGTCAGCTCGATGCACTGGCCGTGGGCTCTGTCGCAGGGCAGAAGCTGAGTGTTGTCATTGAAGCCAAGTGCTACGGTCGACGTGTCTCGATCGGTACTGTCGATGAGTTCATCGGTAAGTTGCTCGACCTAGGTGCTGCCCGCGGCATCCTCTACGCGGCAGGGGGGTTCACGACAGGAGCCGTCAAACGTGCGGAGCGGGCGTTGAACCCTGGTGTCGCTCTGGAACACCTCGCGAATCTAATCCCGCCCCGGCCCGTGCCCGAACCGAAGCCCCGTCGTGAAGACGGGGATCGCCTCAGTCGATTTCCGCCCGCCATTGACTATGTTCTGCCGATCGCTCACAAATACGCACGGATCGAGGCGCGTGGGGATGAACCGCACTACCTGCGAATGCACGAGAGGGAGCTTAAGGTCGAAGAAACTTATTGGCCTTCCGTGCCCACTACCAACAGCTACCGGGCCTTTCTGCTTGGTGAAGCCTTCTTCTACAAGGTCTGAATTGCATTTGGCTCCGATATCGTGCGAGCTGTGGGCCCGGATGAACGGGACCGCAACCGAACGCGCCGAATCCGCACGGTTGGCCGCGGGTCCGTCGTCAGCCGGCTCGCACGCTTTGATCCCCGCTCTACTGAAGGAGTCTGACTCCTCGTGCAGGCAGGGACTGAGCTGAGGCCGCGGGCCGACGGTGGCCCTTTCCGCCAGGCCGCCCGAGGCACCTTTGAGGCCGGGGCATCCGCGCGCACCTTCCCGCACCGGTGGTCGCTTGAGCCGAGCAGGCGATGGCCAGCACGTAGCTGGCCCCGTGTTCCTCCAGCGCGGAGCGCAACCACGGGTGCCGCCGTAGGCTTCGTACCTCGTGATCTAGCCCACGCGGTGCCCCGGCGTACAAGAGACTGAGGCCCCCACGCAGGCGCCCTGATTCACCCAGCCGCTCCGGGTACCCGGAGCGGCTGGGTGAATCAACGGCCAGCTGGAGCGCCTGTCACATCACCGGCAAGATCACGAACTCCGGCTGGAGTATTGGGCGGCAAGGTTAGTATCGCTTGGATCTGGCGGCCCTTCCGGCTGTCCGCTTCCCCTGCGGAGTAAGGCGGAATTTTCATTCGCTTCAGTTGCTCCGATGCGTGCACGTGAAGAATCTCTGGTGTGGAGATGATTAGAGGGCAGTGGGCGGGTCCTGAGTAGAGGGAAGCGCTAATGGATCTTTTGCTGCTCCAGCCATTTGAACACCTCGGCCCTCTTGTACAGCACCTTGGCGTTCCTGCCTCGGCCGAGTTTGTAGCCCTTCAAGCCAAGTTTTGACGCCTCCCTGTAGACCCAGCTCGTCGACATGCTGAGCAGAGTGGCGACTTCGCTGGTGTCTATGAGTACAGGCTCGATAGATTGGGTTTTGGGTGATCGGTCGTTGTTCGTGCGGCTTTCGCCGGGGTACGACTGCGCTTCCGTAGACAAGAAGGCTCCTCTTGAGGCTGGTTTCCAAACCGATCGTTGTGTTGACGTTCGGTTCCAGCCAGATCTCGAAGGGTGATGGGCGCCCGCTTTGTGCTACTCCGAAGGGTTGGTGGCGGGCCGTAGCCATGGTCGTGAGAATTGGCGGCTTTGCTGGCCTGTGGTTGGCTGCTAGATTGCCGCGCCGCGTCGAGCTCCCATGTGCTGGCAAGGCCCTTCCGCGGGCATGGGAGGCAGACGCTCGTCGTCGGCTTGATGTGCGGCGATGATCGCGGATGCTGACGGAGGAGCTGCGGAGTCGTCGCAGTAGGGCTTGGGGGCCTTCCGAGTCCTGCCTGACGGATGGTCAGGAAACTCAGCAAGTGGTCAGCATGAGTCCTGAAAAACCTGGGGAACGCTGCTCGAACACGCGACTCGTTGTAAGGTGAGCGGACAGCCCTTGACCTGCAAAAACGCAGGCAGGGAGCCTATGCGCAGGAGTACCTCAATGATACGTACGATATTCAAGTCCAAGATTCACCGGGCCACCGTCACCCAGGCCGACCTGCACTACGTCGGGTCCGTGACGGTCGACGCCGCTCTGATGGAGGCCGCCGACCTGCTGCCCGGTGAGCTGGTCCATATCGTTGACATCGACAACGGCGCCCGCCTGGAGACGTACGTCATCGAGGGCGAGCGCGGCTCCGGTGTCATCGGGATCAACGGCGCGGCCGCACACCTCGTGCACCCCGGTGACCTGGTCATCCTGATCAGCTACGCGCAGGTCGACGACGCGGAGGCCCGGGCCCTCGTGCCGCGGGTCGTGCACGTGGACGCGGACAACCGGATCGTGGAGCTCGGCACCGACGCGTCGGCGCCGGTCCCCGGAAGCGGTACGGAGCGGAGCCCGCAGGCCGTCGTCGCGGGCGGGCGGTAGCGCCGTCCGCGCCCAGGGACAGGGACAGGGACAAGGGCTGACGAGAGGGCACAGGCCGATGGCGGAGAACGCTGCTGTGGAGATCAGGGACGACCGGGAGCACGGCAACCTCGTGGCGTACGAGGGCGGTGAGTCGGCCGGGACCATCGCGTACTTCGTCATGGACCCGGCTCCCGGTGCGCTCGTGGCCGTCCACACCGTCGTCCGGCCCGAGCACGAGGGCAAGGGCATCGCGGGCGCGCTCGTACGGGAGTTCTACGCGATGGCCGCCCGCGAGGGAGTCCCCGCCGTTCCCCTGTGCCCGTACGCGGCCAAGTGGGCGAAGCGCCACCCCGACGAGGCGCCCGAGGCGTCGGCCGAGCTCGTCCAGGAAGCGGAGCGCCAGCTCAGGAACCACCCCGAGCTGTTCTGACCGGCCCGGCCCGGGGCTCGTGGTGTCGGCCCGGGGCGGAGCCCGTGGTGGCCGCCCGGGGTGGATCCCGTGGCGGCAGCCGGGCGTGGAACCCGTCGCGGGTCGCACCCGGTCACGCGCTCAGTTCCGTGGCCGAATCGCCCCGCCGCCCCAGGTCCTCCCGGATGTACCACTCGGTGCCCAGCACCTCGCGCTGAACGGCCGGCGGCAGCGCGGCGATCCGGCCCGGTGCCGCTCCTCGTTCCACCTCGCTGCGGTGTGCGAGGATCGCGGCCAGCTTCTGCGGAAGCCACGGGCGTACGTCGACGGTCGTGGTGATCCAGGCGTCCTCCGAGCAGTACAGCGCCTCGGCCGGGGTGCCCGACCTGGCAAGCCGTTCGCCCAGCGCGAGGCCCGCCGAGCGGGGGTGCGTGGCCAGGTAGAGGGCGCTCGGCTGCCAGGGGATGCCGGCGCTTGGGCGGAACGCGGGGAGTCCGGCGGCCCGTACCGCCAGTGCGGTGACCCGGTGGGTGTGGACGTGGTCCGGGTGGCCGGTCATGCCCCCGTAGGCGTCCGTCGTGATCACGATCTCCGGGCGTACGTCACGGATGTGGCCCACCAGGGCCGCCACGGCCTCGTCCAGCGGTGCGTCCAGGAGCCGGGGCCTTCCCGGGGCCGACTCCGGTACGCGGGCGTCCGCGTAGCCGAGCAGCCGCGGTGCGCCCGCGCCCAGGGCGTCCAGGGCCCGGGCGAGCTCGCCGACCCGGTGCGTCCCCTCCGCCCAGGTCGCCGTGACCACCGCCGTACGGGCCCCGGCCACTGCGTGCTGGGCCAGGACACCTCCGCAGAACAGGGCCTCGTCGTCCGGATGGGCGTGGACGGCGAGAACACTCGGCAGGGGCATGGGGTCACCTTTCGCAGTGGCGGCGACGGTCCTGGATCCGGGCGGTCCGGGCGTCGTGCCCGGAGTCTGCCCACTCCGCAGCGCCCCGCACCTGTGCCCGTGCGCACCGCGGTCACCGGGCGCATGTGTGGACTCGGCAGGCGCGGGCAGCCGCACCGGGAGACGGTGGAGGAAAGCTCCATCTGTCCTTTTCGTGCCGTTGTGGAGGATCGCGATGACCCACCCGTACCCCGACCCCGTACCGCCCTCGCCGACCCCTCCGCCCGTGCCGGGCCCGCCCACGCCGGTGCCCAGTCCGCCTCCCGTGCCGCCGGGGCCCGGGCCGATGCCGCCCGGTCCCGCACCGGACCCGATCCCGCAGCCGCCGGGTCCCAGCCCGGACCCCGTACCGGATCCGGAGCCTGAGCCGCAGCCGGCCGGGACGTGACCGGAGGGGCCCCGGGCGGCGACGAGCGTCGCTACCCGGGGGCTCCTCGGGCGATGGACGGCGGGCGCGTCGCCCGGGGCGCCTCGGCCCCGTCCGTGCCGCCCGCTCAGTCGTTCCGCTCCATCAGGGCGTCCGCGTGCGCGAGCCCGCTCTCCGCCGCGATCGAGTCCAACGACTGCGGCCCCCGCACCGTCGCGAACGTCACCGCCCCCGCGGGCCCCGCCACCCGGAATCCGTACACCGCCGGGCGGGGCAGGCTGTTGTACGCCCACGGGGTGGAGAAGTAGTACGCCCCCGTGTCGTACAGCACCACCACATCGTCCTCGGCCAGCTCCGGCAGCTCCCTGCCGTACGCCACCACGTCCCCCGCGAAGCAGCAAGGACCCGCGATGTCCTGCGCCAGCAGCGGACCGTCCTTGGGCGTGCCGTCCGGGCCGAACGCGCCGATCCGCAGCGGCCAGGCGTCGGGCATCAGGACGGTACGGGTGGCCGTCTGCGCCCCCGCGTGGGTGAGCGCGATCCGGCGGCCTCCGGCGTCCTTCGTGTACTCCACCCGGGCCCCGATGAACCCGTTCTTCGCCAGCAGCGACCGGCCGAACTCCGTGACCAGCGCATAGCGGCCGGAGAAGAGCCCGGGGGCGGCGGCCGTCAGCGCCGCAACGTAGTCCGCGTAGGTGGGGCGCACGGTCTCGTCCACGAAGTTGACCGGGAGCCCGCCGCCGATGTCCAGGCTCGTGATCTGCCGGACGCCCAGCGCGGCGTTGATCTCCTCGGCCAGCTCGTACGTCCGGGCCACCCCGGCCGCGATCAGCTCCAACGGGCAGCCCTGGGAACCCACATGGGCGTGCAGCCGGGTCAGCCACGGCCGTGCCCGGAAGGCCTCCACGATCGCCTCGCGGGCCCCCGGGTCGCACAGGGCCACCCCGAACTTCGAGGTGTCCGTCGCCGTGCTCATCGGCCCGATCGAGCCACCGCCCACCTGGGGATTGACCCGCAGCCCGAGCACCGAGGAGGTGCTCGGGTTCCGGAGGGCGTCGATGCGGCGCAGTTCAGCGAGGCTGTCGGCGTTGACGGCGACGCCGAGGGCGAGCGCCAGCCGGATCTCCTCGCGGGTCTTGGCGGGGGAGTCCAGGACGATGCGGGACGCGGGGAACCCGGCCTCCAGGGCCAGGCGCAGTTCGCCGGGGCTCGCCACCTCGCACCCCATGCCGCTGTCGGCCAGCAGCCTCAGCACCGGGATGAGGGAGCAGGCCTTGGCCGCGAAGGTGTGCAGCACCCCGGGCGTGGCGGCGAACGCGTCGTGCAGGGCCCCGACGGAGGCGCGTACCCCCTCCGTGTCGATGAATCCGGCGACCGGGTCGCTCTCGCCCAGCAGCCCCTGCCCGACCGCCGCCCGGACGACGGCGTCATAGCGTGCGGGGGCGGCGGGCGCTGCGGCGGTGCCGCCTGCGTGGTGTGCGGAAGTCGTCTGCGTCATACGGCCAGAGTCCCTGATCGCTGCCCCCAGGTCTTCGACTCGGCTCGACCGGAAGCGGTCAGGCGATCAGGCCGACCACGGCCTCCGGCGTCAGCATCCGGAAGGTGAACGCCTGGTGGAAGTAGAGGTGGATGCTGGTGGCGTCGTGGTCCGCGTAGCCGATCGACAGGTCCTGGCCCAGGCAGAGTTCGAAGTCCCCGCCCCGCGTCGACAGCAGCACCCCGCCCTTGACCGCGGGCGCCCACAGGATCTCGTCGTCCACCAGCCGGCTCAGGTGGGTCTTGACCGGATACCCGTGGTCCGAGGTCTCGGCCGCCTCGGTGAACGCGTCCGCGCCGAGCAGCAGCCGGTACGGTCCGTCGACCCCGGCCAGCCGCAGCCGGGTCACGGCCTGGCTGACCGCCACCGGATAGTCCCGCGCGTCGGCGGGCAGCGGCAGCGGTTCGTGCGAGGAGCCGTCCCGCAGCCCGGTGATCCCGGCCGCCCCGTACCCGTCGATGATCGCCATGTCCTCGGCGAACGCACACGTGCGTGCCGCGTCCTTGACCGGCTGCCAGTCGCTGTCGGCGGAGCCGCGCTCCACGTCGTCCACGGCCTGGCGGCTCACCGTGAACGGCACCCGCCACTCGATGACCGGCATCGATGTACGGGACCGTGCCACCACGTCCGGGGTGGGCGGATCGATGTCGCGCAGATGGCCGTCGCCCACGGCGGCCAGCGTCGGACCGTCCGGATCGGACACGTCGACGACCCGGCGGCCGGCCACATGGCGGCGGAAGGTGCGCCGGGCCTCCTCCTCGATCTCGTCCCAGGCGGACGGGGTGACCGGTGCGAGTTCGCGGTGCAGATTGTTCATCACTGGGCACTTTCTTGCAGGCTGCCGATGCGCAGCGAACCGTGGTCGGAACCGGCCGGGACCGGCTCCTGCCGGACGGGGTCGGGCGCCGGCTCCGGCCGGGCCGGTACGGAGACCGGTTCCGGCCGGTCCCCGGAGCGGGTCAGGGAGGGCGGGGGCGGCGGGGAGTCCAGGAAGTCGGCGCGGGGGGCGAAGAAGAGGGAGCCCGTGACCGCGGTGGAGAAGTCGAGGATGCGGTCGTGCGTACCGGGCGGGTCGCCGAGGAACATGTTGCGGAGCATGCGCTCGGTCACGTCGGGATCGGCGGCGTACCCGATGAAGTACGTACCGAACTCGCCCTTCCCGAAGCTCCCGAACGGCATGTTCGCCCGCAGGATGTCGCGCTCGGTGCCGTCCGGGTCGGTGATGGTGTTGAGCTTGATGTGGGAGTCGGCGGGCTTCTCCTCGTCCGGGAACTCCACGTCGTCCAGCTTGGTGCGGCCGATGACACGCTCCTGCTCCTCCACGGAGAGCGCGTTCCAGGACGTCAGGTCGTGCAGGTATTTCTGTACGACGACGTAGCTGCCGCCCTCGAAGTCCGGGTCCTCGTCCGCGCCGACCAGCGCCGCCGCACGGGCGTCGTCGCCGACCGGGTTCTCCGTACCGTCCACGAAGCCGAGCAGGTCCCGGTGGTCGAGGTAGCGGAAGCCGTGCGTCTCGTCCACGATCCGCAGGGCACCGCCGAGCTTGTCGAGCAGCTGGGCCGCCCACGCGTAGCAGACGTCCATCCGCTCGGCCCGGATGTGCAGCAGCACGTCGCCGGGGGTCGCCGGCGCGTGGTGGAGCGGACCCCGCAGCTCCGGGAACGGGTGGAGCTGAGCGGGGCGCGGCCCGGCGAACAGCCGGTCCCAGGCGCTGGAGCCGAACCCCGCCACACAGGCGAGATCGGAGTCAGGGAACCGGAAGCCGAGCGACCGGGCCACGGCCGCGAGATCCGGCAGCACGTCCCGTACCGCGCTCTCGCCGCCCGGCTCGATCGTGCCGACCAGGATCAGCGCCGCGTTGGTCAACGGCGCCACGACGGGCTGTACGGAGACGGGATCGGGGACGGCGTCGGGCATGCGCTCACTCCAGTACGACGGTGAACAGGGCTCGCAGCCACTAACCCACGCCCCGCCCCCGCCCGCACGCCGGGAGCGCCCGGCCGGGTCAGCCCGCCTCGGGCCGGGGACCGGTCGTGGCGGGCAGCCCGTCTCAGCCTGGGGCCGGTCGTGTCGGGTCAGCCCGCCCTTCGGCCTGGGGCCGGTCGTGTCGGGGCCAGCCTGCCCTTCGGCCTCGGGCCGGTCGTGCCGGGGCCAGCCCGCCTCGGCCTCGTACCGGTCGTCGTGCCGCGTCAGCCCGCCTCGACCTCGGACCGGTCGCCGCCCCAGAGCGTGTGGAACGAACCCTCCCGGTCCGTACGCCGGTAGGTGTGCGCCCCGAAGAAGTCTCGCTGGCCCTGGGTGAGCGCCGCGGGCAGCCGGTCCGCGCGCAGCCCGTCGTAGTACGCGAGCGCGGCGGCGAAGCCCGGCGTCGGCACGCCCTGGCGTACGGCCTCGGCCACCACCGCCCGCCAGTCCTCCTGCGCCGCGCCGATCTCCTGCCCGAACTCCTTGTCGGAGAGCAGGCTGACCAGATCGGGCCGGCTGTCGTACGCGGCGCGGATGCGGTCGAGGAACGCCGCCCGGATGATGCAGCCCGCCCGCCAGATCGCCGCCACGGAGCCGAGGTCGATGTCCCAGTCGTAGGCCTCGCTGCCCGCCCTGATCTGGTGGAACCCCTGCGTGTACGAGACGATCTTGGAGGCGTACAGGGCCTGCTCCACCTGGTCCGCGAACGCCGCCGCTGCCGCCTCGTCGAGCGGCTCGGGCGTGGGCCCCGGCAGGCCGCGCGCCGCCTCCCGCAGATCGGCGTGGCCGGAGAGCGACCGGGCGAAGACCGCCTCGGCGATCCCCGACACCGGAACCCCGAGATCGAGCGCGATCTGTACGGTCCAGCGCCCGGTGCCCTTCTGCTCCGCCCGGTCCTGCACGATGTCGACGAACGGCTTCCCGGTCGCCGCGTCCGTGTGGGCCAGGACCTCCGCCGTGATCTCGATCAGGTACGAGTCGAGCCGGCCGGTGTTCCACGTACGGAAGACGTCGGCGATCCGCGCGGGGGAGTACCCGGCGACGGAGCGCAGCAGGTCGTACGCCTCGGCGATCAGCTGCATGTCCGCGTACTCGATGCCGTTGTGGACCATCTTCACGAAGTGACCCGCGCCGTCCGGGCCGATGTGCGCGGTGCACGGCGTGCCGTCCTTCGCCTGCGCGGCGATCCTCTCCAGCATCGGGCCCAGCGACGCGTAGGACTCCGCCGAGCCGCCCGGCATGATGCTGGGCCCGTTCAGCGCGCCCTCCTCGCCGCCGGAGATGCCCACCCCGACGAAGTGGATCCCGCGCTCGCGCAGCTCCTTCTCGCGGCGGCGGGTGTCCTCGAAGTGGGCGTTCCCGCCGTCGATGATGACGTCGCCCTCCTCCAGCAGCGGCGCGAACTCCTGGATCACCGCGTCGGTGGGATCCCCCGCCTTCACCATGATCACCAGGCGCCGGGGGCGCTCCAGCGCGGCGACGAACTCCTCGGGCGTGCGCGCCGCGACGAACGTTCCCTCGTCGCCGAACTCCTCGACCAGGGCGTCGGTCCGGGACGTGGTGCGGTTGTGCAGGGCGACGGTGAAGCCGTTGCGGGCGAAGTTCCGGGCGAGGTTGCGGCCCATGACCGCGAGTCCGGTGACGCCGATCTGAGCGGTGCCGCTCATCTGTGTGCTCCTGGGGGTCCGAGGGCGGTGGGTGCGTACGCCGCTGCGCTACGGGTGCCGCGCTTCGGGCGCCGCGCTGCGGCCGGAGAAGTACGCCGGGGAGTACGCGGGCGGGTACGTCAGGGAGTACGCCGGTGGGTACGCCAGGGGAGTACGGGCGCGGGGACAGCCGCGTTCAGGGGCGGGCGCTCGCCGACGGCCCGCTCAGGGCGAGGGCTAGGGAGAGGGCGAGGCCGCCGTGCCACCGGTGGCGGAATCGGTCCCGGAGGCG
This sequence comes from Streptomyces sp. PTY087I2, assembly GCF_001687325.1. Lineage (GTDB taxonomy): Bacteria > Actinomycetota > Actinomycetes > Streptomycetales > Streptomycetaceae > Streptomyces. The sequence continues at coordinate 215,928 of NZ_LZRD01000001.1, read as the reverse complement.
CCCGGGACCGGCGAGGGCTCCAGGAGCGCGTCGTCGTCCCCCGGCTCGGGGATCACATGCATCGCGGCCTCCTCGGCCGACGCCGCCGCCCCGTCGATGCCCACGTCGCTGGCGGTGAGGGTGGCCGGGACGGTGCCCTCCGCCTGCTGGGTCAGCCGCCCGGCGCGGGCGACGCCCACCTCGTTGTCCCAGGGCTCGCCGTCGCCGTCCACGAGATCGCCCACACCGTCGCCGAGAGAGCCGTCAGGCTCGGGAACCTCCCTCGTCAGCCGTGTTTCGAGGGATTCGCCGGTGTGCCGCTCGTTGGCCGTGGTGCCGAGCCCCTCGACCACCCACGGGCGGTCCGGGGGCGCGTAGCCCTCGTCCAGCGGATCGCCGGTGCCGGACGGGTCCATGAGCGTGTCCTCCGCGCCGAGCTGCTCGGCGGGGTCGGAAGCCTCGGGTTCCTGGGGCTGGTAGACGTCGTCCCCCCAGTCGGTGTCGCTCATGGCGCGTCCTTTCCTCCGGGAGTCTCCGGGAGTACCGAATACCACTGTCCCCTGTACGCAATTCCACTCCGGTCCCGCTCCGGCCGCAAAGGGAAGATCGGATTCCGGTGCCCTGAGCGGGTGGCACGAAACGGTCCGTACGCAGGTGGCGCCCCGTTCCGCGGCGTACGCAGACTCTTGGGACGCCGGGCTGTTCGAATCGTCGAACAGCCCGGCATAGGGTGATCTCCATGGGGAACGGACAGCAGTCGCCCGGGGGCGATCACCAGCAGCAGGGACCATGGCAGCCGTACGCGGGACAGCCGCCCGCTCCCGGGGGAGGCGCGACCTGGACCGGGCACCCCGGCCCGGCCCCGTCCCCGTCGCCGTCCCCGTCCGGTGGCGGTAGCCGCCGTAGCTCGGTCATCGCCGTCGTCGCGGCCACCGCCGTCGTGCTGGCCGCCGGGATCACCGGATTCCTGGTGCTCGGCGGCGACGGGGACGACGGAAAGCCGGCCGCGGGGCCCACCGGGACGGACACCGTCCCGCCGTCCGCGTCCCCGGGGGAGGCCCGGGACGGAGCCGAGTCCGCGCCCCTCGTGCCCGGCTGGAAGACGGTGATCAACCCCAAGCGCGGCATCGCCTTCGACGTGCCGGTGGACTGGGCGGTGAAGTCGTCCGGCTGGGTGACGTACGTCGCGGAGAACGGCGACCCCGAGGAGACCCCGCTCGTCGGATTCGCCGCCCCGGCGATCCTCAAGGAGAAGTGGTGCCGGTCCGACGACGACGGCAACGGCATCCAGGAGGACACCCCGCTGGCCTCCGTGGGCTCCCGGGCCGAGCCCGACGCCCGCGACACCGCGGAGGCGGCCCGGGAGAACGCCCGCCTGTGGGTCTACGGCAGCTACGCCCAGCCGGCGAAGGACAAGATCACCACCGGGGCCGCGAAGCCGTTCACCACGAAGTCCGGTCTCACCGGGAGCGTGGCGACGGCGACCTCGACCGGCGTCGACGGGACGGGCCGTTGCACCCACGACGGCAAGGCGACCGCGTTCGCCTTCGAGAATCCGGCGGGGGAGACACTCTCCTGGACGTTCGTCGGGGGCCGCGGCGTCGCCGACGAGGTGCCCGAGCCGACCGTGCGGAAGATTCTCGGCACGGTCCGGCTCATTGACGGCACATCCTGACCGCCTCGAAGATCAACTCACTGGCGGCGGCGCCGGTGACCTGCGATCCTGGCCCGGCCGCGCCGAACGCCGGACGGGGCAGGAGCGGGGGAATCGGTAGCTGTGGACGTCTTCACGACGAAGTCCGGAACGGTACGGGGGCGGCGCGCCGAGCGGGATCCCGGCATCGTCGTCGTACGCGGACTCCCGTACGCGGCACCGCCGTTCGGCACCCTGCGCTTTCGGGAGCCGCGGCCGCCGGACCCCTGGGACGGCGTACGCGACTGCACCGCTTTCGGCCCGGTGGCCCCGCAGTCGGCCGAACTGCCGGGCGCGCCCGTCTGGTCACCCGGTGACGAGGACATCCTCACGCTGAACATCTGGACGCCCGCCGAGGACCCGGGCGACCTGCCCGTGCTGGTCTGGATCCACGGCGGCGCGTACGTCTTCGGCTCCTCGGCCCAGCCCGACTTCGACGGCACCGCGCTGGCGGGCGAAGGGCTCGTCGTCGTGACCCTCAACAGCCGCCTCGGCTTCGAGGGATTCGGGCATGTCCCCGATGCCGATGCCGACATGCCCGACGCCGAGGTCGAAACCGACACCGACACCGCAAGCGGCTTCGCGGCCTTCCCCGACAACCGGGGTCTCCTCGACCAGATCGCCGCCCTGGAATGGGTCCGCGACAACATCGCCGCGTTCGGCGGCTCGCCCGACCGGGTCACCCTGGCCGGGCAGTCCTCGGGCGCGACCTCCGTGGCCTGCCTGACGGTGGCCGACCGGGCACGCGGCCTGTTCCGCCGCGCCGTCCTGCACAGCGCCGTCAACGCCTTCGCGACGCGGGAACAGGCGGCCCGCACCACCGCCGAAGTCGCTGCCGAGGCCGGGGTGCCCGCCACCCGCGCCGGGCTGCTCGCCGCCCCGCCCGAGGCCCTCGTGGCCGCCACGGACCGGGTGTGCGCGCGGTATGCACAGGACCCCGCCTCGGGGCAGCGCCACTACGACCCGGCGATCTACGGTCCGGTCGCCGACGGGGTCCTCCTGACCGCCGACCCGCTGGCGGCGCTGGCGGCCGGAGCGGGCGGCGCGGTGGAGCTGCTGGTCTGCCACACCACGGAGGAGTACTGGCTCCTGGACGCGGTCGGCAGCAGCGCGAAGATCACGACAGAGGAGCAACTGGCCGCCTTCGCCGCCGACTTCGGGCTCCCGGCCCCGCTCGTCGAGGGCCACCGCGAACGGCTGCCGGACGCGCCGGTGCTCGATGTCTACCTGTCCCTCTACTCCGGCCTCCTGTTCGCCGAGTACAGCTCCCGCCTCGCCGAGGCCCACGCCCGGGCGGGCGGCCGGGCCTTCCTCGCCCGCTTCGACCGCCGCCGGGACCGTGCGGGGCAGCGGGTCCGCGCCTGGCACTGCGCGGACGTCCCGTTCGCCTTCGGCAACCTCCACGAGGAGTCCGTCCACTTCCTCGTAGGCGGCCCGCCCGGCGAGGCCGACGAGGAGCTTTCGCGGCGGATGACCGGTGCCTGGGCCGGGTTCGCCGCCCAGGGCGACCCGGGCTGGGAGCCTCTGGACGGACCTGCCGGGAGCGGTGCGACGGTACGGGTCTGGCGTACGGCGGCGGAAGAGGGCCCCGATGGGGAAGCGGCCGAGCGCCGTCGGGCGGCGGCCGGGCCGGCCGGGGACGTCTCCGGGGCGCGGGACGGCTTCCGTGATCTGTGGCGTACCGCCGGCCTGCCCCTGCTGGCTCCCTGAGCCGACCGATCCGGCGGGGCCGTCCGCGTAAGCCGTCGTCGCCTAGGCCTGGCCGTCGGCGCGTGCCAGCCAGCGGCCGGCGTGCCGGGTCACCTCGATGGGGCGGCCGAAGCAGGCGCTCATGCGCTCGGCCGTGAGGACGTCCTCGATCGCCCCGCGCGCCAGGACGCGCCCCTCGCGCAGGAGCAGGGCGTGCCCGATCGCCGGGGACAGCTCCTCCAGGTGGTGGGTGACGGTCACCGTCGACAACTCGGGCCGGGCCGAGGCGAGATGGCGCATCGTGTCGATGAGGTCCTCGCGCGAGGGCAGGTCGAGCGCGTTGAACGGCTCGTCGAGCAGCAGCAGCGCCGGGTCCGCCATGAGGGCACGGGCGATGAGGATCCGGGCCCGCTGACCACCCGAGCAGACGCCGTACTCGCGGTCGGCGAGGTCCTTGATCTGGAGTTCGGCGAGCAGCGCGTGGGCCCGCTCGCGCACCTCGCCGTCGTACTTCCTCCACAGCGGCTGGACCGTGCCGGTGTGGCCGGTGAGGACGACTGCGTGGCCGGTCAGGTCGCCCGGGACGCGCTGGGAGGTGGAGACATGACCGATGAGGGCGCGCAGGTCCCGTACGTCGACGCGGCCGAGCCGGTGGCCGAGGACCTCGACCGTGCCGGCCGTCGGGAAGGCGATGGCGCCGACGAGACGCAGGACACTGGTCTTCCCCGCCCCGTTGGGGCCGAGCAGCGCCCAGTGCTCGCCGGACCGCACGGCCCAGTCGACGGCGTCCAGGATGACCTGACCGCCCGCGTGGCGGCGCATGCTCACGCCGTCGAGGGCGGCGACCACGCGCCTGTGACTGGTGCCGGTGTTCCCGTCCATGGCGTCGGTCAGCCCCTTCGCTCGGTGTGTACCGCACGAAGGGTAGCTGTAGACGGCATTTACCCGCGTGGGTGACTGCATCGTGGAATCGGGGCCGTGGTGTGCGCGGCCCCGAGGGCTTCAGCGCCGGGCCAGCGCCAGCACGCTCAGCCCGAACATCAGGACGCCCAGAGGCAGATGGACCGACGGTAGGTGCGCGATGCCGACCGCCACCTGGACCGAGGCGAGGACCAGGAAGCCGACGGCGTGCCCGACGGGCCGGGGCGAGCCGCCGCCCGGCTTCCACGCCAGCACGGCGGCGAGCACGTACAGCATCGACGCCCCGTACATCACGCGCGCCCCGACGCTGTGCAGGACCTCCCCGTAGGCCGACGTCATCAGCAGTCCGGAGGAGACCGCCTGAAGGAAGATGGTCAGGGTCTGGAGGGCGATCGCGATCCGCAGGAACGAGAAGCCGCTGCGCTGTGCCGTCACTCGGGTGGTCGTCATGCCATGCCCCCATTTCCCGCCCGTGGGCGGTAGATCGATAAGGTCTCACCAAACCGACGAGATGGGCCCGCGAAAGGTAAGGCGAGGGGGCGGTCGTGAGCAGGGGAACGGCGGGGACGCGTGCCGACGCGATAGCCGGTGAGCGGCGCCAACTGCTCAATGTCGCCTACCGGTTGCTCGGCTCGGTCGCCGAGGCCGAGGACGCCGTCCAGGAGGCGTACACCCGCTGGTACGCGCTGCCGCGCGGCCGGCAGGGCGAGATCGCGTCCCCCGGCGCCTGGCTGACGACGGTCACCGGCCGCATCTGCCTGGATGTGCTCGGCTCGGCACGGGCCCGGCGGGAACGCTATGTGGGCGCGTGGCTGCCCGATCCGCTGCCCGACCGCGCCGAATGGGGTCCCGGCCCGGGCGCGGACCTCGCCGACCCGGCCGACCAGCTGGTCCTGGACGAGTCGGTGACCATGGCCTTCCTCGTCGTCCTGGAGTCGATGACACCCGCCGAGCGCGTCGCGTTCGTCCTGCACGATGTGTTCCGCTACCCGTTCGCCGAGATCGCCGCCGTCCTCGGCCGTACCCCCGCGGCCTGCAAGCAACTGGCCGCGTCCGCCCGGCGCCGGGTGCGCGACGCACGGGCTCCGGCGTCGGTGGCGGAGGCCGGGCGGGCCGACGCGGTGCGGCAGGTCAAAGAGGCGTGGGAGAGCAAGGACATCGCCGCCCTCGTCGACCTCCTCGACCCGGCCGCCGTGATGACCGCCGACGGCGGCGGCCTGGCCGGAGCCGCCCTGCGGCCGGTCGAGGGAGGCGCGCGCATCGCCCACTACATGGTCGCCATCGCCGACAAGGCTCCGGGGCTCGAACTCCTGGAGCGGTCGGTCAACGGCGTGCCGGGCCTGGTGGCCCGGCGCGACGGCGTCGTCATGACCGTGGCGTCGTTCGACGTCGCCGACGGCCGTGTCACCCGGATCTGGGCGGTCCGCAACCCGGAGAAGCTACGGCCGTGGGCACGCCATGACACGGCGTAGGGCGTGACCGGCGAACAGGGCGCCTCCTACTCGTACCGGTACTTCAGCGATTCCGCCTCCCGCTGCTCGATGTCGGCGATCGTCAGCCCCGGCGTCCGCAGCTGCGCCAGCGTCACCTCGGCCGAGGTCGGCTGGGCGTCCGCCGGCAGCCACTGCTCCGGCTTCCAGGCCCCGCTGCGCATCAGCGACTTCGGGCAGTGCGGGTAGACCTCCTCGATCCCGATCACCAGGGCGCTGGCCGGAGGCTTGCCCACGGGGGTCAGCTGTGACAGCAGCTCCGGGCGGGTGGAGACACAGGCCCGGCCGTTCACCCGGAGCGTCGTGGTGCGCCCCGGGATGAAGAACAGCAGCCCGGCCCGTCCGGTGGCGATGACGTTCTGGAGGGTGTCCAGCCGCTTGTTGCCGGTCGCGTCGGGTATCGCCACCGTGCGTGCGTCCAGGACGGAGACGAACCCGGCGGGGCCGCCGCGCGGCGAGACGTCACAGTTGCCCTCGGCGTCCGCGCTGGCGACCAGGACCAGTGACGAGCATCCGATCAACCGCTGTGTCTGCTCGGTGAGTTCGGTCATCTGCTTGCGTACGGCCGCGGCCCCGGGCAGCTCGTAGGCCCGGCGCAGCGCCTCCTGGTCGGCCACGGCGTCGAGCCGGAGCGAGTCGAAAGCGCTGCCTGCTAGGAGTGTCGTCATGCCTCCGACCCTAGCGAGCCGGCCCGCTGTCGGCTTCGACCGGCTGGCACGGCCGGTCCGTCAGTACGGTGGCAGCCGCAGCGCCCCCGTGCCCTCGCGCACGTCGTGGACGAGGCGGATCTTCCCCACCGGATTGCCGCGCCCGTCCGTGGTCACCAGGGCCGCGTCGTCGGGGTTGACGCACTGCCCGCGCGCCCCCGGCTCGGGGCAGAACAGGACGTAGCCGGTCTGGCGGTCGACGCGGCCCGGCTCCAGCTGCCAGATCCACTGGTAGGTGCTCATGACCACCCGGGGGTAGGTGGCGCGCAGTTGCTCCTTCACCGCGTTCTGCACCGTCTCGCCGAACTTCTCGCGCTCCCGGAACGGGCGGACCACCCGGGCGCGGCCCGTCGTGTCGACCCGGCCCGCCTCGATGTCGTAACTCGCCGAGACGTAGGCGCGCTTGTTGAGCGAGGCCAGCAGGTTCGTCCGGGTCAGCCGCATCACCGTGGGCCAGGAGGCCTTGCCCCGGTCACGCCGGTCGGCGACGGACGGGGAGACCACGTTCACGTACGAGGCCTGAGCCTTCGCCAACGCGCTGTCCGCCCCGCTCGCGGTGACCCACCGCTGCACGCACTCCCCGATCTCACCGAGCACCTTCGCCACGGTGGCGTTCGTCAGCTCGGCCACCACGTAGGGCGAAGTGCCCGTCGTGCCCAGGGCGATGACCTCGTAACCACAGGCGTCGAAGGCGCCTTTGAGCGTACGGAAGTCCTCGGCCTGCTGCCGCCCGCGCTGCACGGCCTCGGCCAGTACGCCCGCGCACTCCTTCCGGTCGCACATGCCCCGGTCCGCCGCGTCCGCGTCGATGCGGAGCCGGACCATGGCGTCGCGGTCGTCGGTCACCGCGAACGTGACCTCCGAGCCGCCGGAACCCGGAAAGAGCGTGCGGGCCCCGACCGTCTTGAGCTGCCCGGGGAAGTGCTTCTCGGCCAGCTCCTCCGCCGCCCTGCGGTCGTCCTTCGTGTCCACCACGCCGCACGCGCCCACCAGCACGACCAGCGAACCCGCCAGCGCGCCGGTGAGCGCGGCTCTCCACCCTCTGCGGCGTGATCCGGCCATGATCTGCTCCTCCACCTGGTCCTGCCGTCCGGTCCTGCTCCGTATTCCTGTGACCGTACGACCAGTCTCCGCGGGGCGGATGAGTACGCCTACTCAACCCTGCCGCGCACAGCGCCCCGAACCCCTCCCGCACACCTCCTGTCATTGGCATGGACCTGACTCTTGAACTCCGCTACAGTCCGGGAACGGCACATCTGAGAGCGCTCTCAAAAGCACGATCGGATCGCGCTCCCGGACGCCTCCCGTTCCACCCCCACGTCGTTGGAACAACAGGAAGGGTCACTCCCTTGAGACACGCAACCCTGCTGCGGACCGGTCTGTCCGCGCTCCTGGTACTCGGAGCCTGGACCGCCGCCGGTCCGGTGTCCGCCTCCGCCGCGCCCGCCCCCGCCGAACCCGCCGCCTCCGCCGCCCTGCTCTCCGCGATGCAGCGCGACCTCGGCCTCACCGAGAAGCAGGCCCTCACCCGGCTCGCCGACGAGAAGGCCGCCACCGCCCTGGAGAAGAAGGCGCAGCGCGCCGCCGGCTCCGCCTTCGGGGGCTCCTGGCTCGACGCGAAGACCGGCAAACTGACCGTCGCGGTCACCACCGCGGACAAGGCCGAGGCCGTACGGGCGACCGGTGCCGACACCCGGCTCGTCGAGCACTCGGCCAAGAGCCTCGACGCGGCCAAGGCGCGGATCGACGCTCTGAAGGCCCCGTCCGGTGTGAGCAGCTGGCACGTCGACCCGGCCACCAGTCGCGTCGTCGTGAACGTCGTCGCCGCAGAGCAGACTGACAACGATGTCCGCGCCTTTGTCGCCAAGGCCCGCAAGGCCGGTCCCGTCACCGTGAAGACGGCCGCCGAGGCTCCGCAGACCTTCGCCGCCGGAACGGTCGGTGGCGACCCGTACTACACGGGCAACGTCCGCTGCTCCATCGGCTTCTCCGTGCACGGCGGCTTCGTCACCGCCGGGCACTGCGGCGGCACCGGCCAGCAGGTCCGCGGCTGGGACAACTCCTACATCGGCAACTTCCAGGGCTCGTCCTTCCCCGGTGACGACTACGCCTGGGTGAACGTCGGCAGCGGCTGGTGGACCGTCCCGGTCGTGCTCGGCTGGGGCACCGTTCCGGACCAGCTCGTCCGTGGCTCGAACGAGGCCCCGATCGGCGCCTCGATCTGCCGCTCCGGGTCCACCACGCGCTGGCACTGCGGCCGCGTCCTCGCCAAGAACGAGACCGTCAACTACAGCCAGGGCGCCGTCCACCAGATGACCAAGACGAGCGTCTGCGCCGAGGGCGGCGACTCCGGCGGCTCGTTCATCAGCGGTGACCAGGCCCAGGGCGTCACCTCCGGCGGCTGGGGCAACTGCACCAGCGGCGGCGAGACCTGGTACCAGCCGATCAACGAGATCCTCAACCGGTACGGGCTGACCCTGCACACGGCGTGATCCCGGGAAGCCGCCCCGCCGTCCTCCCCGGCGAAGCGGGCCCCGGCGGTACGACGTAGGACCAGTGAGCGGCCCCGCCGGTGTGCGGGGCCGCTTCCGTGTGCCCGCACCCCTGGGGGTGCGGGCGGCCCGTGAGCGTGGAGCCCCGGGCCGACTCGTACCCTCACCGCCCAACAGCCCTTGGGCGGTGCATCGTTCACAAGCTATTGACACCTTCTCAGCCTCGGCGCAACACTGGCACCGCTTTGGAGAGCGCTCTCCCAGAGGGATCCCGCGGTCCGCCGGCCTCGTGACGCGCAGGGTGGAGTCTCTTCCCGGCTGCACCGTCCAGCTCACCCTTTCCCCCCACCGTGCACCCGAAGTGCAGGGATGAAGAGCGGCATGGAGGTCCCTATGGTGACAAGACTCAACCGAACAACCCTGGTGTCTGTGCTGGTCGTGGCCACCGCCCTGGCGCTGGTCGCGCTCGGACTGTCCGCGATCGCGAGCGCCGGGCCGACCGCCGCCGACGCGGCCCCGGAGGTGGCCGGCAAGCCCGCCGCCGCCTCGCACGTCATGCAGGGGCACAAGATGGCGCCGGCCAAGCCCGTGGCCTTCGGGGACGACCCCGACGGCGACGGCTACATACCCGCGGACCCGCCGGTCACGGGCGTGGAGCCGTCCGACGAGATCCCGCCGCACCGCTACTTCCACGAGTTCCAGGCGAACTGCTCGGTCAACCACACGGCTCCGGACGACCCGATCGTCTATCCGGGGCAGGCCGGCGCCTCGCACGACCACACGTTCATGGGCAACGACACCACGAACGCGAACAGCACCACCGCGTCCCTGAGCGCCGGCGGCACCAAGTGCCTGGCGCCCGGCGACCTGTCCGCGTACTGGATGCCGACCCTCTACAACGGGGACGAGGAGGTCCGCCCGGTCGGTCCCCAGACCATCTACTACAAGGCCGGAGTCACCGACTACCGCACCGTGCGGCCCTTCCCCAAGGGGCTGCGGTTCGTCGTCGGCAGCCCCACGCAGACCGCCGAGGAGTTCCGCAACCACCCCGGCATGGTCGAGGGGTACGAGTGCGGCGAGAGCTACCACAACTACGACTTCCCGGCCGCCTGCCCGACCAGCCAGGACACCCAGCTCAACCTGCGTATGCAGGCACCCAGTTGCTGGGACGGCAAGTATCTGGACACCCCCGACCACAAGGCCCACATGGCCTACCCGGTCGTGATGGGGGCCAACCAGGACGTCTGCCCGCCGAGCCACCCGGTCGCCCTGCCGATGATCGAGTTCAAGATGGCGTGGCCGGTCAACGGTGACATGTCGCAGGTGAGACTGGCCAGCGGCACCGGCCACTCCTTCCACTACGACTTCTTCAACGCCTGGGACGACGCCACGCTCGACGCCCTGGTCGACCACTGCATCGTCGGTGCTCTCCAGTGCAACGCCCGTGGCTACGACGAGAACAACCCGGGCGAGGGCGCGGTCCTCGACGAGAACTACGAACTGCCCCGAGCCTGACCCCTGGGCCCTGCGCCCTGACCCCGCCCCATCGCGCTCTCCCTCACGGGTGTACCGCGCCCACGAGGGAGAGCGCTCTCCAACCTTTCCCGCCCCCCCGGCATCCCACCCGCACCCGCACCCGCACCCGACTCCTGTGAGGAGCTTCTCCCCCCATGATCACGTCCCGATCTCGACGACCGGCCCGCCCCCGGGGCCGTACCACCGCACGCCTCGCCGTCGCCGGTCTGCTGGCCGCCGCGGCGGCCGCCCTTCCGGTCCCGGCCGCCCAGGCCGCCGGAAGCGTGGTGAAGGTGACCGGCTCCCAGGGCGCCTGGCAGCTGACCGTGGACGGTGCCCCGTACACCGTGAAGGGCCTGACCTGGGGTCCGTCCGTCGCGGACGCCGGGCAGTACATGCCCGATGTGAAGTCGATGGGCGTCAACACCATCCGTACGTGGGGCACCGACGCCACCACGAAGCCCCTGCTGGACAGCGCGGCCGCGAACGGCATCAAGGTGATCGCCGGGTTCTGGCTCCAGCCGGGCGGCGGCCCCGGCAGCGGCGGCTGTGTGAACTACCTGACGGACACCGCGTACAAGGAGGACATGCTCGCCGAGTTCCCGAAGTGGGTGGAGGCCTACAAGGACCATGAGGGCGTCCTCATGTGGAACGTCGGCAACGAGTCGGTGCTCGGCCTACAGAACTGCTACAGCGGCGACGAGCTGGAGCGGCAGCGCGACGCGTACACCACCTTCGTCAACGAGGTCGCCAAGAAGATCCACGCGGTCGACCCGAACCACCCGGTCACCTCCACCGACGCCTGGACCGGGGCCTGGCCGTACTACAAGAAGAACGCGCCCGACCTCGATCTGTACGCCGTGAACTCCTACGACGCGGTCTGCGACATCCGCGCCACCTGGGAGAGCGGCGGCTACGACAAGCCCTACATCGTCACCGAGGGCGGGCCCGCCGGAGAATGGGAGGTCCCGGACGACGCCAACGGCATCCCGGACGAACCCACCGACGTGGCGAAGGCGGAGGGCTACCAGCGGGCCTGGGACTGCGTCACCGGGCATCAAGGGGTGTCGCTCGGGGCCACGCTGTTCCACTACGGCACCGAGTACGATTTCGGCGGCGTCTGGTTCAACCTGCTTCCGGCGGGCCAGAAGCGGCTCTCGTACTACGCGGTGAAGGAGGCGTACGGAGCGGACACCTCCGGTGACAACACCCCGCCGGTGATCAGCGGTATGACCGTCGACAACGCCTCCGCCGTCGAGGCGGGCAAGCCGTTCACGTTCAGGGCGTCCGTCTCCGACCCGGACGGCGACGCGCTCACCCACCAGGTGCTGGTCAACTCCAAGTACATCGACGACAGCGGCCAGTTGACGGACGCCGACTTCACCGACCGGGGTGACGGCACCTTCGAGGTCACCGCGCCGGACAGGCTCGGCGTCTGGAAGGTCTACCTCAAGTCGAGCGACGGGAAGGGCAACGTCGGCATCGAGACGAAGTCCTTCACGGTGGTTCCGCCGAAGGTCGACGGGGTGAACCTGGCATCGGGCAAGCCCGCCGAGGCCTCGTCGTTCCAGCCGGACAGCGTCGGCTGCCCCTGCCCGCCGGCCAACGCCGTCGACGGCTCGTTCGACACCCGCTGGGCCAGCGAGTGGGCCGACCAGCAGTGGATCCAGGTCGACCTGGGCGCGACCACCTCCTTCGACCACGTCCAACTGGCCTGGGAGGCCGCCTACGCCAAGGCGTACACGGTCCAGACCTCGGACAACGGCCAGGACTGGAACACCGTCCACACCGAGACGGCGGGCAACGGCGGCATCGATGACATCCCGGTCACCGGCAACGCGCGCTATGTCCGGGTGAGCGCCTCTGAGCGCGGCACCCCGTGGGGCTACTCGCTCTACGAGTTCGGCGTCTACCGGAGCTGATCCGACGGGGCCCGCGAGCCCTCCGCGCCGTCCCATCCCCGCTGTCGGCGCGGCGGGAGCCCGCGGCGGCCACGGACATCCGTGGCCGCCGCGGGCTCGTCACGTCGTTCTCGGGCGATGCGGGGTAGCGTCCTCGGCATGGACTCTCGAACCACCGTCGAGCGCGCTCAGCGCCTCAAGCAACTGCACGCCGAACACCAGCCGTTCGTGCTGCCCACCGTCTGGGACGTCTGGTCCGCGCGGACCGCGGTCGCTGCCGGCTTCCCCGCGCTGACCATCGGCAGCCACCCCCTCGCCGACTCCCGGGGGGCCGAGGACCAGGAGGGCCAGACCTTCGAGGAGGTGCTCGCCGCCGTCAGGCCGATCATCGCGGCGGTCGACGTCCCCGTCTCCGTGGACCTGGAGTCCGGCTACGGCCAGAAGCCCGCGGATCTCGTCGCCGGTCTCATCGAGGTCGGCGGTGTCGGTCTCAACATCGAGGACACCGTCCACTCGGAGGGCGGACGCGTGCGCAGCACACAGGAGCACGCGAGCTACGTCGCGGGTCTGCGCGCGGCGGCCGACGACGCGGGCGTCCCGGTCTGGGTCAACGGCCGCACCGACCTCTTCGTCCACGCGGAGAATCCCGCCGACGTCCTCGACGAGGTCATCGAGCGACTGCGCGCCCTGGAGCAGGCCGGCGCCGACAGCGTCTACCCGGTCAAGATCCAGGACAACGACGAGCTGCTCGCGGCGGTGACCGCCGCCGTCACCGTTCCCGTGAACACCACGGCACACCCCGTGAAGCACGACCTGGAGCGCTTCCGCCGCCTCGGCATCGGCAGGATCACCTACGGCCCGCTGCTGCAATTCGCGCTGACGGACGCGATGAAGGACATGCTGAAGCCGTGGGCGCCCCAGGGGGTATAGCGAAACCGGTCGACCACCGCGAGCGGCGCGCGCAAGGAGGGCTCCCGGTCTTCCGTTGCGCGGTCGCCCGTCCTTGCAGCAGGGATCGCAGCCGAGAGTGTCGGTACCCGAGTCCGGTCACCGCACCGCCTCACGGATGAAGATCCACTTCCGGCAGGCAGCCCTGACCGTGCCGTCACCCGTTTGCACTGCGAGCGATGGTGGCGCGGTGGGGCGGCCCGTAGCTTCCGAATGTCAGCAAGCTCGACTTCGAGGAGCTGGAACATGAGCGGTGATCCGATCCACGCCGAGCTCGACGAACAAGCCGAGGTAGTCGAGCAGCAGGTCATCGAGTGGCGACACCATCTCCACCAGAACCCGGAGCTGTCCAACCGCGAGGTCGACACGGCCAAGCTGATCACGGACCACCTGACCTCCCTGAACCTCGACGAGGTCCGTACCGGCATCTCTGGACACGGTGTCGTCGGCGTACTCAGGGGAGGCAAGCCCGGCGACCGGGTCGTCGCGCTGCGCGCCGACATCGACGCCCTGCCGGTCAAGGAGGACAGCGGCGAGAGCTTCGCCTCCACGGTCGTGGACCAGGACTATCCCGGCGGTCCGTTCCCGGTCGCGCACGCCTGCGGCCACGACGGGCACACCGCCATGCTGCTGGGCGCCGCCACCGTCCTGGCCGAAGTCCGCGAGCAGCTGCCAGGCACCGTGCTGTTCGTCTTCCAGCCCGCCGAGGAAGGCGCGCCGGCCGGGGAGTCCTCCGGGGCGAAGCAGATGATCGACGAGGGGGCGTGCAACGACCCCGCGCCCACGATGGCGTTCGGCATGCACCTGGGTCCGCTGCCCAGCGGATACGTCGGCTACCGGGTCGGTAACCAGTTCGGCGCCTCCAGCATGGTCAAGATCGTGCTCACCGGGCAGCAGGTCCACGGCTCCACCCCGTGGATGGGCGTCGACCCCATGCCCGCGGCCGGCGCGATCACGGTGGGCGTCGGACAGCTCTACCGGCAGGTGTCCGCCTTCGACCCGATCACCGTGACCATCGGGCACATCGAGGACGTCGGCCGCTTCAACATCGTGCCCGGGACAGTCACCCTGTGGGGCACCATCCGCTGCTCGGTCGAGGAGGACATGGCCGACATCCAGAAGCGGCTGACGACCCTGGCCGAGCAGACGGCCGCAGCGTACGGATGCACCGCCGAAGTCACCTATCTCCAGGACGTGCCCGCGGTGCACAACCTCAAGAAGTGGACGGACGCGGTCCTGCCCACCGTCAGGAGCGTCGTCGGCGCCGAGAAGGTCTTCGACACCCCACCGACCCTCGGGTACGACGACGTCTCCGAATTCGTCAACAAGTACGGCGGCGTGTACCTCATGCTCGGCGCGCAGGACGGCGAGCTGACCGACGACGGCACCGTGGTGCCCACCTCCGGCGGGCGCGGCCTCGTCCCCAACCACAACCCGCGCTTCTACGTCAACGACGACGCCCTCACGCAAGGCGTGCGCCTCCACTGCCATGTCGCCTACGACCACCTGAACGGCACGATCACCCCTGCCGAGTAGAGCGAGTCCGCCGCCCCCCCCGGGGCCCGGCCTGCCTCCGCGGTGAGGCGGCAGGCCGGACGTACCCCTGTTCGGGCCGCTGCGCCGGTCGGCACGGGAAACGAACCCGGACCGGCGTCGGCACACCACCGACCGGCATCCAGGAGGAGCCCGAGCATGACCGAGCCGGCGCGCCGTCGCACTCGCCCTGCCCCGGGGCACCGCCGGTGAATGCCCTGGTCCAGGTCGCGTCGCCGGACGGAGCCGCCGTCATCGGCACCGCCCAGCAGGTCGCCGACCTGGTGGCCACCTTCGCCTTCGGGGTCTCCGGCGCTCTGCTGGCCGTGCGCAAGGGGTACGACTTCATCGGCCTGAGCGTCCTGGCCTTCGCGACGGCCTTCGGCGGCGGCGTCATCCGGGACGTGATCATCAACAAAGGAGTCCCCGTCGCCTTCGTCGACCCGCAATACGTGTGGGTCTCCCTGGCCGCCGCCGTGATCATCTTCGTCATCGATCCCCCCGCCCGCCTCACCCACTGGCCACTGAACATCGCCGACGCCGTCGGCCTGGCCCTGTTCTGCGTCACCGGCACCCTCACCGCCCACCGCAACGGCCTGGCCGCCGTCCCCTCCGCCCTGCTGGGCATCCTCACCGCCATCGGCGGCGGCATCATCCGCGACCTGCTGGCCAACCGCACCCCACCGGTCCTGCGCCCCGACCAGGACCTCTACGCGGTCCCCGCCATCATCGGCGCCACCATCAGCGCACTCCTGCTCCACTTCGACAGCTACAACACCCTCACCGGCGGAGCCGCGTTCCTCGTCGCGCTCTCCGTCCGCCTGCTGGCCCTGCGCTTCCACTGGCACACCACCGTCGCCGTCGCCAAAACCCTCCGCAGACCCAAGCGGTGACAGGCCACCGTGGGGCCGTGCCGCCTTCGGAGAAAAGTCCGTGTCCCCGGGCTCGCCGCGCGAGGCGAAGCCGTTCGCCCTGGTGGGGCGGGGGTGCGTCGGCCCTGGAATCCCGTTGCCCCGGTGTCCGTCCAACGGGCACGCTTCCGGCATGCGATTCCCCGCCGAAGCCCGCCGCGACGTCCACGTCCGCTACACCCGGCCGAGCTGTATGGGCGGGTTCGCCTGGTTCACCGTGGATTTCGAGCCGCTCCCGGACGGGCGGCTCGGCTTCGAGTTCGTCAATCCGCTCGGTCCGGAGGACATCGACGCGGAGTGCGCGCAGGCGGTGAGCGACGGGATACTGCTGTGGCTGATCGGAGCAGGACCGCAGAACGTCAACTTCGACCGCCCGCCCCTCCCCACGGCGACGGAACTCGCGGCGGGAGTGCCCGTCCGCCCGGACGCCGGGCCGGGGTTCATCGCCCTGCGCGCCGTACTCCGGCACTCACGCCTGCACCCCGTCGACTCCCTGCCCTGGACCCATGCGCGCGCCGGGTGGCGGGCCGCGGACAAGAGCTGGCGGGGCGCGGAGGCGAGCGACGACCCGATGGATCGTGCGCCGTAGCGTCGTGCGGTCCCCGCGGAGCCGACGGGCCGGACCGGTCTCTCCCGTGCCGGTCGTCAGCTGCTGAGGTCGAAAACGCCCCACTCGGTGAACGGTTCGGCCTGGACGTAGATCCTGCTGCCCCGGCCGACATCGGTCTGCTTGACGGATGTCTCGGCGAGCTCTGCGTGGACGAGTCGGTCCTGCTCTTCGCCGTAGCCACCGTAGAAGGCCACTCGTTCACCGTGGACGGCCACCGCCTTCGCTCCCCGCACCTGGTTCGTATCTCGACGAGCGGGAAGTCCGTGTACGGGCAGGCCCAGACGGCGGTGCCCGACACGTTCAGGGCGTAGCAGTCGAACAGGGTGTCGAAGGGCGGGACATCGCCGCCGGGCTGCGGAACATGCTCGCCGAGCAGCCAGTGGGCGGCGCCGAAGACATCGACGGTACTCGTCAGGACGTGGAGGCTGTGGTGCGCTCGGGGGAGGCGGGCGTAGGGCATGAGGGCGGTCCGGACGCCACGGCCCTTTCTGGTCGTCACGGGGTGGATCCTCGCCGACGCTCGAACCTTCGGCAGCGCTCATCCGGCCGCGGCGAGGGATTCGCCGCGGCCGGAGGGGCCGGCAGGTGCCGGTGGGGGAGGGTCAGGCGGCCGTCCGGCCGTCGCGGCGCGCCGCGTGTTCCCGGACGAGCTCCGCGTACCGGAGTCCGCTGCTCTTGACCGTACGGCGCTGGGTCGCGTAGTCCACGTGGACCAGGCCGAACCGTTTGTCGTAGCCGTACGCCCACTCGAAGTTGTCCATCAGGGACCAGGCGAAGTACCCGGCCAGCGGAGCCCCCTTGGCGACCGCGCGGGCGCAGGCGGCCAGGTGCTCCTCCAGATAGCGGACGCGCTCCGGGTCGTGCACCGAGCCGTCCGCCGCGACGACGTCCTCGTACGCCGAACCGTTCTCGGTGACGTAGATCCGCCCGACGCCGTACTCCTCGGTCAGCCGCAGCAGCAGCTGCTCCAGGCCCTCCGCGTGGACCTCCCAGTCCATGTGGGTGAGCCGGGCGCCGGGGACGGAGACCTGCTTGGCCCGGGGTGCGGTTCCGTCGGGGTCGGCGGTGACGATCTGGCGGAAGTAGTAGTTGAGCCCCAGCCAGTCCAGCGGGGCCGCGATCGTCTCCAGGTCGCCGGGCTGAACCGGGAGTTCTACGCCGTACTCCTCCACCATGTCCTGTGGGTAGCCGCGCCCCAGGATCGGGTCCAGCCACCAGCGGTTGATGTGGCCGTCGGCGCGGCGGGCGGCGGCGAGGTCGGCCTCGCTCGCGCTCGCCGGCTCGATCGGGCTGAGGTTGTTGACGATGCCGACCCGGGCGTCCGAGGAGGCGGCCCGGATCGCCCGAACCGCGAGGCCGTGGCCCAGGTGCAGGTGGTAGGAGGCGCGCACGGCGGCGGTCAGGTCGGTGAGGCCCGGTGCCATCCGGCCCTCCAGGTGTCCGATCCACGCCGAGCACAGCGGCTCGTTGAGCGTCGCCCAGTCCTTGACCCGGTCGCCCAGGCGCTCCACCACATGGGAGGCGTACGCCGCGAAGTGCTCCGAGGTCTCCCGTACGGTCCAGCCGCCCCGGTCCTGGAGCACCTGCGGCAGGTCCCAGTGGTAGAGCGTGGCGAACGGGGTGACGCCCGCCTCCAGCAGGCCGTCCACGAGCCGGTCGTAGAAGTCCAGGCCCGCCTTGTTGACCGGCCCGTCGCCGCCGGGCACGACGCGCGGCCAGGCGATCGAGAAGCGGTAGGCGTCCGCGCCGAGTTGCTTGATCAGGCCGATGTCCTCGGGCACCCGGTGGTAGTGGTCGCAGGCGATGTCACCGGTTTCGCCGCCGTCGACCTTGCCGGGGGTGTGCGAGAACGTGTCCCAGATGGAGGGGGAGCGGCCGTCCTCGGCCACGGCTCCCTCGATCTGGTACGCGGCGGTGGCGACACCCCAGGTGAAGTCGGCCGGGAGTGCGGTGAGGTCGGACACGTACTGCCTTTCTGTGGAGGTCACTTGACGGCTCCTGCGGTGAGACCGGCCACCAGGTAGCGCTGGAGCAGCAGGAACCCGACGACGATCGGGACGCTGACGACGAGGGACGCGGCCATGACCTGGTTCCAGTACACGTCGTTCTGCGTGGCGTAGCCCTGGAGGCCGACGGAGAGGGTCCGGGTCTCGTCGTTCGTCATGACGGAGGCGAAGAGCACTTCGCCCCAGGCCGTCATGAAGGAGTAGACGGAGACCGCGACGATCCCCGGCACCGCTGCCGGCACGACGACCTGGAAGAGCGCGCGGACCGGTCCGCAGCCGTCCACCAGGGCCGCCTCGTCGAGGTCGCGGGGGATGGAGTCGAAGTAGCCGATCAGCATCCAGATGGAGAACGGCAGCGAGAACGTGAGGTAGGTGAGGATGAGTCCGCCGCGCGAGCCGTACAGCGCGACGCCGGTGCTGTTGCCGATGTTGACGAAGATGAGGAACAGCGGGAGCAGGAAGAGGATCCCCGGGAACATCTGCGTGGACAGCACGGTGACGGTGAAGACCCGCTTGCCCCGGAACCGGTAGCGGCTCACCGCGTACGCCGAGAACACCGCGATCGTCACCGACAGCACCGTCGCCGAGCCCGCCACGATCAGCGAGTTGACGAAGTACTTGGCGAGCGGAACGGTCTCCCAGATGTCGAAGTACGGCTGGACCGTCAGCGTCGACGGGAGCCACTGGAACTTCCCCGACACGTCCTGGAGCGGCTTCAGCGAGCTGCTGACCATGACGTAGACCGGCAGCAGGACGAACCCGGCGAGCAGGGTCAGGATGATGCGCCGGGTCCACAGGAAAGACTGCGGGGCCGCCATCGGCGAGCGGGCCCGCGACCGGGCGGTGCGGGTCGGCCGCGTGAGGCTAGACATCGGCGCCCTTCCTTCCGCGCGAGGTGAAGAACAGGTAGACGGCCGTCACGATCAGCAGGAACAGCAGCAGCAGGACGGACATCGCCGATCCGGTGCCGAAGTTCCAGGTGACGAACGACGACTGGTAGATGTGGATCGAGATCAGGTCCGCGTTCTCCGGCGCCGACTTCCCGAACAGCACGAACGGGGTGTTGAAGTCGTTGAACGTCCACAGGAAGAGCACCAGGACCAGTACCTGGTTGACCGGGCGCAGCGAGGGCAGCGTGATGCGGCGGATCTGCTGCCAGATGCCCGCGCCGTCGATCGAGGCGGCCTCGTACAGCTCGCGCGGGATGTTCTGGAGCCCGGCCATCAGCATGAGGAAGGCGAACGGCCAGCCCTTCCACACCGAGACGATGATCAGGGTGTAGAGGCTGTTGTCGCCGATCAGCCAGAACGACGGCTCGTCCGTGATGCCGAGCTGGTCGTGCAGGACGTGGTTGATCATCCCGTTGTCCCGCTGGAACATGAACGCCCAGGTGATGACCGCCGCGTAGACCGGCAGGGCGTACGGGACCAGGAAGATCGTCCGCAGCACGCCCCGGCCCCGGAAGCTCTCCTGGAGCAGGATCGCCGCTGCTGTGCCGAGCAGCCAGGCCAGACCGACGGAGAAGAACGTGAAGACGCAGGTGACGAAGAACGAGTGGAGCAGGGCCTCACCGATCGGCGCGTTGACATCGACGGCGATCTTGTAGTTGTCGAGGCCGGACCAGGGCGCGGCGCCCCAGTTGTTGATGAAGAACTGCGTGAGCTGCCGGAAGCTCATCACGATCCCGATGACCATCGGGATGATGTGGATGAGGAGTTCCAGCAGGACGGCGGGCAGAAGCAGGAGATAGGGCAGTCCGCCTTGGCGGATCCGGTCGGGGATGCGCGGCAGTCTCCCGCGCGCACCCCCGGTGCCCCGGCTCGTACCCCTGCCGGTCGACTTGTCGACCTCGGGGTCCGTGGTGACGGTGGCGGTCATGGATCAGGGCCTCACTGCTGCATCGTCTGCTGGGCCTTTTCCAGGCGCGCCTTGACGGACTCCTCGGTCACGGGGCGTCCGGCCGCCGCGTCCGCCCACAGCTCCTTGACGGCCGTGCCCACGGCCGTCTCGAACTGCGACTCGTTGGGGACCTGGGGGAGCGGGGCGGCGCTGGTGGCGAGGGTGTCGCGCAGGACCTTGAGGTCGGGGGCGCCGAACGCGTCGTCGGCCTGGGCGGCCTTGACCGGCGGGATGGAACCGTAGGTCTTGTTGAGCAGCTTCTGCTCGGCGTCGCTCGTCATGAACTTCACGAACTTCTTCGCGCCGTCGATGTTCTTGCTGTTCTTGAACACCGCCATGTTGATGCCGGCGACCATGGAGTTGACCTGCTTGCCGGTCCCCGGGGCGCCCGAGGGGACCGGCACCGGGGCCGCGCCCCAGTCCTCCGGCTTCATGCCCTGGGCGGCGAAGGTGGAGGCGGCCGCCTGCCACAGCACCATCGCCGTCTTGCCCTTGGCGAAGTCGGTGAGCGACTGGTTCTGGGCGTACTCGGCGTTGCCCGGGGCGATGATCTTGTCCTTGGCCATGAAGTCGATGTACTGCTTCACCGCCGCGACCGCACCGTCCGAGGTGAACGTCGCCTTGCCGTCCTGGTCGAAGAAGTCGGCGCCGTGCTGCTGGCCCAGGACGAAGGTCTGGTGGATGTTGTTGGAGAGGTTGCCGCCCTCGGCGCCAAGCCCCCACTTGCCGTCCTTGGATATCTTCTTGCCGGTCGCGACCAGCTCGTCCCAGGTGGCCGGCGGCTTCTCGATGCCCGCCTCGGCGAACATCTTCTTGTTGTAGTAGAGGGCGTACGCCAGCGAGTACAGCGGCACGGCGGCGGGCGGCTCGCCCTCCTTGCCGGCCGAGGCGACCGCCGAGTCGACGAAGCGGTCCCGGCCGCCGATCGCCTCGAAGTTCTTGTCGTCCCACGGCAGGAGCGCGCCGGTCGCCTGGAGCGAGGCCGACCAGGTGTTGCCGATGTTCAGCACGTCCGGGCCCTGACCGGAGGTGGTGGCGGCGAGGATCCGGTTCAGCAGGTCGGCCCACGGCACGACCTCCAGCTTCACCTTGATCCCGGTCTCCTTCTCGAACTTCTTCAGCTCGGGAGTGAGGATCTTCTTGTCGGCCTCGATGCTGGGGCCCTGGTTGGACGCCCAGTACGTGAGGGTCTTCGGCGACTCGTTGCCGCCGCCCGACGTGGTTCCCCCACCACAGCCGGTGGCGGCCACGGCGATGGAGAGGGCGAGGGTGACGGCGCTTGCGGCTCTGAGATGACGCATGAGAGGTGGCCCCTTTCCGGGGGTGGCTGCGTTCGGGAACCGAACGGCCTCCATGACTTAATTTATGCCGTGATTTAAGAGGTGAGAGAAGGTCGCGTCAAGGGCTTGGGCCGGGGTATGTTCCTGGACGGGAAGGAGCACCATGGCCGAGCGCAACAGACGAACCGTGCGTGACCTGCGGCGGGGCAACCGGGCGCGCGTATTGCAACGGTTGTATTTCGACGGCCCGCTGAGCCGTCAGGAGCTCGGCCCGGTCACGGGCCTGAGTTCAGGCTCCATCAGCAACGTCGTCGCGGAGCTGTCCGCCGAGGGCCTGCTGGAGGAGGCGGGCGTCGTCGACTCCGACGGCGGCCGCCCCCGTACGCTGTTGCGCGTCGCCCCGGACGGCGGCCTCCTCGTCGGTATCGACATCGGCGAGACCCGCGTCCGCGTCGAGCTGTTCGACCTCTCGCTCACCGAACTGGCCCGCACGGAACGGCTGCTGGCCCAGCACGGTTACGACGTCGAGCGCATCGTCGGCCATGTCCGCACCGGTGTCGCGGACGTGCTGCGCGACGCGGGCGCCGATCCGCGCCGGCTCCTCGGCATCGGGATCGGGGTCCCCGGCATCATCGAGCGCGACGGCCCGGAAGGACCCGACGGCACGCGCGGCGCGGTGGTGCACGGCCAGACGATCGGCTGGCGCGCGGTCCCCTTCGAACAGCTGCTGCGCGAGGCGGTCGACGTACCGCCCGAGGTGCCGCTCTTCATCGACAACGGCGCCAAGACGCTCGGCCAGGCCGAGATGTGGTTCGGCGGCGGCCGGGGCGCGGGCGCCGCCGCCATCGCCCTGATCGGCTCGGGTGTCGGCGCTTGCGTCGACCATGGCGACATCCTCGACGAGGACCGCACCAGCCTCGCCCTCGAATGGGGCCACACCACCGTCCAGCTGCGCGGCCGCCGGTGCCGCTGCGGCTCCATCGGCTGCCTGGAGGCGTACGCGGGCGCGGAGGCCCTGCGCGAGCGCTGGCGGGAGGCGGGCGGCCCGCTGCCCGAGGACGCCGACGACGAGACCGCGCTCGCGGCCCTGCTCGCCGCCGCCTACCCGGCACGCCGGGGCGCCACCCCGGACCCAGTCGCCCTCGCCCTGCTCGACGAGACGGCCGAATGCCTCGGCGCGGCCCTCGCCGACCTGGTGAACCTCTTCCTGCCCGAGCGGATCCTGATCGGCGGCTGGGCGGGCCTGCTCCTCGGCCCCCGCCTGCTCCCGGAGATCCGCCGGTACGCGAACGAGTACGCCCTGAGCCACGCGGCGGCCCGCATCACGATCGAGATGGGACGCCTCGGCCCGGACGCGGTCACCGTGGGCGCGGCGACGCTCCCGCTCGCGGACTTCCTGACCCGCGGCGGCAGCCGCCCGGAGCCGGGCGGCACCGGCGCGCCACCGCGTACGGCCGTGGACGCGGTACGGGAACGGCATCGGTCCTCGGTCAACTGAGGGGGCGGGGGAGGAGGGTAGCGGTCATGAACCGCGTCCTCGCGTACGTCGGTGAGCACCCGCCCCCGGTCGGTGCGTCCCCGCCCGGCACACCCTAGGCCGACCCCCGTACCACCAGCTCCGGTTCGAAGATCACTGACGTCACCGGGCCGTCCGGGCGGGCCAGTCGGTCCAGCAGCAGGCGTGTCATCTCGGCGGCCATTCCCTCCACCGGCTGGCGGACCGTGGTCAGCGGCGGGCGGCAGGCCAGGGCCGCGCTGCTGTCGTCGAAGCCGACCACCGCGACGTCCCCCGGCACCGAGCGGCCGTGCTCCCGCAGGACGTGGCAGGCCCCCAGCGCCATCAGGTCGTTGGCGGCGAAGACCCCGTCCAGGTCCGGGTGTTCCGCCAGCAGCCGTTCCATCGCCGCCTCGCCGCTCTCCTGGGTGAACTGCCCCTCGACGATGGGGATGTACGGGTTCCCGTGGCGCGCCATCGTGTCCCGGAACCCGGTCAGGCGCGCCTGCCCCGCCGGTACGTCCAGCGGGCCGCTGATCGTCGCTATCCGGCGGCAGCCCCGGCCGAGCAGATGCTCGGCCGCCAGCCGCGCGCCGTCCTGGTGCGCCAGATCGACATAGCTGACCGGGACCGGCCGCGCCGGGCGGGCGAACAGGACGGCCGCCAGGCCCGCTTCGGCGATCAGGGCGGGCAGCGGATCCTCGGCGTGCGTCGAGACGACCAGGGCGCCGTCCGCGCTGCCCTGCCGGAGGTACGCCACCACCTCCTCGCGCGCCCGCGAGGACTCCGCGAACATCAGCACCGGGTGCATCCCGCGCGGCCGCAGGTAGTTGACCACTCCGGTCACCACCCGGCCGAAGAACGGGTCGGCGAAGACCTGCGCGGTGAAGGAGCTCCCGTCCCCGTCCCCGGATGTACCGGCCTCCTTGGCTCCGGAGGCCCCTGCCGCCCCGCCGTCGGGGGCCTCCCGCGTCGCCTCCGGCTCGACGCCCGCGCCCGACACCACGAGGGCCACGGCATCGGCCCGCCGTGTGACCAGGGACCTGGCCGCCCGGTTCGGGGTGTAGCCCGTGACGGAGACCGCCTGCCGCACGGCCTCCTGGATCACCGGGTCGACATTGCGTACCCCGTTGATGACCCGGGAGACGGTGGCGCGTGAGACACCGGCCGCTCGCGCCACGTCCTCCAGGGTGGGTGCTCCGGCCGCCCGCCGATCATCCGTCATGGGCGCCTTTATAGCACTAACGGAGAGCGCTCTCCACGAGTCGGTCGCCCGGCAGCCGGTCAGGCCAGCGAACCACCCGTCGCGTCGATCCAGTGGCCCGTGATCCACCGGCCGTCGTCCGAGGCGAGGAAGGCCACGACATCGGCGATCTCGGCGGGGGTGCCGACCTTCCCCAGGGTGGACAAGGCCTCCGCGCCCGCCCAGGCCTCGTCGCTGGCGCGCAGCCGGTCCGAGGTGGAGTCGGTGTCCACGAGCCCCGGGGCCACCGCGTTGACGGTGATGCCCCGGCTGCCCAGCACCTTCGACAGGTACCGCGTGAACACGTCCAGCGCGCCCTTGGTCATGGCGTAGGCGATCAGGTCCGGCATCATCGCCGCGTGGCTGAGGCCCGTCGAGATGTTGATGACGCGTCCGCCGTCCCGCAGCCGGTCCAGTCCCAGCCGCGTGAGGAAGAACGGCGCCTTCGTGTTGACGGCGAACAGCCGGTCGTACTCCTCCTCCTCGATCTGCGCGAAGTCCTGCGAAGCGCCTATCCCGGCGTTGTTGACGAGGATGTCCACGCCGTCCGCGTGCTCGTCGAAGGCGGCCCAGAGCGCGGCGGCGGAGCCCGGATCCGCCAGGTCCGCACGCAGCGGGAACGCCGTGCCGCCCGCCTCCTCGATCGCGGCCACGGTCTTCAGGGCCGCCGCCTCGTCGCGGCCGTAGTGCACGCCGACGACCGCTCCGTCCCGGCCCAGCCGTTCGGCGATACCCCGTCCGATGCCCCTGCTGCCGCCGGTGACCAGTGCCGTCTTTCCCGTGAGCGAGCCCATGGCTCCGCCCTCCCCTTTTGTGATGAGCGATGTGTGTGATGAGCGATTTTATTAGCGGTCGCTACAGAAGTGACCGTAACACGTTCTCTAGTGGTCGCTATAGAATTGGCGCATGGTGACGAAGCAGCGCGGCAGGCCACGGTCGTTCGACCGGGAGGCCGCTCTCCGGCAGGCGACGCTGACCTTCTGGGAGCAGGGGTACGAGGCGACCTCGATCGCGGACCTGACCCGCGTGATGGGCATCGCCGCGCCGAGTCTGTACGCCGCGTTCGGCGACAAGCGGACGCTGTTCGACGAGGTCGTCGAGGCGTACGGAACCCTCTTCGGCGGTTTCGGCGCCCGGGCCCTCGCCGAGGAGCCGACCGCCCGCCGGGTCTTCGCGCGGATGCTGCGCGAAGCGGCGAAGGAGTACACGGAGCCCGGCCGGCCGCACGGCTGCATGGTGCTCAGCGCCGCCGAGAACTGCTCGTCACCGGAGGTGGTGGCGGTGCTGCGCGACCGACGCCTGCGGAACGTCAGCGAGTTCCGGCAGCGGATCCAGCAGGACGTCGACGCGGGAGTGCTCCCCGCGGACACCGACGCGGCGGCGCTCGCGCGCTGTACGGCGGCCGTCATCCAGGGGATGTCGCAGCAGGCCCGGGACGGCGCGAGCCGTGCGGAGCTGGAGGCGCTGGCGGAGACGGCCATGCGCGGCTGGCCGGAGGAGTCCCGGGAGGCCTGAACGCATCCGGGCGGGAGGCGCGTTCAGGGCGGCGGTATTCGGCCACGGATCGGCCGGGGGCGGCCGAGTATCACGTTTTGCTTGTGATCAGTCACGGTGCGGACCTACGTTGCCCCTTGCGAGATGTACCGAAGCCAGTGGGGAGCCACGTATGGCCGCGACCGGACGGCACCGCAGGTATCAGCCCAGTCGGATCAACCGTGCCTCGCTCACGGTGACGGCGGGCGGCGCGGGCATCGCGCTCCCGCTCATCACCGCGGCCTCGGCCGGTGCCGCGTCGAGCGATGTCTGGGAGAAGGTCGCCGCCTGCGAGTCCAGCGGCAATTGGGCCATCAACACCGGCAACGGCTATTACGGCGGGCTTCAGTTCAGCGGCTCCACCTGGGCCGCCTTCGGCGGCACGCAGTACGCGCCGCGCGCCGACCTCGCCACCCGTGAGCAGCAGATCGCCATCGCCGAACGGGTGCTGGCCGGCCAGGGTCCCGGAGCGTGGCCCACCTGTTCCGTACGGGCGGGGCTCACCCGGGGCGGCGACGCACCCGACACCACCCCCGGGACCGGGACCGCTCCGCAGAGCGCGGGCAGCCGGACGGCCCAGGCAGCGGCGGCCCCGCAAAGCACCCCGCCCAAACAGCCGCAGACCCGCCCCGCCGCCGCGACGCCCACCCATGTGCCGGGCAAGCGCGACGCGTACACCGTCGCGACCGGCGACTCCCTCTCCGGGATCGCGTCCGCCCAGCGGGTCCCCGGCGGCTGGCAGGGCCTCTACGCCGCCAACCGCACCGTCGTCGGGGACGACCCGGACCTGATCTTCCCCGGTCAGCGGCTCAGCCTGGACGGCAGCCGGGCGCCGAAGGCGGGGGAGGGCACGAGCGCCGGGAAGCCCGCACGGCAGACCGCGCCGAAGCCCTCGGCTGCCGCGCCCGGAACCAAGAAGGCGGACCAGCGCCGGGCCGAGCCCAAAAAGGAAGCCCCGAAGGAAGCCCCGAAACAGCAGGCTCCTGAGCAACAGGCGCCCAAGAAGGAAGCACCCAAGCAGGAGGCGCCGAAGAAGGCCGCCCCCAAGAAGGAGCAGCCCGCTCCGGAACGGGCCGTGCAGCACTCCGGATTCAGCGCCCCCGTCGCCGCCGGCACCGGCACCCCGTACCGCCAGGCCGGCTCCTGGTCCAGCGGCTACCACACCGGCGTGGACTTCCCCGTGCCCACCGGGACGTCGGTGAAGTCGGTGGCCCCGGGACAGGTCGTCTCGGCCGGCTGGGCCGGAGCGTACGGCTACGAGGTCGTCATCCGGCACGGCGACGGCAAGTACAGCCAGTACGCCCATCTCTCCGCGCTCCATGTGCGCGCCGGGCAGTCGGTCTCCGGCGGGCAGCGCATCGCCCGCTCCGGATCCACGGGCAACAGCACGGGCCCCCACCTGCACTTCGAGGTCCGCACGGGCCCGGGCTACGGCTCGGACGTCGACCCGCTCGCCTATCTGCGAGCAGGCGGCGTCAGGGTCTGACCGTCCACCTGCCTTCGGATTACCTCCGGGCAGGCGGCGTCAGGGTCTGAACCTTCCGCTCGGAGCGGGGGCGCCGCAGCGTGGCTCCGCCGCGCCGCTGCTGTTCCGCGAGCGGGCCCGGCGTACCGAACTCCACCTGCGGCACGGCGCGCCCCGGCGGCAGCGACGACGCCTTGGGCGCCGCGGGCAGCTGACCAGGCGCAGGTTCCGGCACGGCGGGCGACGGCGACGGACGCCCCGCCTCCACCACCTCCGCGCCACGGGCCACGTCCTCCGCGCCCGGACCGTCGGCCGGGACCGCGCGCCGGGCGCCGGAACCCACCGGCTCCGGGTTCGCCCGCGCCTCCTCGGCGTGTTCCCGGTGCATCCGCTCCCGCGTCAGCATGATCAGACCGGCGGCGGCCAGCGCCCCGCAGGAGAGGGCGAGAACGGTGCCGGGGACGCCGAGCCGGAAGTGCTCGCCGAACAGGGTGATGCCGATGGCGGCGGCCACCACCGGGTTGACCACCGTCACCGTCGCGAGCGGAGCCGTGAGCCCGGCGCCCCGGTACGCGGCCTGGGACAGGAACAGGCCCGCCGCGGCGAGCCCGGCGATCACCAGCAGCGGCAACGCACCCGAGCGCACCGAGCCGGACGTCCACTCCACGGCCACGGTCTTCGTGAACACCGAGGCCATACCGAACGCCGCGCCCGCGCCCGTGGCCAGGACGATGCTGCGCAGGACCGGCCGGCGCAGCGTACGGGAGAGGACGACGAGCGCGCCGACGGCCCCGAACGTCACCGAGGCCAGCAGCGCCTGCTCGGGACCGTTCAAGGTGTGCGGTTCGGCGTTCCCCGTGAGCGCCAGGAGGCCGCCGAGCCCGGCCGTCGCCATCAGCGCCCCGCGCCACGCCGTCGCCCCCGCGCGCCGCCCGACGAACAGGGCGGCCATCGGCAGGG
Organism: Streptomyces sp. PTY087I2; assembly: GCF_001687325.1. Classification (GTDB taxonomy): domain Bacteria; phylum Actinomycetota; class Actinomycetes; order Streptomycetales; family Streptomycetaceae; genus Streptomyces. Next base: position 187,658 of record NZ_LZRD01000001.1, on the reverse strand, counting down.
CGAAGACGATCGTCAGCGCTCCGAGGGGCTGGACCAGGCTGAGCGGACCGTAGGCGAGCGCCACCACGTGCAGGACCGCGCCGACCCCGTTGAGGACGACGGCCACCCACCACACGCCGTTGCGCAGCAGGGCGTACCAGGCGTTGTCATCGGTCGCGGCCACGCGCTCCTGGATGATCGCCCCGCCCGCGTAGGCGACCGCGGAGATCAGTGACAGCAGCACGGACAACGCAAGGGAACTCATGTACACCACGATGTCCCGTCCGGGGCCCCACGTCGTCGTCCTTGAGTCTGCACTTCGGCCTACTGCCCCAGTAGTACGCCTGTTGGACCGACGTCCTCCTCCCGACGGTAGTCCTGCCGCCCCCAGACGTCAGAAGTTGGCGCCCGGCGGATACGGTGAGCCGCCGGGACGCCACAGTCGGTGTCCGCGGGACCGGTCACCGGAGCGGGGCCGCGGACGGACCGGAGACGGAGGGGGAGCAGGCCATGGACCTGGCACTACTGGCATCGGTCGGGGGATTCTTCGCGCTGCGGACCACCCCGGTGCCGGGCGGCGGGCACCGGCCGCTGGAGCGGTTGTACGCCGGTGAGAACGGTCCGCTCGCCGCGCGTGTCGACCGGGTCGCGGCGCGGCTCGAGGCCCCCGAGCGCAGGGTCGCCGCCTCCATCGCCCATCTCGGTCTGGCCGCGCGGCTTTGGTCCGTCGCCCTGGGCCCGGCCGCGCTGTTCGGGCGGATCCCCGCCCTGGCCCCCGGCGATCTGCACTGGGACCCGTCGGCCACCTCGCCCGACGACCTGTGGCTCGCGGGGACGGCTGAGCTGCCCGGCACGGCGGCCCGGATCCGCGAGGAGGTCCAGCATGGGCATCTGGTCCCGCTGGCCGAGGCGTTCCGGCGCGACGGGAACATCTCCCCGCAACTGCTGCGGGGCAACGAGGGATCCGCGCTCGCCGGGGCCGTACGCGAACTCGTCGCCTTCGCGCGCGCCCACGACCGGCCGGACGTGGCCGCACGGGCCCGCGCGCTGGCGGCCGAGCTCTTCGACGACGAGACGCTCCGCGACACCGGATTCCCGCACGGCCCGGCGTTCCGGCGGCGCAGCTGCTGCCTGTACTGGCGCTGCCCCGGCGGCGGGCTGTGCGGCGACTGCGTGTTCGACCGGGCGCCCGGCTCCGCGCGGGGCCGGGGCGTCACGTCGTAAAGAGGTCAGGAAGGCAGCACGACGTCTATGGCGTCGTCCACGGACGGCAGGACGGGCAGGGCGCTGTCGAGGCCGATCATGCCGATCAGACGCCGCATGAACGGGGACGGGGCCGCGAGACGCAGCCGGTCCCCGAGCGCGGTGTGCCCCTGGAGGAGCACGTTCACCGTCGTCGAGTCCGCGAAACCCACACCGGAGAGATCCACGACGACCGGGCCCGAGCCGTCGCCGGCCGCCGAGGTCAGCGCCAGGCCCAGGGGGGCGACGCTGTCGATGTCGAGGTCACCCGACACGGCGAGGACCAGAGCCCCGCGCTCCCGCCGGGTGGTGATTCTGACGGCTCTGTCCTCGTTGGGCGATGAAAGCACGGAAGGCACCTCGGGCGGGATCGGAAGGGAGCGGAGAGCCGTGTCGCCGGACGGGTCGGCAGCGTTCCGTCCCTGGTCGCGGCGGGGTAACGGGATAACGATAGAAGTAACAGTTGTCATTTGACAACATTCTCCATGGGGTAACAATCTGATCCCCGACGGTTGATCGTCCGGCTGTCGACGGCGGAGAGCCGATGGATGCGGAAGCAGGAGCTGGATGAGGCTAGGCGCTGTCGGCGACATCATCGCGGAGCCGGGAGGCGTCCGTGTCCCCGTGCGGGGAAAGGCGCTCCGAAGCCGCTGCGTGGAAGGCCGCGAGACCGTCCGTGAGCGCCGCGAGGTCGGCGGGAGCCATCCGCTCCAGCACGGCATTCAGCTCGGCGGCGCGCAGGGCCCGGTACTCTTCGAGAAGGGCGCGGCCGCGCAGACTCAGCCGCAGTTCCACTTCGCGTCGGCTGGTCGGGCTGGGCGCCCGCAGGACGAGCCCCATCGCCTCCATCCGGTCGCAGAGCCGGCTGACGGAGGGGGCGCGAGAGCCCAGGGCCTCGCCCAGGGCTCGCAGGTTGGTGCCTTCCTGCTTCTCGATCACGAGCAGGGCGCGGAGCTGGGAGGGCGATACGGTTCCCGAGGCGGCGGATTCCTGGCCCCGGCCCCACAGCACCTCCAGCAGCTCCGAGGCGGCGACGGCGTAGGCGGACGCCTGTTCGCTACTGCTCGGGCGGAATCCTCGGTGGGGCATTCAGCCACTGTGTCACCCGTCAGCCCCACTTGTCAGCCCGGGCCCGGCCCGTACCACGTCGCAGGACGAAGATTGCGCGAGAGACCGTGAACAGACGAACGGACATCGAGGCCGCCGTACGGGCCGCAGCACCGCACGCCCTGCTGGCCACCCTGCGCACCCAGCTCAGCGCCGCCTACGGGGCCCTCGCGGTGGAACTTCACCTCGCCGACTACGGTCTGCGGGTCCTGAAGTCGCTGGACCGGCCCGACGGCGAGAGCGAGCCGCTGTCCCTCCACAACAGCCCCGAGGGCCGGGCGTTCGGCAGCCAGGAACCCCGCGAACAGCAGGTCCGGCACAACGACGCCGTCGACCATCATCTGCCCGTGACCGTGAGGGGAGAACGGCTCGGCATCCTCACCGTCCGGCTGCCCCAGACACTGTCCACCCCGGAGCTGGTCGGCGAGCTGACCCACGTCGCCGACCTGCTGGGACACGAGATCCTGGTCGCCGAGCGGGACACCGACCTGTATCAGCGCGCCCGGCGCACCAGCCGTCTCACCCTCGCCGCCGAGATGCAGTGGCAGCTGCTGCCCGCCCGCGCCTGCACCGCCGCCGAGTTCGCCATCGGGGCCCAGCTGGAGCCCGCGTACGCCATCCACGGCGACAACTTCGACTGGGCCGCCGACGGCGAGGAGCTGACCCTCGCGGTGACCAACGGCATGGGCGAGGGCATACAGGCCTCCCTCCTCACCAACCTCGCCGTCAACGCCCTGCGCAACGCCCGCCGGGCCGGCATCGGCATCGCGGACCAGGCGGCCCTCGCCGACCAGGCCCTCTACGACCAGCACCGCGGCGCCTCCCATGTCTCCACGCTGCTGCTCCGTTTCGAGCTGGCGACCGGCCGGGTCGGCGTCGTCGACGCGGGATCGCCGCAGCTGTGGATCCAGCGCGGCCGCTCGGTCCGCCGTATGGAGCTGGAGGCGCAGCTGCCGCTCGGCATGTTCGAGGAGTCGCAGTACACGGTCCAGGAGTTCCACGTCGAGCCCGGCGACCGGCTGCTGCTGTTCAGCGACGGCGTGTACGACGCGGTGTCCCCGCTCGGTGAGGCGTACGGGGACCGCATGCTGGCCCGCGCCATCCAGTCGACCCGGCTCCTGCCCGCCGCCACCGTCCCGCGCGCGATGCTCGGCGAACTGGCGGAGTACCGGGTCACGGAGACGCTCGACGACGCGCTGGTGCTGTGCCTGGACTGGTTCGGCCGGCCGAAGGGCTGACCGTCCGGTGGGCTAGGGCGCGTCGAAGGCGCGGCGGGACGCCTCGATGTGGCCGATGTGTTCATGGGTCCAGTCGCACATCACATGCACCGTCCGGCGCAGCCCCTGCCCCGGCTCGGTGAGCGTGTACTCGACGCGCGGCGGCACGGTGGGGTGCACGCACCGCTCGACGAGTCCGTAGCGCTCCAGCATCCGCAGGTTCTGGGTGAGCATCTTGTGGCTGATGCCCTCGACCTCGCCCCGCAGCTCGCTGAAGCGGAGGGTGCCCTCGCCCAGGGCCTCGATGATCAGGAGCGCCCACTTGTTGGCGACGTCGGAGAAGATCTCCCGCGCCAGCGAGTCCGCGCGCCGCAGATCCGAGTCCTCGGGCGAGCCGCTGAACTGCTTGGTCACCATCAGGTTCCCCTGTCACCGAAAAGTGCGTTCTTCCTTGTCGACGCACACTCTCCTACGGTTCCTGAGTAACCACAAGTGACCGGTGACCGTCCGGTCCGGTGGAGAATCGGGGGCACGGCCCCCGGAACGAGGAGGCGAGAGGTATGGCCATCACCCTGGTGAACCCGAGCGGACTGCCGGAGATCGGTGCCTACCGGCAGGTGTCGGTAGCGACCGGATCGAAGCTGGTCTTCATCGCGGGACAGGTCGCCTGGGACGCGGAGGGCACGACCGTCGGCGCCGGCGACCTCGCCGCGCAGGTCGAGCAGTGTTACGTCAACGTCGGCACGGCCCTCGGCGCGGTCGGCGGCACCTTCGAGGACGTGGCGAAGCTGACCGTGTACGTCGTCGACTGGACGCCCGAGAAGATGCCGCAGTTCATGGAGGGCGTCACCCGGGCCGCCGCGCGACTCGGGACCACTCCCGTAGCGCCCGGCACGCTGGTCGGCGTCGCGGCCCTGGACATCCCCGACCACCTGGTCGAGGTGGAGGCCACCGCCGTACTCGACTCCTGAGAGGCGGGCCGGCCGGGCTCAGGTGCTGAGCTGGAACTCCGCGCGGATCCGCTTGCCCACCGGCACCCGCTCGGCGGTGAGCCGGTCGCACAGCGCCACGACGATCTCCATGCCGTGGCCGCCGAGGCGGGACGGGTCGGGGGCGTACAGCACGGGCATCGCGGTGCTGCTGTCGTAGACCGTGACGCTGATGAGCTGCGCGTTGCCCTCCAGCTCCAGCAGATAGGGGCCGTGGCTGTAGCGGTCGGCGTTGGTGACCAGCTCGCTGACCGCCAGCATCAGATCGCTGCGCGTGTGCTCGCCGACCGGGGCGAGGCACTCCACCGCGAGCCTCGTCAGGAAGCGGTCGGCGAGCGCACGGGCCAGCGCGATGCAGCCCGGCTCGCCGTCGAAGACCTCGGCGCTGAGCAGCACCTCGGCGGCGGGCGGTACCTCGATGGAAGCCGGCCCCGGACCCGGTTCTTCCGGTGGGGAGGTGACCTGTTCGTTCATGTGCTCCAGCCAGGGCGCCGCAGTGAGGTCGGAGACCTTTTCCGCCAATCGTCTACCCCTGGCGAACGATCCCACTCCAGGAGATCCGGACCGATCCTACGCACGTCCGGGCAGCCGCACCACGGTCACGAAGAACTCGTCGATCTGGCGGACCGCCGCGATGAACTGGTCGAGGTCCACCGGCTTCGTCACATAGGCGTTGGCGTGCAGTTTGTAGCTGCGCAGGATGTCCTCCTCGGCCGAGGACGTGGTGAGCACCACCACCGGGATGAGGGAGAGCTCCGGGTCGCCCTTGATCCGCTCCAGCACCTGCCGGCCGTCGTACTTGGGCAGGTTCAGGTCCAGCAGCACCAGGTCGGGGCGGGGGGCCTCGGTGTACTCGCCGCGCCGGTAGAGGAAGTCCAGCGCCTCCTGGCCGTCGCGCACCACATGCAGGGTGTTGCGGATCTTGTTGTCCTCGAAGGCCTCACGGGTCATCAGCTCGTCGCCGGGGTCGTCCTCGACGAGCAGGACCTCGATGGGCTGGACAGGGGTGTTCACGAAGGGTCTCCCGGCTGGCTGGTGAGCAGGGCGGGAGCGAGCAGCTCCGCCGTGGTGTGCGCGGGCGCCTCGGGCGCGACGGGCAGGGTGAAGTGGATCCGGGTGCCTTCGCCCGGTTCGGGCTCCAGCCAGATCCGGCCACCGTGGAACTCGATGATCTTGCGGCAGAGCGCGAGGCCGATGCCCGTGCCGTCGTACTCGTCACGGGCGTGCAGCCGCTGGAAGATGACGAACACCTTGTCCGCGAACTCGGGCGCGATCCCGATCCCGTTGTCGGACACGGTCAGATGCCAGTTCTCGCCCTCGCGCACGCAGTCGACGGTGATCCGGCACGGGACGCCCTCCCGGCGGAACTTCACGGCGTTGCCCACGAGGTTCTGCCAGACCATGGTGAGGGCGGTGGCGTCCCCGACGAGCTCCGGCAGCTCCTCGGGCCGCTCGACACTCGCCCCCGACTCCTCGACCGCCGTGGCCAGGTTGCCCAGGGCGCGGTCCAGGGCGCGGCCCAGATCGACCGGCTTCCAGCTCTCCTGCACCCGGCCCACCCGCGAGAACGTCAGCAGATCGTTGATGAGGACCTGCATCCGCTTCGCCCCGTCCACCGCGAACGCGATGTACTGCTTGCCCCGGTCGTCCAGCTCCGTCCCGTACCGCTTCTCCAGGAGCTGGCAGAACGAGGCGACCTTGCGCAGCGGTTCCTGGAGGTCGTGCGAGGCGACGTACGCGAACTGCTCCAGCTCGGAGTTGGAGCGGCGCAGCTCCTCCGTCTGCTCCGCGAGCAGGGACTCGCGGCTCTGCGCCTCGGCCAGCTCGTCGGCCAGCCGCCGCCGCATGTCCTCCACCGCCCAGGCCACGGCCTGCACGTCGGACGGCCCCTTGATCTCGATCCGCTTGCCGAAGGCGCCCGACCTGACCTGCTCGGACGCGGCGCGCAGCCGGTTCAGCGGGACGCCCACCACCCGGTGGAGCAGCACGCTCAGCGCCACGATGGTCAGCACGAGAACACCGAGCAGGATGCCCACTACCCAGTCGCGGGTGGAGCGCGCGGCGTTCAGGTCGGCCCGGGCCCGGTCACGGGCCTCGGCCAGATGCTCCTGCTGGGCGGTGTACGCGCGCCGCAGCGTGTCGAACTCCGACTTGCTGCTCTGGAGCTGCGCGGTGGTGCCGGACCGGCTGGGACCGCTCTCCCGTACGGCCGCGATCAACGGCTCGGCCTTGTCCTGCCGCCACCGGTCGGCGGCGGCCTCGATGGCGTCCAGGTCCTGCGCGAGCCGCTCGTCGTCGCCGACCAGCTCCCGCGCCCGGGCCAGCCGCGTCCGCTCGGCGCTCTTCCCGGCCTCGTACGGCTCCAGGAAGGACCGGTCACCGGTCAGGGCGAACCCCCTGACCCCCGTCTCCTGGTCGAGCAGGGCGTTCTGGAGCTGGAACGAGACCGACCGCGCCGGCTGGATACGGTCCACCAGCTCGTCGGTGCGCTCCGACATCCGGGACAGCACCAGGCCGCCGATCACCAGGCAGCCGCAGACGACCACCACGAAGCCGCCGAGTATCAGGTGGACCCAGGACTGCACCGAAAGCCGGGCGGCGATGCCCTCGTCCGGTATCCCCTCGGCGTGGTCAGTGCTCATCGTCGTCCGATCCCCAGCCCAGGTGCAGTACGGCCACGTCGTCCGCGAGCCCGCCGTACGGCGCGGCCCCCTCGGCGGCTCCCGCCACCAGGGCGTCCACGAAGGCGCGGGCCGGCAGCTGTCCGTTGGCCCGTGCCATCGCCAGCAGCCCTTCCTCGCCGAGCCGGCTGTCCGGCCCGTCGCGCCCCTCGAAGAGCCCGTCCGTGAAGAGCACCAGACCCGCGCCGGGCGGCAGCGGGATGTCCACCGTCGGCCATCGGCCCACCCCCGGCAGCAGCCCGAGCGCCATACCGCCCCGGGGCTCCACCCAGCTGACGTCCGTGCCCTGGCGCAGCAGCAGGCCCGGGTGACCGGCCCGCAGGACCTGTACGTGCCCCTGCTCCGGCGGGAACGCCAGCGAGGTGACGGTGGCGAAGACATGCGAGTCCGAGCGCTCGGCCACCAGGATCTCCTCCAGCAGGGCGATCTGCTCGGGGTGCGGCGTACCGCACAGCACGGCGGTGCGCCAGGCCACCCGCAGACACACGCCGAGCGCCGCCTCGGCCGCCCCGTGCCCGGAGACATCGCCGATCACCGCGTGCACCGTGCCGTCCGCGGTCTGCACGACGTCGTAGAAGTCACCGCTCAGCAGCCCGTGGACACGCCCCGGCTCATAGCGGGCGCGGGCCCGGAAGCGGTCGTCCCGCAGCAGCGGGACGGGCAGCAGGCCGCGCTCCAGCCGGGCGTTCTCCTGGGCGGTCAGCCGGTTGGCGCGCAGGGCCGCGGCGGCCCGTTCCACTTCCTTGCGCTGGAGGGCGTAGCGGATCGCGCGCGCGAGCACCTCGGGGTCCAGGCGGCCCTTGACCAGATAGTCCTGGGCGCCTCCGGCGACCGCGCGGAGCCCGGTGCCGGACTCCTCCAGGCCGGTGAGGACGACGATCGCGGCGTCGCTGTCGGACGCCAGTATCTGACGTACGGCGTCCAGGCCGTGGACGTCGGGAAGATGCAGATCGAGCAGGACGCAGACCGGGACGGTGGAGGCGTTCAGGAAGGCGCGTGCCTCGGCCAGGGTCTTGCACCAGGTGAGGGCGGAGTCCAGCTCGCTGTCGGTGAGCATCTCCTCGACGAGCAGCGCGTCACCCGCGTCGTCCTCCACGAGCAGGATCGACGCGTCCAGGTTCCACAGCGGGGCGTCGGCGGGTTGCGACGCTCCTACCTGCTGGGAGGGAATTCCGGAGATGCCCACAGGAATCGGCGAAGTGCCCACGGGCGACTCGGTCAACCCTCCACCCCCTTGTATGACGGCGCGGTTCGTCCGGCCTGATCGTCAGGAAGCATAGGCGAGCGCGGCCCCGCAGTGGACCCGGCCGCCGGGCCGACGGCACGAAGCCGCCCGCCCGGAAGGGCGGACGGCCGCACGGCGCGCGAAGCCCGGAAGGTCCGCGCGGGCTCACGCCTCGACGCTCATCCCCTTGCGCAACCGCTGGACGATCCTGCTGAGCAGCCGCGACACATGCATCTGGGACACGCCCAGCTCCTCGCCGATCTGCGACTGCGTCATCTCCGCCCCGAACCGCATCTGCACGATCCGCCGCTCCCGGTCGTCGAGCTGCTCCAGCAGCGGGGCCAGGGTGTGCAGGTTCTCGACGGTCTCCATGCCCGGATCCGCCTCACCGAGGACATCGGCGTACGCCCGCTGCTCCTGGCCGGAGTCGCTGTCCGCGGACGGGGTGTCGAGCGAACCGGCCGAGTAGCCGTTGGCGGCCACGAGCCCCTCGATGATCTCCTCCTCGGGGAGATCGAGGTGGGCGGCCAGCTCCTTGACGGTGGGGTCGCGGTCGAGCTGGGCGGAGAGCTGCTCCTTCGCCTTGGCGAGATCCACCCGCAGCTCCTGGAGCCGCCGCGGCACATGCACCGACCAGGTGGTGTCGCGGAAGAACCGCTTGATCTCCCCGACGATGTAGGGGACGGCGAAGGTGGCGAACTCGACCTCGCGGGACAGGTCGAACCGGTCGATCGCCTTGATCAGGCCGATCGTGCCGACCTGGACGATGTCCTCGGTGTCGTCGCCGCCGCGGTTGCGGAACCGGGACGCGGCGAAGCGCACCAGGGAGAGGTTCATCTCGATCAGTGTGTTGCGCGCGTACTGGTGCTCGTGCGTGCCCTCCTCCAGGACCTGGAGCCGGTCGAAGAAGATCTTCGACAGGGCCCGGGCGTCCTGCGGGGCGATCTTTCCGGCGTCCTCGACCCAGGGCAGCTCTCCGGGGACGTCCGCCGTACGCACACCGGTACGGTCGTCGCCCAGCGGCGTCGTCGTTCCGGTGGCTCGCGCTGACATCGCCGTCATGGTGTCACCCTCCCTGCTGCCCAATGTGTCGGACGGTCGCCTGCCCCGTCCCCGCGAAGTCATGCCTGCCCTCTTCCGCCTTTCTTCGCCCGAACGGAGCAGTGGCCCGCGCATGGCAGACTTGAGCGGGGTGTTTCGGCCTGCGGTGACCCACGACCCGCGGCGAGAAGATGACAGAGGAACGGCAATGACGGTGACAGAGGACAGCCCGGAGCTCGCTCCCGGAATCGAGGAGTTCGGTCCCGGAATCGACCCGGAGCGGCTGGCCGTCTGCCTGAGCGTGCTCGACGAGCTCGACAAGATCGAGGTGGACCACCCGGACGCCATCCTCGTCCGCCGCGCCACCGCCGGGATCTACCGCACCGTGAAGCAGCGCCGCCGCCAGGAGCGCCGCGCCGCGAAGACCGCCCACGACCGGGCCGTCACCGAGGCCACCGCGACCGGCTCGGCCGACCGCATCGACGACGAGACGCAGGGCGTGCTGCCCTCCTCCACCGCCACGGCCGAGATCGCGGGCATCCTCCAGCGCCCCAGGTCCTGCTACATCTGCAAGACGCGTTACGTCGAGGTCGACGCGTTCTACCACCAGCTCTGCCAGCCCTGCGCCCAGGAGAACCGCGCCCGCCGCGACGCCCGTACGGACCTGACCGGACGCCGGGCGCTGCTCACCGGCGGCCGGGCGAAGATCGGCATGTACATCGCGCTGCGGCTGCTGCGCGACGGCGCGCACACCACCATCACCACCCGCTTCCCCAACGACGCGATCCGCCGCTTCAAGGCGATGGAGGACAGCGACGAGTGGATCCACCGGCTGAAGATCGTCGGCATCGACCTCCGCGACCCGGCCCAGGTCGTCGCGCTGGCCGACTCCGTCGCCGCCGAAGGACCGCTGGACATCCTGATCAACAACGCCGCCCAGACCGTGCGCCGCTCCCCGGGGGCTTACAGCGAGCTGGTCGGCGCCGAGTCGGCGCCGCTGCCGGCGGGCGAGCTGCCCGCCGCCGAGGTCATCGGCACCTTCAACAGCGGTTCGGTCGACCGGGTCGCCGCCCTGCCCTCCGCCCGCAAGGAGGGCCTGAGCGCCCAGGAGGTCACCGACCTCGCCCTGGTCACCGGCTCCGCCTCGCCGGCCCGGATCGCCGCGGGCACCGCGATCGACGCGGGCGGCCTCGTCCCCGACCTGCACGACACCAACAGCTGGATCCAGACGGTCGACGAGGTCGAGCCGATCGAGCTCCTCGAAGTCCAGCTCTGCAACTCCACCGCCCCGTTCATCCTGATCAGCCGGCTGCGCCCGGCGATGGCGGCGACCGCCGCGAAGCACGCGTACGTCGTCAACGTCTCGGCGATGGAGGGTGTCTTCAGCCGCGGCTACAAGGGTGCGGGCCACCCGCACACCAACATGGCCAAGGCCGCGCTCAACATGCTGACGCGCACCAGCGCCCAGGAGATGTTCGAGAAGGACGGCATCCTGATGACGGCCGTGGACACCGGCTGGATCACCGACGAGCGCCCGCACCCGGACAAGATGCGCCTCGCCGAGGAGGGCTTCCACGCCCCTCTCGACCTGGTCGACGGGGCGGCCCGGGTCTACGACCCGATCGTGCGCGGCGAGGGCGGCGAGGCGCTCTACGGCTGCTTCCTCAAGGACTACGCCCCGGCGAACTGGTAATCCCGACGGCCCAACCGGACCGACGGTCTCCGCGCGGCGACCGAGAACCCGGCCCAGGATGATTCCTGGGCCGGGTTTTCGCTGTACCCGGTGGCCGAAAGTGACCTACCGCACACGTTCTATCGAGCGCGGCGGCGCTCATTTGGTTACGCTGGGGCGAACGGACGCCATCGAGGGGCCCACGAAGGTTCCTCGACCGTCCTGGGACACGGTCGGAAACCCGGCCGCTGTTCCGCCCCGAACCGGCGCCACCGCGACCGAACAACACCATCCCTGCCCCGCTCGGGGCGGTCGCGCTCCGGCATCGGTGCCGGAGCGTCGGCGACGCCCTGGGTGACGCGACACAGAGGAGTGCGCGGTGACGACACCGGAACTGACCGAACGCGAAAAGCGCCCCGCCGAACGGATCTCCGGCCGGCCCGGCAGCCCCGAGAAGCTGCGGAACATCGAGGTCTGGGCCAGGTCCGCCCCGATCCGGCTCGCCGGGTACGAGGACGACCTCGCCGAGCCGCACATCCTGCCCGGCATCGACTGACCCCGAGGTCTTCTAGCGCGTCCCGCGGCCCGTCTCCCCGCCCCTCCGCTCCGGCGGCAGCGGCCGGGAGACGGGCCGCAGGAATTCCCGGACGTAGGTGCGGTGCCACCAGCATCCGGTGGTCCGCAGCTCCCGGAGCCCGGTGAACCGGTAGTGGTACACCCGGGCGCGCACCCGGCGGGGCGGTCCGTCGGGGAACGGGTTGTGGCCGAGCAGCCGGAGCGTGTCCCGGTCGCCCTCCAGCAGCCGGTCGGCGAACGGCCCGAACCAGGAACGGGCGTACACGGGGGAGAGCGCCGCGAACCACATCATCCAGTCGAGCCGCAGATGGTACGGGGCGAACAGGCGCGGCAGCCTGCGCGGATCGCCGGGCTTGCCCCGGAAGCCGTACTCCCGCCACTCGGCGCCCTCGTGCGCCACCGGATCGGCGCTGCCCTCCACCACGACCTCCAGCCGCATCCGGCTGATCGAACCGAACGCGCCATAGGTGTTGACCAGGTGCAGCGGATCGTAGGACCGGTTCATCGCCTGCCGCCGCGCGAGCAGATTGCGCGCCGGCCGGTAGCTGAGCACCAGCACGAGAGCCGTTACGGCGATGACGACCACCTCGTACCAGAGGGGCGGCGCGACCTGGGCCGGCGGCGGCCCGGCCAGGGGAGTCCAGTCGATCACCGAGAGCGCCAGCGCGATGGTGAGCCAGTTCAGCCAGGCGAAGTTCCCCGACAGGACCAGCCAGAGCTGGGTCAGGACCATCAGCCCGGCCGCCGCGCTCGCCACCGGCTGCGGGGTGAACAGCAGGAAGGGCACCAGCAGCTGGGTGACATGGTTGGCCGCCGCCTCCACCCGGTGCACGGGCCGGGGCAGATGGTGGAAGAACCAGCTCAGCGGCCCCGGCATCGGCTGGGTCTCATGGTGGAAGTCCAGACACGTCAGCCGCCGCCAGCACGCGTCGCCGCGCATCTTGATCAGCCCCGCGCCGAACTCCACCCGGAACAGCAGCCACCGCAGCAGCCACAGCACCAGCACGGGCGCGGCCGTGTCCCCGGTGCCGAGGAAGATTGCCAGGAACCCCGTCTCCAGCAGCAGCGACTCCCAGCCGAACCCGTACCAGACCTGACCCACCTGGACGATCGACAGATACAGCACCCATGGCAGCGCCCAGAGCAGCATCCCGCCCCACAGCGGCAGCAGACCGTCGAGACCGGCGATCAGCGCCACCGAGACGGCGCAGCCGCTCCAGGCGACGGCGGCGAAGAAGCGGTCCGAGTAGTGGAGCCGGAAGAGCCCCGGGGCGGCCCGCCACGGGGTGCGCCGCAGCAGTTCGGGGACGGGCAGCATGCCGCGCTCGCCGATCAGCGCCCGGAACTGGAGGGCGGCGGAGAGGAAGGCGACCAGATAAACCACGGCCAGGGCCCGCTGGAAGATCAGCCGGCTCAGCCAGTAGCCGTCCGCGGTGAACCATTCCATCCCTGCCAGTATCGGACGGCCCGGGGCCCTTCCGGCCGAAGCCGGCCGGGTCCGTCAGCCAGCGGCGACGATCCGGCGGAGCGTCCGGCCGAGCCTGCGCGCGTACCAGTGCTGCACGACGGGCACCAGCGGCCCGCCGAGCCGGGCGTACCAGGAGGCGGGGCGCGAGAACGCCAGGACGGTGAACCACACCGTGCCGTCGTCCGCGAGATCCACCACGAAGCACTCCTCGCCGCGCTCCGGATGCCCGGCCAGGGTGCCGTATCCGAAGCCGGTGCGGCCGTCCTCCCCGTACGCCGTCCAGATCACCTCGCACGGGGCGGTGAAGCGCAGCGGGCCCAGGCCCAGGGAGACCCGGACGTCCCCGCCGGGCTCCGCGCGCCGGGCCGAGGCCTCCACCCGGGCGCCCGACGCCCGGTGCATCCGCCACTCGGTTATCGCCGCGCCGGCGGCCTCGAAGTCCGCCGCGCCCCGGCCGACCCGGGTGCGGTGGTGGAGGTGGTGGTAGCCCCGGGGGAGCGGGCCGAGCCGGGTCGCGCCGACCTCCGGGTAGGTGAGGGTGCTCATGCGGTCCTGCCTTCGGTGTGGGTGCGGGCGGCGGTACGGGCTTCGGTGCGGGCGGCATCGTCGGTGTGGATGCGCCGCCAGGCCAGCAGCGAGCAGAGCGCGAAGCCCAGCGCGTTGCCCAGACCATGGGTGGCGGCCATCCAGGTCACGTCGGGGTGGGGGAGTCCGGTCGCCTCGCCGAGCGCCCAGCTCAGCGCGAGCAGCATCGTCGCGACCAGGACGGCGGCGGAGGAGAGCAGCAGGAGCCGCGTCGTCCGGTCCCGCCCCTCCTCGTGCCCCATGCGCCAGGTCAGCAGGCCCACGGTCCACATCCCGGCCGTCAGGACGACGGCCCCGGCGAGTTCGGCCCAGTCGCCGATGAAGTACCCGACGAGGACGAGCAGGGTGCCCAGCGGCACGCTCAGCGCGGCGAAGCGGCCCGCGGGGCCGTCGGCGACCCGGCAGACCAGCCCGGCGATCAGGGCGGCGGCGAATCCGGCGAAGTGGAAGTGCGGCACGGTCAGCGCCAGGATGCCGAGGTCGAACCCGAACAGCTCGTGCCCCGAGCGCTCGGCGACCAGGGCGGTCGCGGCGACGGCCGGGGTGACCAGGGCGGTGAGCAGGGCGATCCGGGCCGGGGTGAGGTCCCGGACGCGGGCCGCCCGGCGCGGGGCGTGCAGGGCGAGCAGAACGGTCCCGGCGGCGTAGACGCAGGCCGGCGCGGTGGCCGTGGCGCCGCGCGGCAGCCAGAGGGCGAGCGCGCCCGGCGCGGCGAAGAGCGGCCAGAGCCGGCGGATCCGCTCCAGCTCCGTCAGCCCGGTCAGCCGCAGACCCGCCGGCACGACGACGAGCATGCCCAGCATGACGATGGCATTGACCAGTGCGGACATGACTTCCCCCTCCCTGGTTTGAACGTGTTCAACTTCTGGCTGTGAGCGTAGACGATCAATTGAACGTGTTCAAGACTGGGGTGGCGGGCATCCGTCCGCTTGCGGGCCCGTGTCCGGTGCGGCACAGATGGTGACACCGATCCTTATCCCCCGGGACAGGCAGGAGACCTCTGTGCGCTCACAAGGACGTTTCCGGCGTACCGCGCTCGCCGCGCTGTCCGCCGGGGTGGTGCTCGCCGCCGCCGGCTGCGGCCAGGGCGGCGACCGTACGGCGAAAGGCACCACGGGTACCGCGGAGGCCAGGGACGTCCTGCTCCAGCCGCTCGCGTCCCCCGGCCCCGGACCCTTCACCGCGTCCACGGCACGGGCCACGGACTCCCCGTCCCCCAGTGGAGCACCGGACGACGAACCGACCTCCGCCACCCGGACGGTCCATCCGGTCTCCGGCGCCGTCCCCGGCCTCTACGGCGGCACCCGATCGGTCGCCGCCTGCGATGTCGAGCAGCAGACCACCCTCCTGACCGACGACAAGGCCAAGGCGAAAGCCTTCGCCGAGGCGGCCGGCATCGAGGCCGTGCAGATCCCGGGCTATCTCAAGTCCCTCACCCCGGTCGTCCTGCGCGCCGACTCCCAGGTCACCAACCACGGCTACAGCGCCGGGTCGGCCACCGCCTTCCAGGCCGTGCTCCAGGCGGGCACCGCCGTCCTGGTCGACAGCCGCGGCATGCCCCGGGTCCGCTGCGCCTGCGGCAACCCGCTGGGCCCGCCCGTGGTCGCCGACGGGAAGGTCGCCCACCGGGGCGAGCGCTGGCCCGGCTACGACCCCGCGCGCATCGTGGCCGTCGAGCCCGGCGTCAAGGCGGCCACGAGCCTGATCATCGTGAACGCCGACGACAACTCCTGGATCGAGCGGGCCATGGGCGACAGCGGCGGCCGCGACCGGGACCCGGACGACCCGCCGCCCTTCGAGCCCGACGCCGACCTGCTCTTCCCGTCCCCGGGCCGCCCCTCCGAGCCCCCGTCCCCGGACTCCAGCCCGTCCGGCCCGGCCCCCTCCGAACCGGAAGTCCCGACGGACCCCGGACCCGACGAGTCGTCCGACGACTTCGGCGACCCGCCGCCCGAGGAGCCGTGGGAGTACGAGGAGGGCGAGCCGGAAGTGGTGCCGGAGCCGACCCAGGTCTTCCCGGCCGAGCCGGACGGTCCGGACGGGCCGGCGGAGCCGGACGAGCCCATGGAAGCGGATCTCGGCGACGTGTTCGCCGGCTGACCGGTCGACGTCCGAGCGGCGGAATCGGACAAGAGGAATCGGAAAAATGGTGGCAGAGTGGCCCACATGGATGATCGGGTAGCGGGTGCCCTGTCACTCCCCGACGACTGGCCCGCCCACCCGGACCTCAGCCTCGCCCTGAACCGAATGGGCAGCTTCGACTGGGATCTTGACACCGGCCTCATGCACATGGACCGGACCGCCCTCGACGTGTTCGATCTGACCCCGGACGAATACGACGACCGCCCGGCCTCACTGTCGCCGCGCGTACCGACGGACGAGGCCCAGCGCCTGGACGGGCTGGTCTCGCACGCCCTGAAGAGCGGGCGCACCAACTACGGCGCGTACTTCCGCATCCAGCGGCGCGACGGCACCCTGCGCTGGACCCACACCCAGGGCTTCGTCCGCCGGGACGGGACCGGACGCCCGCGCCGCATCATCGGGATCGTCCGCGACGCCACCCAGGAACTGGCCGACTCCACCGCCCGCCGCGAACTGGACGAGGAGCGCCGCCAGCGCACCAGCCTGGTCGAGGGCACCACCGCCGCCCTGGCCCACGCCCGTACGGTCAAGGACGTCATCGCCGTCCTCAAGAACTCCCAGGGCCTCGCCCACCTCGGAGCCACCAGCCTCGTCATGGGGCTGCTGGAATCCGGTCGCATCCACCTGGTGGCCGACGGACCCGAAGGCGCGTACGTCCCCGGCACCCGGTACACCCGGGTGGACGAGCAGTACCCGATGAGCGAAGTCGTCCGCACGCTGTCCCCGCGCTTCATCGAGTCCGCCGAGGACTTCGCCGCCTCCTACCCGATCCTGTGGCCCAACATCAGCCACCTCGGGATCACCTCCGCCGCCTATATGCCGCTGATCGCCCAGGCCCGCCCGATCGGCGCGCTCGGCCTGCTCTACCGGGACAAGGCCGGCTTCACCGCCGACGAGCGCAATCTGCTGATGGCGCTCGGCACGTCGATCGCCCAGAGCCTCCAGCGCGCGATGCTCTACGAACAGGAGCACGACCTCGCCGAAGGCCTCCAGCAGGCCATGCTGCCGCGCCGCATCCCGTCCGTGCCCGGGGCGCAGGTCGCCGTCCGCTACCGCTCGGCCCGTCTCGGCCGGGACATCGGCGGCGACTGGTACGACCTGATCCCGCTGCCCGGCGGCCGGGTCGGCGCCGTCATCGGGGACGTCCAGGGGCACGACACCCACGCCGCCGCCGTCATGGGGCAGCTCAGGATCGTGCTGCGCGCGTACGCCGCCGAAGGGCACAGCCCCGCCACGGTCATGGCGCGCGCCTCCGTCTTCCTGCACGAACTGGACACCGACCGCTTCGCCACCTGCACCTACGCCGAGGTCGACCTCACCACCGGGGTCGTGCAGGTGGTCCGCGCCGGGCATGTGGACCCGGTGGTGCGGGACGTGGACGGGAGCTGCCGCCGCGTGGTGTCCGAGGGCGGTCTGCCGCTCGGCCTCTCGGCGGAGTTCGGCCGGCTGGAGTATCCGGTCTCCACGGTCGAGCTGGACCCCGGCCAGACGATGATCCTGTTCACCGACGGCCTTGTCGAACTGCCGGGCTCCGACCTCGACGAAGGCATGCAGCGGCTCACCTCCCTCGTCGCCAACGGCCCCCAGGACCTCCAGAAACTGGCCGACCAGCTCTGCGACGCGGTCGACGGGCGCGGCGGCCAGGACGATGTCGCGGTCCTGCTGCTGCGCCGCCGGGCCGCGCACGCCCCGCAGCCGGGCGGCCGGCTCCAGCAGCACGTCGCCCAGAACGACCCCGAGGCGCTGAGCTCCGCCCGGCACATGATCCGGGCCGCGGTCCGGGCCTGGGGGGCGAAGGACCGGGCCGACGAGATCGAGCTCGCGGCCGACGAGCTGATCACCAACGCGCTCATGCACACCGACGGCGGGGCCATCGTGACCATCCGGGTGCTCGCCGGAACCGAACGACGGCTGCGCGTCGACGTCGAGGACCGCTCCAGCGCGCTGCCCCGGCGCCGCGACGCGGGGGAGGACGGGGTGTCGGGGCGCGGGCTGATGCTGGTCGACCGGCTGGCCGACGTCTGGGGCGTGGAGTCGCGGGGCAGCGGCAAATGCGTGTGGTGCGAGTTCCTCATCCCGACCCGCTGAATCCGCACGAGCGCGTAACAGTACGTAACATGTCAGTGCTTGACCGTAATCGACCGCGAACGATTGACTGCGGGGACCGGCCGCACCCCGGCCCCGCCGCCCTCGACGACATGAGGCCCCCGTTGAGTACCGAGCTTCTCGCCCCGCTCGATCTTGCCTTCTGGCACCTCGAATCGGACGCCCACCCGATGCACCTGGGCGCGCTCGCCGTCTTCGCCCCGGCGCCCGGCGTCGGTCCCGGGCGGATCCTCGACCTGCTCGGGACCCGCGCCGCCGCGATCCCCCGGCTGCGCATGTGCGTACGGGACGTCCTGCTGCCGGTCGGCGGCAAGGCCTGGACGGTGGACAAGGACTTCGACGTGCACCGGCACGTCGAGCGGGTCGACGTGACCGACGGCGACTTCATGGCGGGGGCCACCCGGCTGGCCGGCGAACTGATGGAGCGGCCGCTCGGGCGCGGCCTGCCGCCCTGGCGGATGTACCTGCTCCGCGGAGCGGACGGCGGGCCCTTCGCCGTCCTGGTCAAGCTGCACCATGCCCTGGCCGACGGGATGCGGGCCGTCGCCATCGGGGCCGGGATCTTCGACGAGATCGCCGCCGTCACCAGTGCCCGCACCACTGCCCGGGGCCGCACCGCCGTCCCGCCCCGCTCCTGGCTGCCCGACCCCCGGGAGATGGCGGGCATGGCGCTCGGCCGGATCGGCGAGGTCGGCCGGGCGCTCGGCGTGGGGGCCTCCGTCGTCCGCGCGGGCCGCCTCGACCTGTGGGGCCCCTCCGCCCTCACCGCCCCCTCCAGCGGCACCCGGCGGCTGGCCACCGCCGACCTCGACGCCGGGGACCTCCAGCGGATCCGGCGCGCCGAGGGCGGCACGGCCAACGACATCCTCCTGGCCGTCGTCGCCGGGGCGCTGCGCCGCTGGATGGCCGAGCGGGGCGAGTCCCTGCCCGCCGCCGACCCGCGCGCCCTGGTGCCCGTCTCCCGGCGGCGGCCCGGCGGACCCGCCGCCTCCGGCAACCGGCTCTCCGCCTATCTGCTGGGCCTGCCGGTCACCGCCGCCGACCCTCGGAGGCGGCTCCGGGCGGTCCGGACCGCGATGGATCGCAACAAGGCGGCGGGCCCCCTCAAGGGCGCCGGAGCCGTCGCCGTACTCGCCGACCAACTGCCGCCGCTGGCCCACCGGTTCGGCGCACCGCTCGCGGCCAACGCCGCCCGTATGCTCTTCGACGTCCTGGTCACCAGCGTGCCGCTGCCCCGCTCCGCGCTCTCGCTGGGCGGCTGCCCGCTGACCGCCCTCTACCCCATGGCGCCGCTGGCCCGGGGCCAGTCCCTGGCGGTCGCCCTGTCCACCTACGGCGGGCGGGTGCACGTGGGCCTGGTGGCCGACGGCAAGGCACTGCCCGATCTGGACCGGCTCGCCGCCGCCGTCGAGGACGAGTTCACGGAGCTGTACGCCCTCGTCACCGGCCAGGACCGCACACCGGTGTCCTGACAGGCGGCGGCGCACCGGCTGCGGCAGGCTTGAGCCATGCCCGAACTGCCCGAAGTCGAAGCCCTGCGGGTCTTCCTCGACGACCACCTGGCCGGCAAGGAGATCGCCCGTGTGCTCCCCCTGGCGATCAGCGTCCTGAAGACGTACGACCCGCCGCTGACCGCCCTGGAGGGCACGAGGGTCACCTCGGTCGCCCGGCACGGCAAGTTCCTCGACATCGAGGCGGGCGGACTCCATCTCTGCACCCACCTCGCCCGGGCCGGCTGGCTCCGCTGGAAGGACTCCTTCCCCGCCGCCCCGCCCCGACCCGGCAAGGGACCGCTCGCCCTGCGCCTGGTCACCACGGACGGCGACGGCTTCGACCTGACCGAGATGGGCACCAAGAAGAGCCTCTCGGTCCACCTCGTCCGCGACCCCATGGACGTCCCCCGCATCGCCCGCCTCGGCCCCGACCCCCTCGCCGACACCTTCGACCGCGACGCGTTCGCCGCGCTGCTCGCCGGGGAACGCCGCCAGATCAAGGGCGCGCTGCGCGACCAGGCGCTGATCGCGGGCATCGGCAACGCCTACAGCGACGAGATCCTGCACGTCGCGAAGATGTCCCCGTTCAAGCGGACCGCCGACCTGACCGAGGACGACGTCACCCGGCTGTACACGGCGCTGCGCACCACCCTGCGGGACGCCGTGGACCGCTCCAGCGGGGTGGAGGCGGGAAAGCTCAAGGCGGAGAAGAAGACCGGGATGCGGGTCCACGGGCGTACCGGCGAGGCCTGCCCGGTCTGCGGGGACACCATCCTGGAGGTCTCCTTCAGCGACTCCTCGCTCCAGTACTGCCCCACCTGCCAGACGGGCGGAAAGCCGCTGGCCGACCGCAGGCTCTCCAAGTTCCTGAAGTAGCGGCGGACCCGCACTCCCGAAGTGAGCCTCTGGCTCACCGTGACCGGCGTTCCTGAAATGGCGTCGTACCGGCTCACCGCGTGACCGTCACCAGTCGCCGCCCGTCCGCCGTGCGCACCTCGAAGTGGTCGATGCCCTCCGGCCGCAGCGCCGCCCCGCCCGACACCTCCACCGGACCGTCCTTCGCGCCCCCGGCCGACCAGCTGCCCACCGTCTCCTCGCTGCCGTCCCGGCCCACCGCGACCAGCGCGCACACCCCCACCACCGGAACCCGCGCCACCTCCAGCGCGACCGCCGTCCCCCACTCGCGCCCCGCCGCCGTCACCACCGCGGCCACCCCCGACGCCCCGTCCGTCCCGGACCACCGCTGCGTCGCCGCCCCCTCCGCCGGACCGCCCGACAGCCCGGCCACCGCAGCCGGGCCGCCCACCGCCAGCACCACCGCGGCCGCCACCAGCGCGAGCCGCCGCCGGCCCGCCCTGCGCCGCCCCGCCGCCACCGCCGCCGTCAGGCGTTCCGCGAGCCCGGGCCCCGGGGCCACCGGCGGCCCCACCACCGCCAGGCCGTCCCGCACCCCGGCGAACTCACCGGCCCGCACCCGGCACCCGGGGCACTCCGCCAGATGCTCCTCGAAGCGGAAGGTGTCGGCGCTCCCGAGCACGCCCAGCGCATAGGCCCCCACCCGGACGTGGGGTTCGGTCGTCTGCATGTACTGCGGTACGGGAACAAGCCGCGCATCACTCAAGCCACAGCCCTGGATACCCCCTAAACTCCGGCCTCATGCTGCGCGTACTCGCCGTCGACGACGAACAACCCGCCCTGGAGGAACTCCTCTACCTCCTGCGCGCCGACCCCCGTGTCCGCAGCGCCGAGGGCGCCACCGGGGCGACCGAGGCCCTGCGCCGCATCGGCAGCGCCGTGGACGCGGGCCCCGACGACCCGTCTGCCATCGACGTGGTCTTCCTCGACATCCACATGGCCGGTCTCACCGGGCTCGACGTCGCCCAGCTCCTCGCCGGATTCGCCGCGCCCCCGCTCATCGTCTTCGTCACCGCGCACGAGGGCTTCGCCGTCCACGCCTTCGACCTCAAGGCCGTCGACTACGTCCTCAAACCCGTCCGCCGCGAACGCCTGGCCGAAGCCGTCCGCCGGGTCGCCGAACAGGTGGGGGACCGGTCCGCACCCGTCCACGACAGCGCGAGCGACCAGATCCCCGTCGAACTCGGCGGCGTCATCCGCTTCATCCCCATCGACGAGATCGCGTACGCCGAGGCGCAGGGCGACTACGCCCGCCTGCACACCGCCGGCGGCAGCCATCTCGTCCGCATCCCGCTCACCACCCTGGAGGAGCGCTGGCGCTCCCGAGGCTTCGTCCGGATCCACCGCCGCCACCTCGTGGCGCTCGGCCGGATCGACGAGCTGCGCCTGGACGCGGGCAGCATGAGCGTCCGCATCGGAGAGGCCGAGCTCGCCGTCAGCCGCCGCCACACCCGCGCCCTGCGCGACCTCCTGATGCGCCAGGGCGGCCGCTGACCCGGGCCGGGAGGCCGCCGCTGACCTGGGGAGACCTTCCGGGGACCCTTCCCAGCACCACCCCGCGACGCCTACACTCCGAGCCCATGTCCGCAGAGCCAACCCCCCGGCGCGAAGTGGTCACCGGAGAGCCGCGGCGGGTGCGCCCGCTGCCCCGCTACCGCACCCAGTCGGAGATCGACGAGCAGACCGCCCTCGGCGGCGCCTACGTACGCTCGCTGATGCGCGGCCAGCTGCGCGCCGGGCTCACCGTCTTCGGCGTCCTCGCCCTCGTCGCGGGCACCTTGCCGCTCCTGTTCGAGGCGCTGAACAGCTCCGCCCTGGTCTGGGCGGTCCTCGGCTTCGCCACCTACCCGCCGCTCACCCTCGCCGCCTGGTGGTACGTCCGCCGGGCCGAGCGCAACGAACGCGACTTCGCCCGGCTGGTGGAGGGCCGCCCCGCCCCGTGAGCACCCCCGACCACATGGCGTCCTGGGTGGCGGTCGCCCTCGTCGTCCTCGCCACCGTCCTCGTCGGCGGCTTCGGCCTGCGCATCTCCCGTACGACCTCCGACTTCTACGTCGCCTCCCGCACCGTGCGGCCCCGCCTCAACGCCGCCGCGATCAGCGGCGAATACCTTTCCGCCGCCTCCTTCCTCGGCGTCGCCGGGCTCGTCCTCGTCCACGGCCCCGACATGCTCTGGTACCCGGTCGGCTACACCGCCGGATATCTGGTGCTCCTGGTCTTCGTCGCCGCACCGCTGCGCCGCTCCGGGGCGTACACCCTGCCCGACTTCGCCGAGGGCCGGCTCGAATCACGGCAGGTCCGCCGCCTGGTCAGCGCGCTCGTCGTCGGCGCGGGCTGGCTCTACCTCGTACCGCAGCTCCAGGGCGCCGGGCTGACGCTGAAGATCCTCACCGGCGCTCCCGGCTGGCTCGGCGACGTCCTCGTCGCCACCGTCGTCGCGGCCGCCGTCGCCGCGGGCGGCATGCGCTCCATCACCTTCGTCCAGGTCTTCCAGTACTGGCTGAAACTCACCGCCCTCCTCGTCCCGGCCCTCTTCCTGGTCCTCGCCTGGCAGGGCGACGGCCGCCCCCGGGTCAGCTTCGACGACCAGCTCGCCGTCTTCCGCGCCGACCACCCGCTGTACGCCACGTACGGGCTGATCGTGGCGACCTTCCTCGGCACCATGGGCCTGCCCCACGTCGTCGTCCGCTTCTACACCAGCCCCAACGGCCGCGACGCCCGCCGCACCACCGTCGCTGTCCTCGCCCTGGTCGGCCTCTTCTACCTGCTGCCCCCGATCTACGGGGCGCTCGGCCGGCTCTACACCCCCGAACTGCGGTACGGGGGAGACGCGGACGCCGCCGTCCTGCTGCTGCCCGCCCGGGTCATCGGCGGACTCGGCGGCGACTTCCTCGGGGCGCTGATCGCGGGCGGGGCGTTCGCCGCGTTCCTGTCCACCGCCTCCGGGCTCACCATGGCCGTCGCCGGGGTCATCACCCAGGACGTCCTGCCCTCGCGCGGGGTACGCCACTTCCGGCTCGCCACCGTCCTCGCCATCGCCGTGCCGCTCGCCGGGTCCCTGCTGGTCAGCCGGGTGCCGGTGGCCGACGCGGTGGGCATGGCCTTCGCCGTCTCGGCCTCCTCCTTCTGCCCGCTGCTCGTCCTCGGCATCTGGTGGCGGCGGCTCACCCCGCCCGGGGCCGTCGCGGGGCTCCTGCTCGGCGGCGGGTCCGCGCTCCTCGCCGTGGCCATCACCGTCAGCGGAGCCGTACGCCCACCGGGCTGGCCGCACGCCCTGCTCGCCTGGCCCGCCGTCTGGTCCGTGCCCGTCGGCTTCCTCGCGATGATCCTCGTCTCGCTCGCCACCCCGGGGCGCATCCCCCCGGGCACCAACGCCGCCATGACCCGCTTCCACCTCCCCGAAGCCCTCTCCTCCGCGCGAGCTGCCGTCGGGAGGGAGCGATGACCGGGGCCGCCGTCGCCGTGGTCGTCGTCCTCGCCGCGCTGCTGCTCGGCACCGGCTGGCTGCTGGGCCGCCGCACCGCCCGCCCGGTGCGCCCCAGCGACGTCGGCACGCCCGTCGAGCACGCCACCTTCGAGACCCTGCACACCGCGTCGCTGGCCGCCCCGCCGCTGCGGGCCGGGCTCACCGAGGAGAGCGCCCGGCGGGCCGCCCGCAGGCTGCGCTCCCTCCTCGGCACCGACGCCCTCTGCCTCACCGACCGGGAGCGGGTGCTCGTCTGGGACGGGGCCGGGCACCACCACGGCAAGGACGTGATGGGGCATCTGAAGGTGCTGCTGGACAACGGCCGCGACACCGCCTTCGACAGCGGCTGCGGTGACCTCGACTGCCCGCTGCGCTGGGCCGTCGCCGTCCCGCTCACCGTTGAGAACCGGGTCCTGGGCGCGCTCGTCGCCTACGCCCCGCGCGAGTCGGCGGTGCTGGCCCGGGCGGCGGGGGAGGTGGCGCGCTGGGTCTGCGTCCAGTTGGAACTGGCCGAGCTGGACCGCTCCCGTACACAGCTCATCGAGGCCGAGATCAAGGCGCTGCGAGCCCAGATCTCCCCGCACTTCATCTTCAACTCCCTGGCCGCCATCGCCTCGTTCGTCCGGACCGACCCCGAACAGGCCCGCGAACTGCTCCTGGAGTTCGCGGACTTCACCCGCTACTCGTTCCGCCGGCACGGGGAGTTCACCACCCTGGCGGACGAACTGCACTCCATCGACCAGTACTTGGCCCTCGTCCGCGCCCGCTTCGGCGAACGCCTCGCCGTGACCCTCCAGGTCGCCCCCGAGGTGCTGCCGGTCGCGCTGCCGTTCCTGTGTCTCCAGCCGCTGGTGGAGAACGCCGTCAAGCACGGCCTCGAAGGGGCGGTCACCCGCAGCCGGATCACCATCAGCGCCCTGGACGCCGGTTCGGAGGCGGAGGTGGTCATCGAGGACGACGGGACCGGGATGGACCCCGAGCGGCTGCGCCAGATCCTGCGCGGCGAGGGCGGCGCCTCCACCGGCATCGGCCTGCTCAACGTGGACGAGCGGCTGCGCCAGGTGTACGGGGACGACTACGGGCTCGTCATCGAGACCGGGGTCGGAGCGGGCATGAAGATCACGCTGCGGCTGCCCAAGTACCGTGCGGGCGTGCACGGTTCCTGAAGAGGTCCGTCAGCACAGATGGACGGCCAGATGCCCCAGCGGCAGCCCCAGCTGCCAGGCCGGCGTCCAGACCCGGACCTCGCCCTCCTCCGCCGGATCGGCCGACGACTCCCAGGCGCCGGGGCCGATCGCGTCCAGGTCCGCCGCGAGCAGCTCGGTCTCCTCCAGCCAGCGCCAGGTTGCCCGGGCCAGCGCCAGATCCGGATCGCCGGGCCCGGCGCACCGTTCCGACTCCGTCAGCCGCTCGCAGATCCAGCTGCGCCAGGTGCCCTCGTACGCCGTGAGCACACGTAGTTCGTCCACCCGGGGCTCGGGCAGGGCCCGCGGGGCGGGCGCGTCCCGGGGGAACTCGCACAGGAACATCGTCAGCGCGAGTGCGTCCCGCCCTGCCCGGAACTCCAGCGTCGTCGGCTCCATCAGATCGCCGGTCCGTAACAGCTCATCGGCCAGATACTCGGTGGTCAGCCAGGTCATCGGGACCCGGAGCCCGTTCCCACCGGTCCCATCCGTATCCTCGGGACGCATCCCGTCTCGCCTCTTTCCTTGCTCGGTACCGGGCTTCACGCAGCATTGAACCGGGGGCGGACGCCCCGCGTGGGCAGAAGGGGAGGATCGCCCAGGAGATGCGAGGCTGCGAATGAGTGCCGACCCCGGCGACGACCCGCATGTGCGCCTGCTGCTGGGGGCGTACGTCCTGGACGCCCTGGACGCCGAGGAGACCTGCCGGGTCGCCCGTCATCTCCAGGGCTGCGACGCCTGCGCCCGGGCCTATGTGGAGGTGGCCGACGCCTCCGCCCTGCTGGCGCTGCTCCGGGCGGAGGACCTGCGGGAGTAGCCGGGCAGCGTACGGGAGAGGACCCGAAGGGCATAGTACGAACGGGACTTGACGGTCCCCGCCGGGATGCCGAGCACCTCCGCCGTCTCGCCGACGCTCAGCCCGCGGAAGTAGATCTGCACCAGCACCGCGCGGTGCTCCGGGCTCAGGGTGCGCACCGCCTCCCGGACGTCCAGGGTGCGCACCGCGCGGTCCGCGGTGTCCAGGGCGTCCGGAGTGCTCTCCAGCACCGTGTCGCTGACCTCGACGGGACGGGCCTGGCGGGAGCGGCGCGCGTCGATGGCGAGGCGGCGGCCGACGGTGAACAGCCACGGCCGCATCGAGTCGTAGGGCGCGTCGAACGCCTCGGGGTGCTGCCAGGCGCGTACGAGCGTCTCCTGCACCAGGTCCTCGGCCCGCTGCCGGTCCCGGAAGGTGAGACCGAGGAGGAAGTGGAACAGGGCGGGGCCGTGTTCCCGCTGCAACTCCGCCAGGGTCCGTTCGTCGGTCGTCGTGGTGGTCTTCATGAACGTCCTCTCCCGCCGAGGCCCCTGACGGCCGCGTTGCCGACTGGCGTATACGAACGCATTCGGCGGCGCGGGAACAGGCGGTGCGCCGAGGCGTGCGACGAGCGGTCGCTCAGTGCGGCGAATGGTGCGGTGAACGGTCGAGGGGCCGTCGGGGTCGGCCGGTACGACCAGTTCAGCTAGGTATGCGGCAATGCTCCTTGATTCTCCGATATGAAGATCTGTGTAGTCGGATGGTCGTAATCATCCGAACATGGAGTCGAGCAGATGACGCAGCGCATCCGACCGGGCACCGTGGCCGCCCTCGCCCTTCTGCTCGCCGCGGCCACCGGCTGCACCGGGCAGCAGCCCACGACCCCCGCGCCGAGCGGATCGCCCGCCGCCGCCCGGGGTGCGGGCGGCCAGGACGCCGACGGGCCCCGCCCGTTCACGCTCCTCGCCGCGGGTGACGTCCTGCCGCACTCCTCCGTCATCGACCAGGCCGCCGTCGACGCGGACGACGCCGGCTACGACTTCGCCCCGATGCTGGCCGGTGTCGCCCCGGTCGTCTCCGGCGCGGACCTGGCGTTCTGTCATATGGAGACCGTGTACGGGAAGGAGGGCGGCCCCTACACCGGCTACCCGAACTTCAAGTCGCCCCCCGAGATCGCCACGGCCCTGCGCACCACCGGGTTCGACTCCTGCTCCACCGCCTCCAACCACACCCTCGACGACGGGGCCGACGGAGTCCGGCGCACACTCGACGCCCTGGACGAGGCGGGCATCCGGCACGCCGGCTCCGCCCGTACCGCCGCCGAGGCCGCCCGCCCCACGATCCTGCCCGCCGGACCGGGGAAGGGCGCGGCCAAGGTCGCCCACCTCGCGTACACCTACGGCACCAACGACATCCCGCTCCCCGCCGGCCGGCCCTGGACGGTCAACGTCACCGACGAGCGGAAGATCATCGAGGAGGCCAGGGCGGCCCGCCGGGCCGGCGCCGACGTCGTCGTCCTCTCCATCCACTGGGGCACCGAATGGCAGGACGAACCCGACGCGCGGCAACTGGAGCTCGCCGAGCGGCTCACCGCCTCCACGGACAACGGCCGCCCCGACATCGACCTGATCATCGGCACCCACGCCCATGTGCCCCAGGCGTACGAGAAGGTCAACGGCACCTGGGTCGTCTACGGCATGGGCGATCAGATCGCCGGAGCGATGGTCAACTACGAGGGCGCCCAGGACCCGCGCGGCAACCAGAGCTCGATGGGCCGCTTCACCTTCGCGCCGCCCGCGAAACCCGGTGAGCGCTGGACGGTGAGGAAGGCGGAGTTCGTCCCCCAGTGGTACGACACCGTCACCGGACGGGCCGTCAACCTCAATGCCGCCCTCGGCTCTTCCGGGGAAGGCGCCGAGCAGCTGCGCGAGGTCCGCGACCGCATCCGTACCGTCGTCCTCGGCCGGGGCGCGGACCGGGACGGGCTCCTCATGGGCAAGTAGCGGTCGGCGGCGGGGCCTACGGCACCACGGTGACCGGCCAGCGCCCCGCCTTCACCAGCCGCACCGCCACCGAACCGATGAAGCGGTGCCCGGCCGACTCCGATGCCCCGACCACCACCGCGTCCGCCTTCAGCTCGTCGGCCGCCGTCACCAGCCCGTTGTAGGGGTCGCCCCGGAAGGTGTGGAACTCCCAGCGCACGTCCCACACATCCCTGAAGCGCTCCGCCGCCTCCCGGATCTCCGAGACCAGGGCGTCCGCGACCTCCCCCGTCGCATCACCCACCGGTACGCCCAGGGCGGCGCCCGCCGTCATGACCGGCTGGACGTACACCAGGGTCAGCACGGCGTTCTGCCGGCGGGCCAGTCCGGCGGCGTAGGCCGCCGCGCGCATCGACGAATCGGAGCCGTCCAGCCCCGCGACGATCACCTTGGGGCCGTCCGTACCGCGTTCGAACCGATCGGGCTGCTGCTCTGTCACGGCTCCGAGGCTATCGGCTCGTCCCCGGAGGAAGCAGCCGGGCCGTCGGCGGGCCCCGACGAATATGAACATACTGCGTCGATCGGGTACAAAACGGTCGAGATCCGGTGTCGACGGGCGGGGCGGACGTCCGGCCGTGCGAGCAGTTGGCCATGACACGCGATCACACCGGACCCGAGCGCCGCACCCTGCTGAGGATCGCCCTCGGCCTCGGAACCGCCGCCGCCGTACACCTGGTCGTCGCCGATCCGGCATCGACGCCCGGCCGCCCCGCCCGCACCGCGGGCACCCCGCCCGCCGCTGCCGCCGGGCCTCCGGCGAACGTGCGGGGCCGGCCCTCCCCGTACCGGCTCGACCCCATGACCGCGGGGACGCCCGCCCGGTTCAGGCCGGCCAGGCCGCCCGTGCGGACCCGGCCCTTCGAGCACCTTCCCGACCTCGGTCACTCGATGGTCCTCAGCTTCGACGACGGCCCCGACCCGCTGTACACCCCGGGCATCCTGGCCACGCTGCGCAAGCACTCGGTCCGCGCGATGTTCTTCGTCTGCGGCGAGATGGCCGACGGCAACCCGGACCTGCTGCGCGCGATGGCCGACGACGGGCATGTGGTGGGCAACCACACCTGGTCCCACCCGCTGGTCCCGAAGCTCTCCCGCCCCGCGATCCGCGACGAGCTGGGGCGTACCAGCGACGTGGTGGAACGGGTGCTCGGCGCCCCGCCGCTGTGGTATCGCGCCCCCTACGGCGCGTGGAACCGCAACTCCTTCGAGATCGGGGCCGAGTTGGGCATGGAGCCGATGGCCTGGACCGTGGACACGCTCGACTGGAAGACACCGGGGACCGGCACGATCGTCCGCCGGGTGCTGGACGGGGCGGCGCCCGGTGTCGTCGTCCTCTCGCACGACGCGGGCGGCGACCGCTCCCAGAGCGTCGCCGCCCTGCGCCGCTACCTCCCCCGGCTGCTGGCGGACGGCTACCGCATCACGGTGCCGCACCGCGTCTGAGCACGCGCACACGACGGTGTCCCCGGCGGATCGCCGGGGACACCGTCGTGCGGGGACGCGTACGGTCAGCGGGTGTCGACGAGCCGGGCGAAGACCACCACGTTGCCGTCGTAGCCGCCCGCCTTGGAGTAGCCCCCGCCGCAGGTGATGACCCGCAGCTCCGCGTGGCCGGTGTCGCCGTAGACGCGGGAGCCGGGGAAGTCGTTCTTGGCGAAGACCTCCACCCCGTACACCTCGAAGATCCCGACCCGGCCGTCGTAGCGGGAGACCTCGACGCGGTGCCCCTTCTGGAGCGAGCCGAGACCGTAGAAGACCGCGGGGCCCGCCATGTTGTCGACATGGCCGACGACCACGGCGGTGCCCTTCTGACCGGGGGCGATGCCGTTCTGGTACCAGCCGGCGAGGTTGGGGTCCTCGGCGGGCGGGGCGTCGATCCAGCCGTTGGCGTCCAGGTTGACGTCGATGATCGGCGCGTCCACGTCGATGGAGCCGATCTTCACCCGGGAGGCGGGGGCGTACGGCAGCGGCTGCACCGGCTCGCCCTCCACCGGCGGGCCCGGGGCGTCCTGGGTGAGATCCAGCGAGGCGGCGGCCGCGGGCTGCGGCGGGCCCGCCTCCGAGAACTCCGTGCCGTTGCGCATGAGAGCGAGGCCGCTGAGCATCACCAGAGCGATCGCACCCCATGGCACCCGTCTGGTCCGCTCGCCCCCGGTGTAGTCCCGGCCCATGGTTCTCCCTTCGTCGCGACGCTGTGAACGTTAAGGGCGTCGCGTCCGGTCGGCGATCAGGGAGAGGCGAACGGGTGGCGGAGGGGCGGGCCCCACCGGGTGCCTCCGAGGGGTGACTGCCCATCGGAGTAATGAGCAGATAAAAGTTCTGACGGCCCGTGACCTGCGGATCCGTCAGATTCGGGGGTTCCCGTACGGCGTGTCGCGTCATCAAGGTGGAGCAACGCCGAAGTGCGATGCATCGGTCGACTGGTGAGTGTTCGTCATGGGAGACGTTCTCGTCGATCCAGCTCCGGGGGACCAGCCCCCGGGGGCGTTTCCCGCTGGAGGTTCACACCATGCGTGGTTCACGCGCTCTCGCGGTCACCGCGACCGCTTTCGCGGCCGTCGGGCTCGCGGCCCCCATGGCCGCCGCCACCAACGGCCCGGTCAACGTCGCCGTCAACCCTCAGTCCGTCCACCAGGGAGGCACGCTGAAGATCACCGCGCAGGGCTGCGGCCACGGCGGCAAGGTCTGGTCGAACGCGTTCCCGACGACCACCCTCTCCGCGGGTGACGGCACCAACTACGCCCACGCCCGGGTCCGGGACAACACGACGCCGGGGCAGTACCACCTGTCCGTGAAGTGCAACGACAACGACCGGGTCGCCACGCACAAGTTCACCGTGCTCGCCGGCAACGGCGCGCAGGGCGGGCTCGGCGGCTCGATGGGCCCGAGCTCCGTGGAGATGCAGGTCGGCGGCGGTCTGGTGGCCGCTGCGGCCGTCGGCGGCGCGGTCTTCCTCGTCCGGCGCCGGCGGACGAGCCATGCGGCGTTCTAAGGCGTCGAACCTCCCGCCCGGCCCGATACGCCCGTCGCCCCGAGTCCTGGATCAGGACCCGGGGCGACTGCCGTGCGCCGCATGTTCGCGGTCAGTGGCGGCGGTCGGCGTTACGGCGACGCGCGAAGTAGAGGGCGCCCGAGGCCGCCGCGACCACCAGGGCCCCGCCCGCCGCGACCTCCACCGTGTCGGTGGTGGCGGAGCTGCCGCCGAGGCCGCCGCGCACACCGCCCGGCACGAGCGCCGTCGAGCTGGCGGTCGGGACCGTGGTGGGCGTCGGGGTCGGGGTGGGCGTGGGGCTGCTCGTGGCGCCGCCGGTGATCGTCAGGTTGACGTTCCGGGAGGTGCCGGTGGAGCCGCACGTGAACGTCACCGCGTAGACGGCGCCCCGCCGTGCGTCGGTGTCGACGGTGGCGGTGGCCGTCGTACTGCCGCTCGGGATGGTGGTGGTGTCGAAGATGCCCGAGCTGACGGTCGTCTCGCCTGTGCACCCGCCGGCACCGAGGGTGATCCGGCCGCCCGGTGCGATGACCGAGGGGGTGATCGTCGGGTTGAACGTGCTGGAGGCCCCGTCCGGCGCGGCGAAGGCGGCGGACGGGGCGAGGAGCGTCAGGGCACCGGCGCCGAGCAGGGCGAACGGTGCGACACGTATCGCGCGCATGGTGGATCCTCCGGGTTCCCCGAGGGGCAGCTGCGGAATGATTTTCCACATAGCAGGAAAAATGCACCTCGATGCCCGACACGCTAGGAGGGGTCCGACCGACCCGCGATCGGTGTCCGGCGAATGGGTCACGCTGTCCCCCGACCGGCGCACCGGTCTGCTTGCCGGCCGGGGGAGCCGCAGGTCAGCGGGTGATGCCCGGGAACATGTCGAAGAAGGGGTCCGCGGTGGCCGAGATGCCCCGGCCGAAGGGCGCGTCGAAGTCCCAGATCAGAAAGAGCAGGAACGCGATCAGCGCGCTGAACAGGCCCGCCAGGAGCAGTTCGCGGAAACTTCTGCGGATCTGGAGCGTGAAGATCAGCCCCACGGTCACCAGCGCCCCGATGATCAGCCCGAACCAGACGACCCCGGGCATCGTCGCCCCGGCGTTCTGCTCCCGTGAGCTGCGGGCGTCGTCCGCCGCGGCCACCTGGTCGACCAGCGGCTGGTAGGCCTGCCCCTCGTGATCGGTCTTCGGCTCGTAGTCGGTGACGTCCGCCCTGACCTTGTCCAGCAGTTCGGTGCCGCGCTCGGTGAGCGTGTTCCGCTCCGACATCACCTTCCACTCGTCGGTGACGACATGGCTGACATAGGCGTCGACGTCCGCCCGGATCCGGTCGCGGACCTCCGCCGGATAGACGGAAGCGCGCGCCTGCACCTCGTGCAGCGCCTGCGCCTCGATGCGTACGGACTCCTGGGCGGCGCTGCGCCCCTCCCAGACCCCGGCGATGGCGAGCCCCAGGACGATCGCGTAGACCACCCCGATCATCATCGTCATGTACTCGATGACGTCAGGCGTCTCGGAGGGATCGTCGTCATCCCCGACCCGCCGGTTGTTCAGGACGACGATGATCAGGACGACCGCGCAGGCGGACGCCATGGCAATGCTCAGTACGAGCCATTCGGACATGCATCTCTCCTGGTCAGCGGGGCGACCGCGGCCGCAGCACGGCGACGGCGAACACCGCCGGGGCGGTGATGAGCAGCGTCAGCGACACCAGCGACGGCCCGCTCCGCGGCTTCTTGCGGGGCGGTTTGCGGTACGTGGGCAGCGCGACGGGCCGGGGTTTCGGCGGCTCGGTCCGCACCGGGGGCTTCGGCGAGGGCGAGGGCGAGGGCGAGGGCGAGGGCTTCGGGGGCGGCGCCGGTGCCGGAGGGGGTGGTGGCGGAGGAGGTGGCGATGGCGGAGGGGGTGGTGGAGTCGGCGGTTCCGCCACCACGGGCGGAGGTGGTGGTGGGGGCGGCGGGGGAGGAGGAGGTGGAAGTGGCGGCGGAGGCGGAGGCGGAGGGGCCGGTTTCGGCGAGGGCGGTGGCGGAGGCGGCTCCGGCTCGGTGACCGCGACGCAGCCCCCGTCGCCCGCCACGGCGACCGAGGAACCGCTCCCGTCCTGCCCGATCGAGGCCACCGCGCAGTTGTCCGCGGTCGCGGGCAGCGGTACGGCTGTCAGCCAGAGAAGTGCGGCGGCCGCCGTGAGCCGCGCGATGCGTGATCCGTACACGACGGGGAGCATGATCCACGCCACCGGGGAACACGCGGTCGGCGCAATCGATTCGCCTGATCGGGCGGTTGATGGGCCATTCGTGTTTGCCCGGCCGTCCTGACTCCCCGAATTCTTCTCGGACTTCCTTTGAACGCGACCCCGTCGGCTTCCCGTACCTAGGGCCACGAACGGCGCGGTCCCGCGCCGGCATCACAAGCGCTACGACGAAGCACCACGGGAGTCGACATGAACACCTGGCGCAACGCCTCGCTCGCGGTCACCGCGGCGGCTCTGTTGACGCTCACGACGGCGTGCGGTCAGGAGCAGGGCAGCACGTCGCCGAACGGCCAGGCGGTGGGCAACGCCGCCCCGGCCCAGCAGCCCGCCGAGAGCGGGTACGGATCGTCCGGCGGAGGATACGGCTCCGGGTCCGACACGGAAGCGGCGGAACCCAAGGAGGCCGGTCAACTCGCCGTCCAGGAAAGCAAGAAGCTCGGCAAGGTGCTCACCGACAGCGAGGGCTTCACGCTCTACCGCTTCGACAAGGACACCGCGAATCCGCCGAAGTCGAACTGCGAGGGAGACTGCGCCAAGGCCTGGCCGGTGGTGGCGTCGGGCAACGCCGTCGCCGCGGCCGGCACCGACGAGGAACTCCTCGGCGAGGTCTCCCGCCCCGACGGCACCAGCCAGCTCACCGTCGACGGCTGGCCGATGTACCGGTACGCGAAGGACACCGCCCCCGGCCAGGTCAACGGGCAGGGAGTCGGCGGCACCTGGTTCGCCGCGGCCCCGGACGGGAAGAAGGCGGCCAAGAACGCCGACAGCGCGGGGGCCGCCGAACCGGCCGATCCCGCGGGCCTTTCGGTCCGCAAGGACCCGGAACTCGGCGACATCGTGGTGGACGGCCGGGGCATGACGGTTTACCGCTTCACCAAGGACTCCGCCTGGCCGATGAAGACCGCCTGCACCGGCGAGTGCCTCAAGAAGTGGCCGGTAGTCGCCCCCATGGCCAAAAACGCGGTGGACGGTGTCACGACGAAGGGATTCGTCACCTTCGACCGCCCCGACGGCATCAAGCAGCAGACCATCGACTGCTGGCCGATCTACACCTTCGCGGGCGACAAGAAGCCCGGAGACACCAACGGGCAGGGTGTCGGCGGAACCTGGTACGCCGTTTCCCCGGATTCGAAACTCGTCGGCGCCACCAAGTAATCACGGACTCCCCAGAACAATCGCCCAGGAGCCCCAAGTGGCCCCGAACCACCGGGAAACGGCGCCCGGAGTGCCGGTCCGTCGCTGCCCGCACACGCGCAGCGACGGACCGGCCGGGTATGCCACCTGAGTGTGACCAATAACGGATCGCTAATTTCCGTTTCCACTCGCTCTCTTGGCGGCCGATCAGTAGCCTCTGGTCAACACTGACCATGAACATGGCCGGATCGCCGTGGCGAACTTGTTGGAGACATCGATGGAGCGTCCCGCCTGGGCACCGCAGGGCATAGACATTTCGGTGCCGAGCGTGTCCCGCATGTACGACTTCTATCTGGGCGGATCGCACAATTTCGAGGTGGACCGGGAAGCCGCGCGCAAGGCCATGGAGTTCCTCCCGGGCCTTCCCAAGATCATGCAGGCCAATCGCGCCTTTATGCGCCGGGCCGTGCGGTACGCCGTCGACTCGGGCATCGACCAGTTCCTGGACATCGGCTCCGGCATCCCGACGTTCGGCAACGTCCACGAGGTCGCCCAGGCCGCCGACCCCGGCGCCAGGGTGGCGTACGTCGACCACGACCCGGTCGCCGTCGCCCACAGCCAGGCCGTGCTGGAGGGCAACGACCGCGCGGTCATCGCCTCCGCCGATCTGCGCCGCCCCAAGGAGATCCTGGCCACCCCGGAGGTCGCCGGACTGCTCGACCTGGAGCGGCCGGTGGCCCTGCTGCTCGTCGCGGTGCTCCACTTCATCGAGGACGCCGACGAGCCGTACGCCGCGGTCGCCGAACTGCGCGAGGCTCTGGCCCCCGGCAGCCTCATCGTCCTGACCCACGCCTCGTACGAGGGCATCCCGCTGCCCGAGGAGGAGGCGGCCGGTACGGTCGGCGTCTACAAGAACATCCGCAACCCGCTGATCATGCGCTCGCACGAGGAGATCGGCCGGTTCTTCGAGGGCTACGAGATGGTCGAGCCGGGACTCGTGTCGATGCCCGAATGGCGGCCCGACACCCCGCAGTCCCCGGAGCACGAAGACCCGTACGCCTTCTCGGGCTTCGGCGGGGTCGGGCGCAAGGCGTGAGCATTCCCGCCCAGGCGTCCGGAGAGCCGGACGCGGAACCCGACGGCCCCGAGGGCCGGCTCCGGAGATTCGCCAGAATCTGGAGCCGGGCCATCTTCCCCCTGACGGCCACCTCCCTGACCCGGCCGGAGTTCGAACAGCATCTGCTGCCCCTGGCACGCGAGCTGAACGGCATCCTGCACGCCCACCCCTTCGACGCCTCGCCCGCCCAGCGGATCGGCGCGGCCCTGATCGACGCGCACTGCACTGATCCGGACGCCCTCAGCTCCACGCTCGGCGTCGTCGACTCCTACCTCGTCCTCTACTGCGGCGGCAACGGACCCGGCGCGCTCTCCACCGAGGACGGCCGCGCCCGCTGCGCCCGGATCCAGCACACGCTGGCCGCCGGGTTCACCGGGGCCCTGCGCGAGCGCACGCTCGCCGAGCAGGAGGCCATCGCCCGCTCGGCGCTGACGGCCCGTTCGCACGCCGAAGAGGCCCTGCACGCCACCGAGGCCCGGTTCCGCGCGGTCTTCAAGGACGCCGCCATCGGCATCGGCATCGCCGACCTGGACGGCAACATCCTGGAGATCAACGACACGCTCACCAGGATGTTCGGCGGTCTGGAGCACCACGTCCGCAGCCACAAGGTGAACGAGTGGGTCCACCCCGAGGACTCGCCCCAGGTGTGGAAGTACTACGACGAGCTGGTACGCGGCGAACGCGAGCACTACCGGGTCGAGAAGGCGTACTACCGCAACGACGGCACCGTCCTGTGGACCAACCTCACCGTCTCGCTGCTGCGCGACTCCGAGGGCCGCCCCGAGTACCAGCTCGCGCTGATGGAGGACACCACCGAGCGCCGGCTGCTGAATCTGCGGCTGCGGTACGAGGCCACCCACGACGCGCTCACCGGCCTGCCCAACCGGACCCTGTTCTTCGAGCGTCTGGAGAAGGCCCTCACCGCCCAGGAGGGCGTCCGCTTCGGCCTCTGCTACCTGGACCTCGACGGCTTCAAGGCCATCAACGACAGCCTCGGGCACGCCGCCGGCGACCGCCTCCTGGTCGAGGTCGCCGACCGGCTCCAGAGCTGCGCCACCGCGCCCGGCGAGATGGTCGCCCGGCTCGGCGGAGACGAGTTCGTCGCCCTGACCACCGGACCGGACACGGCCGAGGACGTGCACGAACTGGCCGGCCGCATCCTCAACGCGCTCGCCACCCCGATCCGTCTCGACGGCCGTGAACTCTCCGTCCGCGGCTCGATCGGCATCGTCGAAGGGCCCTCCGGGGAGCGCAGCGCCGCCGAGGTGCTGCGCAGCGCCGACATCACGATGTACCGGGCCAAGGCGGCGGGCGGCAACCGCTTCCAGCTCGCCGACGCGGAGGCCGACGCGCGCGCCATCACCCGGCACGGGCTGACCACCGCGCTCCCGGCCGCCCTGGACCGGGGCGAGTTCTTCATCGAATACCAGCCGCTCGTGCACCTGGGCGACGGCACGGTGCACGGCGCGGAGGCGCTCGTACGGTGGTGCCATCCGCAGCACGGGGTGCTCGGCCCCGACCGGTTCATCCCGCTCGCCGAGCACACCGGGCTCATCGTGCCGCTCGGCCGCTGGGTGCTGGAGGAGTCCGTACGGCAGGCGAACTTCTGGCAGGAGCGGCACAGCGACGGCGGCCCGCTGCGGATCAACGTCAACCTGTCGCCGACGCAGCTGCACCATCCCCGGCTGGTCGCGGAGACGGTCGACGTGCTGGAACGTTCCGGTCTGGAGCCGGGAGCGCTCTGCCTGGAGGTGACGGAGTCTGCCCTGATCGGCGCCGACGACGATCTCCTCAAGCCGCTGCGGCAGCTCGCGGAGATGGGCGTCGACATCGCGCTCGACGACTTCGGCACGGGGTACTCGAACCTGGCGAACCTGCGCCGGCTGCCGGTGAGCGTGCTCAAGCTGGACCGTTCCTTCACCCGGGGCATGCAGCAGCACCCGGCGGACCCGGTCGATCTGAAGATCGTCGAGGGCATCGTGTCGCTGGCCCACAGCCTGGAGCTGGCCGTCACGGTGGAGGGCGTGGAGACCGGCGCGCAAGCCGAGCAACTGCGCCGGATCGGCTGCGACACGGCCCAGGGCTGGTACTACGCCCGCCCTGGGGCCCCGGACCGCATCCACTCCCTGCTGCTGGCGGACGCGGTCTGAGCGATCGCCGGGCGGGAACCTCGCCCGGCGCGCGCCGCCCGGTGGCCGTGCGCCCCAGCCCGTCCGGCAGGTCGTGCGCCCGGCCCAGCGCG
This sequence comes from Streptomyces sp. PTY087I2, assembly GCF_001687325.1. Lineage (GTDB taxonomy): Bacteria > Actinomycetota > Actinomycetes > Streptomycetales > Streptomycetaceae > Streptomyces. The sequence continues at coordinate 150,009 of NZ_LZRD01000001.1, read as the reverse complement.
GCAGCTGGGCGTCCAGCCCGCCTGCCCGGCGGCCGTGCGCCCCGGGCCGCCGCCGCACGTCAGCCGCGTACCGGCCGGTGCTCCAGCAGCATCCGCTGGAGTTCGCGCGCGGCGCGCGGCGGGTCCACGTCGCTGCGGTGCGCCAGCGCGATCGTGCGCCGCAGCCCGGCACCGGCCAGCGCGGTCCTGCGCAGGTCGTGGCCCGCCCGGGCGGCGACCATGCTCGGCACCACGGCGATGCCGAGCCCCGCCCGTACGAAACCGAGCACCGCGTCCATCTCGCCGCCCTCGACGGTGAACGTCGGCTCGAAACCCTCCGCCCGGCACGCGGCGAGCGTCAGCTCCCGCAGGTTGTACCCGTGCCGGAACATCACCAGCGGCGCCCCCTCCAGATCCGCGATCCGGATCGAGCCGTCCCGCCCCGGCGGCGGCTCCGTCGCCGCCGACACCACCACCAGGTCCTCCCGCAGCAGCTCCACCGTGGTCAGTGCGGGGGATGCGGCCGGCAGCGGCAGCACCACCAGCGCCAGGTCCAGCGCCCCGCGCGCCAGCTGACGTACGAGATCGTGCGAGCCGCCCTCCTCCAGCAGCAGCCGCACCCCTGGATGCCGGTCGTGGAAGGCGCGCAGCAGGTCCGGCAGCAGCCCGGTGCACAGACTGGGCGTCGCCCCGAGACGCACCCGCCCGCTGCGCAGCGAGACCAGCTCCTGCACCTCCTGGCGCGCGGTCTCCGCGTCGGCGAGGATCCGCCGGGCCAGCGGCAGCAGCGCCTCGCCCGCGTCCGTGAGAGTGATGTTCCCCCGGGCCCGGCTGAACAGATCCGCGCCCAACTCCGCCTCCAGCGCCCGGATCTGCTGGGAGAGCGAGGGCTGCGACACATGCACCGCCTCGGCCGCCCGGGTGAAGTGCCGGGTCTCGGCGACGGCCACGAAGTAGGTGAGCTGCTGGAAGTGCATACGCCGACGATAAACCTCACCGATAGGCCCTGCCTATGGAGATCAGCCGGACCATGTCTTGGACTGATCAGGCCCTCCGCCCCTACCGTCGTGTCCATGGCATTGGCAACGCGGACGGACCGACGGCCGTCGATGACGCGTACGCTCTGGGACTCGACCGTCGGCAAGAAGACGATCATGGCCGTGACCGGTCTGGTCATGCTCGGATATCTCGTCGCCCACATGGTGGGCAACCTGAAGATCTTCTTCGGACCCGGTGAGTTCGACGGGTACGCCCACTGGCTGCGCACCATGGGCGAACCGATCCTGCACTACGAGTGGGCGCTCTGGATCGTCCGCGTGGGGCTCGTCGCCGCCGTCGTGCTGCACGGCGTCTCGGCGTACCAGCTGAGCCGCCGCGACATCAAGGCGCGCCCCGCCAAGTACGTCCACAAGAAGCCCCGCGCGAGCTACGCCACCCGGACCATGCGCTGGGGCGGCATCATCCTCGCGCTCTTCATCGTCTGGCACATCCTCGACCTGACGACCGGCACCGTGCACACGAGCTTCGAGGCCGGGCACCCGTACCAGAACGTCATCGACACCTTCTCCACCTGGTACGGCAACGTGATCTACATCGTCGCCGTGCTCGCCATGGGCCTCCACGTCCAGCACGGATTCTGGAGCGCCGCGCAGACCCTGGGCGTCGGCAACGCGACCCGCGACCGCATCCTGAAGACCCTCGCCAACGCCCTCGCGGCGGTGCTGACCCTGGGCTTCGTCTCCGTACCCGTCGCCGTCATGACCGGAGTGGTGAGCTGACATGCCCGACTACACGCAGTACCGCACGGGCGAGCCCGCCGTCGACACGAAGGCCCCCGAGGGCCCCGTCAACGAACGCTGGGACACCCGCCGCTTCCAAGCGAAACTCGTGAACCCCGCCAACCGGCGCAAACACACGGTCATCGTCGTCGGCACCGGCCTGGCCGGCGGCGCGGCCGGCGCCACCCTCGCCGAACAGGGCTACCACGTCGTCCAGTTCTGCTTCCAGGACTCGCCCCGGCGCGCCCACTCGGTCGCCGCCCAGGGCGGCATCAACGCCGCGAAGAACTACCGCAACGACGGCGACTCCATCCACCGGCTGTTCTACGACACCGTCAAGGGCGGCGACTTCCGGGCCCGGGAGTCCAACGTCCACCGGCTGGCACAGATCTCGGTCGAGATCATCGACCAGTGCGTCGCCCAGGGCGTCCCCTTCGCCCGCGAGTACGGCGGCCTCCTCGACAACCGCTCCTTCGGCGGCGTCCAGGTCTCCCGTACGTTCTACGCGCGCGGCCAGACCGGACAGCAGCTTCTCCTCGGCGCCTACCAGGCGCTGTCCCGGCAGATCGCCACCGGCGGCGTCGAACTCCACGCCCGTACCGAGATGCTGGACCTCATCGTGGTCGACGGAAAGGCGCGCGGCATCGTCGCCCGCGACCTCGTCACCGGGAAGATCGACACCTACTTCGCCGACGCGGTCGTCCTGGCCACCGGCGGCTACGGCAACGTCTTCTACCTGTCGACCAACGCCATGAACTCCAACGCCACCGCCATCTGGCGGGCCCACCGGCGTGGCGCCTACATGGCCAACCCCTGCTTCACCCAGATCCACCCCACCTGCATCCCGCGCACCGGCGACCACCAGTCCAAGCTGACGCTGATGAGCGAGTCGCTGCGCAACGACGGCCGCATCTGGGTCCCCAAGGCCAAGGGCGACACCCGCCCGGCCAACCAGATCCCCGAGGACGAGCGCGACTACTACCTGGAGCGCATCTACCCCGCCTTCGGCAACCTGGTACCCCGCGACATCGCCTCCCGCGCCGCCAAGAACGTCTGCGACGAGGGGCGCGGCGTCGGCCCCGGCGGGCAGGGGGTCTACCTGGACTTCGCCGAGGCCATCCAGCGCATGGGCCGCAAGGCCGTCGAGGCGAAGTACGGCAACCTCTTCGACATGTACCAGCGGATCACCGACGAGGACCCCTACACGGTCCCGATGCGGATCTACCCCGCCGTGCACTACACGATGGGCGGCCTCTGGGTCGACTACGACCTCCAGACCACCATCCCCGGCCTCTTCGCCATCGGCGAGGCCAACTTCTCCGACCACGGGGCCAACCGGCTCGGCGCCTCCGCCCTGATGCAGGGCCTCGCCGACGGCTACTTCGTCCTGCCGTCCACCATCAACGACTACCTCGCCCGCAACCCGCACACCGAGAACGTCGACGCCGAACACCCGGCCGTCACCGAGGTGGTGGCGGAGACCGAGGACCGCATCAACCTGCTGCTCTCCGTCGACGGCGACCGCACCCCCGACTCCTTCCACCGAGAGATCGGTGAACTCATGTGGGAGTACTGCGGGATGGCCCGCACCGAGGACGGACTGCGCAAGGCGCTCGCCCGAATCCCGGAGATCCGCGAGGAGTTCTGGCGCCGCATCAAGGTCCCCGGCACCGGCGAACAGTTCAACCAGTCGCTGGAGAAGGCGAACCGCATCGTCGACTACCTGGAGCTCGCCGAGCTCATGTGCCTCGACGCCCTGCACCGCGCCGAGTCCTGCGGCGGCCACTTCCGTGAGGAGTCCCAGACCCCGGACGGCGAGGCCGAACGGCGCGACGAGGAGTTCTCCTACGCCGCCGCCTGGGAGTTCACCGTCACCGGCGGCGCCCCCGTCCTGCACAAGGAAGACCTCGTCTTCGAGTACGTCCACCCCACCCAGCGGAGCTACGCATGAAGCTCACCTTGCGCGTCTGGCGTCAGCGCAACGCCGAAGAGCCCGGCGCCATGGCCACCTACGAAGTCGACAACATCTCGCAGGACATGTCGTTCCTGGAGATGCTCGACACCCTCAACGAGGAACTCACCCTCGCCGGGGACGAGCCCGTCGCCTTCGACCACGACTGCCGCGAGGGCATCTGCGGCGCGTGCAGCCTCGTCATCAACGGCGACGCCCACGGGCCGGAGCGCACCACCACCTGCCAGCTCCACATGCGGTCGTTCTCCGACGGCGACACGATCGACATCGAGCCCTGGCGCGCCTCCGCCTTCCCGGTCATCAAGGACCTGGTCGTGGACCGCTCCTCGTTCGACCGGATCATCCAGTCCGGCGGCTACATCTCCGCCCCCACCGGCACCGCACCGGACGCCCACGCCACCCCGGTGCCCAAGCCGGACGCGGACTTCGCCTTCGAGCACGCCGAATGCATCGGCTGCGGGGCCTGCGTCGCCGCCTGCCCCAACGGCTCGGCGATGCTGTTCACCTCGGCGAAGGTCAACCACCTCAACGTCCTGCCGCAGGGCGCCCCCGAACGCGAGACCCGCGTCCTGGACATGGTGGCCCAGATGGACGAGGAGGGCTTCGGCGGCTGCACCCTGACCGGCGAATGCGCCACGGCCTGCCCGAAGGGCATCCCGCTGCCGTCGATCGCCGCGATGAACAAGGAGTGGCTGCGGGCAACCCGTAAAGTCCGCCGCTGACAGGGGTGTTGATCCCGTACGGTTCCGAACTCTGCGGAGCCGTACGGGATCAGCGCCGCAGCGCCTCGGCCAGATACGGCGCCGTACGGCTCTCCGCCGACCGCGCCACCTCCCGAGGCGTACCGGTCGCCACGATCCGTCCGCCCCGGTCGCCACCACCCGGCCCCAGGTCGATGACATGGTCCGCGCCCGCGACGACGGCCATGTCGTGCTCCACGACCACCACCGTGCTCCCGCCGTCGACCAGCGCGTGCAACTGCCGCATCAGCACCTCCACATCGGCCGGATGCAGACCCGTCGTCGGCTCGTCCAGCAGATACAGGGTGTGCCCGCGTCGGGTGCGCTGAAGCTCCGAGGCGAGCTTGATCCGCTGCGCCTCGCCCCCGGACAACTCGGTGGCGGGCTGGCCGAGCCGCAGATAGCCGAGGCCGACATCGATCAGGGTGGTGAGGGCGCGCTCGGCGGCCGGGGTCCCGGCAAAGAACGAGGCGGCCGACTCCACGGTCAGGTCGAGGACCTGAGCGATCGTCAGCCCCCGCAACGTGACGTCCAGGGTCTCCGGGTTGTAGCGCGCACCGTGACAGTCCGGGCAGGGCGCGTAGGTGCTGGGCAGGAACAGCAGCTCCACCGAGACGAACCCCTCGCCCTGGCAGGTCTCGCACCGTCCGCCGCTCACGTTGAACGAGAACCGCCCCGCGCCGTAGCCGCGCTCCCGCGCCGTCTCCGTCCGCGCGAACAGCTTCCGTACGGTGTCGAAGAGCCCGGTGTACGTGGCCAGGTTGGACCGGGGCGTCCGCCCGATCGGCTTCTGGTCCACCTGGACGAGCCGGTCCACGGCCTCCAGCCCGGTGACCGAAGCGCAGAACTGCTCGCCCGCTCCGGTCGCCTCCTCGCCCGCCTGCCGGTCCGCGAGCACTCCGGCGAGCACCTGGCCGACGAGGCTCGACTTGCCCGAGCCCGACACCCCGGTCACCGCCGTGAACACCCCGAGCGGGAACGCCGCGTCGACCCCGCGCAGGTTGTGCCGCTCGACGCCGGTGAGCCGGATCCATCCGGTGGGCGTGCGCGGCTCCCGTACCGGCGTCGCCCCGCCGTCGCCCGGGAACAGGAACCGCCGCGTCGCGGACTCCGGCACCTCGGCCAGCCCCTCCGGCGGCCCGCTGTGCAGCACCCGGCCGCCGTGCTCCCCGGCCAGCGGCCCCACGTCCACCAGCCAGTCCGCCCGCCGCACCACATCCATCTGGTGTTCCACCACGAAGACCGAGTTCCCGGCCTCCTTGAGTCGGCCGAGCACGCCGAGCAGGGACTCCGTGTCGGCGGGGTGCAGCCCGGCCGACGGCTCGTCCAGGACGTACACGACACCGAACAGGCCTGACCTCAACTGCGTGGCCAGCCGCAGCCGTTGCAGCTCACCGGAGGAGAGCGTCGGGGCCGTGCGGTCCAGGCTCAGATAGCCGAGCCCCAGCTCGGTCACCGTTTCGATCCGGGCGAGCAGATCCCCGGTCAGCACCCGGGCGGTCTCCTCCCCACCGGCTCCCCCACCGGCCCCTGCCCCGGTCCCCGCGCCGGCCAGTGTCTCGGCCAGAGCGGAGAGCGGCAGCGCGGCCAGCTCCGCGATGGTCCGCCCCGCGAAGGTCACCGCCATCGCCTCCGGCCGCAGCCGGCTCCCACCGCAGACCGGGCACGGCACACTGGTCAGAAAGCGCTCGGCCTTCGCCCGCAGGGTGCGGCTCTTGGTGTCGGCGAAGGTGTGCAGCACATAGCGCCGGGCGCTCATGTACGTTCCCTGGTAAGGGCGTTGGATGCGCCCCGCGTCCCGTACCGGATGCACGGTCACCACCGGCTGCTCATCGGTGAAGAGGATCCACTCCCGGTCCTTCGCGTCCAGCTCGCGCCACGGCCGGTCGACGTCGTACCCGAGCGCGTCCAGCACATCGCGCAGGTTCTTCCCCTGCCAGGCTCCCGGCCAGGCGGCGATCGCCCCCTCCCGGATGGAGAGCGAGGGGTCGGGGACGAGCAGTTCCTCGTCCGTACGGTGGATGCGCCCGAGACCGTGGCACTCGGGGCAGGCCCCGGCCGCCGTATTGGGGGAGAAGGCGTCGGAGTCCAGCGGTTCGGCGCCCGCCGGATAGTTCCCGGCCCGGGAGAACAGCATCCGCAGCGAGTTGGAGAGCGTGGTCACCGTCCCCACGGACGACCGGGCTCCGGGGGCCGAGCGCCGCTGCTCCAGCGAGACGGCGGGCGGCAGCCCGGTGATCTCCCCGACGGCGGGCGCGCCCACCTGGTGGATGAGCCGGCGGGCGTACGGGGCGACGGATTCGAAGTAGCGGCGCTGGGCCTCCGCGTAGATCGTGCCGAACGCCAGCGAGGACTTGCCGGAGCCGGAGACCCCGGTGAAGACCGTGAGGGTGTCGCGCGGGATGTCGACGTGCACGTCCTGAAGATTGTGCTCACGCGCGCCGCGCACCCGGACGTACGGATCGTGGGGGGAGTGCATGGGGCTCGGCTCCGTACAGGGGAGGGAAGGGAAAGGGAGGAGGGGACAAACGGTTCGATTCTAGGCGTATGCCGTCGGATCACCCGGTCAGGCCGGCGATCCGGGCCAGCCGCCCCAGCGAGTCCACCAGCGCCTCACGGTCGTACGAACTCGTCGTCACGAGCACCTCGTCCGCCCCGGTCTCCTTGATCGCCCGCTCCAGCTGCTCGGCGACCTGTTCCTCCGTGCCGTGGATGTGGCCCGCCAGCCCGCGTTCGTACAGCTCCCGCTCCTTCGCCGTCATCGTGCGGCGCTCGATCTCCTCGGCGGGGGCCAGCGGCGGAAAGTCCCCGTGCGTACGGGAGTACGCCATGGCCCACGCCTCCGGTACGAGCAGCCGGCGGGCCGCCTCCTCGGTGCCGGCGACGGCCACCGTGCCCGCGACGATCACCTCGGGGCGCTCGGCGCGGGCGGACGGGCGGAAGTCGCGGCGGTAGACCTCGATGGCGCGCAGCACCGTGTCCCGCCCGCGCAGATCGCCGATGACGAGGGGGAGACCGGCGGCCGCCGCGACCGACGCGCCTTCCCCGATCGCGAGCACGTACGCGGGGATCCGCAGGCCCTCCGCCGGATGGGCGTGCACCCCGGGGTGGGTCTGCTGGGTGCCGTCGATCCAGCCGAGCAGTTCGGCCAGGCGCCCGGGGAAGTCCTCGGCGTCCTCCTTGCCGTGGCCGAGCGCCCGGCGTACGCCGTCGGTGAAGCCCACGGAGCGGCCGAGCCCCATGTCGATCCGGCCGGGGAAGAGGGAGGCGAGCACCCCGAACTGCTCGGCGACGACCAGCGGCCGGTGGTTGGGCAGCATCACTCCGCCGGTGCCGACCCGGATGGTGGAGGTCGCGGCGGCGACGGCGGCGGCCAGCACTGTCGGCGCGGACCCCGCGACCCCCGGCACACCGTGGTGCTCGGAGACCCAGAAGCGGTGAAAGCCGAGCGTTTCCGCCTCCCGGGCCAGATCCACGGTGTCGCGCAGCGCCCGGGGGCCGTCGTGCCCCTCGCGGGTGCGGGAACGGTCCAGGACGGAGAAGCGGGTCGACGCGATCACGGAGCTCACGCCCTTTTCAACACCGCCGCCCGCCCAGGATTCCCGAGGTGCTTCCTAAGCTGGGGGAGTGGACAACGACGCGCGGCCGCTGGCCGTATTCGACCTGGACAACACGCTCGCGGGCACCGCTCACCGCCAGCACTTCCTGGAGGGCGCCAAGCGCGACTGGTCCGGCTTCTTCGCCGCGGCCGTGGACGACCCGCCGCTCCCCGAGGGCGTACGGATGGTGCACGCGAACGCCGAGGAGTGCCGCATCGTCTATCTGACCGGACGCCCCGAGCGGTGCCGCCGCGACACCGTGCGCTGGCTGAGCCGGCACGGGCTGCCCGAGGGCACGCTGTTGATGCGGCGCGACGACGACCGGCGCCCCGCCCGCCGGACGAAGCTGGACATCCTCCGGCGGCTGGGGCGGACGGGGCAGGTGCGCATGCTCGTGGACGACGACGAACTGGTCTGCGATGCGGCCGAGGTGGCTGGATTTGCCGTGGTGCGGGCTCGTTGGGCCGATCCGTCGGATGCGCTGAAGGACGCCCAGGAGCGCGAGGGGCGTACCTGATCAGCTGTTTTCGTCGAGCCGAAAGCCCACCTTCAGGCCGACTTGATAGTGCGCGATTCGGCCATCTTCGATATGGCCGCGAACTTGATTAATCTCGAACCAATCGAGATTGTGCAACGTTTCCGCCGCTCTTGCGACGCCGTTCCGGATCGCCGCGTCGACGCCCTCGTCGGAGGTTCCTACGATCTCGGTGACCCGATAAGTGTGATTCGCCATTGTTTGTCTCCTCTCCTGTGACCACGGTGCCCCAATCCCGGGCGTCCCGCGAGAGGGAGGCTGGAGCGAATCGCGGCGGGCAGCCGCCTTGACCTACCCATTGGTCCATACCAAAATTCAGCCAACCACCCGTGCGAGCGCCGCCCGCAATCCCCCCACACCGGGTCCCGATTTCGTTGTGCCGTTTCGCAGAAGGTGACCACGTGAAGAACCGCATACTGGCCGGAGCCGTCGCGCTTGTCTCGACCGTCGCACTCAGCGGATGCGGCTTGATATCGGGCGCGGGCGGCGGTGACCGGACAGTGACGGTCTGGCTGATGAAGGACAGCGTCTCGCCCGGCTTCCTGGACAAGTTCACCCGCGCGTACGAGGAGGAGAACCCCTCGATCGAGCTGGACTTCAAGATCCAGGAGTGGAGTGGCATCGGCCCCAAGGTTATCGCCGCGCTGGAGGGCGACGACACCCCCGACGTGATCGAGGTCGGAAACACGCAGGTCGCGCAGTACGCGGAGAGCGGCGGCCTGCGGGATCTGACCCTGGAGTCGATGCGCGACCTGGGCAGCGAGGACTGGCTGCCCGGCCTGGCCCAGCCCGGCAGCATCAACGGCGTGCAGTACGGCATCCCCTGGTACGCGGCCAACCGGGTGGTGATCTACAACAAGGAGATCTTCCGGGAAGCGGGCATCGACGCCGCTCCGAAGACGCGCGCCGAGTGGATCGCCGCCACCGAGAAGCTCAACAACTCCGGAAACCAAGGCATTTACCTGGCCGGCCAGAACTGGTACGTCCTTGCCGGATTCATCTGGGACGAGGGCGGCGAGCTCGCCGACGAGAACGGCGGCGACTGGCAGGGCGCCCTGGACACCCCACAGGCCCTGGCGGGCATGGAGTTCTACCAGAAACTCCAGGCGCTCGGCGAGGGCCCCAAGGACGCCGACGAGGAGAAGCCCCCGCAGACCGACGTATTCGCCAAGGGGGACGTCGCCCAGATCATCTCCGTGCCGGGCAGCGCCGCGCTCATCGAGCAGAAGAATCCCGAACTCAAGGGAAAGCTCGGCTACTTCCCCATTCCCGGCAAGACCGCGAAAGAGCCCGGCTCGGTATTCACCGGCGGCTCCGACCTCATCGTCCCGAAGAACGCCGACGAGCGCAGCGCGGGCATCGCCGTCGTCAAGGCGCTGGCGAGCGAGAAGTGGCAGACGGAGCTGGCCCGGGGCATGAGCTACGTCCCCAACAAACCGAGCCTCGCCCATGTCATCGAGGGCGACGAGGGCACCGCTGCGATGGCGGAAGGCGCCACGCGCGGCCGCGCCACTCCCAACTCGGCGCAGTGGGCCAGGGTCGAGGCGGAGAACCCGATCAAGCCGTACATGACGGCCGTGCTCCAGGGCGGCGACCCGGCCCGCGAGGCCAAGGCCGCCTCCGAGCGCATCACCGCCCTGCTCACCGGCACCGGCTGACCCGAGCCCGGGTGGCGGACGGCGGACCGGGGACGCTCCGTCCCTGGGGATTCAGCCGTCGCACATCCGCGCTCCCCACGGCGGTCACGTCGAATCCAGCCGGTGACGGAAGAAGTAAGGGGTCGGTGCGTCGCACCCGCGACGGTCCGGCCCCAGACCTCTTCCGTCCCCGGAGACCGCCATGACCGTGCTGCCCGTCGCCCCGCACCACGCCGCTCCCGCCGCCGCCCCGGCCCCGGCCCCCGCCCCCGAGCCCGTCACCGCCCCGGAACCGGCCTACCGGGTCTCCCTCGCCACCTGCCAGGAGGATGTACGCGCGGCGCAGCGGCTGCGCCACCTGGTGTTCGCCGGGGAGCTCGGAGCCCGGCTGGAGGGACCCGAACCCGGCCTGGACAGCGACGCCTTCGACGCGTACTGCGACCACCTCCTGGTCCGGGAGACCGCCACCGGAGACGTCGTCGCCACCTACCGGCTGCTGCCGCCCGACCGCGCGCGAATAGCCGGACGCCTCTACGCGGAGAGCGAGTTCGATCTCACCAACCTCGCCCCGATCCGCGACGACCTCGTCGAGGTCGGCCGCTCCTGCGTCCACCCCGCCCACCGCGACGGCGCGGTCATCGCCCTCGTCTGGGCCGGACTCGCCCGCTACATGGAGCGCACCGGCCACACCTGGATAGCGGGCTGCTGCTCCCTCCCGCTGGCCGACGGCGGCGCGTCGGCTGCCCGCAGCTGGAACACCGTACGCGCGGCACACCTCGCGCCCCAGGAGTACTGGGTCACCCCGCACCGCCTCTGGGACTCCTCCGCGCACGGCCCGGAAGCCGGCTCCCGGGCCGACCTCCCGCCCCTGCTGCGCGGCTACCTCCGGCTCGGCGCCCAGATCTGCGGCGCACCGGCGTACGACCCCGACTTCAACGTCGCCGACCTGTACGTCCTGCTCTCGCTGCGCCGGACCGACCCCCGCTACCTGCGCCACTTCCTCTCCCTGGCCCCGCTGCGATGAGCGGCTGGCTGCCCGTCGCCCCGTGCACCCCGGACGGCTGCGCCCGGCACACCGGGGCCGTACGCGCTCCGCTGCCCGCCGCGCTCCTTCTGCTGTCCGGCTGCATCCTCGTGCTGCTGGGAGTGGCCTGCGTCCCGCTGGTCCGGCTGCTCGGGGCCGGGCCGCGGAGCCGGCTGACCCGGCGCTGGGCGCGCGCCGTTCCGCAGGCCTTCGGTGTACGCGTCACGGTCCGGCTCCCCGCGCCGGAGCGCGCCCCCGAGTGCGCCCCGGACCGCGTCCAGGGCGGTGGCGAACTGGTCGTCGCCAACCACATCTCCTGGCTCGACATACCCCTGGTCGCGTCCGTACTGCCCGGCCGGATGCTCGCCAAGCGCGAGATCCGGTGCTGGCCGCTCCTCGGGCCCCTCGCCGCGCGTGGCGGCACCCTGTTCATCGACCGCGACCGGCTGCGCTCGCTGCCCGAAGCCGTACGGACCATCGCGACGGCTCTGCGCTCCGGATCCCGGGTCGTGGTGTTCCCCGAGGGCAGCACGTGGTGCGGACGGGGAGGCGGTGGCGCGTTCCGGCCCGCCGTGTTCCAGGCGGCGATCGACGCAGGGGCGACGGTCCGGCCGGTCCGCATCACCTATCGCACGGCGGCGCTCGGCACAGTGGCGGGCCTCTCCGCGGGTCAGGCCGCGGGCGCCGTCGCGTTCGTCGGGGCCGACCCGCTCGCCGCCTCCCTGTGGCGGGTCGTGCGGGCGGCCGGGCTCACCGCCCACATCGACGTGCTCCCACTGATCCCCGCAGACGGCGAGGACGGCCGCCGCGCCCTGGCGAGCAGGGCACGAGCGGCCGTCCTCGGCCCCGAAGAGCCCCGTAAGCCGTGCCTGTCCGGCCGGTCCGGTCAGACCGCCGTGGCCAGCGACAGGGCGAACCGGCCCGCCGAATCCGTCCACCACTGAGCCAGCCGCATACCGGCGGCGGCCAGCTCCTCGCGGACGTCCTCCTGCCGGAACTTCGCCGACACCTCCGTACGCAGTTCCTCACCGGCCTCGAACGGCACCACGAGGTCCAGCTCCCGGATCTTGACGCTCAGCGCCCGACGGGCCCGCAACCGCATCTCGATCCACCGCCGCTCCGGATTCCACACCGCGCGGTGGTCGAAGCCGTCGAGCGGGAAATCGGCCCCCAACTCGCGGTTGACGACGCTCAGGACGTTCTTGTTGAAGGCCGCCGTCACCCCGGCCGCGTCGTCGTACGCGGCCACCAGCGTCTCCTCCTCCTTCACCAGGTCCGTGCCCAGCAGCAGCGCGTCACCGGGGGAGAGCAGCGCGCGTACCGACCGCAGGAACGTGGCGCGCTCCTCCGGCAGCAGATTGCCGATCGTGCCGCCCAGGAACACCACCAGCCGGGGCCCCGGCGTCTCCGGCAGGGTCAGGCCGGCGGTGAAGTCCGCGATCAGCGCGTGCACGGACAGGCCGGGGTGTTCGGCGAGCAGCGACTCGGCCGCCCCCGTCAGCGCGCTCTCGCTCACGTCCACGGGGACGTAGGCGTGCAGGTCGGGGAGGACTTCCAGGAGATGGCGGGTCTTCTCGGACGACCCCGAGCCCAGCTCGATCACGGTCCGGGCGCCCGAAGCGGCGGCGATCTCCTCGGCCCGGGTCTGGAGGATCTCCCGCTCCGCGCGGGTCGGGTAGTACTCCGGCAGCCGGGTGATCTCCTCGAACAGCTCGCTGCCGCGAGCGTCGTAGAACCACTTCGGCGGCAGCGTCTTGGGATGCCGGGTCAGGCCGCTGAGGACATCGGCGCGCAGCGCCGCGTCCGTCGCGTCCACCGGCAGGGTGCGGGTCAGGGAATAGGGACTCACGCGGGGGGCTCCTTGAGCGGGGTGAGCAGGACGTCGGAGGCGGTCGCGACCAAGAGGGTGCGGTCGGGGACCTCGCGCCAGAGCGGATCGTCGTCGTACGGCTCCGAGGCGACCGCGGTACGGCGGCCCGGCTCCGTGAGGTACCAGAGGGTGTCGCCCCAGGCGGTCGCCGTGATGGTGGTGCCGTCGGTGAGCAGGAGATTCAGCCGGGATCCCGGCGCGGCGGCCGCGACCTCGCGGACCGTCTCCGCGACGGCACGCGCCACCTCGTCCCCGGCGTCGGTCCGGTGCCGGATCAGCGCCCAGACCAGCGCCGAGTCGTTCCGGGCGGCCAGCGACAGAAGTTTCTCGGCGGGCAGGGCCGCGGCCGCGCCGGCGAGCGATGCGGGCCAGCCCTTCACCGCCCCGTTGTGGCTGAACAGCAGCCGCCCGGCGGTGTACGGCGCGGCTGCGGCCTCCCCGTCCGCACCCGCCTCGGTGGCATCCCGTACGGCGGCGAGCAGCGCGGTGCTGCGGACCACCCGGGCCAGATCGGTGAAGGTCTCGTCGCCCCATATGGGACCCTGGCGGCGGTAGCGTCCGGGGGCAGGATCCCCGTCCGCGTACCAGCCGACGCCGAAACCGTCCGCGTTGACCGTGCCGTAGCGCTGGCGGCGCGGCTCCCAGGACTGCCGCACCAAGGAGTGCGGAGGCCGTACGAGCACCTCGCCCAGCGCCACCGGCTCGCCCACATAGGCGATATGACGGCACATCAGGCATCCCTCGCCGTACGGAAACCGGCGAAGATCTGCCGCCGCACCGGAAGGTCCCAGTTGCGGAAGGTGCCCCGGCAGGCGACCTGGTCCACGGCGAACGACCCGCCGCGCAGCACCTTGTGCCCCGGACCGAAGAACACTTCCGAATACTCGCGGTAGGGAAACGCCACGAACCCCGGATAGGGCAGGAAGTCGCTGGCCGTCCACTCCCACACATCGCCGATCAACTGCCCCGCCCCGGCCGGCGACCGGCCCAGCGGATACGCCCCGGACCGCGCCGGACGCAGATGCCGCTGCCCGAGGTTGGCCCGCTCCGGCGTCGGATCCTCGTCGCCCCACGGATAGCGCCGCGAGCGGCCGGTCGCGGGGTCGTGCCGGGCGGCCTTCTCCCACTCGGCCTCCGTGGGAAGCCGCCGCCCCGCCCAGCGGGCGTACGCGTCCGCTTCGTACCAGCTGACGTGCAGCACCGGTTCGTCGTACGGCACCGGCTCGGTCACCCCGAACCGGCGGCGCAGCCACTGCCCCGCCTCCCGCCGCCAGAACAGCGGTGCGGACAGGCCGTGTTCACGGACCATGGCCCAGCCCTCGGGCGCCCACCAGCGCTCGTGCCCGTACCCGTCGTCCTCGATGAAGCGGAGGTACGCGCCGCAGGTGACCGGCGCGGAGTCCAGATGGAACGCCGCCACGTCACGCCGGTGCGCGGGGCGTTCGTTGTCCAGGGCCCACGGCTCGGCAGAGGTCCCCATGGTGAACGGGCCGCCGGGGATGAGGACTTCGCTCGGAAGCGCCTCCGGACCGACGGGCTCGGGCGGTGCGGGAGGCGGTGGCGCGGTGAGAGCAGCCGGCCCCGCTCGCAGCTGATGGGTGATCAGCATCGTCTCGTCGTGCTGCTGTTCGTGCTGGGCGATCATCCCGAAGGCGAACCCGGCCCGCTGCAACGGCCCCCCGCCCTCGTGCAGGGGCGTGTCCTCCAGCAGCTCCAGCGCCCGTCCCCGTACGTCGGAGGCGTACGTCCTGGCCTCGGCAGGGGCCAGGAGCGGTAGCGAGGGACGCGAGGCGCGCGAGTGCTCGAAGGCGTTGTACAGCCCGTCGATCTCCGGGCGCAGCGCTTCCCGGCCGCCGACGGCGCGCAGCAGCCACTGCTCCTCCTGGTTGCCGATGTGCGCCAGGTCCCAGACCAGCGGCGACATCAACGGGGAGTGCTGGGCGGTCAGTTCGCCGTCGTCCACGCTGTCGGTGAGCAGCGTGGTGCGGTCGCGCGCGGCGAGCAGCGCATCCAGAGCGCGCCGCCGCAGGGCCTCCGGATCGACGCCGGGGGCGAAGGGGAAACCGGCGGCGTCGGGGCCGGAGACCTGAGAGGGATCGAACGCGTCGGACAGCTCACGGGGCTTTTCGTCGTCACGGTGCTCGGTCATGCGGAGGCCGCCTTTCCAGGGTGCGGCGTCGGCCGGTCGGCTGCCAGGCCCTCGTGCGGATGCGCGGGTGGACCGGAGTGTGCCTGCGGGCCCGGATCGGGCAGCAGCCCCCGGTCGGTCAGCAGGCTGAGATCGGTGAGGTCGCCCGGCTCCGGCAGATCGTCGGCCGGACATCGGCCCCGGGCGACATAGCGGTCCGTGAAGGCCGCCACCGTGTCGCGCACCGCGTCGCTCGCGCCCATCCGCTCCAGCGCCGGGAGCGCCGCCCCGAAGCAGGTGACGGCCGCGGCCCGCAGCTCCGGATCGGCGAGACCCTCGCGGGCGGCGGCCGTCCAGAGCGGATTGCGCGGGGCGGCCGCCGCGCCCGCCGTCTCGGCCAGCGGTTTCACGGCCCGGTACACGGTCTCGGCGGCCTCCGGATCGTCGAACAGGGCCGTGGCGACGGCGAGCGGCACCAGCCACCCGTCGGGTCCGCTCTGCGCGTCGATCATGCGCAGTTCGAGATGGCCGCGCGGCCGGATCGGCGGGAACAGCGTGGTGAGGTGGTAGTCGAGATCGGCCTGCACCGGCGGCCTGGGCACCCCGGTGCGGATCCACTCGCGGAAGGTGAGCCCTTCGGGAACGTCCCACGGGCCCTTCTCGCACCGGATGCACAGCACGGTCGTGTCCAGGACATGGGCGGCCCAGGCCTCGCGAGGCGCGCGGTCGGTGCCCGGGGCTAGGGTCCGGCCCGGATCGAGGTCGGCCCACAGCGCCTGCCGGGTGGAGGACCAGCCGGTCCGGCGGCCCTGCTGGAACGGCGAGTTCGCGAACGCCGCCACCAGCACCGCGCCCAGCAGGTGCGCGAGCTGCCAGCGCCGCCCGTAGCCGAGCGGCCCCGGCTCCTCCTCGCCCGCGTCCAGACAGACCTGGACCGACGCGGAGGTGCACATCATCGCCCGCCCGGCCGGCCCCGCCCGGTCCAGCGCGGCCTCCATCGCCTCGTAACGCGGCTCCCGCAGTCTGCGGTGCGCGATCTGCCACGGATCCACGCCGAGCCCCACCGGCGCGAGCCCAGCGGCGCCGAGCGAGCCACGGACCGCCGCCAGATCGGCCGCGGTCGTCGCGACGCACTCCATCAGCGAACCGGCCGGCTGCGAACTGAGCTCCAGCTGCCCGCCCGGCTCGAACGTCAGTGCGGCGCTCAGGGGCAGTGCCCGGACCGCCTCCACGGCGCTGTCCAGCCGCTCCTGGCCGACCGGGACGTGGGGACGTTCCCGGTCATGGATGAGCCATTCGAGTTCCACGCCCACAGTCCGGGGCGGACCCGTCTTGAAACATATGCCGCGCAGTAAATCCTCTGCCCCGCGCTCGTCGAGCGGGGCGGCGTCCGGTCGCGCGCCGGTTGCGCCGGGAATGTCCAAGGCCATCAGGGCCTCCTTCTCAGCTGTCTGCCTACCAGCCAAACCCGTACCCGGAGATCGCACAAGGGTGCCCCCGCGCCAGGAAAATACGATTGCGCCCAGGCCGGGTTCCCCGCCAGCATGCCCCGTATGCACCACACGGGGGAGCGCCCATGAGCGCGCGGCTGCGCGGGATCGCGCGCGAGACGGAAGCGGTCGTCGAGGCCGGGCGATATCGCAACGCGGCAGGTCAGGACGTGTCCATCGAGCGAGCGGTGGCCGCCGCACGCTCCGGCACCACGCTCTACGGCCCCGATCCGGTGCCCGTCGCCGCCCTGGACACCGACCGCACCCCGCACATCGAGGTCACCGCCGAGAGCAGCCTCGCCGCGGCCCGCCGGATGACCGGCGAGGCCCCCGGCCGGGTCGCCGTCCTGAACTACGCCTCGGCCCGCAACCCCGGCGGCGGCTACCTGAACGGCGCGCAGGCCCAGGAGGAGGCCCTGTGCCGGGGATCGGCCCTCCACACGACCCTGCTGCGCGCCCCCGAGTACTACGCGCACCACCGCGCGGAGCGCAGCGCCTTCTACACCGACCGGGTGATCCACTCGCCCGCAGTGCCGGTCTTCCGCGACGACCGAGGCCACTTCCTGGACGCCCCGTACACGGCGGGATTCCTCACGTCGCCCGCGCCGAACGCCGGAGTGATCCGACGGCAGACCCCCGAGGACGCCCACCGGATCCCGGCTGCCCTGGCCTCCCGCGCCGAACGGGTGCTAGAGGTCGCGGCCGTACGGGGCTATCGCAGGCTCGTCCTGGGCGCCTGGGGCTGCGGGGTTTTCCAGAACGACCCGGGCCAGGTGGCGGAAGCGTTCCGGGCGCTGATCGGCGAGGGCGGCCGGTTCGGCGGCCACTTCGAGCAGATCGTCTTCGGGATCCTGGACCGGAACCCCGACTCCGCCGTCCGCGCCGCCTTCGCCCGGACCTTCGCCTGACCGGCACCATGCCCGGGGGTGCTCAGCTCCAGCCGTACCGCTCGCGCAGCCGCCCCACGACCCGGTCGAAACGCTCCCGGTCCAGCGCGCACGCCTCCCGGCGCATCCCGTCCTCGTGGACGCGCAGCACCCGGTCCAGATCGGCCCAGGACGGCCGCCCCGAGCTGTCCCACGGGCCCGCGCCCAGAGACACCCACTCGTGGTCCCGGTCGTGCTGCTTGCTGGAGAGCTGGACGGCGAGGACCGTGCCCGCCTCCTCGCGGGCCACGACGAGCACCGGCCGGTCCTTCCCGCGCCCGTCGTTCTCCTCGAAGGGCACCCAGGTCCAGACGATCTCGCCGGGATCGGGATCGCCGTCGCGATCGGGGGCGTAGGAGGTGCGCACGGAACCCACCTCGGCGGGATCGGCCTGCACCGTGGCGGTCGGCCCGCTGCTGCCGGGCACGTCAAAGGGGTTGTCGGAACGGTAGGCGCTGTCTTGGAAGGTCATCACCACACCGTAGAACCCCTGCCCCCGGATCCCGGGAGGGGGGCGTCGGACCGGGAGCGCGGGGCGGTGTTCCGGCCACCGTGACCGGACCTGCGGGGCCCGGGCCGAAACCCGCTCCCACGGGTCTGGAAGACTGCCCGACGCCATGAGCCAGTTACCCAAGCAGCCCGCCGAAGTCTCCGTCCCGACCAGCGCCGATGTGGCCCGCCTCGCCGGAGTGTCCCGGGCCACCGTGTCGTACGTGCTGAACAACAACACCGGCGTCCGGATCAGCGATCCCACCCGACGCCGGGTCAGGGAGGCCGCCCTCCAGCTCGGTTACGTACCGCACGCGGCCGCCCGCAGTCTGCGCGCCGGACACAGCCGCATGGTCCTGTTGCCCTCCGGCCAGATACCCGGGGGGCCACTGCACCAGTACTTCTTCGAAGAACTCCAGTCGGGGTTACGCCGGCTGGACTACACCGTCGTGCAGTACGGCAGCGTCGGCCTCACTGCCGACGAGGCGGCCACCGCCTGGGCCGAACTGCGCCCCGTCGCCGTCGTCGTACCGCCGGGCATCACCCTCACCCCGCACGGCACGGGCATACTGACCCGCTCCGGCGCCAAGGCGGTGATCACCCTCGGGCCCGACCCGGTCCCGGGGGCGCACGGCCTCGTCATCGACCAACGCCGGGTCGGGGAAAGCGCCGTGGAACACCTGCTGGCCCGGGGCCGCCGCCACATCGGCGTGGTCATGCCCCAGGAACCGTGCCGGGAGTCCTTCTCGGAAACCCGCCTCGCCGGGGCCCGGCGCGCCGCCGAAGCCGCCTCGGCGCGGATCTGCCCGCTGCCGCTGCGGTACGAGGAGGAGTCCGCGCAGCAGTTGGCCGCCCGCTGGGGCGAACTGGGGCTGGACGCGGTGTTCGCGTACAACGACGAGTACGCCATGCTGATGATGCGGGCGCTCCAGGACGCCGGGGTGGCCGTGCCCGCCGACACGGCGGTGATCGGCGCGGACGACTCCCTCATCGGCAGGCTGCTGCGCCCCCGGCTGAGCACCGTCCGGATGGATCTGGCTATGCCGCAGCCGCTGGCGGAGACGATCGACCGCATGGTCCAGCACCCGGGCGGGCCACCGGTCCACCACGACCTGCTCCGCACCAGCGCCGTCCACCGGGAATCCAGCTGACCGCCTCCGGCGCTGGGCATGCGCGGTGCACGGCGCATGTCTAGCGTCGGAGGCATGAGCCATCCGCAGAGTTACGAGCTGCTCCTGATCCCCGACCACAGCCGGACCCGGAGCGGTGGCCCCGGCCGGCCGATCCGTTCCGCGGTCGTCGCCGCCACCGGCGAGACGGGGGCATCGGGCTATCCCCGGTACGCCGGCGAGGGCATGGAGGCGGACGTCGATCCGGTGACCCGGACGGTGGAGGCCGTGCTCATCGACGGCGAGGAGCTCGACTACGGCATGTCGGTGCGTGTCGCCGGGGCCGAGGGCGAGCGCCGACCGGGCGGCTAGGGCGTGTCCGGCGGATCAGGACCGGATAGGCCCTAGGGAGCGCGCCGGGCGGCTACTGGGCCTCCGGCTGCCCCTGCCCCGCCTCGGCCGCCCGCTTCTGCTCCTCGACCGACTTGCGGACCTCGTCCATGTCCAGATTCCGGGCCTGTCCGATGACGTCCTCCAGGGCCGCCTCGGGCAGCGCGCCGGGCTGCGCGAAGACCGCGACGTTGTCACGGACGATCATCAGCGTCGGGATGGAGCGGATGTCGAAGGCCGCCGCCAGCTCCTGCTGCGCCTCGGTGTCGACCTTGGCGAAGACCAGATCCGGGTGGCGCTCGGAGGCCGAGTCGTAGACCGGCGCGAACTGCCGGCAGGGGCCACACCAGGAAGCCCAGAAGTCGATCAGGACGAAATCGTTGTCGCTGACGACCTGATCGAAGTTTTCCTTGGTGAGCTCGACGGTGCTCATACTGGGGAACCTCTTCCTGTGCCCGTGGGGTCCTGTCCGGTCCTGTCCGGCACAACGGTGACTGCTCTTGCGCTATTCCGCCTGCCCATGTGGCCGGTGCGCACACCCACGAGGAGACTGTTTCCATGACTGACGCAGGGAAGATCTCCGAAGGCTCGCCCTACGACGTCGTGGTCGTCGGGGCGGGGCCCGTGGGCGAGAACGTCGCGGACCGGGCGCGGGCCGCCGGGCTCACCACGGCGGTGGTGGAATCCGAACTGGTCGGCGGCGAATGCTCCTATTGGGCCTGCATGCCGAGCAAGGCGCTGCTGCGCCCCGTCGTCGCCCGTGCCGACGCCCGCAGGGTGCCGGGGCTGAGCGCCGCCGTGCAGGGCCCCCTGGACGTGGGGGCCGTCCTCGCCCACCGGGACGCGGAGACGAGCCACTGGAAGGACGACGGCCAGGTCGCCTGGCTGGAGAGCGTTGGAGCGGACGTCTACCGGGGTACGGGCCGGCTCACCGGCCCCCGCGAGGTCACGGTCACCGCTCCCGACGGCACGGAGCACCGGCTCACCGCCCGGCACGCCGTCGCTGTCTGCACCGGCAGCCGGGCCGTCGTCCCCGCCCTGCCCGGCATCGAGGAGGCCCGCCCCTGGACCAGCCGCGAGGCCACCAGCGCCAAGGAAGCTCCCGGCCGGCTCGTGGTCGTCGGCGGGGGAGTCGTGGGCGTGGAGATGGCCACCGTCTGGCAGGCGCTGGGCTCCGAGGTGACCCTGCTGATCCGGGGCGGCGGCCTGCTCCCGAAGATGGAGCCGTTCGCGGGCGAGCTGGTCGCCGAGGCGCTCACGGAGGCCGGGGCCACGATCCGTACGGGCGTCTCCGTCACCGCCTTGCACCGCCCCGCGCCCGACGGACCGGTCACCGTCGAACTGGACGACGGCGACCGCGTCGAGGCCGACGAGATCCTCTTCGCCACCGGCAGGGCCCCGCGCACGGACGACCTGGGCCTGGAGACGATCGGCCTCGAACCGGGCTCCTGGCTCACCGTGGACGACAGCTGCCTCGTGGAGGGCACGGACTGGCTGTACGCGGTCGGGGACGTCAACCACCGCGCCCTGCTGACCCACCAGGGCAAGTACCAGGCCCGGATCGCGGGCGCGGCGATCGCCGCCCGCGCCGGCAACGCCTCCCTGGACACCGCCCCCTGGGGCACCCACGCGGCCACCGCCGACCACCGGGCCGTCCCCCAGGTCGTCTTCACCGACCCCGAGGCCGCGTCCGTCGGCCTGACCCTCGCCGAGGCCGAACGCGCGGGCCACCGCGTCCGCGCCGTCGACCACGACCTCGCCTCGGTCGCCGGCTCTGGCCTCTACGCCGACGGCTACCGGGGCCGCGCCCGCATGATCGTGGACCTGGACCGCGAGATCCTGCTCGGCGTCACCTTCGTCGGCCCGGGCATCGGCGAACTCCTCCACTCGGCAACGGTCGCGGTCGCGGGGGAGGTCCCCATCGACCGTCTGTGGCACGCGGTCCCGGCGTACCCGACGATCAGCGAGGTGTGGCTGCGGCTGCTGGAGACTTGGCGGGGGTAGGAGCCGCCGGCGCGTACGGACCGGCCGTCAGGCCGCCTCCGCGGGCGCCGGCTCCTCCACGCTGCGGGAGTTGGTGAGGCTCAGCGCACCGACCGTCGCGATCAGGCCTACGGCGACGGCGAGCACGGCGTACGCGATCCGCTCGCCGTGGAAGAAGGAGGCGACCAGGTCGCTGCTCCACACGCCGGCCGGGAGCTGGGTGGTGACCAGCGCGGCGATCAGCGTGCCGACCGCGGCGGTGCCGACGCTGGTGCCGACCTCCTGCGCGGTGTCGTTGAGCGCGGTGCCCATCGAGGTGCGGTTGGCCGGCATCGCGTCGACCAGCGCGACCGCGCAGATCGTCATGACGGTCCGCAGTCCGATCGTCATGAGCACCATGCAGAGCGCGATGACGACGTAACCGTGCTCGACACCCCAGGACAGTCCCGCCAGCGCGACGGCCAGGCAGGCCGCGCCCACCAGGCAGGCGACACGGTGACCGTAACGCCGGGCCAGTCCCTCCGAGACGGGCGTCGCGAGCAGCATGGTCACGATCAGCGGCAGGTTGGCGAGGCCGGCCCGTACCGGGCTCCAGCCGTACGCGTACTGGAAGTGGAGGATGAGCCCGAACATCACGCCGGCCATCGCGATGGACGTACCGATCTGCGCCACGGCGGCGCCGCGGACCGTGCCGTTGGAGAACAGGCCGAGGTCCAGCATGGGCGCCGGGCTGCGGCGCTCGTGGAGGACGAAGGCGATCGCGGCGACGGCCGCGCCCACGACCGAACCGATGGTGAGGGCCGAGAGCCAGCCGTTCTCGACGCCGCTGGTCAGCGCGTAGCAGGCGAGCCCGATGGTGAGGACGCTCAGCGCTGCGCCCGGCACGTCGAGCCGGTCGCGGGTCAGGTCCTCGGGCCGGTCGGCCGAGACGCCGAGGCGGACCCCGATCCAGGCGATCACCGCGATCGGGGCGTTGACGACGAGCAGCCACTCCCAGCGCACATGGGCCAGGGCCGTGCCGCCGATCAGCGGTCCGAGGATGAAGCCGGACATGCCGACGACGATCATCACCGTCATGGCGCGCATCCGCAGCGCCTTGTCGTCGAAGAGGCGGAACACCAGCGAGTTCGTGATCGGGGCCATCGCCGCGGCGGCGATGCCGAGCAGGGCGCGCAGGGCGATGAGCTCGCCCGCGGTGGTAACCCAGACGGCGCACAGGCTCAGCGCGCCGAACACGGCCAGCCCGACGAGCAGGACGCGGCGGCGGCCGAGCCGGTCGGCCAGGGAACCGGCGGTGAGCAGCAGGCCGCCGAAGGTCAGTGAGTAGGCGCTCGTGACCCATTGCAGTGCGGTGGTCCCGCCGCCGAGGTCGCGCCCGATGGTGGGCAGCGCGATCGACAGCAGGGTGTTGTCGACCATCTCGACGAAGAAGGCCAGGCAGAGAGCGGCCAGCGGGATCCACGCGGCGCGCAGGGAGGGATAGGTACGGGAAGCGGGGGGTTTCAGTATCGCGGTCGTCATGGCGGCGCTCCTTTCATCGAACGCCGCTCGACTATCGAACGATGTTCCATAAGGTACGATAGAACAGCGTTCGATAGAGATGCAAACGAAGGGCAGAGGCCATGCCGCGCCACCAGAACCGGGCCGCCGCGGGCGGCCGCCGCCGGGCTTCGCACTCGATGGAGTCCGTGCTCACCGAGGCGGTGGCGCTCCTCGACGAGGCAGGTCCTTCGGCGCTGACGTTCCGGGCCCTCGCACAGCGCCTCGGGGGCGGCGTGGCCAGCATCTACTGGTACGTCGCAAGCAAGGACGAGCTGCTCGACCGCGCCACCGATCACGTCATCGGCGGCGTTCTCGCCGAGATCGAGGCGATCGAGCCCGGCGACGACCCGATCGACCATCTGCGCGCGATGTCGCTGACCCTGTTCGACGCGATCCTGGTACGGCCCTGGCTCGGCAACTACTTCATGCGCAACACCGACATCCAGGGCAACGCCCTGCGCCTGTACGAGAAGCTGGGGCAGCCGACCCTGCGGCTGAAGCTCACCGCGCGCCAGCGGTTCCACGCCGTCTCGGCGATCACAACGGTCGTTGTGGGCTCCGCCGTCGACCTGGGGCAGGAACCGCCCGAGGAGGTTCTCGACGGCGCCGTCGGCCGCGACGAGTTCCTCGGCCGCTTCGCCGCGACCTGGCGGCAGCTCGACGCCGCCGCCTTCCCCTTCGTGCACGAGATCGTCGACGAGTTCGACGGGCACGACGACGTCGAACAGTTCCGCGCCGCGCTGGACCTGACCCTGGCGGGGCTGCGCCTCCAGGCCGGCGACTGAGCGGGTCGCGTACAGCGGACCGGGCAGTGCGTTCCGGGGCTCCGGACGCGTTGTCAGTGGTGGCGCCTAAAGTTTCTCCCAATCGTCACGGTGCGTTGCCGTCGACGGGTTTCATCAGCATGCCGCCACGGCGGCGGCTGTCCGGCACGACGGGGAGAACAGCGCATGGGGTGGGTCTCGGCGGGCGACTACGAAGTCGCTCTGGAGGCGGGCAAGGTGGTCTGCCGCAACGGGAAGGGCCGACGGCTGAAGTCCGTTCCGGCCAAGGTGAAGGACGATCCGGCGGTCGTCGGCCTCCGGCAGCTGACCGAGTGGCTGGAGCGGCACGAGAGCCGGTGCCTGAGCGATGTCGAGCAGTGGATGGTGCGTTCGCTGCCCGTTCCCACCGCCGTGCTCGCCCGGGTCTGGCCCGACCCGGCGTGGCAGGCGGCCCTGCGGGACGTGGTGGTCACCGGCGCGGACGGCGGGGTCGCCGGGTTCCTGCGCGACGTCGACCCGGAGCGCGGTCTCGGACTCGTCGACCTGGACGGTGACACCGTCCGCATCACCCCGGACGTCGTGAGCGTGCCCCACCCCGTCCTGCTGGAAGACCTCGACGAGCTGCGGGAGTTCGCGGTCGAACTGGAAGTGCGCCAGAACGTGGAGCAGCTGTTCCGCGAGGTGTGGCACCGCCCGGCCGGCCTCGCCCCGGACACCACCTCCGTGGACACCTACGCCGGCGGCGCGTTCAAGGAACTGCGCTTCCTGCACGGCCGTGTCACCCAGCTCGGGTACCGGTCGCGCGGCGGTTACGCGGTCTGCCCGGTCGTCGAGGACGGCGCGAGTGTCGAGGCGCGTATCTGGATCGGCGAGCACGACGGATACGACGCGTACGACACCGAGACGGGCCCCCTGGGCTGGACCGACGCCTCGGGGCGCGCGCTGACGGCGGCCGAGGTCGGCCCCGTGGCGTGGTCCGAGGGTATGCGCATGGCGGCGGCGCTCTACGCCGGCCGCGACGTGGCGGACGAGGAGCGGGCGGCATGAGCATCACGACGAACACCGAAGCGAACACGGCGGCAGCGGGCTCGACGGCCCTCCCCGCCCAGAACCGGGGCCGCGGCGCCGACGCCCGCGCCGCTGACGCCCGCGCCGCTGACGCCCGCGTGGCGACCCTGCTGGACGCGGGCGCGATCCTCCCGGCCGGGACCACCGACCGGGACGACGCCGACACACTGACCGCCCGCACCTACACGCACACCGCCCTCGGGGACCGCGCGGTGGTCCGGCTCGTCCCCGGCACGCTCGGCGAGGCCGAGGACCTGGCCCTGGAGTTCCTCGGGCTGGCCCGGACCGCGGAGGCCCCCGTCGTCGGGCAGGTCCGCCGCGAGACGCTGGGCTTCCCCGCCTGGGCCCTGGTCAACGACCCGGCCAACGGGCACCACGCCCTCGCCCTGGTCAAGGACATCGAGCGGCTGGGCCGCCAGGCCAAGACCCGCGCCGGCGCGGCCAAGGAGGGCTTCGACGAGCTCGGCACCCGGCTCGGCCGGGCCGTGCCGCACTTCCTCCCCACCTACTACGAGCAGGTGGCCCGCCTCTTCCTCCAGGCCGAGAACGCCACGTACGCCGCCTCGTTCTTCGGCAAGGCCCGCGAGGCCGAGCGCGTCCATGGCCTCGTCGTGGACGAGGACCGGCAGCGCGCCGTCTTCCTGGAGTTCGCCCTCGCCGGCGCGCTGACCGTCAAGGCGCTGCGCCAGTACGTGCGCGACCTGGTGGCCCGGCTCGCACCGGCGGACGCCTGGGCGCAGTTCCGCCGCTTGCTGGTCGAGCGCTGCGCCGCCGGTATGCCGCCGTACGCGGCGCTGCCGCAGGACGTCCGCACGCTGGTCAAGGCCGCCGGGCTGGACCGCGAGAGCGCCGAACGCGAGCTGGTGGCCGACCTGATCGGCTCTCCCGGAGTCGTCCGCGCGCCCGCCTCGTTCTGGGCGACCTACGGCTCCGCGCTCACCGCTCTCGCCCGGGCGGACGTGTCCGTACGGGCCCGGCTCCTCGGGTTCTTCCCGGAGACCTTCAGCGAGAACGGCCGCGACACGGACGGCGAATCCGACTGGCTCGCGCTGCTGACTGAGTCCGGCGCGGAGGAACTGCTGACCGCCCTCCCGGCATCCGGCCCGGCTTCCTCCGGCCCGGCCTCCTCCGACCTGGCCTCCTCCGAGTCCGCCGGTCGCTTCGACGCGGCCGTCTCCCCGGCGGACTGGCTCGCCCGCTGGGAGGCGTACCGACGCCGCAACCGGACCACCTCGGGCCGCAGCCCCCGCACCCTGGACCTCGCCGCCCGGATGACGGACCGGCTGCGCGCCGACGGACGCCCCGTCGAACTGTTCCAGGGCCGCTGGCAGCCCACCGCCGACCTGGACCTCCTCGACCTCTGCCTGGCCTCCGGAGTCCCCGTGGCCGAGCCGGACGACCAGGGCACGGGCCGTGGCCACGGGCGGTCGCACGGCTTCTCGCTGGGCCAGTGGCTCGCCGACGACGCGCCCGGACGGCGGGATCTCGCCGCCGTCGCCGAACACCCGGGCTTCCGCGACCTCCTCCGCCGGAACGTCGGCGGACTCGGCGACGGTCGCGGCCAGCGGCTGAGCGACACCGGTATGGCGAAGCTGGCCGCGCACCCCGTGCTCTCCGTCCTCCTGCGCGAGTGGCTGACCGGCTGCGCCGAGGAGTACACCGCAGCACGAGGACTCCCCGGGCTGCGCATCGCCCTCAACAAGCTCTCGCCGTTCCGCGCCGTCGTCGCGGACGTCGCCCCGGAGGCCGCGCGCCTCCTCGAGCAGCACGACATCGTCCCGCTGCTCGGCTCCACCCTGCGCACGGGCGTCTTCGACGAACTGGGCTGGCCCGCGCTCGACGAGACGTACGCCGAACTGGCCGCCGAGGCTGCCACCGTGGCGCGCCGGGGGAACAACCGGTCGCAGAACGTCGGCGTCACCGGCGCCTGGCCCGCGCTGATCCTGAGCACGCCGGAGCGGGCCGTCGTCGTCGGCCCGGAAGGCGTTCTGCTGCGGCACACCCTGCGCCTGCCCCCGAGCACCGACCAGTGGCGGACACCCTTCTTCCGTTTCGTCGACGGCGAGTTGCTGGTGATCTGGTGGGAGGACGGCAAGCAGCGCGGCTACTGGTCGCACCGCCCCGCCGAGGTCTTCACCGTCGGCGGCGACCAGGTCCCCCGCTGGGGCCGCCCCAGCCTCTCGGACGAGGTCTGCGTACCGCTGCCCGGCGGCGGTCGCGCCACCGGCGGCAAGGCCCTGCACGCGGGCGACACCACCCTCCCGCCCCAGCGCGCCGTCCTCGCCGACGGCACCGGACACTGGCGGGAGGGCCACCAGGGCACTCGGACGGTGTGGCTGGAGTACGACCCGGTCAGCGGCACCCACGGCCGCGCCTCCCTCCCCGCCTTCCTCCGCTCCGGGGTGCAGGACGGCACCCGGCTGCTCGCCGAGCACTGCCAGGTGCTGCCCCTCCAGCCCGGTCTGGAGACCACCCCGTTCGGCACGGACGGCACGGTCCTCGGCCGCTGGGTCCGCCGCACCGCCACCGAGCCCGGCACGGCCGCCCCCGCCGAAGGCGACCGGACCGTCGCCGGCACCCCCGACGGCCACACGGTCGCCCTGCCGCACCCGCTGCCCGACGGCGCCACCGTGGTGCCGCTCGGCGCCCTCACCCTGCCCGGCGGGTCGCGGCCCGTCGTGGTCCTGCGCCACCGGTCCGTCGAAGCGCACCCGGCGGACACCGACGGCACCGGCGGCGGCCTGTGGTCCGTCGGCACCGACTCCTCCGGCGGGAACGACGCGGCGGGCACCCCCTACGTGCCTCCCGCCGTCTACTGGCACGCCCTGCGCCCGAGGGACGAGGAAGGCTCCGCCGCCCTGCGGAAGCTGACGGACGCCCGGGCCGACGAGCTGTTCGAGGAGGTCGCCGCCGCGGTCGCCCGGCACCTCAAGGCGTTCCGGGCGGTCGAGGAGTACACCGGGCCCTCGTCGCGGGAGATGAGCCAGGAGGCCGTCGCCCGGGTGCTGCCCGAGGTGTCCGACGTACGCCTGCTCGCGGGCGTCACCGCGCTCGTACGGAACGCCGTGGACCGGGCCGTCGCCGTCGCCCAGTACCTGGAACCGCCCGCGCCCGCGCAGCCGGTCACGCCCCGGAACACCGCACGTACCCAAGGCATGTTCTTCGACCACGAGCCCGAGCACGGCGACGACACGACCCTGCGGGCCGCCACCGCCTGGGGCTCCGAGCAGATGCGCGGCAGCTGGTGGGGAGGGGGACACCGGTGGACGGTGATCCGGCAGATCCTCGCCGTCAACCACGTCCTCGGCGGCGAGCCGGCGTTCGGCCCGCCCACGCCGTCGAAGGTCCCCTTCACCCCCGTGGACGGCTGGCAGCGCGACGAGTACACCGTGCCCGGGGTATCCGTCACCTGGACCTCCCTCCTCGACAAGCTGCCCGAACTGGCCTACCGGGCCGCCTCGGAGGCCACCTCCGCCGAGCACCGCACCGGACTCCTCGTGCTGCTGGAGGCGCTCGCCGCGGGCCCGCTGGCCGACCCGGCGGGCACGGTCCGGCGGGTGGAGCTCATCGAACCGCTCGACGTGGCGGCCCCCGGTCGGACAGGACGTCCCGAGGCCGTGCACCGCCTCGGCCAGGTGTTCCGCAAGGGCTCCCGCACCGTCGTGATCCTGGCCGAGCAAGGCCGCAACTCCCGGGACGACGCGGTCCGCTGGCTCGCCCTGGACCACGACCCGACCGGAGCCTTCGGACCCGTCCCCGGCTTCACCCTCGACCGCGAGCACGTCCACCGGCAGGGCATCGCCCGCGACCGGCTCACCCGGCTGACCGCCCTGGTCCGGGACAAGGGCCCGGCGCCCTGGCGTCCGGAAGCCGCCGAGGCGTTCCACACGGCCACCGGAATCGGCCCCCTCCAGGCCACCGCGCTGCTGTCGGCGGCCGTCGAGGAGCCCGGCGCCGAGGCGCTGGCCCTTCTCGGTACGAAGACCCGCGCCTTCGAGACGGCCCAGGACCGGCTGGACGCCCTGCCCCGCGACGAACGGCACACCGTGCTCCGCGCGTTGCTGCCCGAGGACCCGGCCGAGCTGTGGTCCACGGGCCCCGACGTCCGGGCCGCCGCCGAGGCATGGGGCGAACACCTGGGCTCCCTCGTCCGCGTCCCCGAGGAACTGGACCTCGACCTCAGCGGCGCCACGGCCGCCTCCGTCGACCTGATCCTCAACGCGGGCACCCGCAGCTGGCTCGCCCACGGCACCCCCGTACCGGACGGCACCGCCCGCCCGGCCCTCCACCGGGTCAGCGCGCGCGGAGCGGTCGCGAACGCCCTGACCGCCCTGCGCACCCTCGCGTACACGCTGCCGTACGGGCACCCCCTGCGGGCCCACCTGCCCGTCGGCCTCGCGGCCCTGCGCAGCCGCCTCGCCGACCCGGGACTGGTGCTGGACATCGGCCTCGACTGGACCGATTCGGGGATCCCCCTCGGCACCGCGATCCGCGCCGCGCACGGGCTCCCCGAGTCCGGCGGCGCCGAGGCCGACGGAATGGTCCGGGCCGGATCGGCGCTGCTCCTCACCCCCGGTTACGGCAACAACGAGAAGCTGCTCATCCGCCCGGCGGGCCTGGCAGGCCCCGACGACCCGGCGTTCGGCCTGGTCGAGGGCACCGTCAGCCCCCACCTCACCGGCGACCTCCTCGCCCTGCGCGCCCTGCTCGACCAGGAGACCGACGCACTGGTCTCGGCCGGCGCACCCGACGGCTCCGCGCACCACCCGGCCCAGGACCCCACGCGTACGGTGCCGGACCTGGTGGCCGAGACGGCCGACGCCCTCGCCCTGAGCACGGACGCCGCCGCCCTCTACCTGATGCTGCTCGCCCTGCCCGACCCCACGGACCGCAACTGCGTCCGCTGGACCGAGTGGAAGCCGGCCCGGATCAAGAAGGCCCGCGCGGAACTCGCCGCCACCGACCTCGTCGTGGAGGCGAAGCGCTCCCGCGCCGGCCGCACCCTGTTCCTGCCCTGCGGCTGGCTGGAGCGCGGAGCCCCCGGGCTGCCGCTGGAGACCTGGAAGGAAAGCCTGTACCCCCTGGCCGGGTCCGCCCGGATCCTGCCCCACCTCCCCGTCCCCGCGCTGTACGCAGCCGCCTGGGCCCGGGTCCGGGGCGGCGACGCCCCCGCCTTCGAAGAACTGGACACCCGCGCCACCCGGAAGGGCCGCCGCCGATGACGAACGACACCACGACCACCCCGGACAGCACCACCACCGGAGACATCCCCGGCCAGGCGACAGCCCCCGGCCACGAGCCACGGCAGATCACCCCGCCCGAGGACCGGTACGCCACCGAGCTGGCCTTCCTCGCCGCGCACGACTCCGGCCCCCGCCCGCCCGGCTGGCTGCTCACCCCCCGGGCCGTCGTCACCTTCGTGATGGGCAGCGCGGGTGACGCCCTGAGCCTGCCGAAGGGGGCCCGGCCCGGAGCCGGAGTGCCGCGCCGCCTCGTGATCGAGCAGAAGTTCGTCGGCGAACGCGCCCTGGTCGAACGGTGTGTGGTCACCCTCGCCGGGGAACGCGGGCTGCTTCTCGTGGGCGAACCGGGCACCGCGAAGTCCATGCTCTCCGAGCTGCTGTCGGCGGCCGTCTGCGGGACCAGCGCGCTCACCGTGCAGGGCACCGCGGGCACCACGGAGGACCAGCTCAAGTACGGCTGGAACTACGCCCTGCTGCTCGCCCAGGGCCCCACCGAACAGGCCCTGGTTCCGTCCCCGGTCCTCACCGCCATGACCCGGGGGGCCGTAGCCCGCGTCGAAGAGGTCACCCGCTGCTTGCCGGAGGTCCAGGACGCCCTGGTGTCCTTGCTCTCCGAGCGGCGGATCGCGGTGCCGGAACTGGCGGGCGGTGCGGGAGCCCAGGTGCACGCGGCCCCCGGCTTCACCCTCATCGCCACGGCCAACCTCCGGGACAAGGGCGTCTCGGAGATGTCCGCCGCGCTGAAGCGGCGCTTCAACTTCGAGACCGTGGGCCCCATCGGCGACGTGGACGCCGAGACCGCACTCGTCCGCCGCCAGTCGCGGGCCGCCGTCGAACGCGTGGGCGCCGCCTACCAGGTGGACGACGCGGTCCTCGAAGCCCTCGTCACCGCCTTCCGGGACCTGCGCGAGGGCCGCTCCGTGGAGGGCTGGGAGGTCGAACGCCCCTCCACGGTGATGAGCACGGCGGAGGCCGTTTCCGTCGCGGGCTCCCTGGGCCTGGCCGCCGCCTATTTCCCCGGAGACCGGGACGTGCTCTCGCTGCTGCCCGGTCATCTGCTCGGCGTCGTCCGCAAGGATGACCTGGCCGACGCGGCACGGCTGCTGGGGTACTGGGACGGGCCGGTGCGCAGGCGAGCGGAGCAGGGGTCGGCCACGTGGCGCGCGCTGTGGGACCTGCGCGCGGTGCTGGAGAGCTGAGGGATGAACGAGTCGACGATGGCCGGGGCCGGGGCCGGGGCCGGGGCTGGTACGGGGACGTTGGCGGTGGCGGGCGCCGATGGGGCGGGCGTCACTGCGGAGGTGTCGACTGCCGGCGCCGAGGTGCCGACCGCCGGTTCCCTCCTGCGGGGTCCGGAGGGCGGACTGGCCACCGCGGAAGCCGCGGTGGAGGCCCTTGCGGCGGCGGGTCCCGGGGCGCCGTTCCTGATCGGGGTGCGTCACCACGCGCCCTCGCTGGCGGCGGCCCTGCCCGCCCTGTTGGACGCGGCGGCCCCCGACGTGCTTCTCGTCGAACTGCCCGCAGAGTTCCAGCCCTGGATGGGCTGGCTCGCCCACGAGGAGACCGAGGCCCCGGTGGCGCTGGCCGCTGTGCCCGGAGTCGGTTCGGCAGGTGAACGGGGCCCGGCCTTCTACCCGTTCGCGGACTTCTCGCCCGAACTGGTCGCGCTGCGCTGGGCGGCGAGGAACGGCGTCCCGGCCGTGGCCTGCGACCTGCCTCTGGCCGACCGGGCGTGGGCGGAGGGCCGCGACGGAGCTCCCGCCCCCGTTCCCGGCGCAGCCTCCGCACCCGTGCCGGGGGAGGGGCACGGGCTGTCCGACGCGCTCCGGTCCCGGCTCACCGGCAGGGACGGCGACGACCTGTGGGACCGCCTGGTGGAGGCACAGGCACCCGGTTCGACACCCGAGGCGCTGCGCCGTGCAGCCCTGCTCACCGGCTGGGCGCTGCGTTACGAGGCCGAGGCGCGGGGCGGGGTGCACGGCACGGACCTGGTACGCGAGGCATGCATGCGCGGACATGTCGCCGAGGCCCTGGCGAACGGACGGCGGCCCGCGGTGGTGGTGGGTGCCTTTCACACTCCGGCGCTGCTGATGTCTGCGGCGGGGGTGAGTGGGGCGGGCAGGGCGGCAGGGACCGCTGGGGCTGCGGGGAAGGCCGAGGAGTCGGACCTGGCTGCCGTGTCGGAGCCGGGAACGCAGGGCCTGGCCGAGGCACCGGAGGCGAGCGCGGGCGGGGACCCCGACGGCACTGCCGGGGACGCCTCGTGCACGGTCTCCCTGATCCCGTACACGTATCCGTTGCTCGACTCCCGCTCCGGTTACCCGGCCGGTATCCGGGACCCGGAGTGGCAGCACACCGTCCTGGAGGCCGCCGGGGACCCGGCGGCCGTGCACGAGGCGCTGGTCCGTACCGCCGTACGTCTCTGCGCCGCCCTGCGCGAACAGGGCCACCCCTACGGGCCGGCGGACGGCCGGGAGATCGTCCGGGTCGCCGGTGACCTGGCCCGGCTGCGCGATCTGCCCGCGCCGGGCCGCGGCGAACTCCTGGAAGCCGTCCAGACGGTGCTGGGGCGCGGCGAGACCTACGGCACGGGCCGCGCTGTCGCCCAGGCCCTCGAACGCGTACTCGTCGGAGCCCGCACGGGAAGGCCCGCGCCCGCCGCCCCGCGCAGCGGACTGAGCCCCGCCGTCGAGGCCGAGACCGCGGCGCTGGCGCTTCCCGGGCCGCAGGACGCGCACGAGAAGGCACCGCGCGACCTTCGGCTCGATCCGGCACGCTCCGCCCTGGACCGTCGCCGCGAACTGCTGCTGCGCAGGCTGACGGTGTGCGGCATTCCCTACGCGCAGGAGCAGGAGGTGACCGGCGCGGCGGGCGGTGAAGGGCTGACGACGCGCTGGCGGGTGCGGTGGACCCCGGCGACCGCCGCGATGCTCACCGCCGCCGGGGCCCGTGGTGTCACCCCGGCCCAGGCGGCCGAAGGTGTGCTGCGGCAGCGCCACGCGGCCGAGCGCGCGGAGGGCGGTCCGACGGCCGCCCAGGTCGTCCGCGGCCTCGCG
Source organism: Streptomyces sp. PTY087I2 (assembly GCF_001687325.1). Classification (GTDB taxonomy): domain Bacteria; phylum Actinomycetota; class Actinomycetes; order Streptomycetales; family Streptomycetaceae; genus Streptomyces. The sequence goes on along the minus strand of NZ_LZRD01000001.1, from coordinate 116,687 downwards.
GAGGCCGCCGCGTGCGGGCTGCCCGGCCCGGCCGACGACCGGCTGACCGAACTGGCCGCCGTGCTCCCCGCGAGCGGCACCCTTCCCGAACTCCTCGCCGGGCTCGACCTGCTGGACCGTATCGACGCGGGCCATCTGCCGGGCCTGACGGTGACGGGCGGCCCCGACAACCGGCCCGACAGCTCCGACGTACCGTCCGACGCTTCCGGCGGGCCGTCAGGCGGCCCGGCGGCCCCGGACACCGCCAGGGCCGCCCGCACCGCGCACGCGGCGGAGCTGCTGACCGCCGCCGCGGTGCGCCAGGTCGAGGGCCTGACCGGCTCCGAGAAGCCGGAGGACGCCCGCGCCCTGCTCGAACTGGCCCAGCGGGCCGACCGGCTGGGCGGCATCCGGCTCACCGATGCCCTCGCCCGGCTGGCCGCCGACGGTGCCCCGTTGATCGCCGCGGCCGCCGGAGCGGTCAGGGTGCTCACCGGCCACGAAGAGGCCGAAGCGTTCGGTGAGCGCGTCGCCTCCTGGGTGGACGGGGCCGTGGACAGCACCTCCCGGGCCATGCTCACCGCCCGTCTCTCCGGCGTCCTGACGGTCGCGGGCCCGCTGCTGACCGTCGGCGTCGGCACCCTGGACCCGTTGCTCGACCGGGTCGTCGAGCTGGACGACTCCGCGTTCCTGGCCCGGCTGCCGGCGCTGCGCGGTGGCTTCGACACCCTGAGCCCGGCCGCCCGGGACCGTTTGCTGGGCACCGTCGAGGAGCGGTTGGGCGAACGGGTGGACGACCTCGACGCCGACGATCCGGCCGAGCTGGCCCGCCGTACGGCCGCCGACCTCGCGGCCCGGGAGCTGCTGACGGTACTCGGCCTTCCGTTCGCGGCACCCGCCCACGACGACGGGCTCCCGCCGCCGTCCGGCGACCCCGTTGCCCCCGCGACTGCTCCCCTCGCTGGGGGAGCCGCCGCGTCTGTGCCCCCGGCCGAGGAGGCCTCCGCGACGACACTCCCCGCCACGACGGCCCCGACCACGGCGTCCTCCACCGGGGCGATCCCCGCCACGATGACGCCCCTGACAATGGCGCCCCTCACCGGGGCAGCAGCCGCCGCAACCGTGGCCCCGGCCGAGGAGGCCTCCGCGACGACACTCCCCGCCACGATGGTCCCGGCCACGGCGTCCTCCACCGGGGCGATCCCCGCCACGATGACGCCCCCGACCATGGCGACCCCCACCGCAGTCGTCCCCGTCACTGCACCCTCTGCCGAGGCGGCCCTCGCCACCGTGCCCCCTGCCGAGGCGGTCCTCGCCACGGCACCACCCGCCGAGGCGACCCCCATCGAGGCCCCTGCCACGGCGGCCTTCACCAAGGCGGCCCCAGCCACGGAACCCCCTGCCGAGGCGACCCTCGCGCAGGCTCCCTCCCGTACCCTCGCGCCCGCCGACCGGTGGCGGCTCGTGCTCGGTCGGAGTGCCGACCGGCTGCCGTCCGGAGCTGCCCGTCTCGCGACCGCGCTGGACGAGCTGTACGGCGCGGGGCACGGCGAGGGTTCCCGTAGCGGCATCCCCGGGCGCGACGGTTCCGGAGCGGGCGGTGGCCGGGAGCCGTCGTTCCCCGGCGTCCGCGAGTGGTCCGAGGAACTGGCCTCACTGTTCGGCCCCGGTGTTCGCGAAGAGGTCCTGGCCGCCGCGGCCGTGACAGGGCGGCAGGACGTCCTCGCCGAACTCGACCCGGCCGCCGCCACGCCCTCCGTAGAACTGCTCCGGACGATCTTGCAGTACGCCGGCGGCCTTCCCGAAGCCCGCCTCGCGGCGCTCCGCCCGCTGGTGCGCCACCTGGTCGACGAACTGACCCGGCAGCTTGCCACCCGGCTGCGACCCGCGCTGACCGGTACGACGACGGCCCGGCCCACCCGCCGCCCCGGCGGTCGGCTCGATCTGCCGCGCACCCTCCACGCCAATCTGGCCACCGCCCGCCGTACGGCCGACGGCACGATCCAGGTGATCCCCGAGAAGCCCGTCTTCCGCAGCCGCGCCCGCAGATCGGCGGATTGGCGTCTGATCCTGGTCACCGACGTCTCCGGATCCATGGAGGCCTCCACGATCTGGTCCGCGCTGACCGCCTCCGTCCTGGCCGGGGTGCCGACCCTGAGCACCCACTTCCTGGCGTTCTCCACGGAGGTCGTCGACCTCACCGGCCATGTGCGCGACCCCCTTTCCCTCCTGCTCGAAGTGAGCGTGGGCGGCGGAACGCACATCGCAGCCGGGCTCCGCCACGCCCGCGGCCTGATCGAGGTGCCCTCGCGCACCCTCGTTGTCGTCATCAGCGACTTCGAGGAGGGGGCGCCGCTCGCCGGACTGCTGGCCGAGGTGCGAGCGTTGGTGAACACCGGCTGCCACGTCCTCGGGTGCGCGAGCCTCGACGATGCCGGTCGGCCCCGGTATTCGACGGGCGTCGCCGGGCAGCTCGTGGCCGCCGGGATGCCCGTGGCAGCCCTCAGCCCACTCGAACTGGCCCGTTGGATAGGGGAGAAGACCGCATGAACGCCGACCGGTTGCCGCCCGTCGCGCCGGAGGTCACGGCGACACTCGTGGAGGGCCTTTCGCCCCGGCTGCGCAAGCGCCTGGACGCGGCGGTCGCCAAGCTCGCCGCCCGCCCGACGCACCGCGACGGGGACACCGCGACGATCGAGGTCGACGACGAGACCGAGCTGCGCCTGCACGCCCCGGGCGGGGTGGTGGCGAGGGCCGAGGACATCACCTGCGGCTGCCTTCTCGCCCCGGCCTGCGTCCACCGCCCGGCCGCAGCCTGCGCCGCCCCCGTGGCCGACCCGGCGCCGGAGCCGGTCGCTCCGCCCACCCTGGAGACCCCGGGGGCCCCTGGAGCGGCCTCGGCACCCGGGTCGGCCGAACAGCCCACCCCGGAAGCCCCCGGGGCGGCCGCAGCGCCTGGGCCGGCCGACACCCGTGAAGCCCCCGGAGCAGCCTCAGCACCGGACCCGGCCGCCGCCCTCGGCCTTGCCCCGGCGCCCGACACCGGCTCCGGCCTCGCCCCCGCCCCCGATACCGCCCGAGCCCTCGCGCCGGATACCGCCCCCGACGCCGCCCGCGCGTCCGCGAAGGACACCGCCCCCACCCCCAACATCGCCCCCGCCCCCGACACAGCAACCCCCGACCAACGTGCCGCCGCCGACGCTCTGTGGGCGGCTGGCGCCGCCGTGTTGGAGGTCGGGGTCGACGGGGCCGGGGCCGTCACCCAGTCCGTTCTTCTGCGGGCCGCGCACACCGCCCGGCTCCGGAACCTGCCCCGCGCCGCGGGCGCCGCGCTCTCCGTCGTCACGCTGCTGCGCGCGGCCCGCGCCGGGGACCCGTCGTACCGCACCGCCGACCTCGTCACCGCCCTGGCCGAACTCCTGGGCACCGCCCGCCGCGTGGGGACGGCGTCCGGGGCGGAGCTGGAGGCCGTCAGAGGGCGGGTGCGCCGCCCGTACAGCCCCGACGGGTCGCTCCGCCTGTACGGCCTGTTCACCGAACCCGTGGTCACCGACTCGGGGCACGGCGGCGTCCGCACCTGGGTCGCCGCAGCCGACGGCCGGCTCTTCACCGTCGGCGACGTGGCGCCCGGCGGCGTGGGGCGCGCCCTCGGGGTCGCCGACCGGGCCGTGCGGCTGGGGGACAGCGCCCTCACCCACCGGGAGCTGGGCCGCGCCGGCCTGGCCGTCTCGGGAGCGACGGTCTCGCCGGACGGCAGACTGGGCGCCGGAAAGGGTGTCAAGGCCGTTACCGCCCGGGGCGCGGCCTGGACGGAAGCGCCGCTCGCCGCCCTGTGGGAGACGCCACCGGCCGAACAGGCTGCCCGCGCCCTGCGGTCCACCTCCCGGTACGCGGACCCGGACGGCGCCGGCGGCGACCTGCTCTTCCTGGACGTCGAACTCCTCGGCGCGGTACGGGAACCTGGTGGCACCTGCCTGCTCGCGCTGTGCGAAGGAGGCGTCCTCGTCCGGCTCGCCGTCGCCGACGACGACCCCGCGCTGGCCCACCGTGACAACCTGGCCCTGCTGGCCGCGGCGCCCGGGACCCGGCTGCGGATCATCGGCCGCCTGGTTCCCGCCGCCCACCCCCGGCTCACCCTCCTCGCGTGCTCGCACCCCACCGGCGACGGCGCGATCGGCGAGGGCACGATCGACCTCGGCCTCGACCGGCTGCGCCGCGCCGACCTCCCGGACCCGGCCGCCCCCGCGCACTTCGCCCCGCCACAGCCCGCGGGACCCGGCGCGCAATCGCCCCTGTACCTCCTGGAGCGCCGGGTCGAACAGACGGTTCCCGCGGGCCGCGTCGCCCTCGGCATGCTGGGCGACGTCAGCGCTGAGACCCGTCGGCTCCGCCGCGGTGGTCTCCCCACGGCCGCCGCACTGCTCACCGCCCTGTGCGCCTCGGCGGCCCAACGTGATCGCGATCTGTTCGGCCGTCTGCTCCCGGCCGACACCGACGGCTTCGCCGCGTACTGGCTGGCCGCCGCCCGCTACACCGCCGCCGTGTCCGAATCGCTGTGCGCGGCAGCCTGGAACCCGGCACGAGAGGACGCCGACGAAGTGGCCCACCACAGAGCAGCCTCATGAACTCCCGTCGGCGAACTCGGCGAACTCGGCGGACTTGGCGAACTTCGCGGACCCTGCGGACGACGGCTTCGCGAACCGGGTGAAGAACTCCAGCGCCGCGATGTCGTCGACGGCCTCGCGTCCGGCGACCTGGTCGACGGTGGCGCCCTGGAGCAGGCGTTTGACGGGGACCTCCAGCTTCTTTCCCGTACGGGTGTGGGGCACGGCGGGCACCTCGATCACGGTGTCCGGGACATGCCGCGGCGAGGCGTGGATCCGGATCGCCGTCGCGATGTCGGCGCGCAGGGCGTCGGTGAGCCGGTGGCCGGGTGCCATGACGACGAACAGCGGCATCCAGTACGTCCCGTCGGGGAACTCGGCGCCGATGACCAGGCTTTCGCGGATCCCGGGCAGCTCGTCCACGACGGCGTAGATGTCGGCGCTGCCGAGCCGCACCCCATGGCGGTTGAGGGTGGAGTCGGAGCGGCCGGAGACGATGACGCCGCCGTGAGCCGTCATCGTCATCCAGTCGCCGTGCCGCCACACTCCGGGGAAGGCGGAGAAGTACGCCTGGTGGTAGCGGGTGCCGTCCGGGTCGTTCCAGAAGGCGAGCGGCATCGAAGGCATCGGGCGGGTGACCACGAGCTCTCCGACCTCGTCGGTGACGGGCCGGCCCCGGGGATCGAAGGCGTGGAGGGCCACGCCGAGCAGCGGGGCGGAGATCTCTCCGGGCCGTACGGGGACGGTCGGGGAGCTGCCGGCGAAGCCGCTCACGATGTCCGTGCCCCCGCTGGTGGAGGCCGTCTGCACCCGGGGGCCCACATGGTCGTGGACCCAGTGGTAGGAGTGGGCGGGCAGCGGGGCGCCGGTCGAGCCGAGCGTACGCAGGGCCGAGAGGTCGAGATCGCGGCCCGGTTCCAGGCCCGCCTTGGCCGAGCCCTGGAGATAGCCGGGGCTGACGCCGAGGACGGCGGTCCGGTGTTCGGCGGCCAGCTCCCACAGCCGCTCGGGGCCCGGATGGGTGGGACTGCCGTCGTAGAGGACGATCGTGGCGCCGACCAGCAGGCCGGAAACGACCATGTTCCACATCATCCAGTTGGTGGTGGTGTACCAGCAGAACCGGTCGCCGGGGCTCAAGTCGAGGTGGAGACCCAGGAGTCTGTGGTGGTCGAGGAGGACTCCACCGTGGCCGTGGACGATGCCCTTGGGGGTGCCGGTGGTGCCGGAGGAGAACAGCACCCACAGGGGCGCGTCGAAGGGCAGCTCCTCGAAGACGCACTCCTCATCACCGGCGAGTGCGTCCTGCCAGGTCACGGTGGTCCCGTACGGGGCGGAGCCCGCGGTGGCCGGGTCCTCCGGCAGGCCCAGGTTCGGTATCCGTACGGCGACCCGGACGGACGGCAACGCCTCGCGCAGCGCGGCACTCTCCGTACGGCGGTCGTGTGCCCGGCCGTTCCACCGGTAGCCGTCGGCGGCGAAGAGCACGACCGGTTCGAGCTGGCCGAACCGGTTCGCGGCGCCCTCCACGCCGTAGTCCTGCCCGCACGCCGACCAGACCGCGCCGATGGCGGCGGATGCCAGGAACGCGACGACGGAGTGCGACGTGTTGGGCAGGTAGCCCACGACGCGGTCTCCCGGCCGGACCCCCTGCCGCCGCAGCCAGGCCGCCAACGCGCCGACCTGGGAGCGTAGTTCCGCCCAGGTGGTGTACGTGGTCGTGGCGTCCTCGCCCACCGAGATCATCGCGGTGGCGGCCGGGTCGCCGGTGCGCAGGGCGTGTTCGGCGTAGTTCAGGCGGGCGCCGGGGAACCAACGGGTGCCCGGCATCGGGGTGTTGTCGAGGACCTGGTCCCAACTGCCGGTCATCCGGAGGTCGAAGAAGTCGGCGACGGCCGACCAGAAGCCGGCCAGATCCTCCACCGACCACTCCCACAGGGACCGGTAGTCGGCGTGGGCGGTGCCGGTGCGCCCGGCGACGAATTCGGCGAACCGGGTGATGCGCGCCCGCGCCGCCTCGGCCGGATCGGGGAGCCAGACCGGCTCGGCGGCGCCGGTCCCGTACGACGTGCTCACTGTGCTCCTCCGGTGTGCTGGTACATGGCGGTCGCCTTTCACTGCGCCGGGGTGTGGGCGCCGGTCATGAGGGCCGCGAGGTCCTCCGGGGCGAGGAACGACGGGGGCGGCGGCGGACCCCAGGCGTAGAGACCCTTGGCGCCCTCGAAGACACCGGGCTTCCACAGGGCGTCGTCGACGATGCAGTCGAGGTCGGAGTAGTACTCGGAGAAGGTCCCGGCCGGATCCTTCAGGTACCAGAAGAAGTTGGAGCCGATGTGATGGCGGCCCAGACCCCAGGTGTGGCGGTCGGGGTCCGCCTCCAGCATGGCGGTGGCGCCCCGGCCGATCTCGTCCACGTCGTCGACCTGCCACGAGGTGTGGTGGAGGAAGGCGACGGGCGCCTGCTGCACGAGCACGTTGTGGTGGTCGGTGGAGCAGCGCATGAAGGCGGCGAGGCCCTTGACGGTGTCGCTGACCTTGAAGCCGATCCCCTCCAGGAAGAAGCGCTGGGAGGCCTCCTGGTCCGTGGAGCCGAGGACCACATGGCCGAGCTTGCGCGGCCGGACGGGCACCTCGCGCAGGATGCCGGGGGCGCGTTCACCTTGGCGGACGGCGGCGCCCGGGGTGTTGTACGGGGCGGCAGGCGGCGGGGTCTGCCGAAGTCGCGGCGCTGTCTCCACCCGTACGAGGACTTCGGTGCCCGGGTCGACGGCGCTGACGCTGCCCGCCGTACGGTGCACCGGCACGTCCAGCCGGGCGAGCGCGGCGGCGACCCGGTCCAGGTCGTCGGGGTCGTCGGCGCCCACGCCGAGTTCGACCAGGCGGCGGCGCGGTGTGTGCACGATGCGCAGCTGCTCGCCGCCGTCGGCGGTCGACAGGACGTGCCCGGAACCGGCGGCGGCCGTCTGCGGGGCGGCGGGACGGGAGCCGTCGGCGGGGGAGGCGCCGGGGGTGAGGCCGAAGTCGGTGTAGTAGGCGGCCGTCTGCTCGACGTTCGGGACGCCCATGACGATCTGGGTCAGTCGGTGCAGGGACATGGTTGCGGCTCTCTTTCGGGTCGGCGAAGCGGAGCGGGGAGGTCGGGCTTGTGAGGGAAGGGCGGCCCCGAGCGGGAAAGGCGGCCCCGCGGGCAGCTGTCAGGCCGCGAGCATCCGGGTGCGCAAAGTGCCGATGCCTTCGATCCAGGTCTCCAGCACGTCCCCGGGCGCGAGGAACTTCTGCGGGGTGCGGGCGCCGCCCACCCCGGCCGGGGTGCCGGTGAAGACGAGGTCGCCGGGGAGCAGGGGGCAGACGGCCGACAGCCGGGTGATGAGTTCGGGGACGTCGAAGACCATCGCGGAGGTCCGGCTCTTCTGAAGGATCCCGCCGCCTTCGAGCCGGCAGCCGATTTCCAGGTCGCCGGGGTCGGCGAACTCGTCGGTGGTGACGAGCTCCGGGCCGGTCGGGGCGAAGCCCGGGTAGGACTTGCCCAGGGAGAACTGCGGTGCGGGGCCCGTCAGTTGCAGGCGGCGCTCCGAGAGGTCCTGGCCGACGGTCAGCCCGGCGACGTGCGACCAGGCCGTCTCGCGGGTGGCGCGGTGGCAGGGGCGGCCGATGACCACCACGAGTTCGGCCTCCCAGTCCACGAGCCCGTCGGGGAGGGGGACCGCCGCGTCGTGGCCGGTCAGGGAGGTCGGGAACTTGGTGAAGACGGCCGGTTCCGACGGCACCCCGAGGTTCGACTCCGCGATGTGGTCCCGGTAGTTGAGGCCGATCGCGAAGATCTGGGCGGGCCGGGGCACCGGCGGACCCCACACCGCGCCCGGCTCCGTGCCGACCAGGGGCGCGTCCACCGCGCCGGGCGACGCGAGGAACTCCCGCGCCCAGGACGAGAACGCCTCCCAGTCGCCCAGCGCGCCCTGCGCGTCGGGACCGAAGCGGCCGTCACCCGCCCGCGCCGCGTCGATGTAGCCCCGAGGGCCCTTGATGGCCAGCCGTCCGTCGATGTTCGCCAGGCGCATGGTCGTCCTCCGTGTCGTTGTCGTTTCGGCGCAGTCTTCGCGCAAAATATCGCTGAGGCAAGAAAATAACGATAATTAATGAAGTTGTCGTTCGGCTGCTACGCTCTGCGGCCATGGCTGGTGAGAAGGCGACGAAGGCGGCGAAAGCGACGAGGGGTGGCATCGTCCACGCCCAGATCCGTGAGGAGATCTTCCAAGGGCTCCTCGCGCCCGGACAGCGGCTGCGCCTCGTCGAACTGGCCGAACGCTTCTCGGTGAGTCAGTCGGTCGTCCGCGAGGCCCTGACCCGCCTGTCGGAGCAGGGCCTCGTGCGGGCCGCTCCCCAGCAGGGCTTCAGCGTGGTCACGGTCTCCCGGCACGACCTCGACGAGCTGACCGAGGCCCGCATCGAGATCGAGACCCTGGTCCTGCGCCGGGCGATGGAACGCGGCGACCTCGCGTGGGAAGCCGCCGTGGTCGCCGCCCACCACCACCTGGCGGGCATCGACGCCGTACGGCCGGACGGCACCGTGGACAGCGAGTGGTTCACGGTCCACGAGCACTTCCACCAGACGCTCCTCGCCGCGTGCGGCAACGCCCGGCTGCTGGCCGCCGCCACCACCCTGCGGGACGCGGCCACCCTCTACCGGCGCTGGTCGCGGCCCGTGGGCCACGACACCGGGCGCGATGTGGCGGCCGAGCACCAGGAGATCGTCGACGCCGTGCTGCGCCGGGACGCCGACGCCGCGGCCGGACTGCTCGCCCGGCACATCGACCGCACGTCCGACGCGTTGCGCGCGGTCATCGACGAGGACCCCGCCACGACGGCGTAGCCCGGTCCGGCCGGCCCCGGCGGGACCTGCCGCACGGGTGCATGCTGGTCCCACGACGGCAAGGACGGTGCCATGACGGATCACCGGGACGAGATTCCCTCCGACTGGGTCCTCCGGCTCGCGCCCGGCCCCGCGGACCCACCGCCTCCGCCGCCCGCCAGCTCGGCCCGGAGCATCGCGGAGGCGACGGACCGGCTCGGCCCCGGGCCCGTGGCCTGGGCCGTCGCCGTCGGCCACGAGCTGGCCCGGGTCATCACCCGCGAGGTCCCCGAACTGGGCGGCGGACCGGCCCCGTTCGCAACCCTCCGGATGGGCACCGAGGCCGCGACCCTGCACACGCTGCTCCTGCTGGTCGACCCCGATCCCGACCCCGGGACCGGCCGCCGGATCCCCGAGGAATCCCTGCTGGGAGACCGCGAGTTCGCCCGCCGCCGGCTCGGCCTGGACAACGTGCTGCGCGGCATCCGCGTCGCCCACGCGGTTCTGGCGCGCGCCCTCACCGACGCCTGCCAGGAACTCGCGGCCCCGGCCGAACGGGCCGATGAGTTCCGCCGGCTCTTCGACCTTCTCCTCACCTTCATGGACGCGTTCTCCTCCCGGATGACCGCGGAGTACTCCGCCGAGCACGACCGGTGGGTCACCAGCGGCGCGGCGGCCCGGGAGGAGACCGTCCGCACGATCCTGGACGGGCGCCCGGTACGGGAGGAGGCCGCGGCCGACCTGCTCGCCTACCGGCTGGAGGGCCGCCACCTGGCGGTCGTCGTCTGGTGCGAGAGCCCGACGGCGGACACCACGGGCGATCTCCAGCGGGCGGCGGCGGACCTGCTCCACCTGCGCGGCTGCACCGCGACGCTGCTGGTGCCCGTCGGCCGGACCACGGTCTGGGCGTGGGGCGACGTGCATGCCGCCCCCGCCGACGTACACCCGACGGACCCCGGGCCCGCCGGTGCGACGTACCCGGAGGGCATCGCGACCTACCCGGAGGGAATCCGGTTCGCCTTCGGCTCGGTGCGCCAGGGGGTGGCCGGGTTCCGCCGGTCGCACGAGGACGCCCAGCACGTGGTCAGGGTCGTGCAGCTCAACCCCCTGGGCACCGGACCGGCCGTCGACTACGCCGAGGTCGAGCTGGCGGCCCTGCTCTCCGCCGACCTGCCCGCCCTGCGCCGCTTCGTCCACGACGAGCTGGGCGCCCTGGCGGCGGACACCCGGCAGGCGGACCAGTTGCGCCGGACCCTGCGCCTCTACCTGCGCAACGAACGCGGCCTGACCGTCACCGCGACCCAGCTGCACGTGGCCCGCAACACCGTGACCTATCGCGTCAAGCGCGCCCAGGAACTGCTCGGCCACGATGTGACCGGCCGGCTGCCCGAGGTGATGGCGGCCCTCGAAGCGGCCCGGACCCTCGGTTCCGCTGTGCTTCCCACGGATGCGGACGGCTCGCACGGCGCCTCTCCTCCTTCCTCTTCTTCCCGTCGCTCCTGACCCCGGACCGCCCACCGGCCCGACGGCCCGTCAGATCAGCGGGGTGACCTGCTCCTCGACGCCCAGCAGCGCCCGCCCGTACAGCTCGCCCGCGATGGCCGGGTTGATCACCGCGTGCCGGCTGCCGGTCTCCTGGTCCCGCCAGATCCGCTGGAGCGGGTTGGCCTCCGCGAAGCTCCCCGCCCCCTGGACGCTGAGCAGCAGATCCAGGGCCTCCCGGGAGCGGCGGGCCACATAACCGGTGTCCATCCGCACCCGCGCCCGGGTCCCGAAGGGCATGTACGCCTCCGAGGCCGCCCAGGTGTCGATGTCCTCGGCCGCCCGCATGAGGTGCAGCCGGGCGGTGTCGACCAGCTGCGCCGCCTCCGCCAGCTGGATCTGCGTCGAGGGAGCCTCGTCGGCGCGCTCGTAGAACGTGTACGAGATGCCCCGGCCCTTGGCCAGCGAGGCGGTGACCACGTCCATCCCCGCCTGCGCCAGGCCCACTTGAGGGCCGGCCAGAACCAGCGCCAGCACCGGGACGAGGGCCGAACGGTAGAGCGTCTCGTCCTTGTGCTCGGTGGGGTAGTCGCCCTGGACGGCCCGGGTGACCGACAGGACGCGGTGCTCGGGTACGAAGACCTCGTCGGCGACGAGCGTGTTGCTGCCGGTGCCGCGCATCCCGGCCACGTACCAGGTGTCCTCGACGGTCAGTTCGCGCATCGGGATCAGCGCGGCGCCCTGGTCGGTCTGGCGCCCGGAGGCGTCCACGACGGGGATCCCGAGCGAGGCCCACTGGGCGTGGTGGCTGCCGGAGGCGAAGCCCCAGCGGCCGGTGACGACCAGTCCGCCGTCGACGGCGCGGGTGGTGGCGCTGGGAGCGAGCACCCCGCAGACCCGGGCGTCGGGGTTCTCGCCCCAGACCTCCTGCTGCACCCGGTCGGGGTAGAGGCCGACCATCCAGTTGCAGACGTTGATCAGGGTGGCGACCCAGGCGGTGGAGCCGCAGCCGCGGGCGAGTTCGGACGTGACGTCCAGGAAGGTCCGGAAGTCCGCCTCGTGTCCGCCGAGGCGCCTCGGCACGGTCAGCCGGAACAGCCCGGCCTCGGTCAGGGCCGCGATGTTCTCCTCGGCGATCCTGCGGTCGGCCTCCGTACGGGCGGCGTTCGCCCGCAGCGCGGGGACCAGTGCCGCCGCACGTTCCTTGAGTTCTGCGGCCGGGACTGCGGCCTGCTGCGGGACGTCGGTGCTCGTGGTCATGGTGTCCTCCGGCGGTTCGCGGCTCGGATGGCGTACCTCGTACGACGAGGAGCCAGTACCGGGATTCCACGCCGGGGCGGCCCCGCTGTCCTGTGTCCCGGACCGCAGAGTCGGCCGCGCGTTTTGGGCTGCCGGACCAGTCGGGCCACGGCTTGGGCCCGGGGACCAGGGCGGGGCGCCGGAGTTGGCCGCCCGGACCAATGCCCCGCGGAGACGATCGTGGATTCACTGGGACGCATCCCGCGCCGCCGACGCCGCGTACCGCCCCGGGCGTCGTACGGTCCGGCTCCCGCACCTCTGGAGGTCGCTGTGCCCGCACCCGCATCCGCCCCCGCCGCCACCGGTCTGCCCGCCACCACGGCCGACCCCGCGGTCTTCCGCCGCGTGCTCGGCCATGTGCCGACCTCGGTGTGCGTGGTGACCGCCACGACACCGCAGGGTCCGGTGGGCGTCACGGTCGGCAGTTTCACCTCCGTCTCCCTCGAACCCCCGCTGGTGGTCTTCTACGCCGGCCGGCACTCGGCCAGCGCCGCGGCGGTCGTGGCCGCCGGGCGCTTCTGCGTGAACGTGCTGGCCGAGGACCAGCAGCAGGTGTGCACCGCCTTCGCCGGACCCGCCGCGGACCGGTTCGCCACGGGAGACTGGGACCATGCCCCCGGCACGCCGCCCCGCCTGGGCGCGGCCGCCGCCTGGATCACCTGCGATGTCGAGGAGAGCTTTCCCGCCGGTGACCACCTGGCGGTCATGGGCCGGGTACGGAGCCTGGCCGCGGCCGACGCGCGCAAACCGCTGATCTTCCACCGAGGCCGGCTGGTCCGGCTGGATCGCGCCTGCGGTGTGGACGTGCCGTCCCACCCTTTCGGCTGGTGGGACATCTGAGGCCTCCGACCAGCCCCAACAGCGTCCACCGGCCAATGCCAGCCCCCGCTGGCCCCCGCCGGCCCCCATCGGCCTTCGCCCGGCGCTTTCGGCGGAGCCTCAGCCGGGCGGCCGGACCCCGTCCGCCGAGAGCTGACGTGAGACGGCCCGCGCCGCGGCCCGTACGGCCGGACCGTACCCCGCGTCGGCGAAACCCGTACGGGGCGCCACCACCGACAGCGCCGCCACCACCCCCTCGCCGTCCCGTACGGGCGCGGCCGCGGTGCTCATCCGCCAGGGGTGGTTCTGGTGGGCGACCGCGAAGTCGCCGTGCCGCACCTCCGCGAGCATGCGGCGCAGGTCGGCGGGGGAGCGGAGGGAGTCGTCGCCCCGCCCCGGTACGTAGGCGTCGATGACCGAGTCCTGGAGGGCCGGCGGGGCGAAGGCCAGCAGCACCAGCCCCACGCCTGTCGAGGCCAGCGGCAGCCGCCCGCCGACCCGGTAGCGGACCGGGCTCGCGTCCAGGGCGGACAGCCTCTCCACGAGAAGCGCCTCCCCCTGGTCCAGCACCGCGAGCAGCACATGCTGACGTGTCACCTGGAAGAGGTCCTCCATGAACGGCATCGCCACCGACCGCAGACCGTGACCGCGCGGCGCCAGGGAGGCGATCTCCAGCAGCCGCAGCCCGACTGTGTACCGGCCGTCGTCCAGGCGCTCCAGCGCACCGGTGTCCACGAGCGCCCGGGCGAGCCGCAGAGCGCTGCTGCGGGGGATGTCGCTGCGGTGGGCGAGATCGGCCAGGGTCAGCACACGATGGTCGCTGTCGAAGGCGTTGAGCAGGGCGAACGCCCGCTCGATCACCGGCTGCCCCTCGGCCGGCCTGCCTCCGCGCCGGGGCCGGGGCGCGTCATCCGAAGTCCGCGTTTCATTCATCGGCATCACCGATGCCATCCTACGGCCGCCGTTCCTACGGTGGCCTCGATACGGACCAGTCAGCAGGAGGCACTCATGGCACCCACCGGGCTCATCGACATCCACGCCCACTTCGTCACCGACGGCTATGTCGCGGCGGCGCGATCCGCCGGCATCGAGCACCCCGACGGCATGCCCGGCTGGCCCGACTGGAGCGCCGAGCGGCACCTCCGCCTGATGGAGCGCGGGGGCATCGAGAAGTCCTACCTCTCCGTGTCCTCCCCGGGCGTCCACTTCGGCGACGACGAGGCGGGCCGCGCCCTGGCGCGCGAGGTCAACGAGTTCGGGGCCCGGGTGCGTACCGAACACCCCACGAGGTTCGGCCACTTCGCCTCCCTCCCGCTGCCCGATGTCGACGGCTCGCTCGCCGAGGCCGCGTACGCGCTCGACGTGCTCGGCGCGGACGGGGTGACGGTGGAGACCAACCACCACGGCCGCTACCTCGGCGACGAACGGTACGAACCGCTGTGGGAGGAGCTGGACCGCCGCGGCGCCGTCGTCTTCGTCCACCCGACCTCGCCGCCGCACGCCGGGGCGATCTCGCTGGGCCGGCCGCGCCCGATGCTGGAGTTCCTCTTCGACACCGCCCGCACCGCGAGCGACCTGCTCCTGCGGGGCGTTCTCGCACGTCACCGGCGGATCCGCTGGGTCCTCACCCACGGCGGCGGGGCCCTGCCGCTCCTCGCCGACCGCCTGGAGCTCTTCCGCTCCCTGCTCGGCGGCGACGGGCCGGCGGACGGGCCGGGCGCGGTCGAGGAGCTGGGCCGCCTCTGGTACGACATGGCCGGGACGCCCTTCCCGCGCCAGATCCCGGCCTTCGACGCGGCCTTCGGCACCGAACGCCTCCTGTACGGCAGCGACCACTGCTGGACACCCGCCGAAGCGGTCCTCGCGCAGATCGCCTCCGTCGATGCCGCGGAGCAGCCGGCCGCCGCCGGCACCTGGCGGGAACTCACCACACGTAACGCAAACCGCCTGTTCACCGAGGACGAGCGGTGACGCGCCGAGAACCGAACCGAAACCGCCGAACCGACGCCGCCGAACCGATACCCGGACCGCTGCCTGAACCGATGTCCGACCCGCTGCCTGCACGGATGCTCGCCCCGGCATCCGCACCGACGCCCGAAGGAAGGACACCCGTGTCCGCGACCTCCGCACTCCTCCTGCGCTCCGCGACCGTCGTCAGCACCCGTGACGGCTCGCACAGCCCCGCCACCGACGTCCTCGTCCAGGACGGCGTCATCACCGCCGTCGGCCCCGGACTCACCCCGCCGGACGGGGCGCGGACGGTCGACGTCACCGGCCGCTACCTCGTCCCCGGGTACAACGACATGCACGCCCACCCCCTGGGCCGGGGCGGTGACGTCGCCGCCACCCTCGAACTCATGCTGGTCCACGGCATCACCGGCTACCGCCAGATGTCCGGCGACCTGGATCTCCTGAAGGCGCGCGCCTCCGGCGACCTGCGCTTCCCCGCCGCGTCCCCGGCCCTGCTCGCCATGCCCGGCCCCCTCCTGACGATGCTGAACACCGCCACCCCGGAGGAGACCGCGCGGACCGTACGCGACCAGGTCGCGGCCGGGGCCGACTTCGTGAAGTCCGCTGCGATGACCAAGGAGCGCTTCTTCGACGCACAGGCCGAGGCCCTGCGGCTCGGCGTGCCGATCGTCGGCCATCTGCCCGGCGGGATCGACGTCCTGCGCGCCTCCCGGCTCGGCATGAAGTCGATCGAACACTTCGGCTCCGGACTCGGCGTCCTCGCCTGCTGCTCCACCGATGAGCACGCCATCCAGCGGGCGGCGGGCCAAGGACAGCGGCTCAAGCTGCCGAAGATCAGGCTGCCGTTCCTGGGCGGAGTGGTGGACCGGGTCATGGGCGCGGTCATGCGGCGGATCGTGCTCAACCCCGTCAACCTCAACAAGCCCGAGGACGTCGCCCTGGTCGACCGGGCCGTACGGACGTACGACGAGGAGCGTACGCGGGAACTCGCCGAGCACTTCGTGGCCGACGGCACCTGGCACGTCCCCACCCTCATCCGGCAGAGGACCAGCAAGCTCTGCGACGACCCGGCCTTCCCCGCCGATCCCGACCTCCGCTACATCTCGCGCGCCACGCTGAAGACCTGGAACGGCGCGGTCGCCACCTTCCGGAAGAAGTTCGGCCCCGAGCAGCGTGCCACCTTCGCCGCCTCCCACCGGTACGAGTACGACATGGTCCGCGTCTTCGACGAGGCGGGCGTCGGCATGCTCGTCGGCACCGACTCCTCCGGCGCCGTCTGGGTCGTCCCCGGCGCCGCGCTCCACGACGAGATCGACCTGCTCGCCGAAGCCGGGGTCCCGCCGCTGCGGCTGCTGCGGATGCTCACTCTGTCCGCCGCCGAGTTCCTCGGCACCACGGACTCGATGGGCACCGTCGAGCCGGGCCGGAACGCCGACCTGGTCCTGCTGGCCGCCGACCCCGTCGAGGACGCCGCCCATCTGCACGGCGTCGTCGGCGTGGTCCGCGCCGGTACGTACCACTCGGAGCGGGACCTGACGGCCGCCAAGGACCGGCTCGCCGCGGCACGGGCCGTCGACTGACCCCGCCCCGATCCCCCGACCGACGCCCCCCCCCCGCGAGGAGAAAACCCATGACTGACATCGACGCCATCACCCAGACGGTCCTGCGTGAACGCCAAGGACGCGACCGCGGCTGGTGGGACGAGATGAGGGCCTGCTACTGGCCCGACTCGACCGTCTCCCTCAGCTGGTACCAAGGGGACGGCCCGGGGTTCGTCGACGCCTCCGAGGCCATGGCCGGCCGCGGCGACGTCAGCGTTCACCGGCTCTCACCGCCCGCCGTACGCATCGAGGGCGACCGGGCCTTCGCCGAGATGCCCGCCGCCATCGAGGTGCGGACCATCATTGACGGGGTCACCGCGGACCTGACCTCTCGCACCCGCGTCCTCTACCGCCTGGAGCGCCGCGACGGCCGCTGGGGCATCGTCGCGCTCGACTGCGTGTACGAGCGCGACACCCTCGCCCCTGCGGTGCCCGGCGAGCCCCTCACCGTCCGCCCGGCGGACCTCGCCCCCTACCGGGCGTCGTACGCGGTCCTCGCCTGGCATCTGGACCGGCGCGGGTACAGGGTCGGGGACGACCTGCTCGGCGACGACCGGCCCGAGCGGACGGCGGCCTTCTACGCGGAGACGTGGGAATGGCTCCGGGGGAGCGGCGGGGCTGCCTGAGAGCATCCGGCCGCGTCCCGGGAGCGCACCGCCGGGACCCCGGGTAACGTCGGACGCGGCTGAGGAAAAGGTGTGGCCATGACGCAGGATCGCGGGGAGCAGACGTTTCAGCGGATCGTCCAGGCCGCCGGAATCGTGATCGACCGGGACGGCTACGCCGGTGCCACGACCCCGGCGATCCTCCGGCTGGCCAATGTCTCCCGCAGCGGCTTCTACCACCATTTCGCGTCGAAGGAAGACCTCGGCGACGAGATCCTGGCCCGCCAGCACACGTACTTCCAGCAGGTCTCCGACCAGATGGCGGCGGGCCCGGCCCCGGAGCTCTGGCTCCAGGCCCTGGTGGACATCAGCCACCACTACACCGCCGGCCTCCTGGAGGACCCCGTCCTGCGGGCCGCCGTGCGCCTGTCGATCGAGCCGGGCCCGTACCAGACCGCCGAGAGCTACGCGGGTTCGCTGGGCGCCGTCACCGCCGCCCTCGAATCCGCGCGCGAGGCGGAGGAGCTCCAGGACCACGTGGAGCCCGTGGAGGCCGCGCGGACACTCGTCGGCTGCTACAGCGGCGTACAGATGCTGTCCCTCGCCCTGGCGGAGCGGGACGCCCTGCACCAGCAGGTCAGCGCCATGTGGGCCCTCGTCATGCCCGGCATCGCCCGTCCGGAGGTCTTCGCCCGCTTGCGTCTGGGGCCGCCGCGCTCCATGGGGTCGTCCCCGCCACGCTGAGCTCGCGGTCGCCTCACCAACACCGCCTCCGCCGCCGTTGTCCCCCAGTCCCCACCGCCGACCACCCCGTGGACCGACCTGGAAGTCGCTCAACGGGGAGTGGGGGTTCCTCCGGCGACACCGCGTCCACCGACGGAGCCCGCCAGGACGCCTCCTACCGTACGGTCGCCGGGCGGGCCGACCCCGCTGCTACTCCTCCGAGTCCGTCAACGCCCCGGGCCGCTACCTGCGACACGCCGACAGCACCTGGTCGCCGGCCGCACCGTGGGCACCCTGACAGGCTGAGTCCGAGGGTCCGCCAGGATCTAGGCCGCCCAGTGGGACGGGTGGTTCAGCTCCTGGGGGACCTTCGTGCGGGCGTCGCCCCGCGCGGCGTTCAGCTGGGCCTGGGTGAGGAACAGCGCACCGCGCAGATCCGCCCCGCGCAGATCGGTGTCCCGCATGTCCGCGCCGATCAGGTCGGCGTCGCGCAGATCGGAGCCGGACAGGTCGGCCGCGACGAGAAGGGCGCCGCGCAGGCTGGCACCGCGCAGCTTCGCGCCGCGCAGCCGGGAGCCCATGAGATCGGCGCCCCGGTGGTCCTTCTTCCGCCCCGGGACCGCCGCCCGGACCAGCTCGCTGGCCCGCAGCAGCAGCGGGTTCACCTCGCCGCGCAGCGCGTCCGCGTCGGCGGCGAGCAGGGTCTCGACCGGGTCGTGAGTGAGGGCGTCCAGCCGCTCGTAGGCGCGACGCAGCTCGGGGTGCACGGGCCCGGCCGCGGGCAGATCCAAGGCCTGCGCGAGGTACTTCAACAGCTCGTGGAGCCGGCGTACGACGGGGAAGACCTCGTACATCGCGCGAGCCGAACCCGGCTCCTCGCGCCAGCTGACGCCCTTGAAGGTGACCTGGGAGACCTTCTGGCCCGCCCCGAAGCAGTCGAACACCGTGCAGCCGTTGTACCCCGTGTCGCGCAGCCGCTGGTGGATGCCGCAGCGGAAGTCCTCCTGGAGGTTGCCGCAGGGCGTGCCGGCGGACTTGTTCACCGGGAAGTCCGACGACCGCGAGAAGGGCAGCGCCACGCAGCACAGCCCGAAGCAGCTCCCGCAGTCGGCGTGCAGGTCGGGCTGGGCGGCGTACGAGGTGCGCTCGGACAAGACGGTGACTCCTGGCGGCGTGCGGGCGGGCAGCGGTGTGCCCGGCTGGACGCCCCATTGTCCCGCGTGTGTGGAGTACGCACGTGGGAGGGAAGTCGGTCAGCTCTCCGGACGCAGGAGCCCGCGCTCGTAAGCCTTCACCAGCCGCTGCGGCACGTGGTGGACGGTTCCGTCGATCGTGACGGGGACGAGCTGAGGCGTTGTCGCCTTCCACTGGGCGCGACGGTGACGGGTGTTGCTGCGGGACATCTTCCGCTTGGGGACTGCCATGAGGAACCACCTTTGTCGTTGACCTCGAACGCTATATGAAAACGATAGTCAACACCAAATGGTGGCCGGGGTCAGGCCAACACCCCGTCGACCGAAGCGGGTACGCCGTACGGGCGCAGAACCATCAGCGAGTCCTCCAGGGTCGCGACCATGGCGAAGGGGAACCGGTCGACTTCGAGGCAGAGGGCGACGTCGTCGCGGTGGGATCCTTCGCGGACGCCCTCCGTCAGTTCGGCGGCGGCGCGCGACTGCGCGGCGCGGTGCACGAACGGGCTCGCGTCCGCCCCGGTTCCGGCGGCCCTGTCCGCGATGTACTGGGCGCACGCCAGGTCCTCCTCGGCGCGCCCGTCCTCGCCGGTGACCACGAACGTGACGGCGTCGCCACCGCGTTGGCGCAGGAGCTCCGCCGTCGCCTCCGCGACCACGAAGCCGGCGCACAGCACCAACGACGCTTCCTTGACGGCGAGGGCGCCCACCGTTCCCGCCGTGGTCTTCTGCACGACGGTACGTCCGCCGAGGTAGGCGGAGCGCAGCTGCCCCGGTGAGTTGACGGCGTCGAAGCCGGGCGCGGGCGCGCCGTCCTTGAGCGCCACCCAGTCCGGGTGACGCGCCTTGAGCGCCAGGGCGTCGTCGAGCGACTCGGCGAGGACGATCTTCTCCGCCCCCCGGGCGAAGGCCCAGGCGGCCACGGTGTAGGCGCGCATGACGTCGATCACGACCGCCACGGACGGTGTTTCGGTGAGCTCGGGGATGCCGAGGAAACGAGTCTCCATCCGGTCATGATCGAGTACGCCCGTCCCGCGACACCCGGCTTCGTGACCCACTTCACACCGGCAGGTCCGCCCGCCACGGTTCCCTCGATCGGACACATTGGCCCAGTCCGAACTGGCTGGGAGTGGACGAGGGGGATGCCATGCCGGGCTGAGCCAGGAGGCGGCTGCGTCACGGGCTGGGATCAGCGCCCGAGCGCTGCGCGACATCGAACGCGCCCGGGCCCTGCGGCGCCCCGGGCGTACACCCTGCGGAGCCTGGCCGGCCCGGTACCGTGCACGTGTCCGCGACCTCGAACTCCACGCCCTGCTCCCAGGGTTCGAAGTCGGCCACCGTCCTCGGCTCGGTGGTGGTCATGCGCCCACGCCGACGGCCTCCCCACAGGATTTCCGTGGGGAGGCCGCCCCGCTCGTGCGTCAGGCGTCCCGGCGCAGCTCCAGCGTGCAGCACTTCACGCTGCCGCCCGCCTTGAGGAGCTCCGAGAGGTCCACGCCGATCGGGTTGAACCCGCGCTCACGCAGCTGCCCGGCCAACTCCGTCGCGTTCTGCGGCAGAACCACGTTGTACCCGTCCGACGTCGCGTTCAGCCCGAACACCTCGGCGTCGGCGGCGGTGGCCAGGAGGGCGTCCGGGAACAGCCGCTCCAGGACCGCCCGGCTGCCGGGGGAGAAGGCCGCCGGGTAGTAGGCGACCGTTTTCTCGTCGAGCACGGACAGGGCGGTGTCCAGGTGGTAGTAGTCGGGGTCGACGAGGGTCAGCCCGATCACCGGGCGTCCGAAGTACTCCTGCGCCTCGTCGTGCGAGCGGGGGTCGCTGCGGAAGCCGGTGCCCGCCAGCAGCCAGTCGCCCGCCAGGAGATAGTCGCCCTCTCCCTCGTTGACGAAGGCGGCCGTGCGCAGCTCCGGAAAGCCGTTGTCGCGCAGCCAGTTGTGGTAGGCGGGGCCCTCGGCGATGCGCTCGGCGTCGCGGAACCGGGCCACGAGGGCCCGCCCGTCGACGACCGTGGCGCCGTTGGCGGCGAAGACCATGTCGGGGAGGGAGGGGACGGGGTCGATCGTGTCGACGGTGTGCCCGAGGCTCAGGTAGACCTCGCGCAGCCGCTCCCACTGGGCGATGGCCAGCGGAGTGTCGACGGGCTTCGTCGGGTCCATCCACGGGTTGATGGAGTAGACCACGTCGAAGTAGGTGGGCCGGCACATGAGGTAGTGCCGGGCACGTGCGGTACGCATAAGGGGTAGGTCCCGATCGTCAGGGGCGGCCGGTGAGATATCCGCCCATCGAGGTGAAGTACTCGGTCGCGGGCAGCTCGCGGCCGTCTTCGGTCCGTACGCGGGTGATCGCCAGGCCGCGGTTGCGGCCGAAGCGGGCGTCGGCTCCGGCGACGATCACGACGCCGTCGCCCTCGCGGTAGAAGACGCGGCCCGGGGTGCCGCCGTAGCGGCCCTCGGACACGACCGCCGAGACGACTTCGATCCGCCGCCCCCGGTGGTACGTGAAGGCGGCCGGGTACGGGGCCGACTGGGCGCGGACCAGGCGCTCCAGGTCCTCGGCCGGCCAGTTCCAGTCGATGCGGATGTCCTCCTCGGCGCGCTTGTGGAAGAAGCTCGCCTTCGACCGGTCCTGCGGGGTGAACTCCTTCTGCCCGGAGGCGATCAGCCCGAGGGCCTCGACCGTGACCGGCGCGATCAGATCGACCGTACGGTGGAAGAGGTCGGTCGCGGTGTCCGTCGGTCCCACGGGCACCGCCCGCTGGACGACGATGTCACCGGCGTCCAGCTCCTCGTCCATCATGTGGGCCGTGACGCCGACCTCCGGCTCGCCGTTGATGAGCGCCCAGATCAGCGGCGAGAATCCGGCGTAGGCGGGCAGCAGCGAGTCATGGATGTTGAGCGTGCCGTGGACCGGCAGGGTGAAGATCTCCGGCGGCATCCACGTCCGCCAGTTGTTGGCCACGATGATGTCCGGGGCCACTTCCCGCAGCTGGTCCACGAGTTCGGCGTCCGGCCGGTTGCGGATGATCACGGGAACGCCGTGCTTCTCCGCGAGATCGGCGACCGAATCGCTCCAGATCTTCTCGTAGGCGTGCTCGCTCCGGGGATGGGTCACCACGGTCACCACGTCGTGCTCGGAGTCCAGCAGGGCTTGCAGGGTGCGATGGCCCCAGGTCTGGTATCCGAACATGACGACCCGCATGAAGGTGCCTCCTTGGAGAGCGATAACCGGCGCTTCAGTAAAGCAAGGCTTACCTAAGATCACAACGCCCCATGATTCACAGGGAGGTTGGCAGCCGATGACGGCCGGAAACACACCCTGACGTCGACAGGAAGGAACGGGCGGGTTAACTTGACCCGGCCCGCTCTCCGGCCGCGCGCCGTGGGTCCGAACGCGACGGGGAGGGATCTCCCATGCTCTGTACGAGGCTGACGAACGCGCGCTTCCTCACGATGGACCCCCGCCACCCCGTCGCCCACGACCTGGGGATCTGGCGGGGCCGGATCGTCGGCATGGACGACGCGGTGACCTCCCTGCCCGCCCGCGAGGTCGTCGACCTGGGCGGGGCGACCGTGCTGCCCGGCTTCATCGACAGCCATGTCCACCTAGCCTGGGCCGGGTTGAAGGCCGGTACGCCGAGCGTCGCCCCGTGCGAACGGATCGAGGACATCCTCGCCGTGGTGGACGCGGCGGCCCGGCGAGCCGCTCCGGCCGGTGCCTGGGTCGACGTGGTCGGATATGACCAGCGGGCCCTGGGCCGGCACCTGACCGCCGCCGAACTGGACCGGGTCAGCCACGGCCGCAAGGTCTTCCTGATGCACGACTCCGGGCACGCCTGCGTCGTCAACACGGCGGTGCTGGACCTGCTGCCGGACGGGACCCCGCACGAGAACGGCTTCCTCGCCGAGAGCGCCATGACCACCGCCCGCCGGCTGCGGCTCCCGTACTCCCAGGAAGAGCTGGCCGACGCGATCGAGCTCGCCGCCCGCGCCTGCCTGGACGAAGGGATCACCGCCTGCGCGGAGGCGGGCATCGGCGGCGGACTCCTCGGCCACAGCCCCGTCGAACTGGGCGCCTACCAACTCCTCCGCGACCGTGGCCGACTGCCCCTGCGGGTCCAGCTCATGGCCTCCGGCGACACCCTGCGCCCCCGCGCGGCACACACCGACGACGGGTTCACCCAGGCTCTGGATCTCGGCCTGCGGACCGGATTCGGCGACGACTGGCTGTCGCTCGGCGCGCTCAAGATCTACACCGACGGCGGGATGATGGCCCGTACGGCGGCGCTCACCTCCCCGTACGAGGGCACGAACGACAACGTCGGCCGCTTCCAGGACGACCCGGAACGCCTCGCCGCCCTCATCGTCGACGGCCACCTCGCCGGCTGGCAGCTCGCCGTCCACGCCATCGGCGACCGCGCCGCCGACCTCGCCCTGGACGCCCTGGAGCGGGCCCGGAAGCTGCGGCCCCGCCCGGACGCGCGCCACCGCATCGAGCACGCCGGGCTGATCCGCCCCGACCAGCTGCCCCGGTTCGCCGCGCTCGGCGTGAGCGCGGTGGTCCAGCCCAACTTCCTGCGCTACTTCGGCGACGACTACGCGACGGTGATGGGGGAGGAACGGGCCGGCTGGATGTACCGGGGGAGGGGCTTCCTGGACCACGGCGTCGCGCTCGTCGGCAGCTCGGACCGCCCCGTCACGGACGGCTCACCCCTGCGCGCGATCCAGTTCATGGTCGAACGCGCCTCCGTCTCGGGCCGTCTCGTCGGCCCGGACGAGGCCGTCACCGTCGACGAGGCGCTGCGCGCGTACACGGTCGCCGGCGCCCACGCCTGCCGCTGGGAGGACAGGGCGGGGACCCTCGCGCCGGGGATGCGCGCCGACCTGGTGGTGCTGGGCGACGACCCGCACCGCGTCGACCCCTCCCGGATCGGGGACATCGAGATCGTCCGGACCTTCGTGGACGGCCGGGACACCCGCGCCGCAGCGTGACGGCTACGCTCGACGCCATGCGTACGGAGAAGGCGGGGAGCGGGACGGACACCGCGTGGGTGACCGTCGTGTCGTACGAGAACCTGCCGGGCTGCCCGCGGCCCCCGGCGGCCCTCCGCGCTTGACTGCGTGACCGCGGTATCGACTGGATGCCCTTCGCCGGGGAGCGGATCCGCTGCGATCTGGCCTGCGGCATCGGCGCTGACGGGCACTGGCGCGGCCGGTACGCCGTCCGGGTCGACGCCGACGCGCTGCGCACCCTGGGCCTGCACCCCGATCAGCCCTCCTCCGTGATCACCGCGCCCTCGCCGCCGCGCTGGTGGCGCGCCGCCGCCGAGCGCAACGCCGAACGGCACCCCGGGGGCTGACGGCCCCTCCGCCCGCACCGCCTCCCAACTCGTGCTCTGCCGAGGTCCATTGAGGCCCATCACCCGATCGACGCGTGCCGCGCCGCGAGCGGGCGACAGAACAATGCGTCGCCCTTTTCGTGTTATTTAGGGTGAATCTGGGCATTGGCCCGTAGGTTGGGGACCGGGCGGCCGCAGTTCCGCCGGCCGCCCGGCACCCGCGCCGCAGGTCATGAACGAGGAAAGGCAGGGCAGGTGAACGTGCTGGGGATCATCGCCTCCGGTGTGGCCGCGCTGTTCATCACGGTCGCACTCGCCAAGAGTGCCCGCCGCATGGCGCTCCGCCCCCACGTCCCGGACGAACCGGGCGGGCGTGCGCCACGGGCCGAGGCGCTGCGCAGGACGGGCGGTGCGACGGCCGTGCTCGGCGTCGGCACGGCGACCGGCGTGGCTCTGTGGCTCGGCGCGGCGGGCGACGCGGCGAGCTCCGTCGCGGGGCTGCTCGCCGGGGCCGGGATCGTGGCGGCCCTCGGTCTCGTCCACGACCTGAAGCGGCTGCGGCCCGCCCTGCGCCTCGCCGCCCAGATCGCCGCCGCGATCCTCGTCGTCCACTTGGCCGGGCTCTCACCGGCGGCGGGCGTCCTGGCCGTGCTCTGGATCGTCCTCGTCACCAACGCGTTCGCCCTCCTCGACCACGCGGACGGGCTGCTCACCGCCGTCGGACTGGTCACCGCCGCCGGGCTGCTCGCGTGCGCCGCCGTCGGCGGGGACCCCGCTCTCGCGCTGCTCCCGGCGACCCTGGTCGCGGGCCTCGCCGGCTTCCTCCTCCACAACTGGCACCCCGCACGCCTCCGGCTCGGCGCGTCCGGTGCGCAGTTCACCGGATTCGCCCTGGCGGCCTCCGGCGCGCTGATCCAGGCGGCCGCCCCGTCGGGCCGCGCCGCGTGGGCCGCGCTGCCGGCCCTGGCCATGGTGGCCCTCGCCGACAGCGCCCTGGTCCTGATCTCCCGCCGCCGCGCGGCCCGTTCCCCGCTGCGCGACACGGACGACCACATCGCGCACCGCCTGCGCCGGGTCCGCGTCACCGTGCCGGGCGCCGCGGTGCTGACCGCGCTGTGGGCGGCGGTGCCCGTGGCCACCGGGACGCTGGTCCACGCGGAACTGCTGCACCCGGCGTTCCTCCTCCTGCCGCTGGCCGGTACGGCGGCGGCGGTGTTCGCCCTGCTGAGGATCCCGGCGTACGGTCCGCCCCGCACAGGCTCCTCCCGTACGACTCCGTCTCGTACGGCTTCGACCGGCGTGGCTCCGTCCGGTGCCGCCTCGTCCGGCGGGACTCCTCCCCGTACGACCCCGTCCGGCGCGACCCCGTCCCGTACGGCTGCCGCTCCGCGCACCGAGGCGTCCGCCACCGGTGCCGCGATCCCCGCCGCGGCCCCCGCGCCGGGCGCCGAGGGCTCGGCTTCCGGACAGGCCGCGCCCGCCAGCCCCTCCAGGACCGCCGCGGGACACCCCACCGTGCCGCCTCCGCCCACCGGCCGCCCCGCCGCCGAAGCCGCCACGGCCGCCGCCGAACGGGGCTGACGCCGCACGCCGCCCGATCACCCCCGCAGCCGCCCGAGCGTGGCGCGGGCCGCGGTGCGCGCGTACGGGGAGACCATCAGATACGGCGCCCACGGCCAGGTGTGCCGCAGGCAGTACACCCACCACTGGCGCGGCGGCAGCTCCCGCACGGAGGTGACCCGGCGCAGCGCCTCCCGGACGCCGATCCCCGGCTCCCGGCTCCCGGGAGCCGCCGGTCCGTCCACGCACGCGCCGGCGTGCCCCGGGGCGACGAACGCGGCCACCCCGGCCCGCCGCGCGCGCCGCCCGTGGTCGTAGTCGCCCATCCGGTGCCGGAAGACCTTGTCGGGGTCCCCGACGACGTCGTACACGGCACGGGGCACCAGCAGCACCCGCCCGTCGTACGTGTCGCAGCGCTCGGGCCGGTGCGCGCCGGGCTCGACGAGCGTCAGGGACCGGCCCCGCCGCCCGGAGTACACCGTGTCCCCGTACGCGTTCCGCACCGCGCCGACGACGACCGCGCCGGACCCGGCCGCTTCCGACGTACGCAGCAGCGTCGCGAGGGCGCCCGGGAACAGCTCCACACCGTCGTCGAGCCACAGCTGATGCGTCCACGCGTGGCTCGGGCCGCCCGGGGCGCCGCCGAGCGGGCCGCCGCCCCCGCCGCCGCTGCGGCTGTTCCGGCTCGCGATGCGCAGCGCCTGATTGCGGAGGACGTCCGCGCCCACCGACATGACCTCCACCGCCGGATGGCGCAGCCGGACCGCCTCCGGCGTACCGTCGGTACTGCCGGTGTCCACGAGATGCACACCCAGCGTCGTCCCGGCGGGGAGCCCGCGCTGCTCCTCCAGGGCGCGCAGCGCGGACAGCGTCCGCGCGCGGCGGTCGTGACTCGTCATCAGCACGGCCAGGTGGACGGGGTGCACAGCGGGCTCCTCAGCTCCTGAGTCCCATCATCAGCTCCTGAGTCTCATCATTCATGCATAAAAGCTGATATTCCACATAGGCTGGGTGGGTGAGTGCCGAACCGACCGCGAGCCCGCTCGGACCCGTGCGGGGCCCCAGGCCCCCGCGCCGGTTCGGCCGTCTCGTGCCGGTGCTCGCCTTCCTGCTGGCGGTCCTGTGCGTGAGCACGGTCGCGCTGACCGCGACCGTCCGCTCCACGGTCGCCTCGCCCGGCTTCTACCAGGCGGTGCTGGACGAGGAGTCGGCCTACGACCGTCTCTACAGCGAGGTGCTCGTCGACCCGGAGATCTCGCCCGTCACCCGCGATCTGCTCGCCCATCTGCCCGTGCCCGAGGCGCTGGTGACGTCGAACATCAAGGTCGTGCTGCCGCCCGCCACGGTCCGGGCCCTCACCGACCAGCAGATCGAGGCGGTGACCGGCTATCTGCGCGGTGACCGCGACGAACTCCGGCTGACCGTCGACCTGACCCCGGTGCTGGAGAACCTCGCCGACCTCGCACGCGTCTACTTCGGCGACCTGGTGGCCAATGTCCAGGGCAAGGACCAGCCCGACTTCGAACGGTTCACCGCCGACCTGGCCGCCGGGCTCGACGAACTCAAGGAGGGCCGGGCCCCCGAACTGCCCAGGCTGCCCCTCACCGAGGACCAGGCCGACCGCGCCGCCGACGCCCTCCTCACGACGGTGCCGGAGGAGCAGCGGACGGCGCTGCGCCCCGAGATCGAGGTGGCGCTGGGCGAGGGGGACGTGTCGACCGCGCTCGCCGCCACGGCCGCCGCCGCGCTCTCCGACGGCTCCCGCAGCGCGGCCGCCGACCTCCGCGCCACCCTCCAGGACGGTACGTGGGACCTCACCGGCACCCTGACCGCCGCCGGGGCGGACCTCACCGCCCTCGACGAGGCACGCGCCACCATCAGGCTCCTGACCTTCCTCCAGGTCCTCGCCCTCACCCTCGCGCTCGCCGCCCTCGCGACCCTCTGGTTCACCGGCCCCGCCGCCCCGGCCCGCAGGCTGATGCGGCTCGGGCAGGCGCTCGCCTGCGCGGGCGTCCTGACCGCCGCAGTCGTGCTCCTGGCCCGGCTGATCACCGGCGGACGTCTGCTCACCACCCCGTCCTCGTGGGCCCCGAGCGTCACCGCGCTCGTCGACGACCTCCAGCGCACCGCCGTGAACCAGGCGATGACCACCGGCCTCGGCGCAGCCCTCGCGGCCCTCGTCGGCGGCGTACTCCTCACGGGCGCGGGCTGGGCGCTGCTGGTGCGGCCCGACCGGATGCCGACACCGACCCCGACGGCCGTGCGGACGACGGCGGCGGGCGTGGCCTGTGCCGCGCTGGCCGGCGTCCTGGTCGTACCACCCGTGTTCGGCCCGTCCGCGCCCCGCCAGTGCCTGGGCGGCAGCCGTCTGTGCGACCTGCGCTACGACGAAGCCGCCTACCTCACCTCGCACAACGCCATGTCCACCACCGCCGACCGGTTCATCGGCCCCCTCCAGGACCCCGACATCACCACCCAGCTCAACACGGGGGTCCGGGCCCTCCAGCTCGACACGTACCGCTGGGAGAGCCCCCAGGACATCGCCGCACGGCTCGACTCCCCCGAGTTCACCCCCGAGCAGCGGCGCCTGATCACCGGCGCCATCGACAAGGTCAATCCGCCCCGCGAGGGCCTCTGGCTCTGCCACGGCGTCTGCCGCGCCGGGGCCATCGAACTGGTCCCGGCCCTGGAGGACATCGGCGACTGGCTGCGCGCCCACCCCACCGAGATCGTGACGCTCATCGTCCAGGACGACATCAGCCCCGAGGACACCGAGCAGGCGTTCCACGCGGCCGGCCTGGACGACCTTCTGCACAGCCCCGACCCGGACCCGGACGCCCCGTGGCCCACCCTGGAGGAGATGATCGACAGCGGCCGCAGGCTGGTGGTGTTCGCCGAGAAGGCCGACGGCCCGGCCCCCTGGTACCGCAACTTCTACCGGTACGGCATGGAGACCCCGTTCGCCTTCCGGAACCCCTCCGAGATGACCTGCGCCCCCCACCGGGGCGGCACGGGGAAGCAGCTCTTCCTGCTCAACCACTTCATCACGAACGCCGGCGGCAGCCGCCTGGACGCCGGCCGTGTCAACGCCCGCGACTGGGTCCTGGAGCGGACCCGGGCCTGCGAGGAGGAGCGCGGCAGCCCGGTCACCTTCATCGCCGTCGACTACACGACGATCGGCGACGCGCTCGGAGCGGTGAACGAACTGAACTCCCGCCGTACGCAGGACGACTGACGGCTCGGCACCCGCCCGTCAGCACTCCCGGCCCCGGCCGACGCGGCCGCACCGGAAACCCCGGGAGAGCCGGGAGGGGAGCGTGAGAGGCTACGTCTCCAGGGGCTCCCCACCGTGCGGACGGAGCCGGACGACTGCCGACAGATCAGGAACTCAGCGCCCATGACTCCTCCGAGCGACCCGGCACCGCACGGTGCCCCCGCCGCCGTACCGCCCCCCGGCGACGGATCCCGACCGCAGGGCCGGGGCCGTCTGCTGGCCGTGAGCGACCTGCACGCGGCGGTGACCGACAACCGGCCGATCGTCGAGTCCCTGCACCCGACGTCCGAGGAGGACTGGCTGATCGTCGCGGGCGACGTCGCGGAGCGCCCCGAGGAGATCCGGTGGGCGCTCGGGCTCCTCGCCGAACGCTTCGCCCAGGTGATCTGGACCCCCGGCAACCACGAGCTGTGGACTGTGCCCAAGGACCCGGTGCAACTGCGCGGCCAGGCCCGCTACGACCACCTCGTCGAACTGTGCCGGGAACTCGGGGTGACCACTCCGGAGGACCCCTTCCCGATCTGGCCGGGCCCCGACGGGCCGGTGGCGATCGCGCCCCTCTTCCTCCTGTACGACTACACCTTCCGCGCCCCCGGAACGCACACGAAGGAGGAGTCCCTCGCCGTCGCCCACGAGAGCGGCATCGTCTGCAACGACGAGTACCTCCTGCACCCCGACCCCTATCCGGCCCGGGAGGACTGGTGCCGCGCCCGGGTCGCCGAGACCGCCCGCCGGCTCGCGGAGCACGACCAGCGGATACCCCTCGTCCTCGCCGGACACTGGCCGCTCGTCCGCGAACCCACGTCGGTGATGTGGTACCCGGAGTTCGCCCAGTGGTGCGGCACCGAACTGACCGCCGACTGGCACCGCCGCTTCAACGTCACCGCCGTCGTCTACGGCCACCTCCACATCCCCCGTACGACCTGGTACGACGGGGTGCGCTTCGAGGAGGTCTCCATCGGCTACCCCAGGGAGTGGCGCAAGCGGGGTCACCCGCGCGGCCTGCTCCGGCAGATCCTCCCGTACGACGGTGAGCCCGCCCCACCGGAACGGACCGGGGCCGGACCGTCGGCACAGCCGAGCACCCCCGGAGGCACCTCGTGATCGAGCTGCTGCTGCCCGCCGACGTCTCCTCGGCGGCCACCCGCGCGGAGACCGTCCCGGACGGAACCCTCTTCCCCGAGGAGGAGGCGCTGATCGCCAAGAGCGTGGCCAAACGCAGGAACGATTTCGCGACGGCCCGCGCCTGCGCCCGTCGCGCCATGGCCGGACTCGGCCTGCCACCCGTGGCCGTACTCCACGGTCACCGGGGAAGACCCCTGTGGCCCGAGGGAATCGTCGGCACCCTCACCCACTGCGCCGGATACCGGGCGGCCGCGCTGGCCCGCGCGAAGGACGTGCTGTCGCTGGGCATCGACGCGGAGCCGCACGCCCCGCTCCCCACCGGCGTACGGGAGTTGGTGACCCTGCCCGCCGAACGCGAGCGGATCGGTCCGCCCGCGCCGGAGGGCACGGGCGAAATCCACTGGGACCGCATCCTGTTCAGCGCCAAGGAGAGCGTCTTCAAGACCTGGTACCCGGTCACCGGTGTCGAACTCGACTTCACCGAGGCGGAACTGACGTTCCATCGCACGGACGCCCCGGGAAGCGGTGGCGGGGCTGAGGGCTCTGCCGCCGCCGAGGGCACGTTCACCGCCCGTCTGCTGCTCACCGATCCGGCCCTGCCGACGACGCTGCACGGGCGGTGGCGGGTCGAGGACGAGATCGTCGCCACGGCGGTGCTGGTCAGGCCTGACTGGCAGGAGAGAGAAGGATCTTGACAGTCAGTTAGCTACGCGGGGCGCGAAGGGCTGTGGGGGTGCGGTCAGCCGCCCGGTGAGGGCCGGGCCGTGGTGGTCAGTCGGCCGGGGGAGCGGTGAGGGGGCGTCCGAGCCCCACGTTCCACCGGCCGGAGCGCCCGCTGAGTTCGGTCAGCGTCAGCGGGGCGACGTCCAGCCGCCAGAACGCCTCCGCCGGCAGCCGCAGGCCGTGGACGACCGCCGCCCGGACTACCGCGGCCTCGGTCACCGCCAGGACTCTCCCGCCAGATGCGTCCGGTCTGCCGAGGGAGTCCAGCCACGCTCCGACCCGTTCGACCAGGTCGCGCAGGGACTCGCCGCCGTGCGGAGCCGCCGACGAGTCGCCGAGCCAGGCGGCGACCTCCGCGGGTTCGGCGGCGGCCACTTCGTCGAGGCGGCGGCCGGCCCAGCCCGCCAGGTCCCAGCCGGCCAGGGCCAGTTCGGTGCGGGCCGCCAGGCCGAGGGCCACGGCGGTTTCGCGGCACCGGCCGGAGGTGCCGCTGAGAGTGAGCCCGGCCGTCGGCACCGCACCGGCGGCGGCCCGCGCACGCTCCCGGCCGGACCGGTCGAGAGGGGAGTCCCCGTCGAAGCGCGCCTCCCGGAGCGCCGCGTTCATCGCCGGTGAGATCAACATCACCCGTACTGTCATGTCCCTGCTTTCCCTCCCGTATCAGGGGGCCCAATGCCCTGTCGCCCCAAGGAATCCGCCCTCCGGGGCGCCGCACATTCGACCATGGCGGTGCCTGCGTACAGGCGGTATGGTCACGTCGACCATGACGAGGGTGGCACGGAAGTCCGGTGGGAATCCGGCACGGTCGCGCCACTGTGAAGCCGCCTTCGGGCGGTAAGTCAGACCCGGCACCTTCGTCTGAGGCACCACGACAGGGACGCGTGTTCCCACAGGAGGTTCTGCCATGGCACAGTCCGCCGTTTCCGCCACGGGGACATCCGAGATCACTCCGATCTCGGCGAAGGCCCTTGCCCCGTGGGCGGTCTTCTTCGGCATTCTCATGCTCGTCCTGCTGTACTTCGTCGGCGCCGAACAGGGCGCCACCGCACTCATCTCGGGCGAAGGCGTCCACGAGTGGGTTCACGACGGCCGCCACCTGCTCGGCTTCCCCTGCCACTGACACACCTGAGTAACCAGGGCACCGAGGAACACATCCGCCGGGGGGACCGGCGGACGCGGCAAGCAAGAGAAATCAGGAAACCATCGTGAACTCCATATCTGTCAGAGCCCTGCTCGTGCGCGGCATGCTCGCGGGTCTGATCGCGGGCGCGCTCGCGCTCGTCGTCGCCTACTTCCTCGGCGAGTCCCAGGTGGACGCGGCCATCGCCCTCGAAGAGGCCCACAGCCATGACCACGGCGGCGGCGAGGAACTGGTCAGCCGCACCATGCAGGCCACCGGCGGACTCGCCACCGGCGTCCTGGTCTTCGGCGTCGCGGTGGGCGGGATCGCCGCCCTCGTGTTCTGTTACGCCCTCGGCCGCATCGGCAACTTCGGCCCCCGTGCCACGGCGGCGCTGATCGCGGGAGCCGCCCTGCTCACGGTCTACGTCGTGCCGTTCCTCAAGTACCCGGCGAACCCGCCCGCCGTCGGCAACCCGGACACCATCGGCAAGCGCACCACCCTGTTCTTCCTGATGGTCGCCCTCGGCGTGCTGCTGGCCGTCGCCGCCGTCATCATCGGCAAGCGGCTCGCCCCCCGCCTGGGCAACTGGAACGCGAGCATCGCGGCCGTCGCCGGCTTCGTCCTGCTGATCGGACTCGCCTACGCCTTCCTGCCCTCCTTCGACGAGGTGGGCAAGGACTTCCCGGCGACCCTGCTGTGGCAGTTCCGGCTCTCGACGCTGGCGGTCCAGGCGACGCTGTGGACCACCTTCGGCCTCGTCTTCGGCTATCTCACCGAGCGGCTTCTGACGCCCGCTGCCCGCGAGGCGGCACCGCGTACCGCGAGTGCGGTGAGCTGAGCCGTACCGACGCACGCCGCACGACAGAACCCGCCGGGGAGCATCCGGCGGGTTCTGTCGTGTGCGGGCGGGCCCGGGGCGGGTAACGATGACGGGTAGCGATGCTTATTAACGTCGCTACGATCGAGAGGTAGCGTCGCTATCGTATTGGTGTTAGCGTTGATGTCATCGGGTTTCACGGAACGGCCGCGACCCCCGTCGCCAGGAGCGAAGCCATGACCGAACAGTCCACAGCAGCATCGACATCCGCCCCTCGCCGGGTGGCCGTGGTCACCGGAGGATCCCGGGGCATCGGCCGCGAGAGCGCCGAACGCCTCGCCGCCGACGGCTTCGCGGTCGTCGTGAACTACGCGGGCAACCGGACCGAGGCGGAAGCCGCCGTCGCCGCCATCACCGCCGCGGGCGGCGAGGCGATCGCCCGGCAGGCGGACGTGGCCGACGAGGTGGCGGTCGCCGCGCTCTTCGACGCCGCCGAGGAGGCGTTCGGCGGCATCGACGTGGTGGTGCACGCGGCGGGCGTCATGGCGCTCGCCCCGCTGGCCGAGCTCGAACTCGACACGCTCGACCGGATGCACCGCACCAACATCCGGGGCACGTTCGTCGTCGACCAGCAGGCGGCGCGGCGGCTGCGCGCGGGCGGGGCCATCATCAACTTCTCCAGCTCGGTGCTGTCGCTGTCCCTGCCCGGATACACCGCGTACGCCGCGACCAAGGGCGCCGTCGAGGCCATGACTCTGATCCTCGCCCGGGAGCTGCGCGGCCGGGACATCACGGTCAACGCCGTGGCGCCGGGGCCGACCGCCACCGCGCTCTTCCTGGACGGCAAGGACGAGGAGACCGTCGCGCGGATGGCAGCCCAGCCGCCGCTGGAGCGGCTGGGGACCCCGCAGGACATAGCCGAGGTGGTGTCCTTCCTCGCGGGTCCGGCCCGCTGGGTCAACGGGCAGGTGCTGCGGGCCAACGGCGGCATCGTCTGAGGGCCGCCGTGCCGCTTGATAGCGTCCGTCCGGTGAGCACGAGTACCCGGACACGCATCCTGGAAGTGGCCGCCACCCTGGTCAGGGAATCGCCCGACGGCGACATCTCCACGCGCGCCGTGTGCGAGGCGGCGAAGGTGGGCGCGCCGGCCCTCTACCGTCACTTCGGCGACAAGGAAGGACTGCTGTCGGCCGTCGTCGACCACGGCTTCGAGAAGTACCTGGCGACGAAGAGGGAGCGCGGCGAGACGACGGACGCCGTGGAGGACCTGCGGCGGGGGTGGGACAGTCACGTCGCCTTCGCCCTCGACAACCGCAATCTCTACCGGCTGATGAACTCGCCGGCGATGCGCACGCCACCTGCCGCCGCCCTGGAGTCCCACCGGATCCTGACCGGGGACCTCGAACGGGCCGCCGCCCAGGGCCGGATACGCGTCGCGCCCGAGCTGGCCGCCCAGATGATCATGTCGGCCAATGTGGGGGTGGCGCTGATGCTGGTGTCCCGTCCGGCGACGTTCGACGACATCGAGGTGTCCCACCGGGTACGGGACGCGCTGTACGCGACGGTGCTCACGCCCGAACTGCCGCCGGAGGAGTCGCCGGGCGCACCGGCGGACGCCGAAGTCCCCACGGCGGCGGCCCGGCTGAGCGCCCTGCTGCGGAAGGAGCACGGGGCGGGCCTGAGCACCGCCGAGGCGGCGCTCATGAAGGAGTGGCTCGACAGGGTGGCGAACGCCCGCCCGGAGACCTGACCCGAGGCGTCGGGCCCGGGGGCTTCGGGGTCCTGACATCAAGGGGTGGGGGACGGGGAGGGGGCATCCTGGTCGCGCAGGCCGTTCTCCATACGGCGGGCTGCGTTTCTGATGATCCGTTCGAGGTTCTTCCGCACCTCGCGTTCCGTGCTGCCGTGCGGTGCGTACGCGGACACCGTGAGCACCAGGTCGCCGTTCCACAGGAGGAGGGTGCGGCCGGGGCGGCCCCGGTCGTCGGCCGGTAGCGCGTAGGCGGTGTCGTGCACCTTCTCGGGACCGCGCCCGTGAGCGCGGTCGAGGTCCTGCTTGACGCGGTACGCGTGACGGGCGGGCTCGGGGTCCTCGTACACCCTGGCCGTGGCGCTGAGCTTCCAGAACGTGCCGTCCGAGCCCTTGAGATCCGCGAGACAGCCGGTCTGCCGGTAGCGCGGCCGTGCGCCGTCCTTGCCGACGTCCTCGCGGATGTCGGGGGAGGCGGAGTCCGTGGTGCTGCCGAGGCTGAACCCCTCGGCGGGCGGTGCGTCAGTGAGGAGGTCGCACGGTCTGCCGGTCCAGCTGTGGACCCCCGGCGGACGGGCGATCGGCTCTGCCCCCGCCTCCCCGTTCGTCCCGTCGCCGCCGGAGCAGCCTGCCGAGGCCGCCACCGCCAGCCCGATGAGCGCGGCCGACCGCGCCCGGCGTAACGCGGCGCTCCTGGATCCGGTCATCCCCCACCCCTTCGTTCCGAAGATCCCATTGTCCGATGCTCGTACCGACGGGTAAAGGAGGCCGGGCCCGCACCGAAGGGTGCGGGCCCGGCAGGTGGCGCGGGGTGGCGGCTCAGGAGCGGTCGGTTCCGGGACCGAAGTCACCGGTGAGGGCCGCGGCCATCCGCAGGTGCGGCGCCGCGTCACCGCTGCGCCCCTGGCGCTCCAGCGTCCGGCCCAGCATGAGGTGCGCGTACGTCTCCACCGGGTCGAGCTCCAGAACCCTCCGCAGCTCCTGCTCGGCCTTTCCCAGCCGGGCGGAGTGGTAGTAGGAGCGGGCCAGCAGCAGCCTCGGGGCGACCTGCTCCGGCGCCTCCTCGACAAGTCCGCCCAGGATCCGCGCCGCCGTCAGGTACTCCTTCGCCTCGAAGAACATCTGCGCCCGGTCCCACCGGTCGGCGGCGGTGCCGAACTCGTAGTAGGTCTCGGTCTCGCTCACCTGTCCTCCTTCGTGTGGTGCGGTCCGTCTCCGGACCGCCCGCCGTACGTTCAGCCATGAGAACACCCCACACTGGTTGAACATTCCACTAATATTCCGGCGTGGGGCCCGGTGGTCCACGCCTCTACGGGAATAGGTTGAGCGCCATGAGCAATCTCGATCGCCAGGCCGTGCCCTCTGTCTGCGGAGGGCGGGGTTTCGTCGTCGCCGAGCCCGTCCGTGAGTTGCTGGCTCCCCGCCGCGTCCAGCTGGGCGAGTCCACCGAGGTCCGCCGCCTGCTGCCCAACCTCGGCCGGCGCATGGTGGGCGCGTGGGCCTTCGTGGACCACTACGGCCCCGACGACATCGCCGACGAACCGGGCATGCAGGTCCCGCCGCATCCGCACATGGGGCTCCAGACCGTCAGCTGGCTCCACGAGGGTGAGGTGCTGCACCGGGACAGCCTCGGCAGTCTCCAGACGGTACGCCCCCGGGAGCTGGCCCTGATGACCTCGGGCCGCGCCATCAGCCACTCCGAGGAGAGCCCGAAGGAACACGCCCGGCTTCTGCACGGAGCGCAGCTCTGGGTGGCTCTTCCGGACGCCCACCGCCACGTCGAGCCGCACTTCCAGCACCATGCGGACCTGCCCGTCGTCACCGCCCCCGGCCTCTCCGCCACCGTCATCCTCGGCGAACTGGACGGGGCGGCCTCGCCCGGTACGGCGTACACACCGATCGTCGGCGCCGACCTGTCCCTGACCGGCGGCGCCGAGGCCCGTCTGCCCCTGGACCCCGACTTCGAGTACGCGGTCCTGTCCATGTCGGGCGAGGCCGAGGTCGACGGCGTACCCGTGCTGCCGGGATCGATGCTCTACCTCGGCTGCGGCCGCACCGAACTGCCGCTGCGCGCCGTCTCCGACGCCGGTCTGATGCTCCTGGGCGGCGAGCCGTTCGAGGAGGAGCTGGTGATGTTCTGGAACTGGATCGGCCGCTCCCAGGAGGAGATCGAACAGGCGCGAAAAGACTGGGAGGAGGGCTCTCGGTTCGGCGAGGTGCGGGGCTACGACGGCGCTCGCCTGCCCGCCCCGGAGCTTCCCGCCACTCCGCTGAAGCCGCGCGGACGGGTGCGCTGACCTGGGGGAACCCATTTCTCGAGTTGGTCGTGCTCCCGGTGACGGCCACCACGCCGGAACTCCGGTACGCATCCTGCCCTGTGCTCGGACTCGGAGGTCTGCCGGCTTCGAGGTGAGACGTGTCGAGTCCCACGTCTGAGCTTGTGCGTCAGGGTGCGATCGGATCGATGCTGACCTTTCGCTGACCTTTCCTGACGACTGGTCAGGTGCTCCTGGTCGCTGTCTGCCGTCCGGGTGCCGCGGCAATTCGCCCCTCGGTCTGCCGGTGTCGGCCAGGATCCTGGCGCAGGCGCGCTGCGCACCCTCACCAGGTTGAGTCAACGGTCACTTCTGCCGCTTCGCCGTTTCCATACAACGTATGGTAACAATGAGGGGACGTTCCGAGTGAAGGAGAAAACCGTGACAGAGAAGATCAAGGGCGGCTCCGGAGCCGCGTCGGTGGATGTCGTGATCGTCGGTGCGGGCTTCGCCGGCTTGACTGCCGCAGAGCGGCTTGTGGACATGGGCGTATCCGTCCTGGTCCTCGAAGGTCGGGACCGGGTCGGTGGCCGTTCGTTCTCAGGTGAGGTGGCCGGGGTGAAGGTCGACCTCGGGGCGACGTGGGTCGCCGAACGCCACACCGCGGTCCTCGACCTCGCGAAGCGGCTGGGGTGCTCCACGACCGGCCAGTTCCACGAAGGACTCAACGTCCTGTGGATGGCCGGGCAGCGTCGCACCTGGACGGGCACCATGCCGACGGTCGACCCCGTGGACCTGGAGAACCTGGGCCGCGTCCAGGCGGCGATGGACGAGCTCCTTGCGACCATCGACGTCGACGCCGCCTGGAACTCCCCCGACGCCGAGAAGCTCGACTCGATCTCGTTCGGCGAGTGGCTCGACCAGCAGCAGGCGGCGCCCAGCACCCGCGCGTTGATGACCATCGCCAGCAAGGTGCAGTGGGGCTGCAACCCGGGAGAGGTGTCGCTGCTGCACGTACTGCGCTACATCCAGGCCGTCGGAGGGCTCGACCACATGCTCGCCGTCGAAGGCGGGCAGCAGCAGGACCGCATCACCGAGACCACTCAGGAGATCGCCAACCGGCTCGCCGAGAAGCTCGGCGACAGGGTCGTTCTGGACACCCGTGTCCGCCAGATCTCCCAGGACGACGACGGCGTCACGGTCCACACCGACTCGGCGGTCATCAGCGCCAAGTACGTCATCGTCACCGCGGCCCCCGAGCACCGTTCCTCCATCGAGTTCCTCCCGGCCCTGCCGGAAAAGACCGAGGGGCTCACAAGGACGTGGCCCATGGGTGCGCTGAGCAAAGCGTTCGTCGCCTACGACAAGCCCTTCTGGCGGGCCGAGGGGCTCTCGGGTGAGGCACTGATGGACACCGGGACGGCGTTCATCACCTTCGACGTGACGCCGGACAACGGACCGGGCATCCTGATGGTCTTCTGCGCCCCCCGTGTGTACGACGGCTTCGACCCGGAAACCCGACGCAGCCGAGTCGTCCAGCAGCTGGTCGACCTGTACGGTCCCCAGGCGGCCAACCCCATCGACTACGTGGACCATTGCTGGGGCGCGGAGCCGTTCGCCCCCGGTGGCCCCCACCCCGCTGTGGGCCCCTACGCGGTCACGAGCTACGGCAGCGCCCTCACCGAGCCCCACGGGCGTGTCCACTGGTCCGGCACCGAAACCGCAGGCGAGTGGGTCGGAACCCTGAACGGCGCTGTCCTGACGGGTCTGCGCACCGCCGAGCAGGTCGCTCAGCGACTCGGCGTCGAAGGAGCCTCCGAGTAGGACTCCCCGGCACCCCGGCGGCCCCGGTCCGCACGTTGACGGCCGCCCTGTGACGCGAGCCAGCTGTCAGGGCCGAGAGCGGCAGTGGCCGTGGCGATCAGGGCTGCCGTCCCTGCCCGGGGGCTGCCGGCGCCAGGAAAGACCCGGCTCACAGACCGGCGTCCCGGCCGTCGCCCTCGCCGGCCAGCCGGTTCTCCAGACCCGTGATCAACGTGTCCGTCATGAGACGGAACATGTGATCCAGGTCAGGACCGTCAGGCGCCCCATCCGCGGATTCGGGGGTCGCGTCCCCGGCGCCGTCCGCGCGACCGTCGGAACGGCCTGGCTCGAGGGCTGACCACCGACGGAGCGAGCCGTTGAGTTCGGCGCCGAGGACACCGATGACGACGGCGGCCAACAGCGCCGCGGTCTTCGAGACTTCCGGCCGCGGAACTCCGGCAGCCTCCACGGACTCGGTGAGCGCGATCCAGAACGGATCGTCGGAGTGCAGGAAGTCGGGCTGACGGCTGAACGAGTAAGCCATCAACTTGGGGTGACGGTGCGCCAGGGACCGGAGGTCTGCTGCGAGCAGGCGGAGACGCTCCTGCCAAGGAGCGTCCTCAGGCGTGGCGGTACGGAACTGGGCCCCGACCATCCTTGTCACGCCTCGCGTGACGGCATCCTTGTTCGCCACGTGGTGGTACAGCGACATGGGGTTCGCGTCGAGCTCGGTGGCGAGTTTGCGCATGGTGAGCGCCTCGACGCCGTCCGCGTCGATCAGCCGCAGGGCGGCCGAGTAGATCCCGCCCTCGCTCAGGGGCACGTCCCTCTTCCTCGTCCCCCGTGCAGGCCGCCTCGTCTTCTTCTCCATACGTCGTAGGGTAGCCATGCCGTACGGCATGGGCTTCTTCAAGGTGTCGCGGTCGGCCGGGGCTTGGCCGAGGGAGACCGGGTAGTCCGAGGCTGCCGGCGCGGGCGATGGGCAAGCGCGGCGAAAACGGGAAGCGCGCGTACCAGTGTGTCGCGCACGGGGCATCGGCCCTCGGTGGCCTGCCTCTCGTACGATCACGCTCTGTGCCCGGTCCCTTCGCGGGGTGAGTGGTTGCCCCGGGCGCGTGGGACGATCGAGAGGAGGCACTGCCGGTGCATTCATGGCTCTCCGAGCGCCGCAGGTCCGCGGTGAGTACGGTCGTCGGCTTCTGTGTTGCCGGGCTCCTCGGCCTGCTGGGGGTTGCCGCGCCGGGTCTGGTGTCCGTCTCCAGCGCCGACCTGGGGGTGGTGGCGCTCTTCGCCTACCTGCTGTGCTACCTGGTGGTCACGCTGAGAGCCTTCTCGGCCGCGCCGCCGGAACGGGTCCGGCTGTGGGCCCGGCGGGAGGCGCGGGGCACCGTGCTTCAGCGCTATTTCCTGGGAACCGCGCCGGGGCCGGGAGTGTCGGTTCTCATCGCGTCGGCGGCGCTTGTGGTGTCGGCGGTCTGGCGTCCCGGGCATCTGGGTTCCGCTTTCCCGGCGACGGTGCGGGTGCTGATGGCGCTCGGCCTCGTCGTCGTCGCCTGGATCTGCGTCCTGGCCGCTTTCGCGGTCGCGTTCCATGCCGACAACCTCGTGGAGGACGAGGCGGCGCTGGACTTCCCGGGTGAGAAGACAGGTGAGAAGACAGCGGCCTGGACCGACTACGTGTACTTCGCCCTGTCGGTCATGACCACGTTCGGCACGACGGACGTCACGGTGATGTCGCGGGAGATGCGCCGGACGGTGTCGGCCAACGCGACCATCGCGTTCGTCTTCAACACGGTGATCGTGGCCGGCATGGTCGCGACGCTGGACAGTGGGCAGGGTGCCTGACAGGTGCCGTTGACCCCGGGCGGCGGGGGCGGTGGCCGGGGCCAACGGCGCTGGGTGGGGTGAGCCGGCCTCCGCCCTTCCCGCTCAGGGGATGAGTACGAGGCGGATCGGGTCTCCGGTCTTCTTCTCCAGCTGGGCGACGGCGTCCGCCGCCTCGGCCAAGGGGATGTGGGCGCTGATGGAGGGGCCGAGGTCGATCCGCCCGGTGGCGGCCAGTCCGACGAGCTGCTCCACGTGCTCCGGCTCGGAGCCGTAGTGTCCGCGGATCTGCTGGACGTTGAAGCAGAAGTCGATGCTGTCGGCGACGGTGACCGGCTCCGGGGTGAGGCCGGCGAGCACCAGGACGCCGTTCGGGCCGAGGACCGTGGTGGCCTGGGCGCGGGCCGCTCCGACGCCCGCGAAGTCGAAGGCGACGTCGATGCCCCGGCCTGCCGTGGCCTCGCGTACTGCCTCGGTGAAATCTCCGGCCATGGGGTCGAGCGCGTAGTCGGCGCCGAAGAGGAGGGCACGCCTGCGTGCCGAGGGCAGCGGGTCGACGGCGATGACGGGGGCGGCGCCGACCAGGCGGGCCAGCCGGATGCCGTGGGCGCCGAGACCTCCGGCGCCCCAGATGCCGACGGCCTGCGCGGGGCGGACCGCGCCCGTGTCCACGATCGCGGCGTACGGGGTGGAGACGGCGTCGGGAATGATCGCGGCCTGGTCGAAGGGCAGGCGGTCCGGTACGGGGAGCAGGGTGTCCTCCCGCGCGAGGGCGTACTGCGCCCAGCCCCCGTCGTAGTCCACTCCTCGGGTCAGGGGCTGCCGGCAGGTCATGTGGCGCAGGCAGTCGGCGCAGTCGCCACAGGCCTGGCCGGCCTGGAGCACGACCCGCCGGCCGGGGGTCCAGCCGCCCTTCACGTCGGGGCCGACGGTGTGGACGACGCCGGCCACCTCGTGGCCGGGGGTGATTGCGCCGGAGGCCTTGACGGCGTCCACGGGGTAGAAGGGGCTCAGGCTGCCGTCGATGAGATGGATGTCGGACAGGCAGACGCCGGCGGCCCGCACTTCGACGAGGATCTCGCCCGGGCCGGGGACCGGGATCGGGACCTCCTCGACGGCGAAGGTACGGGTGTCCAGGCGCAGCCGTCCGGCCAGCATGGTGTTCATGCGGAAACCTCGATGGATTCGGTGAGAAGAGCGCACGCAGCTGGGGCGCTCGGGATGGTCGATCGACCATGTCGCTTAACCGTGTCGAGTGACAATGTCGCCTGTCAAGCAGCTGCTGCCAGGACGTTCTCGGAGGGTCGCGAGTTCCTGAGTATGACTGTGTTGATCAATACAGTCGCTCGACATGTTCACCTGACACAGTCGCGTGTAAGTT
Organism: Streptomyces sp. PTY087I2; assembly: GCF_001687325.1. Lineage (GTDB taxonomy): Bacteria > Actinomycetota > Actinomycetes > Streptomycetales > Streptomycetaceae > Streptomyces. The sequence continues at coordinate 74,598 of NZ_LZRD01000001.1, read as the reverse complement.
GATGGGCGACTGCTGGAGTGCAACGAAAGGCACGCTCATGACTCAGGTGTCCGTAAGCGCGGCGCGGGCGATCCCCGAGCGCCCCCCGCTGCCCCTCGTAGGCCACGCGTTCAACGTTCCGGCGGGCGCGGACTTCCTGGCCTACCTGCTGAAGGAGTTCAGGGAGTTCGGGCCCGTGTACCGGCTGCGGCTCTTCGGGAGGGACACCGTCATGGTCGGCGGTCTGGACCTTGTGACCGAACTGTCGGACGAGACCCGCTTCCGCAAGCACGTCCACACCGACCTGGTCGAGGTCCGGGCGTTGGCCGGGGACGGTCTGTTCACCGCCTACAACCACGAACCGAACTGGCGCAAGGCCCACGACATCCTGATGCCCGCGTTCTCGCTCGGCGCGATGCGCAGCTACCACGACCCCATGCTCAAGGTCGCCCGCTCGCTGATCGGCAAGTGGGACCGGCTGGCCGGGGTGCAGACGGTGGACGTGCCCGACGAGATGACCCGGCTGACCTTCGACACGATCGGCCTGTGCGGCTTCGGCTACGACTTCCAGTCCTTCCGCCGTGACGACCTGCACCCGTTCGTCGAGGCGATGGCCCGGGCTCTCGTCTTCGCCCAGGAGAAGGGCGAGTCCATCCCGGGCTCCGAGCTGTTCAAGAGGAAGAAGGTCGAGCAGTTCCGCGCGGACGTCGGCCTGATGACGGACCTCGTCGACGATGTGATCAGGGAGCGCCGCGCCTCCGGCGACACCGGTACGGACGACCTGATGGGGCTGATGCTGCACACCAAGGATCCGGCCACCGGCGAACCGCTGGACGACGTCAACATCCGCCACCAGGTGATCACCTTCCTGATCGCCGGCCACGAGACCACCAGCAGCTCGCTCTCCTTCGCTCTGTATTACCTGACCAAGCACCCCGAGGTGCTCTCCCGGGCCCAGGCCGAGGTGGACGCCCTCTGGGGTGACACCGACTCCCCGGACCCCCAGTACGGCGACATCGGCAAGCTCACCTACATCCGCCAGATCCTCAACGAGAGCCTGCGGCTGTGGCCGACGGCTCCCGCGTACGCCGTCGAGCCGATCGAGGACACCGTCATCGGCGGCACGTACCCCGTGCGCAAGGGCGAGTCGCTGATGGTGATCAACTCGGCCCTGCATCGTGACGCCGCCTGGGGGGAGAACGTCGAGCTGTTCGATCCCGAGCGCTTCACCCCCGAGCGGGAGGCGGCCCGCTCGGTCCACGCCTTCAAGCCGTTCGGCAACGGCGAACGGGCCTGCATCGGGCGCCAGTTCGCGCTGCACGAGGCCACCCTGCTGCTCGGCCTGCTGGTGCACCGCTACCGCCTGATCGACCACACCGACTACCAGCTGAAGATCAAGTCGACCCTGACCATCAAGCCCGACGGGTTCAGCCTGCGGATCGCCCGCCGTACCAGCGACGAACGGCGCCTGCCCACCGCGGCGGCGGCGGACCCCGCCGCGGGCCGGACCGCTGCCGTGACGCGCCGGGCGAGCGGGACCGCGCTGACCCTGCTGCACGGCTCCAACCTCGGCACTTGCGCCGGCCTCGCCCGCGATCTGGGCACGGACGGCGAGGAGCACGGTTTCGCCCCGACCGTCACCTCCCTCGACCGGTACACGGAGAGACTGGCCGGTGCCAAGGGCCCCGTCGTCATCGTCGCCGCCTCCTACAACGGCCGACCCACCGACGATGCCGCCGAGTTCGTCGCCCGGCTGGAGAAGCTTGCCCCCGGCTCGCTCGCCGGGCTGCGGTACGCCGTCCTCGGTGTCGGCGACCGCAACTGGGCAGCCACCTACCAGCGCATCCCCACCCTGATCGACGAGCGTCTGACCGCTGCCGGCGCCGTCCCGCTCCTGGAGCGCGGGAGCGCCGACGCCTCCGGCGACTTCGGCGGAGCGGTCGACCAGTGGACGGAGAACCTCTGGAAGGTGCTCCTGGACGAGTACGGCGAGGCGATCGCCGGTGAAGCGGCCGATGTCACGCCGGAGGTCGAAGGGGAAGGGCTGTACGAGCTGGAGGACACCTCGGAGTCGGTCCTCGGTCCTCTGGCCGAGCGTCACGGTGTTCAGCCGATGAAGGTTCTCGAAGCGTACGAACTCGTCGACACGGACCACGAACTGGGCCGCTCCAAGCGGTTCCTGAGGATCGGGCTGCCCGAAGGCGTCTCCTATCGGACCGCCGACCATCTGGCCGTCCTGCCCAGCAACCCCGAGGCGCTCGTTCAGCGCGTGGCCGACCGCTTCGGCCTCGACCTGGACCGCACCGTACGGCTGCGCGCCCGCCGCCGGAGCCGGGCCGCCCTGCCCGTCGACCGGCCGCTGACCCTGCGCCGCCTCCTCACCGACTTCGTCGAACTCCAGGACGCGGCCACCCAGGAGCAGGTCGCCGTGCTCGCCGAGCACACCGCCTGCCCGCCCGAGAAGCAGCCGCTCACCGCCTTCGCCACCGCCGATCCCGAGACCTTCCGGGAACAGGTGACCGCCGCGGGCCTCAGCATCCTGAACCTCCTGGAGCGCTACCGCGCGTGCGAGTTGCCCTTCGAACGCTTCCTGGAGCTGCTCCCGGTACTGCGTCCCCGGCACTACTCGATCTCGTCGTCCGCCGCGGCCCGGCCCGGCGAGGCCGACCTGATGGTGTCGCTGCTCGCCGCGCCCCACCGGTCGGGGGAGGACACCTTCCGGGGGATCGCCTCGCACTTCCTACAGACCGTGAACGCGGGTGACGTGATCCAGGCCCGGGTCCTGCCGTGCAGCGATGCCTTCCGCCTCCCCGAGGACACTTCCGTACCGGTGATCCTGGTCAGCGCGGGCACCGGCCTCGCACCCTTCCGCGGCGCCGTCCTCGATCGCCACCACACCGGCTCGACCGGGACCCTGCTCTGCTACTTCGGCTGCGACCACCCCGACGTGGACTTCCTGCACCGGGAGGAGTTCGAGGCGGCCGAGTCGGCCGGGGCCGTCAGCATGCGCCCCACCTTCATGCACGCGCCCGAGAACGGCGCCCGCTTCGTCCAGGAGCGCATCGCCCGCGAGAGCGAGGAGGTGTGGTCGGTCCTGGAGGCGGGCGGACGCGTCTACATCTGCGGTGACGGCCGCCGTATGGCCCCGGCCGTACGGGAAGCCTTCATGGCGATCTACCGTGAGCGGACCGGCGCGAGCGATGAGCAGGCCGTGGCATGGCTGGGCGAACTCGTCGAGTCCGGACGCTACGTCGAGGACGTCTGGGCCGGCTGATCTTCCGGAGCAGGCAAACACGTTGTGGGCGCACCCGGAATGGTGCGCCCACGAACGTGTCCGCGTCGCGTCAGGCCGTCGGCACGTCCGGGAGTTCGAGGTCCCCCTTCGCCAGCGCCACGGTCGCGGCCACGAGTGCCCTGAGACCCGTCCGCTCTGCGGCTTCGTCGGGCAGGGCCACAAGGACCTGCATGGTGAGCCCGTCGAAGCCGGAGAGGAAGAACCGGGCCACCGTTTCAGGAGACTCGGCCAGCTTCTGCCCCGTCCTCTTCGCCGTCTCGGTGATCACCTGTGCGGTCACCTCTATGACCCGCTGGTAGTGGCCCTGCCGGGCCTCGTTGAGGCCGGGCACACGCAGGGCGAACATGGTCAGCTCAATGAGCAACTGGTGGTGCGACGTCGGCTCGCGCACGGTTCCCCACAGGGACTGCGCGAAGGCGATGATGGTCTCCTCGAAGCCCGCGTCCTCCGGCGCTGCGCGCTTCACATGCGCGACCAGATCGTCGGTGATCTGGTCCATGACCGCGCGGTAGAGGTCCTCCTTCGAGCCGAAGATGTAGTGGACGGTGGTCTGGGCGACACCGAGCTCCGCGGCGATGGCACGGGTGCTCCCCGCGGCCACACCCTCCCGGGTCATGAGATCGATGGCCGCCTTGATCAACTGAGGGCGGCGCTCCGCCGCGGAAACATGAGCCATGAGATCACTATATCGACTCAGTCGCTCGACACAGTCGGATCCCTCAGCCCCCGGCCTGAGAGCCCGGTGACTGGGCGCCACGCCAGGCTGATGATGAGAATGGGATGGCCCCCCACCTTTGAGGAGAGGGCCATGGACAGGACACGAAAGGCACGGTCGTGGGCATGGCCGGCCGCCCGGCTGCTCGCGCGGTGCGCCGTGGTGGCGGCCACCGCCGCCATGCTCGTGCTGCTGCTCGCGCTGGGCGCGGGCGGACTGCTCGTGGTGGTGGTCGGGCTTTTCGGGCTGGCGATCTGCGCCGCAGGCATCTGGTGGTCCGTGGCCCGGCGCGGTCCGGTGCGGTTGCTCGGCGCAACCATTTCGCCATGGATCTCGGCCTCGACCGCTCCGACCCGGCTCGCTGCCTCGATGCCTTGACCGACGGCGAGGAGATCCGGGTCGATCTCGGTGACGTCTCCGGGCGTCCTTTCGTCAACACGGTGTCCTTCGGCGTGTACGCGGACATCGTGCAGAGCCCGGAGTACCGCGAAGACAAGACGGGCACCGCCCTGAAGCTGATGCCGGACCTCCTCACCAGGCCGGGCGCGCGACGACTCGATGCGTGCGTGGACGGGGCCTGGCTCGCCGACCAGCAGGCGCTGTTGCTCAGCAACAACCCGTACATCTCGCCCGACGAACTGAGCGGCGCCGGGCGCCGGCCCGTGCTCGACGACGGCGAACCGGGTGTCATCGGGCTCGGAGTGGAGAAAGCGGCACAGGCGGCAGAGCTGGCCCTATGGGGCTCACAGGCGCCGGGGCTCACCGTGGCGACCGCGCGGCGGGTCGAGGTGACGGCGGGGGGACCGCGGCACCCGGTGACGGCGGGAGGGGAGGAGGCGCGGCTTCCGGTGGCGGTCGACGGGGAGGCGCTGTGGCTGCGCACACCGGTCGTGTGCACGGTACGGTCCCGCGTGCTGCGCGTGCTGCTGCCACGCGAGCGCCACGGTGAGCCGCCTCCAGCGCCTCCTGTCGACTGGCGGAAACTGCTCGCCCTTGCGTTCGGTCCCGCCCAACACGCGGAATCCGGTGAGAGCCACACCTGATGGCCGTCCCGTCCCTGTCGTCCCCGGTGACACCCGCGCCTCGCTCCGACGATGCACGAGCCCCCGACCAGGGTGCGTCAGCTGATCGGGCCGGCTTCTAGAGATCGAGGTAGTCGCCCAGATCGGCGTAGTCGACCTGCCACAGGCCGGGGGAGCCCGTCGGGTACTGGGAGCGGAAGCCGAGCATGCGCTGGACGCGCGGCGAGAGCGTTCTCGCGATCTCCATGTCGACCAGGAAGGGGTACGCCTCCTCGCCGGTGAGGAACCCCGGGTTGAGAGCGAAGGCCACGGCCCGCCGGTGTTCATCGCTCGTCCGGTTCTCTCCGCCCCCGTGCGCGGTCTTGCCGCTGAACAGCAGGGCGTCGCCGGCATTCATGACCGCCGGAATCGTCTGCTCAGGAGTCCCACGGTCCTTGAAGTCGCCCCAGTGGTTGCTCCCCGGGATGACGCGGGTGGCGCCGTTCTCTTCTGTGAAGTCGGTCAGGGCGATCAGGAAGTTGACGGCGACTTCCGGGCCACTGGGCCCCATCGCGACGAACGGGAACCAGTTCTCCAGGTCCCGGTGCAGCATCTGCGCCTGGCTGTGCGGGCCGATCTCGATCACCTGTGCGGTGGTCATCCAGTACGTGCCCGACTCCGGGAGGAAGATCCGGTCACAGATCTCGTGGACCAGGCGGTGCTCGAGGATCTCGTTGCGGAACGTGGCACTGTGCGTGACCAGGTTCGTGAGCCGCTTGGTGTTGCTGCCGTGGAACGCGGCCACCACGTCGTTCTCGTGGGTCGAGCCCGGGCGAAGCGCCTGCATCGGCGGCTCGATCTCGGAATTGAAGCGGCTCATCTGCTCCTGCGTCAGGAAGTCCTTGACGATGAGGCCGCCGTCGCGGGTCAGGAGCTCAAGGATCTCGTCCGCCGGAGTGCCGACCGCTACCGACGACAGAGTCTGGGGCTGCTTCTGTGCTGTCATGTGAATCTCTCCTCTACTACATGAACTCCGGCTGATCGGCCGGCGGAATCCTGGCTTTCGTGGTCGACCGCGCGTTTGTCCTGGCGACGGTCAGGTGAGCTCGATCGTCATGGCGCTTCTTCGTAGTTCTGTGGCGGGTGGCGTCACTTTCGCCCGACGCCGTCCCGGTCGGAGCCGATGCCTGCCCAAGGGCCATCGCGGCCGGGCGCCGGGACGTTTCCCTGCCGTCCTGCCTCCGGCGACGCAGCGTGCCGACGCCCTGCGGCCCGCTCCCACGGACGCGCGCTGCCGAGCCATCCGAGCAGGAAGGCCGCCGGGACGGAGACCAGTCCAGGGGTGTGGAGCGGGAACAGGTCGAAGTCCCGGTCCGGCAGCAGCGCGTACGCTGTCCCGGACACCGCGGGGGAGAAGAGGGTCAGCAGGACGCAGAGGGACAGTCCTCCATAGACGAGCCACAGCAGCCCTCGGCGGTCGAAGCCGGTCCAGAGGAAGGAGTAGACGAGCGCGGGACATACACATGAGGCCGCGAGACTCAGCGAGAACGCGAGGAGAAAATCGATGGGGTTGCGGTGCACGGTCGTGGTGAGAACGAGGCTCACGGCGCAGAGCGCGACCACGGACAGCCGCATGACCGTCGGCTCCCCTATGCCGGCCCTCGCAAGGCCCCTCTGCCCGATCAGGTCGCGGGTCACGGAGACGGCGGCGGCGAAGGTCACACTCGCCACGGCTGTGAGGACGGCGAGGAAGGCGACGCAGGCCACGAGGGTGATGAGCACGACCCGGCCGGTGGAATGGTGGGGGAGGACCTCCGATGCGAGGAGGATCGGGGCTCCGGTTCTCGCTCATGGATCAGTCCTTCGAGGGGGAGGCCGGCCCCGGACCGTCGAGGCCGCGGAGCGCGGCGCGCCGGATCTTGCCGCTCTGGGTCTTGGGCAGGTCGGCGAGGAAATGGATCGTGCGGGGGCACTTGTAGGCGGCCAGCCGGTCGCGGGAGAAGGCGATCAGCTCGTCCGCCGTGGCGTTCAGACCCGCCTTGAGCGAGACGTAGGCCACGACGGTCTCGCCGCGGTAGGCGTCCGGTTGTCCGATGACCGCGGCCTCATGCACCGACGGGTGCTCGTACAGCGCGTCCTCGACCTCACGTGGCCAGACCTTGTACCCGGACACGTTGATCTGGTCCTTGAGCCGGTCCACCAGGTAGACCCAGCCCTCCTCGTCGATGACGGCGACGTCGCCGGTACGGAGTCGGCCCTCGGGCATGGTCCGACGGGTGGCCTCGGGCTGGTCCCAATAGCCGGGCACCACCTGCGGCCCGCTCAATTCGAGTTCGCCCTGCTCCCCGCTCGGCACCGCGTCACCGTGAAGGTCCACGACGCGCGCGGTGACGTGCGGCAGGGGTTTGCCGATGGACAGAGTCCCGCTCGGCCGGTGCACCGGCGCTCTTTCCCCTGGTGGCACGGCGATGACGGCGGAGGTCGTCTCGGTCATCCCGTAGCCGTTGTGGAGGTAGACGCCGAACCGCTCCTGGAACCGCTCGACGGTCGCCGGGGGGATCGGCGCACCCCCGGAGTACAGGGCCTTTGCCGACGTGAAGTGCTCCGGTCCGGCCTGCGGCAGCTCGTGGATCGCGTTGTACGCCGTGATGGAGCCGATCGTGAAGGTCACCCCGTGCTCGGCGAATGCCTCCAGGGCGACCCCGGGGTGGAAGCGGCCCGTGAGGACGAGCGTGGTGTCGGTGAGCAGGGAGATCGTCGCGTTGACCACCGCCCCGGTGATGTGGAACAGCGGGGCCACGGCGAACACGACGTCCCCGTCGCCCACGCCCATCCACGACGCGCAGGTCGCCACCACGCTCAGGACGTTGCCGTGGGTGTTCATGGCACCCTTCGGCGGCCCCGTCGTTCCCGAGGTGTACGTCAGGAACGCGACGTCGTCGCGGGTCAGCTCCACGGGCGAGGGGCCGCGGCCCCCGAACTCGCCGATCAGGGCCACCAGGTCGCCGTCCGGCGCCGGGGCGTGGCGTTGCGTCGTCGTGAAGACCCGCGGATCGTTCCTCGACTGGTAGTCCAGCGCCGACGTGCTGATCAGCCAGCGCACCGTGCTCCCCGCCAGCGTGCCCAGCGTCTCGTGGACGTCCGCGTCCGCGCAGACGACCCCGACCGCCCCGGAATCGTCGATGATGCGGCGGAGCTCCTGGCGCCGGTACATCGGGTTGAGTCCCAGCGCCGTGGCCCCCAGCTTCCACAGGGCCAGCAGCACCAGCGCGTACTGCGGGACGTTCTGGAGGTACACCCCGACCCGGTCGCCGCGCCCGGTCCCGCGCGTCTCGAACGCGGCGGCCAGGGAATCCGACGCGGAGTCCACCTCCCGCGCGGACAGGACGCCGTCGAAGTAGCGCAGCGCCGCGCCCTCCGGGTTCTTCTCCACGCGCGCCTTCCAGGCGGCCACCAGCGATGCGGGGGCCGCGTCCGTCCCCGTACCGAACCCGCCGGGGAACGTCTCCCGCCGTCGGCCCTCGTCCACGGTCATCTGCCGTCCTTCCCAGCCGAGTTCATGCGCTCGGCGTGCCGGTCATGTGAGTGCGCGCTTGAGGATCTTTCCGGTGGACGTCATCGGCAGGGTCGGCACGATCTCCACGATGCGCGGGTACTTGTAGCCGGCCATCTGCTCCTTGCCCCAGGCGATCAGCTCGTCGGGGCGGGCCTCGGCACCGCGGTCGAGGATGACGAACGCCTTGATCTCCTCGCCGTGGCTCTCGTGGGGCACGCCGATGACCGCGGCCAGGCTGACCGCCGGGTGCGTCATCAGGACCTCCTCGATCTCGCGCGGGTACACGTTGAAGCCACCGCGGATGATCAGGTCCTTCGCCCGGTCGACGATGTAGTAGAAGCCGTCCTTGTCCCTGCGGGCCAGGTCGCCGGTGCGGAACCAACCGTCCCTGATGGCTTCGGCGGTGGCCTCGGGGCGGCCGTGGTAGCCCTTCATGACGTTGTGGCCCTTGACCGCGATCTCCCCGATGGCACTGCCCGTGCCGTCGTCCTCGACCTCCGACCAGTCCGGCCTGACGAGCTTGACTTCCACGCCCCAGATCGGCACGCCGATGGAACCGGGCCGGGGCTCTCGCGCCGGATCGCTGAAGGTCACCACCGGCGAGGTCTCGGAGAGGCCGTAGCCCTCCAGGACCTGGACGCCCAGTCGCTCCCTGACCTGCTTGAGGATCTCCGCGGGGAGCGAGGCGCCACCGGAGACACCGACGCGTAGGTTCCTCGCGATCCTCTCGGCGTCGACGTCCTCGTCGAGCGCTTGCAGCAGGCCCCACCACATGGTGGGGACGCCCGCGAAGAAGGTGATGTCCTCCTGCCGCATCAGGGACACCGCCTGCCGGGCGTCGAACCGCGGCAGCAGCACCAGCGTGCCGGCCGTCGAGAAACCGGCGTTCATCTGCACGGTCGCGCCGAAGGAGTGGAACAGTGGCAGCACGACCAGGTGGGTGTCCAGGGCGGGTCGGTTCTCCAACAGCCTGTTGCAGGCTAGGGCGTTGAGTACGAGGCCGGCGTGGCTGAGTTCGGCGCCCTTCGCCTGTCCTGTCGTCCCGCTCGTGTAGAGGAGCACGGCCGGGTCGTCCCCCGAGGTACCGATGCTGTCGAATGTCGTCGCGGTTCCCTGCACCGCGGTGCCCATGGTCTCGACGCCCTCGATCGGGCTTTCGGCCGCGGAGTCGGCGGTGATGAGGAAGAAGTGCTCGCACTCCGGGGATTCGCTGAATCCGGCGTGTCCTTCCGCGCCCATCGGCAGACCGGCGTCACCCTCGAAGCAGAAGTACGCCTTCGCCTCCGAGTCGGCGAGATGGTAGGCGACCTCCCGGCCCTTGAGCAGGATGTTGAGCGGTACGACGACTGCGCCGGCCTTGAGGATCCCGTAGTAGACGATCGGGAAGCAGAGCACGTTCGGGCAGCTGAGTGCGACCTTGTCGCCGGGCCGGATGCCGCGGTCGACCAGGAGGTTGGCAACCCGGTTGGCGGCGGCCTCGACCTGGGCGTAGGTGAGACGCGTCGTGCCGAGGACGACGGCGTCCCGGTCAGGGTGCGTGCGGGCGGCGTCTTCGAGCAGGACCGAGAGGTTCAGCATGGTGGGTCTTCCGGGAAGGTGGACCGGGCCAGGCCGCGGGGAACAAACACGCGGACTGGCTCGGAGCGGGTGGGGGTTACGCGTGGCTCGACGCGGGCGTCACAACGTCCGCAGGAGCCGGTCGAGAGCCTCGGCCGTCGCCTCGATGTCGGCGCTGGTGTGTGCCGTGCTGAGAAAGACCTTGCCGGACGGCATGAACAGGAAGCCTTGACGGAGCATCCCTTCGAGGATCTCGGTCCAGAGCCCGCTGGTTCCATGAAGCTCCGTGGTCCCGCCGGCAGGGACGTACTGGAGGAGCGAGCCGACCCGGTTGGAGCGGCCGAACTCGGCGGATGGACCGAGAGCGCCGCCGACGCGTGCCTCGAACTCGGCCGAGGTCCGTTCGAGCAACTCGTAGACCGCGGGATCGGCCAGGGCCCGCATCGTCGCCGCGACGGCCGCCAGGGCGATCGGGTTGGCGTTGAAGGTTCCGGCGTGCACGACGCCGGTCGTCACCTGATCGACCAGTTCGGCCCGGCCGACGACGGCGCTCTGGGTGAACCCGCCGGCCATCGCCTTCCCGAAGACGGACAGGTCGGGCAGCACGCCGTACTTCTCGGCCGCCCCGCCCCGGGCGATCCGGAACCCGGCGATCACCTCGTCGAAGACGAGGACGACGCCGTGCCGGTCGCAGAGGGTCCGCAGCGTCGACAGGAACTGCGGTGCGGGCGCTTCGACGCCGGCGTTGCTCATCACCGGATCGACGAGCACGGCCGCGATGTCGCGCTCGACGGACTCGCTCAGCAGGCGCTCGGCCAGCTGTACGTCGTTGAAGCGCGCCACGACCAGGTCGTCGAGCACGCTTGCCGACTGTCCCGGTCCGCCGGGGGTGGCGGGGCGTCCGCAGTCGTCCTCGGACATCCCGGCGTACACGGTGTCGTGCCAGCCGTGGTAGCTCTTGGCGAACTTGAGGACGCGGCGCCGCCCGGTGGCGGCCCGTGCGAGCCGCAGCGCCACCTGCACCGCTTCGGTCCCCGTGTTGCTCCACAGCAGTCGCTCGCCGTGCGGCACGGCCTCGAGGACCGCTTCCGCCGCGAGGTACTCGAGCGGGTGGCCGGTGCCGACGACCTGCATCCTCGTCGCGACCTCGGTCACGGCGGACACCACGCGGGGGTCGCCGTGACCGAGGACGAGCGGGCCCCAGGCCATCACGTAGTCGATGTACCGGTCGCCGTCCAGGTCCCGGACGTACGCGCCTCGCGCCTCGCGCACGAAGAGCGGATGGGGAGGCATCGCGGCGCGCAGCCCCGACCCCACTCCTCCGCCGACGCTGCGGCGGGCTCGCTCGAAGGCCGAGCGTGATGATTCCAGGGCCATGAGATCGTCCCTGCCTTTCAGTACGTGATCACCGAGCGGATGCCGATGCCGCGCTTCATCTGGTCGAACGCCTCGTTGATGTCCTGGAGACGGATCTCGCTCGTCACGAGGGAGTCCAGGTCGATCCGGTGGTTCATGTAGTGGTCGATCAGCAGCGGGAAGTCGGAAGCCGGTTTGCTCGATCCGTAGTTCGAGCCGATGAGCTTGAGTTCCTGATCGGACATGACGAAGGGGTCGATGGAGATCCGCAGGCCGTCCGCCACCTGCCCGGCGACCACCGCCGTGCCGCCCCGGGCCAGGACCTCGTACGCCGACTCGATGGTGCGGGGCAGCCCGATGGCCTCGATGGCGATCTCCACACCGCGTCCGTCGGTGTGCTGGCGCACCCTGTCGGCGAAGTTCTCGCGGGCGTTGTTGATCAGGTCGGTCGCCCCGAAGACGCGTGCCTGCTCCAGCTTCTCGTCGGAGACGTCCGCGGCGATGATCTTCCGCGCGCCGGCGAGCCGGGCCCCCTGGATCGCGTTCAGACCGACGCCTCCGCAGCCGAGGACCAGCACGGTGTCGCTCGGCCGCACGCCCGCGGTGTTGACGGCCGCGCCGACGCCGGTGGTGACGGCGCATCCGACCAGAGCCGCCTGGGGGAACGGGGCGTCGTCGCGGATGGCGATGGCGCCCGATTCGGGCACGAGGGCGTACTGGCCGAACGTTCCGAGGCCCGCGAAGCTGTAGACCTCGTCCCCGTCCACGGAGGTGACCCGGGTCCGGCCGTCGAAGGACAGGTGGTTCGCCGAGTGCCGGCTGACCATGTCACACAGGACAGGCCTGCCACTGATGCAGTAGTGGCAGCGGCGACAGGAGGGCGTCCAGGACAGCACGACGTGGTCGCCCTTCTTCAGGGTCGTGACCCCTTCGCCGACGCTCTCGACGATCCCGGCCCCCTCATGGCCGAGAATCATCGGCGCAGGAACCTCCCACTCGCCCACGAGCACGTGAAGGTCGCTGTGGCACACCCCGCTTGCTTTGAGCCGCACGAGCACCTCGCCGGGGGGAGGCGTCGAGGGGATCGTCACTTTCTCGATGCTCAGCGGTTCGTTCGGTGTCCTGAAGACAGCGGCGTCGAATTCGATGGTCATGAAAGGTCTCCTTCCGAGCCCTGTGGCGATCAGACCCGAGCGGTGCGGATGAGCTTCTTGTTGGCGAACTCGTCGATTCCGGCCCGGCCCAGTTCACGCCCGAAACCGGACTGCTTGACCCCGCCGAAAGGCAGTTCCGCGCCTTCGAGGCCGACGCCGTTGACGAAGACCATGCCGGCGTCGATCCTGTCGGCGACACGCAGCGCCTGCTCGGCGTCCGTCGTGAACACGTAGGAGCCCAGCCCGTACGGCGTTTTGTTTGCCAACTCGACGGCCTCGTCCTCGGATCCGACGCGGTAGACGGTCGCGACGGGGCCGAAGAGCTCCTCGGCGGCCGACGGCGATGTCGGAGAGACGCCCGTCAGAACGCCGGGCGGGAAGTACGCTCCCTCGCGCTGTCGTGCGGACACGAAGGTTGCCCCGTCAGCGACGGCTCGCTCAATCTGCTCCCCCAGATACTCGGCGGCGGCGACCGAGGAGAGCGGCGTCAGCCCGTCGGTCAGGGCGAGTACCTTCTCGGTGAACGTGTCGAGGAAGGCGTCGTAGAGGCCCTCGGCGACGATGAAGCGCTTTCCGGCGTTGCACGCCTGCCCGGTGTTCTCGAACCGCGTCTCGACCGCCGCCTGGACCGTGGCGTCGAGGTCGTGGGTCGACAGCACGATGAAGGGGTCCGAGCCGCCCAGTTCGAGCACCACCTTCTTGAGGCTGCGCCCGGCCTTCTCGGCGACCTCCGCGCCGGCCCGCTCCGAACCGGTGAAGGAGACGCCCTGCACGCGGGGGTCCGCGATGATACGCGCGATCTGCTCGGCGGTGGCGTGGACGTTGACGTAGCAGCCCTGGGGGAAGCCCGCGTCCGTGAACAGCTGCTGGAGCGCCTCGGACGACTCCGGACACTGCGACGCGTGCTTGAGCACGATGGTGTTGCCCAGCGCGAGGTTGGGCGCGGCGAATCGGGCCACCTGGTAGTACGGGTAGTTCCAGGGCATGATCCCCAGCAACACGCCGACCGGCTGGCGACGGACGAAAGCGGTGCCCTCTCCCTCCAGGAGCTCGATCGGTTCGTCGGCGAGGAACTTCTCCGCGTTCTCGGCGTAGTACCGGTAGATCGAGGCGCTGAACTCGACCTCCGCGACGGCCTCGTCCACCGGCTTGCCCATCTCCCGGTGGATGATCTCGGCGAGCTGCACGCTGCGCTCGTCGTGGAGGGCGGCGACGGTGTTCAACAGCCGGGCGCGCTGTTCCACGGAAGTCTGCCTCGACCACTGCGCGTAGGCTTCCGCCGCCGCGTCGACCGCCCCCTCCACGGCCTCGTCCGTCGCGGTCGGGTACTCCTTGACCAACTCGCCGGTGGCGGGGTCCACCACCGCGTACACGTGCCTCTTCGCCATGCTGACTCCTTCTTCGTTCTCGGGGTTCATGCGAGGGTTCCGGTCGTGTGGGCCGGGTTCGCGTCCAACGCCGCGTTGTGGTCGTGCAGCGCGCGGTAGGCACGGAAGTAGACGAATCCCTGGGTGCCCCACGTCGCCAGTGCGGCGGTGTAGAAGATCGTGCGGTCCGCGTCGTCGAACGGCAGGGGGAAGAAGTCGTAGGTGATCGCGATGGCGGTGCCGGCGGCCGTGACCAGGCCCGTCCAGATCGCGGTCCGCTTCGCGCCCGCGTTCCAGAGCCGCTTGGCGACGTACCCGAGGAAGACCGCCGTGAGGAGATTGGCGACCACGAAGAAAACGGCGACCCAGAACGCGGCGCGGTCGGTGTGCAGGTCCGCGCCGTGGAACTGCCGGAGGAAGAGACCGGCCACGATCGCGACTCCGAACACGGCGATGTCGACTCCGCGGCTCGGCTTGTGGCGATGGGTGACCTGCATCAAGCCCATGACCAGGATCAGCGTGATGCCGACCGCCCTGGAGAAGGCGTCGAGGAAGTACGCCAGGTCGTACAGGACGCTGCCGCTGTCGGCTCCGGACAGTGACCAGAGCAGGAAGTTGCTGCCCGATGTGGCGACGACCATCCACTCGAGACCGAGGAGGTAATTGCCGTACCGGCGGATGAACTTCCAGCCGTAGAAGTAGCCGGCGAAGATCATCCACAGGTCGGCGAGCAGGAACAGTATGTCCTTCATCGCAACGCCCCTTCCCGGACGTCGCGGGACAGGAGGGTGATGACGCTCTCGGCGGCGCGTTGGCCGGTCAGAACCGCGCCGTTCATGGTGCCGGCCCATTCCCCGGCGGTTTCGCTGCCGGCCCAGTGGATGCGCCCGTGGGGCTCGGACAGTGCCTTGCCGAAGCTCGTGGTCGCGTAGGGGGCGACGGCGGGATTGGGACCGCCCGGGGCGAAGGGCTCCGCTCCCCAGCGGTGGTCCACGTAGTCGATCGGGGTGCGGGCCTGCGGGCCGTAGAGGTCGGCGAGCTGCTGGACGACGCGGTCGCGCCGGGTCCCGGGGCTGAAGCCGTCGAAGACGCGCGGATCGCAGAAGGCCATCAGGACGCCCGGTCCGCTGGGGGCGGGGGACACGTCGAAGGTGATGAACACGGTTCCGGTATCGGTCACCGCCTCCCCGGAAAGTCCTTCGGCCCGCCAGAACGGCTTCTCGTACGCCACGAAGGCCTTGCTCAGCACGCCCATGCGCCAGGTTCGCGTGAGCCCTTCGCCCCGCTCGGGCAGGGCGGGGTCGAACTCGATGGCGGCGCGATGCGCAGGCGAGGCCGTGACGATCGCGTACCTGGCGTGGAACTCGCCGGAGCCGGTGCGGACGGTGACGCCGCCGCCGTCCTGCGCGATGCGGCGCACCGGTGTCTCCAGGCGCACCCGGTCGCCGAGCCTCTCTGCCACCCGTTCGGCGATCTCCTGGGTGGTTTCGACGATCCGGTCCTGCTGTTGACCACCTTCGACGTCGAGCATGTGGTCGAGTCCGCCCGCCGAGCGGATGTAGCGCAGCGCGTGCAGCAAGGAGACGTCCCCCGGGGTACACCCCCACTGCACCTTGCTGATGACGGTCATCAGCGCACGGGTGCTGGGCAGCGCGTTCTTCCGGTCGAGCCACTCGCCGAAGGAGAGGGCGTCGAGCCGGCCGGCCCCGGGCGTCTCCCAGGCGGCGTCGACGTCGATGGTCGCGACCAGCTTGTTCACCGCCGCCTGCATACGAGCCATGTCTACCAGGGCCAAGGGGGAGACCTTGGGAATGGTGCCGCTGTAGGTGCGACGCCGACCCGTCATCCACAGCACGTTGCGGCCCTGGGCGAACTGGTCGGTCGTGGTGCACCCCATCCGGCTCGCGAGGTCCCGGACGGCGGTGTGGCGCCGTGCCACCCACGTCGCTCCGAGGTCGACCTTCACGCCCGCCACCTCGCCGGAAAGTGAACGGCCTCCGACCCGGTCGCGGCCTTCCACGACCACCACGGACCGCCCCGTGCTCACCAGTCGCTCGGCAGCGCTCAGCCCGGCGAAGCCGGCACCGACGACGACTACGTCGACCGTGGTGCCCTTGGAGCGGGGCTCACGAGATCCGGACATGGTTCCCTCCTTCACCCACGCGGTTCGCGTGCTCCGAGATGTAGGTCGTGATGGGGTCGACGAGGGCTTCGGGGATGTGGTGGCCCATGCCGGGAATGACCACATGCTGTGCCGAGCGGATCGCCCGTACGGTCGCGGCGCCGCCGCTCGGGTCGACCAGCGGGTCCCGGTCGCCGTTGATGACCAGGGTCGGGGCCGTGATCCTGCTCAGCTCGGCCGTCCGGTCGCCGGAGCGCTGTATCGCCTGGATCTGGCGCGCCGTGCCGGCCGCCGGTTCACCGGCGCTGCGATCCCATCCCCGCGCCGCGACGGCGGCCTCGGCCGCATCGTCGATGGGATGGTCCGTTCCCGCGATGTGCCGGGTGAGCCGCAGGTGAGCGCGGACCGCCGCGGTTCTGTTCCTTGCCGGCGGAGCGGCGAGGAGCCGGATCGTCGACAGAGTCGGCCCGCCCACCTTCTTCGCTCCGGTGGTCGAGTAGAGGGAGGTCAGCGACAGCACGCGCTCGGGTGCCGTGGCCGCGATCGTCTGGGCGATCATCCCGCCCATGGACCGCCCCACCAGGTGCACCCGCGAGATCCCGAGATGGTCGAGCACGCCGATGCCGTCCTGCGCCATGTCGGCCAGCGTGTACGCGTCGCCGCGCGGGCACGCGGCGATCTGGCGCCAGAGCTCGGGAGGAGGAGTGGCGACGAACGTCGACTGGCCGGCGTCGCGGTTGTCGATGGCGACGACCCGGAAGCCCCGGGTAACGAGTGAGCCGACGAACGGGTCGGTCCAGAAGGTGAGGTCCTCGCCCAGCCCCGCGATGAGCAGCATCACGGGGTCGGCCTTGTCGCCGTAGTCCCGGAAGCAGATCGTCATCCCGGACGGCAGGGTCGCGTACGCGTCGGCGCCCTCGGCGTCGCTCGCCTCAGGCATGGGTGGCTCGCCTCCCGCCGGGCAACGACGCAGCCGCCCGCCGGGTGCCGAACTCGAGGTGTTCGTCGGCGACCGGGCCGCGGAGGGCCTTGGCGTCCTCGGGGTACGACATCGCCATCCGCCAGGGCTTCTCGAGGCCCTGCTTGGGCAGGAGCTTCTCGCCGCGCTTGGCGTATCCGGCCTGGAGGTCCATGACGGGCTTGCGCTCCGTACCCGACGGTGCGACCGGAACCACCGTGTCGTAGCCGCGGGTGTCCATGTGCTTGACCAGATCGATGAAGTAGCGACACATCAGGCCCACCTTGAGCGTCCAGGACGAAGTGGTGTACCCGATCGCCATGGCCCAGTTCGGGATCCCGCTCAAGAGCATTCCGCGGTAACAGAGTGCGTCCGCGATGTCGACCTGGCGCCCGTCGACCACGATGGGCATCCCGTCGAAGAGCTGTAGGTTCAACCCTGTCGCGGTGACGATGACGTCGGCTTCCAGTTCCTCGCCCGACGCCAGGACGATTCCGCGCTTGCTGAACCTCGCCACGACGTCGGTGACGACGGAGGCCCTTCCCTCCTTGATGGCGTCGAAGAAGTCGCCGTCCGGTGCCAGACACAGCCGCTGGTCCCACGGGTCGTACGGCGGGTTGAAGTGCTTGTCGACGTCGAACCCCTTGGGAAGGCGCTTGATGTTCTCGCGCCGGATGAATGCCCTGCCGGCCTTGGGGAAGGTCCGCAAGCCCTTGACGACGGCGCGGTCGGTCCAGATGTTCTTGAACCGCGTCACGGCGTACCCGCGTTCTTCCCCGAGCAGCTTCGTGAGCGCCAAGGCGACTTTGTCGACGCGGGGGAGCGCCATGACGTAGGTGGGCGTGCGTTGCAGCATCGTCACGTGCCGGGCGGCGCCCGCCCCGGTGGCCAGGTTCGGCACCAGCGTGATCGCGGTCGCGCCGCTGCCGATGACGACGACTTTCTTCCCGCTGTAGTCGAGACCCTCGGGCCAGTGCTGCGGGTGGACGATCCGGCCCTCGAAGTCGTCCCGCCCCGGGAACTCCGGGGAGAACCCCTCGTCGTACCGGTAGTAGCCGGTGGCGGCGAAGACCCATCCCGCGCGGATCTCCTTGGTCCGGGTCTCTCCCGTAGCGAGGTCCGACGTCTGGACGGTGAGGGTCCACTTCGAGTCCGCTGAGGACCAGGCCGAGCGGATGACCCGGTGGCGGAGCCTGAGGACGCGCTCCAGGCCGTTCTCCCCGACCGCTTCCTGGAGGTACTCCTGTATGAGGGGAGCGTCGGCTATCGCGGCTTCGTGGCGCCACGGTTTGAACGCGTAACCGAACGTGTGCAGGTCGGAGTCCGAGCGGATACCGGGATAACGGAACAGGTCCCAGGTGCCCCCTATGCTGTCACGCGCTTCCAGCACGACGAGCGACTTCTCGGGGAGCTCCCGGCTGACATAGGCGGCCGCGCCGATCCCGGAGATCCCTGCTCCGATGATCACCACGTCGAACTCCTCGACGGCGTCCAACACCTCAGCTGTCATGGCGTTTCCTCGCTGTTCCTGTGGCGGTTGCCTCACTGTCGCGAGCGGCGGTCTCCTGCGAGAACGACAGCGAGCACCTCCTTCGCCGGGTCTCGGTGCACGATGCACAGGCGGGCCGGGCCGCTGCGCCCATACGGTGTCCGGCGTTCGGGGCGCGGCCCCGGTCGAGCCCGCGGCCCGGCCCTTCCGGGAGCAGGGCGGCCGGAGACGGCTGTCCGGCGCTTCCGCCGTCACCGACGGCAACACCCACGACTGCCCCGCTTCGCCGACCGGGCTGGGCGCGACCGGGCTGTGCGCCGTGCACCATCCCCGGGAAAAGGAGGTGCTCAGTGTCGTTCTCACCGCGGTCGTGGCTGAGGACAGTGAGATACGAGGCAATCGCCGCAGGCGAAGTCCAGTTCTGCCGACCGGGGTGTCCAGGGGTGTGCGTTGAGTAACCAGACTGTCATCGTGGGGCTCGGTGCCACTGGCCGGGCCATCGCT
This sequence comes from Streptomyces sp. PTY087I2, assembly GCF_001687325.1. Lineage (GTDB taxonomy): Bacteria > Actinomycetota > Actinomycetes > Streptomycetales > Streptomycetaceae > Streptomyces. The sequence continues at coordinate 55,545 of NZ_LZRD01000001.1, read as the reverse complement.
TCTTCCTTGCTGCAACGCGCGGACGTGGAGATCGTCGGAGCAGCGGACCATGACCCCCGCGTGGTCGGTCAAGACCTCGGAGTGCTGCTCGGCGGCGTCGCGAACGGCGTCGTCGTCGTGAGCGACCCGGCCGACCTGCCCGCCGCCGACCTCGCGATCGTGGCGACCATTTCGGACCTGCGCAGGATGGCCGACGTCCTGCTGCCGCTCTTGGAGCGTTCGTACAACGTCCTGAGCATCTGCGAAGAGCTGGCCTATCCATGGCAGAGCCACCCCGACCTGGCCCGACGGCTCGACGACGTGGCGAAGGCGCATGGCGTGACCGTCCTGGGCAGCGGGGCGAACCCGGGCGTCCTGATGGACACCCTTCCTCTCCTGCTGACTGCGTTGACCCAGCGCGTGGAGAGCGTACGGATCCGCCGCCGGGCGAACATGTCACGCTATGGCGCGATCCTGTCGAAGTTCGGCCTCGGTCTGACCATGCGCGAGTTCGCGACCGCTCGTAGCCGGGGCGAGGTCGTCGGGCACTACGGCTTCGAGCAGGCCATCGGGGCGCTCGCGGCAGGGCTCGGATGGGATCTCGACACGGTGGACGTGGCAGAGGTCGAACCCGCTGTCGTGACGACTTCGCCGCGCGTCGGGGATCACATGCGTATCGAACCGGGGCAGATAGCGGCTGTCACCCATGCCGCCCGGGGCGTACTCGAAGGCGAAGTGGTGATCGATCTGGAGATCACGTTCGGGTTCTTCGAACCGGCCGATGAGGTGGCCGCGGGGGACGACTACCGGATCGTCGGAGAGGAGCAGGTCGTCGACCTTCGTTCCTCCGTGGGCTTCGACTCCTTCCTCAGCACCATCGCAGCGGCGGTCAATGCCTCCGCCGCGGTCGTCGAGGCGCGTCCCGGTCTTCTGTCGATGGGGGACCTTCCGGCCCGCTCGGTCGCGGCCAAGGGAGAGCGACGAGCAGCCAGGGCCTCGGGGGGTGCTGCCGAGCGGGCCACGCGGAGCCCGAGGCAAGCCGGAAATCCCATCCAGAAGGAGATCAGGACATCATGAGGACCGACGGCACGAAGTACAGCAACTTCACCGGCTGGATCGACCGGCCGGACGACGTTCAGCCCGCACTGGACGGCGACCTCACCTGTGACATCGCCGTCATCGGCGGCGGCATGGGTGGCATGGCGGCGGCGCTGCGCCTCGCGGAGCGCGATCAGGACGTGGTCCTGCTGGAGGCCGAGTTCTGCGGCTACGGCGCGGCCTCGCGCAACGGCGGCCAGATCGCCGGGGCGCCGGGTGGCGACCTGCGGATGCTCAGCCTCCAGTCCCCGAAGAAGATGCCGGTCATGGCCAAACTCGCGGAGCACGCGGGCCACTACGTCGAAGACCTCATGAAGAGGCACGACATCGACTGCGACTACGTGGCGAACGGCCTGGTGTGGGGTGCGGTCTCACCCCTCATGATGCTCAGGGTGCGCACTCAGGCGGCGATCCTGCGCGCCTTCGGCGGGAACGGGACCGTCGGGAGCCGGGAGGAACTCGGCCTCCCTGCCGGCTTCGTGGGTGGTATGCGGGAATCCATCGGCGGGATGCTGAACCCGGGCAAGCTCGCCCGTGGTGTGCGTCGCGCGCTGCTCGCCTCCTCGGCCAAGGTCTTCGAGCAGTCGCGGGTGAGCGACGTCCGGCGGACAGGCGGCATCGTCGAGCTCACGACACCGCACGGCACCGTGCGGGCCGACAAGGTGATCCTCGCGACCAACGTCTACGGCGGCGAGTGGGACATCACGCCCAAGAACCTGGCGACGCCGCTGTACGTCATCGAGATCGAGTCGGAGCCCATCGCGCCGGAGCGGCTCGCCGAGCTGGACTGGACCAGCCGGTCCGGCATCATCACTCAGCACCAGCTGATGACCCACTACCGGCTCACCGAGCGCAACACCATCGTCTGCGGGGTCCGCCAAGCACAACGGGGTCAGACCTTCCCGCTCCCGGACCGGGTCCCGGACCCCGGAGTCGTACAGGACATGGGGAAGGACCTGGCCAAGCGGTTCCCGTCGCTGTCCGACGTGGCGATCGAGCGGGCCTGGGGCGGTTGGATCGGCATCAGCCCGGACTGGCTGTCGGTCGCCGGTCAGGTGGGCGACAACGTCTTCTACTCGATGGCCTGCAACGGCCACGGCCTCTGTCAGGTGCCGTACGTGGCCCATCAGCTCGCCGACTACGTCGTCGACGGTGAGATGTCGGATGACCTCGCCAGCATCTGGTCGAACGCCACCAAGTACCCGCCGTCCATGTCGCTGCTCATGCAGCCCCTCGTCCTCCGAGCGATCTGGAGGCTCGACCGGTTCAACGATTTCTTCAACGGCAGCAAAACGCTGGCGCGCCGACGTCGCAGGCGCGGGGACTCCTGAAGGTTCGGGCGGAACCGCCGAGTTCTGCGAAGCTGCCGTAGTCATCGCATCAGGTCCAGCCTGATCCTCCGCAACTGCGCGCCTGTGGACGCTTCGTCATCGTCCAGGCCGCCGACGAGCCCTTCATCTGCCTGTGACGCGGCATGTCGGGAGCCTCGGTTCCCCGAGAGCAGAGGGACACTGAGAACATGGATGAGCTGTGGCCCCCGCCCTCGCCTGAGGTCGCGGATGCGATCAGGTCCCTGTGTCAGCGCCTGCTGACGGAAACGGACGCCCTGGTCGGCGCCTTCGCAAGGCCCTCTCTCGTCGCCCAGAACGATCCCGCCCTCCTCGCGGACGCATCGCTGGTCGAGGAGGATCGCGCGCTCAACCGCTCTGACCTGGTCCAATGGATGACCGCGAATGTTCAGCAACCGGGACGGCGGGTAGAGCCCTACGTCAGCCCCAGGACCACGGCGTACATCAACGATCTGGTCTCCCGGGGCATCGCGCCCGACTTCGCCGGTGCCTGGCGCGTGGCCCTGGGGATCGGCTGGCGGCGGTGGCTGGAGGAGTGCGTGGCGGACTGTGCCGACTCCGCCCTTCTCGTGGAAGTCCTGGACGTGACGGCGCAGTCGCTGGTGCAGTACGCCCTCGACTCCGTCGCGGCCCTGCGTCAAGCCGGCCTCGCCGCGGCGATGGGGAACACGGATGCCGAGGGGATCGCGCTGATCCAGCTGATCGCCAGTGGGGCGCCGATGGCGGAGGACCTTGCCGAAGGCCGCCTGCGCTACCGGATGGCGCGGTGGCACGTGGGTCTTGTCCTGTGGGTCGATGACCCCCGGCAGGCCGGTGCCCTGGACGACGAGGTCTCCGCCGTGCGCTCCGCCGCTGGCGGCCGGAGCGCGCTGGTGGCGCGGGCCAGTGCCACGTCGCGGTGGATCTGGCTCTCGGGAGAAGTCGTCCCGGACCTTCACCACGTGGAGAATGATCTCGCGGCGGCCGACGAGGTCCGCGCGGCGGTGGGACGGCCGGGGCGCGGTCTCGATGGATTCCGCTCCAGCCACCAGGACGCCCTCGCGGCGCAGGCGCTGGTGATCCGGCTGGGATCCGACCGGCGATTCACCGCCTACGCCGATGTCGAGCTGATCGACGCGCTGACGAAGGATCGTTCCGGCGCACGCAGGTTCGTCCTCAACACCCTCGGGCCATTGGCCGAAGCCGACACAGCGCTACGACAGGCCCTCCTCACCTACGTGCAGTGCGGCTTCAGTACCACCCGGGCAGCCGCCAACCTCTATGCGCACCGCAACACCGTCGAACGGAGGGTCTCCCGCGCCAACGAGCTCTCGGCCGTCAAGGTGGAGGCCAACCCGGCCCACGTGGCGGCGGCGCTCCTGGTGCTGGACATCGCGCCTGACATCGTGACGATCGCTCCGAGCTGAGCTCACACCACGGGGTTGTGAGGCCACCTCCTGCCGCTCCTGCTGACTTTCGCTGAGCCGCCGACCGCTCTCAAGCCGCGGGGCCGCGTGCGCTGACCCGGGACCCGGGCTGCCCACCGGGCCCGCCCAGTGCCCGGCGCAGTACCGCGATCTGTTCGCGGGCCGCCCGGCGCGGCAGTGTGAGGTGGGGGAGTACGCCGTCGAAGCCGTGGAACGCGCCGGGCCACAGGTGGAACTCGGTCGACACGCCCGCCTCGATCAGGCGCAGCGCGTACCGGACGCACTCGTCGCGGAAGACCTCCAGCTCGCCGACGTCCACGTACGCCGGAGGGAGCCCGGACAGATCGGCGGCGCGGGCGGGCGCGGCGTACGGAGGGGTGTCCTCGCTCCCCGCGAGCGGGCCGAGCAGGGCCGCCCAGCCGTAGAGGTTGTTGGCGCGGGGCCAGGTGACGGCGTCGGTGAACTCCCGGCTGGAACCGGTGGTGTTGCGGTCGTCCAGCATCGGGCAGAGAAGGAACTGGAAGATCAGGCCGGGACCGCCGCGGTCCCGGGCCAGCAGGGCGGTGGCGGCCGCGAGTCCGCCGCCCGCGCTGATCCCGCCGATCGCCAGGCGCCCGGGGTCGATCATCAGAGGCCCCGCCCGGTCCGCCGTCCACCGCAGGGCGCGGTAGCAGTCCTCCACGGGCCCGGGATACGGGTGTTCGGGTGCCAGTCGGTAGTCCACCGAGACCACGGCGCAGTCGGCCTCCAGGGCGTACGCGGACACCCGGGCGTCGTCCATCTCGGGGGAGCCCAGGACCATGCCACCGCCGTGCACCCACACCAGACAGGGCAGCACGCGGGAGCCCGCCGCGCGCGGCCGGTAGGTCCGGACACGCAGTGGGGTGGGGCCCGGCAGGTGGCGGTCGGTCACCACGACGCCCTCGGCGGGCGGGGCGACAGGCCGCGCGGCGCGCTCGGCCCGCAGCGCGGCCAGGTCCTCGTACGGCAGGCCGTCGAGCACCGTGGGCGGCGGCGGGTCGGTCGCGAGCGCGGCCGCCATTTCGGGGTCCAGGTTGGGGTGGTGAGTCATGGGCGGGGGCAAGCCTTCCTCGGTGCGACGCGGTTCGGTGTCCCGTGGCGTGCGTGGGGTACGCGCGCGGGGGTGCGCCGGACACCTGTCCGGCGCACCCCCCACCCTCCCGCCTCAGCCGCGGGCCACGCAGATCGATCCCTTGAGGCGCTCGCCCGCCTCGTAGACCATGTACGGCACACCCCGGTCCGTACCGAAGCTGGGCGCGGCAGCCCGGCCGTTCTCCGGGGCCGCGTTGCTCGACTCGTAGAAGAGGCCGAGGTGGTTGCGGCGGGAGAAATCGTTGCCGACCTCGGTGATCAGCATGTTCCCGCCGGTCTCCTTACCGGTGTGGTAGACGACGTACGTGCTGTTGTTACGGGTCAGCAGGTGCGCGCCGCTGATGTTGTTCGCGCCGACGTCCGAGTGCCGGATCAACGGCTGCTGCGCGAACGTCCAGGTGCGGCCGTCCTTCGACCAGCCCCAGCCGACGTCACGGTGGTTCGACTGATTGTTGACCATGAAGAGCATCACGTAACGGGCGTCCCGCGCGGGCAGGTTGTGCCGGAACACCCGTGCGTACGAGGTCTCGCTCGTGCCGGCCGGAAGCATGTCCTTGGTGAGCACGGTCCTGTCGTACGTGAAGGTGATGCCGTCCTTGGAACGGGCGAGGCGGGTGGTGTGGTTCTCGCCGTGGAAGTACAGCCAGAGCTCCTTGACGTCCTCGTTCCACAGGACGTGCGGCGAGGAGACATGGCTGACCTTGTAGTGCGGTTGCCAGTCGTTCGAGACGATCGGGTTCGCCGGGTACTCCGTGAACGGCCCCTCCAGCGAGTTCCCGTAGGCCAGGCAGATGCCGCCGGGGGCGTCGTGCGGGGCGTAGTACAGGTAGTAGCGGCCCAGGGGGTCGGCCAGCCGGTCGTAGACGCCCCGGATGCACGGGAAGATGATCTCGCCCGTCGGGTTGTACTTCAGCTGGGAGGGTGTCAGGAGCGGCTTGAGGTGCTTGTAGTCCGGGAAGCCGCCCGGTGCCGCGGCTGCCGGGCTCGCCGTCGCTCCGGTGGCGGCCAGGCCGGCGGTCGCCGCGATTCCGGCGACCGTCCCGCGCAGGAAGATCCGGCGGCTCGGCCGCCCCGCGTCGGGCGTGAAGGAGGAGTCCTCGTGCTGTGTCATGTCGTTCTCCGTCCCGAGAAGTGATGGATCACAGATAGGTGGCGGCGGTGACGCAGAAGCCGCCGAGCGCGACGGCCCAGACGTACGGCAGGGTCCGCAGCATCACCTGCTGCGGGGTCACCCCGGCGTACTGCGCGCTCCACACGGTCTGGGTGCTCGTGGGGTCCGACACCCCGAAGACCTGGTTGTACGAGGTGGCGAGCCCCAGCACCGCGACGGCCGGGTAGATGCCCGCCGCGATGAGGACCCCGGCGATGCCCGCGCCGAGACCGAAGACGTTGAGCGGACCTCGGTAGAGGCAGAGCGGTACGAGCAGCGTGAACACCAGCACGAACAGCACCGGGTTCTGCGGGCTGACCGCCTTGACCAGCGGCTCCAACGACTCGACCGCGCCCGGCAGTTTGACCGCCGCGAGCAGGATGCCGATCGCGATGAACAGCACCATCGGGGCCGCCGCGACCTCGAACGCCCCGTACAGGGTGCGCAGCAGCCGCTTGTTCATCTCGCGCGGCCGGGTGGTGGTCAGCAGCGCGTACACCACGCCGGCCAGCATCGACGGCAGGATCGCCACCTCGAAGCCGAGGGCCAGCACCAGCGGTACGACCGGGGTGAGCAGCGCGTACCACGGGGCGTCGCCCAGCTGCTCGCGGCGCGAAACAGGCTTGGCCGAGGCCGACTTGAGCGACCAGGCGTGCTCCACACCCCGGCGCCGGGTCTCGACGAGGACGAACAGCACGGCGGCGGCCAGCGCGAACGGGAACAGCTTCAGCATGAAGCCGCGCACCGTCGGGATCGGCAGTTCCAGCGCCGTGGAGAAGAACTGCCAGATCGGCAGCTCGAAGGGCATGCCCGCGGCGATGCCCATCAGGATGGTCCCGGCTGCGGTGACCTTGGGAATGCCGACCGCGATCATGGCGGGGATGCCGATGATCCCGGCGAGCATCGCCGCGGGGGCCGACCCGGTGACCGTGCCGACCAGCGTGGAGACCGCGAGGACGCCGAGGGCGACCACCACCGGCCGGTCCCCGCCGAACTCGACGATCTTGCGGACCAGGGTGCCCGCGATACCGGTCTCGTCCAGCAGCTTGCCCAGCCAGGAGCCGAGCAGGATGGCGACCATCGTCGCCGCGAGCGCCGGGGCGCCCTCCTGGAGGACCGTGTCCAGAACACTGTTCTCGCCGGTCAGCGGCGCGCCCGCGATGAAGGCGATGGCGACGGCCAGCAGGACGAGCGCGAAGCCCGTGGGGAGCTTGCGGGTGAGCATCGCGGCGACACCGGCCGCCATGACAAGAAGGATGACGACGCCCATGGCGTTACTTCTCTCTTCCGTGCGGGGATCCGTGCGCGGACCCGTGCTGCGGCTCGGCCGCCGTGGCCAGCGCCGCCGTCAGCAGGAGGGGGCTGCGGCCGAGGCCGCAGACCGTGCGGGCGTGGGCATGGGCGGCGATCTCGTCGGCACCCGCGACATGGCCGTACAGAGTGTGCCGACCGGCGCGCAGCACGACGTGGTCCAGGGCGCGCTTGAGGTCCTTCTTCCGTGGCCCGTGGTGCAGTCGCTCGTGCACCGCCTCGTGCGCGATCGCCGCGGCCCGTACCGAACCGGCCGGGTACCAGTGCCGCCAGCCGAGCAGATCGATCAGCTCGTCGGCGAGCGCCAGCGTGTCGGTGAACAGCTCGACGGTCGGTACCGGCCGCGAGGTGTAGCGGGCCAGCAGCCCTTTCGCCAGGCCCCCGTCGCTCTCCACGATCCGGGCGGTCGCCGCGACCGGCTCCAGCCCCGCCCCGAACGCGTCGGCCGTCGCGGCCCAGTGGCGCAGCAGCGCCGGATCGCGCCGCTCGTGCGTGGGCGTGTTCCGCAGCAGCCGTACGCCGAACTCGACGTCGTCCGCCGCCTCCAGCTCCGCGATCGCCGCGCGCGCCGCCCGGTCCAGCAGCGCGGCCGTCACGACCGTACCTCCACCACGGCCACGACCGGCTCGTCGGCCGCCCGCGACCGCAGCTCGCTGCGGGCCAGCGCCAGCAGCGGGTCCGGATCGAGCACCCCCGACAGGTCGGCGATCCGCGAGCCGAGCAGCAGCCGCAGCGCCGGGGCCCGCACCCCGCCGTCCCCGTACGACGTGGCCTCCTTCACCAGGCCCGCCAGCACCTCGGGGGCCCGGCCCACCGTGGTCGTCTCCACCCGGGCGTCCGGCGCGTGCAGCCGTACGACGCCGTCCGCGTCCACCACCCGCACCGGATGCCGGTCCGCGCGGAACCGGCGCCGCACCTCGGTGCCGTACACCGTGTGGGCCGGCGTGCCCGCGAGGACCCGCACGGACGCCGGGTCGGTGCGGAGGCTGTCGGCGGCGGCGCGCAGCCGGTCCGCCTCGTCCGCCCGGTGGGCACGGTCCTGGGTGCGCAGCTCGGTGGCGCCGGTCGCGACCGCCCGTACGGTGCTGGTCTGCGGGTCGACGGTGACCTCCACCTCCACCCCGTCGGCGGCGGCCCCCTGGGCGATCACGGCGGCCTCGGCCTCCGCCCGTACGGCGAGGATCTGCTCCTGGCCGGCGCCCGGGATGATCCGCTCGACCTGCTCCCGGATCAGCGCGAGGGCCACCCCGATGGGGCTGATCACCTCGTTGTGCCGGGCGATCCGCCCCTCCTGGCCGATGACGGCCGCCAGGTGCGGCGTGACGGAGGCGGCCCCTCCGCCGCCCCCGACGAGCACCGCGGTGTCCTTCTCCAGGCGGTAGTCGCGCATCATCGACTCGACCACCGACTTCACCTGGTCGGTGCCCGCGTCCAGCAGCTTCGTCGCCGCCGTGACGACATCCGTGCCGAGCGCGGCGGCCAGCGGGGCGAGCGCGGCCCGCGCCACCTCCTGGTCGCAGCGGGCGAAGTCCCCCTCCGGTACGCGCCCGAGCGCGTTCGCCGCACAGGTCATGGTGATCGCGAACCGGCCGCCCGCAGCGTCCAGCACCGCGTAGTCCGCCGGGTCGTCGGCCATCGGCCGGACCGTGGTTACCTGCGCGTCCCGCAGATCCTCCGCGCTCGCGAAACAGGCGTACGGCAGGCCCGCGATGTGCGCGCTGCGCGGCCCGACGCCGACGACCTTGCCGCCGTCGATCCGGACCATCGAACCGCCGCCGACGCCCACCGTGCGCACGTCGAGCGCCGAGAGGTACGACGTCCGGCCCAGCATCGTGGCGTGCCGTACGGCGACCTTGCCGCGCCGGACGACACTGATGTCCGTGGACGTGCCGCCGGTCTCCAGGAACAGGCCCTCGCTGATGCGCTCCTGCATCAGCGCCCCGGCGACGCCCGCCGCCGGACCCGACAGCACCGTCAGCAGCGGTCTGCGCCGCATCTCGTCCAGCGACATCACCCCGCCGTCGCAGCGCATCACCATCAGCGGCGCGCTCACGCCCGCCTTGGTGATGGAGGCGTCGACCAGATCGGCGGTGGCGAGCATGCGCGGCAGGATCGCCGCGTTCACCACGGCCGTCCGGGTCCGCTTGTGGAGCCCGTACAGCGAGGTGATGTCGTGGGCGGCTGTCGTCGGCAGCCCACGCTCCCGGGCGGCCGAGGCCACCGCCTCCTCACCCTCGGGGCGGTCGACGCTGAACGGCTGGCTGGCGACGACGACTTCGGCCCCTTCGCGGACGACCTCGTCGAGCGCGGCGCGTACGGCGGGGGCGTCGTCCGGGTCGGCGACATGGGCGTAGGCGAGCGGCAGCCGCTTGCCCGGGGTCAGCTCCAGCTTGCGGAAGGCGGCCAGCCGGCGGGTCAGCGTGGCGCCCGGACCGGTGCCGATGCCGATCAGCCCGACAGTGGCCACATCGCCCTCCAGCAGGGCGTTGGTAGCCTGGGTGGTCCCGTGGGCGAGGAACGTCACGTCCTCGGGCGTGTGGCCGGTCTGCTCCAGCAGCCGGTCGAGAGCTTCGACGATGCCGTGGGCGACACCGTCCTCGTGGTGGTGGCTGGTGGGTACCTTCACCTGCCCCAGCAGTCGCAGGGTCGTGGCGTCTACGGCCACGGCGTCGGTGAAGGTCCCGCCCACGTCGATGCCGACGCGGATGCGGTGGGTGTTCATGGCTGGGCACCTCCTCGTGCGGGTGGGCAGGGCGAGGGCGGCAGGACCGGGCGTCGGCAGACGCCGTGGGTCCTGGGCCGGGCGGGTACAGGTGGAGCTGCGCCCGCCCGGCGCTCCGCTGCCGCCCCTGGGGGCCGTGCGGTGCAACAGGTCGTGCAGATGAAGCGGGCCGGGGGTTCCCCGGTCAGTAGCCGCGTACGTCCGGCCAGTGGCGCTGGACTCCGTCGCGCTCCAGCAGCCGGGCGAACACCTCGAACCGCTTGTCCTCGGCCTGCACCCGGTGCGGCTCGACGTTCTCGGCGACGCAGTGGGCGGCCAGGGCGCCGGCGACCTCGCCGATGTTCCATTCCACCGGGTGGAGCCGGTAGCAGCCGTTGGTGATGTGCGTGGTGCCGATGTTCTTGCCCGCGGGCAGCAGATTGCGGACCCGGCGGGGGATGAGCGCGCCGAGCGGGATCTCGAACGGCACCGAACCGATGTCGATGTAGTTGTCGCCGCCGGTCGACGGGTGCAGATCGATGCGGTAGTTGCCGACGCCGACCGAGTCCCGGTAGCGGGTGCCGCCGTACGGGCCGACGATGTCGATCGACACGTCGTGCTCGGTGACCGTGGTGACGGCCTTGATCCGCCGCGACTCCCGGATGTACGGGGCCTTCGCCAGGCCGTCCGCCGTGCCGGTGACGTCCGGCCGCAGTCGCAGCCCCGGGAAGCCCTGGCCTCCGTCCGCCCGGGGGGCCTCGGTCTGGAGCCAGTACAGGACCGACAGCGACAGCTGGCGCGCCCCGTGCAGCGCGGCGGCCGCCGTCTCCTCGCCGTCGCCGATCAGCGGCTTCAACCAGTAGTCGTTCAGCGGCCAGTTGACCAGCGTGATGTCCGAGTCGAACGCGCCGGGACGGTGCAGCTTGCGGGCCAGGATGCGGCGGAAGCCGAACAGCTCCTTGTCGCCCGCGTCGGCGGACTGGTCGGCGCTGACGTCCAGCGGGTCCAGCTCCGGGTTGGGCACGAAGGTGCGCGGGACGGCCTCCAGGCTGCGCGGGTCCGGGGCGAGGAAGCCGAGCAGCGGACCGGGCCAGAACTCCGGCCGGTAGGTGCGCCAGAAGTCGTAGTCGGCCGGGCGCTCGATGGTGTGGTCCTCGCCCTCGTGGTGCGAGAGCGCGAAACACACCGTGATGCCCTGCTGGTTGAGGGGCTGTGCCTCTTCGGGGGCGTGCGGCTCGTCGAACTCGCTCCGCGCCTCGGCGCCGATCGCATGCTCCACCCCGGCGAGTTCGAGCAGTTCGCCGGTCTCGGTGGCGTCGATGACGTAACGGGCCCTGATCGTAAGGTGGTTGCCGCCGCGCGTGTCGGACAGCGTGACCGACTGTACGGTGTCGTCGTCGCCCGCCTCGGCGGCCACCGGGCGGTGTTCGGTGAGCAGCGTGAGCAGTCCGGCGGAGCGGTGCGGGGCGATCATCGCCTCCATGACCGCGAGCGCGACGCGCGGCTCGTGGCACAGCTTGCTGACGCGGCCCGCACCCGGATTGAGGGTGCGCTGGGCCAGCGCCTCGGAACGCAGCGGGTACCACTGGCGGTAGTAGGCGCGGATGGACTCGCGCAGGGTGCGGTACGAGGCGGTCGTGCCGAACTCCTCGACCCACGGGTGCTCGTCCGGCGGGACCGCCTGCGAGGTGAGCTGGCCGCCGATCCAGTCCGTCTCCTCGGTGAGGACGACGGTGCGCCCCGCCCGGCAGGCGGCGATGGCGGCGGCGACCCCGCCGAGTCCGCCGCCCACGATGAGGATGTCGGGTTCGGATATCACGGTTCTCCTTGAAGTGCTGGACGTACGTGGTGCGGTGACGAGACCTCAGGTCTAGAGGTCAGTACCGGGCGGGGGCCGGGCCCGCCGTGGAGCCGGACCGGAAGGTGCAGGCGACCAGGGGTTCGGCCGCCTCCTCCCCGGAGACCAGCGCGGCGAGCATGCGGACGGCCGCCGCGCCCAACTGCGGCCGGGGAATGTCGAATCCGGTGGGCACAGGTTCCTCGGCCAGGTCCGGCGGCGGGCTGCCGAGCAGCGCCAGCGAGGCGTCGCGCGGGCAGTCGATCCCGACGAAGTGAGCGGCCCCGTGCAGGGCGCGCCAGGCGTCCCCGGTGTCGGTCTCCTCCGCGACGAACGCGGTGACGCCCTCGTCGAGCCAGCCGCGCAGCCGCTCCGCGGTCAGCTCCCGCTCGGGGTCGGCGGAGCGGAAGACGGCGGCGGGCCCGCCGGGCAGCCCCGCCTCCTCCAGGCCCTTGAGGAAGCCGTGTTCACGGTCGGTGGAGGCGGGCGCGTCGTCGTCCTCCCGGACCAGCACGATGCGCCGGTGGCCGAGCGCCGCGAGATGGGCGACGACCTCCTGGCTGGCGCTGATGTAGTCCGCGCCGACCCAGGCGAGCCCCTCCAGCTCGTCCCTTCGGCCCAGATGGACCACCGGGAACCCGTCAGCGACCAGCCGCCGCAACTCCTCGGCCGGCGCGTGCCGCCCGAGGAACAGGCAGCCGTCGGCGAGCCGCACCCGGGCCAGGGCGTTCGGCCCGGCCGCCCCCGCGCCGCCCGTGCTGGACCCGGTGAAGAGCACCAGGTCGTAGCCGCGGGCCGCGGCCTCCTGCTCGACGCCGACCAGAAACGGGTAGTACGAGTGCTGCACATCGGTCGGGAACGTCGACGTGAAGCTGAAGACCCCCAGCAGGTTGTTCCGCGCGGCCGCCAGCCGGCTGGCCGCCGGATCGGGGACGTAACCGAGCGCCCGCACCGCGTCGAGCACCTTGCGGCGCGTCTCCTCGGAGATCGTCGCGCCCTGCTTCCCGGCCCCGAGCACCAGCGAGACAGTCGCCTGCGAGACCCCGGCGAGCCGGGCGACCTCGGCCTGCCGCGGCCGGGACGTACGGCCCGCGGGGGCGGGCGCGCGGCCCGGCCTGGCCCGCTTCCTGGGTTCTTCCACGGTGTTCCTCCGAATCGCTAATGCGTATTACTAATGCGCATTAGTGAGTCACTGTGGACCCTCGCCCCACACCGGTCAAGGGATCGCGCAAGACTTCTTTCGGCCCTTCTGCCGTCAGGCCCGTACAGCACACGATCGGGTGGAACCCGCGTGCGCCCATGAGTTTCGCGCGGGCGGGCGCCGGGCCCGACGCGATCATGCGGCGGTGATCTCAACGATTCGGACGGCCCACCGTCCCCACTCCCTGGTCCCGGCCGGGATCGCCGCCCTCGCCTTACTCACGATGCTGCCCGCGGTCCCGGCCGCCGCCGCACCGGCCGAGGACCCCGCCGCCCCGGCCGCGTTCCGCGTCACCACCCCCGCCGAACGCAGAACGGCCGCCCGCCTCGACGCGCTGGGGGACGACCCGGCACGGCTCAAGGCCTTCTTCGCGGCGCTGCCCAAGGGCGGCGACCTCCACAACCACCTCTCGGGCGCCGTCACCACCGAGTATCTGATCCAGCTCGCGGGCGAGAACGGGCTGTGCATCGACGCCACCGACACCGCGGTGCGCCCGCCCTGCGGACCGGGTACCCGGCCGGCCGCCGACGCCCGCACGGACGCCGAGTTCCGGCAGCGGATCGTCCGCGCCTGGTCGATGCAGGACTTCCCCGAAGGCGAGTCGGGCCACGACCACTTCTTCGACACCTTCGGCAAGTTCGGCGAGGCGACGCGCGACCGCGGCAAGATGCTCGCCAATGTCGCCAACACCGTCGTGGAGCAGAACCAGTTCTATCTGGAGACCCTGGTCACCCCCGCCTCGGACGCCGCGAAGAAGCTCGCCGACTCCGTGGGCTACGACGCCGACCTCGCCGCCTTCCACCGGAAGCTGGTCGCCGGCGGAAAGCTCGACGGGGTCGTGAACGAGGCCGTACGGGAGGCGGACGCCGCCGACGCCCAGTTCCGGGAGACGGCGCACTGCGACACCGACCGCCCCGACCCCGGCTGCCGCCTGCCCGTCCGGTGGATCTCCCAGGTCTCCCGCGGCAGTTCGAACGAGCGCGTCTTCACACAGATGGCCGTCGGCATGCGACTCGCCAGCACGACCCGCGGTTCGTCGCCGTCAACCTCGTCCAGCCCGAGGACGGGGAGAGCGCACTGCGGAACTACCGCCTCCAGATGCGGATGCTCCAGTATCTGCGCACCCAGTACCCGGACGCCCGCCTCACGCTGCACGCCGGTGAGCTGACCCCCGGCCTGGTCAAGCCCGAGGATCTGACGTTCCACATCCGTGAGGCCGTCCTCGTCGCCGGAGCCGAACGCATCGGCCACGGCGTCGACCTGGTCCACGAGGACGACTGGCAGCGGCTCGCCCGGACGATGGCCCGGCGCGGTGTCGCCGTCGAGGTGCCGTTCAGCAGCAACAAGCAGATCCTGGGCGTGGCGGGCGACGACCACCCGTTCAACGCCTACCGCCGCCACGGCGTCCCGGTGGTCCTCGCCACCGACGACCCCGGCGTCTCGCGCATCGACATCAGCCATGAGTACCAGTACGCCCGCGCCACCTACGGCCTGAGCTACACCGAGCTGAAGGACCTGGCGCGCGCCTCGCTGGAGCACGCCTTCCTCGACGGCGACAGCCTGTGGGCCGCCGGCTCCGCGCGCACCGGCTACCGCCCGGTCCGCGCCTGCGCCGGATCGCAGCCGGGCATCGCCCCGCCCGCCCCGGCCTGCGCCCGCCATCTCGCGGACAACGCGAAGGCGGCCGCCGAGTGGCGCCAGGAAGCCGCGTTCGCCGGATTCGAACGCCGCCAGGGCGGAGCGCGCTGACCCCGCGCCACCGCTGAACACCGGGGGCGGGGCCCGCGCGGTCCCGCCCCCGGCCCCTAGGGGGTGTCTTGCCGATCAGGCCGGGCTCGCGTGCCCTGGTGCCGCACCTCGCCGCGTTGTCGTCACTCGCCATGGCTCCGCCATGACTCCCTCCTCCGCCTTGCGATGCACGGCACCAGACCCCGCTCCCTGATCCGGCCTGATCGACAAGACACCCCCTAGAACGCGCGGCCCGCACGGCCCACGGTTACGCTCGCCGCATGGCACAGAGCGGAGAGGAACAGGCCCCCGGGCCGCCCCCGGACCGGGGAGCGTCCGACGCCGACCACGCCCGGCTCACCGCGATTGTCGACGACTGGGCCGCCGCGATCGTCGCGAACGACGCGGCACGGATCGCCGGCTTCATGGCCGACGAGTGGGTCATCGTCTCCGAGTCCGGCATCACGGAC
Organism: Streptomyces sp. PTY087I2; assembly: GCF_001687325.1. Taxonomy (GTDB): domain Bacteria; phylum Actinomycetota; class Actinomycetes; order Streptomycetales; family Streptomycetaceae; genus Streptomyces. Next base: position 40,202 of record NZ_LZRD01000001.1, on the reverse strand, counting down.
CGGGAGACGTTCCTCGACTACGTCCGGTCCGGCGATCTGACCCACTCGGCGATGGAAGCCATCACCCCGCCGAGGGTCCGGGTCCACGGCGACACCGCCCTCGTCACCGTCCGGATCACCAACACCGCCCACTACGGCGGTCAGCGCTTCGACGCCGACGAATGGACCACGGACGTCTTCGTACGGCGCGACGGGCACTGGCGGTGCGTGCTGAGCCACATCACCCCCGCGGCCCCGCCCGCCGGTTCATGACCTCTCCGCCACGCAGCGGGAAGCGTCTCGGCTACCCGGCCGCCGCGGCCGTCTTCGCCATCGGCATGGCGGGCACCACGCTTCCCACCCCGCTCTACGGCCTCTACCGGGAACAGCTCGGCTTCTCCGAGCTGATGGTGACGGTCGTCTTCGCCGTCTACGCCCTAGGAGTGATCGCCACCCTGCTGCTCGTCGGGAACGTGTCCGACGAGGCCGGGCGGCGGCCGGTCCTCCTGGCCGCCCTGGGCTTCTCGGCGGCCAGCGCGCTCTGCTTCCTCTTCGAGGGCGGGCTCCCCGCCCTGTTCGCCGGCCGGCTCCTCTCCGGGTTCGCCGCCGGACTGCTCAGCGGCGCCGCCACGGTTACGGTCATGGAGCTGGCCCCGCCGGGGCGCGCGGCCCGCGCAGGGCTTGCCGCGACCGCCGCGAACATGGGCGGCCTGGGGTGCGGACCGCTTCTGTCGGGGCTGCTCGCCGAGTACGCCCCCTGGCCCCTGCGGCTCCCCTTCCTCGCGCACCTGGCACTCATCGCCGTGGCCGCCGTGCTGACCTGGTTCCTCCCCGAGACGGTCGCCTCCGCCCGGGTGCGGGGACTGCGGCTGCGGCCCCAGGGCCTGGCCGTCCCGCCCGCGATGCGCGGCGTGTTCACGACCTCGGCGCTGGCCGCCTTCGCCGGGTTCTCCCTGCTCGGCCTCTTCACGGCGGTCGCCCCCGCGTTCGTCGCCGAGACGCTCGACGTGCACAACCTGGCCCTCACCGGGCTCGTCGTCTTCACCGTCTTCCTCGCCTCGACGGCCGGGCAGTCGCTCATGGGGCGGGTCGGGCAGCGCCGCGCCCTGCCGGGCGGCTGCTTCGTCCTCGTCGCCGGACTCGCCCTGGTCGGCGCCTCGCTGCTGTTCACCTCACTGTCCCTGCTGGTCGCCGGGGCCGTGTGCGGCGGCCTGGGCCAGGGGCTGGCGTTCCGGGGCGCGGTGGCGGCGATCAGCGCGGCGGCCCCGCCCGAGCACCGGGCCGCGACCGTGTCCGCGTTCTTCGTCATCGCCTACCTGGGCATCTCCCTGCCCGTCGTCGGCGTCGGCGCCCTCACGCTCGGCATCGGACTCCGGAACGCCGGACTGACCTTCTCCGGCTGCGTCCTGGCCCTCGCCCTGGGCGTCGGCCTCTACCTGGCCCGCAGGCCTCCCGCGCCCCGGTGACGTAACGCTGCCCGTGTGAACCAGGGCCTCGTCGGCGTACGCGAAAACCCTTGTCGTACCCGCCGATCACGGTGCGAGACTGGCCGGGTGGACACAGCGACACGCTTGAGGCAGACGGTCATCTCCTGGGCCGCCGACGACAGCGACACCCCGGCGCCCGCCGAGGCCGGTGCCGCCCGTGAGCTGGCGGCCGGGCTTGGCCTGCGTACAGTGGTGCTCGTCGAGGGCGTCAGCGACCGGGCGGCCGTCGAGGCGCTCGCCGAACGCCAGGGCCGCGCCCTGACCGCCGAGGGCGTCGTGGTCGTGCCGCTCGGCGGTGCCACGAGCATCACCCGCTTCCTGCGCCTGCTCGGCCCGGACGGGCTCGATGTCCGGCCCGCCGGTCTCTGCGACGCGGCGGAGCAGCGCTTCTTCCTCCAGGGCCTGGAGCGCACCGGCTTCGGCACCGGTCTCGCCCCCGACGACCTGGAGAGCCTGGGCTTCTTCACCTGCCACGCCGATCTGGAGGACGAGCTGATCCGGGCGCTCGGCACCGACGGCGTCCAGCAGGTCATCGACGACCAGGGCGACCTGCGCACCTTCCGGCTCTTCCAGAAGCAGCCCGCCCAGCGGGAACGGCCGGTCGAGGCGCAGCTGCGGCGCTTCATGGGAACCATCGGCGGCCGCAAGGAGCACTACGCCCGGGCGCTCACCGAGGCCCTGGACCTCACCCGCCTGCCCCGCCCGCTCGACGGCCTCCTCGCCCACCTCTGACCACCGGCCCGCGCTCCGGACCACCGGCCCCCACCTCTGACCACCGGGCGTCTCCTCAGCGGGCGGCGAGACTCGACCGCCGCACCACCAGTTCCGGCTGGAGGACCACCCGCCGGTGCTCGTGCGCCCCCGCGGACGCCCCTGCCCCGGTCTCCTCCAGGAGCAGACCCGCCGCCAGCGCCCCCATCGTCGCCGCCGGCTGCCGCACCGATGTGAGCGGCACCGCGGCCGCCGCCGCGAACTCGATGTCGTCGTACCCCACCAGGGCCAGATCGTCGGGTACGGAGACCCCGGCGGCGAACAGCGACTGCAACACCCCCAGCGCGAGCAGGTCGTTGGCGCAGAACACGGCGGTCGGCCGGTCGGAGAGCCCCAGCAGCCGGGCCCCCGCGTCCCGGCCCGCCGCCACGTCCAGCCGCTCCGTCGGCAGCTCCCGCAGCGCCTCCGGACCGAGCCCCGCCTCGGCGAGCGCGGCGAGCGCCCCCGTACGGCGGTCCCGGACCTGATTGAAGCCGGGCGGCCCGCTCACGTACGCGATGGAGCGGTGCCCGGCGTCCAGCAGATGCCGCACCGCCAGCGCCCCGCCCGCCACGTCGTCGACCGACACCGAGCACTCGGTCGTTCCCTCGGCGACCCGGTCGACGAGGACGAACGGGATGCCGTGCCGCCGGAAGGCCGCGATGTTGCGCCCGGTCGCGTCGGCCGGGGTCAGCAGCACCCCTCGGACCCGCTGTTCCGCGAAGAGCGACAGATACTCCGCCTCCTCGCCGGGGCTCTGCGCGCTGTTGCAGACCATGACGCCGAGCCCCGCCTCCCGCGCGGCCCGCTCGGCACCGCGCGCCACGTCCACGAAGAACGGGTTGCCCATGTCGAGGACCAGCAGCCCCATGATCCGGCTGCGCCCCGCCCGCAGCTGCCGCGCCGACTCGCTGCGGACGTAACCCAGCCGGTCGATCGCCGACAGGACGCGGGCACGGGTGTCGGAACCGACCGTGTCCGGGCGGTTGATGACGTTGGAGACCGTGCCCACCGATACTCCGGCGGCCCGGGCCACGTCCTTGATACCCACCGACCGGGCCATCAGACGGAGACCTCCAGAGGGGTGAGGGACGCGGAACGAGCCCTCAGCCTATCCGCGCGCATCAGAAGTCGAAGTCGTCGATGTTGTCCTGGTCGAACACCGTCGGCTTCCCCAGGTCCACCACCCCGTCCTTGCCGATCGTGTACGTGCCCAGCTCGCCCGCCTCGAAGGTCTGGCCCTCCTTGCCGGTGATCTGCCCGGACGCCAGGGCGATCGAGGCATGGCCGGCCAGCTCGCCGAGCTTCGCCGGGTCCCACAGCTCGAACGCCTCGACCGTGCCGTTCTTCACGTACGACCGCAGATCGTTGGGGGTGCCGAGGCCGGACAGCTTCACCTTGCCCCGGTACTTCGAACCGGACAGGTACTGCGCCGCCGCCTTGATGCCGACGGTGGTCGGCGACACGATCCCGGCGAGCTTCGGATACTCCTGGAGCAGCCCCTGTGTCTGCTGGAAGGACTGCTGGGCGTCGTCGTTCCCGTACGCCACCTTCACCAGCTTCACGTCCTTGTACTTCGGGTCCTTCAGCTCGTCCTTCATGTAGTCGATCCACAGGTTCTGGTTCGTCGCCGTCTGGGCGGCGGACAGGATCGCGATCTCGCCCTTGTAGCCGATCTGTTCGGCGAGCAGCTGGACCTGGGTGCGGCCCAGATCCTCCGCACCGGCCTGCGAGATGAACACGTTGCGGCAGTCGGTCTTGGTGTCGGAGTCGTACGTGACGACCTTGACGCCGTTCTTCATGGCCTGCTTGAGCGCGGTGCACAGCGCGCCCGGGTCCTGCGCGGACACGGCGATGGCGTCGACCTGCTGCTGGGTGAGGGTGTTGACGTAGGAGACCTGGCCGGAAGTGTCGGTGGCGCTGGTCGGGCCGACCTCCTTGAAAGTGGACCCCAGCGCCTCGACGGCCTTCTGCCCGCCCTTGTCGGCGGTGGTGAAGTAGGGGTTGTTGACCTGCTTGGGCAGGAAGCCCACGGTCAGCCCCTTCTTGGTGGGAGCGTCCGGGTCGGCCTCGCCGGCCGAGGCGGCCGCCCCGCTCTCCTTCTTCACATCGCTCTTGGTGGTGCCCCCGCAGGCGGTGACGGCGAGCGCGAGGGAGGTGACGGCGGCCAGGGCCGCACAGGTACGGCGGATCGATGACGTACGCATGGCAGGGTCCTTTGCGGAAGATGGGCGGGTTTACGAAGACGTGGTCAGGGAGTCGGGGCCGAGGCGGCCCGCCGCCCCGCCCTCGCGACGGAGATCTGGCGGACGACGCGCGGGCCGAGCACGGAGAGCACGAGCAGTACGCCGGTGACGACGATCTGGGACTGCGCGGAGACGTCCCCGAGGCTCATCACGTTCTGGAGCGCGCCGAGCAGGAACACACCCGCGATCGCGCCGCCGAGCGTGCCCTTGCCGCCGTCGAAGTCGATGCCGCCGAGCAACACGGCGGCCACGACGGACAGTTCGAGGCCGGTCGCGTTGTCGAAGCGGGCGCTGGCGTAGTGCAGCGCCCAGAACACCCCGGTGAGCGAGGCCATCAGACCGGTCACGGTGAACAGGATCAGCTTCTGCCGCTTCACCCGTACGCCCGCGAACCTGGCGGCTTCCTCGTTGGCGCCCGTCGCGAACAGCGAACGCCCGAACGGCGTTGCGTGCAGGGCGAGTACGGCGACGGCGAGCAGCGCCAGGAAAGGGAGAAGGGCGTACGGGACGAACGTGTCGCCGATCCGTCCGGCGGCGAAGTCCAGGTAGGGGGACGGGAAATCGGTGACCGCGTCCGAGCCCAGCACGATCTGTGCGATGCCCCGGTAGGCGGCCAGCGTCCCGATGGTGACGGCGAGCGACGGCAGTCCCAGGCGGGTCACCAGCAGCCCGTTGACCAGCCCGCACACCACGCCGAGCAGCAGACAGACGGGGATGATCGCCTCGATCGGCAGGCCCTGGTTCCACAGCGCGCCCATCACCGCTCCCGAGAGGCCGGCCGTGGACGCCACCGACAGATCGATCTCGCCGGAGACCACCAGCAGCGTCATCGGCAGCGCGATCAGCGCGATGGGCAGGGTGTTGCCGATCAGGAACGACAGGTTGAGGGCGTTGCCGAAACCGTCGACGAAGCCGAAGGACAGCAGCAGCACCACGATCAGGAGAGCGCCGACGACCGTGTCCCAGCGGACGGCGCGCGCGAGTGCGGAGTCAGCCATGGCGGGCGTTCCTCTTCTTCAGGGCGGACGCCACGCGCAGGGCCACGATCCGGTCGACCGCGATGGCGAGGATGAGCAGGATTCCGTTGATCGCGAGCACCCACACGGAGCTGACGCCGAGCGCGGGCAGCACACTGTTCACCGAGGTCAGCAGCAGCGCGCCGAGAGCCGCCCCGTACACCGTGCCGGAGCCCCCGGTGAAGACCACCCCGCCGACCACGACCGCGCTGACGACGGTGAGTTCGTACCCGCTGCCCGTACCGGAGTCGACGTTCCCGAAGCGCGCCAGATACAGCGCTCCCGCGAGCCCGGCCAGCGCCCCGCAGAAGGTGTAGGCGAGCAGGATCCGCCGGCGTACGGGAATCCCGGCCAGCCGCGCCGCCTCCGGGTTGGAGCCCAGGGCGTACAGCTCGCGCCCGCTGCCGAAGTGCTTGAGGTAGTACGCCGTCGACACCAGCACCGCCAGGGCGATCAGCGCGAGCCACGGCACCGCCGAGATCCCGCCGGAGCCGAAGTCCACGAATCCGCCCGGGAGATCGGCCGCCGTGATCTGCCGCGAGCCGACCCAGATCGAGTCGATGCCCCGGATGATGTAGAGCGTTCCGAGCGTCACCACCAGGGCGGGCACCTGGCCGAGGCTCACCAGCAGCCCGTTCAGCAGACCGAAGCCCACGCCGAGCAGTACGGCCAGGACCACGGCCACCACCGGGTGCCCGCCGCCCTGGAGATACGTACCGGCGGCGAAGGCGCTGATGCCGAGGGTCGAGCCCACCGACAGGTCGACGTTGCGGGTGATGACCACCAGTGCCTGGCCGGTGGCGACCAGCACCAGGATCGTGGCGTTGAGCAGCAGGTCCTTGACGCCCTGCTCGGAGAGGAACGCGCTGTTGCCGAGCTGGGTGAGTGCGAGCATCGCCAATAGAAGGACGAAGATGGCGAGTTCACGCATCTTGAAGACACGGTCCACCAGCCGGGTGCTGCTGGAGGCGGGGATCGGCGCGACGGGCGCCGGTTCGGTCGTCGTCGCCGTCATGCGGCGGCCCTCCCGGTGGCTGCGGCCATCACGGTCTCCTCGGTGGCGTCGGAGCGGGGGATCTCGGCGGTCAGTCGGCCCTCGTGCATCACCAGCACCCGGTCGGCCATGCCGAGGATCTCGGGCAGATCGGACGAGATCATCAGCACCGCCACCCCGTCGGCCGCCAGCGCGCTCAGCAGCCGGTGCACCTCCGCCTTCGTGCCGACGTCGATCCCGCGCGTCGGCTCGTCGACGATCAGCACGGAAGGTGTGGTCGCCAGCCACTTGGCCAGCACCACCTTCTGCTGGTTGCCGCCGGACAGGGTGGAGACGGCATCCGCGATGCGGGCGTACTTCACCTGGAGCCGGACCGCCCAGTCGAGCGAGCGGCTGCGCTCCGCACCCCGGTCCATCAGCCCCGCCCGCCGGGTGGCGCGCAGCCCGGTCAGCCCGATGTTCCGCTCGATGGACATGCCCATCACCAGGCCCTGGGCCCGCCGGTCCTCGGGGACCAGGGCGAGCCCGGCGGCCATGGCGGTGGACGGGGCGCCGTTGACGAGCGCCCGCCCCGCCACCTCGACCTCACCGGCGTCCCAGCGGTCCACGCCGAAGACCGCCCGCGCCACCTCCGTACGCCCGGCGCCGACCAGCCCCGCCATACCGACGATCTCGCCGCACCGCACATCGAAGGAGACGTCGGTGAACACGCCCTCGCGGGTGAGCCGCCGGACGCTGAGGGCGACCTCGCCGGCCTCGACGTGCTGCTTCGGATACAGCTCGTCCAGATCCCGGCCGACCATCCGCCGGACCAGGTCCTCCTCCGTCATCCCGGCCAGCGGTTCACCGGCGATCAGCGCCCCGTCCCGCAGGGTCGTGACGCGCTCGCAGATACGGAAGATCTCCTCCAGCCGGTGCGAGATGAACAGCACGGCCGCCCCCTGCTCGCGCAGCGCCCGGACCACGCCGAACAGACGCGCCACCTCGCTGCCGGTCAGCGCGGCCGTCGGCTCGTCCATGATCAGGACACGGGCGTCGAAGGAGAGGGCCTTGGCGATCTCCACGATCTGCTGGTCCGCGATCGACAGGCCGCGCGCCGGACGGTTGGGGTCCAGCTCGACCCCGAGCCGGTGCATCAGGGCGGCCGTGGCGGTCCGGGTGGCCCGGTGGTCGATGCGGCCGAGCGCACGGCGGGGCTGCCGGCCCATGAAGATGTTCTCGGCGATCGACAGATCGGGGAAGAGCGTCGGCTCCTGGTAGATGACGGCGATCCCGGCGTCGCGGGCGTCGGCGGGGCCGTGGAAGGTCACCGGCTCGCCGTCCAGCAGAACCTGGCCGCTGTCGGGCCGGTGCACTCCGGCGAGCGTCTTGATCAGGGTCGACTTGCCCGCGCCGTTCTCCCCGGCGAGCGCGTGGACCTCGCCGGGGAACAGGTCGAGGGACACGCCCCGCAGGGCGCGCACGGCGCCGAAGGACTTGGAGATGTCCCTCAGGGCCAGCACGGGGGCCGGATCCTTGGCGGACCGGTGGGTCATCGGTGGCTCCTCGACGATGCGGAGGGCGTCCTCACGACATCGTGAAAGGTTTCAAATGAGTTGCCGGGACGTTAGGCAGGTACCTCGGGGCGCGTCAATGGGGCTGAACGGAAATTCTCAACTGCCCCGTGCATTCATAAGGTTCTGCGGCGTCAGGTCTGCCGGAAGGGTTGACAGCCCTCAGGGGCGCTCCTACCTTCAACCCACATGAATCGTTTCAGATTCATTCGCGTTCACACCGACGTCACAGGAGCGACGAAGTGACCGAGCACGCCACGGTGAAGGCCGCCCTCACGTCCCAGGCCATCGAGACGCCCTCCTGGGCGTACGGGAATTCGGGGACCCGCTTCAAGGTCTTCGCCCGGCCCGGCGTGCCCCGCACCCCGCAGGAGAAGCTGGACGACGCGGCGAAGGTGCACGAGTTCACCGGAGCCGCACCGACCGTCGCCCTCCATATTCCCTGGGACACGGTCGACGACTACGCGGCGCTCGCCGGGCACGCCCGCGACCGGGGCCTGGCCATCGGGGCGATCAACGCCAACACCTTCCAGGACGACGCCTACCGGCTCGGCAGCGTCTGCCACCCGGAGGCCGCCGTCCGCCGCAAGGCCCTGGACCACTTGCTGGCCTGCGTCGACATCATGGACGCGACGGGGTCCCGGGACCTCAAGCTGTGGTTCGCGGACGGCACGAACTACCCTGGCCAGGACGACATCCACGAGCGGCAGGACCGGCTCGCCGAGGCGCTGGCCGCCGTCTACGAACGGCTCGGCGACGATCAGCGCATGCTCGTGGAGTACAAACTGTTCGAGCCCGCCTTCTACACGACCGACGTCCCGGACTGGGGAACGGCCTACGCCCACTGCCTCAAGCTGGGCCCGAAGGCCCGGGTCGTCGTGGACACGGGGCACCACGCGCCCGGCACCAACATCGAGTTCATCGTCGCGACGCTGCTGCGCGAGGGCCGGCTCGGCGGGTTCGACTTCAACTCCCGCTTCTACGCCGACGACGACCTGATGGTCGGGGCGGCCGACCCGTTTCAGCTCTTCCGCATCATGTACGAGGTCGTCCGCGGCGGAGGGCTCACCGCGGACGTCGCCTTCATGCTCGACCAGTGCCACAACATCGAGGAGAAGATCCCCGCGATCATCCGCTCGGTGATGAACGTCCAGGAGGCCACCGCGAAGGCGCTCCTCGTGGACCGCGCGGCCCTGGCCGACGCCCAGCGCACGGGCGATGTCCTGGAGGCCAACGCCGTGCTGATGGACGCGTACAACGCCGACGTACGCCCGTTGCTCGCCGAGATCCGCGAGGAACAGGGCCTGGACGGCGACCCGATGGCCGCCTACCGGCGCTCCGGCTGGGCGATGAAGACCGCCGAGGAGCGGGTCGGGGGGCAGCAGGCGGGGTGGGGGGCGTAGGCAGTCCCGGGACGCGCACACGTCGGCCCCGCCGCGTCGCCCGCCCGCCGCACCGCCCAAGCCCACCGCGCCCCGCCGGAAGCCGGCCCCGCCGCTCTGGCCGCCCGCCGCACCCGAACCCCTCCCCGCCCCTCCCTCAGCGAAGGACACCGAGGAACCCCATGCCACTCCACCCCGAAGCCGCCGCGCTCCTGGCCCGCTCCCACCGGCTCGGCTCCGACCCCCGTAACACGAACTACGCGGGCGGCAACGCCTCCGCCAAGGGCCTCGCGCCCGACCCGGTCACCGGCGACGACGTCGAGCTGATGTGGGTCAAGGGCTCCGGCGGCGACCTCGGCACCCTCACCGCCGAAGGGCTCGCCGTCCTCCGCCTCGACCGCCTCCGCGCCCTGCGCGGCGTCTACGCGGGTGAGGAGCGCGAGGACGAGATGGTCGCCGCGTTCGACTACTGCCTGCACGGCAAGGGCGGCGCGGCCCCCTCCATCGACACCGCCATGCACGGGCTCGTCGACGCCCCGCACGTCGACCATCTGCACCCGGACTCCGGGATCGCCCTCGCCTGCGCGGCCGACGGCGAGAAGCTGACCGCCGACTGCTTCGGCGACACCGTCGCCTGGGTCCCCTGGCGGCGCCCCGGATTCCAACTCGGCCTGGATATCGCCGCGGTGCAGGCGGCCAACCCCGAAGCCATCGGCTGCGTCCTCGGCGGCCACGGCATCACCGCCTGGGGGGCGACGTCCGAGGAGTGCGAGGCCAACGCGCTCCACATCATCCGCACCGCCGGGACCTTCCTCGCCGAGCACGGCAGGACCGAGCCGTTCGGCCCGGTGATCGAGGGGTACGAGGCGCTGCCCGAGGCCGATCGTCGCGCGCGGGCCGCCGCCCTCGCCCCGTACGTACGCGCCCTCGCCTCCCGGGACCACCCCCAGGTCGGCCACTTCGACGACTCCGACGCCGTGCTGGACTTCCTCGCCCGCGCCGAACACCCGAGGCTCGCCGCCCTCGGCACCTCCTGTCCGGACCACTTCCTGCGGACGAAGGTCAGGCCCCTGGTCCTCGACCTGCCGCCGACCGCCGAACTCGACGCAGCCGTCAGCCGCTTGGGCGAACTGCACACCGCCTACCGGGAGGAGTACGCCGCGTACTACACCCGGCACGCGGAGCCCGGCTCGCCCCCGATGCGAGGCGCGGACCCGGCGATCGTGCTCATCCCCGGGGTGGGGATGTTCAGCTTCGGCAAGGACAAGCAGACCGCCCGTGTGGCGGGGGAGTTCTACCTCAACGCGATCAACGTGATGCGCGGCGCGGAAGCCGTCTCCTCCTACGCCCCGATCGAGGAGTCGGAGAAGTTCCGCATCGAGTACTGGGCCCTGGAGGAGGCCAAACTCCGGCGGATGCCGCGGCCGAAGCCGCTGGCCACCCGGGTCGCCCTGGTGACCGGGGCGGGCAGCGGCATCGGCAGGGCCATCGCCCGCCGCCTCGTCGCGGAGGGCGCCTGTGTGGTCGTCGCCGACCTGGACGCGGTGAACGGGGCCGCCGTCGCCGAGGAACTGGGCGGCCCCGACCGGGCGGTGGCCGTCACCGTCGACGTCACCAGCGAGGAGCAGGTGGCCGACGCCTTCGCGGCGGCGGCACTCGCCTTCGGCGGCGTCGACCTGGTGGTCAACAACGCGGGCATATCCATCTCCAAGCCGCTGGCCGAGACCACGGTCCGGGACTGGGACCTCCAGCACGCCATCATGGCCCGGGGTTCCTTCCTCGTCGCCCGCGAGGCCGCGCGCGTCATGCGGGCCCAGGGCCTCGGCGGCGACCTCGTCTACATCGCTTCGAAGAACGCTGTCTTCGCCGGTCCCAACAATGTCGCGTACTCCGCGGCCAAGGCCGACCAGGCTCACCAAGTGCGGCTGCTGGCAGCAGAGTTGGGCGGCGACGGTATTCGCGTCAACGGGGTCAACCCGGACGGTGTGGTGCGCGGCTCTGGCATCTTCGCCGGAGGGTGGGGTGCGCAGCGCGCCGCGACGTACGGGATCGAGGAGGAGAAGCTCGGCGAGTTCTACGCCCAACGCACTCTGCTCAAGCGGGAAGTGCTGCCCGAACACGTGGCCAACGCCGTGTTCGCCCTCACCGGCGGCGAGTTGACCCACACCACCGGCCTCCACATCCCGGTCGACGCCGGGGTCGCCGCGGCCTTCCTGCGATGAGCGCCGCCCGTACGAAGACGTTCGCGGCCGTCGACCTCGGCGCGTCCAGCGGACGGGTCATGGCCGGCCGCGTCGGCCCGGACACCCTGCACCTCACCGAGGCCCACCGCTTCCCCAACCGTCCCGTGCACCTGCCGGAGGGCCTGCGCTGGGACATCCTCGGCCTGTACGGGGGAGTGCTCGACGGGCTGCGCGCGGCGGGCCCGGTCGACTCCGTCGGCATCGACAGCTGGGCGGTGGACTACGGGCTCCTCGCCGCCGACGGGTCCCTCCTCGGCAACCCCGTCCACTACCGGGACCGGCGCACCGAAGGCGTCCCGGAGCGGGTGTGGGCCACGGTCCCGCCCGACGACCTCTACCGGGCGACCGGAATCCAGTACGCCCCGTTCAACACCCTCTACCAACTCGTGGCCGCGCAGGGGACCCCACAACTCGCCTCGGCCCGCCGTCTGTTGCTGATCCCGGACCTGATCGCGTACTGGCTCACGGGGGAGCAGGGCACCGAGCTGACCAACGCGTCCACCACCCAGCTCATCGACCCGCGCACCGGCGACTGGAACCGCGCCCTGGCCGGCCGTCTCGGCATCGACCTCGCGCTCTTCGCCCCGCTGCGCCGCCCCGGCGACCCGGCGGGCACGCTGCTCCCGGCGGTCCGGGAACGGACCGGGCTGCCCGGACCCGTACCGGTGACGGCCGTCGGCTCGCACGACACCGCCTCCGCCGTCGCCGCCGTCCCGGCCGAACGAAGGGAGCGGTTCGCGTACCTCTGCACGGGAACCTGGTCGCTGGCCGGCCTCGAACTCGACGGGCCCGTCACCACCGGGGCGAGCCGCGCCGCGAACTTCACCAACGAGCTGGGCATCGACGGCACCGTGCGCTTCCTGCGCAACATCATGGGCCTGTGGCTGCTCCAGGAGTGCATGCGCACCTGGGAGTTGACCGACGTCACCCCGCTGCTCGCCGAGGCCGCCCGCCTGCCTGCTCTGCGGTACGTGGTGGACGCCGCCGCCCCCGAGTTCCTGGCGCCAGGAGACATGCCGGGGCGCATCGCGGCCGCCTGCCGAGCCACCGGCGGGCCGGTGCCCCACGGCCCGGGGGAGATGACCCGCTGCGTCCTCGACTCGCTGGCCCTCGCCCACCGGCGGGCGATCCGTGAAGCGCAGCGCCTCGCCGACCGCGAGATCGACGTCGTGCACCTCGTCGGCGGCGGGGCGCGCAACGCCCTGCTCTGCCAACTCACCGCCGACGCCTGCGGGGTGCCCGTGGTCGCGGGCCCCGCCGAAGCCGCCGCGCTCGGCAACATCCTCGTCCAGGCACGGGCCCACGGCCTGCCCGGCGGCCTGGCCTCCACCCGCGAACTCATCGCCCGCACCCAGCCCTTGACCCGCTACGAGCCGTCGGGCGACCCGGCGGCCTGGGAGGTGGCGGCGCGTCGCACCGAGGACGCCCGCCCCTTGCCTGCCTGACCGAACGCCCTATCTGCCCCATTCCCCTTCCCCTCGCCGAATCGGAGCCGAGTGTGATCAGCCGACGACGACTGCTCAGCACGACCGCCACCGCCCTGGGAACCACCCTCATCGCCGGAGCCATTCCCCCCGCACAGGCCGCGGAACGCGGTGCGCAAGGGGCCGGAAAGGGCCTCCGGGTGGGCGGCTCGACCGCCGAGTACGTGAAGAACCCGCTCGGCCTCGGCGCCGCCCGCCCCCGCCTCGGCTGGCCGCTCACCGCCACCGCGCCGGGCCGCACACAGAGCGCCTACCAGGTCCGAGTAGCGCTGAGCGAACGCGCCCTGGAACGGCCCGACGTATGGGACAGCGGCAAGGTCGAGTCGACCGACTCCACGCAAGTCCTCTACTCCGGGCCCGAGTTGCGCTCCCGTACGCGCTACTACTGGACCGTGCGGGTGTGGGACGACGAAGGCCACGTCTCCGCCTGGTCCGAGCCCGCCTGGTGGGAGACCGGCCTCACCGAGGCCTCGGACTGGTCCGCGCGCTGGATCGGCGCCCCGGCCGCCCTCGTCGGCGCGCCCGCCCTGGACGAGGCCTCCTGGATCTGGTTCCCGGAGGGCGACCCGGCGACCAGCGCCCCCGCCGCGACCCGCTGGTTCCGGGGCGCGTTCGACGTACCGGACGGGGTGACGCGGGCCCGCCTCGTGCTCACCGCCGACGACGGGTACGTCGCCCACCTCGACGGTACGGAGGTGGCTCGGGCCGAACCGGACGAGGTTGCCCGGGCCTGGAGCCGCCCCTCGGTCACCGACGTCACCGAACGGCTGGCCCCCGGCCGCCACGTCCTCGCCGTCGCCGCGACCAACGAGGTCACCGGCCCCGCCGGACTGCTCGGGGCCCTGGAGCTGACCACCGCCGACGGCGTACGCACCATCGCCACCGGCGACGGCTGGAAGGCCACCGACGTCGAACCCACGGGCGACTGGCAGGCGTTGGACTACGACGACGGCGCCTGGCCGACCGCCAAGGTCCTCGCCCCCTGGGGCTCCGGCCCCTGGGGCAAGGTCGCCCCCGCGTACGCCCCCGTCGCCCAGCTGCGCCACGAGTTCCGGCTGCGCCGCAAGCCCGTCGAGCGGGCCCGGCTCTACTCCACGGCCCTCGGCCTGTACGAGGCACACCTCAACGGCAAGCGGATCGGGACGGACCGCCTCGCGCCCGGCTGGACGGACTACGCCAAACGCATCCAGTACCAGACGCACGACGTCACCGAGTTGCTCACCTCCGGGGCCAACACCCTCGGCGTGGAGCTGGCGACGGGGTGGTACGCGGGCAACGTCGGGATGTTCGGCCCGCATCAGTACGGCGAACACCCCGCATTCCTCGGTCAGTTGGAGGTGACCTACCGGGACGGCACCACCGAGCGGGTGCTGTCCGGCACCGACTGGCGGGCCGCCACCGGCCCCATCACCCTGGCCGATCTCCTCGCCGGCGAGAACTACGACGCCCGTCTGGAGACCGACGGCTGGCTCCGCACCGGCTTCGACGACTCCGCCTGGGCGAAGGCCGTGCCCGCCGAGGAGGAGGTCACCGGCGAACTGGTCGCCGAGCCCGACGGGCCCTGCCGCGTCATCCAGGAGCTCAAGGCCCAGAAGATCACCGAACCCCGCCCCGGCGTCTTCGTCTTCGACCTCGGCCAGAACATGGTCGGCACCGCCCGCCTGCGCGTCACCGGCCGCGCCGGCACCACCGTACGGCTGCGCCACGCCGAGGTGCTGAACCCCGACGGCACCGTCTACACCACCAACCTCCGCACCGCCGCCGCGACCGACCACTACACCCTCAAGGGCGGCGGCCGCGAGACGTACGAGCCGCGCTTCACCTTCCACGGCTTCCGCTACGTCGAGGTGACCGGCTACCCCGGCAAGCCACCGCTCGACGCGGTCGTCGGGCGGGTGATCCACACCGACGCGCCGCTCACCATGGAGTTCGAGACGAACCTCCCGATGCTCAACCAGCTCCACAGCAACATCACTTGGGGCCTGCGCGGCAACTTCCTCTCCATCCCCACCGACACCCCCGCCCGCGACGAACGCCTCGGCTGGACCGGCGACATCAACGTCTTCGCACCCACCGCCACGTACGCCATGGAGTCCGCGCGCTTCCTGTCCAAGTGGCTGAGCGACCTCCAGGACGACCAGACCGCCGACGGTGCCTTCACCGACGTAGCACCGCACGTCGAGGGCCTCGGCGCGGGCTCGGCCGGCTGGGGCGACGCGGGCGTCACCGTCCCCTGGGCCCTTTACCAGGCGTACGGCGACACCCAGGTGCTGGAGCGGGCCTGGCCCTCGATGCTGAAGTGGCTCGACCACCTCGACGCCCACAGCACCGGACGGCTGCGGCCCGCCACCGGGTACGGCGACTGGCTCAACATCGCCGACGACACACCCAAGGACGTCATCGCCACCGCCTACTACGCGCACAGCGCCGACCTCGTGGCCCGTACCGCCCGGGTCCTGGGCAAGGACCCGGCCCCGTACACCGCACTGTTCACGGAGGTTCGCGAGGCCTTCCGTACCGCCTACGTCACCGACGGCGGCCGGGTGAAGGGCGACACCCAGACCGCCTACGTCCTCGCGCTCTCCATGGACCTGCTGACCGAACAGGAGCGGACCACGGCCGCCGACCGGCTCGTCGCCCTCATCGAGGCGAAGGACTGGCATCTGTCCACGGGCTTCCTCGGCACCCCGCGTCTGCTCCCCGTCCTCACCGACACCGGGCACACGGACGTGGCGTACCGCCTGCTGCTCCAGCGGACCTTCCCCAGCTGGGGCTACCAGATCGACCGCGGGGCCACGACCATGTGGGAGCGCTGGGACTCCATCAAGCCGGACGGAAGCTTCCAGGACGCCGGGATGAACTCCTTCAACCACTACGCGTACGGCTCGGTCGGGGAGTGGATGTACGCCCACATCGCGGGCATCGCCCCCGCCGCGCCCGGCTTCCGCAAGGTCACCGTGCGGCCCCGCCCCGGCGGCGGCATCACCCGCGCCCGGGGCCGCTTCGCCTCGCTCCACGGGCCGGTCACCACCGACTGGAGGACGGAGAAGGGCCGCTTCCAGCTGACCGTGGGCCTGCCCGTGAACACCACCGCCGAGGTGTGGATCCCGGCCGCCCGCGCCGAGGACGTCACCCACCCCGGCGCGCGCTTCCTGCGGATGGACGACGGCTGCGCGGTCTTCGCCGTCAGCTCGGGGAACCACCGCTTCACGGCCTGAGGCGGCGGGGACGAGAGGGACGCCGTACCGGCGGGCTCGGACCCGCCGGGACGGCCCGTCAGCCCTCGCGCCTCGACCGCCAGAGCAGCCAGATGAAGTACGGGGCGCCGATCACGGCCGTGAGGAGGCCGACCGGGATCTGCGCCGGGGCGATGACCGTCCGGCCGACCGTGTCGGACACGACCACCAGCAGCGCCCCGAGCAGCGCGCTGACCGGGAGGACTCGCGCGTGGCGGCGGCCCACCAGGGCGCGTGCCGCGTGCGGGGCGACGAGGCCGACGAACCCGATCACGCCGACCGCCGCCACGGCCCCCGCCGTCAGCAGGACGGCGAGGCTCAGCAGGCCCAGCCGGGTGGCCCCGAGCCGCACGCCGAGCAGGGCGGGCGTCTCGTTGTCCAGGCCGATCAGATCCAGTTCACGGCGCATCACCGCGAGGACGGGCAGCGCGACGACCAGCGCCACCAGCACCGGAATCAGCTCGGGGAACGTCCGCCCGTACGTCGATCCGCCCAGCCAGGCCAGCGCCTTCGTCTCGTTGTACGGGTCGGTGAGCACGATCAGCAGACTCACGAACGCGCCCGCACCCGCCTGGACCCCGATACCGATCAGCACCAGACGGTTCTGCTCCAGACCACGCCGTGCGGCGAGCCCGAACACCAGCGCCGCGGCCGCCGCCGCACCCGCCAGCGCGGAGCCGCCGATCAGCCAGAAGCTCGCCAGCGGTACGACGGTGAGGACGGCGACCGCACCCACCCCCGCCCCGCTGACGACGCCGAGCACACCCGGTTCCGCGAGCGGGTTGCGCGACACCGCCTGGACGACGGCTCCCGCGACCGCCAGCGCCGCACCGGCCAGCAGAGCCGCGGCGACCCGGGGGACCCGCGTGTCCAGGACGTAACT
This sequence comes from Streptomyces sp. PTY087I2, assembly GCF_001687325.1. Classification (GTDB taxonomy): domain Bacteria; phylum Actinomycetota; class Actinomycetes; order Streptomycetales; family Streptomycetaceae; genus Streptomyces. The sequence goes on along the minus strand of NZ_LZRD01000001.1, from coordinate 22,949 downwards.
GACGAACTGTCCCGACCGGCCCGCGAGCCAGTTGCCCACATCGCCCAGCAGCAGCGTCGCGTCGCCGAACAGCGTCGCCACCACCACCGCGCCGAGCAGCCCGACCGCCGTCGCCACCAGCGTGACGACGAACGCGCGCCGGCTGCGCAGCCGGGCGAACGCCGTCGAGCCGCTGTCCGTGCCCATGTCACGCGACCGGTACGCCATGACGATCAGGACGAGCGCACCGAAGCAGGTCGTGACGATGCCGGTCGGCACCTCGGCCCCCGCCTGGGCGCCGAACACCGCGCGCAGCAGCACATCCGCGCCGAGCACCACGAGCACGCCCGCGACCGCCGACGCGGGAATGAACGCGCGGTGCCGGACCAGCCCGGGGATCCAGGTGCTGAGCAGCCGGACCACCGCGGGCGCGCACAGGCCGACGAAGCCGACCGGCCCCGCGACCGCCACCGACACCGCCGCCAGCAGCACCGCGAGGATCACGGCGATGGAGCGCGTCAGCCGGGGGTTAACGCCCACGACCGCCGCCCCGTCGTCACCGAGGGCGAGGATGTCGAGGCGCCGGCCCAGCAGCATGAGCCCGGCGAACGCCACGAGCGCGACCGGGGCGAGCCGGTCGATGGACTGCATGCCGATCTGGGCGAGCGAACCGTTGCCCCAGGCGAACAGCCCGGTCGTCTGCTGGGAGCGCAGGAGCAGGAGCATCCCGCTCAGCCCGGACAGCGCGAGGGTGAGCGCGGAACCCGCGAGCACCAGCCGGATGGGTCCGGCCCCGGCCCGGGACAGGCCGAGCACGACGGCCGCCGCGAGGAGTCCGCCGAGGAACGCCGTCGCTCCGGCGGGCAGCGCGGGCAGGGAGATGCCGAACGCGGCGACGGTGACCACCGCGAGGTACGCGCCCGCGTTCACGGCGAGCGTGTCGGGGGACGCCAGCATGTTGCGCGACACCGACTGGAGGGCCGCGCCCGCCGCGCCGAGCGCACAGCCGACCAGGAGCCCGGCGGCGAGCCGGGGCAGCCGGGAGTCCAGGACTACGGCGGCCGTCTGCTCGTGCGCGGTCCGGTCGGACGACGAGCCGGTCGCCAGCTCCCAGAGCGTGTGCAGATCGACGGCGGCGGTGCCCTGGCTCACGTGGGTGAGCGCGAGGGCGGCCAGGGCGAGGAGCCCCGCGAGCGCGATGAGGAGCGTCCGGCCGTGACGGGCCGGTGGGCCGGCCGACGCCGGGGACACGGTCCCGGCCGGACCGGCCGCGCCCGCCACCGTCTTCACGGGGGCGGGCGGGGCGGTTGTGGTGCGGGTGCTCATCGTCAGGCGGTCAGCGCGCCGACGAGGGCGTCGATGTACTCGCGCATCGACGCGGTGCCGCCGAACATCCAGATGCCGTCGGGCAGCCGGTGGACCTCGTCGTTCTTCACGAACGGGAGGGACTTCCACACCGCGTTGTCCTTGAGGCCGCCGGCGAACGGGTCGCCGCCGTCGGAGTCGTTGGCGATGTAGGCGAACCGCGCGTCGCCGATCTTCGTCAGGCCCTCGACGTCGGTCGCGGCCAGGCCGTAGGCCTTGTCGCCCTTCAGCTTCCACGGGTCGACGAGACCGAGTTCCGTGTTCACGTCGGAGAGCAGCGAGCCCTTGACGTACGGGCGCACCGAGACCTGGTTGCCCTCCTGCCAGCCGTCGGCGAAGGCGACCTTCTCGCCGCCGAGCCCGGCGTCCGCCAGCTTCTTCTTGCCGTCCGCGATCGCCTTGCGGAAAGAGTCGATCTCCGACTCGGCCTTGTCCTCGGTGCCGGTGGCCTTGGCGATGAGGTTGACGTTGTCGATCATCTGGTCGATCTGCCGGCTCGCGTCGGCCGAGCGGACCACGGCGACCGGGGCGGCCTTCGACAGCTGCGCGATGGCGGAGTCGGACAGGTCGGTGGTGGCGACGATGAGGTCGGGCTTCAGGCCGGCCACGGTGGCGACGCTGGGCTCGCCCCGGGTGCCTATGTCCTTGACGCCCTTGGTGAGCGGGGCGGCCGTGTCGTAGGCGGTGTAGCCCTTGACGTCGGCGACGCCGACCGGCTGCACGCCGAGGGTCACCAGGGTCTCGATGACGTTCCACTCGGTGCCGACGACACGCTTGGCCGGCCCGTCGAGCGTGATCTTCTTGCCGCGGGAGTCGGTGACCGTCACCGCGCTGTCCCCGGCGGACTCCTTCTTCGGCGCCTCGCTGGTGCCGCACGCCGTGAGGGCGAGCGCGGCCGCGGCGGCGAGGACGGGCCACGTCAGGTGCTGGTTCTTCATGAGGGTGTTCAGGGCCTTTCGGTACGAAGGTGGTGGCGGCCGACCGCGCGGGTGCGCGGGATGCCGGTGGGGGAGTCGAGTTCGACGTCGATGCGGATGCCGTAGGCGTCGGTGAGCCGCTCGGGGGCGTACACCTCGGCGGGCGTTCCCGCGGCGACGATCCGCCCGGACGAGAGAAGGACGACCTGGTCGGCCACGGCGGCGGCCTGGTCCAGGTCGTGGAGCACGACCCCGACGGTGACGCCGTGGGTGTCGGCGAGATCGCGGACGAGGTCGAGGATCTCCACCTGGTAGCGCAGGTCGAGATAGGTGGTCGGCTCGTCGAGCAGGAGTACGTCGGTGTCCTGGGCCAGGCAGCAGGCGAACCAGACGCGCTGCAACTGCCCGCCGGACAGGCTCTCCACCCCGCGGTCGGCGAATTCGGTGAGGTTCGTGACGGTCAGCGCGTGCTCGACCATCCGGGCGCCGTCCGGGTCGGTTCCCCGGATCCGGCCCCGGTAGGGGTGCCGGCCGAATCCGACCACGTCGCGCACGCTGAGCCCGGCCGGTGCGTTGCGGCTCTGCGCGAGCAGGGTGACGCGGCGGGCGAAGTCGGAGCGCGACAGGGCGAGGGCGTCGACGGGGACGCCGCCCTCCGCCCCGGCCGCCACGGTCACGCTGCCGGTACGGGCCTTGTGCAGCCGGGCCACGGCCCGCAACAGGGTGGACTTCCCACTGCCGTTCGGCCCGATGAGCGCGGTGACACGGCCGCGCGGCAGCCGGAGGTCGGCGCCGTGCACGACGTCGGTGCCGTCGTACGCGATCGTCATGTCGCGGGCGTCGAGGCCCGCGTCGTCGGCGGGCGGCGCGGTGGCACCGGCAGCGGGCGCGGAGGCCCGGTGCGGCGGTGGGTCTTCTCGGTCGAGGGCAGGAGCGATCACGAGCGTGAGGTTAGCCTAACCTAAATTCTCCTGGTCAAGAGGGATTCGGAATCGTGTCCTCCGCGTGACCCCGGGCAGCTCGCTGACGGGTCGTCCGGAGGGGTGTCCGGGTGTGCAGAGGCCGTTCGAGGCCTCGGGTGGCGGTACTTTCCGGCCGAAGCGGCGAATTGGCGCATCAAGTCGCTGTGGCGTATCCGCAGGTCAGACGGTTGTTTCGGATTGAACCGCCGAAGTCTGTCCATATGTTGGACGCTTCGCGCGGGGCCTCTGAGCTGCCCGAATGACCATTCGGTCGGTTCGAACATTCGTCTGCGGCTGGAAGCTGGCCGTCGATGTGCGCCTACTTTCCGCATGCGTAAGACTCCTGACCGCAATCAGGCACCCGAGCAAGGAGTTTTCACCAATGCGACGCAACCCTCACGCCATCTTCGCAACCATCACGGCGAGCGCCCTGCTGCTCGGTGGTTTCGCGACCGCCACCGCGCAGGCCGCACCGGCGAAGGCGGAGAGCCTCTACGCGCCCTCGGCGCTCGTCCTCACCGTCGCCCGCGGCGAGGACCCGATGACCGCCACGGTCGAGCGGGCCGTGACGCTCTCCTGCGCCCCCAGCGCCGAGGGAACCCACCCCGACCCCACCACGGCCTGCAAGGAACTGGCCGCGGTACAGGGCCAGTTCGCCGAACTCGCCGCCGGCCCGTCGAACCGGACCTGTACCCGCCAGTGGGACCCGGTCGTGGTGACCGCCCACGGTGTCTGGCAGGGCAAGCCGGTCCGGTTCAGCACCACGTACGGCAACGCCTGCGAGATGGCGGGCAGCATGAACGACAACGCCGTCTTCGCCTTCTGATCCACCGGGGCGTGCCGACGCCGGGCCGACGGAGCACCACACCGTCCCGCCCGACCGCGTCCGGCCACCCGCCCCGCCCGGCGTGCCCCGCACACGCCCCCGTCCACGACGACCGGGAGCCCGCGGTCGCCCCAGCCGTCTCCGCCGCGGCCGGCAGCGATCCGCCCCGGTCGGTTGGGCACGAACCCCTCGGCCCGCTCACTGTCCCGAAGGCTCCTCCTTCGTCACCCGGGTTCCCGGATGGCGCAGCGAGACCAGGAACGCGATCCCCAGGGCGATGGCCATCCCGTAGAACACCCACTGGTTCGCCTCGGCGAAGTCCATCCGGATCGCCGCCATCGAATCCCGTACGGTCTCCGCCACCGGCCCCGAACCGGACGGCCCCCGGGAGTCCGCGTGACCGGTCACCGACTGCGCGACGGACTCGGCGATCTCGTGCGACTCACCGCTCGGTACGCCCTTGTCCCGCAGGGTCTCCTCCACCTTGGTGATCGTCGTACGGGTCAACAGGGTGCCGTAGACGGCCAGTCCGGTGCTGGCCGCGAAGTTCCGCACGGTCTGGGTGATGCCGGTGACCTCGCCGTAACTGGCGTCGATCGCCCGGTTCACCGCGTCCGTCGAGGCCGGCGCCAGCAGCAGCCCGATACCCGCGCCCGCCATGGCCGCGTACAGCCACTGGTCGTGCATCGAGAGCGTCGTCAACTGCCCCGCCCACAGGGCGAACCCGACCGCGCCGAGCGCCGTGCCGAGCTTCATCGCGGGGCGGGCGCCGCGCTTGTCGAGGATCCGGCCGCCCCACTGGGAGGCCAGCCCGAAGCCGATGAAGAAGTACAGGAGATACAGCGCGGCCTGGTTCGGCGACGCGCTCAGCGAGACCTGCGCGTACACGGAGGCGAAGAAGAACACCGGGACGAACGCCAGCATGGCGAAGAACAGCACGGCGTTGTCGACGCTGAACGCCGGATCGCGGAAGACCCGCAGTTTGATCAGCGGGTAGCGGGTGCGCAGCTCGAACCGGCAGAAGACCGCCAGCACCACCAGACCGCCCGCGATACAGGCCCAGGTGGCGACGGAGTCCCAGCCCCAGGTGGACGACTGTTGCAGCCCCAGCACCGTCAGTCCCATACCGACGGCCACCAGCGCCGCCCCGGGCAGGTCCAGCGGCTCACGGCGGGCCCGGTCCGGGATGCGGGCCAGCAGCGCCAGGACGATCGCGACGACGGCTACGGGGACGTTGACCCAGAAGATCGCCCGCCAGGTCCACGCGGTGAGCCAGCCGCCGAGCAGCGGCCCGACCGCGGTGAGCGCCCCGGAGATACCGAAGAAGAGCGCCAGCGCCCGCCCGCGCCGCTCCACCGGGAACACGGCGATGACGACGGCGAGCGCGGCGGGGAACATCAGGGCCGCGCCGATGCCCTGGACGGCCCGGAACCCGATCAGCCAGGCCTGCGCGACATCGCCGGACGGCACCGCGCCGCACAGGGCGGAGGCGATGACGAAGACGAGCGTGCCGATCAGCATCACGCGGCGGTGCCCGAAGATGTCGGACAACCGCCCGCCCAGGGCGAAGAAGGCGGCCAGCGTGAGCAGATAGGCGTTGACGACCCACTGCATCTGCGAGGAGGTGAGCCCGAGTTCGTCGATGATGTCCGGCGCGGCGATCGCGACGATCGTCTGGTCGATGAACGTCATCGACACCGCGAACAGCATCGCGGCGAGAGCGAGGCCCTGGTTCGGCGGGCCGCCCCGTCGGTCCGCTGTTCCCGGATCCGCTGACCTCGGACCGGGGGCGCCCTTCTCCGGGATGTCTCTGCCCATGCGTCCATGGTGCTCGGACTGCCGTCGTGCTGCATCCCGAGCCGCGGACGCGGCCCCCGCCGCAGGCCGGGGGCGTCGCGCGCTACTTGCCCGGCGCGGCTCCGGAGTAGGGCAGCAGGGCCATCTCGCGGGCGTTCTTGATGGCCGCGGCCATCTGGCGCTGCTGCTGGGCGCTGATCCGGGTGACGCGTCGGCTGCGGATCTTCCCCCGGTCGGAGATGAACCGCCGCAGCAGATCGGTGTCCTTGTAGTCGATGTACGTGATCCCTGCGGCGTCCAGGGGGTTCGGCCGGCTCTTGAGCGGCTTGCGGGGGTCGTGCTGACGTGCCATGAGGCTTCCTCGTGCTCGGTGGGCTGGATGTGCGGTCGGTGGATACGGGTCAGGGGCTGCGGAGTTGAGGGGGTACGGGGGTGGGCCGGCCGGTCTCAGTGCACCGGGTCGAGGAGCGCGTCGAACGCGGCGGGCAGGCTCTTCCACGCCTCCCGGCCCGACCCGTACTCCTCGTCCGTGAGGAGGCAGGAGTCCAGCAGACCGGTCAGCCCCTCGCGGTCGAGGCCGGGGGAGACGAAGACCAGGTGCTGGCAGCAGTCGCCGTGCTCGGGGTGCCAGTCCAGCGCGGCGGCCGCCTGCCGGTAGGGCGGCACCATGGACCAGGCCGCGTCCGGGAGCGAGGCGAGCCAGGGCCCGGTGTTCTCCACACAGAGCGCGCCGCCCGCCGCGTCCCAGGAGAGCAGGGTGTCGGGCCGGTCCGCGAGCCAGAACCGGCCCCGGCTGCGGGCCGCCGCGCAGCTCAGGTCCTCCAGCGCGTCGAGCAGGCGCTCGGGGTGGAAGGGCCGGTGCCGCCGCCAGACGAGCGTGCCCACCCCGGCCTCCTCCGCCTCCTGCGGCAGCAGCGCGCAGGCCGGATGCTGGCCCGCTGCCGCCGCCTCCACGTCGAACCCGGCGAACGCCAGCCGGGCCAACTCCACCGATCCAGCCGCTGCCTGACGTGCCGTCGGGTTCAACTGCCGGATCAGGGCGCGGTCCTCGTCGTCGGCCGCGGGGTTCGGCGCCACGGCCAGGACGGGGGCGTACTCCACCTGCCGGGCCCAGGTGTCGCCGATGGTCCGCCGGTCGGCCGGCGCCGCCGCGAGACCGGCCTCGGCCAGATCGTCGCCGTTGGAGAGGCAGGGCAGGACGAGCGTCGGGTCGATCGCCGTGAACACATTCGTGACCTCGGCGGCGTCGGTGTGCGCGGCGATCACCTCGGCCATGGACTTCGGCTCGACGGAGTCCCAGAGCTCCAGGACGGCGAGCCGGGTCACCCCGTCCCCCGCGAGCCGTTCGAGCTCCGGGACGAGGTCCTCACGCAGCGCGCAGCAGGCGCAGTCGTTCACCAGGGGCGCTTCGCCGGAGGCCAGCTCGCCACCGGCGTCCCGCAGGGAGCGGCGGACCGTCCCGCCGGTGGCCGTCGACAGGTCGTGGTGCAGCGCGACGCTCTGCGGTACGTGCCGCAGCAGCCCCTCCACGACCTCGCCGCGCGCCTCGGAGTGCAGGCCGCAGACGATGACGACGGGCAGTTTCGTGGTGCCCCCGCTCACCGGGCCTCACCGCGTCCGTAGCGGCGCTCGAAGCGCTCGACGCGTCCGGCGGTGTCCAGCACGCGGGCGGTGCCGGTGTAGAAGGGGTGGCTCGCGGAGGAGATCTCCACGTCGACCACCGGGTAGGTGTTGCCGTCCTCCCAGGTGACGGTGCGGTCGCTGGTCATGGTCGAGCGGGTCAGGAACGCGAAGTCGGCGGCCTTGTCGCGGAAGACGACGGGGCCGTAGGCGGGGTGGATTCCGGGCTTCATGACGGTGTCCTCGGGTGGGGCTTCAGGGGTGTGCGGGATGTGCGGTGTGCCGGGCGGGACTCAGCGGTCCTCGCGGAAGTCGACATGGCGGCGGGCCACCGGGTCGTACTTGCGCAGCACCATCCGGTCGGGGTCGTTCCGCCGGTTCTTACGGGTGACGTAGGTGTAGCCGGTCCCCGCGGTGGAGCGGAGCTTGATGACCGGGCGTACTTCGTTGCGAGCCATGGGCGCTACTATATGGCAATGGTTTCCATTTTCAATAATGGATGCGTCGAAGGAGAGGCAGGTAACTTTCATGTCCGCCCACTGCCAACTGACCGGCTCGAAGCCGGGATTCGGCAACAAGATCTCCCACTCGCACCACCGGACGTCCCGCCGGTTCGACCCGAATGTCCAGCGCAAGCGGTACTGGCTGCCCGGTGAGGGGCGCTATGTGCGCCTCACGCTGAGCGCCCGGGCGATCAGGACCGTCGACAGCATCGGCATCGAAGCCGCGGTGGCGCGCATCCGCGCGCGAGGGGAGAAGGTCTGATGGCGAAGAAGAGCAAGATCGCGCGGAACGACAGCCGCCGGGCGACCGTCGAGCGTTACGCGGCCCGCAGGGCCGAGCTGAAGGAGATCATCCGCCGGCCGGGCACCCCGGAGCCTGAGCGTCTCGCCGCCGTGGAGGAGCTGCGGCGTCAGCCGCGTGACGCCAGTGCCACCCGGGTCCGTAACCGGGACAGCGTCGACGGCAGGCCGAGGGGGTATCTGCGCACGTTCGGCCTCTCCCGGGTCCGGATGCGTGAGCAGGCCCACGCGGGATTCCTGCCCGGAGTGACCAAGTCCTCCTGGTGACACGGGGCTGAACGGAGCAGGTGGCGCGGCGAGGGCTCGTCGCGCCACCACCCGTGGCGCCGGTTCAGCGGCGCGGCGGATCTTGCCACGCCCCCCGTGACGTGCCGGTCTCAGCGGCCGACCGGATCGGCGTGAGCCCCGTCCCCGGGCGTCACGAGGGCGAGATGCCCCCCGTCGTCCAGGGGCGTCGGGACGGTCAGGGTCGACAGCAGGGCCGTCTTGTCCGCGTCGAAGACGTGGACCTCGCCGTGGCCGCCCCGGCTGACCGCGACCAGGCCCCCGCCGGGAGAGGCGGCGACGGCCCGCCGCTGTACGCCGTCCCAGGGGGTCCCGCCGCGCCGGGGCGCACCGGACATGGCGGGCAGGGGCAGCCGCGCGCCGATCTCCGGGCGGGCCCCGGCGGCCGGGGGAGCGGTGAGCAGGATCAGCTCGTCGCCGTCCGGATGGACGCGGGTGAACGCGATGTGCCGGGCGGTCACCGCGAGCCGGAAGACCAGCCCGGGCCCCAGATCGAGCCGCCCCGTCCCGCCGGTGTCCAGGTGATGCCACCAGACGTCGTTGGACCAGTCCGGCCACTGCCCGGGGTCGCCCGGACCACCGCGCACGCACGACCAGAGCATCCGCCGTACGGGATCGAGCCGCAAGTAGTAGCCGCGCCCGCCGGAACGCCCGTCGGCGGACCAGGGCAGGGGCGCCTCGGGAATCAGGTCGTCCCCCTCCCGCCGTGCGCGATGCACGCCCGAGCCCGCTGCGGCGAACAGCCGCCCGGTGAGCGGGTCGTGGGCGTCCCCGTGCCCGTCGTCGTCCGGCAGGGCGATCCGCCGCACCGGGACCGCCGGCGGGCAGGATGGGGCCGACCGCATCAGCTCGTCGTGCCGGTGGACCAGCAGCTCGCCCGGCTCCCGGTGGCGCACCACCACGAGCGGGGACGCCCCGCCGAGGACCGTGACCCCCGGTTCGCCGGTCCGCCCCCGTACGCGTACGGCGACGGCGCCGTCCGGGGCGTCGAGGTCGACGGCCGTCAGCAGTCCGGTCCACGCCTCCTCGTTGCGGCCGAGGCCGGTGGTCACCGCGAGGCGCCGCCCGTCCGGGTCCGCCGCCAGATGCTCGGCGGGGACCGCGACCGGTATCCGCCGCCGGACCAGCGGCCGCCCGGCGCCCGGCCCGTACGGATCGAGGACGAGCAGCTCGCCCGCCCGGTCGTCCACACAGGCGACGAGCCCGTCCGGCAGCGCGAGAAAGCCCGCGTGCTCGGCGAGGTGCCGGTGGTTCAGCTCCGCCCGCTCCGTGCCGTCCGGGAGGTCCAGCAGGCTGACCCGCCCCGCGACCTGGTCGGAGACCAGCAGGCGCGGCGGCGCGTGGGGATCGGGGGGCGAGGCGTGCGACATGACGAACTCCTGGGGTCGGCGGGGCCGGTGAGGGTGGGCGGGAGCGATGGGGCGTGCCGGATCCCGGCGGAAGCCCCGCTCACTTTATTGGAAATGATAATCATGTGTAAGGTTTCGGCTTGTGGCGGGGATCGCTCCCGGGGCTCCGCCGCCAGCTCTGCCGCATCCCCGGGACCGCACAGGAACGTTGAGGAACCGTCGATGCCACGAACCGCGCTGAGAGTCCGCCGCTGGGCCGCGATCGCCGTACTGGGAGGCCTGCTGGCCGGCTGCGGCACCGGGGACGCCGACTCCGGCAAGCCACCGGCCGCGGCGGCCGGTGCCCAGGCCCGTACGAGTACGGAGGTGCGGCCCATCGAGGCCGCCACCCGGATCACCGACGCCAAGGGCGTCACGGTCTCCCTGCCGAAGCCGCCGGAGAAGATCGTCTGCCTGGTCGCCCTCTGCGACGACATCCTCGTCGAGCTGGGCATGACCCCCACCGCCACCAACTCCCAGGTACTGGCGCACCCGGAGTTCCTGGGCAAGGAGAAGGCGGCGAAGGTGCCGGTCGTGCCCGGCGGCTTCCTCAGCCCCGAGGTCGAGGCGATCCTCGCCCACAAGCCCGACCTGGTCATCGGCCTGGAGGACACGCACGGCAAGCTGGCCCCCGCGCTCAAGGGCGCCACGACGTTCTGGCCGGTCCAGCCCGGATCCTGGCAGGACAGTGTCGGCTACCTGCGCGACCTCGCCGCGCTCACCGGCCGCACCGCACAGGGGGAGAAGGCGGAGAAGACCTTCCGCACCCGCCTGGCAGCGGCGGAGAAGCAGAAGAGCGACAGGACCGCGCTGATCATCTTCGGCAGCGACGAGAACTTCGGCGTGGCCACCCCGGAGACCGACGTGGCGGCCGGACTGTTCCCGAAGATCTCCCACTACCCCTGGAAGAGCCGAGGCGTCGACGGCAGTTACAGCCTGGAGGAGATCCTCGCCCGGGACGTCGACGTCCTGTTCGTGGAGACCCTGTCCTTCGGCGCGCCCGACGGGAAGCTCTCCGAGAAGCTGGCGAAGAACCCGCTCTGGTCCCGTATCCCGGCCGTGAAGAACGGCAAGGTCTTCGAGGTCGACTCCGAGGTGTGGGCCAAGGGGCGCGGCACCCGGTCGCTGGGCGTCGTCCTCGACGAGGCGACGGCCGCACTGCGGTGAGGCGTCCGCCCGTGGCGCTGCTCTGCCTGGGCGCGGCGGCCCTGGCGAGCGCGGTCTGCGCGCTCAGCCTCGGCACGCCGTACGTCCCGCCCGCCCGGCTCCCGGCCACGCTGGGGGCCGACGGGCTCGCGGGGCTCGTCGTCACCGAACTGCGGCTGCCCCGCATGGTGCTGGCGCTGGTCGCGGGGGCCTGCCTGGGCGCCGCGGGTCTCGTCCTCCAGGAGGCCCTGCGCAACCCGCTGGCCGTGCCCGAGATGCTGGGGGTCTCCTCCGGAGCCGCCCTCGGCGTTGCCGCACCGCTGGTCCTGTCCCTGGCGATCCCGCTCGGACTCCAGCCGTTCCTCGCCCTGGCCGGGGCGGCGCTCGGCGGTCTGCTCACCCTGATCGCCGCCGGATTCGGGCGGAGCCCGTCGGCCGTTCTGCTGACCGGGGCCGCCGTCGCCGCCGCGCTCCAGGCGGCGCTGCTGGTGCTCATGGTCATGGCCGACCAGCTCGACCTCCAGCTCATCTACCGTTATCTGCTGGGCAGTCTGTCCGCCCGCACCTGGGACGACGTCACCGGTCTGCTGCCCTGGCTCGCCGTGGCCGTCCCGGCGCTGGTGCTGTGCGTGCCGGTCCTCGGTGTGCTGCGGCTCGGCGACGACGACGCCCGCGCGCTGGGCGTACGGGTGGAGCGGGCGCGGGTGGCCGCCCTGGGCATCGCCGTCGTCCTCATCGCCCCTGTCGTCGCGGTCTGCGGACCGGTGGCCTGGGTCGGCTTCCTCGCCCCGCACCTCGCCCGCCGCCTCCGCCCGGACGGCGGCGCGGCCGGGTGGCTCGTCCGGTCCGCCGTGTGCGGTGCGGTCGTCGTGCTCTGCGCCGACCAGCCGGCCCGGCTCGCGCTCGCCCCGATCGAGACGCCCGTCGGCGCCTGGACCGCCCTGGTCGGCGTGCCCGTCGGGGTCGTGCTGCTGAGACGGGGGAGGCGGCCCGCCCGAGCGCGTCGCCCCGTGCCCCTGCCCGCGCAGGCGACTCCGCCGGACGCCCCCGTTCCCGTACTGCGGAAGGCGGAACGATGACCTCCATCGATACCGCGCCCGGAACGGCACGCCGCGCCCGCCGGGCCCTGCGCGCACCGGGTGTGCGGATGGGCGGTTTGGCGCTGCTCGGCGCCGTGGTCGCCTGCGCCGGACTGTTCGCCGGCCGGGGCGTCACCCCCGAAGGCGTACGGGCCGTGCTGCTCGGGGCCGGCGACGACCCCACCGCCGAGCACATCGTGCTCCAACTCCGGTTGCCCCGCGTGCTCGTGGCCCTGGTCGCCGGGGCCTGCCTCGGAGTGGCCGGGCTCGTGCTCCAGTCCGCCCTGCGCAACCCGCTGGCCGGACCCGAGGTCACCGGCGTCACACCCGGCGCGGTGCTCGGCGCGGTGACCGCGACCGGCCTCGGCCTCGCGGGCTGGGAATCCCCCACGGCCGTGGTCGTGGCGGCCTGCGTCGGCGGGTTCGCCGGGGCGGGACTGCTGTGGCTGCTCGCCGGGCGGGACCGGGGCGACCCGGAGCAGACTGCCGTCTACGGGGTCCTCGTATCGGCGGTGCTCGCCGGACTCACCGCGGTCGTCCTCCTGGTGGCCCCCGGTGAACTCGGCAGCGTCGTCCAGTGGTTGATCGGCTCCACCGAGGGCCGGGTCTGGCAGCACTGGAATCTGCTCTGGCCGTGGGCCGCCTTCTGGGGCGCGGCGGCCTGGCTGCTCGCCGGGCCGCTGACCCTGCTGCGCTGCGGCGACGAACAGGCCGCCGCCGCGGGTCTGGCCACCGGCCGGGGCCGGGGCGCGGCGCTCGTGTGCGCGGTGGCGCTGACGGCCGGCGCGGTGTCGGCGGTGGGCGCCCTCGGGTTCGTCGGGCTGCTGGTGCCCCATCTGGCGCTGGCCGTCTTCGGCGCCGATCTGCGCGTCACGCTGCCGGGCGCCGCGCTGTTCGGCGCGGCGGTGGTGTGCGGGGCGGACGCGGCGGCCCAACTGCTGTCCCGGCTGCTGGCCACCGCGCTCGACGCGGACCGGCTGACCCTCCCGGTCGGCGCCCTGACCACCTGCGTGGGGGCGGGGCTGCTGATGGTCGTGGCGCGGCGACGGGTGGACGAGAGATGAGGGAGAGAGCAGTGGATATGAGCACGACGGAGAGCGCGATGAACGGCGCGGTACCGAAAGTCCCGGACGTCGTCCGGGCGGAGGGGCTGGCCTTCGGCTACCCCGGACGCCCGGTGCTGCGCGGGGTGGACCTGAGCATCCGGGCCGGTGAACTGGTCGCCCTGATCGGGCTGAACGGCTGCGGCAAGAGCACCTTCCTCAAGCTCGCCGCCGGACTGCTCACCCCGAGCGGCGGACGCGTCCTGCTCGACGGCGACGACGTGGCGAGGCTGCCGCGCCGCACCGCCGCCCGGCGTGTGGCGCTGCTCCACCAATCGGCGCCGTCCGTACCGGGGCTGACTGTACGTCAACTCGTACGGCAGGGGCGTTACGCCGCCCGGGGGCCGCTCGGGATGCTGCGGGAGGGCGACGACGAGGTGACGTCCCGGGCGCTCGCGGACGTCGGCGTCACGGATTGGGCCGACCGGCCCGTGGACGCTCTGTCCGGAGGTGAACGCCAACGGGTCCGGCTGGCCATGGCGCTGGCCCAGGACGCCCGTGTGCTGTTCCTCGACGAGCCGACGACCTATCTCGATCTGCGGCACCAGCTGGAGGTGCTCCAGACGGTCGTACGGCTGCGCGCGGAGCGCCGGCTGACGGTGGTGATGGTGCTGCACGACCTCAACCACGCCGCCCGGTTCGCCGACCGGATCGTTGCGCTCCGGGAGGGCCGCATCGCCGCCGACGGGCCCCCGGCCGAGGTGGTCACCCGGCGTCTGCTGGCCGAAGTCCTCGGCGTGGAAGGCCGGGTGGGGATCGACGAGGAGGGTGGCTGGCCCGTCTGTTACCCAGATCACCCTCTCGATCCGCTCCAGCTATTGCGGAATGAAAATCATATTCATTAGTGTCTGTGCTGCGGCACGGACCGACGCCGCGACCTACACCCAACCGATCCGAATGGAGTCTTCAACTCATGGAGCAGAACAAGGTGTTCAGCCCGATCGCCGACCAGGGCCAGCTCGCCCACCTCTCCGCCACCCACTCGAACGCGCTCGTCGAGAACCCCTTCGACGACGCCGCCGAGGCCGACACCGCGGCCGAGAAGTAAGCGACTCCTGCCGCTGAAGGCAGGTCTCCCGCGTGGCGCGGGGGCGGGCCCGCCCGGTGGAACAACCCGGGCGGGCCCGCCCCGTTCAGCCCCGGACATCCCGTCCCTGTCTCTCCCCTTCCGCCTTCCGATTCGGAGGATTCCGTGACCCGCAGTCGACTCGCTCCCGGCACCGGGATCGTCACCGTTCCCGGCGCCACCCCCGTGCTCCGGACCTCCGGAGGGGAGTTCCTGCGCATCGACACCGGCGGCGTCCCCGGGGAATCCCTGGTGCGCCGGCTGGCGGGCGAGGAGACGCCGGACGAGGGTCCGCAGACCGCCGAACTCGCGCGGCTGGTCGAGGCGTTCGAGGCCGGTGGACACACGGTGTCCGCCCCGCCCCGGGCCCCGCTCGTCGGCCGCACCGTCCATGTCCTCGGCGACCCCGTGCTCACCGGCCCTCTGGCGCGCTGCGCCGAGGCGGAAGGGGCCGAGGTCCTCCGGATCACCCCGGACCATGTGGCGGAGCTCGTCCGGGCAGCCCCGGACCACCGCACCGAAGGGCGTGTCGCCGTGGTGTGGTGCCTGGACTCGCCCGTGCCCGAAGGGCTCTGGGACACGGCGGACCGGCTGCCGGGCCGCTGTATCGCCTGGCTGCGCTGCCACCGCGAGGGCTCCCACAGCTGGACCGAGCCCCTGGCCGCGGCCCCGGGCGACGTCTCCTCCCGGCATGTCCGACTCCGCAGACTCGCGGCGACCCCCGCCCATCGTGAACTCGCCGCGTACTGGGCGGGTCACCGGACTGCCGATACCGGACCCCATCCCACCGAAGCGTCCGCTGCGCTGATCGCAGCGCTGCTCACGGCTGATCTGATCGCCTGGGCCGGAGTGGCAGGCGGGGCCGAGGCCGAAGGCGCAGGCGCGGGCAGCTCGGCCCGCCTTCCGGCCCGCCGTCGGCTGCGCCGGATCGACCTGCGCGATCTCACCTTCACCGAGCACCCCGTGCTCCCCGTCCCGGATGTCGCCCCGCTGCCCGCGCCGACCCCGGTGGGGGCGCGCGCCGCCGGGGCCGGCACTGCCGGGGGCCGTGCCGCCGGGGCTCGCCCGTGAACACCCGTACCGTGTCCGTCCCCGCTGCCGACGGCACCCCGCTCGCCACCGACGTATGTCTCCCGGACGGGAACCGGCCCCGCCCCGCCGTCCTGATCCGCACCCCGTACGGGCGCGACGCCCACCGTGCCGAGCTGTGCGGCTGGGCGGCGCACGGATTCGCCGCCCTCGCCCAGGACGTACGCGGCCGCCACGGCTCACCGGGGGAGTGGCACCCGTACCGGGACCATGAGAGAGAGGACGGCGCGGCCGCGGTCGCCTGGGTGCGCGCGCAGGCGTGGAGCAACGGGGAGGTCGTCGCCGTCGGAGCCTCCTACGCCGCGTACTGCGCCCTCGTCACGGCACTCGACGCCCCCGGCACAGCCCTTGGCGGTGTGCGCCGCGACGGAATCCCCGACGCCGTCATCGCTGCCGTGCCCGCGCTCGGGCTCCCCGAGACCGCGCGTGAGCCCGGCGGGCCGGAGCGGTTGTGGGCCCGGGCCGGCTGGTGGGCGGCCCACGGCGACCGTCGTGACTCCGACCCCGACGCGCTGGATCGCGCCCTGGCCGACGACCCCCGGCTGCTCGAACACCTCCCGGTCGCCCGCCTGGCGGAGCGGCTGGCCACGGGCCTCGGGCGTGAACTGCCGTCCTGGCCAAGGCTCTGGGCCGACCGGGAACGAGGACGGCTCGTCGCGCGCGGCTCCGCCGCCCGCCTTCCGCTGCTCGCCGTCGGCGGCACCCGCGACCCCTTCGCCGAGGACACCGTGGCCCTCTGGCGCGGCTGGGGCGGACCGGCGCGTCTGCTGCTCGGACCCTGGGGGCACCGCCTCACCGCCGACCGGTCCGTGCCGGCCCGCGCACGCGTCAACCTCGGTGCGCTGTACGTACGGTGGGCCCGGGCCGCGCTCGCCGGGCGCCTGGAGCCGACACGGTGCGGGGCCATCGCCCTCGGCGACAGCGGCCGTTGGCACAGCACCCGCCGTGAGGTGACTCCCCCCGAGGCGGAGCGCCGCTGGTCCTTCGGCTCGTCCACCGGTCTACGGCTGCTCCACGGAGCCGAGTTCAGCGCCGACCCGGAGCGCCCCGTGCGCTCCGACGACCTCGCCGTCCCGGTCGACGGCGACCGAGCCGACCGCTGTCTGCTGCTCTCGCCGCCGCTGCCCCGCCCGCTCGACCTGGCAGGGGCGGCCGTCGCCCGGATCGCGGCCACGGCCGACACGCCATCGGCCGACTGGGCCGTACGCCTGACCGCGCTCGACCCGTCCGGCCGGGCCGATCCGCTCGCCTTCGGCATCGTCCGGCGCACCGGCCCGCCCGGCGAAGCCGCGGACATCACCGTGCCGCTCGGCACCCTGGGCCGCAGGCTGCCCGCCGGAACCCGGTTGCGGGCCGAGATCGCCGGACACCACTTTCCCGCCCACGCCCGTAACCCGCACACCGGCGACGACCCGGTCACGGCCACCCGGCTCGTCCCGTCCCGCCGCACCGTGAACCCCCGGGGCAGCGCCCTCCACCTGCCCGTCGTCGCCCGACGCCGCTACGTCGAGCCCGTACCGGAGATATGCCGTTGACCAGCGCCCTGCCCCTCGAAGCCCTCGTCGACCCCGTCAGCGGGATCGTCCGCGCCGTCGCCCCTGTCGAGCACCCCGCAGGTGCGCCGCCGCGCTACACCGCGATGACCGCCGACGTCGCCGACGCCCGCCGCCTCGGCGCCTGGCCCGCCGACCGGGTCTCGCTCGGTACGACGTTCGGCGACCCCCGGGGTGCCTGGATCGCCGCGGTGGCCGAGGCCGTCGAGCGCTACTGCGGCAACCGCCTTCCACCGCCCGGCCACCCCCAGGAGCCCCGGCGGGCCACCGCGGCCGAGCTGACCGCCGAGGGCGGCCGGATCTACGGACCCGGCGCGCTGCCGACGTACGCCCCGTGGCAGTACGGCCGCCGAGGCTTCCCGTACGCCGAACTCACCCCCGACACGCCGGCACTGTGGACCCGGGCCGTGGAGAACGGGGAACCCTGCTGGGCCCCGGTCGCGCTGACCCATCTCAACTGGCGTCAGGGGGAGCTGCGTTCGCTGCCCCGTACCCACCACCTCAACTACGCGGGCATCGCCACCGGGCAGGGCCTCGACGACGCCGTCGAGCGCGGGCTCCTCGAAGTCGTCGAGCGCGACGCGCTGGAGGTGTGGTGGCACCTGGACGGACCCACCCGCGGCATCGACCCGGCGAGCGTTCCCGGGCTCACCGAGGACCTGGCCGGCTGCGGGCTGGACGTGCACATCGTGGAGATGCCCTCCGAGTTCGCCCCCTGCGTCGCCGCCCTCGTGCACGATCCCGGGCGCGGAATGTACGCGGCGGGGTTCGCCTGCCGGTACGACCCGGCGGAAGCGGCTCGCAAGGCCGTCCTGGAGGCTGTGCACACGTGGGTGTTCACCCAGGGCACGGTGGATGCCGACGGATGGGTGTACCGGGCGGTCGAGGCCGGGATGCTCGCCCGCGGCCTCTACCTCGACCACCGGGCCGACCGGCGCTATCTCGACGACTGCGGGCCCGAGTTCGCCGCCGTCCGGGACCTCGGCGCCCATGTCCAGGTCTGGCTGGACGACCGGTTGGCCCCGCTCGCCCGCCGCTTCACCGAACCGGCCCTGGGCGTCGTCCCGGTCACGGCGATCACCCCGGGCAGCCGCGCCGCGCTCGACGCGGCGCTCGCCGCCGGGGGCCACCGGGTGATCACCGCGGATCTCACGACGGAGGACGTCGCGGAGACCGAACTGCGCGTCGCCCGGGTCCTGGTCTCCGGGCTGATTCCCAACGCCCCTGCCGCCTTCGGCTACTTCGGCTGCCCGCGCTTCGCGGAGGCGGCGCTCGGCCGGGGCTGGCGCACCCAACCACCGACGGCTGCTGAGGACTTCACCCTCGCCCCGCCGCCGCACATGTGAGGGAGCGCGCCACCATGCCCGAAACGCCGGCCCGAGCCGCCGCGCCCACCGACGGGGCGGGCGCGGTCTCGCCCGCCGCCCCGGACCTCCTGCGCACGGCACTCGCGGACGCCCGGTCGCCGCGTGTTCCGGAGCTTTCCCCGTACGTTCCGGAGCGCCCGTTCCCGTGGAGTGGCCCCGCGCTGCCGTTGAGCGGGAGCGGGAGCGGGACCGGGGCCGAGGGCGGGGTGAGGTCCCGGGCCGTGGTCGGTGCCGTCAGCGAGCTCGAGTTCGAGGCCGGGCCCGACCCCAAGCGCGGGACCGACCCCGCGCCCGACCCCGCGACTACGAGCATCAGCCGGCCCGGACCCGCGATCGACCTGGACCGCGTGCTGCGACTCTCCCTCGCCGCGCCCGCCGGCACGCCGGGCGGCCGGCTGCGGCCCGTTCCCTCGGCGGGAGCCCTGCACCCGGTGCGTGCCCACCTGCTGATCGGGCAGGGGTGCTCGATGCCACCCGGGCGGTACGCCTACGATCCGCGCACCCACCGCGCCCACCCTCGTGGCCCGGCCCCCGACGGCGTACCCCCGGGCGCCCTCGTCGTCCTCGCCGTGGCCGCGTCCCGCACCGTCGCCCACTACGGGCACCGGGCCTGGCCGCTGCTGCTCCTCGACACGGGTCATGCCGCCGCCGCCCTCGCGCTGGCGGGGGCCACGACCGCCGACGTGCTGGTCTCTCTCGACGCGGACGGCTCCTTCCTCTCCACCGCAGCCGGGCTGCCCGACGCCCCGGACTGGCAGGACGCCTGGCCCGGCACCGAGCCGGAACTCCCGCTCGCGGCCGTACGGTTGACGCCCCCGGGGCGGCCCGTCGACGCCGCGCCTCCGCTGAGCGCCTGGGCCGCCCTGCCCCTACCCTTGGCCTCGGCCCCGACGCCGCAACCGGGGGCCGACACCACCCCGCCCCGCGAACTCGCCGTCGCACGCCACCTGTTGCACGACCTCGCCGGAGCGCCCGGGCGTCCCGACGGCACCTGGCACCCGGCCCCGTGCCCCGGACAGGTGACCGACGAGGCTCTGGAATCGCGCCGGAGTGCCCCGCCCGAGGACTTGAACCACCCGCCCGGCAAGGACCTGCTCGCCCGGATCCTGGCCACCGCCCAGGGCGTACGGCCGGACGGGCCCGCCTGGACCGTGGCTGTGGGCGGTGCCGACCCGGCCCTGTACGCAGCGGGTCCCGGCAAGCGGGGCCTCGACGTCCGCGCCGAGGGCGACGCGCGCACCACCCTCGCCCACTGGGCCGCGGGCCAGCAGTGGATCGGCGCCGCAGGTGCGGTGCTCCTCGCCCACGGCTGTCCCGAGGGCGCCGCGCGGGCCACCGTCCGCAGCAGCCACCTCGTCGCCGGATACGCGGCCGGCGTGGCCCAGGCGCTCGCCACCGCACTGGGCCTGCGCTCCCGCCCCATCGGTTCCTGGCAACAGGCCGACCTGGGCGCGGCGCTCGGCGACACCCCCGGACGCGAGTGGATCGTGCATGGCCTGGCCCTGGGCGCACTCCCGACGCCAACGGCCGCCCCAGCCAAGACCGCAGCCACGTCAGCCCCCACACCTGCCACCTCACGCCTGACGCCAACGGCCGCCCCGGCGACGCCCCCAGCCGCTTCAGCCCCCACGCCCGTCACCCCACCCACGGCATCCGCCGCCCCTGCGGCCCCGCCCGGCGAGGAAGAACGCCCATGATGCTCCACCCCGAACTCCTGCGCGCCGCGCGCACCGCGCGGCGCCCGCTCGGCCTCGCCACCGCGCTGCTCGCGGCGGTCACCGCCACCCACCTCGCCCAGGCCGTCCTTCTCGCCCTCGTGCTCTCCCGGATCGCCCAGGGGGAGACGGGCGCCCTCGCCCCGCTGCTCACGGCCGTGATCGCCGTCGTCCTGGTCCGCGCCGCCCTCGGCCGCGCCCAGCGCCTGATCGCCGTCACGGCCGGCGCCACCGTACGGGTCAGGCTGCGCGACACCCTGCTGGAACGGCTCGGCGCGCTCGGCCCCACCGCGATCACCGGCGCGCGGGCCGGAGCCGTACGGGCCACGCTGGTGGACGGGGTCGAGGGCGTCGACGCGTACATCTCGCGCTATCTGCCCCAACTCCTCATCACCGCCGCCGTACCGCCCCTGCTGCTCGTCGCCGTCGCACTCGTCGAGCCGTACGCGGCCCTCGCCCTCGGGCCCGCCCTGCTGCTCGCCCTCTTCGGGCCGCGCTGGTGGGACCGGCTGCTCGCGCGGCGCGGCAAGGAGCACTGGGACACCTACGAAGCCCTCGCCGCCGACTACCTGGAGGCTCTCCAGGGGATGCCGACGCTGCGCAACGCCGGTGCCGTGGGCCGCGTACGGGAACGGCTGGAGCGGCGGTCGGCCGCCCTGCACCGGAGCACCGTCGCCAAACTCCGGGTCTCGCTCGTCGACACCGGCCTCACCGACCTGGCCGTCCAGGGCGGCACGGTCGCCGCCGTCCTCGTGGCGTGCTCCTCCGCCGCCACCGGCCGCACCGCGGCCACCGGCACCTACCTCCTGCTCCTCCTCGCCTCCGAATGCTTCCGCCCCGTCCGCGACCTCTCCCGCGAGTGGCACGCGGGCTACCTCGGGGTGTCGGCGGCCGACGGAATCGCCGCCCTGCGCACCGCCGAGGCCGCCGTCCCGGACCGGGGCACCGTGACCGCCGCCTGGGAAGGCGCGCCCGAAATCCGTTTCGAGGACGTGCACTTCACCCACCCGGGGAGTACTCGGCCCGCCCTCGACGGTGTGTCCTTCACCGCCGCCGCCGGGCGCACCACCGCCGTCGTCGGCCCGTCCGGCGCGGGGAAGTCGACCGTGCTGAGCCTTCTGCTGCGGCAACGGGACCCGGACGGGGGCCGCGTCACCGTATCCGGGACGGACACCGCCGCGTACACCCTCGCCTCGCTGCGCCGGGGGATCGCCGTGGTCTCTCAGGAGACGTACCTCTTCCACGCCACGATCGCGGAGAATCTGCGCATCGCCCGCCCGGGTGCCACGGACGGACAACTGCGCGCCGCCGCCCGCACCGCCGGGATCGACGAGGAGATCGCCCGGCTGCCGGACGGTTACGCCACCCTCGTCGGCGAACGCGGCGCGACGCTCTCCGGCGGACAGCGCCAACGGCTCGCCCTGGCACGGGCGTTGCTGGCCGACGCCCCGATCCTGATCCTGGACGAGGCGACCAGCGCGGTCGACGAACGCGGCCAGGCCCGGATCGTCCGGGAACTGGCGGCGGCCGGCCGCGGCCGCACCTGCGTCGTCGTCGCCCACCGGCTCGACGCCGTTCGCCACGCCGACCACATCGTCGTCCTGGACGCGGGCCGTGTCGCCGCGACGGGCGACCACACCACCCTGCTCGCGGGCGGCGGCGTGTACGCCTCGCTCGTCGCGGCCGGCCGCACCACACAGAAGGAGCCCGCGGCATGACCCCGACCCCGGCCCCGGCCCCGACCCCGACCTCGGCCCCGGACCAGGCCTTGCCCTCGGCCTCGGCCTCGGCCCCGGACCAGGCCACGACCCCGCCCCCGACCCCGGCCCCAGACCAGGCCCCGGACCAGGCCACGACCCCGACCTCGACCCCGGCCCCAGACCAGGCCCCAGACCAGGCCACGACCCCGGACCACGCCACGATCCCGACCCCCACCCCGACCCCGCGCCGGGCCCAGGCCCTGGACTCGGCCTCGCCCCCGGCCGACAGCGCACGGCGCGATGGCGCCGAGCCCGACAGCGCCCGGCCCTCCCCTCCCAGCCCTCACCCCGCCCCCACCGACGAGGCCCCCACCCGCGCCCTCCGCTCGCTCCTCCCGGTCCTCGGCGCGCACCGGGCCACCGTGCTGCGCACCTGCCTCGCCGCCCTCGTCGACCAGGCCGCCCTGGTCGCCCTCGTCACCCTCGCCGCGTACACCGTGGGCACAGCCGTCACCGAGCACCGCGCGCCCGCCCCCGGCACCGTCGCCGTCCTGATCGGGCTCGTCCTGCTCCGGGGCCTCGCCACCTGGCGTGAGATGGACCTCTCGCACGACCTCGCCTACCGGGTCCTGGCCGAACTGCGGGTCCGGGTCTTCGACGGGCTGGCCCGCAGCGCCCCCGCCCGGATCGCGGGCCGACGCAGCGGCGACCTCGCGGCCACCGCGCTCGGGGACGTCGAGGCGCTGGAGTTCTTCTACGCCCACGCCATCGCCCAACTCCTCGCCTCCGGACTGGTCTTCGCGGTATCGGCGGCCGTTCTCGCGGCTCTCGGACCCTGGCTGCTGCTCGCCGTCGTACCCGCCGCGCTGCTCCTGATCTGGTCGCCGCTGGTCGAAGCGCGCGGCCGCGCCGAACGCGGGCACCGCACCCGCAGCGCGCTCGCCGAGCTGTCGTCGGAGACCGTGGAGAGCGTCGACGGGCTGCGCGAGCTCCTGATGACGGGGTCGCTGAACCGCAGGCGGGCCCGGCTCCGGTCCGCCGGGCGGCGGCTCGCCCGCGCCCAGCGCGCCGAACAGTCCTGGGAGACCGGGGCGGGCGCGGCCCGCGACCTCCTGGTCGTCGCCGCCGTCATCGGGGTCGTGGCCGCCGCCGCCCACGCCGCGTCCGCCGGACGCCTCGACGGGGCCTG